>CANNDF010000001.1 GCA_947503305.1 uncultured Dokdonia sp.
TCCATCACATCCTGCTCTGGGGTTACCGTTACTACTACCGTAGCCGTCTCTGTCGTCGTACTACCATCTGGATTGGTTACCGTTACGGTATAATCAAAGGTATCGGTACCATTAAAATCAGGATCTGGTGTATAGGTTACCGTGCCATCAGGGTTGATCGTTACCGTGCCATTGGCAGGATCGGTGACCTCAGTGACGTCAAAATCGGTACCAAGAGAACCTTGAATATCATCATTGTCTAATACATCAATATTTACAGGGGTATCTTCTGGAGTTGTCGCTGTATCATCTTGTAATGAGACACAAGCAGAATTATCATTAGGATCTGTAACCGCTGAAGTAGTTGCTTGAGGGCTTCCAGCTATTGTGGGAACTCCATCAGTACCTACACCACTTATTAATTGGCCATTAGCCGTATTTATGCTCCCTATGTCAAAACTTCCTGCAGCTTCTATTGCATCAAAACAACCATCATTATCACTATCTGGATCTAGATGATCTGCGATACCATCACCATCCGTATCTCGAACTGTTGTACTTACGGGATTTATAAAATTAGTAAGACAATCAAACTCTACATTATGTTGTCTTCCTCCGGAAGATGCTCCTGCGACTCGTGCAACAACTCCTAATCGAATTGTGTAAGAAGATTTATTTTCATGTTGCGTAGAATAATTAACTTGAGGAAAGTTATTTGTTACATTAGGAAATTCATTTGTTCCAGACGTTCCTATAATAAAATCATTTTGATTTGAAATTGTTAATTCTGTAGGGGTATCTACGGTAAAGCCTATAGGTAATTGAGACCAATTTTGCTCACCAAAACTTGTATTCCCATCAACATCATTGAAGTTGGCAAAAAATTCTGGAATAATGACATCATTTACACCTATAACACCTCCCGTAGTCACAAAAGAGAATTGAAACTCAGTATATGCTTGATCTCCAGCAGACGCAAGATTAAATGCTGATTGAGGTTGAAAAGATGCAGGATTAGAGCTATTATCATCTAAAGTAGGAAGTGTTGTCCCGTTTAATTCTACAATCGTTACCAATGCATCTATTCCTGGAGATACATTTGAATAACGAAAAACTTCTCCTTCTGAAAAAGTTGTTGTATTACCATCATTTGTAGGTTCCTCAGAAAAAGGACCTGTAAAATCTAATATTGTTTGAGAACCACATACTGGTCCTGTAGTGGTAGTTACCAGACCTTCATTAATATCTAAAATACCATCGTTATCATCATCATCATCACAACCATCAGGAACTGAATCTCCATCGTTATTTGCATTGTCATCAAAACCATTACATATATCTGAAGTATTTGCTACACCATCTCCATCATCATCAGCAGGGTCAAAGCCCGAAGCAGTAACAAATGATCCTAGTGAACCATGTATATCTGCACCTGTTGATGTATTATCTGGAAAAGTAGTAGGATCCAATAAGTTGTCAGAATCTACTACATCGTCTCCAAAAAATGATAATCCATAAATGGTTTGACCTGCAGTCACTCCTAAATCAGAGAAGGTAATTAAACTAAATCCAACTCGTTCTGAACTGCCTCCTACTCGTGTGGGAAAATTATCACTATTGGAATCTTCATTAAAAGAATATAATCTTAGTGGATTAAAACTATTATCAATGGGTTCTCCATATGAAGTGTTTGCCACAATAGTTACCAAATTACCATATGAGGTAGGATTTCCAGCAACATCTATTGTAAGTATTGCTGCTGCTTTGTAGGTATTATTCCCATTTTTTTCAGAAGCCAAAAATCCATTAAGGTCCAAATCACCAGCATTATCTATTCTCAATGCAGGAAAAACAACATCAACTCTTTCTATATTAGAAGGCCCTTCATCTCCTCCATTTGTACCTTGGTTTCTAAAAACATCTAAAGCTCCTCTATTAATTATAGGTTCTTTAAGTATTGTTTCTAAATCAATATCACCGCCTGTGCCCGGTAAGCTTGGTCCATAAATAAAATTTGATGCCCCTGCTCTTTCATAGAAGATACTAGCTTTATCTCCAATAACGGCTACAGATTGAGCGTTTGAATTAATATCAACTCTTCTGAACAAGTAAAATTGACTTGCAAAGGGAATAGTATAGGTATTCCCATTCCAAGTAATAGACTCTATAGTAACCTCATCTCCTTCTCCATATTCATATATTTGACCGCTTACATTATAATTATCTTGATCAGTTGCTGCCTGAGTTGATATTGTCCAACTATCTACAGGATTCTGTGCTATTAATGCATTACTTAAAACAAGTGATAATCCCATAAAAATTATACTATGTATAGATAGTAGTAGTGGTCTTTTTATTGAATTTGAACACTTAGTAAAGATTTTCATACGCTTCTGTTTTTAAGCTTGGATACAACAAGCTTTTGTTAGATTGGGAAGTAGTTTCTATGTAGCTAAAAAAAGAGTAGATCTCTCCTTTGATACTTTTTATTTTGATTGTTCTATATGAATTATACAAAACAAAGCATGACAGTTTAGTCATAATTATGTCATAAATAAGATGTAAGAAAAATAGGTTTTTAGTGAGTAAACCATTTTTATGACTCATGATTTGAGTCATAGATTTATAGAGATAAGAACCCTCATAGACTTCTATAAGAGATTTAAAAATAGCACCTATACGAATGGTATAGGTGCTATTTTTAGTGTTAAAAAATTTTTGGATTGCACTAGCAAATGTGTCTGGTCGAACTACCTTCTCACTTACTGCATGTAAATAAGATTCTATAGATATTTTATCACACAATACATAAACCATCAGACATATGAATGCCTGATCACTTTTTTGGCTAGTATTACTCATTATATTTTAATTATAGGGGGTCTTAAAATATTTGTTATTTGATGATATTGAGTATTCATTGTAAAAATAAAATTATACCATTAACTCATTTTTAACTAAAAATTAATAATCTATAATTCTATGAAATACACAAAAACATCGACAAAATACATAATTTTTTATTTTTTTGTACTATAAAAACTTTTTTTATTACGTAAAAACCGTAGTCTATGTGAATATTTACGTAAAAAAGTAAAGTTTAGATCTGTAAGAACTATTACTATATGTAATAGCTAGTAATAAATTATAATAAAATGAGGTAGTGTATTTTTACAACCAAGTACTCTTTTGTTCGATAGCGATCCTCGAAGTTTCATTGGACGCTATTTCTTTATAATAGCCTAAATAAAAAAATCCTAGGCATTTTTCGCCTTGATCCAAATCAAAGAATTCGTGCATATACTTGATCAATCCTGGAGAACTCCAATATGCTCCCAAACCAAGTTCCGTAGCGAGTAGCCACATATTCTGTACTGCCATTGCAGTAGCCGCGATTTCTTCCCATTCTGGAATACGCTCCTTGGGATCTCTCTGCATACATATAGCAATAATTGCCCCTGCTTTTGAAGGATTTTTTAAAAGTTTTGAGCTTTTAAAATCAGAAAACTTTTCTGTTGGTGTGGTTCGTTTATAGGTTTCTGAAAGAAATTTTCCTAATGAAAGTAGCGCATCTCCCTGTAAAATCTTAAAACGCCACGGTTCTGTCTTTTTATGAGTGGGAGCCCTATTTGCAGCTTCTAATAACTGAATGATTGTATCTTTAGAAATTTCTTCTTCCGTATATTGATCTGGAAAGATCGATCGTCTTTGATGTATTATCTTTTCAATCATCAGATGCTTATGTTTATAAGTATGCTTTCGCGAAAGCGAACTTTCTATTATTTAAACAAGTTCCAAATGTCATTTCCAAAAACCACAAGCATTAAGCCCATTACAATTATAAATCCTATAATCTGCCCCCGCTCTAAGGTCTTTTCTGATGGTTTTTTTCCTGTAATCATTTCATATAACAAAAACATGACATGACCCCCATCCAGGGCAGGAATAGGAAGAATATTTACAAAAGCTAACCACACAGAAAACATTGCTGTAAAACCCCAGAAATGACCCCAATCCCATGTAGGAGACATCATTTCTACGATTCCTATTGGACCTTTTACTTGCTTATATCCTTGCACTTCACTGTTAAAAATTAGTTTGAACTGTCTCACCTGTTTTGTGAGAACACTTATCGTGCGATTCCATCCAGCAGGAATAGAGGAAAATATTCCATATTCATCTTTAACAAGAAGTTCATCTATATCTGAGGCAATTCCTACAGCTCCGCCTTTCTCAATAGGAAAAGATTTGGTAAGCATCGTTCCGTTTCTTTCTAAAGTAATCGAAACGATCCCTCCTTTTACAGGTTCTAATAATTCTTTAAATTGTCCCCAATAGGTAACTTCTTGCTCATTTACTTTTACTATTCTATCGCCTATTTCAAAACCGTTTTGTGCTGCTATAGAATTAGGGTCTATCAACCCAATTGCGTTACTTCGACGGGCTTCAAGAAAAGGGCCTTCTTTACTAGCTAAGACTGCTTTCTTTCCTTGATCACTTATAGGAAAACTAACTTCTTTACCATCTCTCAATACGACTGCTGATTCGCCAAGTAATACATCAAATAGTACATCTGAACTAAACTTACGTAGTGGTTTCCCATCTATAGAAAGAATTTTATCCCCATCTTCAAAACCAAGAATTTCTCCTTCCTTTGTTACATCGATACCATATTTCATATTGTCTGCCGGGATATAGGTATCTCCATTTATCACAAGCATTGTACTATAGATGATCCATGCAAGTAATACATTTACAGTAACACCTCCTACCATAACAATCAAACGTTGCCATGCTGGTTTTGATCTAAACTCCCAGGGTTGTGCTGGTTGTGCCATTTGCTCCTTATCCATACTCTCATCTATCATCCCTGCAATTTTTACGTACCCTCCTAATGGTAACCAACCCACTCCATAGACCGTTTCTCCTATTTTCTTTTTGAATAGTGCAAACTTTACATCAAAAAATAAAAAGAACTTCTCTACTTTAATTCCAAACCATCTCGCAGGCAAAAAATGCCCAAACTCGTGTAGGATCACTAAAATAGAAATAGAAAGGACAAATTGTGATATCTGTATGAAAAGCTCCATGTGTGCTGTATGTCAAAATTTAAAACGCACAAAAGTAATCTTTTCGCATCGTATAATAAAGTAATTCGATCACAGTCCCTTTCTTTTCACTTTTTTTTAAGGGAAAATTACTAGACACCTCAACTTCCTGCCGTAATTTTGTAAAAAATTGCACCTATGTTTCGCTTTTTTAAACGGTATACTTTTTTTGCCATCGTAATGACAATACTCTCTGTTATTATTATTTCCATTATCTATCAACTTCTAGATGTCCCTCCTAAGTTACCTATATATCAACCTACCATGGTGAATAATGAGATGGTCGATAGTACCATTCAGTACAAAAAAAAATACCATAAAATTGCTCCATTTACGCTTGTAAATCAAAATAATGATACGATCACAGAAGATTACTATAATAATAAAATCTATATAGCTGATTTCTTTTTTACTACATGTCAAACTATATGCCCAATTATGACTGAGCATATGGTAGAGATTCAAAAAGAATTGAGAGAGGATACTGATATATTGTTGCTATCTCATTCTGTCATTCCAGAATACGATACTCCAGAAGTCTTAAAAGCATATGCACTTAAAAAAGGGGTGAATGACTCAAAATGGAATCTTGTGACTGGCTCTAGAAAAGAGATATATACGCTTGCGCGAAAAAGTTATCTTGCCGTAAAAGATATTCCAGGCGAAGAAGATGCTATGGTCCATACAGAAAATTTTATGCTTATTGACAAAAAAAAGCAAATAAGAGGGTATTATGATGGTACAAATCCTGATGAAATAAATCGCTTACTCAAAGAAATTGAAATTCTAAAATTAGAATATCAATAATCTTATAGTCCTACTATTATTTTTAATGACTCACTAGAAGTAAAAAAATCTTTTCTCTTTAGTTCAAATGCTGTATTTTTGCCTTGTTTAAATTTAATCTAAATAAGCATTGAAAAAAACAGTAGCCCATTTGCAAAAAGGAGAGAAAGCTATTATTTTAGATATAGCCACAGACCAAGTCCCTCTTAAGCTCTTAGAAATGGGTTGTCTTCCTGGTAATGAAGTAGAGCTTTTACAACTCGCTCCTTTTGCCGATCCTATGTATATTAATGTAAACGGTTCTCATCTTGCCATACGAAAAGAAACCGCATTACATATTGTAATTGAAACGCCATCCTAATATGGCAAAACAACTTAATGTAGCACTTATAGGAAATCCTAACACAGGTAAGACCTCTGTATTTAATCATCTTACAGGTCTTAATCAACAAGTAGGTAATTATCCCGGAATCACTGTCGAAAAAAAAGAAGGGATTTGTAAACTTGCAAGAGGTATAAAGGCACATATATTAGACTTACCTGGCACATATAGTCTCAATGCTTCTTCTCTCGATGAAAATGTTGTCATTGAATTATTACTTAATAAAAATGACAAAGATTTTCCCGACGTTGCTGTTGTAGTCTCTGATGTAGAAAACCTAAAGAGAAACCTTCTTTTATTTACTCAAATTAAAGATCTTGGAATTCCTACTATACTTGCTATTAATATGGCAGATCGTATGAAAAGGAAGGCTATAAGCCTAGACATTCCTGCCTTGGAAAAGCATTTACATACCAAAATTGCTCTTATTAGTAGTAGAAAAAATCAAGGGATAGATCGACTCAAAGAGCTTATTACTGAGTATAAAAATATCCCTACTGAGCCATGTGTTAATGCATCAATTATCGCTCCTGATTATTTTGAAAGACTTCGTAAAGCCTTTCCAAATCAGGACTTATATAAATTATGGCTTGTCATTACTCAAGATGTCAATTTTGGAAAGATTGAACGTCAAGAAATGAATACGATTGCTTCTTTTAAAACCGAATCCGTAAGCAATCTTAAACGTTTACAGCAAAGAGAAACTATTGTACGTTATAAATTTATAAATGATGTTTTAAAAGAAACATTAACAATAGATACTACAAATGCTAAAGATTTACGCTCTCGTCTTGATCGTGTCTTAACTCATAAAGTATGGGGGTATGTGATTTTCTTTGCCATCCTAATGCTCATTTTCCAAGTTATTTATGATTGGTCTAGCTACCCAATGGATTTTATAGATAACTCTTTTGCTAGTTTAAGTGAATGGATCAAAAACACATTACCGGAAGGTACACTAACAAATCTCATTGCAGAAGGTATCATAGCTGGATTAGGAGGAATTGTAATTTTCATACCACAAATTGCCTTTTTATTTTTATTTATATCCATACTTGAGGAAAGTGGATATATGAGTCGTGTTGTTTTTCTAATGGATCGTGTAATGCGACGTTTTGGATTAAGTGGTAAAAGTGTTGTGCCTTTAGTATCTGGTACTGCATGTGCTATCCCAGCAATAATGGCAACTCGTAATATAGAGAGTTGGAAAGAACGACTTATTACTATACTTGTCACTCCTTTTACTACCTGCTCTGCAAGACTTCCCGTTTATTTAATCATTATAGCCCTAGTAATTCCTGATAAGAAATTTTTGATTTTTAATTTGCAAGGACTTACTTTAATGCTCTTATATTTAATAGGTTTTGGAACTGCTATAGGCTCTGCATGGTTATTGAATAAAATTTTAAAAATAAGAAGTAAGACATTCTTTGTGATAGAAATGCCTAATTATAAGCTTCCTTTATTTAAGAATGTTGCTATCAATGTTATTGAAAAAACAAAAGCTTTTGTTGTAGATGCAGGTAAAATTATCCTTGCAATTTCTATTGTATTATGGGTATTGGCATCTTATGGCCCAGGACAAGATTTTTCAAATGCCGAAGAAATTGTAACAGCCCGTATGGAAGAGGGTGCTTTTGCTAAAGCTGACCTAGAAAAACAAATTGCTTCTTATCAATTAGAAAAGAGTTATATAGGATATCTCGGAAAATTTATAGAACCTGTTGTAGAACCTTTAGGTTATGATTGGAAAATAGGGATAGCTATTATTACATCATTTGCAGCTCGTGAAGTATTTGTAGGCACACTGGCGACAATTTATAGTGTGGGTGATGATGAAGAAGAAACTATAAAAAATAGAATGGCGGCAGAGACAAATTTGATAGTAGGGAAACCTCGATATAACCTCGCGAGTGGAATATCTCTTTTATTATTTTATGCTTTTGCTATGCAGTGTATGAGTACTCTGGCTATTGTAAAAAGAGAAACCAATAGCTGGAAATGGCCTTTGCTACAATTAGGAGTCATGAGTGCATTTGCATATCTCGTTGCCTTAATAGCCTATCAAGTTTTAAAATAAGGAAGACTTCCATTTTACGACTAGTAAAAAATAGTTTTTCAATTTATAATACATATTATGGAACAATTTCAAAATATCGCTGTTCTCGCTATTTTTCTTATAGCTTTAGGATATCTTATCTCAAAGTTTGTATGGAAACCAGCTTTCTTAAAAAAGAAATCCAAGGGCGGTTGTAGTGATGGCCATTGCGGGTGTTAATCCTGTTTTACCTCTTGTAATAAAAGGATATATTCTCTTTCTGCAACAGTATTATTTGTTTGGGGATACGGCATTACTTCAAGAGCATTAATACTCTTAACATCTGAACTATATACTATTTTATCATCCTTTGAGGTCGGGCTGAATATTATATTTTTTTGTGTAGATGTCCTATTCTTTTCCTCAATTTTCAACTGTACTTTGATTTGTCCAGCCCAAACACATTGCACATCTTTTGGACATCGAGAATCTTCCAATACCTTTTCAAAAGTAATAGTCACGTCATCTAGTTGAATTGATTTACCAAGTGCCAACTTAATTCCAATTGTAGGAGATTGTACAGATGGTGATGGGGTCTCTTGTGCTTTCGCGAAAGCGGAGAAAAAAGCAATAACTATTAGCGTATAAATCGTTTTCATGGTATTAAGATTTATTATAAACATCCCAAAAAAGATGCCATCTTACATTATCCTCTAAAAAGAAAGAAATCATCTTTCATATGCTCTATCTTTTCATCTTTATTAGTTACTATATATTCCAGGGCAAGATCTGTAAATTCTTTTCCTTTTGGAGTTAATGTAACAATACTATTTACAATAGTAATCATATTATTTTTTTGAGCAAGATCTAAAACTGTCTTAGAGCGAACTCTTTGCCAGTTAATATGTTCCTGTAAATGATTTATGTGTCTTTCACTCTCTTCCGTGTGATTATTTAAATGTAGTAAGAATGTAAGTAACGATACCTCTGTACGTTGTTGTTTCTGTCGATACATGACTGCTATCAACCCTTTATTAGGTGCAAAAAGGTATACGACTAAAAAAACAACCCCTAATACTGTTGTCATTGATCCAGAAATAGACGCGTCTAATAGATGTGCCATCCAGTACCCTATAATAGCAGAACTCACTCCGAATATAATGGAGAGCATTAACATCTTTTTTAAATCTGAAGTTAGCAAGTATGCTGTAGCTGCAGGCGCGATCATTAATGCAACAACCAGCACAGCACCTACTGCATCAAAAGCTCCTACTACGGTTACAGATGACACAGACATTAAACCATAATGTAATACGACTGGAGAAAATCCTAGAGCTGATGACAATCCTGCATCAAATGTACTTACTTTTAATTCTTTGAAGAATGCGATTAGTAATCCTATGGTTATACTTAAAATCAAACTCATTACCCATAAGGATTTTGGTCCAACGTCTATTCCAGCAATCAAAAGACGATCAAAAGGAGCAAATGCGAGCTCTCCAAGCAATACAGCATCTACATCAAGGTGGACATCATTTGCGTTTTTAGCAATTAGAATAACCCCTATACTAAACAATGCTGGAAATACAAGTCCTATAGCGGTATCTTCTTTTACCAATCCAGTTTTTTGAATAGCTTCTACTAGAATTACTGTGATCACACCGGTAATAGCTGCTAATAAAATAAGTAAAGGAGAATTTAAATCTTCTGTTAAGAAAAAACCAATTACAATTCCTGGCAAAATAGAATGGCTTATAGCATCACTGATAAGTGCCATCTTGCGCAATACCAAAAACACCCCTGGAATAGCGCACGCTATGGCTACTATTGCTGCTATTAATTGAATTTCTATTTGAGGTGCTGACATTATTCTTGTGTATATAAATTTTTAGCTACAGTATACCCATCATGAGTTAGTGACCATTTTTGACCTTCTACTTCTACCCAATTTTTTTCTTCCATTTTTTTTAAAGATCCCTTTGTATACCCTTGAAAATTATTTAATATTTTGATGGCATGCGGATGTGATATATCCTCATGTCCCTTTGCAATATCAAACATAAATTGCAGTGTTTTTTGTAGTTTTAAATCTCTTCTATTTTGCCAAAATCTAATTTGCTTAAATAAGATCCCTCTTCCTGGAGAAAAAATAAATGATATAAATACAAATACCGCGGCTACAAGCACAATCACGGGTCCTGTAGAAAGATTGTTTTGGCTTGCACTTATAGCAGTTCCAAAAACTCCTGAAAAAGCACCAAAAATAGCAGCAAGAAAAATCATTACACTTAGTTTATTGGTCCATTGTCTTGCTGCAGCTGCAGGGGCTAGCAACATAGCGCTCATTAAAACAACCCCTACTGTCTGAAGCCCTAAGACAATAGCTAATACAATGAAAAAAGTAATAAGGATATCTATAAAACGGGTATTAAACCCTAGCGTTTTTGTATAATCTGCATCAAAAAGTAATATTTTAAATTCTTTCCAAAAAAGGAGCATGATAATTAAACACATACCCGTTACAATAGCCATAAGTGTTACGTCTTTTTCAACTAATGTGGCTGCTTGTCCAAATAAGTACTTATCGAGTCCTGCTTGATTGGCATTAGGTTGTTTTTGAATAAATGTGAGTAATAACATTCCAAAACCAAAAAACAAAGACAGAACTAAGCCTAATGCGGTATCGCTTTTAAGATGTGTTTTTGTAATCATACCCCGTATCCAAAAAGTGCCTATCAATCCACTCACTAAGGCTCCCAATAATAGAAGATTGGTATCTTTTGTTCCCGTAATCATAAAGGCTAAAGCGATACCTGGCAACGCAGCATGAGAGATTGCATCTCCTAGTAGGCTTTGTTTTCTAAGTACTGCAAAACTTCCAAGCATTCCGCATATAGCTCCCAGAATTGCTGTCCCTAACGTAATAGTACGTAAGGTATAATCTGAAAATACTAAACTAAAATACTCTTGAATATCCATTATTGATTTACAGCTACTTTATAATTAATACCATAGGTTTTTGTGAGATTATCATCATTAAAAATATCCTTTACGGGTCCTGTGGCTATTTTCTTTACGTTTAAAAAAGTTACCCAATCAAAATACTCAGGTACAGTTTGTAAATCGTGGTGTACAACGACGACTGTTTTTCCTGCTTTACGCAACTCTTTTAAGATATTTATAATGGCTATTTCTGTCGTAGCATCTACCCCTTGAAAAGGTTCATCCATAAAATAAATTGCAGCGTTCTGTACCAGAGCTCTTGCTAAGAAAACACGCTGTTGTTGTCCTCCACTTAACTGACTAATCTGTCTGTTTTTAAAAGGAAGCATCCCAACTTTTTCTAAAGCTTCTAGAGCTGCTTTTTTTTCTTTCTGACCAGGACGTTTGATCCATCCTAATTTTCCATAAGTCCCCATCATAACAACATCTAGTGCAGTAGTTGGAAAATCCCAATCCACACTTCCTTTTTGTGGAACATAAGCTACTAGTTTCCGTTGTTTTACATATGGCTTGTCATATATAGAAACACTACCTGCAATAGGGTCTATAATTCCTAATATTGATTTTATAAGAGTAGATTTTCCAGCTCCATTAGGACCAACGATCGCCATTAAAACCCCTTCAGGAATTGTTAAATCAATGTCCCATAAAACAGGTTTATAATTATAAGCAACTGTCAAATCATCTACGCGAATGGCTATCTTCTCTTCCATAGTTTCTATTTAAGTGAACTCACTATTGTATTCACGTTATACGTAAACATTCCTATATATGTTCCTTCTACAGTACCCGCATTTCCAAGAGCATCACTATATAAAGAACCTCCTATAACTACTTCGTGGCCTTTTGCTTTTACAGCAGCTTCTAAAGCTTCTATAGTACGTCTAGGGACTGAACTTTCTATAAAAATAGCTTTTACATCGTTATCTATTATAAATTGAGATAACCGTTGTACATCCTTTACTCCAGCTTCTGTAGCAGTAGATAGTCCTTGTAAGCCTACTACATTAAAATCATAGCTCTTCCCAAAATAATTAAACGCATCATGAGCAGTAACAAGAATGCGTTTCTCTTTAGGCAAGGTTTCTATAACTCCTTTTATATCCCTATCTAGGAGATCTAATTTTTCTATATAAGCATCTCCATTTGCTTTATAATTTGCACTATTTTTTGGGTCTTTTTCCGAAAGAGTAGATACAACAATATGTACAAATTGCTTAAAATACTGAATATTGAACCATACGTGTGGATCATAATTTGAAGCAAAGTAATCAGAGCCAATAAGTGTATTTTTATCCAGATTTTCCCCTAAAGCGACTTGAGTTTTTGTAGCAGATTGCATCTTCTCAAAAACTTCAACAAGCTTCCCTTCTAAGTGAAGTCCATTGTAAAAAATGATATCTGCTCCTGAGAGTTTGGTTACATCTCCTGCACTTGCTTTATATAAATGAGGATCAACTCCTGCTCCCATTAAGCCTTGCACCTCTATTAGATCCTCTCCTACATTTTTTACAAGATCTGTTATCATAGTCGTGGTAGTGACTACAGTAAGCCTTTCATCTTTAGTTTTTGTATCGTTTTTACAGCTGTATATACTTACTACAAAAAGGAGAACGAGTATATTTTTTAGTATGCTTTTCATTTTTATCTTATATATGTATAAATAGATTTTCAGCGATTTTTTTTGAAATAAAGAATTGCTCTTTTTGCACTTGAATAATCATAGAACCATCAAAAAACTCTTTCCCAATTACTTTTATAGGAGTACCTATAGCAATACGGCGTTTATCAAGGTATTTTAAAAAATCTGTATTTGTTTCTTTTACTCCCACGAGGATCCCCTGCTCTTTTTTATTAAGTTCTGACAGCAATTTCTTTTCAAGTCGTTTTATATTTCCATTTTTATCGGGAATGGGATCTCCATGGGGGTCATATTGAGGATTCCCAAGAAATGTATCTAATCTATTGATAAGCTCTTCTGATTTAATATGTTCTAGTTGTTCGGCAATCTCATGTACCTCATCCCATTGAAAGTCTAATGTTTCTAAAAGGAAAACTTCCCAAATACGGTGCTTTCTAATAATTCCAAGTGCTGTCTTCTTCCCTTTTTCTGTAAGAGTTGTCCCTTGGTATTTTACATAGTTCACTAGACCTTTATCCGCAAGTTTTTTCACCATGTCAGTTACCGAAGAAGGTTTGGTTTCCATTTCTCCAGCAATCCCATTTGTACTCACTCCGTGCTTAGCAATTGACTCAAGATGGTAAATCGCTTTCAAATAATTTTCTTCAGACTTACTATACATGTTTTTAAAAAGGTATTTTATACGTTACATTTCAATTTTAGACATAACTAAAATAATAATTTATCGCCTTTAGCTTTTGCCAAAGCATTCTTATTCAACAAACACTTCAAGCATTTTTTTGGGAGATAGATATTCAAAATATCTCGAAGTAATCTTGAAGGATTTGTCTAAAACTACGACGACGGGCAATGAAAAAGCACGCCCTTCTCGTGAGCCTAATAGTAATGCAATTTCATGGGTTGCATTACGTCTTAAACCTAGTTCTTTATTTATATAGTTTTGATTTCCAAAAGAAACTGTATCTGCAGTTTCTGCATTCATTTTTACAGCATAATAATTTTTATTAATACGTTGTATCACCTCTTTATTTTTAAATCCAACTTTGTCCATTTTTTTGCAGAAAGAACACCAGTCGGCATAAAAATCTATAATTACTTTTTTAGGCATTACTTCCAGCGAATCTTCCAGTTGTTCGAACGTAAGCCACTGTATTTGGTCCGATGATGACTGCGCATTCATTACAGATATAAATCCAATGAGTAGTATCGTACTTATGTATTGAAATATGTTCATCTTAATGAAATTTACCAAGTTTTATTCCTACAAATACAGACCGTGGAGAATTAGGGCCATAGATATAGTCTGAATCCCGTAAAGGGCCTATATCAAAGTCGTCTTGGTAACTATTAAATATATTCTTCATTCCTCCGGATAGGGTCACCATAAAGCTGTCATTAAAATCAAAATGTGTTTCAAATTTCAAATTGAGATCAAAAAAGTCTGTAACACGATTTAGTTCTAAAAACCCTGTTTCACTTACTACTCTGGGTACTATCATTTCTCCTGTATAGGTTCCTGTAAGATTAATAGTAAAGGTTTCATTGGGTGTCCAAGTGGCATTAAGATATCCATACACATCAGGAGTTCTTGTAAACTCATTTACAGAAATATCAGACTCTCCCTGAGTACCGTCTGATTCAAAAAGAAGCTGAGGTTCGTCATACTGATTTTTTTGAACGGTACCCCCCAACTGAAATTGCCACTTTACCGATGGTGATACTCCAAATTCAAAATTAAGACCATATACATCGGCTCCAGATCCATTACGCACCTCTTCCAGAATAGAACCATTTTCAAATACTGCTCCTGTACTCACGATCGCAAATGGATTTTCAAGTGTCGTATAAAACCCTTCTGCCAAAAAATCCAATTGTAAAAGATTTACAGTCCGACTGTAATTAAGGGAAGCTGTATATGCATTTGAAAACTCTGTTTCTAAATCATTGGAAAGAATTACAAATTGAGGTTCTCCTCCTACACTGGAGATATGAAGATCTTCATTAAAAGCTTGTGGAGCTCTGAAACCACGAGCATAACCTCCCCGAAACTTTAATTCATTTGTCAATTTATAAGATATCGTTAAACGCGGAGATAGCGCCGTTTGATTGACATCCACAACTCTTCGTATATCCCCAACAGTAAAATCGCCTTCCGAATCTACATTGTCTAATCGCGTTCCTAGCAATGCTATAAATTTTTCTGTAGGTTTCCATTCATATTGAGCATATCCCCCTAAGGTTCTTGTACGTTGGTCAATAATTCGATTATAACCGGGAATTTGATCTTCTGTATCATTGACTGTAAGTTCTGTTCCTACGGTTAGTACATCCTGATTTTTGAAGTTTTTAGTGTATTGAGCTCCATATACAAGTGCAAGATCTTTTGTCGTTCCAAATGCATTGTTTGCAAGTAAACTGTCTTGTCTGGTTCTTCCTCCGCCTAATCCTCCGTAATAACTATCTCTATCTGTTACAGAAGCCGAAGTATATAACTGAATTTTATGAGAATAATCTTTACTATTAATTTCATAATCAACACCTCCTATAAAAGTATCGTGATCCAACTCTTCTGTAGTATCTGTGAATTGCGGCGAAAGATCCAGTCTATCTCCTCCTCGTCGATACTCTCTAATCGCATTGAGATTAAGAGAAATACGACTTTCATCACTGGGCTTAAAAAAAGCTTTTCCGCCAATAGTAGTATTACGTAATTCTACAATTTCTGTAAACCCATCATCATTATTATCATACGAATCTCTATTCCTATAAACTCCAAAAAGTGTAAATCCACTATTCAAATCATCAGAAACCTGGGAAGTATTAAAATTAACCACACGATCTAATGCATCTCCATCGATTAAAGAAAAATTAGAGCCTACCTCCCACGTATTTAGTATGGGGTCTTTTGTGATGATATTTACGGTTCCTGCAATCGCATTTGAACCAAATAAGGCAGAACCACCACTTCGAACAACCTCTACTCGTTCGATAGTATTTGTCGGGATCTGCTCCAGACCATAGACGCCTATTAATGAGGTAAAAACGGCACGGCTATTTAAAAGAACTTGTGTATATGCTCCATCTAATCCATTAAGACGTACTTGGGTAAACCCACAATTCTGACAATTGGTCTCTACGCGAACTCCCGGCGCATAATTTAAACCATCTGCCAGAGTAATAGATTGTGTTGCTGTGAGAAGTTTTGGTTTTAAAGTAGATACAATTACTGGTGTTTTTTTACGTTCAACTCTATTTCTTGTACTACTCACTACTACTTCATCTAGGCCAAGTATATCTTCTATCAGTACAAAATTGATAATCCTATCTTTATTCTTAACTACTTCAACATTCTGGCTTAAGGTCCTATAACCTTGTGCAACTACTTTTAATTGATAGGCTCCTTTTGGCAATGTCAATGTATAATTGCCATCTATATCTGTGACTGTCTTCAATAAACCTGGGGTGGCTGAAACCGTTGCATATGGAATTGTACGTTCTCCCGAAGCCACTACTCCCGTAATCTTAGTTTGCTCTTCTTGAGCAAGGACTACTGCGCTCGAAAAAAGATATAATACGAGGGCAACTATTTTCTTTAAATACTTTCTCATTGTTTAATTTACCTTCTGGTAATTATAAAAACAATACAAAAGTAATTATTATTTTTTGTTTATTAAATTATATTTTTAGTCTTAACTAAAAAATAAGAAATTATTCTTCGTAATTCTATAACTGTTACTCTCGAAAGTGATTAAGATACTTTCAAGATGGCATTATTATTTAGGGTATTAATTCTTTTACTTTATCATACACAAGATTTCCTTCCCACCCTCTATACAATAAGTAATCAGCGAGCTTTTTCCTTTTTTTAAATTTGTTTTTTTCTTGTTGAAGTTGCTCATTTCGCTTTCGCGAAAGCATATCAAAAACACTAATATATGATTCTTCAGTAATTTCTAAAAGCCCTATTTTAATATTAAAAGTTGAAATCTGACGTTGTTTTAACTCTCCAATAAGACGCTGTTTCCCCCAGAATTTATGATTGAATTTTCCTCTAACAAATGCCTTGGCAAAACGTTCTTCATTTAAAAAATCATGTTCAAGGAGATGTACAATAATCTCATCTATTGCTTGCGGAATCATACGCATTTCAAAAAGTTTCTTACGTACTTCCTCATGACAACGCTCTTGATAGGCACAATAACGTTCTATCCTGCGTTTTGCTTCTTCTAGGGTATATGTTTTTACAATGGATCTCATTTACAAACAAGCGCAAAAATAGTGTTTTAAATTGCTTACAAAAATGTTTATTATCTAATAATAATGCATAAAAAAAGCCCCGTTTCATTACTGAAACAGGGCCTTAGTTTATTCTACTTTTATTTCCTTACCGCTTTGATCTGTAAAGCGATATTCAAGATACGTGTAAGCGTCTCTGGGCATAATTTTTACCCATTTTTTGTGTTCTAAAAACCATTTAGAACGTATAGATGGAAACCCTTTGGTTAGAAAGGCAGCAACAAAAGGATGCGCATGTAGCGTCACTTTTTTATTACCGTTTTTAAGTATTTTATCGAGTTTTCCTTGCATTTTTTGCACCATAACAATAGGCGCTTCTATCTCTCCTTTTGATCCATTAGGGTCAATTTCTCGAGTTTTAATGTTCATTTCAGGACGAACTCTCTGCCTTGTAATTTGAATTAAACCAAATTTACTAGGCGGTAAGATTTTGTGTTTTGCGCGATCCACTTTCATCTCATCTTTGAGATGATTAAAGAGTTTTCTACGGTTATCAGCATTATTCATATCAATAAAATCGATAACAATAATCCCTCCCATATCTCGAAGGCTTAACTGGCGTGCAATTTCCGAGGCAGCGATCATATTTACTTCAAGTGCAGTATCTTCCTGACTCTTTGCTTTATTTGATCTATTACCACTATTTACATCTACCACATGTAATGCTTCTGTATGTTCTATAACAAGGTAAGCTCCTTTACTCATAGATACGGTTTTTCCGAAAGATGTTTTAATCTGACGTTCTACACCGAACTTTTCGAAAATAGGAGTTGAACTCTTATGTAGTTTTACAATGCTCTCTTTTTTAGGAGCAATTTCGCTTAAGTATTCTTTAATTTGATAATAGAGCGTTTCATCATCTACAGTTATTCCTGTAAAGCTATCATTGAAGATATCTCTTAGAATAGAAGATGCTCGGTTCATCTCTCCTAGAATTTTACTAGGGTGATGTGCTCCTTGTATTTTTTTACTCATGGTAGCCCATTTGTCTACCAAATTTTGCAGGTCCTTATCTAGTTCTGCAACCTTTACCCCTTGTGCAACGGTACGTACTATAACACCAAATCCTTTAGGACGGATGCTTTGTACTAATCGCTTAAGACGTGCTTTTTCTTCTTTACTTTCTATTTTTTGTGATATAGAAATTCGATCAGAAAAAGGCACGAGAACAATATATCTACCAGCTATGGATAGCTCACTGCTTATCCTAGGTCCTTTTGTAGAAATAGGTTCTTTTGCTATTTGCACTAATACACTTTGTTTTGACTTTAAGACATCGGATATTTTTCCGTTTTTATCTATGTCTTTTTCAAAGGGAAAGTTTTTTAAGGAATAGTCTTTTAATTTACCTGTGCTTACACGTTTTATATAACTAAGAAGTGTTGGAAGCTTTGGACCTAAATCATGATAATGCAAAAATGCATCTTTTTCATAACCTACATTTACAAATGCAGCATTGAGTCCTGAAACTGTTTTTCTAATGTTAGCAATATAAATATCACCTACATTAAACTTATTTCCATCTTCTTCTTTATGAAGTTCTATAAGTTTTCCATCTTTTAGTAAGGCAAAATCAACTACTGAGGAACTAGATCTTATAATTAATTCTTTATTCACTCTTTAGTAATTTTTATCCATCACGCTTGTTGCGTAACAAATGGATTATACAATAATTTATCACAGGTACGATAAAGTATACGTTTGTATACGAAATGTAATAAATACGTTGCAATATATATACACCTCAAGGTATTAGGGTGTTTTATACTATTGCGATGTCAAAGAACAGCAAAAGAAAAAGTAGTCTAAGACTACTTTTTCTTTTTGTGGCGATTAGCTCTACGTCTTTTCTTACGTTTGTGCGTAGCTACCTTGTGTCTTTTTCTTTTTTTACCACTTGGCATAAAATGATTCTTTAAATAGGTTACTTAATTTATACAGTAACGTTCGTTTTTACACCTTCCACAAATACTTTGGCAGGCTTGAACGCTGGTATGTTGTGTGCCGGGATTTTGATAGTCGTATTCTTAGAAATGTTTCTACCTGTTTTCTCAGCTCTCGTCTTAATAATAAAGCTTCCGAATCCTCTAAGATAAACATTATCTCCTCCTTCTAAAGAAGTTTTTACCTCATCCATAAATGATTCGATAGTTGCTTGTACATCATTCTTTTCGATACCTAACTTTTCAGATATCTTTGCTACAATATCAGCTTTTGTCATTGTTATTAATTATTTAGGGGTTAAAATTTCAAGTGCGCAAATATAAGGATTATAATTTCAAACTTTCAAGCATAATCTTTTAAAATATAACGAGATAAGGCATAATTTAGCAGAAAGTACTATTTACTCTTGGAATTTTCTAATAAACTCATAACGTGGTATTTATCAAACAAGCGAGATATGCCATGGCGTAAAACAACTGATCCGTATCGTATTTGGCTATCAGAAATAATCCTCCAGCAAACACGGGTGGCGCAGGGTTTGCCCTATTATATTAAGTTTACAGAAACGTTTCCTACAGTTTATGACCTTGCCCGAGCCACCGAAGAAGAGGTTCTTAAATTATGGCAAGGATTGGGTTATTACTCCCGAGGGAGAAACCTGCACGCTGCTGCCAAATATATTGTAGATGAATGTGATGGTGTTTTCCCAAATACTTACGAGAAACTTCTCAAGCTAAAAGGGGTAGGCGATTATACGGCCAGTGCCATAGCCAGCATAAGCTTTAATGAACCTACTGCTGTCGTCGATGGAAATGTATACCGAGTATTATCTCGTGTTTATGGAATTGACACGCCTATAAATAGTACTGCTGGCATTAAAGAATTTAAGGCCCTTGCCCAAGAACTTATCGATCCTAAACAGCCTGCAAATTTTAATCAGGCACTTATGGAATTTGGAGCTATACAATGTAAGCCTCAAAATCCATATTGTTTGCACTGTGTTTTTAATGATATATGCGTAGCACTACAAAAAAACAAGATAGATACACTACCAGTAAAATTGAAGAAAACTAAGATTAGGAAACGTTATTTTCAATATCTCGTATTTTATTCAAAAAATGGGAAAACAATATTACAACAACGTACGGGTAAAGGGATATGGCAAGGTCTCTATGAATTTCCTATAATCGAAGAGGAGATAGACAGTATACGCTTTCGCGAAAGCGATGCTTTCCTGAAAAAAACAGCGCCTTATACCATCCTAGATATACAGCAGTATAACACAACGCCTGTTTTACATAAATTATCCCATCAGCATTTGTATGCTACTTTTTGGATTATTGAGGTAGAGGAACTTCAAGAAAATGCTATAGAAATTACAACACTACCATCGTATCCAGTTCCTGTTCTTATTGAACGGTTTATAGAAACCTATTTTTAATCTAATATGGTTTGAATCTGTTTTCTATAGGCAGACGGGCTTTGTCCAGTAAATGCCTTGAATCTCTTATTAAAATGAGAGAAATTATTAAACCCACTTTCATGACATACCTCGGTAATACTTATGGCATTCTCTGAGAGTAATTTGGAAGCATGTACCAAACGGTATTCGTTGACAAACTGTGTAAATGTCTTATTGGTAATTTTTTTGAAATAGCGGCAAAAAGAAGGAATAGTCATATACGTCAATTCCGCCATCTGTCCAAGCGGTATTTCTTCCTTAAAATGCGTTTTTACATAATTGAAAACCAAGTTAATCCGATCATTGTCATTAATAGTAGATAACAACGCAAAACCATCGGCATTGAGAATTCTAAACTCCTTAGTAGTCGCTAGTCGGTTAAGTATATTCAAATATGATAGTAAACGCTCAAAATCTGTCTGCTCGTCCATTTCTTCCATAAGCGCTCCTACTTCGATTTTTGTAACCCCAGAGAAGACCACCCCTCGTTTTGAAACTTGTAAAAGTCTCTTGATGTGTGACATTTCAGGAATATTAAAAAAATCATCTCCTAAAAAATCGGCTTTCATTTGTATCACTGTTTCATACTTATTGCCGGTTTGATGATCTGTAAAACCACAATGGGGTAAATTACTTCCTATTAATATCAATGTCCCCCAGGTATAATAAGAAAGATTACTACCCACTAAGCGTCTGCCCGTTCCACCGTTTACATAAACTAGCTCTAACTCAGGGTGGTAATGCCATATTGTATTGTCATTCCTATTCTCCTTGCTAAATTTTTGATACAAGAACGAATTTCCAAAATTGGGAGTAATTGATTCTAGCGTAGGTTTCTGTAAAATCATAGCTGTCTTTTTTAAGGATAAAGTTAATAACGCTTCTGAATTTATAATGTTGGAAATTTACCCTAAATCTGTACTATATTAACCTTAATAATATCTTAAAATTTTATTAAAGATAATTTAGAACATAAATATGAGAATATGGCAATAGCATCCTATACATCTTGAACGTATGTTTGCACCATAATAAATTAGTTATCAATCTTTTAAATCGAACATTATGAAAAGCACGTTAAAATTATCACTCGTACTTGCACTTTTAACAGTGAGTGTACAAGCAAATGCATCTGAGTATAAGACTCCTGTAAACACCACTGAAGCATACTCTTTAAACATAGATGACACCTATGTGATTCAGGAAAAAGACGGAAAAGTATCTGTAAATCTTTTAAATCTAGATTTAAATCCTATTAAAATAATTATTAGAGATGGTTTGGGTCGAATCGTATTTTCTGAAACTATTAGTGATAATAATGCCATTCACAAGTCATTCAATTTTACGAATGCGTATCAAGGAAGTTATAGTATCAAAGTAAAAGATGGTTCTAGAACCTATAATAAAGAAATAGAAATCATCTAAAACTCCTATCTCTTTTATAGAGTTTAGTCTGCTTAGTTAAAGTCTCTTATAGAAAATTCTATAAGAGACTTTTCTTTTTGCAGTAAGATAGAGCTCCTTCCAGTACTTATCATTTTATGGATCTCAAGCGTTTTTAATTATCAGTTCTTATCTACAACTTTATAGAATACAGCTTAATATTTTCTTATATTTGATATTATGGCAGGTACTATAAATAAAGTGATCTTAATCGGTCACACTGGAGATGAGGTAAAGATGCACTATTTTGAAGGTGGTAATAGCATAGGACGATTCCCTCTTGCAACAAATGAAGAATATACAAATCGAACTACAGGGGAACGTGTTAGTAATACAGAATGGCATAATATTGTTGTTCGTAACAAAGCTGCCGAAATCTGTGAAAAATACTTAAAAAAAGGAGATAAAGTCTATATAGAAGGGCGTCTTAAAACACGTAAATGGACTGATGATAAAGGCTTAGAGCGCTATAGCACTGAAATACAATGCACCGATTTTACTTTTCTCACTCCAAAATCTGAGAATCAGCAATCTGTGCCTAGCACTCAACCTAAAACAGTTCAACCAGATACTTCTCAACCTACTACAGGTGTAGGAGATGTAGATGATCTCCCTTTTTAATGTAATGTTTAATTAACTTTTATACGATTGGATCCTGATCCTGAACCATTATT
This sequence comes from uncultured Dokdonia sp., assembly GCA_947503305.1. GTDB lineage: Bacteria > Bacteroidota > Bacteroidia > Flavobacteriales > Flavobacteriaceae > Dokdonia. The sequence goes on from CANNDF010000001.1 coordinate 22,758, forward strand.
TATACTCTTATTAGCACTTGATCCTGCTACTATTCTTTCTATTGCAATCCTCTTTATTTTATTGCTATGTTCTGCATTGATCAGTGGTGCCGAAGTAGCTTTCTTTTCATTAATCCCATCCGATCTTGAATCTCCTGAAGCAGAAGAAAAACAGGATCCAAGATTAAAGATTGTATCTAAACTGTTAGACAAGCCCAAAAAATTACTTGCAACCATTCTTGTTGCAAATAATACTATAAATATTGCTATTGTATTATTATTTGCAAGTTTAGGCGAAACGCTATTTGGAGATATAAAAACAACCTTCTTTGGAATGAATGTACGATTCATTCTTGAAGTTGTGGTTATCACATTTTTAATCTTATTATTTGGAGAAATTTTACCTAAGATTTATGCGAGCCGAAATAATAAAAAGTTTGCTGGTTTTATGGCCTATCCTTTACGCTTTATAGAGGTAATAGTAACGCCATTTAGCGTACCTATGCAACGTATAACTAGCTGGATACATTCTAAGTTAGGAGATCAGAAATCTAATTTTAATGTAGATCAACTCTCGCAAGCTTTAGAATTAACCAGCGAAGATGACACCACTAAAGAAGAGCAAAAAATATTACAAGGTATTGTTGCTTTTGGAAATACAGATACAAAACAAGTAATGCGACCTCGCATGGATGTATTTGCACTCAATCAAGATGATGCGTATACCGATATTTTACCTCAAATCACAAAGAATGGATATTCCCGCATCCCTGTTTATAAAGAAAGTATAGATACTATCACAGGTATCTTATATGTAAAAGATCTACTACCACATTTATCCGACAAAAACTTTAACTGGACGGCATTACTTAGGCCTCCTAACTTTGTTCCTGAAAACAAAAAACTAGATAATCTCCTTGCCGAATTTAAAGAAAAGAAAAACCACCTTGCAATTGTTGTAGATGAATACGGTGGTACTAGTGGCATTATCACTCTAGAAGACATTATAGAAGAGATTGTAGGAGATATAAGTGATGAGTTTGATGATGAAGACATTATTTATTCCAAACTTGATGATCATAATTATATCTTTGATGGAAAAACCTCCCTTAAAGACTTTTACCGTATTATTCAATTAGAAGACGACAGTGGTTTTGAAAACCAAAAAGGAGAAGCCGAAACTATTGCTGGATTTATACTAGAAATATCGGGAGGGTTCCCTAGAAAAAATGAAGTAATAAACTATGATCGCTATGCGTTTACCGTAGAGGCAATAGACAAAAAGCGCATTAAACAAATCAAATTTACTATAAAGTTGTGAGTATCCGATATTCTATATTCTTACTTATTTTAAGCACCTTCTTGATTTCTTGTGGAGATGACGTATTGCCCAAACCACAAGCTTATCTAAGCTTAGAGTATCCCAAAGCTGTATATACAGATATCGAACCACAGTGTGATTATATGTTTAAGAAAAATACACTTGGTTCTGTTCGTTTTAGAGATAACTGTTCTGCAGTAATAAACTATCCAGCACTTAACGGCACTTTATTTCTTACCTACAGGCGGGTAAATGGAGATATAACCTCCCTCCTAAAAGATGCTCAAAAATTAACCTACGAGCATGTCATTAAGGCTGATGATATTATTGAAGAAAAATATATCAATGAACAACAGAATGTATATGGTATGTTCTACGATGTAAGAGGTAATGCAGCTTCTCAATCTCAATTTTATGTAACAGACAGTCTTAAACACTTTATTACGGGCTCTATCTATTTTAATGCAAAACCTAATTATGATAGCATATATCCTGCCGCTGTATATCTTAAAAATGACATTCGGCATTTAATGGAAACTATAGAATGGGCAAAATAAGTTCTTTTTAGTAAACTTATTTTATGCTTTCGCGAAAGCGTATAAATCCCAAAAATCAACGATTAAAATCAAAATATTATCCCCAACTTTGTGTGCTTAAATTTTTGTAATGCAAAACAGCACACTAAAATGGATTTATCTCGTTGTTTTATCCATTATCTGGGGGAGCTCATTTATCTTAATTAAGAAAGGACTTATAGGGCTTACTCCCATTCAATTAGGAGCTTTACGAATCCTTTTTACAGCCTTCTTTTTACTTCTTATAGGCTGGAAAAGTTTACAGACCATCAAAAAAAAAGAATGGAAATGGGTCATTATATCTGGGGTCTTAGGAACAGGACTTCCTGTTTTTCTTTTTGCCTATGCCGAAACTGAAATAGACAGCGCTATTGCTGCTATTTTAAATTCTGGTGTTCCCCTTCTAGCTTTATTATTAGGCCTTACTTTTTTTGGAGCGCGTTTCTTAAAACGACAACTACTTGGGGTATTAATAGGTCTATTAGGAGCAACAGCACTTATACTAATTGGAGCCCAAATTAATCCAGATCAAAACTATCTTTATGCATTACTGGTTATTCTTGCAGGTGTTCTATATGCATTCAATGTAAACATTATTAAACACTATATGCAAGACATTTCTGCCATTGCGATAGCTACAGGAAATTTTATTTTTTTAATCCCACCTGCTATCTATCTCTTATTTTCTTCTGGTTTTTTTAACTCAGAATTTTTGGCAATTCCTGAAGTACAAATATCGCTAGGTTATACATTAGTATTGGCTCTTTTTGGTACTGCAATTGCAAAAGTTATGTTTAATAAACTTGTTCAAATAAGCGATCCTGTTTTTGCCTCTTCTGTGACATACCTTATGCCTATTATTTCTGTCATATGGGGCATCCTGGATGATGAGAAGTTTACAGGAATGCAATTTATAGCCTCACTCATTATTATAGGGGGCGTCTATCTAGTAAATAAAAAGCCAAAGGCACATCATCTTAAAAAATGAAAGCGATTCATGTAACATGAACCGCCTTTCACCCCTAAATAACTAATGGTATAGAGCCAATAGTATCTTATATATGGACTATCCTAATGGAGGTTGTCCATTCATAATTTCTTCACTAGCATATGCTTCAAATTTTTTGAAGTTTTCTTTAAATGATTTGGCTAGTTTATGTGCTGTTTCATAATATCCTTCATCATTATTCCAAGTGGCTCTGGATGACAATACCTCGGTAGGAACGCCAGGGCAGCTACGTGGTTGTGCAACGCCAAATACTGAGTGTATATGATAATTTTCATGAGTGATTTCTGATGGAAGTTCTCCATTCATTGCTGCCGAAATCATAGCACGTGTATATTTTAATTTCATACGAGTTCCTACTCCATAAGGACCTCCTGTCCATCCTGTATTTATTAACCATACATTAACCCCAGCCTCTTGCATTTTCTCACTTAACATCTCAGCATACTTAGTAGGGTGTAATGGCATAAAAGGAGCTCCAAAACAAGCAGAAAATGACGGTTGTGGTTCCGTAACTCCTGCTTCAGTTCCTGCAACTTTTGCAGTATATCCACTTATAAAATGATAGGCCGCCTGACCAGGTGTCAATTTTGAAATAGGAGGCAATACTCCAAAAGCATCTGCTGTTAAGAAAAATATATTCTTAGGGTTTTCAGCAAGTGATGGTGTTTGTATATTCTGAATATGATTTATAGGATAGCTTACCCTTGTATTTTGTGTAATAGATATATCTTTATAATCTACATTCCCTTGATCATCCATAATAACATTTTCCAGAATAGCACCTGACTTTATTGCATTATAAATATCTGGTTCGTTCTCTGCAGAAAGGTTAATCACTTTTGCATAACACCCTCCTTCAAAATTAAAGATAGTATTCTCTGCAGTCCATCCATGTTCATCATCTCCAATTAACTTACGAGCAGGATCTGCAGAAAGTGTGGTCTTCCCAGTACCTGATAATCCAAAAAAGATAGCCGTTTCTCCATTGTCTCCTACATTTGCAGAGCAGTGCATCGGTAAGGTGTTTTTTTCTACAGGAAGTATAAAATTCAATGCAGAAAAAATTCCTTTTTTAATTTCTCCTGTATAACCTGTCCCTCCTATTATAATGGTTTTCTCTGTAAAACTTAGTATTGCAAAATTAGATTGACGAGTACCATCTATAGCTGGATCTGCTAGAAATCCTGGTGCATTAAGAATGGTCCATTCAGGAATAAAAGATTCTAGCTCTTCTTCTGTAGGTCTTAAAAACATATTATGAGCAAACATATTTGACCATGGATACTCATTGATTACTCTAATAGTCAGTTTATATTTTTGATCTGCACAGGCATAACTATCTCTTACATATAGTTCTTTATTTGATAGATAATCTGTGATTTTTGTTTTTAACTTTCCAAAAGCTTCTGCTTCAAAAGGAATATTAATATCACCCCACCAAACGAGATCTTTTGTTTTTTCGTCTTTTACAATAAAACGATCAAGAGGAGAACGCCCTGTAAAGGTGCCTGTATTAATAGCAAGTGCTCCGCTAGAAGCTGTTTTTCCCATTTTATTTTTTACAGAAATGTCATGTAATTCCTGAGGTTCTAATTGATAATGGGCGGTTGCGTTACTGATTCCATAGGGTTTTAACGAAATCGTTTTCGTAACTAAAGGATAAGAAGCCATAAAAATGGTGTTTGTTGTTGTGTTTTTATAGTGCAAATGTAAAAAATACACTACAGTTGACACGTAAATTTATGTTATTTCTGAGTCTTTAATTGAAAGAATTTAACAACAAGCACCCCCCATGCTATTATCAAAAGGGTTCCGCCTAAAGGGGTTAGCAATGCGATCTTTGTAAAATCAAATCCTGTAAGCGCATTTGTGGCTAAACCATATATAGATCCTGAGAAAAATAAAGTCCCTGTAATAATTAAAATCAAAAGAGTCCGTTTTATTTTTTCGCTTAAAGCGAAAACAGAAATGAGCATCAACAAAAATGCATGGTACATTTGATATTTTACCCCTGTTTCAAAAGTCACTAATGCTTCTGTATTTATAGACTCTTTAAGTCCATGTGCCCCAAAAGCACCAATCAAAACTCCCATAAGCCCAAATATACTTCCCGTAACAAGCAATTTTTTATTCATACTAATTTCTTTTAAAAACGAAAGCCAAATACGTACTTTAGCCTCCAAACAAATCTACAAAACTATTGAGTCCATGCGAACAATTTTAGTCATAGGTGCAGGAAAATCTGCTTCTCAACTTATTAACTATTTATTAGACAAGTCTGTTACAGAAGATTTACAAATTATCGTAGGAGATATTTCTCAACAAAATGCACAAAATATTGTGGGAAGTCACCGTAATGGTAAAGCAATACAACTCGATGTTTTTAATAAATCACAACGCCAAGATGCTATCAAAAATGCTACGATTGTAATTTCTATGCTTCCAGCTCGTTTTCATATAGAAGTCGCTAGAGATTGTGTAACTTATGAAAAATCTATGGTAACAGCATCGTATATTTCTAAAGAAATGCAGGAACTCGATCAAGCTGTTAAAGCAAAAGGCCTTGTTTTTATGAATGAAATAGGGTTAGATCCTGGAATCGATCATATGAGTGCAATGCAAGTCATAGATCGTGTACGAGATAATGGTGGAAAAATGCTATTGTTTGAGTCTTTTACAGGAGGCCTTGTCGCCCCAGAAAGTGATACGAACCTTTGGAATTATAAATTTACTTGGAATCCCCGTAATGTGGTTCTTGCTGGTCAAGGTGGAGCTGCAGAATTTATTCAGGAAGGGACCTATAAATATATCCCTTATCAACGCCTTTTTAGAAGAACTGAATTTTTACAAATAGAAGGATATGGGCGTTTTGAAGGATATGCAAATCGCAATAGCCTTAAATATAGAAGCATTTATGGCTTAGATGACATCCTAACACTCTATAGAGGTACTATCCGTCGTGTAGGATTTTCAAAAGCATGGCATATTTTTGTGATGATGGGGATGACAGACGATAGCTATACGCTTCAAGAAACAGAGAATATGAGTTATCGCGATTTTATAAATTTATTTCTCCCCTATTCCCCTACAGATTCTGTAGAATTAAAACTACGTCACTATCTCAAAATTGATCAAGATGATTTACTCTGGGACAAGCTTATTGAGCTAGATATTTTTAATCACAATAAAAAAATAGGACTTATAAATGCTACCCCTGCAAAATGCTTACAACGCATTTTAGAAGATAAATGGACGCTTGCTCCAGAAGATAAAGATATGATTGTTATGTATCATAAGTTTGGATATGAACTTAATGGAGAACGAAAACAAATTGATGCAACGATGGTAAGTGTAGGAACCGATCAAGTTAATACAGCCATGGCAAAAACTGTAGGCCTTCCAGTGGCGATAGCTACTTTACGTATCCTTAATGGGGATATTACTACCTCAGGCGTACAACTTCCGATTACAAAAGAAGTATATGAGCCCATTTTAAAAGAACTTGAAGATTTTGGGATTACTTTTAAAGAGTATGATGTCCCTTATTTGGGTTATAATCCAGATAATGTAGGAGGCTAACTTGTTACAATACATAGTTTTTAGTACTTTAATTTGCTCTAAACTATTTTGTGATGAATCGTTTTTTTGTCATTATATGTCTTATCCTTTCGCATAACCTCTTTGGACAGATCTCATTTGAAGATATGGAGCCGCTACTTTTTGATAGTGAAACCATTTACGGCACAAGTATCTTAGGTCCAAGTATTTCTTTTTTTGATTATGATAATGATGGGTGGGATGATATTACCATTCCTGCTTCTGATTCTAATGATTTTCAATTTTTTAAAAATGTTCAAGGATCATTTGAAAAACAAAACTTATCAATTACAAGTAATGGCAGTCAGGTTAGACAAGCCATTTGGGTAGATTTTGACAATGATGGAGATAATGATTTTTTTGCAACAAGTGATGTCGAAGAAAGAACATGGTTGTATAGAAATGATGGGGATAATAATTTTGTAGATATTACTTCTGAGTCAGGACTCTCTCAAGAAAGTGTACCTTATTGGGGGGCATCATGGGGAGATTATGACAATGATAGCTTTTTAGATGTTTTTATCAGTATACGAGATATCACTCAAGAATTAGGAAATTTTCTTTTTCGCAATAATGGGAATGGGACATTTACAAATGTTACTGTAAGTTCGGGAATATCTACAGAAGGTCAGATCTCTTTTTGTTCTTCCTTTTTTGATTATGATAATGACGGAGATCAAGATATCTATATTGCAAATGATAAAGATGTCAGTCCTAATGTACTTTATAAAAATAATGGAGATGGAACATTTTCAGATTTTAGCATAGTTTCTGGTACAAATCTGGCCATGAGTGCAATGTCTACAACTATTGAGGATTATAATAATGATGGATGGTTAGACATTTATATTACAAATGTATTTCCACCATTTTTGGAGGATGCTACTATAGGTAATGCCTTCTTACATAACAATGGAGACGGAACCTTTACAAATATTGCTTTAGAAAATGGAACTCGATTTGATAGTATTGGATGGGGAGCTGTTTTTTTAGATGTTTCTAATAATACTCACAAAGATTTATATGTAAGTGGAAGCGAAATTGTAGACTCTGGAACTTTATCAGCAGCTTTATATGTAAATGATGGGCAAGGAAATTTTACAATTCCTTCAAATATAGGATTTGAAGAAGATTACTATAATAGTTATTCTAATGCAATAGGCGATATCGAAAATGATGGTCTTCAAGATATTGTAGTTATTAACGCGACCAATACACCTATCTCATTATGGAATAATAAAACTGTAACTAGTAATAACTGGATTAAAATAAAGCTTGAAGGGACGACAAGTAATCGTATGGGAATAGGGTCAACCATAAAAGTAGGTGCTGGTGATAATGTGTACTATGCCTATACTTTATGTGGCGAAGGTTATATGGGCCAGAATAGTGGTACAGAATTTTTTGGGTTAGATCAAAATACCATTGTAGATTATATTGAAGTTACCTGGCTTAGTGGCATTACCGATCGCATTGAAAATATAGATATAAATCAAACCATTACAATAATAGAAGGTTCAAATCCTCTAGATATAGAATCGTTTAGTAATGAATCCTTTATTATTTATCCTAATCCTACTACAAATCAAGTTACTATAGAAACTAGTGAAATCCCACAGAGAGCAAATCTCACTATCTTAAATATGAATGGTAATGTAATTAAAACATATGATTTTGATAATTTCCAATCTCAAATGATCGATGTTTCAAATTTAAGTACTGGAATGTATTTTATACAGTTTGAGACACGAGATAAGGCCGTTTCTAAAAAAATGATCATACGCTAGAGCGATATTTATAACTGATGCGTCTTAAAATTAAAACACGTATAACTGTTAAATACTCCTAAGCTAGATAACATAACTAATAATTAATATAGTTCTTAAACTTGTTACAATACATAGTTTTTAGTACTTTACTTTGCTCAAAATACTCCACTTATGAATCGTTTTTTTATACTCCTAGCTTGTATCATTTCTCAGAGTATTCTAGGACAGGTACTGTTTGAAAATAAAGAATCTACACTATTTGATAATGAAACGATCTATGGGACTAGTGTTTTAGGCCCCAGTATCTCTTTTTTTGATTATGATAATGACGGTTGGGATGATATTACAATTCCTGCTTCAGGTTCTAGAGACTTTCAGTTTTTTAAAAATATTGAAGGCCTTTTTGAAAAGCAAGATTTACCAATCACAAGTAATGGTATTCAAGCTAGGCAGGCAATTTGGGTAGATATGGATAATGATGGTGATAATGATTTTTTTGCTACCAGCGATCTAGGGAGAACATGGCTCTACCGTAATGAGGGGGGTTCTGTATTCACAGATATTACGGATACTTCTGGATTATCTGATGATGATATCCCATACTGGGGAGCGTCATGGGGAGATTATGATAATGATGGTTTTTTAGATGTTTTTTTAAGCATACGAGATGCTACTCAGGAATACGGCAATATGCTTTTCAAAAACAATGGAGATGGGACTTTTCTCAACACGACACTAAGTGCAGGGATAGACGCACAAGGATATATTTCATTTTGCTCTTCATTTTTTGATTATGATAATGATGGAGATTTAGATATTTATACAGCAAACGACAAATGTATAACTCCTAATACCTTATATAAAAATAATGGAGACGGGACTTTTGATGATGTAAGTGTAGAAGCAGGAGTAGATCTTTATATGAGTGCTATGTCTACAACTATTGAAGATTATAATAATGATGGTTGGTTAGACATATATGTAACTAACTTCTACCCCCCTTTTGAAGAAGATGTTACCGTTGGTAATGCTTTTTTAATCAATAATGGAGATGGTACGTTTACCAATATAGCTCTCGAAAATGGAACTCGATTTGATAGTATAGGATGGGGAGCCGTATTTCTAGATGTTGCAAATAATACACACAAAGATCTATATGTAAGTGGTAGTGTAGATGGCGATGATGAGAGGCTATCTGCCGCTTTATACCTAAATGATGGAGGTGGAAATTATAATATCCCCGCTAATGTTGGGTTTGATGATGATATACTTATAAGCTATTCAAACGCAATAGGTGACATTCAGAACAATGGCCTTCAGGACATTGTTGTTATTAATTCACAAAATGCGCCTATACTACTATGGGATAATCTCACTTCAACAGATAATAACTGGATTAAAATAAAACTAGAAGGCACCATAAGTAACCGCATGGGAGTAGGCTCAAAAATAAAAGTAGGAGTAGATGATCAAGTGTATTATGCATATACCCTATGTGGCGAAGGCTATATAAGTCAGAACACTCATTCAGAATTCTTTGGTCTAGGACAAGCGTCTACTATCGATTATATAGAAGTTATCTGGTTAAGTGGCATTGTAGATCGTATAGAAAATGTAGACAGTAATCAAACCATTACCATTTTAGAGGGTTCAAGCCCTCTAACTACAGAGACAGAACCTGAAACATTATTTTCTATTTATCCCAATCCAGCTACTGATCAAATCAATATAACATTTACAAATACACTATCATCTCTTAAAATGGATATTATAGATATCCATGGAAAAATGATTAAAACTCTAGCTATGTCACCCTCTGAATCAACACAATCGATAGATGTTTCGTCCATGGCTTCAGGTGTCTATTTTATAAAATTAGAGGATAGTACTAACACAACGGTCAAGAAGATTGTAATAAAATAGCTTTTATAGCTACCTATGATCCTAGAAAAAGAAAGACTACAAAACCTCCTTAAAACTCATTTTGGATATGATCGCTTTCGCGAAAGCCAACTAGAGATTATTCAAAGTATCCTCGCTGGAGATGATGCTGTTGTCATCATGCCTACCGGAGGTGGAAAATCGTTATGTTTTCAATTACCTGCATTAGCGCTTGAAGGGACAGCTCTTGTGATTTCACCTTTAATTGCTTTGATGAAAGATCAAGTAGATGCGCTAAGAGCAAATGGTATTAAAGCTGCTTATTATAATAGTACACAACCTCAAGAAGAGATACAACAAGTAATCGAAGATTTACAAAACGGACGTTTAGATTTAATTTATATAGCACCAGAAAGCCTTCCATTATTAGATAGTACATTACAAAATTGCCTTATAAGTCTCATAGCAATAGATGAGGCTCACTGTATTTCATCATGGGGGCATGATTTTAGGCCTGCATATACACGATTAGGATATCTTAAAAAACAATATCCTGATGTCCCGCTTATAGCCCTTACTGCTACTGCAGACACATCTACTCAAGATGATATTGCCGAACAACTGTCTATCTATGACGCAAAACGATATGTATCCTCTTTTGATCGCCCTAATCTCTTTTTAGATATACGCCCTGGACAAGATAGAATCAAACAGATCTTACAATTTTTAGATACTCATCCTTTTGAAAGTGGGATTATTTATTGTCTAAGCCGTAAAAGCACAGAACAACTAGCAGAAAAATTACGTGCGTCAGGATATACTGCAAAAGCTTATCACGCTGGGATGACTGCTATTGACCGCTCGCATGTACAGGAAGAGTTTGTGAGTGACAAAACACCTATTATCGTTGCAACTATTGCATTTGGGATGGGTATAGACAAGAGTAACGTACGATGGGTCATCCACTATAATATGCCTAAAAATATAGAAGGGTATTATCAAGAAATAGGACGTGCAGGAAGAGATGGATTGCCCTCCCATACACTCCTTTTTTATAGTTATGCAGATATTATACAGCTACGTAAATTTATAGAAGGTAGCCCCAATGCAGATTATCAGATAGCAAAGCTAGAACGTATGCAACAATATACTGAAGCGTTAAGTTGCAGACGAAAGGCTTTATTAAACTATTTTGGCGAACTACAAATAAAGGATTGTGGTTATTGTGATATTTGTAAAAATCCCCCTGAGTATTTTGATGGAACAGAACTTGCTCAAAAGGTACTCTCTGCTGTTGTACGCCTTAAAGAACAAGAAGCATTGGGAATGGTGATAGATGTTTTGAGAGGAGCTCAGAACGCTCAAGTATATGACAAAGGGCATCAACATATTAAAACATATGGAGTTGCAAAAAATGTTGCCTGGCGAGATCTGCAACAATACATTATACAAATGATTAATCAGGGGTTGTTAGAAATCCGCTTTCGCGAAAGCGGACGCCTTATCCTTACGCCATTAGCCAAAGATGTTTTGTTTAAAAACGCTACAGTACAGCTAGCAACTCTTTTACAACCGATCGCAGAAATAAAAAAAGAGCGCAAACCCTCCAAACCTAAAGGTACACTTTTTGAAAAACTTCGAACACTACGCAATGAACTGGCCAGAGATGAAAATGTCCCTGCCTATATTATTTTTAGTGATGCAAGTCTTAAAGAAATGGAAGATCAGGAACCCGTAACCAAAACCGATTTTTTAGAAATAAGCGGTGTTGGTCAAGCAAAATTAGAGCGATACGCTCCAGACTTCATCAAGGTAATTAAAGCACATAAAACTCCTAACCTATCTAAAGGAAAAACTTATGATGCTACGCGTTTATTATTAGAAGAAGGGCATACCATAGAAGAAATTGCACAACAGCGAGGCCTCTCTATCGGAACCATTTACAACCATATTATTAAATTATATGAAAATGGAAATCCTATCGATTTTTATACACATATCTCTCAAGAAGAAGTTGAGCAAATAGCAACTGCTAAAACAAAAGTAACCGAACCAGAACTTCTAAAATCTTACTTTGACTTTTTTGAAGAAAAAATACCTTACTGGAAAATCAAAATGGGATTATATATAGAAACACTATAATCTATTAGAAAGATCCATATGATTCTATAAATAGGTAACTCATTTTTTATATCTTTAAGATCTAACTACGTAAAATATATTATCATTTCTTCATTTTTTTAATACTAAAGTGTCGTGACAAGTAACTTTACAGAATTAATTGCTATTTGTTAAATAAGTAATTAATTACATTTGAAGAGTAACCAAACCATCAAACCTCTTGAATACTCTTACAAAATACTGGTTTTTAGAAGGCTTTAATCTCTTTAATAAACTAGGCCGACTTAAAATGATTCGAATGTGTGAAATCCTAGAAATGGATAATATAGATAAAGGATCTATTATTGAATTAATAAATAAAGAAGAGAAAAGTCTTTTCTTTTTAAAAAAAGGGACTGTAAAAATTGTAGACACTAAAAATGACAGTGTCAAATACATCGTAAAAAAAGGAAATATATTTGGAGAATTATCTCTTTATAATGAAGAGTATGCGCGCCAAGAACAAGCAATAGCTCTTGAAGACTGCATTGTTTGCTATATAGAAGCAGATCGGATGGACCGTATTATGGAAAAAAACAAATCCCTTAAAAATGGTATTCTTAAAATATATGGTACACGTATTCAAAAACTTGAGCGTCGGTTACAAGATCTTATTTATAAAGATAGTAGCACTCGTATTTATGATTTTATTATAGATTATGTTACAGAATTTGGTGTTCATAAAGAAGATAGATGTGTGGCAAAAAACTTATTGTCACATAAAGATATCGCAAGTCTTACCAACACCTCTAGACAGACAGTTAGCAATACATTAAGTACCCTTAGAAGAGAAAAAATTATTAATTATAACACTAGCTTTATCTCTATCAAAAATAAAGCCTTAGAAAAACATAAAATAAACTAGCCTAAAAACCCTATAACCAAATGAAGCAACCCATCAAAATTGCTCAAGTAAGCAAGTTAGAAAACAAAATACCTTCACATGCAATAGTAAACGACCTTGATCTAGTAATTATAAAATACGATACAGAAGTTTCTGTACTCTATGGAAGATGTTTACATCGAGGTGCACTTATGTCTGATGGGCATATAGAAGGACATAATCTTATTTGCGGAGTTCATGGTTGGGATTATAGATATGATACAGGAGTATCTGAGTATAACAATAAGGAAGTACTCCATAAATTTACTACAAAAATAGAAGGGGACGATCTTTATGTAGACGAAGCAGAAATCAACACATATCTTACAAATCAACCACAGCCCTTTAATAGAGATCAATATTTAGGAGCATATGCAGATACGCATCCTGAAGAAACAGAACCTTATACAGGTTACATTAAAGAACTCGCGCAAAATGGTTTGAAAAATATTGGGCATCATGGGTTTTCTGCATCTATGGGAGTAGACCGTACTACATTGCCTCAATGGAATGATATTCAGTTTTTGCCTGCTCAACTTGCCTCCAGACCTCTTTTAGACGAAGAAGATGTAGCCACAAAAGTAACCATAGGCTCAAAAGCAAAAAAACCTCTTATATTAGATATTCCTCTATTTGTTAGTGACATGAGTTTTGGGGCCTTATCTCGTGAAGCTAAAATTGCACTATCAAAAGGAGCTCAAATGGCAGGTACCGGAATTTGCTCAGGAGAAGGCGGTATGTTACCCCAAGAACAAGAAAATAATAGTAGGTATTTTTATGAGCTAGCTTCGGCTCAATTTGGGTTTTCCTGGGATAAACTTGATAATGTACAAGCCTTTCATTTTAAAGGAGGACAAGGGGCTAAGACAGGAACAGGAGGTCATTTACCAGGAAGTAAAGTAAGCAAAGAAATTGCCGAAGTACGTGGTTTAGAGCAGGGGCAAACAGCAATTTCACCAGCAACCTTTCCAGATTTTCATGGTGTAGATGATTTTAAAGCCTTTGCAAAAAAAGTAAGAGAGCGTACCGGAGGTATTCCGATTGGTTTTAAAATAGCTGCTAGCCATATAGAAAAGGATATACAGTTTGCACTAGATGTAGGAGTAGATTATATTATTCTTGACGGCCGTGGAGGAGGAACTGGGTCAGCGCCTACTATTTTAAGAGACCATATTAACGTCCCTACCATTCCTGCACTCGCTAGAGCTCGAAAATATCTTGATAAAGTAGGTGCATCAGATGTAACACTTATCATTACAGGAGGACTTCGTGTTGCAGAAGATTTTTCAAAAGCCTTAATGTTAGGGGCCGATGCTATCGCCGTTTCAAATAGTGCATTACAAGCAATAGGGTGTTTAGGAATGCGAGCATGCGGAAGTAATAACTGTCCCGTGGGAATTGCTACTCAAAAAGAATCGCTTCGTAGTAGGTTAATAATAGATTCTTCTGCAAAACAATTACATAACTATTTTGATGCTACAAACCACCTTATTAAGGTCGTTGCAAGAGCATGTGGTCATGATAATATTACAAAGTTTAACCATAATGACCTATCTACGTATGATTATGATATGCATCGATTAACTGGTATTTCATATGCAGGTGTTTAAAAACATAGTCCCTCTTTTATCTATTGCTTTTTTATGCACTACGAGCACCCTAAAAGCCTAAGAAGAATTTATAGGCATCAATTATATCATTAAAAAAGAACAAAAAAATGATAGAACAAATACATTTAGCTATACAGTATCTAGCAACAGCGGCTATTAGTTTTATAGATAAAAAAGAAGATGATAGTCATACCAATCTTGGTTTTTCTATAGCATCAAAAACAATGAGTACTCGCCCACTTTCTGAAAAAGGAGAATCGCTATCATTTAGTTATGATCATTTTGCATTAACATGGAAAAATACCCATGAAGAAAAATCTATATCACTGGATGGGAAAACACATCTTCAAATTCTACAATGGTTAGAAAAAACAACCGCTCATCTATCAAAAACATATCATTACGACTTACATTACGATTTGCCTTATAGCATTGATCATAATTATACATACTATCGTAAAGACCAAAATCGTTTAAACGAATTATCACAGCTTCGTACACTTGCCCAAGATACATTTGAAAATTTCTTAGACGATCAAGTCCTTGTTTCAGAAATACGAGTATGGCCTCATCATTTTGATACAGGTGGGTTTGTTATATTAGAAAACGGAATAGGAGTAGGGTTCGGACTTGGAATTCCAGATGATGTACATGATGATTACTATTTTTACATAGGTGGATATCAAGGACATGATGCTATAGACCCAAAAAAATTCCCTCCACTTACGCATGGACACTGGGTAAATACAGGCTTCAAAGGAGGTATATTATCTGTTGTTGGAGTAGACAAACAGAAGAGCTTATCATTTTTAAATGAAGCAATTACCAGCTATAAAAAATAAACATATAACAACCTAAAAAACAACCCATGACTCAAAAAAAAGAAACTGTATGGTATAAAGTTCTCGATAATAAAGATAGACTTCCCGAGGGTAGAGTTCAAACCGTAACTGCAGGGCATCAAGGAGTTTGTCTAACACATTTTGAGGGAAAGTATTCAGCGTTAGATAATAGATGTCCACATCAAGGAGGGCCTTTAGGAGAGGGGTCTATAGAAAATGGAATGTTACGATGTCCGTGGCACGGATGGGATTTTCATCCATGTACTGGAATGCCTCCAGGAGGTTTTGATGATGGGGTTACTACATTTGAAGTAAAAGAGGAAGGAGATGCCATTTATGTAGGTATTCCCGAAGAACCAGCCCATGAAGAAACAATATCTGATGTAATGGTCGAAACGATGGTGAATTGGGGAGTTAATACAGTTTTTGGAATGGTAGGCCATAGTAATTTAGGTGTAGCAGATGCTATGCGTAGGCAAGAAAGCGAAGGGAAACTTCGTTATTTTGGTATACGTCATGAAGGCGCTGCTTCTTTTGCTGCTTCTGGATATGCAAAACTTACAGGAAAACCAGCAGCATGTTTTGGAATTGCAGGTCCTGGAGCTACAAATATGTATACAGGAATGTGGGATGCAAAAGTAGACAGAGCCCCTCTTCTTGCACTTTCAGGACAAGTAAATACGCAAGTTGTAGGAACAGGTGCCTTTCAAGAAGTAGATCTCGTAAAAGCATTTGATAGTGTCACTGTTTTTAATCATGCTGTTCACCTTAATGCAAATCATAGTGAACTGATGTCTCTGGCTATAAAGCATGCATTGATACAGAGGGACGTCGTTCATTTAACATTTCCTGATGAAGTTGCTTTTACCAAAAAGCCTAAGAAAGCTAAAGCTCAAACTCCAGAAAATAGAATTACACAGTTTGGAATTGCTCCTCCTAAAGAAATGGTGGATAAAGCAAGTGATCTCATCATAGGATCTCAAAGGCCTGCTATTATTGTAGGGCATGGAGCTCGTTTTCAGATGGAAGCCATTACTGCTTTCGCGAAAGCGTTAAACTGTCCCGTTATTACAACATTTAAAGGGAAAGGTCTTATCGCAGATGGTCATGAACTAGGTTGTGGAGTCCTAGGAAGAAGTGGAACTCCTATAGCTTCGTGGTTTATGAATGAAAGTGATCTCCTTATTGTTTTTGGAGCTTCTTTCTCAAATCATACTGGAATTACTCCAAAAAAACCTATCATTCAAGTTGACTTCGATCCAATGGCATTGAGTAAATTTCATAAAGTAGATTGTGCTTTATGGGGTGAGATTTCGGAAACTCTCGCAATTCTAACAGAAAGGACTCTAGGAAAAATAAACACGGTAGATCAACGACCAGAAATTGCAAGCCGATGGAATATATGGCGAGAAGAAAAAGAGAGTAGATTACAGGATTCTAGCAGTAAAGGACTGAGTTCAATAGCTGTCTTTGACGCAATGAATAAAGTAACACCTGCAGATGCTGTAATTGCTGTAGATGTTGGTAATAACACCTATTCCTTTGGGCGGTATTTTGAGCCAAAAAATCAATCTGTATTAATGTCAGGTTATCTTGGATCTATAGGTTTTGCATTACCTGCAGCCATGGGTGCATGGGCTGCACAAGGAGATCAAAGACCAATATGGTCTGTCTCTGGAGATGGAGGACTCGGACAATACTTATCTGAAATCACAACCTTAGTAAAGTATAATATGAATATTAAACATATTGTACTTAATAACTCTGAGCTAGGAAAAATTTCTAAAGAACAACGTGCTGCCGAACTAGATGTATGGCAAACAAGTCTACGTAATCCAAGTTTTGCTTTGTATGCAGAAAACTGCGGTGCTTTAGGTATACGTGTAGAAAAACTAGAAGATCTAATTCCGGCAATGAAAAAACTCAGAGATCATGATGGTCCTGCACTACTTGAAGTAATAACAGATGTAAACCTTATTTAAAATGGAAATAGTCATTCAAGTATTTTTAATTTTCCTAGGTATATATGCAGGTATTGGACTTTTGTTTGGTATTTACTTTTTTGTAAAAGGCGCTTCTCAATTAGACCCTTTGATTAAAGACAGTAAGTGGACTGTTAGACTATTACTCTTTCCTGGAGCAGTTGGATTATGGCCTATAGTACTCTTAAAAATAATCAACCTTCAAAAGATACAGCCATGATAACTTCATTGAGAAAAACACATAAAATCCTCTGGATGCTATTGGCAATTGTAATGCCTTTATTAATTGTACTTTCTATAGGGAGTATCAAAAAGGTATTACTTACAGATAGTGATGTGATTGTTAATTCTACCTCTGGAAATACCTTATTAGAAAATCAACAATTTACTATTTCTATACATAAAACAAATAACACACTTATTTTACATGTTGTTCTTAAAAAGCCTCTTAAAAATGCATCTTCATTAGTCTATAGTACTCCTAATGATATACTTATAGGTACAATAACAAAAAAAGGGATTTATGATTTTGAACTGCCTTCTGGATCGAATGGCATCCGAATTTATGATGAGATAAAAGAAATAGATATACTAAATATAGCACTATAATGGGATTAGATTACCAAACTGTATTATGGAATAAGCAAAAAAAGACATATGATAAATGGATTGCTATAACTATGCTTATTTATCTCATATGCTTTATAGGAATTACGATACTAACAAATCCTGAAACCAGTATAGAGACTTTAATTATAAGAGCCTTTGGGACACTAGCCATCGCTTTATTACATATCATACTTGCTATAGGCCCCTTAACTAGACTAAACCCTAAGTTTCTACCTATATTATACAATAGGAGGCATTTAGGTGTAAGTATGTTTCTGGCAGCTTTAGTTCATGGAGGATTTTCTATATTTCAATTTCATTCACTAGGAACTACAAATCCCATTTATGCATTATTTACTTCCAATATAGAGTACAATTCATTCACTAATTTTCCATTTCAAGTACTTGGCTTTTTTGCATTAATTATTTTATTCTTAATGGCAGCGACAAGTCATGATTTTTGGCTCAAAAATTTATCTCCAAAAACATGGAAACGTCTCCATATGATGGTATACATAGCCTATGGGTTAATTATTTTACATATTTTCCTTGGGGCGTTACAACAACAGCCATCATGGGGAAGTATTGGAGTCTTAAGTCTCGGTTTTATTGTTATTACATCATTACACCTCTCTACAGCTTTTAAAGAAAGTAAACTAGATAAAAGTAAAACATCACATGTAGACGACGGATGGGAATATGTATGTACTACTGATGAAATTCCAGAAGACAGAGCAAAAATTTTTATAGTAGACAAAGAACGTATTGCTATCTTTAAATACGACCAAAAACTTTCTGCAATTTCTAATGTATGTAAACATCAAGGAGGGCCTTTAGGAGAAGGAAAAATAGTTGATGGTTGCATAACTTGCCCATGGCATGGATATCAATACCTCCCGCATAATGGACAATCTCCTCCCCCATTTACAGAAAAAGTAAGTACCTATCGACTGCGATTAATTGGCAAAAAAATATATGTACTCCCAAAAGCCCTGGCCGAGGGAACTGCTGTTGAACCTGTTATACTATAAATCTATATGGAAGAGAATAAAGACGAATTTTATATCGGTTATCTAGATGAAGTCCCTGTTAAAACTAAAAAAAGCATAAAACGTTTTGTACTTTTTTCTATAGGAGTCATTATCATCATTGCTACTGTGTTTTCATTAACACAAAATACATTTAAAAATAGTACGTTTGAGCTTACGACCAGTACTAAAATTATGGGTGTATACCATGAGATGCCCTATCCCATGCTGAAAGTCAAAACCTCCGAAAACACATTTAAAAATATCCTGTTACTTGGTTTTGGAAAATTGAGCGTTAATCCATATTTAAACAAAATACGGAAGGAAGTCCCTGAACTCTCTGGAAGTATGTTAAGTATTGAAGGAAATCTTATTTATTACAATGGGAAAACACTTTTACAAGTTACAAGTGATGAAAAAATAAACCTAATAGAAACAGCAAATTCAAAAAGATTACCTATTTCTAATATACTAGTAGAGGGCATTGAGCTCAAAGGAGAGGTCATAGATCCCAAATGTTATTTTGGTGTGATGAAACCTGGAAAAGGTAAAATACATAGAAGTTGTGCTGTATTATGTATTTCAGGAGGTATTCCCCCTGTACTAGCAACAACAGATGAAAATAATATTTCTGAGTATTATTTAATTACGGATCAACAAGGGCAACCTATTCACAAAGAGATTACTCCATATGTAGGAAAACCATCTTTACTCAAAGGAAATGTTGTACAGATAGAAGATTGGTATCAACTTAGAATTGATGTTAATACCATAAAAGATTTAGAATTACCCTCAAGGATATACTGACCTATTAAATTATGGACAGATTTGTAGCGTTTTTAAACACCTATAAGTACCTCATAGCTATTATTAGTGTGTTTAATTTTTTATTGACACCTATTTATGCTAGCATTTCTGAAATATATCCTGCTCATGTAGTTGTAATCAATTATACGCTATTAATTTTAGCCAGTTCCTTAATTGCATCAAACGCCAAAACTAGGGCTAGATCCTATCTTTTGGGAGCATTTGCATTACTAAGCATTTGGCTTGAATTTTCAAGACCAGAGTCAGATATGATTATAATATGTAGACTTGTTTCTTCTTTTTTATTGTTTTTTTACTTCTGTTTATTATTAATACAACAGCTGCGTAAAATAGATGAAATCAATTTACAGTTTATACTCGGTCCTATATTAGGCTTCATATATCTCGGTATTCTAGGCGGTATTTTATTTGAGACTATCCATTTTATTGATCCAAATTCTTTTCATTTAAGGGGAGATTATTCTGGATATGTATTCTATTATTTTAGTTTTATTAGTATTACAACCGTAGGGTATGGAGATATTACCCCTTTAACACCTCAGGCACAATCTATCACATTAGTATTAAATATTATAGGGCAGTTTTACCTTGCTATTGTTATCGCGGTCTTTGTGGGAAAATATATTAATGTAAAACCTAATCAAAATGTTTGAGTCATTCAGTATCGTATTTACAATTGCCGTATTATTAAGCTTTATTAATTATAAATGGCTTAAACTACCCAGTACTATAGGTTTATTGATTCTAAGCCTTATTCTCGTAATTCCAATAACATTAAGTGAGTCTCTTTTTCCAGATTTTTATCGGTTCTTTTGTGATATTATTGTCAATGCTGATTTTAAAACATTACTCTTAGATGGTATTTTAAGTTTCTTACTTTTTGCAGGAGCACTCCATGTGGATTTAGGCCTACTAGCCAAAGAAAAAAAATCCATCTTATTATTTGCCACTACTGGTGTTATTATTTCAACATTTATTGTAGGAGGTTCTATATTTGGAATTGCCCAGTTATTAGATCTGGAGCTACCATTTATACATGCATTATTGTTTGGTGCTTTAATTTCTCCTACAGATCCTATTGCTGTAATGGCTATTCTTAAAAAAGCAAATTTAGATAAGAAATTAGGGATAAAAATTGAAGGGGAATCGTTATTTAATGATGGTATAGGTGTCGTTGTATTCTCAGGCATCTTACTTATAGCCACAGCTATGGGAGAACATAGTAATTCTGAAATCGGTGCCGAAATTGGAACACTATTTTTAGAAGAAGCGATAGGTGGATTGGTATTTGGACTTGTTTTAGGGTTTATTGGGCTCAAACTTATTTTTTCATCAAAAGACAATCCACATTTAGCTGTAATGATAAGCCTAGCTATTGTTCTAGGAGGGTATGCAGGGTCTTTTATTTTACATGTATCTGGTCCTCTGGCTATGGTTGTTTCTGGGCTTATGATAGGAAACAAAATACATATTGGCGAGAATAAAAGTTTACTTCAAAAAACATTTAATGAATTTTGGGAAATACTAGATGATATTTTTAATGGTGTATTATTTGTATTAATTGGTCTTGCACTGCATTTATTAAAATTTAATGCTTCCTATTTACTATTAGGTATTATCGCTATTATTATTGTTTTATTAGCACGTTTTATTTCTGTGTATTTGCCATACTCTTTA
Organism: uncultured Dokdonia sp.; assembly: GCA_947503305.1. Taxonomy (GTDB): domain Bacteria; phylum Bacteroidota; class Bacteroidia; order Flavobacteriales; family Flavobacteriaceae; genus Dokdonia. Next base: position 44,508 of record CANNDF010000001.1, read on the forward strand.
TTAAAACATCAAGAAAGTAAACCTATTAAAACAGTAATTGTTTTAACATGGGGTGGATTACGTGGGGGTATTTCAATCGCATTAGCACTAAGTTTAACAGATGCTCTTTCGGGAAGCCTTATTTTATATATTACATATGTTGTAGTATTATTTTCTATTATAGTTCAAGGACTTAGTATAGGAAAACTTGTCAAAAAGCTTTTTGCATAATCCTTAATTACAAGCGACACTACTTTTATTATGGAAAAAGACGAGAGACATCTAGGTAAAATAAAGGATAAGCTCCTCATGGAAGAACTCAATGTGAATAAAGATGAGCTAAAATCACTTAAAAAAAAACTGTCTAAAATAGAACCTAGACCCGAAAAAGGAGTAGAAACGTTATTTAGATTACTCTCAAAAAATCAATATACACTTAATGCAATGATTGATAGAAAATCTAACATTCTTATTTCTATAAATGCATTGATCCTTTCTATAATTTTAGGCACTGTTTTAAACCAATTAGACAAAGATCCACACTTAATTTATCCTGCTATATTAATCCTATTGACAAATCTGGTCTCTATTGCGTATGCTGTTGTTGCTACTCGTCCTGAGTTAAAACACGGAGGGCGCAATACAAACAACTTAATGTTTTATGGGAACTTCTACGATATGGAAGAAACAGAATATGTTGGGAAAATTACAGCGCTTATGAACCAAGGTGATTAATTATACAAAACCATTGCAAAGGACACCTTTTATCTTGGAAAAACCATCGATCGAAAATTTAAACTATTGCGTAAATCATTCAATATTTTTTTGATAGGGATTATCCTTTCTGTCATTGCTTTTCTTCTTTGCCATTTGCTTTTTGGAGGCTATTTTAGATAAAAAGCATCCACCATAAGATTCATTTTATTGTATTTTAATACTATAATTCTTTTCCGTAGTTTTAAAACCTAATGAATGTATTTTCAATCTCAAAAAAAATAGGTTTCCTTGTTGGGCCATTGCTATTTTTCATCGTTTTAGCACTCCCATTTGATATTATAAATCCTGCCATAGATAAAGTAATATCTGTAGCTCTTTGGATGATTGTATGGTGGATTACAGAAGCCGTTTCTATTTCAGTGACCGCTTTGATTCCTTTAGCACTATTCCCCTTATTAGGGGTCACAGATATTAAAAGTGTTGCAGGTAATTATGCAAATCCTATCGTCTATTTATTTTTTGGAGGTTTTGTAATTGCACTAGCTTTGGAAAATGTACAGCTTCATAAGCGTATTGCACTTTCTATTCTCAAAATTACAGGGACCAAAGCAAACGGAATTATTCTTGGATTTATGATCGCTACGGCATTAATGAGCATGTGGATCTCTAATACAGCAAGTACTGTCGTAATGTTGCCTATTGCTGTCTCTGTTATTCAGTTATTAATAGATGATGCAGACGGATATACAAAAAACGATCGCAACTTTGCATTGTCTATTATGCTAGGGATTGCTTTCTCTGCAAATATTGGAGGGATGTCTACCTTAATTGGCACACCTCCTAATTCTGTAATGCTTGCATTCTTAAATGAAACTTATCAAATAGATATTGGCTTTTTCCAATGGATGAAAATGGGAGTTCCTTTTGCAATTCTTATGCTAATAATTACATACTTCTGTATTACTCGTATTTTTTTTAGAAATAATCTAGAGCATATCGGAGGATCAGGAACTATAATACAAAACGAACTGGATAAACTAGGGACTATGCACAAAGGAGAGAAAGTAGTACTTTTTATATTTTTGTGTACTGCCGTGGCCTGGATGTTGCGTAGCTACCTCAACACCTTACTCCCTGCTATTACACTAACAGATACAACCATTAGTATCATCGCTGCTGTATTGATGTTTATCGTACCTATAGATTTTAAATCTGGATCATTCCCATTGCAATGGGAAGATACTGCTCGTTTACCTTGGGGGATATTGATTCTCTTTGGAGGTGGACTTGCTCTGGCTTCTGGGCTTGCTCAATCTGGTTTTATTGATCTTATCGGAAACTATATCTCTTCCCAAGAAGATTGGAGTATATGGGTTGTAACTGCTGTCCTTATTTTTTTAATGCTCTTTATGACAGAATTAATGAGTAATGTAGCTCTAGTTACTATCCTTATTCCATTGGTTGTTGGAATTGCTATTGGGATGGATACCCCTATTTTACAGATGGTAATTCCAGTGACACTAGCTTCAAGTTGTGCCTTTATGCTTCCTATGGCAACGCCTCCTAATGCAATTGTATTTGCTAGTGGTCATGTGCGTGTAGATCAAATGGCGCGTATAGGGATTGTACTTAATCTAATTTCGGTAGGCTTGTTATTTGCATTGGCCTATTGGGTAGTTCCCTTGTTATTTTAGGTTTTTTACGCTTTCGCGAAAGCGTAATATCAAAACAATAATTCTTTTTAAATATTTAGTTAGTTACGATACCTCTCTGTACTTATCTATGTATTTTTATTGTACTTTACAGTACCTAACTCAATCGATTTATGAATAAAGAACTAAGGAAGTATCTTAAATACGTATCTCAATCGGTTGTTTTTTGGGCAATTGTACTGTTTTTATGGGGTATGTTTCGATTTTATGGTCTTGATACCATGGAAGGGATTCAGATTGATGAAGACTTCAAGGAAGTAATGCAAATGAAAAATTTGTTACGCCTATTTACAGTTTCTGGTGCTTTGATAGGTTTTGTTTTTGCTACGATAGAATTCTTTTTTGAAAAATTCACCTCCAACAGAGTACCTATTGGGGTCAGTACACTTACTAAAACTGTACTTTATTTACTTACTATTATTGTGATTTCTACAGGGGGGAAATATCTCGTTAATCAACGCTTTAGTTTGGATATTACAATCAACCCTAGTCAATGGTGGGAGGATAAGCAGTTTATTATTACCATCGTTTATATCTTGCTAGTATCATTGGTATTTTCGTTTATTAAAATTGCAAACGAAAAATTTGGGAAAGGTATATTTCTGAAAATGCTTATTGGTCGTTATAAAAAACCTCAAGAAGAGAAACGTATTTTTATGTTTCTGGATCTGAAATCCTCGACCACTATTGCAGAGACTCTAGGACATTTTAAATATAGTCAACTCATCCAAGACTGTTTTTATGATCTTAATGATATTGTCCCTAAATATGCTGCCGAAATCTACCAGTATGTAGGTGATGAGGCGGTATTGAGTTGGCCATATAAAAAAGGTCTGGTAAATAATAATTGTGTTGCTTTGTTTTTTATGTTCCAAAATATTCTTACTCAGAAAGCTCATTATTATAAAGAAAAATATGGTTTGGTGCCAGAATTTAAAGCGGGCCTGCATGGTGGTAAGCTTATGGTCGCAGAAGTAGGCGTAGTAAAAAAAGAGTTGGCTTTTCATGGAGATGTGATCAATACCTCAGCAAGAATACAGGGAGAATGCAATACCTATAAAGTACCCATATTAATCTCAGAAGGTTTAAAAGATGCATTGCATGATGCTACTACTAGTTCTTATAGTACTAGACATATAGGAAAAGTACTTTTAAAAGGAAAGAATGAGAAACTTAATCTGTTTACAATTCTTGAGAATTGAAAAGTGTAGCTTAGTGTATACAATATATCAAAGTTATACCTTGATTCTATAAAACCATCTTGAGTCTTAAGGGTTTGATTTCTATAGCCATTATTTGATCTCACCATTGAGTTTTATAACTATTATTAAAAAATATGTTTTAAGTGCAACGTTTTTAGTTTTTATAACGTCTATACATTAACAATCAAAACGAAAACCATGACCTTTACTCGTATATTCTTTAAAAATACATTGTATCTATATTGTATATGTCTCTTATACGTAGCTTGTACTACTACAGAAAGTAATACTCAAAAACAAGTTGATCACTTTAGAACAGAGTTAAACGAGTTAAAAGATTACTTCCATATCCCTGGAATGGCTGCTCTTATTCAAAAAGATGGAGAAATCATCTTTGAAGAATATATAGGTCTTGCAGATATTAAAAATAATGTCCCTGTAGATGCGCAAACCCCTTTTCCGATTGCATCTCTTACAAAAATGTATGCTAGCGTTGCAGTTATGCAGTTAGTAGAAAGTGGAAAAATCACCCTTGATGATCCTATAGCTCCCTATTTTCCTGGTTATGGAGTAGACAATACTATCAAAATAAAGCATCTTCTTTCTCATACATCACAAGGTACTATCGGAGAGCAGTTCTATTATAGTTTTCGGTATGGAATGCTTACGAAGATCATAGAGGATGCTTCTGGAAATTCTTTTGACGATGCTATAGACAAAGGTATATTCCAACCTTTACAGCTGTCTAATACATTTCTTTTAAAGGATTCTATTACGCTTTCTCACAAGCGTACTCCTATAGCACAACCCTATCTATTAAATGATGGTACTGAAGAAGGTTTTATAGATTATGGATTCTCGGCATCATCTGGAGTTGTTGCTACCCCTAGAGATTTGGCTCTTTTTAATACAGCACTAAACAATAATACACTCGTAACTCAGGCTTCTAAAGAGCAAATGTTTACTCCTTTTAAAACACATTTACCTTACGGATATGGTTTTTTTAGTGAGGTTTTTGAAGGACAAGAGTTAATTTGGACCTATGGGCAATATGACTGTTATTCTGCATTATTTTTAAAAATACCTTCTCAAAAAATAACGCTTATTCTCTTAGCAAATAATAACTTGATGAGTGATCCTGCACGACTTATCTATGGGAATGCAACCTCTTCATTATTTGTAGTGAGCTTTCTAAAGAATTTTATAATCAATCAACCCGAATTACCTCTATTTGAGACTGAGGCTACACTTAAAAATACTCACTCCCCATCTACTTTGGGTCGAGAGAAACTAAGAGCACAAGCCATAGCTGCTTCTTTTATGGCTCGTTATAATGATGAAGAATTAAAAATGAGCGAGCAACTATTACATAAGTTATTTACAACCTACCCCGATTATAAAAACTATGCAGATTTATCTCTACTCCATAATTTAAGTTTCTTAAAAGTTGTCTCTGCTCATAAAGAGTTAGGCCCTTTTACTGTATTTGATACAGAATTAGAATCCATAGGAAGTCAACTACTAGAAAAAGACTCTCAAAATCCATATGCAAATGTATATATGGGAGGGTTTTATGACACAAAGAATGATACGTTAAAGGCTCGTTACCATTATGAACAAATTATTAATGCTCAAAATTTTTCCCCTTTTTGGTATACTAATGAAGCAAAACAATGGTTAGATTCACATCCAGAATAAAAAAGAATTTTGAAATTACATGTACAATTTCAATCCTGAATCTTCATGTTTTTTAAAAAATAAATTACTTTTTGAGCAGGCATTTCACAGGGTTTTAATAATTGAGAGGTGCTCGTTATATAATAATTAAGGCTTATAAAATCATTCCCTTGAAGTCTTTCTGCATATATCTTAAAAGATCTGGCATTATTAAATGTAGTTTTAGTAAGTCCATATCTTTTATCTTTATAAACGACAGTACTATATCCCTCTGGAATAGCACAAATGATCTCTAGTAACACGGTATCTTCAGAACTCAATTTATTTTTTTAAAATAGTGAGTATTGCATCTTTATACATCCCCCCTATAGGAATCTCTACTTTCCTTATTTCAATATCATTATGAGTAAATGCTGTTACTTGACATATATTTACAATATACGATCTATGTACTCTCTTGAATAAAGAATCAGGTAATTGATTTTCAAAATGACTTATACGCTCTTTGATGACTAGTGTCTCATCTATCAAATGTATTTTGAGGTAATCTTTGATACTCTCTATATAGAGAATATCCCTTAACAACACTTTAATATGTTTTTTGTTTGAATAAACATAGATATGATCCTGTTGAGGAGTTTTTGTAATCTGGGGATTTGAAATTGGTACATTTAATTTTTTGACAGCCTGAAAAAAACGTGTGAATGTAATAGGTTTTAAGAGGTAGTCTACCACTTGTAATTCATAGCTCTCTAATGCGTATTCACGATATGCTGTTGTAAAAATTATATTAGGTGGATTAGGTGTTGATTTTAAAAAATCAATCCCTGTAATCTTAGGCATTTGGATATCTAAAAAAATCAAATCTACTCTATTACTTACAAGAAAATCTGATGCTATAATAGCATTTTTAAACGACCCTATATGTTCTAAAAAAGGGATATTAGCAATATGTCCTTCTATTAAAGAACGCGCTAGTGGTTCATCATCTACTACTATACATCTAATCATTTACTTTACTTGTATCTATACATAGATCAACACAATACCAGCCTCCTGTATTTAAAACCTCATAAGAATAATCAAGATATAAAAAAGACAATTGTTTTTTAATATTTGAAACGCCTATTCCTTTAGTATATGCTGTCTCATCTACTTGTTGTATATTATTTTTAGTGTTTTTTACTTTAAAATATAGTATTGCATCTTCTTGCCGTATATCTATATGAATTTTTGGAGTGTCTATACTTCCGCTAGCACCATGTTTAAATGCGTTTTCTACAATAGACAACAGAATGAGAGGAGCTATTTGAAGTGGTTCTTGTATTTCTTTTTTGAATGTAATTTCTATCTCATCGCCATATCGTAACTGTTCTAACTCAATATAATTTTCTAATAATTCTATCTCTTTATCTAGTGACACGAGTTTATCATTACATTGATATAACATATAATCTAGCATGCTAGATAGTGTGGCCACAGTCTCTGGGGCTTTATCTGATTTTTGAAGTGTTAATGCATATAAGTTATTAAGAGTATTAAATAAAAAATGCGGATGTATCTGGGCTTTTAAGGCTCCTAACTCTGCTTTGTTCTTATCGCGCTCAAGCTGTATATTCTTCCTTGCAATTGTATTTTTTTGAGTTACTACTCTATCAAAAGTCATGGTAAAGGTTGCCATCAAGAGTGGGGAGAGATATCCAAAAAACAGAAAGTGTACATCCCTAAAAATTACTGCAATAGACTCTTGCTCAAAAGATCCTTCTCTGAATAAAGGTTCATATATATATACATTAATCACACGATCCAAAGCACTCGCTATATAAAAAAGTAAGAGTGTTAATACTCCAAAAATTATATACTTCTTTCTAAAATAAAATCGAGGCAATAGCACATCATTAAAAAGATATGCTGTAAATATCATTGCGGGAATTCGTTTAAAATTCTGAAGAAATATCACATATAATAGTTGATCATTGCCATCCTTAAAAAACTGTATGACGGCAAAACAGAGAATCAAAAGACCCCAAAAAAGAACTTCATTATATATTTTTTTACTTTTCAAGAACTGTAAGTTGTATTCCAGAAACAGTAATCTCATAACGAGTTATTGTTTCTATTTTCTTAGCATTATTAGTAAGCATTACGATAGAAACTACGTTAAGATGTTTTAAAATCTTTGCTGCTGCTGAAAAATCACGCGCATCTTTTTGAAATCCTACGGCTTCATAAGCATCGACTTGTGGCATCCCATCTTTTTTATAAGGTAGTGTATTAAGCAATGCATAATGCCCATTCCCTTTTCCTTCCTGTTCTAACCATATGACTATGCCACGTCCTTCTTTTTCTATAAGTTGTTGAGAAATCTCCATTTGTTCGCGACAATCACATTCTATACTATTAAAATGATGTGCAAAAATACAAGAAGAGTGTATCCTACATAAGATATCTTCTCCATCTGTAATATCACCCATGATTAAGGCGTGAGATTCTTTAATCCCGTCATAAAATAAAACCTCACGATACACCCCATATTTAGTTTGTATAGTCCCCTCTGCTAATTGAACAATCATAGAAATCAAAATTAAAGTTTAGAGTCTTTAAAATTACAGTTATTCGACCAATTAGAGATATCTCCAGCTTAAAATACGCTATACGGAGACAAACACTTTTATCTTCCCATGTCGCTTTTATGACTTTATAAAGTCAGGATCTGTCTACTTTTTATAAATCGTAACTACATACACTACAAATTTGTAATATGAAAAAAATAAAACTTACTAAAACCGGACGACGTTTCTTACGCACTATAGGTGTATTATTTGCTATATGGATCGTATGGAGTATCTTTTATATAGCAAGTTGGACAAAATTCCCAGATCGTAAAAACGATCCTATTACTATAGGAGTAAATGACCCTAATTATAGTCATCAGATCAAAAAAGCTACTGCGCAACTCAAAGGTACTTCAGGACGAATTGATGTGCCTTCATTTTCTGTTGCGGTAGGTCATAAAGGTAAGATCATTTGGTCTGCCACAGAAGGTTATCAAGATGTAGATTCCTTATTGCCCGCGACTCCTAAAACACAATATCGCGTAGGTAGTACTTCAAAATCTATTACAGCTACAGGCGTTGCCCGACAAGTATATGCTAAAAAGTTGAACCTGGATGCAATCATAGGAGATACGATTAATAACTGGCCTAAAAAAGAATGGGATTTTACGATGCGACAATTGTTAAGTCATACAGCAGGAGTAGGTAATTATAGTGATTTTGGAATAGCTTCTGGCAAATACACCTTATGTAATTGTTATCAATTTAATACCGCCTCAGAAGGGCTCAAAGTATTTAATAGATATGACCTTTTGTATGAGCCAGGAACTTCATTTGCCTATTCTTCATTTGATGTAAATCTTGCGAGTGTAGTTCTAGAACAAAGCGCTAGTATGCCATTTCTTGAATACATGAAAAAAGAAGTATTCCAACCACTAAATATGCAAGACACCTATGGAGATCATTCTCAAGATAAAACACAGCATTTTGCTACATTTTATCAAATTGAAGATGAATACTATAGAGAGTTTAGAAACTTTGAGCAAGTATATGACATCAATATGAGTTATAAATGGGCTGGCGGCGGTTTTATTTCTACACCTACAGACCTTGTCAAAATGGGAAATGCATATCTTAATGATTCTACTTTTTTAGACTCTAAAACTATACGTGAGTTTTGGACCCCTACCAAACTTACTAATGGAGATATAAATGTACAAGAGTATGCCGTTGGGTGGCGATCTTATCTTGAGTTCAAAAATGAACGCCTCATTAATAATGCTCCTATATGGATGGTACACCATGGAGGGGTAAGTAAGGGTTCTATGAATTTTTTAGTCATCTTTCCAGAATATGATCTTGTTATAGATGCCTCTATTAATGCACGTGTTGAACCATTTAGTGATTTTTCAAAAGAAGTATATAAGATTGCCAATCACTTCCTAAAAGACATACAAAAAGAAGAACCGTTACTCTACAAAGAGATTAAAAAAAGGAGTGAGTGAGAGTACGCTTTCGCGAAAGCGTATATAAGAAAAGACAGTATGTATCCTATTACTATAGCTTTATAGCCTTTTAATAAGGTAAATGATAAAATACAAATCTTTATTTACATCGTTTCCTATTTTTAAATGGTGTGTGTTTATTAATATTATCTTAGTGTTCATTGATTTAAAAAGTAAAAAATCTACCTTCGCACAATATTTACTATCCTATCTTGATAGGTTTTAACAGGCGTATCCATATAGTGAAGTCACGATATACTAAAACACATAATGAGCTATATTAAAAAGTTATATCCATTCATTTTTCCATATAAGAAATATGCAATTCTAAATATTATATGTAATATTTTTTATGCTTTATTTAGTACACTGGCTATGGTTTCTCTTATGCCAATGATCAATGTATTGTTTGGAGAAAGTAAGAAAATTACCGTTGAACCTGTATATCTAGGGTTAAATAAGATAAAGCCTTATCTAGAAGATTCTTTAAATTATTTTATAACATCTGTCTCAACAGAAAAAGGCCCTCAATATGCGCTTATGTATATGATTATCTTAATCATAAGTCTATTTTTACTTAAAAATGTATTTAGCTACTTATCGATTTTCTTTATTACTTTTCTTAGGAATGGTGTTTTAAAAGATTTGAGAAATAGTATTTATGATAAAGTGATTCATCTTCCTATTTCGTATTATTCTGAAAAGAAAAAAGGAGATATTATCTCTCGTATTTCTGGGGATGTTGCAGAAGTTCAAAATTCTTTATTATCAGTTCTAGAACTTATTGTCAGAGAACCTCTTACGATTGCTTTTGCCATTATTACCATGTTTATTATTAGTGCAAAACTCACATTGTTTGTCTTTTTATTCATTCCTATCGCAGGTTTTATTATCACATATATAGGGAAGAAATTAAAAAGGCATTCTCAAAAAGTACAGGAAGAGCAAGGGATTTTTCTCTCTACATTAGAAGAAACACTGGGAGGGCTTAAGGTGATTAAAGGGTTTAATGCTGAGCCTTATTTTAATCAAAAATTTGAAGCATCTACCAATAAATTTTTTCGTTTTTCAAATATTCTAGGTCATAGACAGAATCTCGCTTCACCTACCAGTGAATTTTTAGGTATTGTTACTATAGCTGTTTTACTATGGTATGGAGGAACAATGGTACTTATAGATGGAACTTTATCTGGAGGTGCATTTATAGGATATATGGCACTTTCTTATCAGATTCTTACGCCTGCAAAGGCTATAAGCAAAGCAAGCTATAAGGTAAAGGCAGGAAATGCTGCTGCAGATCGTGTATTAGAAATTCTAGAAACCCCTTCTCCTTTAGAGGATAAACCAGATGCTATTGAAAAAGCAACATTTACTAATAATATCTCTTTTAAAAATGTCTTTTTTAAATATGAAGATGAATATATACTGAAAGATTTTTCTATCCAAATTGAGAAAGGAAAAACCGTTGCATTAGTAGGACAATCTGGTAGTGGAAAATCTACTATCGCCAACCTTATTACACGATTTTATGATGTAAATGAAGGGAGTATTACTATTGATAACAAAAACATAAAAGACGTTACAAAAAGCTCACTGCGTAATCTATTAGGGTTAGTAACTCAAGATTCAATTTTATTTAACGATACTGTAAAAAACAATGTGCTTTTAGGTAATGAGACGGCTACTGATGATGATGTTATAGATGCTTTAAAAATAGCCAATGCCTGGGATTTTGTAAAAGAATTACCCAATGGTTTGAACACAAACATAGGAGATGCCGGTGGGAAGCTTTCTGGAGGTCAGAAACAACGCCTTAGTATTGCACGCGCTGTCCTTAAAAATCCACCTATAATGATACTGGATGAGGCAACATCTGCTCTGGATACCGAAAGTGAACGCCTTGTTCAAGATGCTATAGAAAAAATGATGATGAATAGAACGTCTGTCGTTATTGCACATAGGTTATCTACGATTCAAAAAGCAGATACTATTATTGTTATGCAAAAAGGGCAAATTGTTGAGCAAGGAACTCACAAAGAGCTTCTTGCTGCAAATGGAACTTATAAAAAACTTGTAGATATGCAATCGCTATAACTTAACGATTCCGTTTTTACATTGTATACGTTTCTTAGTTTGAGTTTCTATCTGAATAGCATCCCCTTGAGTCGTATCTCCTTTTATTGCTTCTCTATGATATATATGAAATTGGATAGCAGCATGTTTAATTCGTTTTGAAACAACACCAGAATGTAATAGCCGCTGTGCAAAATCAAAATCTTCATATCCCCAGCCTACAAAATCTTCATTATATCCATTAATTGTATACGCATCCTTCTTCCAATAGGATATATTACAGCCTCTTAATTTACTAGAATTACGTGTAGCTGGTTTTCTAAATCTATTCAAAAAAGGAATGTAAACTGCTCTTGTTCTTCTTAATAGCCCGCTACTAAGCCATGAAATTCTAACTGCTTGTTTTTCTAGTACCGCTTTAGAACGTTTTTCATTCATAGATACCCTACTACCAAACAAATACGTGTTTTCTAGAGAATATTGGATATGATCCCTTACAAAATGTCTATGCAATATAACATCTCCATCTATTTGAATAATATACGGTGATGCAACTTCCTGAAGTGCTTTATTTAAAATAATTGTTTTTGTAAATCCTTTGTCTTCATGCCAAATATGCTTTACGCTACCTGAAAAAACAGATTTAAATTTAGAGATAACTGTCGCTGTTTCTTGAGTAGATCCATCATCAGCAATTACTACCTCATCTGGTATAACACTCTGTTGAGAAACACTTTTAAGCACTAACTGTAGTGCCTTAGGCCAGTTATATGTCGTAATAAGTAGTGTGACTTTCATGACCTATTCATTAGTCTTATCTCCTAGATTAAATACGTTATTTACCCAGCTGGATATATGATAGCTATTCAAAATCTCTGGAGCAATGTCTTGATAAGGGGTATTAAAAAAAGCTTCATCTATTTCTATATTGTTACTATCTACAACGGCAATATTATTGGGGTTATAAAAATCATAATTTACAATATCTGTATTTGTTGTTATGATTTTTTTCTTGAGGCCAATACCTTCCATAATTCTAAAAGACAACCCTTTTTGATGAGGCCTTTGCATATCTAGAAGTATATCACTCTTTGTTACAAAATCTAAGAAGACTGTTTTTAAAGGATATGCTTTATCTATAATCTCAACACCATTATCCTCAAGCTGTAAAATATCGCCTTTCTCATGACATGCAATCAGTTTATACTGTATATTATGCTCTTTAAAGTAGGCAACAAATTGAGGAATAAGTTGCGATCTTTTATGTAAGGACCCTATATTAAAGATATTATATGAAGTCTTCTCTTTTACATAACGGCTCATATCAAAATAGATATAATTAGAGATAAATTCAAGGTCATACTTTTCTACATCCTTCGAATCAAAAGAGTACACCTTATCAAAATAAGAATGAATTTTTTTCATTCTTGGGTATCTATCCATACTATCATTAAAAAAAGCAAACAACTCTTTGGTATTATTACGTAACATTTTAAGAGTTGGAACAGATAGATCATCTCCTTTAATCACTAAGATAACATCTTGCTTGTCTTGTTTTGAAACTAAAAGGTACAGTAACCTATTAAGATGTAATCTCTTAAAGCTAAAATTAAAAAGAGTTTTTGTTATAAAATTTAATCCTTTGTGAAAATAGGTAGGATATTCGTACGTAAGCTTTGAATAATCTATATGCCTTGTTTTAATACCTCTTCTCTCAAGTTCTCTAACTATATATTTGTTATACCCCCATTTATCAAATCCAATTATAGTAACCTTCACAGTTTTTATTTACTTTAACGTAAAAAACAAATTTACCATTAATATAATCTTTTGGAAATCACCTTTTACAGAAATTTTTAACATTTCTTTCCGATTCTTAAAAACAGTAATCAATCTTTTAAAATTAGAAAGCAATCCAGTATTATTATAAGCACTATTCATAGTCGAAATAATTTGTTTTTCTTTCATGAAAGTATCAGGACATTTTAAATAAAAATTTTCCATTCTACATTGCTTTTCATATTTTTTTTGAGCTTTTGTTTTCTTTACCCTATTTTTTGAAACAATCACATTAGAATCATGATGCCTATAATACACTAAAGCTTCATTAAGATATGATATCCCTTTCCCTAGTGTAGCATTATATGCCAGCCACCAGTCATGAGGGGTATATACTGGAAAAGGTATTGATGCTTCATAAAGTTTTCTTTTAAAAAGACATGCATGCCCAGAAACACAATTTTCTAGTAAAAAGTGTAATGGGTTACTGGAAGCAATCATATTCTTTTTTTGTGAAAAACGCACACCGATCTTTCGTAAGTTTTCATCTACAAATATAGAGTCACAGTATACCAAATCACTTTCGGATATAGTATCCATTAAACGCTCTATTTTTGTAGGCACCCACCAATCATCTTGATCTGATAATGCGATATAATCTCCTCTACTAAGTGCAATCCCTCTCTCAAAATTTTTAATATATCCTACATTTTCTTTAAAATCATGAACGACTATATAATCATAAAGAGCCTCATATCGCTTAGCAATCGCTACAGTAGTATCTGTAGATCCATCATCTACTATGACTACTTCCTTTTTTAGATACGTTTGACCTACAATACTCTGCAATTGTTCTTCTAAAAACTTTTCGCCATTATAAGTACAAACTACTATTGATACTAGCTCCATTTATTTTTAATTATTTGTTTAAAACAAATATGTATTCAATAATTGTTTTTAAAATATAGTATGCTTTCGCGAAAGCGTACTACACTTTATATCTCTTTTTGATTTTTTTATATCGAATTTTACACCACTTATATCGTAAATAACTATATCCCGATGTCATCCTATCTAGTATAAAGCTTTTAAGGTGTGATTGCTCATAAAAAGGAAATACATTTTCAAAACCATGCCTCTTATAGGAGTACATTACATAAAGGTTTTTAATTGCCATTACATGGCTTTTTGTAACATATTTTTTTACGTCTTTAAAAATAGGGTTTACTAAAATATCATGACATATTTGAATTCTCTCAAAATATTGCACATACAAATACTTATAAAATGCCTTTGTATCCTCAGTATTTACCTCGTTATTCCTCATAGATTCTGAAGATCCATGTACTCTAAATCGTACTAGCTTATCAGGTATGAAAACAAAGGGTTTCATAAGGATATTATTTAAAATAAATATGTAGTCAATTAATTGCACATAATTGTCAGGAAAGTCTTTACGAGTATAGATATCTTTATTAAATAAAATAGTAGGAGGCTCTCCCATACAATTATTAAATACGTGCGGTGCTATTAATCGTGCAGATTCTTGAGGATCATATACTCTCTCTGAAGTAAATATTGTTTCTGTTTTTATGAGTTTTTCTGTATAAAATCTTTTTATTTTGGGATCAAACCCATCTTCAAAAAAGTACTCCCGATTACAGACAACAAAATTTACATCATGTGTTAATGCTGTATGAATCATGTGGGTAACACAATGTTCTTCTAAGATATCATCTTGAAATAAGAATTTAACCCATTGCCCATTTGCTTTATTTATAGATTCACACCAGTTATTTACTAAGCCAAGATTTGTGTCATTTTTAAAGACCTTGATTCTCTTATCTCTTTTTGCATATGATTTACAGATGGCCACCGTCTGATCTGATGAGTGATCATCTGTAATAATAATTTCAATATTTTGATATGTTTGATTAAGAGCACTGTTGAGAGTCTCCTCTATATATTTCTCACCATTATATGTAGGAATACATATAGAAATAAGTGGCGTATCTAATTTATTCATATTATATAGCGCAATTTTATATAAGTTGATGTTTTATAGCAACATGATAAATCATAAATACGCTTATCCCCTTAAGTTAATTTTTTCTATAAGACTTTTACTATAATATATCATAGTCCCGCCTTCGGTCGTTGTATATAGCCCAAAATCATATCGGTCTAATGCTTTCATCACTGTAATAGAACATTGTGCAACCATTCTATCATGTGTCTCAATCATAATCACGTTAACTTTTGGGAGCCATTCTTCATAGTCAGAAGAAAACAATGCTTTTTCTGCCCCTTCAATATCTATTTTTAAAAGATCTACAACTTGCCAGTTATACTCATGAATGATATCAGGTATGGTTATAGATTCTATATCATAATCATCTTGCGTTGCTTCTTCCACAACATAACTATTAGTAGCATTAAATGTATCGTTTATTTTAAAATAGGTGTTGGTATTGTAGAGCCCTTTATTTAGAATAGTAAGTCCGCTATAGCTTTTTAAATTTTTTTCTGCCTCCTTACTATTTTCTTGATCAACCTCTATCAAAATGACTTGACTCTCGGGGTATTTATGCTTAAAAAATCGCGAAGCCAGCCCTATGTTACCTCCAGCATCTATAATGGTTTTAGGATAAATATGTAGCGGGATATTGTAAATATTATCGATAAATATTTCTTTGAAAGTTTCATGGTCTTTGGTACCCTTCCTCAAAAAAATATCAGACTGTTTTGATAATTTAATTATTTCCCCTTCTTTTTTTAACACTCTTAAAACCTTAATAGCTTCCATAAACGAGAAGTGTTTTCTCAATAGATGAATTGTAAATGCGTTATGTAGAAGCCATGTTTTCATGATGTTTTATGGAGTTTCACTTACCAATATAAAATCAATATCTCGTTCTGCAATTTCATACAAGATCACATCTGGTTTTTCAGATTCAATTAAGGTTTTATCAAATTTAAAATCCCATAGTAAAAGGGAAGTTCCAAAATTATTTACAAGGTATCTTCTCATATATCCAAAAAAAGAATCATTGATCGTCATTAACTTTAAATCGTTAATGGGACTATGGTATCTCAGTTCATAGAAGGATGGATCTTTATGGTATCCATTACGAATAGGTAGTGTTTTTTCAGATTGTGTCGTAGGTTGCGGGTCTTTAAATTCAAAATGACTCCAAGATTCACTTTTTTCTAACCGAAGCATTTCATTTAAATCTCCTATAGGATCTATAGTGGTATTGATATTCATATCATCTATAGTATAACGATTAAATGGAACATCAGGAAAATCTCTTTCAATATTTTTCATGACGGTTTCAAATGCAAAAAAACCAGCATAATCATTCCAATGTGAATCTGTTTTATGATATAATCGAATAGAATTATCTTTTGGAAAATCTTCTCCTAGATTAATAAAATTTACGCCTATCGTTTTACATAAAGAATCTAGTTGTTCTAGCTTGGTATTCCTCTCATACTTCCTTATAGGAATCATATCCCCATAAATACTTAATTTATTGGGAGCTATACTTAGATAAAATGTAATATTTCTCTCCTTAAGCCATTCATTTCTCTCTTTTAAAATATGTTTAAGCGCTTCTAGTTCTGGTTTATTAAAAACGACAAGTCCTTTAGACTCTACAAAAGCATTACTGAATTCATCTCCCAAGAACTTCCATCCGTTATTAGCATCTACCACTTTTCCTTCTATAGGATCTTTCCCAAAAATATCTTTCTTAATAAAATAATACGTTTTAAACAGATCGGCTCTTAAAGGGAAGTTACGTCTAAAATTGAGACTTATTTCCTTTTCCATTTTATTTACAGGCTTCACTTTTATTTTTAAGATTGTAAAAACAAAAGGAATAGAAAGAATTGTAAATGTTACAATAATAAAAGCCTTGGTAATTTTAGTTCTCATAACTTAAAATCTAAAATAAATAAACGGATTATAGGAACCTGCAGCAATGTAGGTTATACATATTAATAACAACAGTATTAACCCAGAATACCTAAAAACTAAAAATAAAGGTGCTTTAAGTCTGCGCTCCAGATAAGGATACAAAGGCATTGAAAAAGCAATTGCTATAACAGACATAATAATCAACTCTTTACCACTATTAAAATACCCTATAAAATCATTAACAGATGGATTCCCATCGGTATACACAAACATGGTCTGAAGGTATGTCATACTATGGGCTAGCGATTCAATTCTAAATAATGCCCAACCTACAGCAACAACTAATAATACATATATATGCTGAAATGGTTTCCATATTCTATGTAATATACGTAATAATCCCAGTTTTTCTATCACTATAAAAAGACCATGATATAACCCCCATAGAATAAAATTCCAAGAAGCTCCATGCCATAGCCCTGTGATAAAAAAGACAATTATTAGATTGATATATGTCCTGTTCTTGCCTTTTCTATTACCCCCTAAAGGGATGTATAAGTAATCTCTGAACCAACTAGAAAGAGAGATATGCCACCGCCTCCAAAATTCTTGAATGCTCTTAGAGATATAAGGATAGTTAAAATTTTCTAAGAAATTAAACCCAAACATTCTCCCTAGACCTATAGCCATATCAGAATAACCAGAAAAATCATAGTATATCTGGAAAGAGTATGCTATGACACCTAACCATGCGTAATAAGTAGATAAGCCTTCTCCGTTTTGGATAAAAATATTGTCTGCTATACTTGCAAAAGTATTGGCAATAATCAATTTTTTACCTAGTCCTAAAATAAAGCGCTCAAGGCCTTTTGAAAAATTAAAAAGGGTTACTTCTCTTTTTATAATCTCTTTATGTATATCTACATAACGTACAATAGGACCCGCTACTAATTGAGGAAACATCGTAACATAAGTAGCAAATTCTAGGAAATTTTTATTAGCCTTTACAGTGCCTCTATAGACATCTATAGTATAGGACATGGTCTGAAAAATATAGAAACTTATTCCAAGAGGTAGTGCTATTTCAGGAATTCCTAAGAGCCTTTCATTACTGACTCCCAATGCCTCTAAAATCATATATAGATTATCAACACCAAAATTAAAGTACTTAAATACGCCAAGCGTAATAAGGTTAACAATGATAGAGATTCTAAGTCCAAGCTTGCGTTTCCCTTGATCAATCAATAACCCACACTTATAGTCTAACAGCGTAGAAAACACCATAATTAATACTAGGAGTTCCTCACCGTAGGCATAGAAATAAAGACTAGCAACAAGTAATACCAAATTTCTATACTTCTTTGGAACAATGAAATATAAGAATAGGGTTAGGGGTAAGAAAAGAAGTAAAAAATAGGCACCACTAAATACCATATACGAGTATAGTTTTATACATAATGATTTCTAACTAATGATAGCTATTCTAGTCTATAAAAAAGTATTGCCGGGTAGCAAAAATTCTATCTATTATATAAAATACTTTCATCTCAAAAGGAAAATACCATAGATACCACAATTATCATGGTGGCAATATACTGCAAAAAGTACTTAAATACTATTGTGTAATTTGTGTGTTTCTATAATCGCCCGTTCATTCTTTTCATCAATCCATTGCTGTCCTTTGCGACGGCGCATAAAGTTATCAAAATGACGCATTATAAATATATTGTACAATGCATATCGTAAATGCTTAACCTTTCTAGGAAGAGCACGTAAACTCATACTAAATCCGGGGGTTTCATATTTCATATAATGCCAATAGCCTTCTGGCATATACAATGTTTCCCCATGATTTAAATGGCAAATATAACCTTGTGCTTTTTTTAAAACAGGGAATTGCTCATAATCTGGATTATCAAAATCAATATCTTCTCTTGTAATTAAGGAGTATGGAACCTTATAGAGATTTTTGGTTTCATCTGGTGGAAAAAGAATACATTGCTTTCTACCTTCAAAATGAAAGTGTAAAATATTTGCCCAGTCAATATCATGATGCATAAATACTTTACTATTCTCCCCTCCAAAAAACAACATTGGAATTTGTTTTAATAACCGTAATCCAATCTTAGGAAATTTAAAGTCGTGCTTTAAAGATGGCACCTCTTTCATAAGATTATATAAAAAAATACGATAATTGGTAGGTTCTTTTTTGAGAAGCGATATATAATCACTCATTTTCATAGTAGCATGAGCTTCATTAAAACCTTCATCATGTTTTACAGGGCGATCATCATATAAAGGGACCTCCTTTTCACCAGCAATCTCTTTAATATATTGTAATGACCATTTTTTATGTGCATCCCAATCCTCTATGAGATGTTCTATAACCACAGGTTTTTGTGGTTTCACATAATTCTTAAGAAAATCAGTTTTAGTAATCGTAGATACTCTATCAATAGACTGTAACTTCATAAATGATGGTTAGAAAGCTCAATAAATGTATTTGTATGCTAAGTTAAAGATAGGAAAAGCTCATTTTTGTTACAAAATGAGCTTTTAATTTATAATAAGATATAGTCAATTTAGCTGCTCTTTCCTGCTAATTTTGCTGTTTCATTACGTTCAATCGTATGTCCAGGTCGTGTCCATTTAGGTTTTTCTCCTAAGGATTCATATTGAGAATCTTGAGCTTCTACTGTTTCAGGTTGCGCTTTTTTAACAAAAGGTTTCTGAGGGTTTAATCCAAGTAATTCAAACATTTTCATGTCTTCATTTACATCAGGATTAGGGGTAGTCAATAGTTTATCTCCTGCAAAAATGGAGTTTGCTCCAGCAAAGAAACACATAGCTTGTCCTTCTCTACTCATTTCTGTTCTTCCTGCCGAGAGTCGTACTTGTGTTTGAGGCATCACAATTCGGGTAGTAGCTACCATACGAATCATCTCCCAAATGGAAATAGGTTCAATATCTTCCATCGGTGTACCTGGTACTGCTACCAGTGCATTAATAGGCACAGATTCGGGTTGTGGATCTAATGTAGCTAGTGCAACTAGCATTCCTGCGCGATCTTCTACAGCTTCTCCCATTCCAATAATTCCCCCGCTACATACAGTAACATTCGTTTTTCGGACATTAGAAATTGTATCCAAGCGATCTTCAAAAGCACGAGTAGAAATCACATCTTTATAATAATCTTCTGAGGTATCTAGGTTATGGTTGTATGCATATAAGCCCGCTTCGGCAAGACGTTGGGCTTGATTTTCAGTTACCATTCCTAAAGTACAGCATACCTCCATATCTAATTTATTGATGGTACGCACCATTTCCAAAACGTTGTCAAACTCTGGTCCGTCTTTTACATTACGCCAAGCCGCTCCCATACAGACACGAGAACTTCCAGAAGCTTTTGCTCGAAGGGCTTGTGCTTTTACCTGTCGTACAGACATAAGATCATTGCCTTCAATATCAGTATGGTATCTTGCTGCCTGTGGACAATACCCACAATCCTCAGGGCAACCACCTGTTTTTATAGATAATAAAGTCGATACCTGTACTGTATTTGGATCATGATGTAAGCGATGAATTGTAGCTGCATCGTATAACAACTCCATCATCGGTTTATTATAAATAGAAAGTATTTCTTCTTTGGTCCAGTTGTGTCTAATCTCGCTCATAAATCAAAAATAAGAAAAAGGGTGGTTACGCTTTCGCGAAAGCAAAAAAAATCCCACATAAATATGCAGGATTTTGTATTAAAAAAATAAAAACTACTCTTTAGAAGGTTTTTTGTCTTCTATATCCGTAACATCTTCGGAAGGAATATCTTTCCCTTTTAGATACTCAGGTAGCTCCATTCCTGCCATATTAAACATTTCCTGAAGTGGTGGTACTGTTTTATCTTTCAAAAGTAAAATTATTGTAGATTGTTATCCTGAACATTAAATATTACTTATGCATATTTTAATTAATAAAGCAAAAACGCATCAATGTAAATCAAAATACCCTCTATTACTTATTTACAGAAAAAATCTCCTTTAATTGTTTTACCATATTACCATTTCCAGAGACAGTAATCTCACCTATCTTATCAGCAATATTTTCAACATATTCCATCTCTTTTAATTTGAAGAGCATTTCATTTTCTTCCATAAGTTTTGCCGTATTTAATAAGCTTCGTGTAGAAGCGGTCTCTTCACGACGGGTAATAATATTAGCTTGAGCCTTTTTCTGTGCTACTAAAACTTGATTCATAATGTCCTTCATTTCTCCCGTTAAAATCACATCACGGATACCGCAGTTTAAAACAGTGACTCCTAATTTTGAAGCCTGAACTTTAATATTATCATATACAGCTTCTGCGATACTTTCTTTACTATCTAAAAGCTCATCTAAAGTATATCCACCTATATAAGCCCGAAGGGCCAGCTGCATAGCAATATAGAGTTGCTTTTCATAATCCTTGTTTTCTAAAAGCGCCTTTTCAATATCAACCACTTTATACTGAGTATAAAAATTGATACGAATCGCTGCTTTATCCTTAGTTAACAATTCCTGTCCTGCAATCTCTAATTGTAATTGACGCATATCGACCTTTGCAAATTTGATAGATGCTTCATTACGCCAGAAACGATAAGTCCCACTTTCTAATGTTTTTACGTACACATCATCAACAAGCATAACAGCTCTTTCATAAGCAGCTACTTCAAATAATCGAATATATTGACTTAACCCTGGTAAGCTGAACCAGGACTTATCAATTTTCTCTGTGATTTCAATTTTGTTTCTATCAACAGTAACAAATTTATAATCTATTAGATTCTTCCAGTATAAGTATCTGCCAGAAGTTAATACTTGTTTTAAATTTTTGTTTTCTAAAACCAATACCAATTCATTATCCTTAACCTCCACAACATGTAACATAGCTTCCAATCTATCATCCTGAAAAAGAATTTCTGTTGCAATAGGGGCTACAAAAGGCTTTGTAAGATCATACTTCATAATCCTTTTATTAAATCCTAACCAATAATTTCCTCGTGTAATCACTTTTTGGTAATCACCTCTTTTAAAAACTAAACCTACATTTCCTGTATTAATTCTAACTCGTTTCATTTTTTCATTTTATGTTCGTCAAAGACAAACTAGTTAAACAATAATTGGATGCAATGCCTTTAGGATTGCCGACTTTGAATACTTGCTACGAGTATTGCTTTCATTCAAAGTGTTTATTTTTATTCTATCTATTTCTTTTTAAAAACAGTGCATACACACCATCTGTCCGTTACGGAAATAAGATGTTTGATTAAATGCCTAGATAAGTTTTGAATAATGGATCAGATTAATGTCAGTATAATAAATCTATTCTGAGACTAAAGTGAGTGACTACTAAAAAGTCATCCATTTACTTAATTAAACATTCAAATTTCAAAGTACTTTCAGATTGTTGTATATTCTAATTTGAATATTCAACAGATCTGCATACACTATTTTTGTCAATTTTTCAGCGTGACAGGCTGGGACTTAACTCAAGTCAAGAGATCGGACTCGAACCGATACGCCTTACGGCTTTCCAATTAACCTACATTATGAGTGTAGTGCTCTAACCAACTGAGCTATAAGGCCTAAATTATGGTGGCCTTAACAGGATTCGAACCTGTGCTTAATCTGTTGTTCTAACCAAACTGAACTACAATCCTTTACGGGATAGGTGGGAATCGAACCCACGACCTACAGAGTTGAGACCATTTTTTGGAGAATAGTCAAAACCTTCAAGTCAAGTTGTACATAAAAGCATCATACCTCTCGGTAACGTTTTATACAATAGTGCTATATAGAAACACTCAACAAGACTCGCCTGATATTTTAAAAGTGTTATAGTGAAAACTACTTTAATTCATTAAATTCTTTAGTTGGAAAAGGGTGCTCTATCCATAATTTCTTATATTCCTTTTCGGAATGCTTTTCCATAATTTTGAACAACACATTTCTAACTTGATTTATATATTTAGGAACTGTTGTTTCTCCTGATAATTCTAATACGAATTTGTCTTCTGGATACATTCCCCAGCTAAACCAATCATTATACCATCGTAGTTCATACAATAATCTAATATTGTCCATACGTTTAATAATTAGGATATATTCTCCAGGTTCATCCATAAAAATAACTCGCCTTGAAGTCATCGTCTTTATGTCAATTGCAGATTGAGCCAATTCCAACAAACTATCATGCAAATAAGATGTTACGAATTTGATTTCATTTTCTGAATTTCCAATTTTTCCAAATGCCCAACCAGCTCTACCCAGTTTATATTCAATAAAAAACATAACCTAAAAATTAATTACATCACAAATGTTATGTATAACTACGCAATCATTTTGCGTAGATAATATTATCTTAAAATTTAGCTAGATTTTACCATTTTATCTGCACACGATGAACTTGCAAATGCGTATGGCTTTGCTTTAAAAACAAACCCCATTCCCAAAATATAACCCATAGCTTCTTTAAGGGCTACATTAGATTCAAACTTTGGATCTGTATTAATATCGGCATGTACTTCCAGTTCAACATTATATTTATCCAAAATATGACACACGGCATATGCTGTCTCTACAGACATAGTTACTTCTTTAAGCATACGTTCCTTAGTACTTATTTTAGTAATACCTTTCTGATTTTTGATAAACATAAAACCACCTTTACCTTCCCTAAGTACAACAATAACTGTTGCATAAGCCACATGTGATTTATATGCTTGTGAATCCGACCCTACACAGATTTTTAATCTATGACCAGCTTCTTGTTCTCTTACAATAGCATTTTCTATAAGTATTGTAATGGGTTCATTGAACACTTCTCCTCTAAAATTTCTCCATTTGTTTGATACAATTTTCATGTTTTCTACATTGTTTATCATTCTTTTATTGTGGAACAAACTGGACTCGAACCAGTATTTTCGGAGCTTCAATCCGACGCATAGACCAGCTTTGCTATTGTTCCATTTTGGGTGACTTCGGGATTCGAACCCTATTTTCCTCATTCACAGTGAGGTGTTTTACCACATAAACTAAAGCCACCATAGTTTGTTAATCTGATAGGACTCGAACCTATACTTCAGGAGTCAAATTCCTGTATGCTTCCTTTACATCACAGATTAATTTGTAGGTCTAATAGGATTTGAACCCATACCTCAAGGGCCGAAACCTTGCATGCTATCCATTACACCATAGACCTTTTCCTCCACGCCAGCTGGCACGTTCACTAAAAATGTCTGCCAGACATTTTCTTAACGTTTCGTCCTGTACTCCACCTTGGATTCGAACCAAGACTTAACAGGGCTTAAACCTGATGCCTCTTCCAATTGGGCTAGTGGAGCAAATTGTACAGGGAGAGAGACTCGAACTCTCAAATTTCAGATTCTAAATCTGACGCCTATACCAATTCGGCTACCCCTGCATGTGTTGAGATATTAGGAATCGAACCTAAACCTGCCATCGTATCAGGATGATGCTCTACCAATTAAGCTATATCTCAATATGTTGAGGCAATAGGATTCGAACCTATGACTTTCACGATGTAAACGTGATGCTCTTCCGCTGAGCTATACCTCAATTTGTACTCCGTAAGGGAATTGAACCCTTAATTCCACATAGAAAGTGTGGTGTCTTAACCATTTGACCAACGGAGCCATTTGCGGTTCATACGAGAATCGAACTCGTATCTCCCGAGAGACAGTCAGGAAGGATAGCCATTACCCCAATGAACCCATTTTGCACATCTACTAAGATTCGAACTTAGACTCAGAGATTAGAAATCTCTTGTGCTATCCCTTACACCATAGATGCATATTGTGAAAGTGGTAGGGCTCGAACCTACAAGCTCATAAGAGACCAGATTTACAGTCTGGCGAGCCAACCAATTGCTCAACACTTCCATTATTTGAGACAAGGATGAGATTCGAACTCATAAATAACGGATTTGCAATCCGTCGCCTTAGCCATTCAGCCACCTTGTCCTAGCGATATTGGAAGGATTCGAACCTACAACTTCAGACTTAACAAGTCTTTGCTCTACCATTGAGCTACAATATCATTTGCGGAGAGTAGAGGAATTGAACCTCCACCGCCTCTGGTGCGGCCTTGTTTAGCAGACAAGTGCAACAAACCAATATTTGCCTACTCTCCCTTAATCACTTTCGTCTGAGAGACAGGATTCGAACCTGTAACCTCTCGCTTCCAAAGCGAGTAAACCAACCATCGTTATCCTCCCAGTTTTGCGGAAGGAGTGGGAGTCGAACCCACACGAGTCATTAACTCCGAGCACTTTTCAAGAGTGTGGCCACCACCTATTGGCTTGTCCTTCCCTTATAGTTGACGCAGTGAGAGTCGAACTCACATCATCTCGATTAAAAGTCGAGTGCTTTAGCCCATTAAGCTACACGTCACTATTTTTTTTAGTAAACACCATAAAAAAAGCACCTCTTTTTACGGAAGGTGCTTTCTTTAAATCTATAAATACATCAACTCATGTATCTATTCCCTTCCTATTAAATTTTATAAATCTTTCATCACAACTGTATGCGACCATGTTATGTTTCGGCGAGTGATACCAGAGATTTTCTTGAATTATATGTTGTAAATAATTTTGCATTATTGTTTTAAATAATTTGATGGTGCAAATATGAAAACGTTTTTTGAATTACACAAGAAAAATTTTAATTAATTTATTGACAATCAATTAGTTATGTTTTAATTTAGGTAATATAATCCCTGTCCGTTTTTTACGGATAATCGTCAATTTTCACAATAGTCTGTCTCCCTGTTGTTTATCAATTACTTGTTATTTTTATGCTTGCTTAACTTTTCATCTTACTTTTTAAAAAAATTCATAAAAAAAGCGTCCAATAGTTTTATTGGACGCTTGTATTACTATTTATAAGTGTATTATTATTTCAAAATTTATTCTTTAAATAGATACATGACGCCCTTTTTATACAGTGACATTACATTTAATGCTCCTCTATAATCACATTCACTAAAGCGTGATTTCGGTTGAATATGTATCTGTTTTGTTATCATTTTGTTGAGCAAATATGCAAGAAAATTCAATTATACTCCAAATTTTATTTGCTATTTCCAAAATTCATACCATTTCTTGTGAACACCTTCCATAATTAAAGGTTCTTTTTTAGTGGTAACTCCTTTCGAATGGTTAGTTTCAATACCTTCTATTAAAATTTTTATTCTTTCTTCAGTAGTATTACACTCTTTCAATTCATTTAATGTTTGAAATGAAAGCTCTTTCATTTCAAACATTATACTAGCTCTTGTTTCATAACCAATATCGATTAAATCAATTCTTGAATTAATTGAATAAAATCGCCACATTAAGAAATACTCTTTATCAAAATCAAAAAAATTAAATATCTCATTAAATAGTTTATAAATACTATTCCATTCATTTAATTCTAATATTTTTTTACAATTCCGTTCAATTACAAGAGTTATATACTCCTCATATTTAATTTTTTTAAATGCTATCTCCTTTAGTAAAGAAATAGCATTCTTATTTTTATAATTTAAAGTAATTAAATCATAGATGAATGAATCATCTTCTATTGAATTTATAATGCTCTCTTCAGTATAAAGCCAAGTTTCAAATTCACTGATGTCTATTTTTTCTAATAAAACAGAAAACATCTTTATCTTTAGTTTATTTAATGTCTCTGTTTTTATCATAATTCTCTAATACAGAAAAAGTGATAGCTATTTTGTTTAACTCTACTTTATCTTTAGTTTTAAAATATAGTTGTTCGACTTTTTTAATAATCTTCTTGTCTGCATATATGTTTAGCAGTTTCTCATCCACTTTCCAGTAACACTCATTAAAAACATCGTCTACAATTTTTTGAAGTAATATTTTTGAATCCGAATTAACCAGCATTTCCGTTAACCTTTCATAGTCATTATAAATCAAGTTTAATAAAATAAAATCATCTGTTACTTCAAATCCTTTATCCAGAGTATTAATTAACAATGCTTCAAAGAATGATTTTAAAGCTACTATTTCTTCAATATTCCATTTTGACCATTCGCTGTAGTTTAGTTTTTCATATGTTAAAAAATCATCAGCCATATCAGAGTTGTTGATCATTAACTCTAAAATTCTAGGTAGAAAATGTTTGTAGTCTTCAACATTTCCACAAGTTGTAATTGCGGAAACCATAAAATATTTTAAATCCTCTGAGTTTAACTCTCTCAATGGTTTAGAGAGCAATAGCTTTATTTCTTTATCGGAAACACAGCATTCACAACTTCTATCTCTTAAATCCCCTTGAATAGTATAGTTAGAAAATGCTATGTATATATTATCTATTGCTTCTATTAAATTCATTTTAATTAGTTTCTTCGTTTTTTCTTCCAAGGCGCATTCTTTTGCCAATCCCCAGCCATAATACACCCATAAGGCAGTACCTCATCTATCACTTTTCCTAAACCAAACTCGTCCATTTGATTCCTTACTGTTTCTGCATTTTTATAGGCACTCGGTAATTCTGTGATATCAATCTCTTCAGAGAAAAAACGAATATCTAACCCTTTGGTTTCTTCATTAAAAATCTCTTGAAATGTTCCTGTTTTACTTTTTCTATGCTGTGTTCTACTCACATTTCTCCCTGCTCCATGTGGTGCAAAGCCTAAATTACTATTTGTAGTTTCACCTTCCACGATTAACACAGGTTCCGACATATTTAAAGGAATTAATCTTGGCCCTGTAATATCTGGCATAAATTTTTTATCAAGAGGCGTTGCGCCTTTAGCATGGTAAAACAAATCCCCGTCTTTAAAAACAAAATTATGTTCGTTCCAAAATCGATTCTCTTTTTTAATGCCTAATTTTTCTAACGTAGCATCGTGAAGACATTCATGGTTTTTCTTTGTCCATTTTCTAATGATTTGTAATGCTTCCCAATACTGTTGACCTTCCTCTGTATCAAAAGGAATCCAAGCATTTTGCTTTAACGTATCTGGAGACAATTCTTTTCTGAATTTCTCCGCAACTTTCATTCCTTTAGAATACAAGTTAGCACCAAACCCTCTACTTCCATGATGTGTCACCATCATCGTGTTCCCTGTATTCTTAGATTTTCCAACAAACAAAAAGTGGTTTCCATCACCTTGAGTCCCTAAATGAGACCTTGCAGTCGAAATACATTTTTGGTCATTTAAAAAATAGTTGGCTTCTATCTCGGTCAATAAATCCATTGGAAATCTAAACTGAGAATTTCTATCTCTCCCTCCTGGTCCAAAATGTGTTATACTATGTGCAGCATCTAACACCTCTTTAGGAGTCGCTTTCCCAAAATCAGTTAACATTACCGAGCAGCAAATATCTGCACTATGCATGCCTGGATGAATGGCATTTTTTGCAACAACAACGCCACCTACTGGAATAATCCCAGCTGGCCCAGTAGGGCAAGCATCTGGCATAATAGCTCCATCTACTAAGGTTGGTGTTTTCATCAACACCTCCATAGATTTAATAACCGAATTTACATTGGTTTCTTCTAATTCGTTTTCTGCTTTAATATTTATTGAAAAAGGAATCGCTTCATTATGTAATGCTATTGGATCTGGAGATTTAAACTGCGCTAAGTAACTTTTTAGTTCATCACCTTCTAACCCATTATTATTAATATGCGTCAAAGCTTCTTTAAACCATTTTCCTGATCTATAGCCCATTTCAATTAAAGTATGTCCCGTAATTTTTTTAGTATTTTTCATTTCTTGTTTTTTAAGCTCCGTCAGCTTCCTTATCTGACGGAGCGCTACATTAAAGTCTTTCAATAGACTTCTTTATGATTCCAATACAAATATTTGCCTCATGTACGCAATCATTTTGCGTACATGTATTTATTCCTTACTTTTCATTAAAATTTAACCTGTGGCTTTAAATAAAAATGCATTAATACGCTATAAAACGATTGATAAGTGTCTGCAAAATAATTACAGACAATGGACATTGGATGATCTAATAGAAGCTTGCTCTGATACATTATATGAATATGAAGGCAGAGAGGTAAATGTAAGCAAACGTACTGTTCAGTTAGATATTCAAATGATGCGCAGTGACAAACTAGGATATAATGCTCCTATTGTCGTCTACGACAAGAAGTTCTACAAATATGAGGATGAAGATTATTCTATAACTGATATTCCCCTTAATGAAAATGACATGAATGTCCTTTCGGAAACAGTGGAAATGTTAAAACAGTTTAAAGACTTCTCACTTTTTTCGGAATTAGGTGGTATTATTCAGCGTTTGGAAGATAAAGTATATACCGAAAAAACACATCAATCTGCCATAATTCATTTAGACAAGAACGAAAAACTTAAAGGGTTACAACATTTGGATATATTATATCAGGCTATTCTGAAAAAGACGGTACTAAGTATCAAATACCAATCATTTAAGGCTAGAGAAGCTTCTGAGATTATTTTTCATCCATTTATTCTAAAAGAGTTTAATAATCGTTGGTTTTTGATTGGCAGACCAGGCATAGAAGCAAAAAAGCCAATCGTTACTTTTGCTTTAGATAGAATTGTTGCTATCGATTATGATACTACAATTACATATAAAAATGACAACTTCAACGGTGATGAATATTATAAAGATGTTGTTGGTGTTACTGTTTCAAATACCCGTGCAGAACGAGTCAAGTTTTGGGTAGATCAGAAAAATGCTCCCTATGTAATAACTAAGCCTTTCCATAATTCGCAAAGGGTCATTAAAAAAACTGATGATGGAGTTGTCTTCAATATTTTTGTACAACTCAATTTTGAATTAGAGCGTATGATATTAGGGTTTGGCGATGCTATAGAGGTTATTAAACCTAAACGCCTTAGAAATCGCATCAAACAGAAGTTGGAAAAGGCAACAGGATTTTATAAAGAGTTAGAAATAAAAAAGGATTAAATCATATTACTTTTAAAAGTAATTATATGTTTTATCTAGTATGACAAAGCTTATATTGTAATAAGCACACTTACTGCATTACCGCCAAAACCGACAGCGTTTACAAGAATTTTATGAAGCTTTTGGGTCGCTGTTTTCTCCTCCAAAAAAGGAATGCCTACATAGGTTTGATGTTGTAACATGTGTACGGCAAGTTCGAGACTTAACAGACCGCTAGCGCCAAAAGTGTGGCCGATCTTCCATTTATTAGTAGTCAACAAAGGTATTTTGTTACAAAAAATCGTACGTATAGCTTCTATTTCTGATGTATCACCTTTTACAGTTCCAGGTGCATGCATCACAATTGCATCAATTTCTGAAGGGTCATAATTGCCAAGTGCCATGCGCATTGATTTTTGAAAACAACTCCCATTTGAAGAAAGTGATGCTGCATGTTTTAACTGCTCTGTGGCATATCCTATTCCTGAAATATAAGCAAGTGCGTTTTCTTTTTTACCTAATTCAAGACAAGCGCTACCCGCACCTTCGCCAAGAACCATACTATTAGCCGTTTTAGTAAGATCAAGAGATCTACAGTAAAATTCTGAGGTTTTAGAAGAAGTATTAGGACTTAATTTCATGGCCTTCATTTGTGCAATCGTAAAAGGAGTAAGGGCAGCTTCACTCCCCCCCACTAAAAACTTTGTAGCCATCCCAGATTGTAACCATACAATCCCATTTAAAATAGCATGTAAAGCAGTACTACATGTGATAGAATGCGAAATTTCCGGTCCATTATTTTGTAAATCTTGCGCTACCCATGAAGCAATATTTCCTAATGTTGTTGATGGGGATGTATGTGTTGAAGTAGTGGTGGTATTTATAAAATCAGTATGGTATTTTTCAAATAGTTGTGTAGCCCCTCTTGAAGAGCCTATATTAATTCCAAAATCAGTGCCCTTCCATCCCGCTTGCTTTATCGCTTTTCGAGAACTAAAGATTGCATATAATACAGAAGCATCCAGACGTTTGTAATGTGTATTTTCTTTACGCAAAGCGTCTACCATCTCATATCCGTCTGGAGTTAATCTAGCAACTGGAGATTGTAAAGATTCATCCCACTTAATAGCAGTGGTTGATTGCAAATACGAATCCCATTGATCATGAGATGATATTCCTATTGGAGAGAGAGATGCAATTCCTGTAATAGCGACGGGTGTATTCAAATTTTCTATTGGATATAAACCACAAAAATACGAGTTCAAATATGGCTACTCAACCAAAATGGTACTTTTCTATACAAGAATAGTAACATAAGCTGTTTTTAATCTACTCATAGAAAATACAAAACACTCTTATGGAAGAAGTAAAAAAGAATTGGTGGAATCGTAATTGGAAATGGGCTTTGCCCACAGGAGGTTGCCTCACTCTTATTATCTGTTTTGTCGTCTTTGCATTTTACGTAGGAGCAAAAGTATTTAAAAGCACCTCATTACTTGCTTTTATAGAGGTTGTTCAGGAAGTACAAAAAAGTCCCGAACTAGAAGACGCATTAGGCAAGCCTATAAAAATGGACGATCTAGAAAACTCCGATTATGAACCCGAAGAAAATCAAAAACATTTTGAATTATCTTTTGAATTAGAAGGATCAAAGGCAGATGGCTTATTAGAAGTAATTGCAGACAAAGAAGGAGATTCATGGAAATACTCTAAATTTATTGTAACTATAGAAGATACAGGAGAAGTTATAGATCTTATTGAATCTGTAAATGAATAACATAAATGCATATGGATACTAATGAACTCGTAAAAGAAGAATCCTGGTGGAAACGCAATTGGAAATGGGCGCTCCCTGTAGGAGGGTGTTTTACAATAATTATCCTGTTTATAGCTCTTATTATAGCGGGGATTTTTGGAGCTACAAAATTTTTAGGAGGAACCGAGCCTTATCAAGAATCCTTATCTCTTGCCCAGAACAATGAACAGGTTATAGAATTACTTGGAGAACCTATAGAGACTAATGGTATTATGCAGGGAAGTATTAATTTTAGTAATACTGGAGGTGATGTAGATATTCGTATTCCCATCAAAGGACCCCAAGGAGAAGGTATTATCTATGTTGTAGGAAAAAAAGAAGGAGATATATGGATCTATAGTGAGCAAGAGGTGAGAATCGATCCTAATAATGAAGTGATCAATCTACTAAATGAGGGACTGGATTTTTAAAAAGTATCTAACGCTTCTTCTATAGCCTTATATATTGTATCCAACTGTTGATCACTAATCACAAAAGGAGGTAATACATAGATCGTATTTCCTAACGGACGTAAGCAAATGCCTCGATCCATAAAATGATTAAAAAGTTCATTCCGTAAACTCCCGTAGCGTTCCATTTTGACATTAAGTTCTAAGGCTAGAATAACTCCAGACACACGTATATTTATAGCTTTAGGGTGTTGAGAGATCGCTTTCGCGAAAGCGGAATGCTTCTCATGAACCCGTTTGATATTTGCCTGCATTTCTGGACTTGTTAATAAATCAACCCCAGATATAGCAGCTGCGCAGGCAATAGGATTTGCACTATAGGTATGTGCATGAAAAAAACCTTTTGCTGTATTATCATCTAAAAATCCATCATAAATATCCTGAGAACATGTCGTTAAACTCATGGGTACTAGACCCGCTGTTAAGGATTTACTTAAACATATAATATCTGGATATGTATTCATTTGTAAGGAAGCAAAATGAGTTCCTGTCTTTCCAAATCCCGTCATTACCTCATCGGCAATCGTAAGAATAGAATGGGAAGCACAAAAATTGAGAATGGATTCCAAACCACTTGCGGTATGCATTTTCATTCCTGCTGCTCCCTGAACCAAAGGTTCATATACAAAAGCAGCGCAATCATTTGTATCTATAATCCTTTTAAGTTTCTGTAATACCTCCTCTAGATTATTTTCTTGAGGGACTGGGATACGTTCTACATGTATAAAAAAATCTTCAAAAGGTCCATTATATACAGAAAGACCGCTAACAGACATCGCTCCAAAAGTATCGCCATGAAACCCTTCTTCAAAAGCTATAAGCGTATTGCGTTTCATCCCCTTGTTATGGTGATATTGTAGTGCCATCTTAATTCCAGCTTCTACAGCAGTGGACCCATTATCATTAAAGAATAATTTTTGTTGATTATCAGGAAGAATCGCCAGTACTTTTTCTGCTAATGTTACTGCAGGTTTATGCGTAAATCCCGTAAATGTAATTTGATCGAGTTCCTGCATCTGAGCAGTTACTTTTTCTATAATATAAGGGTTACAATGCCCATACATTGCCGTATACCATGAGGCAATACCATCGATATAGATAGTGCCATCTTCCCCATATAATAATGCTCCTTTTGCTCGTGCTATAGAAATAGGCAATGAACTTGTCTTATGTTGTGTAAGGGGGTGCCAGATATAGGCATTATCTTTTTCTTGAGTAGTCAACACTTAATATATTTAAATACAAATGTAGTTAAGATCTATCTAGCCTCTTTACAGATTGCAATTATTATTCTACTATATTTTTTCTAAATTTTCTTGAAACTTAGTGGCATACTCACTCACAACTCGATCATCGATATACGGTTCTTCGTCTATACGCCCAATGACAGGTATTTGTGTCATCTTCTTTATAATAGATTCTGTGGACGGATGTTCATTCCCAGAAAAAATGATTCCGGCTACAGTAAAATTTCTAGATTGTAATGCTTCTATAGTTAATAGCGTGTGATTAATGCTTCCCAAATAATGACGTGAGACTACAATTACTTTATCTTTTGGAGCTATTAGGTCTATGATGGTTTCAGTATCATTAATAGGAACTAAGAGACCTCCAGCTCCTTCTATTACAAGACTGTTTTTTGTTACTGGACGTTTTATTTTATGCTTAGTTATTGATACCCCATCAATAGTTGCCGCGGCATGAGGGCTCATTGGAGTATGCAAAGAAAATGAGTTATCGTGATATTGCGATATATCATTAGATATTAATTCTTTTACTTTATGTGTATCTGAATAGTCCAAATCTCCTGCTTGAATCGGTTTCCAGTAATCTGCTTGTAATGCTTCTGTAACAATAGCCGATACAACAGTCTTACCTACATCTGTAGAAATACCTGTTATGAAATATGTTTGTTTCACTCGCTAAAATTTTTATAATTATTTGATGAAGGAACTCATTAAAAAACTGTTTTACACTCATTACATATATGCTGTGTCTTTTCAAAAAAAGGAAATAGCATATAGAAAATATTTTTCCTTTGAAGCGGGGCTACTAAAACTCGTGAAGAATCACAATTAACACAATTGATTGCATTGCCTTTTTCATCAGTACTGTACGCTCTCACTGTATCGTATATTATTTGCGCATTTTTATAATCTTTATTATGCACAAGTAATTTTACACCTCCGATAGCTTGACTAATTAATGGGTCAGAATCAATAGTTTTTTCATCCATTAATAATACTTCTATATTTTCATTTTCAAGTTTAGATTTTATGATTTGTGCTTCTGCAGAAAACTCAAAAATTTCTAATACTGTATAGTTATCTTTCATAAATTAATTCTTTATAAGAAATTCAAGTTCTTTAATCAATTTTAAAATTTCTTGTTCTGTATTAAAACTATGTAAACAAAACCGTAACCGTTCTTGCCCTTTAAGGACCGTAGGTGAAAGAATAGGTTTCACATCAAATCCTTTTTGTATAAGATTTTGCGAAAACGTTCTTACCTTTTCATTCCCTGGAATAATAGCACATTGTATGGCTGACTGACTTGGTATAAAAGCAGATGTTAATTCTAATCCTTTTATCTCATCAGAAAATATTCTGATATTTTGACGTAATTGAGCTATCGCCGAATTTTTATTGTTTTGGTCGTCTATTAATTGCTCATAACTCGCAATAATAACTGCTACCGAATGTGGAGGGAGTCCTGTTGTATAAATAAAAGAACGCGCAAAGTTGATAAGATATAATCTAAGCTCTTCAGAACCTAAAATAGCGGCACCATGAGCGCCCATTGCTTTACCGAAAGTAACGACACGTGCAAAAACATCATCTTTAATTCCTAAGTGTTGTATCATCCCTTGTCCATTATTTCCTAACACGCCTACTGCATGAGCTTCATCTACAATAAGACGGGCATTATAGGATGTACATATATCTCGTATTGCTATTAAATAAGGAGTGTCCCCATCCATAGAAAATACAGATTCTGTAACCACATAAAGATCTGTAGTATTAGCATGCGTACTTACGATTCTTTTGAGGTCTTCTAGATCATTGTGTTTAAATTTATAGGACTTTGCATGGCTCATTGAGATCCCATCCCGAATACTTGCATGAATAAATTCATCATATATAATAATATCTCCTCGCTGGGGAACACTCTGAAAAAAACCAAGGTTTGCATCATATCCAGAGTTAAAAGTCAATGCTGTTTCACTTTCGTGAAAACGTGCGATGGCCCTTTCTGCAACATCATATAATGTATGGTTGCCAGAAAGTAAACGACTTCCTGTAGCTCCATTTGATAATATCTTGTACTCTTTTAAAATCGCAATTGCCCTTTGACTTATAGATATATTTTTGGAATAACCTAAATAATCATTTGATAAAAAATCAATAAGATCACAGGTATCGCTTAGTTTGCGTATAGCATTTGATGCTATACGATCTTGTAATTTTCTTTGAAGTTTTTTAGGAAACATTGGTGTAAAGATAAAGCATCATGGACTCAATTAATAACTTTTTAAAAGTCGTAAAATGAAATTTTTGTAGAAATTTTTTATCTAAAAAGAATAATTTATTATTGTTTTTCAATAATTTTTGTATATTTGTTATCGTTAAACAATAATTACATACATCTTATGGCTATCATTATCAACTTAGACGTTATGCTTGCTAAACGTAAAATGAAGAGTAATGAGCTTGCAGAAATTGTTGGCATTACTACAGCAAACCTTTCTATCCTTAAAACAGGAAAAGCAAAGGCTATTCGATTTTCTACCTTAGAAGCTATTTGCAAAGCCTTAGACTGCCAGCCTGGAGATATTATAGAATTCAAACAATACGACACCACAGCTTAAAAAAATTTATCAAAATTATTATTATGAAGACACAACAACTACTAGATATTTTAAGAATTATTTTCTGGATTCTTTTTATTGGATTTTTGATTAAAGCTGGTGTATTACTATTCAACTTTGGAATGAGTATATGGAATCCTGAAGGATCTAAGAACTTGTACTTAGGGTTAAATCTCTTTGATCTTAGATCGCAAAGTACATGGCAATTTATACATGTAGGAACCCTATTAATTACTGTCATAAGTTTACAAGCTTATATTACATATTTAGTAATCAAAATTTCATCTATCATACGTTTACAACATCCATTTACAAAGGAAATCGCTCATCTCCTATCACAAATAAGTCATGTAGCTTTAGGTTCTGGTATCGTTTCAATAATTGCTGATTCTTATTGCAAACAATTACTTAAACAAGGATTCGATATACCTCTTGCATGGGGAGGTAAAGAGTTATTATTCCTAGCCGCTATTATTTTTATTATTTCAAAAATCTTCCAAAAAGGTATAGATTTACAAACAGAAAGTGACTTGACTATTTAATCTATATAGATGATTACCTACAAAAGAGCTACATCAGATGATGAATTGTATCAAATTCTAGACATTCAAAAACGTGCTTTAAAAGCAAATGTCTCTATTAAACATCAAAAAGAAGAAGGGTATATCA
Organism: uncultured Dokdonia sp.; assembly: GCA_947503305.1. Lineage (GTDB taxonomy): Bacteria > Bacteroidota > Bacteroidia > Flavobacteriales > Flavobacteriaceae > Dokdonia. The sequence goes on from CANNDF010000001.1 coordinate 81,383, forward strand.
CCGTACCGCATACTTTTAATATTCTAAAAAAAATGAATGATGCTTGTCCACATATACTTGCAATGAACGGCAAGTATGTAGCTGGTTATGCATTAGTGATGCTGCGCAGTTTTAGAAATGAAATCCCTATTCTTACTCCTATGTTTGAAACTGCAGATAGTCTCTTAAAAGGGAAAAACTATGTCACTATGGGGCAAGTATGTATAGACAAACCTTATAGAGGTCAAGGGGTTTTTAAAGGAATGTATTTATTTTACCAAAAAGAATTAAGCCATTCTTACGACTGCTTGTTTACAGAAGTAGCTACAGCAAATGTACGCTCTATAGAAGCCCACAAAAGTGTTGGTTTTAAAATTTTAGATACACAAATTACGGATGGCACATCTTGGGCTATGGTCAATTGGGATTGGAATGAGTAACATTAGAAAGATCAATCCATTTTGAATTTCTTGGATCTGTTGCAGCATCTAAAAGATCTATACTCATTTTTCTAGCAATAATCTCACCTTCTTCTAAAGCAATACTTTTATTACTATACCCAGCTACCGTAAAATATTCATTTCTATCAAACCATAATCGTATAACATACATACTTTCTTTAAACTTAAAAACAGAAACATAATCAAATGGAAACATAGGTTCCCACCAGCCTATTTTCATACGACCTAATTGTTTTTCTTCTTTAAAACGATCATTTTCAATATCTAAATGAAAATTAGTTGTTGTAGCTATAGGCATCGCTATAATAATGAAGCATATAAAAAAGAAAACACTTAATATTGAAGGATATGTATTAGGATTAATAATATCTTGTATGCATCTATAAAGATTGTAAAAAGCAACACTAAATAATAAGGCCGCCACTACAATTTTCCATTTTGGAGGAGGCGATTGATATATAAAAAGATAATTCTCTTTCATAAATAGAAAATAAAAACAGTAATTTAATACTTTAATTTTCATTCATCATGAAACACATTATCTTATTATTCTCATTTTTTCTTTTATATACTCCAATACTAAACGCTTCTGAAATAAAAAAAGTAGCAACTACCTACTCTATTTCTTTTGAAAATGCTGTTCACCATGAAGCAGAAATAAAAGCTCAGTTTTCAAACCTAAAAGGAGATGAAGCTACTTTCAGAATGAGTAGAACATCACCCGGTAGATATGCATTACATGAATTTGTAAAAAATGTGTATAATGTAAAAGTTACTGACAGTAAAGGCAATGTCTTAAATACCACACGTCCTGACCCGTATTCATGGAACGTAAAAGGACATGATGGAATTATACATGTCTCCTATACATTATTTGCAAATAGAGGAGGAGGCACCTATGCGCAAATAGATGAGACTCATGCTCACCTAAATATACCTGCAACATTTATGTATGTGCCCAGTCTTGCAAATAAGGAGATTGAAGTCACTTTTAAACCTCGCGATGACCTTAATTGGAAAATAGCAACACAACTCAAACATTTAGAAAACAATACATATTACGCAAAAGACTTACAATACTTTATGGATAGTCCCACAGAGATTAGTAATCATAGTGTCCGCTCTTTTAATGTAGGAAAGCAAACAATCAACTTTGTATTGCATCATAATGGTACAGAAGGCGAGTTTGATGAATATTTTGAAAAAGTTAAAAAAATAGTCCTACAGCAAGAAAAAGTTTTTGGAGAACTTCCTTCTTATGATTATGACAACTATTATTTTCTAGCTTGTTATATTCCTAATGCGTCTGGAGATGGTATGGAACATAGAAATTCAACAATTTTGACTAGTACACGAAGTCTTGCCAATGGTGGCTTAGAACGAAATATAGGAACCGTTTCTCATGAATTTTTTCATTGCTGGAATGTAGAAAGAATTAGGCCTCAAAGCCTAGAGCCTTTTGATTTTGAAGAAGCAAATATGAGCGGAGAACTTTGGTTTGCAGAAGGGTTTACCAGTTACTATACTTCATTAATGATGTGTAGAGCTGGATTGCTATCACAAGAAGATTATGTAAAACGACTACAAGGTACTTTTAATTATGTATGGAATTCTCCAGGACGTCGCTTTTTTAACCCTATAGAAATGAGTTATCAAGCTCCTTTTGTAGATGCGGCACGCTCTGTAGATCCTGTAAATAGAACAAATACATTTATATCCTATTATTCTTATGGAAGCGCACTAGGACTTGCACTAGATTTATCACTAAGAGAAAAAGGGTTAACCCTTGATGACTATATGAAACTTGTATGGAAAAAGAATGGCAAAAAAGAGAAGCCATATACCATAGAAAGGCTTCATTCATTATTAAACGATTATGCAGGAGATGATTTTGGGAATCATTTCTTTCAAAATTATATCTATAAAAGCGATATGCCAGATATGAACCGGCTTTTTGAAAGTGTAGGAGTTATACTTTCACAAAATACAGACAAAGCTTCTTTTGGTGTTGCTGTAGTTAATGGAACCATTAATCAAAATACATCTATTGGTACTGCTGCTTATAAAGCGGGACTTGAAAAAGGAGATAAAATTATTAACGTAAATAGCACCCCTATAACAAAGGATACTACTTTTAAAGAGATCATTGCTACCTATAAACCTGATGATATTCTTAGTATTACCTATGAGCGCTTTGGAGTTACTAAAGAAACATCCATAACACTTCAAGAAGATCCTACGTATAGTATAGAAATTAATCCTTCACAAACAGGTACGACGGAAATAGTGAAAAGACGTAATTTATGGCTAAATCCAAAATAAGTACTTACTCGTGTAAATTATTCGACATTCTGAAGCATCTTTTCAAACTTTGAAACATACTCTGACTCATAATCAAGTATTGCCTTTATATGCTTAGAATCTACCTCCCAGAACTCTGTATATTTTTGATTTGAGGCTTTATATAATTTATTACCTAACTTAAAAGGAACCGTTTCATCCTTTATACTATGTATAATTACTATAGGTTTTTCTATTTTTTGGATAACCGTATCTGCCGGAAAATCATTATTCATAATTAATGGGATTAACCATTTAAAATTTTCCAAATTCAATACACTAGCAAACTCTTTTCCTATATCTGGGAAAGAAGAAAAAGTACCTTCAAGAACTAGCCCTTGAATCATATTTTGGTTTGCTAAAGCTACTGATGTAGCAAAAGCTCCTCCCATAGATTGCCCCCATAATAAAACAGGAGTATTATTAATTTGTTGGTTTTGTAATAACTGATCAAAAATATATAGGGCATCTTGCAGTAATACCTTCGAATTATTTGCCACCCCTGTAGATTGCCCTAAACCTCTTCGTTCATAATTAAATATCTGATATCCTTTTTCTAAAAAGGGAGCGTATAAAGATTCAGAATTGGGAATAGTCATCCCGCCTCCAGAAAAATGAATTATGGTGCCTATAGGAAGTATTGAATCAGGTTTAAAAAGAACACCATGAAGCGTTACACTATTATCTATCTTATAAAAGAATTCTTCGTGATTAAAATCACTTTTATACGTATCATAAGCCTGATTGCTTGTTTGATACATTATTTCATCAGTCAATCGAGTATATCTTATATAGATAATTGATACTATACATACTGCTACTAAAAAAAGAAAAATCCATTTTGTAAACTTTAAAAATCGCTTCATATCTATTGTATTTGAAGGCAAATAAATAGATTCTCTTACGCTTTTAAAAAGAAAAGATGTTACCTAATAAAGTTTGGGGTAAAAACATATTTTTTGGGGTAAATATATAATCTGTTGTTATCAAGATAATGTCTTTTGTAGGCTTTCAAAGTAGGTCTTAGAAACCGAAATAGGCCTTTCTATACCTTTCAGATATACTTTCCCATTTTGAGCATTTCCTTTAAGTTCTTTAATGTGTTTAGGGTTAATAAGAAATGATCTATGCACTTTTAGTAACTCTGGTAATTGCTCGTGAATATGTTTTAATGTACTACGTAGCATTTTTTCTTTAATACCATCTGGTGTCATGTGAATTATAAAGACATAATTATCTTCTGATTTTATAAAAAACACGTCTTCAAGTATGCATTTAAAAACATCTTTTTTTAGTGTTCCTTTAATACCTATCACTTTCTTATTAGGAAGTATAATTTCTTTTTTAGATAAAGTTTTTATACCATAATAACGTCTCAACAAAATCATTAGAATACTGGTTAAAACTCCAAAACCTAAAAACATATTTTGATACCACCATAAAAACCAATCTAATTGTAATCGTTCTGTACTTTTATTGATAAGCAATTCTGTATAGAAAAAAGTAACTATAATAACTATTGAGATAAATAGAAATGAAAACAAGAGTTCTTCCAACCACTTCCATACATTGAGAAAATACATATAGACATTAGAAAGAGAAACGAAAAGCAAATAACTAAAAAAAACAATTCCTCCATATCCTGCGAAATATAAATTTTTATAGGGATTAGAATAATTATTTGCTCCCATAGGTTCTAGAAAAATAACAAGAAAGCCTATAAAAAAGCCTAGAGTAAGACCGATTAAAAATTGAGATCTGAAAGATCTTATAAATGGGAAAGGTGTATTAAAAAACATAAAAAAATCCCTGCTTCTGTAAGCAGGGATTAAATATACCGAATTGATTATTTAGCTTAAAATTAATCTGCTAGTACAATCACTTTATTATTATTCATTTCAAGCGTTCCGCTTGTAATGGCTAGTGACCATTTACCATCACTTTCTTTTACAAACTTATCTTCAAAACCTTCAGAAATTTCAGGGTTTCCTTCAAACTTTACTTTTCCTTCTACAAGAAGTGATACTACAGCGGCGTGATTATTTAACATTTGAAACTCTCCATTTACTCCAGGTACAATAACAGATGTTACTTCCCCTTTTACTAAAGATGCTTCTGGTGTTACAATTTCTAAATGCATAGTGTGTTGTTTTTTGTATGTTTCCGCTTTCGCGAAAGCATTACTACAAAGTTATTATACTTCTGCAAGCATTTTTTCTCCAGCTTCGATCGCTTCTTCGATAGTTCCTTTAAGGTTAAATGCTGCTTCTGGAAGGTGATCTAACTCCCCATCCATAATCATATTAAATCCTTTGATTGTTTCTTTAATATCTACCAATACACCTGGAATTCCAGTAAATTGCTCTGCTACATGGAAAGGTTGAGAAAGGAAACGTTGTACACGACGTGCACGTCCTACTGCCATTTTATCTTCTTCAGAAAGTTCTTCCATACCAAGAATGGCAATAATATCTTGAAGTTCTTTATAACGCTGTAATAACTCTTTTACTCTTTGTGCACAATCATAATGATCATTCCCTAGGATATCTGCAGTAAGTATACGAGATGTTGAATCTAGTGGATCTACCGCAGGATAGATACCTAATTCTGCAATCTTACGTGAAAGTACTGTAGTTGCATCTAAGTGAGCAAACGTTGTCGCTGGTGCTGGATCGGTAAGGTCATCTGCAGGAACATATACTGCTTGTACAGATGTAATAGATCCTCTTTTTGTAGATGTAATACGCTCTTGCATCGCACCCATCTCTGTAGCTAGTGTAGGTTGATATCCTACCGCAGATGGCATACGTCCAAGAAGTGCAGATACCTCAGATCCTGCTTGTGTAAAACGGAAAATGTTATCTACAAAGAAAAGTACATCTTTTCCTTGTCCTTCTCCTGCTCCATCACGGAAATACTCTGCAATCGTAAGTCCAGAAAGTGCTACACGAGCACGAGCTCCTGGGGGCTCATTCATTTGTCCAAATACAAAAGTTGCTTTGGATTCTTTCATTGCTGTTTTATCAACTTTAGAAAGATCCCATCCTCCTTCTTCCATAGAATGCATAAAGTCATCTCCGTATTTGATAATCCCAGACTCTAACATCTCTCTCAAAAGGTCATTTCCTTCACGTGTACGTTCTCCTACTCCTGCAAATACAGAAAGTCCTCCGTGACCTTTTGCAATATTGTTAATCAACTCTTGAATAAGTACTGTCTTTCCTACTCCAGCTCCTCCAAATAATCCAATCTTACCTCCTTTTGCATAAGGCTCAATAAGGTCAATTACTTTAATACCTGTAAAAAGTACTTCTGTAGATGTTGATAAATCTTCAAATTTTGGTGCTTGGCGGTGAATAGGAAGTCCTGCTTCACCTGCTTTTGGTAAGTTACCAATACCATCTATAGCATCACCTATTACATTAAAAAGGCGACCATATACATCATCACCTATAGGCATCTGTATAGGAGCTCCTGTTGCAGTAGCATCTACACCACGACTTAATCCGTCTGTGGAATCCATAGAGATTGTACGTACTGTATTCTCTCCAATATGTGACTGAACTTCAAGAACCAATATGGTTCCATCTGAGTTTGTCACTTCTAGTGAATCGTATATTTTCGGTAATTCAGCTCCGTTTGCAAACTCTACGTCTACTACTGGGCCTATAATCTGGGCAACTTTACCTGTAACTTTTGACATTATTAACTATTTAATGTTTAGCAATATATATGGTGAAAAACACCTCGTTTTTAACGGCGCAAAGATACTGTTTTCTTCTTTATATAAAAACCTATAGGATTTAATTTTTACAGCTATTTTTTTGCTTTCTCAAAAGCGCACTTAACCTCATCTATTCTATGTTCAAAAAACAGCTATAAAACAGTCTATTATGACATAAATAATCACATCTTTTTTTACCATATATGTGCTAAAATTCTAAAAGAATTTAGTTCATTAGTAAAATTAAATTTACTTTCGCTTAATTATTAATTTACATCTATTCTATGGACGATCTTTTAAGTCAGTTTTCTTTCAATTTTGAAGATTCATTTTCTCCTATTAATTATATAGTATATATTCTCATATGTGCCGCATTACTATACTTATTATCTGTTGTATATAATAAGTATGGACAATCCATATCAAATAGATCACAACTTTCCAAAGTATTGATGATTGTTGGGTTAACTACTTTTATCATTATTTCTATTGTAAAATCGTCACTCGCACTTTCTTTAGGTCTTGTAGGTGCATTATCCATCGTACGTTTTAGAACAGCCATCAAAGAACCTGAAGAATTAGGGTATTTTTTTATGGCTATAGCTATTGGTTTAGGAATGGGAGCAAATCAACTTTTACCCACTCTTATAGGATTTGTCGTTTTATTACTCATCGTGATTTTACAAAATAAAAATGGAGGTTCTTCTATTACTCAAAATCTCCTTGTTCATTCAAATACTCAAAAAGATGACAAAACCGATCGTATCAAAACGATAAGTGATATTGTAAGTAATAATTCAACACAACTAGAAGTAAAGAGAATAAAACATGAAGGAAGTGCTATTGCTATCAATTTCCTTGTAAAGGTTCAGTCATTAGAAGATTTAACTACTATAAACTCAAAACTTGTTGAAATTGATCCAGATGTGGATGTCACATTTATAGATAACACACTATAAAAACTGATATGTGATGAAAGTAAAAAATAGTACTTCAAAAAAAATAAATACATTTACTATTCTTACCATCATTGGGGTGTTACTCATGAGCTTTTTTATACTAACAAGTACAAAAGGAATTAAAGAAGAAACATCAGATATATCACCAAAAAATGTTACTGATATTGACGCACCTACTCATATTTTTCCTGTTGAATATAATATCCTTCTCGACTCTAAAAGATATGCAATACATACTGACAATGAACTTTCAATATATATTGTACAAACAATAAGTGCTCCTAAGTTATTATACGTCTACAAAAATAAGCCTGTAGATCGCCAGCTTACAGATAATTTTTTTGTACATGTATATGTAAAAGATTCTACTAAACTTAAAGGTAAAAATAAATTTGCCGTTGCTGATTTTATACAAGAACCTACATTATTTCAGATTAAAAATCAAAATTATTATGTTTTTCAGAGAGATTTAATAAGTGGTCATTATACAGAAGATTATATTCCTATTGATAACATTAAATACATTAATACAGGACGTTATGTTGCTGGATTAGGACGATCTCTAGATATCAGGAAATTAGTCCCTTCAGATGCTCCTAATGTTCAATTATATAGTGGCTTAGAAAAAATAAATATTACTATTTCAGAAAAGGGATTAAAAAAAATAAAAAATAAAAGAAGTGATGCCTTAAGTAAAGGCGTACTTATATCAAAGGATGATGATCTTATAAATGGTACTGTACGCATAAATAATGAAGATGATCAAAAAGTAGAATTACGTCTTAAAGGTGATTGGACAGATCACTTAAAACATGAGAATAAGTGGTCGTACCGTCTTATTATGAAAGGAGAAACTACCTTTAAAGGAATGCGTAAATTTTCTATACAGCACCCTATTGTACGTAATTATTTATGGGAATGGTTATTTAATAAGACTGTAAAAGATAATGGAATTATAGGTTTACGTTATACATATTCTGATGTGGTACTAAATATAAAAGATACAACAACTACAAAAATCCCCATGGGCATTATGGCGATTGAAGAATCTTTTGACAAAATCCTCATAGAAAACAATAAAAAAAGAGAAGGGATTCTTCTAGCTTTTGATGAATCTTTACTTTGGAAAGACAGAGAGAGACAACGTATCTTAGGGTTAGAGAATCAAGCACAATCAAAAGAATTACATACCCCAAAGAATGCTCAAATAAAAGTTTTTAATCAAAATAAGGTTTTATCGGATCCAAAATTATTAAAACAATTTAATACTGCTAAAGATTTATTGGAGGGTTTACGTGATGGTCACTATACTATTTCAGAAGTATTTGATGTAGAATTATTATCTACTTATGTTGCGCTTTCAAACCTATTTGGAGGATCCCATGGAATTATATGGCATAACCTTCGTATATATTATAATCCTATTACAAATAAACTTGAACCTGTATCATTTGATTCAAATAGCGGAAGACGCATTGATAAGTTATACCAATATCCAATGTCAAGTGAAGATACATTATTCCAAGAAAAAGTTCTTGAAAAACTTGCGCTAGTGAGCAGTACTGAATTTATAAACAATCTAATTACCAATCATGTTGACGAATTTAAGTCATTAAAAACTAGTTTGTTTTCAGAATTCAATAAAGATATTGATCTCGATATTCTAACTCATAACAGTAATTTCATAAAAAAGAAAATTAATCCAGCTGTACTCATTACTGCAGATTTATTGTCTTATAATGAAAAAAAAATGCAATTGGAGATAAATAATGTTTCTGGACAACCTGTTACTATAGAGTATTTAACTGATGTAGAAGGAAGAGTTTTAAGTTCGAATACTCCTTCTATCACCATAAAAGAAAAAACAAAACACATTATTGACTTTGAACTAAGTAAGTATTTTATAAATGCTTTTGTGTCTAAAAAAAATAAAAAGGGAGTGTTTAATTATCCTAAAGATGTTCAAAAATTAAGAATTTCGCATCACATCGCAGGAGTAAATTTAAAAAGAAAAGCTCTTATTAAACCGTATGGTAAAAATCAAAAATTAGAGCAAAGCGTAGCACTCTATAAAAAATCACAATTAAGTAATTATCAAGATTTTGATTTTATTACCCAAACCTCAGAGACAGAACTTCTATTTAAAACAGGCAGTTACATACTTTCCAAAAATCTGGTAATTCCAAAAGATTTTAGAATTACTATTGAGCCCGGCTTTTCTTTAGACATAAAGAACAATGCTTCTATATTATCCTATGCTTCTATATCTTCTAAAGGAACCCAAGAGATGCCTATAAAATTTCATTCATCAGATAGTACGGGAGGTGGTATTTTTATTACAAATGCTACAGAAAAATCAATTGTAGATTATACGTATTTTGAAAATCTCTCAAACCCAAACTCTACGGCATGGTCTGTCTCAGGAGCTGTAAATTTTCACGAATCAGAAGTTGCAATCACAAACGCAATTTTTGCAAATAATCGTTGTGAGGATGCACTTAACATCATACGGTCAGAGTTTACACTTACTGATACTCTTTTTGAAAATACAAAATCAGATTCTTTTGATGGTGATTTTGTAACAGGAAACATTGAGCGGTGTACATTTATAAACTCAGGCAATGATAGTATTGATGTTTCTGGATCTGAATTAAATCTCAAGGATATAGTTGTAACAAATCCGTCAGACAAAGCCATAAGTGCCGGAGAAAACAGTGCTATTACAGGGGAAAACATTAAAATTTCAGGAGGTGAAATAGGAGTCGTAAGTAAAGACTTATCTACAGTTAATCTAGACAAATTAAGTATTATAGATACTCGACTAGGTCTCTCTGCTTTTCAAAAAAAGACAGAATATGGCGTTGCTCAAATTCAAGTTTCAAACCTAACACTTCAAAACATTGAGCTTGATTATCTTATAGAAAACAAATCAAAATTATTAATAGATAATATTGCTGTACAAACGGTATCCAATAATGTAATTGACCAAATGTATGGGAAAGAATATGGAAAAAGCAGTCGCTAGTACAGAAGCTATTACAAATAAGAATTTAAGATATGAACGTAAGTTTATATTCCAAGGTATAGAACCTCAAGATCTTATTGAGACCGTAGTGCTATCAAACTCTTTTTGCTTTCGCGAAATTTTTCATCGCAGGACTGTTAACAATATCTATTACGATGATCCAAGTATGTCTTTTTACCATCAAAATGTATCTGGTGATGAATTACGTGATAAATATAGACTACGATGGTATGGTGATGCATTTGAAGAAATCAAAAATCCAGTATTAGAAATCAAAAAAAAGTATGGAACTGTAGGTGATAAATTATCTTTTCCTTTAAATGTTTTTGACTGTAATTTAAAAACAAGCTCATTAGAAAACACCCAACAAAAAATAGCAAATGCTATAAAAAAACAGCACCCTCCTATCCTTCTCTCTAAACTAAATAGTCTTTCTCCTTCCCTTTACAATTCATATGAGCGCAGGTATTTTTTATCAGATTGTGAACAATATAGAATTACTATAGATTATAATATGGCATTCTACAATCCTAACTTTAAAAACTACGAAGCTTCAAAAACAACAATGTCGGATCTTGTACTTGAATTAAAATATAAGGTTAAACATGATACTGGAAGCCGTAGATTAACTCAACAGTTCACATCTCGTCTTTCAAAAAATTCAAAGTATGTTCGAGGAATAGATGCAATTAACCATCATCAACATACCTAGTAAAGATAAGTTTATATGCGTATTTCTGGTTTTTTAATAATGTCGCTTTTTATCATATTCGGATGTAATAGCAACAAAAATATATATAATACCCCCGCATTTTCTACAAACAACGCAGTTAACAGTATTATTGAAATTCCAGCTGGAACTAATAAAAAAATAGAGTATAATACAATCTCAAAAAAGTTTGATGTAGACCAACGAGACGGAAAAGATCGAATAATTCCTTTTTTACCCTATCCAGCAAATTATGGGTTTATCCCTTCTACCTTTTCAGACCCTAAACTCGGAGGAGATGGAGATGCATTAGACATCTTAGTAATTTGTGAAGCATTACCTACTGGAACTATCATAGAAACAATTCCTATAGGGATGCTTAAATTACTAGACAATGGGGAGTACGACTATAAAATCATCGCTATCCCTAAAGATCCTAATATACGTATTATAAATATTACTACTTACGAAGAATTTATACAGAAGTATCGTAATGTAAAAGATATTTTGGAATTATGGTTCTTAAACTATGACACAAAAGACACCTTAACCAGTGAAGGTTGGGGTGATGAAAAAGAAGCTACACGAGAGATTACTAGAAGCTTAAAGCAAAAATCCCGTTTTTAACGGGATTTTCTTATATACTAGCATATAAACATAACTTATTCTACCGTTACCGATTTTGCTAAGTTCCTTGGTTGATCTACATTTTTACCTAACATAACCGCTATATGATAGGATAGTAACTGCAATGGGATTGTAGCTAGTAATGGAGTAAACGGTTCTAATGTCTCTGGAATCTCAATAACATGATCTGCAAGTTTTTTAACTTCCTTATCCCCTTGAGTCACAATACCAATAATTTTACCACTACGCGCTTTTATCTCCTCAATATTACTTACTACTTTTTCATAATGCCCTTTTCTCATAGCAATAACAACCACTGGCATTTGTTCATCTATAAGTGCTATAGGTCCATGCTTCATTTCGGCCGCAGGATACCCTTCTGCATGTATATACGATATTTCTTTTAGTTTAAGAGCTCCCTCCAATGCTACCGGAAAATTATACCCTCGACCAAGATATAAAGCATTATGAGCATCTTTATATTGTGCGGCAACATGTTCTGCCTGTTCATTACATTTTAAAGCTTCTGTAACCTTTGCTGGTATACGCTCTAATTCTTGTAAATAAGCTCTGAATTCAGAATTAGATAACTCTCCTTTATGCTTGGCTAGTTTTAAAGCTATAAGTGTAAGGATTGTAATTTGTGTAGTAAATGCTTTTGTGGAGGCTACTCCTATCTCTGGTCCTGCATGCGTGTATGCACCCGCGTGAGTCTCTCTTGATATCGAAGAACCTACAACATTACATACTCCAAAAACAAAAGCACCTTGTTTTTTAGCTAGTTTTATAGCAGCCATTGTATCTGCTGTTTCCCCACTTTGCGAAATCGCTATAACAACATCATCTTTATAAATTACTGGGTTACGATATCTAAATTCTGAAGCATATTCTACCTCAACAGGGATTCTAGCAAACTCTTCAAAAATATATTCGGCGACAAGACCTGCATGCCATGAAGTCCCACATGCAACAATAATGATACGTCTTGCATTTAGAAATTTTTCGATATTATCATCAATACCCGCCATTCTAACTATTCCTTGATCGACAAGCATGCGTCCTCTAAACGTATCTGTGATAGCATCTGGTTGCTCATAAATCTCTTTAATCATAAAATGATCATAACCCCCTTTTTCTATTTGCTCAAGATTAAGTTGTAGTTCTTGAATATATGGGTCTACTAGAGAGTCATCTTTGATCTTACGAATTTTAAGCTTTTTATGGGACCTCACTACTGCCATTTCCCCATCCTCAAGATAGATAGCATTATTTGTATATTCTATAAATGGAGTAGCGTCTGAGGCAATAAAAAATTCGTCATCACCTACTCCTATCGCTAGTGGACTCCCCAAACGTGCCACTACAATTTCATTAGGTTTTGTCTTATCAAATACAGCTATTGCATATGCCCCTATAGTTTGATTGAGAGCAATTTGCACTGCCTTTCCTAACCTAACATCTTCATTTTTCTTAACGTCTTCTATAAGATTTACAAGAACTTCTGTATCTGTATCTGAAGAAAAAGTGTATCCTCTATTAATTAATTCTTGGCGAAGCGGGTCATAATTTTCTATAATTCCATTATGGATGATCACTAAATTTCCAGAATTTGAAACATGAGGGTGAGAATTTATATCATTAGGGACACCATGTGTAGCCCACCGTGTATGGCCTATACCTATACTTCCCGAAGATGTAATTTCTTTATCAACTCTAGATTTAAGGTCTTCTACTTTTCCTTTGGTCTTAGAAACCTTAAGATTATCCCCATCATAAAGTGCAATACCAGCGCTATCGTATCCTCTATACTCTAACCGTTCCAGTCCTTGAATAATTACTGGATACGCTTCTCTATGCCCTATATAACCTACAATTCCACACATACTTTTATACTCTATTATTCTTCTATTCCTAATATCTGGCCACAAGGACTATTAGGGTCAATATCTTCTGTTATTGTATACGATATTCTAAGTTTTAACCTTTTAGATTCATCATCACTTAAATTACCATGTAATATAGTCCCTTCTGGAGAGACTACACTTGATATAGGTGTACGTTTGGCTTCTGTGATACTTCCTGTACCTCCTATGACTCCTGTATTAACTACAGATACATTTTGTGATACTGCTAATGCAAGTCGTACATTAGTAGAGTCATTTTTAATTATATTATTAACATGCTGTGTGATACGTATTCTATAACTTACGCCTGGGCTTGTTAAGTCACCTTCCGTTTCTCTTGTAAGCCTCCCTAGATGATTTGTTCTTGTTGATACAGGCCCTTCTATACCTGCAGTTGCATCTATAACTCCATCAAAAAGCAAACTATTATTATCAAAGTCTACCATAAAAACACGCTCTGGCTCATCTACACCACTTCCTAAGGCAACTGCCTCTTGATCAACAAAAAAGATAAGATTTGCTTCATTAATAATAACATTGCATGAACGTAAAACTTCCAATTGGTCAGCGACACCGTCGTCGTCAAAATCAGGACCAAAAAGATCTATTAATGCTATACTTCCATCACCTCCTTTAAGAAAAAGGTTTTCTTCTCCTTGTACTGTATCTTGAGTAGCATTAAATCCTTCTTGGAATATAGGGTGAGTTGTTTCAGAATTATCATAATTTATAAAACTTACTCCTGAAAACTCTAATGATATCTCTCCCCGTCCATCATCAGTAGGTTCTCCTACTTCTCCCGAATCATCATCTCCCTCAAAACTATAGTATACTGTCACATTTGCTACACCAAAATTGAATAAAATTGCACTTCCCGTACCCGATACAGATTCTGCCTTTAGATAAATACCTCTAAAAAAATCATTAAATGTGTTTATATTAAGTAAAACATCATCTCCTTCTCTCTGTAAAAGAGTTTCATCCCAATCTAACACTCCTTCTAATTGATCTAACCTAATTCTAAGAGATGGACTTAGACGTTCAGAAATTTCAAATTCAGGATCTTCTGGAATATTACCATCCTCATCAAGTATAGGTGTTTGCAAAACAATCTCTTCAGCATTAGGCTCAAAATTATCTATTTCAAAAAGTAATTCTCCCATCAATATAGATTCAGGAATAGTAGTTCCTATATCATTAGAAAGGTATATTTCAGGATCTTCAAAGTTTGTCTCTGGGTCTAGATCATTCAAAAAGAAATTAGACCTGTAGGCAGAGAGCTTCATAGGACCTGTATTTTTAAAAATAGAATCAAGCTCATAGGTTGTATTACCATCCTCATCTGTTTCTATGACACTACTGAAATAAGGAAGTGTAAAAACAACACTATCCAGCACTGTAGCATCTCCAAAATCTGGATTTGTTCTTGAAAGTGCTACTTGTGACAAAAAAGAAGAAGTCGTAGCACCATATACCGCATCATCATAATATCCTAGTACGCCTACGGGGACTCCATTAGTTTGAACCCCCTCTGGATAATTAATATTATAGGCCACTACATCTAGATCATCTACCATGTCAGTTTCAAAATTAACTTGACCCACAATCCCAGTGCCTACTTCACCAAAATCTTCCTCGCATGCAATTATTGCAAATACGAAAAGTAAGGCAACAATGCCTTTTCTTATATATGTATAACTATTCATAGTAATTTAATCTAGTACTCTTGTGGTATAAAATTCTTCGTACGCCTGTGGGAATTCTTCTTTTTTCTTATATGATAATACAGGGATTTTAGTTGTATTAAGCATATTTACCAATTGATCATTAAGATCTGGAGATCCTATAATTGCAGCATCAGAGTTCTTTACAGTGACTTTCATAAGGTTTTCATACGTAGGGTCCTGTAACTCTTCTATAGAAGCTGTATCTATACCATCAAATGCTATCTTGTTAATCATCTCTTTATTTAAAGAACCTTCAAAACCTTGATTATATACAGAAGAGACTATCTTACTTTGAGAAAACAAAGGTTCACTAGCATAATAATGCTTAAGGTATAAAGGTAATAATGATGCAAGCCATCCATGAACATGAATAATATCTGGAGACCAATTCAATTTTTTTACCGTTTCTACAACTCCTTTTGCAAAAAATATTGCGCGTTCATCATTATCCTCAAAAAGATTTCCATCTTCATCAGCAAAAGTAGCTTTGCGCTTAAAATATTCTTCATTATCTATAAAGTACACCTGTATACGTTCTTTAGGAATAGAAGCTACTTTTATTATAAGTGGCATATCAAAGTCATTAATGACCAGATTCATTCCTGAAAGTCGTATTACTTCATGTAGTTGATGCCTACGCTCATTGATATTGCCATAGCGAGGCATGAAAATGCGTATTTGCCCTCCTTTGGAATTCACCATTTGAGGAGCTTCAAACGACATAGAGGCAATCTCGGTCTCTGGCAGGTAAGGAATCACTTCAGACGACACGTACAATATCCTCTTATCTTTCATATATGTATTTCTTAATTACTAATCTCAATAAAAAACACGCAAAAGTACTAAATTTTATGCACTTTGCCTTTAAAATGGTAAGTTTGCAGGCGTTAATTTTTTGATAAAGTGACCATACTATATACTAGATCTGAAATTGAAAAAAAGGTTTCAGAAAAAAAACAACAAAATTTATCTATTGGATTTGTGCCTACAATGGGAGCTCTTCATGAAGGTCATGCGTCTCTTATAGAGCTCGCCTTGAAAAAGCATCCCTTTATAATTGTTAGTGTTTTTGTAAACCCTACGCAATTTAATAATGCATCAGATCTCGAAAAATATCCTCGGACTCTTAAGGAAGATACTTCATTTTTATCTGTATATGGATCTAAGGTGTGTATTTATGCACCATCACCAAAAGAAATTTATGGATCAAAAATTATTGCAAAGCAATATAACTTTGGAGGAATAGAAAATGTAATGGAAGGGACGCACCGCCCAGGACATTTTGATGGAGTAGGAACTGTTCTCAATCATCTTTTTAGACAGATTCGTCCTGATGAAGCCTTTTTTGGAGAAAAAGATTTTCAGCAATTACAAATTGTACGTAGGTTAGTTAAAATTGAAAAGCTACCTCTTAGTATCACTGGATGCCCTATTCACAGGCAAGAGAATGGTCTTGCCATGAGTAGTCGTAATGCTCGACTTACCCAAGAACAATTAGAAAAAGCACCTTTTATATATAAGACTCTTTTACAAGTAAAAAATGATTTTGGCACAAAAAGTGCACTTAATCATAAGAAATGGGTCCAGGCTCAATTCAAGAAAAATCCTGATCTTAATTTGGAATATTTTGAGATCTCTAATATTAAAAACTTAAGTCCGCTTTCGCGAAAGCGTAAACATCAAAAATACCGTGCGTTTATTGCAGTTTATGCAGGCGAAATCCGACTTATAGACAATATAGCCCTTAACTAAAATACTTATCTTTACCCAATGCTAGTAAATGTTGTAAAATCAAAAATCCATCGTGTAAAAGTAACCGGAGCTGAACTTCACTATATCGGTAGTATCACAATAGATGAAGATCTGATGGATGCCGCAAATATTATAGAAGGAGAGCGTGTTCAAATTGTAAATGTTACCAATGGAGAACGCTTAGAAACCTATGCAATTCCTGGCCCTCGCAATAGTGGAGAAATCACCTTAAATGGTGCTGCTGCTCGGAAGGTAGCAAAAGGAGATATTCTCATCCTTATTGTATATGCATTTATGGAACTTGAAGAAGCAAAAAAATTCAAACCTACACTCTGTTTTCCAGATGAACAGAGTAATCTTTTGAAATAAACTTGGCAAAAAAACCCACAGGAATTGCTCTTAAAATATTACTTCCTCTTTTAGGGGTATTTTTAATGTGGTATTCTCTGAGTTCTATGACCCATGCCGATCGTATAGCGATGTGGGAGGCTATAAAAAACGTAGATCCTATATGGATTATAATTTCATTAATCCTTGCAACTCTTAGCCATCTTTCTCGAGCATATAGATGGCAGTTTATGTTATCTCCTATGGGATATCAACCTAAACTTCACAATAGTTTTGCGGCTGTAATGATTGCTTACTTTGCAAACACATTTGTATTACGCTCTGGAGAAGTATTGAGAGGTGTCGCAATACAGCGATCAGAAAAAATTCCTTTTGAAAAAGCTTTCGGGACTATAATTTCAGAACGTATTGCAGATTTGGTCGTTCTTATTTTAATTATGACCATTGCCATTTTATTACAATCTAAGGAACTCTTATATTATTTTCAGAAAGAGGCAAACCCTATTCCATCTATAATAGCATTAATCATACTTCTATTTATGGGGGTCATAGGTTTACAAATCCTGAAAAAATCTTCACACCCACTTATTGAGAAAATTAGAAACTTTGGACTAGGTGTGTTAGAAGGGGTTAAGAGTATTCTCAAAATGAAAAACAATGGTGCTTTTGTCTTTCATACATTGTTTATTTGGACAATGTATGTACTTATGTTTTGGGTCATGAAATTTACCACACAAGGAACCTCTGATGCTACAATAGGTGTCATCCTATCTGCTTTTGTCATTGGAGCATTCTCAATGAGTGCTACAAATTCTGGAATGGGTATTTACCCTATTGCAATGGCTGCCATATTTTCATTTTTTGATTATGAAGAAGGGGCAACTTTCGGATGGCTTATATGGGGAACACAAACTATTTTTAATGTAGTTATTGGAGGCATCTGTGCACTATATACCTTTGTATTACGTAAGCCATAAAATTTTAGTATTTTAGGCATTACTTAATATATACCCTGATGAAATATAAATTACTATTGCTTCTATTTACAAGCTTAACAACCATTGTATCTGCACAAATCCAATATGAAGAACTTAGCTCTGATAGATTAGGAGAAAGCCGTCAACTCAAAATACAACTCCCTCGTAACTATACTGATAATCCTGAAAAAATTTATCCTATTATAGTTGTGCTTGATGGTGATTATCTCTTTGAACCTGTCGCAGGAAATGTAGACTATTATAGCTATTGGGAGGAAATGCCAGAAGCCATTGTAGTTGGGATTAATCAAGTAGACACAAGAGATACTGACACTTATTATGATGAGGTCAGTTATTTACCTATAGATGAAGGTGCTGCGTTTTTTGAATTTATAGGTCTTGAACTTATGCCTTGGTTAGATCAAAACTACCGTACCAGTACTTTTAGAATTATCGTAGGGCATGATGTTACTGCAAACTTTATGAACTATTATTTAATGAAAGAACCTGCATTGTTTCAAGGTTATATTTCTTTAAGTCCAGATTTGGCTCCAGAAATGGAGACCAGACTAGTAGCAAGATTAGGAGCATCACAACAAAAAATATTTTATTATCTCGCTACTGCGACCGAAGACATACGGATTTTACGGGAAACAATTGAGCCCTTAAATAGTCAAATAAAGTTAGTTACAAATGATAATCTTAGGTATTACTATGATAATTTTGAAGGAGCTACTCATTATTCTCTTGTCGGCCGAGCAATCCCGAAGGCTATAGAAGAAATTTTCTCTATTTATCGCCCTATCAGCAAGAAAGATTACAAAGAAGTTATTTTAAAATTGGATGGGTCTCCTTATGATTATCTCATCGATAAATATACTATAGTAAAAAATCTTTTTGGGCTAGATGATAAAGTACGTGTCAATGATTTTATTGCTATTTCTACTGCTATGGAAAAAAAATCAGATTGGGAAGGATTGGGTAAACTTGGTCAGTTAGCACGAAAAGAATATCCTGAAACAATGCTTGGTAATTACTATATCGCATTATCCTTG
Source organism: uncultured Dokdonia sp. (assembly GCA_947503305.1). Taxonomy (GTDB): domain Bacteria; phylum Bacteroidota; class Bacteroidia; order Flavobacteriales; family Flavobacteriaceae; genus Dokdonia. The sequence continues at coordinate 100,970 of CANNDF010000001.1, forward strand.
GAAAAATTAGGAGAACCTAAAAAAGCAATGCGCACCTATCAGAATGCATATTTACTAGAAGAGGTTTCTTTTTTGACAAAAGATTTAATGTTAGATAAAGCAGATAAAATAAAAGAAGACTTTGGTTATTAAACCATAAAACCCTGTGAAAAATAAATGCCCTCATCAGTAGGTCATTAATCAAAAAAGTGATCTTATTATAAGTGTAATACGATTTCTAAAAGCATCTAAAATAAAAAAGGAAGCCCTTCAAATAAGTGCTTCCTTTTAATATATTATTCAATCCCCCAATTGAATATATTCATTTATAAAAGTCGATAAAAATAAACGTAAAGCACCTATACGAATCGTATAGTATTTGTTAAATCATTGCAAAACAATACTTTTACATACGAATCCTTTGATTTTTTAATAGTATCTATTTTGTAATCTATCACAGGAAACATCATCTTTGGACAATACTATTTATAGATTGAAACATATAGTAATCATACTGCTTTTATTTTGTTCCTCCATTAGGAGTCAAGTACCTATTCAAAAAATTAATGATGCACTTCAATTAGTTAGTTTTGAGTATAAGAGAGATCAAAATAAAAATTATACAAAAAAAAATATCCAACAAGCTCCCTTTACTATTGTAGAAGAAAGAGATCGTAATTGGGGATCAAAAAATGGGAGTTACTGGTTTAAAATAGTTCTTGACAATACGAAAGAAAAAACAGATTTCATTTTTAGATTACCTAGTGTACATGTAAAAGATTTTAAAGTCTACCATCTACAGAATAAGGAACTATTACTTGTTGGAATTTCTGGGAATAATATCCCTATATCAGATAAAGCTACAATAGCAAGGTATGCTGCTATTCCATATCAAATAGATACAGGGCGTAGTGTATTTTATATGCAAGTATTTTTTAAGCAAGAAGCGCATTTTCCATTAGAAATTCTTAGCGAGAAACAATTTGATCGTATCGTTTTCAATTTTTTATCCTTATCAGGAGGTTATTATGGTTTTGCAATTTTGATCTTAATTTTAAGTCTAGGGATGTTCTTTTATTTTAAGGATCCTATTTATCTTTACTATGGTCTATTTCTAGGAATCATCACTTTAAGTTTGTTTTATGATGATGGGTTTTTTTCATGTTTTTTCCCCAGCCTTATACATTATTATGATCTTATCGAAATAACACTACACTGGTTAGGCGCTATTACTGCCACTGTATTTTGTTGTGCCTTCTTAAATATAAAAAATGAATTACCATGGATAGGAAGATGGCTATGGATACTTATAGTTATTGCAGGAGTTTTCTATATAAGTGGTTATTATAGAGATGATTTTTATCATTATCGCACCGCTGGTTATGTTGTATATGTCGTATTCTTAGCAACCTGGTTAGTAAGTTGTTATATAGCAACTTATAAAAAATATGCTCGTATTCTAGTTTTTGCATACCTCCTTGTCCTTTTTTCATCAATGGGGCACTATATCCTACGAGTAGCAGGGTATCAATTTATTAATATCTCTTCTAATGAGATTAAACTAGGAGGAGTCATAGAAATGTTAATTCTAGGAGGTGCTATTTTATATAGGTTTAAGTTTTTACAAAAAGAGAATGAAGTAGCGCGTGCACAGCTCGATATCTATCTAAATCGATTACAAGAAACCACAAAAAACAAAAAAATCTCACTACATGAGAGTGTGATAAAATTAAGTACAGAGTACAACCTTTCTAAACGAGAAACAGAAGTCCTCTCAGAACTTTCTAAAGGGTATTCTAATAAGCAAATAGCAGATGCATTACATATTTCTATCCCAACTGTAAAGTTTCATACCAGTAATATATATGAAAAATTAGAAGTATCAAATCGGTTTGAGGTTATAGAAAAAATCACCTAATTGTATTCAAAACAAAACTTATTTTTTGAAGCGCTATCAATGTATTAATTTCGCTTAAAGCGAAAAACTCCAATGGCTAAAACTAAAACTACATTCTTCTGTCAAAATTGTGGATCACAACATGCCAAATGGCAAGGACAATGTAATGCATGTAAAGAATGGAATACCATTGTAGAAGAAGTTATTCAGAAAACCGACACAAAAGATTGGAAACAAGATACTACACTTGCAAAAACAAGTAAACGGATATCAAAGCCTCTTAAAATAAAAGAGATTACTGCTTCAGAGGAAACTCGAATGGACACAAAAAACAATGAACTTAATCGTGTTCTAGGCGGGGGGCTTGTACCAGGCTCTTTGACATTACTAGGAGGAGAACCTGGAATAGGTAAAAGTACATTGTGTTTACAAATTTCATTAAACCTACCTTATAAAACCCTTTACGTTTCTGGAGAAGAAAGTCAGCAACAAATAAAAATGCGAGCAGATCGTATCCATCCAGACAGTGATCAGTGCTATATTCTTGCAGAAACTAAGACTCAGAATATATTTAGACATATTGCAGAGATAACTCCTGATATTGTTATTATAGACTCTATCCAAACCTTACATACAGATTATATAGATAGTAGTCCTGGCAGTATCTCGCAAATACGAGAGACTACTTCTGAACTTATTAAATATGCAAAAGAAACAGCCACTCCAGTTATATTAATTGGCCATATTACAAAAGACGGAAACATCGCAGGGCCAAAAATTTTGGAGCATATGGTTGACACAGTATTACAGTTTGAAGGAGATCGTAATCATGTCTATCGTATTCTTAGAGCACATAAGAATCGATTTGGAAGTACTAATGAATTAGGGATTTATGAAATGCAAGGGAGTGGTCTTCGTGAAGTTTCTAACCCTAGTGAAATTTTAATTTCAAAAAATGATGAAGATTTAAGTGGAACTGCTATTGCTGCCACCCTAGAAGGTTTACGACCACTTATGATCGAGATTCAAGCTTTAGTAAGCACTGCAGTATACGGTACACCACAACGTAGTGCAACTGGATATAATGTTAAACGACTTAATATGCTACTTGCTGTTCTCGAAAAACGAGCAGGCTTTAAACTAGGTGCAAAAGATGTATTTCTTAATGTGACTGGAGGTATCTCTGTAGACGATCCAGCAATAGATCTTGCTGTCGTAGCAGCCGTATTATCCAGCAATGTAGATATTGCAATAGATAAGTCTTTATGTTTTGCTGCAGAGATTGGTCTTGCAGGAGAAGTACGTCCAGTTACTCGTGTAGAGCAACGTATCCTTGAAGCAGAGAAATTAGGTTTTGGAGGTATTATTATCTCTAAATATTGTAAAATACCCGATCATAATTATACCATAACTATTATCAAAGTAGCCAAGGTTCATGATGTTGTACGGCATTTATTTGGGTAGTATTTAAGTTGCGTAGATCATTACAATATAAATCCGCAATAATGAAGGATCACTATTGCGGATATACAGTAACGCTTTCGCGAAAGCGTATAAATTATTAAGGCGCAGGATTGGGAATAGCATTATGTACTTCTTCTATCGCTGTACGTATTTCATCAGATAATACAACATCAATACTCCCTACATTCTCTGCCAATTGCTCTACAGAAGTCGCTCCAATAATAGTTGAAGTCACAAAAGGTCTTGTATTTACAAAGGCAAGAGACATTTGTGTAAGACTTAATCCATGTGCGTCTGCTATAGCTTTATAACGACGAGTTGCTTCAAAAGAATTTTCATTATGATAACGATTATAATTAGGAAACAATGTGACACGTGCCTTAGGGGGATAACCATCAAGATACTTCCCCGTTAATTGTCCAAAACCTAAAGGGGAATAGGGTAAATGGCCAACATTCTCACGATGCATAATTTCTGTAAGTCCTACTTCATCTTTGCGATTTAAAAGGCTATATGGATTTTGTACTGTAATCATTTTTGGGGCTCCTTTTCGAGCTTCTTCGAGGTATCTTGACACCCCATAAGGTGCTTCATTTGACAAGCCTATATGTCTTATTTTTCCTGCTTTTATAAATTCCTGTAAGCTTTCTAATACCTCTGCAAAATTATCTTGCCATTCTTCACTAGAATTATGAGTATATCCACGTTGTCCAAAAAAATTAGTAGTACGTTCTGGCCAGTGCAATTGATATAAATCTATATAATCTGTCCCCAGACGTTCCAAACTTTTATGAATGGCATCTTCTAGTTCATGTTTTGCAAAACCTCCTGTACGAATATGCTTTGTAAATTCTGCTGGCCCTGCAATTTTTGATGCTATGATAACATCATTGCGTTTTCCTGTTTTCTTTAACCAACTTCCTATAATACGCTCTGTGCTTCCATAGGTTTCAGGACGTGCCGGCACACTATACAATTCTGCTGTGTCAATAAAATTGACTCCTTGCGCTATGGCATAGTCTAATTGTGCATGCCCTTCTTCTTCTGTATTTTGCTCTCCCCAGGTCATAGAACCTAGACAAATCTTTGATACTTTAATATCTGTATTAGGTAATGTAGTATACTTCATCTGTAACTCCGCATGTGCGGTACTGTTTTAATTAATGTCTTTTAATAATGCGGTAACTTCATCTAGTTTTGGAGTAAGAATTACTTCAATACGTCTGTTTTTTGCTTTATTTTCTGCTGTATCATTCTCTGCAACAGGTGCATATTCTCCACGTCCGGCAGCCGTTAAATTTTTGGGGTCTATACTTTTATTCTCGCGTAATATAGTTACAATAGCTGTGGCCCTTTTTGCAGAAAGATCCCAATTTCCTTTTAAATTTCCTATCCCAGTATAAGGAACGTTATCCGTATGTCCTTCTATAAGTACTGCTATATCTGGATTATCTCCTAAAACAGTTCCTAGTTGTTGCACTGCTTTCTTTCCATTTGCACCTACAGTCCAACTACCACTATCAAATAACAATTTGTTTTCTAGGGATACATATACTTTACCATCGCGTTGTTCTACAGTAAGGCCTTTCCCTTCAAAATCGGTAAGAGCTTTTGATATTGCATCTCTTAACGTCCTCATCGAAGCATCTTTTGCCGCAATTACACTTTCTAACTCATCTATACGTTTAGATCTATCTGCTAAGTCACTTTGTAATTTTTCTAGACGTTTACGTTCGGCATCGAGTGCCGCTTGGTTTGCAGCTAATGCTGCTTGCTTTTCTTCTAGTTCTGAGAGAAGTTCTCTATTCTTCTTAGCATTCTCAGCAATACTAGCATTGCTGTTTGCTTCTAATGCATTATAGGAAGCTTCTAGACTTGCTATTTTTGCTTTTGACGTCGCATAGTCAGAGGTTAGACGATCTCGTTCATCGGTTACTTTTTCTAAATCTGCAAGTGTTTTTTCATAATCAGATTTATATTTTTTTAAATCTTTTTCTGCTGTAGAAAGGTCACTAGTGAGATTACGATTTTCTTTTCTAAGGCGCGCATATTTAGATTCTAAATCTTCAAATACTTTTTTTGAAACACATGAATTAAGAGTGATTCCGGCAAGGCAAAGTAGGAGGGCTTTTTTAATCATTTTAATTTGAATTGATTTATGTATTATACGTTTTTAAGTTCTACTAGATGTGGGCAGTGATCACTATGCATAGCATCTTTTAATATGACAGCACGAGCTATTCTTTCTTTTAAAGGTTCACTTACCATATTATAGTCTATGCGCCATCCTTTATTGTTTGCTCTAGAATTTGCTCTATAACTCCACCATGTATAGTTATCTGGTTCTTTATTAAGATGACGAAAAGAGTCCACAAAACCGCTATTTATAAAGTTTCCTATCCATTCTCGTTCTACGGGTAGAAAACCACTTACATTTTTATTACGTATAGGATCATGTATATCTATAGCTTCATGACAAATATTATAATCACCCCCTATAACAAGATTCGGATAATCCTGAGTAAGCTCATTAATATAGGATTGAAACATATCCATATATTCCAGTTTATGCTCAAGTCGCGCACTATTTGTTCCTGAAGGCAGATATAAACTCATAACAGAAACATCATCAAAATCTACTCTAATATTTCGCCCTTCAAAATCCATAGATGCAATACCTGTTCCGTACTCAACATGTTTTGGCTCTTTTTTAGTAAGAACAGCAACGCCACTGTATCCTTTTTTTTGGGCACTAAACCAATAATGATGATACCCCAAATTTTCAAAAATTTTGGTATCTACTTGATCAGGGTTTGCTTTTGTCTCTTGTATAAGTACAACATCAGGAGTTGCTTCTTTCAACCATGTATCAAACCCTTTTCTAAGAGCCGCACGGATGCCATTTACGTTGTAAGAAATAATTTTCATAGACTGTAAAAACTGTTAAAATGCTAATTTATAAAAGAACCATATATAAGAAGTTAAAAACCCCATAAAGTTTACCTTTGATTCCAATAAAATATTTTCACAACAAGCGAGTTTTACCTATAATGCGCATTCTTTACTCTCTTTTATTTTTCTTTAGCTCTGTAACTATTATGGCTCAAGAAGTGCGCACAAAAAGAATTGCAATACAAGACACTATTCAGATTGATTCTGTCAGCATTAATCCTTCTGTTTTTTCTATTAAAACCCGAGAGGGAATTACTATTGATACTACAAAATATAATATAGATTTTGCTCGTAGTATTCTTTCGCTTAAAGCGAAAAACGAAATTACTACAGACACTCTTGTTATCACATATCGTGTATATCCTGATTTTTTAACTCGAACTTATACGCAATTTGATCCTCGACGTATTGTTACTAGTTCTGGAAATCTAAGCAGGGCTATACAACTTAGAAGTAATAGAAAGCGTACTAACTTTACTCCTTTTGACGGACTTAATACGAGTGGTAGCATTGTACGTGGGGTTACTGTAGGAAGTAATCAAAATAGTACTGTAAACTCAGAATTAGACCTACAGCTTAGCGGAAAAATAAGTGATAAAGTAACACTTAGGGCATCAATACAAGATGCAAATATCCCAAGTCAAGAAGGTGGATATTCTCAAAACCTTGATGAATTTGATCAAATATTTATTGAGCTTTTTAGTGATGACTGGAATATCAGAGCTGGTGATATAAATTTACAAGACACAGAGTCTTATTATGGGCAATTCTCAAAAAAAATACAAGGTCTTTCCCTTCGTGGAGATCTTAATCATTCTGAAGATAGTAAAACCAGTTTGTTTGCCACAGGAGCGCTAGTGAGAGGTATTTTTAATACGAGTATGCTTAATGGAGAAGAAGGGAACCAAGGACCTTATAAACTTACTGGACCTAATGGAGAGTTATTTGTACTTGTTGTTTCTGGGAGTGAAGCTGTTTACGTAAATGGAATTCTTCTAGAGCGTGGAGAAACAAAAGACTATATCATAGATTATAATGCAGGTGAAATACGTTTTAACTCAACTTTTCCTATTACCAGTGAAATGCGAATCATAATTGATTATCAATTTAGTGAGCGTAATTTTACACGTTTTGTAGCGCATGGTGGTGGGCGTTTTCGCGAAAGCGAAACCTTCAAAATAGGAGCTCAAGTTTATTCTGAATCTGATGCTAAAAATCAACCTCTTCAACAAACCTTAAGTGAAGAGCAAGTTACTATTCTTGGAAATGCTGGAGATGATCCTTCACAAATGGTTGCTCCTAGTGCTGTCCCTGATACTTTTAGTGACAATAAAGTGCTTTATAGAAAGGTAATCGTTGACGGTATAGAGGTTTTCGAATTCAGTAATGATCCTGAAGAAGAATTATTTAATGTGCGTTTTAGCCTTGTAGGTGATAATCAGGGGGATTATATCTTAAGTACTACCAATACGCTTAGACGTACTTTTGAGTATGTAGCACCTATTAATGGTGTAAAGCAAGGGTCTTTTGAACCCGAAATTAGACTTTTTGCTCCTACATTATTACAACTAGCCATTGTAAACGGGGCGTATACACCTTCAGAAAAAACAAATATTGCTTTTGAAGTAGCAGGAAGTAAAAATGACCTGAACTTATTTTCTAATGTAGATGATGAGGATAATAACGCGTTTGCAACGCATCTAGAAATAAAACAACAAGTCTTCAAAAAAGATAGCATTACTACTATAGAGGCATTTGGGAACTGGGATTATGTACAGGAGGATTTTGTAAATGTAGAGGGACTTTATAATGTAGAATTTAATAGAGACTGGAATCTAAGTACTGATCTCCAAAATCCCAATGCACTTATACTATTAGGAAATCAAAGTTTTTTAACCACTGGTGTACGCTATCAAAACCGAAAACTAGGAAACTTCTTATATAGTTTTGAAAATTTAGATTTTAATTCTTTTTATTCTGGAACTAGACATTCTTTTTTAAGCACAATTGCAACAAAAAAAATAAAGGGAACAGTAAGTGCTAGTGTTTTAAATACAGATGATGTAAATGTCACTTCTGATTTCTCAAAACTGTATAGTAGTGCTGTATATGACTTAAAAAAATCTTGGGTAGGTGGGAAGTTTTATTTAGAAGACAATGTGAGGCAAGCAAAGATCAATGACAGTCTTACTCCTGATAGTCAGCGTTTTAAAATGTATGAAGGTTTTGTGGGTGTGGGTGACAGTACAAAAGTATTTGTAGAAGCTGGATATCGTTACCGAGTAAATGATAGTTTACGTAACAATACAATAGATAGAGTAAATACGTCTACTACGTATTACTTAAAATCGCAACTTCTTAAAAATGAGAAAACAAATCTTTCTCTTTTTGCAAATTATAGAACATTGTCCTTTGAAGATGTATCTATAGAAACTCAAAACTCACTTAATTCCAGGCTTCTATATGACCAACGTTTTGCTAAAGATCTCATACGCTTAAATACGGTATTTGAAACTAATAGCGGTACACAACCTCAACAAGAATTTACTTTTGTAGCGGTAGATGAAGGTCAAGGAACGCATACATGGAATGACTATAATAATGATGGGATTCAACAACTGGAAGAATTTGAAATAGCTCAATTTCAAGATCAAGCAGATTTTATTAGAGTATTATTACCTAATCAATTGTTTTTACAAACGCATCAAAATAAATTGAGTTCTCAGCTTACATTAAATATGCAACAATGGAATGGCCAAAAAGGGTTAAAAAAATTCCTTTCTCATTTTTATAACCAGACAAGTTATAGCATTGATAGACGGGCTTTAAGAGACGGGCAAGATTTTACTATTAATCCTTTTGAAGCAGATGAAAATGAAATAGGCCTGAGTCTTAATTTACGTAACTCTATAACTTATAATAGAGGAAAGCAGTACTTTACCACTGTATATACTTATTTGTCTAATCAATCTACTAATCTATTATCTACTGGACTACAAGAAAATGAACTACAGAGTCATCAACTCAATTTTTTGCATAAAATTAAAAAGAGCTGGTTATTTAATTTTAAAGGAGATATAGGCACCACTACTAGTGTTGCAGAAAATTTTCCATCTCGTAATTTTAATATTGACAACCTAAGTTTTAATCCTAAAATATCCTATCTCATAAGTGATCAGTCTAGGGTCTCTTTATTTTATGAATTTCAGGATAAGAATAATACCAATGGGGGCCTTGAAGCATTAGAGCAAAATAACTTTGGCATTGCCTTTGCAGTTACTGATGTTGAGAAACTATCATTAACCGGGGAGTTTAATTATATAGACAATCGTTTTGAAGGAAGTGCCTTTAGCCCCGTCGCTTATCAGATATTAGAAGGTTTACAACCCGGAACTAATTTTACCTGGAATTTGATTGCCCAAAAACGATTGACTAAATTTTTGGATTTAAATATCTCTTATTTTGGAAGAAAGAGCGAAGGATCACAAACCATTCATACAGGAAACATCCAGTTAAAGGCTTTCTTTTAAAATTACGATATTTACCTTAACTAATAAACCATTCATTATGAAAACAAAATTATTAACATTAGGCGCTGGAATAGTATTATCTATTCTGTCTTGTAAAAGTACTACTGAAGTGGATAAAGACAATACAACAGAAAAAACTTCAGAAAAAGAAGTTTTTGACGCTACTGGCTATACAACTGGAACTATAGTTTATTCTAAAGAAGAAGGAGATTGCGCCTATACAATTCAAATAAAAGACGGCGCTATTTATGACCCTATTAATATGGAAGAGGAGTATACTAGTTTCAAGAAGGATGGTATGAAAGTATACTTTAAATTTAGAGGGTTACGTATGGCAAATAGATGCCCCAATGCAAACCCTATTCATCTAGAAGAAATTCGAAATGCAGAATAAAAAATAAGATATTATAAAATAATAGAGGGTAAGCAGATGCTTACCCTCTATTGGTATTATTAAGTATTGTATGTATTATTTTACAACAATTTTCTTACTCAATTTGGTTTTAGCATTTCCAATGTTTACGATGTAAACACCACCACTTAATTCTGATAAATTAAGTTGTTGTCTATACAAATCACCTTGTTTTTCAATCTGATTGTATACGACTCTTTGTCCTAATGTATTGTATACAGACAGACGTAGTATATCATTTGTAGTTTCAGTACGTAAAGAGACATCAAAAATTCTGTTATCCGTGCTACTAACGATAAAATCAGAATCTGCAGCTACTAACTCATCTACTGATAGTAGATCATCTGCTATATTAAACGTAGCAATTTGTGTTCTTCTTGGTTGTCCTGAATATTCAGAAGTATACCAAAACGTTAAGTCGTCAGAAGGGTCTCTGTTTAATTGACCATAATCTCCATATCTAGAGTTGGTTACAACAGAGGTGGTTCCTTCAATGATAAGCTGCTCAGAGACTGTCATCATTCCAAGTTCGTCATCATCCGCACGTCCTGTGTAGTACAGAGATGGGAATGTTTCTGTTCCTGTTTTGATATATCCTAAGGCCATATTTCCTTCTTGGTCCATTCCTATTCCTCCCATAAATACACTTTCATCTCCAGTAGGATCGACAAAGGTTCCTTCTTGGTATAATTCCCAATCGTTTCCGGTAGTTCTTCGTAACTCTATCCATCGCAATCCTGAAATACGAGAGCCATTTGTAACTTCAACCGGGAAATTAAGTACCATAGATTCATGAGTTCCAAAATCATATCTATGAACTTGATAATTAATTACATGTACTAATGCATCAATACGTTGCCCGGTATTGGGTTGCGCAAGATTAGCAAAGGGATCTCCTCCAGACCCTGCGATAAATGCATCATAGGGAGCTGTATTAATGATTAATGGAGAAGATAAGTTTGCTGTAGAAGGGTCACTCCAATCGATATCAAAGTCCCATACTTTTACATGATCTGTTGTAACTCCTGGAAAAGCATTATCCTGAATCCATACTAATGGAGCTCTTCCTGCTGCAATTCCTGCTCCTTCAGAATGAACTGGTTGCGGGCTATTAAAAGCAGTTCCAGGGATATACCCAGGAAGGTTTAAAGAAACCATCTCTGCACCAGGATCTGCATTAAGCATTGCTTCTCTATCCAATGCATACATTCTACCATTTGGTGAAAAGTTACCTGATATTAAATAACTATTCCCCCATATACCATAGTGCGGATAATCTATAGTTCCGCCAGGATTGAAAGAATATACAGCATAGGTACCTGTAGGATCTCCTGTAGTAGATACTGCTACTAAAAACCTACTTGCTGCTGGAGAAAAAGGATTTAAAAATTGACTTATGATCCAGCGATCTGCTTCTCTATCATAAAGTACAATTGGATCTCCATTTCCAGCTCCTAATGGATCTGAAAGGTTTTTTGGGAATCCAGGTTCTTGAACTCCATTTTTGTCCCATACGCTCCAAAGACCATTAGTCATTTGAACATAATGGTTTGGCCCTACAGCTCCCGAAGGATCTGGCGGGCTTACATTAAGGTTAATTCCGCTAAAGTTTAAAATAGGTGCTCTACTAATTCTTGTAGGAGCAGATGTCTGGGCAAGTGGATCTTGTGAAATATCACTCTCTCCAGCAGTTTTTAAGTAATCTGCCCATTTTTGTCTTTTATCACTAAGTCCTCTAGGCACCTCTCTATGAGGTATTTCGCTAGGGAGTACTTGAGGATAAGTACTCATTGCTTGTGTATAGAAAAAGTCTACGGGGCGAAGAATTTCTACTTCACCAGTATCTGAATTTTGTTCTTGTGCTATTGCAGTAAACCCTAAGGATAATACAATAATCACTAGAAATCTAGTAATTTTAATCATTGTAAGGTAGTTTTTTAGAAATGAAATTTATTAAAATGTCGTTAAATTTACTTAAAACAATTCTAAATTCATAAAAAAACGCCCATATAATGGGCGTTTTACTAAGCATGCATAGTAGTTTTTATACTATCCAATTTTTAAAACTTACTATTTTTTCTATAATACTTCTTAAATCTGAAATCAAAACTCGTTCCTGTTTCATAGTATCACGATGACGTATGGTAACCATATTGTCATTCAATGTGTCATGATCTACAGTAATACAAAAAGGTGTTCCTGCTGCGTCTTGCCTTCTGTAACGACGACCTACAGCATCTTTTTCATCATAGATGACATTAAAATCAAATTTTAAATCATCCATAATTTTTCTTGCAACTTCTGGCAATCCATCTTTTTTAACTAAGGGTAGGATTGCTGCCTTTGTAGGGGCTAGTATTGCAGGTAATTTAAGAACGGTTCGAGTCGTACCTCCTTCTAATTCTTCTTCCTGAAGAGATTTTGAAAATACTGCTAAGAACATCCGATCTAGTCCTATAGAGGTTTCTACTACATAAGGGACATAACTCTCATTGAGTTCTGGATCAAAAAATTGTAGCTTTTTACCTGAATATTCTTCATGTGCTTTGAGGTCAAAATCTGTACGAGAATGTATTCCTTCCAGTTCTTTAAATCCAAATGGGAAATTAAACTCAATATCTGCTGCTGCATTTGCATAATGTGCTAACTTTTCATGATCATGAAAACGGTAGTTTTCTTCTCCTAAACCTAAAGATTTATGCCAATTTAAACGTGTTTCTTTCCAGTGGTTATACCATTTCATTTCTTCTCCTGGCCGTACAAAAAATTGCATTTCCATTTGTTCAAACTCTCGCATTCTAAAAATAAACTGGCGAGCTACTATCTCATTTCTAAATGCTTTTCCTGTCTGAGCAATTCCAAAGGGTATTTTCATTCGGCCGCTCTTTTGTACATTTAAAAAATTCACAAAAATACCTTGAGCAGTTTCCGGACGGAGATATAAATCTGTAGCGGTCTCTGCAGATGCTCCTAGTTTTGTTCCAAACATTAGATTGAATTGGCGTACATCTGTCCAATTTTTTGATCCAGATTCAGGGCATGCAATTTCCAGCTCTTCTATTAACGCTTTTACACCTGCAAGATCTTCTGCTTCAAGTAATCTAGCTAGTCTTGCCGTGGCATCTTTTTGTTTTTCACGATATCCTTTTACTCTTGGATTTGTAGCTTCATATTGCTCTTGATCAAAAGAATCTCCAAAGCGTTTGGCTGCTTTTTTAATTTCTTTCTCTGCCTTTATGTTGAGCTTTTCTGCATAATCTTCTACAAGCACATCTGCACGATATCTCTTTTTAGAATCTTTATTATCGATCAAAGGATCACTAAAAGCATCTACATGGCCTGATGCTTTCCATGTAGTAGGATGCATAAAAATTGCCGCATCTAGACCCACAATATTCTCATGCATCTGCACCATACTTTTCCACCAGTATTCACGGATATTTTTCTTGAGTTCTACTCCATTTTGTCCGTAATCATATACTGCACTTAATCCATCATAAATCTCACTACTTCCGAAAATATACCCATACTCTTTGGCATGTGAAATTACTTTTTTAAACTGATCTTCTTGTTTTGCCATAACCTTTTTGGTGTGATGGTTGTATGCTTTCGCGAAAGCGTACACGCTTTTATTTAAAAATTGGTAAAACGACAAAAATAGGAATACCGCTCAATTTTAAGAAATTGAATCTCTGTTATTTTAAAGTAAGTAATGAACTCATTAATAGTTGCTCATTATGAAAGATATTAACTGTATAATCCCCTTTATCAAACTTCTGGATAGGTAAGACAAGTTCACATACTTTATACAAACTCTTTTCATAAGGAACTTTAGTTCGAGAATTATATGATAATGCAGTACCATCACTTAAAGTCTCTTCTCTCAAGACACCTATCATTTTACCTTCTTTATTTAAGACTTGGATATAAAAAATAAGTTCTTTTTCTTCTGCTAGCTTATTTTCATTAACATCATAACATACGCGTATCATCTCGGCACGGGCCGCTCTGGATGTGCTTACAAATTTTCCGCTATTACGTTGTATAACTCCTTTAGCAATTACGTTACTTAGCGCAATTTGTGAGCCTAAATTTAATTTTCTTTCCAGATTCTGGTTATTAACAGCTAGTGAATCTTGTGCTTTTGTGATTTTTTCTAATGCATCTTGAGTCTCTGCCTGTAATAGTGATAGACGCTGTGTCTCTTTTTGTAAACTATCATTCTGTTTAAAGAGCTGTTCTCGCTCACGGCGCATTCTTCTAAGTTCTAGTTGGTATTCTTGCACAATGGCTCTTGTGACAATATTGCTATCTAAGCGTTTTTGCAATATTTGTAATTGTTCTTTTGCGCTTGTTAATTCTTCACTAAGGATACTTTTCTCATTAAGAATAGTATTATATCTAGCAATTTCTTCCTGAAGTTCTTCTGCTATAAGTTCTTTTTCTTTTTTGAGTTGGCTTTCATTTGCTTTGACTTCATTATAGAATTTAAAGGTATATGCCCCTAGTCCTATAACCACAAGACATAGCAGTATTGTAAGAAAAACTAGAGTATTGTTTGTACTTTTAGTACTCATGTATATTAACGATTCCTTGAGAAGCAGTTAAATTAGAAAAAAATATAGACACCAATGTTACAATCATTACGATATCTTCTATTTCCTATAACATGTATGGCATGTTCTAAGAATTTAGAAAGCGCAGAATATATGATTTGTACAACATGTAGGCATTACTTACCTCTTACTCAATTTCATCAATATAACGACAATGCCATTCAAAAAGTATTTTATGGCCGTATTCTACTTGAGCAGGCTACAGCATTACTCATTTTTGAAAAAAAAGGAAGAGTACAACAGTTATTGCACAATCTTAAATATAGAGGGAAGCATGAAATCAGTACGTTCTTAGGTGAATGGCTTGGCAGCGAACTCGCTCTTCTTCCTGAATACCAAAATATTGATATAGTTATTCCTGTTCCTTTACACCCAAAAAAAAGAAAAAAACGAGGGTGTAATCAGGTAACTGGTTTTGCACAAGCACTAGCTAAGCACTTAAATGCGACTTATGTAGATACCGTATTATGTAAATCTAAAAATACAAAAACACAGGTTTTTAAAGGTCGGTTTTCAAGAAGCGACGAAATTCTGGATGCCTTTTTTGTCTCAGAAATAAATAGTCTTCAAGGAAAACATATCTTGTTAGTAGATGATATTATTACAACAGGGGCCACCATGGAAGCTTGTGCATTACAATTACTTAAAATTCCTAAAATTAAGTTAAGCCTTGCTTCAATGGCAATAGCTCAATAAAGTATTTCGTTTGGCTAAAAATTAGTTGTTTCTTTGTGCTATAAATGAACATTACATCTACACCGTTATCTAAAGTTAAAAGATGCCTATATTATATAGGCACATTACTTTTTATGGCATTAAGTTTAATGAATTGTGCTAAGAGAGGATCTCCTACTGGAGGCCCTAAAGATAGTATTCCTCCCGTATTTATAAAATCTGATCCTTCTAATTACACTACAAATTTTGATGGAGATCAAATACGAATATATTTTGATGAATATATAAAACTTGAGGATTACCAAAAACAACTTATTGTATCTCCCCCTTTAAAGAGCAGTAATATATCCCCTCAAGGATCTGCAGCAAAATATATTAATATTGCTATTAATGATACCTTAGAACCTAATACAACATATGTATTCAATTTTGGACAAAGCATTGTAGATAATAATGAAGGTAATCCCTACTCTTATTTTAAATATGTAATGTCTACGGGAGATTATATAGATAGTCTGGTTGTAAAAGGAGAGATTATTGATGAGTTAAAAAGTACTCCCGATAATTTTGTATCTGTCGTTCTTTATGCTGTAGATAGCACTCTTACAGACTCTATAGTTTACAGAGATCCTCCTCGATATATAACCAATACATTAGATAGTCTTACTTCTTTTGAAATAAGTAACCTTAAAGAAGGAACCTATATGCTTATTGCTATGAAAGATGAAGATGCAAATCTTACGTTCCAACCCAACAAAGATAAAATTGCTTTTTTAAGTGAATTCATAACGGTTCCTAGTGATAGCACCTATACCTTAAAACTTTTTAAAGAAACTCCAGCTACAAAATCATCTCGCCCTAGGCATATAGCATCAAATAGAATTTCTTTTGGAGTTTCAGGACCTGTAGATAGCTTATCTATAAATTTACTTTCTGAAGTCCCACAAGACTTTTCATCTACGATATCAAAGCAATATAATGCAGATACACTGTATTACTGGTTTCAGCCTAAACCTGAATTAGATTCCTTAGTTTTTGAAGTAACGGGGCCTGACTATCGAGATACCTTAGTAACCAGATTACGATCTCCAAAAATAGATTCATTAACATTTACAACCATCTCAGGTCAAGGGTTGGTATTGGAAAAACCGTATGAGTTTTATAGCAATATTCCTATGGGCAAACTCCAAGACAGCCTAATTACCGTTATAAAAGATTCTATCCCTATTGATTTTAAACTTTCAACATCCGAAAGAAATACAAAATTTTCACTAGCATTTACTACTGAAGAAAAAAGTAAATATACAATCCATGCATTACCAGGAGCATTTACAGATTTTTTAGGAAACGTAAATGATACCCTTAAATTCACAACAAATACACGTGAGTATTCTGACTATGGGAATATAAAAATGACACTGGTGAATGCAAAAGATTTTCCTTACATCGTTAGACTTACAGATCTGAAAGGTAACATTATAGAAAAACAGTATCTTACAGAAGAGACTGTTTTTAGTTTTAATACCTTAAAACCAGGTCAATATCTTATACAGCTTGTCATAGACGAAAATAAAAATGGGTTATATGACACTGGAAATTATCTGGAAAAAAGACAACCTGAGCGTGTTATAAACTACCCTGGAATTATAGAGATAAATGCTAGTTGGTATAAAGAAGAAACATTTACACTAAAAGATTAAAAGTATCTTTATCTTCTAGAAATGGAAGCTTTTTACGAGTTGTTTCTATATGCTTTTTTGATAAGCTAGCTGTACTAATCTTTTCTTCGGCTTTAGAAAAAACGACCTCATCTCCTAGAACATCATATATCGCCGAATGGCCTGTATACTCTAGTCCATTTCCATCCAGTCCTATACGATTTACACCTATGCAATAACTCATGTTTTCTATAGCTCTAGCTTTAAGTAATGTGTCCCATGCAGAAATACGAGCCTTAGGCCAATTTGCAACATAGAGTAAAACATCATAATCTATGGTATTTCTTGCAAAAACAGGAAAACGTAAATCATAGCATATCTGTGGAAATATTTTCCATCCTAAATATTCTATGCAAATAGCATGCTGTCCTTCTGTATATTTTTCTCCCTCCCCAGCCATCATAAATCGATGACGTTTGTCATAAAATTGAACCATCCCTTCTGGGGTTACAAACAAAAATCGATTATAGTATTTACCTTTTTCTGTAATCATTATACTTCCGCAGATTGCAGCATTTTGTTTTGCTGCAAATACTTTTAACCACTCTGTTGTCTCCCCTTCCATAGTATCTGCATATGCCTCAGGATTCATACTAAATCCTGTCGTAAACATTTCAGGTAAAACGATAAGTTGAATTTCATTTGGGACTTTTTCTATGAGATGTTCCAAATGAGTTCTATTGGCTTCTGGATTTTCCCATAGTAAATGGGTTTGTATCAGTGCAACTTTCAATTCTTTTTCCATAAAATCAAAGATACAATGTTTTAAAACTTGTCTATATTATAGATCATAATAGTCTATCACCTTCAATTATAATAGGTATCTATTTTTCATGATCATTTCTCCGTAACTTTGATATCGTATATCTACCTATGAAAAATACTATAGCATATCGTATATATGACTTTTTAAAACAGTTTCCCCCCTTTAATTTTATGTCTAAAAAGGACCTGCTAGAAATTTGTGATTTGGCACAGGTTATCTACCTACATAAAGATCAAGTCCTTTTTAATCGGGATGATGACTATGGATCCCATTTTTATATTGTACAACAGGGGGCAATCAAGTTATCCCGCCCGTCCCATGATCGGATAAAAGTAGTAGATATCTGTGATGAAGGAGATCTTTTTGGATTACGTGTAACTCATGAAGATATGTATCGCACTACGGCTACGGCAAATGAAGAAACTATCATTTATGCCTTACCTATGGCAACTTTTTCTAGCTTTGCAGCATCAAATAAAGCAATTTCAAACTATCTCATTGCTAGTTTTGCTTCTAACATAAAAGATCCATATACATTAGAAACAAGTGGTCAATTATTAACAGATTACAACCCCGATAGAGCTCAGAACCTATTTGGTATATCACAAGCTAGATTTTCTGAAAAAGTAATCCAAATCACTCCAAAAGCTTCCATACAAAAAGCAGCTGCTCTAATGAAAAAACATGAGATAGGTTGTCTTGTTATAGCTGAAGAAGAAATTCCTATAGGTATTTTAACCAATCGTGATTTACGGAATACAATTGCTAGCGGGAATTTAAAACAAGAAACCCTTGTTAAAGATATAATGAGTGCTCCTGTAATTTGTACGACTCCAAAAGTAACCGTAGGGCAAGCACAACTACTTTTACTTAAAAACGGTATAAGTCATCTTGTTCTTACAGAAGATGGTACCTCTGCTACAAAAATAAAAGGAATCTTAAGTAAACACGACATCGTGGTTTCTTTTGGTAATAGCCCTACAGAACTTATAAAAGAAATTAAACGAGCTCCAAAAACAAAAGATCTCAGACATGCGTGGTCTAAAGCTAATATTCTTTTGAGCAGGTATTTAAATCAAAATTTACCGCTATCACATATCCTGAACATCTTTGGAGAACTAAAAGATGCTTTGATTGCTCGAGCTATGGAATTATCACTTCGTAAAATGGCAACACCACCTCCTGTCCCGTTTGTATGGCTTGCTTTAGGTAGTCAAGGTCGTAAAGAGCAATTGCTATATACAGATCAAGATAATGCGTTACTGTATACTGATGTTTCTGATGATCAAAATGACCAAGCTAAAACATATTTCTTAAAATTAGCCAATCGTATGAATAAACGCCTTCATAAAATAGGCTATGACTATTGTCCAGCAGATATGATGGCGAGTAATCCTCTATACTGTCTATCTCTTTCTGAATGGAAAGCTCAATTTTCTGAATGGATCTCTTATCCTTCCCCAAAAAGTATTCTGTTATCAGGTATCTTTTTTGACTACACCCCTTTTTATGGTGATCAGAGTTTATCCAATGCTCTTACTGAGCACATCAGAGAAGAACTTAACAAAGGCCCCTTGTTAATAAGACATATGGCAAAAAATGCTTTAAGAAACCCTCCTCCCATGAGCTTTTTTAGACAATTCTTAGTAGAGTCTAATGGAGATCATAAAGATTTTTTTGATATTAAAAGTAGGGCCATTGCACCTCTTATAGATGCTGGACGCGTATTAGCATTAGGGCAAGGGATGTTAACCCATAAGCATACATCAACTCGATTTACACAACTCGCTGAGATAGATACTCCTAATAGAGAATTATTTGAAAGTGCATCATATGCTTTTAAAGCATTACTTAAATTTCGTACCAAAAGAGGACTTGCTCAAAACGATAATGGTCGTTTTATTAAACTTGAAGAGCTCACAAAAATTGAAAAATTAAAATTAAAACGATGTTTTAAGACATTAAGAGACGTTCAGGAAGTGATTCGTATACGATACCAAACACAACATATTTAATGAAGTGGCCTTGGAAACATACTAAAGAGTATCCAGAATTTTGGAATACGTATGTAAACGCTTTCGCGAAAGCGAACCCCAAATCATTAACCGAATCACGTTTTGTTTCTTTTGATACTGAAACGACAGGTCTAGATGTTAAAAATGATAAAATACTTTCTATTGGAGCCGTTGCATTACAACAAAATACAATCTCAGTAATGGATAGTTTTGAACTCTATATAAAGCAAGAGCAATACAATCCAGAAAGTGCTCCCATACATGGAATTTTAAAACATGGTGAGTATAAAAAAGTAAACGAAATAGATGCTATAAAACGTTGCTTAGATTTTATAGGAACTGATATCTTAGTAGGACATCATGTAGGTTTTGATCTGGCGATCATAAACAACACTTTAAAACGCTACGGCCTTGGCAAATTAAAGAATAAAGCTCTTGATACAGGAACACTGTACAAACGATTATTACATCCTGTAAACTATGCGCTTATTAAGAATGTATATACGCTCGATGAGTTAAGCGAGGCACTTAAAATACCTGTATATGACAGACATACTGCTTCTGGAGATGCAATGATTACTGCTCTAGCATTTATAAAAATATGTACCCGTCTTAATTCTCACGGGAAACTTAAACTTAAAGATCTTTTTAAATGATAACCCAAAACACCCTCTTTATTTTTGATATTGATGGAACACTTACTGATAGCATTCCAACCTATTTAAAAGTAATTACTAAAGTACTAGCAGATATTGGGCTTAAGGATATCGATACTGATTATGATAATTATAAACATCACACCGATCGGTATGCATTAGAATATAATTATGAGCGAAATTTTGGTCAAAAACCTCCAGATGATTTGCGTCATAAATTAGATAACTTATTGGACATAGAATTGTCTAAACATGCTCCAGTACAAGAAATTAAAGGGGCTAGAAAAACATTAACAAACTTACAAAAAGAAGGGATTCCATTTTCTTATGGAACAGGAGCTTTTCCAAAAGCATCTATTCAGAAATTGGTAGCTGCAAACATCTTATGTATCCCAGAAGTACTAGCCACTTCGATTACAAGTGTCTCTCGAGAAGGATTTGTAAAAGAAGCTATTTATAAATCTGAGGTATTCTACAATAAGACTACTTTTGATCATATTATTGCTGTAGGGGATGGATTATGGGATTTAAAAGCTGCGCAAAATTTAGGCATCGATTTTTTAGGGGTAGGCATAAAGAATAAAGATATTATGATGGACAATGGATGTAAAAACTGGATAGAAGATTTTACGAATTTTCAAGTAAATCCATAAGTGGCTTTACCCCTTGCATTTTTGCATGGTCATAAGCTTTATGACCGCGATCATCTTTATAGGAAGCATCTGCTCCATGTTCTAGAAGTAGTCTAGCTATGTCTGCCTGAGCAAAAGTAGCTGCATAAATTAATGCTGTAGCATTATTAAAATTTACAGCATTTACATCTGCACCATGAGATATAAGGAGCTTAGCAATTGCTGGATATCCTTTAAAACAAACACCCATTAACGCTGTATTCCCAGATCCATCTTTTGCATTTATATCTGGTTTACATTTAAGGATTATTTCTGCTATTTCTTGATGTCCATAATAGGTGGCCAGTAGTAATGGTGTTGACCCTCTAGCATCTTTAATATTTACTAGTTCTGGATGTGCATTTAATATCTTTGAAACAGTATCAATCACTCCTTCACGAATAGCATCAAATAGTTCATTATTCATGTCTTCAATATATAAAAAAACCACCTATTATATACCTTATTTTGTTTAACAATGTCCTTTTTTATTTCTCTAATTATAAAACAACGTTCAACGTAATATAAAATCAACTACTACTGACTTCTTTTATTTTAAAAAATGGTGCCACTTAAAACCTAATTAATAATAAATCATTTTCATAGCTTTGAATAAATCATTTATCTCATGAGACTCTATATCCTAGTTAGCTGCTTATTTATTTCTATGGTATCCTATACGCAAGAATATTATTTCCCAGAGCGAAATGCGGTTTGGGAAACAATCCCTGTAAAAGAAGCCGGAATGGATAGTAAAATAGTCAAAGAAAGTATTGCTTTTGCAAATGCAAACGAATATTCTGGCTCAAGAGATTTACGTATTGCAATTCTTGAAGGTTTTAAAAGAGAACCTTTTCATCAGATTTTAGGTCCTACTAAAAAGAGAGGGGGGCCTGCGGGGATGATTCTTAAAAAAGGAAAAATAGTTGCAC
This sequence comes from uncultured Dokdonia sp., assembly GCA_947503305.1. Taxonomy (GTDB): domain Bacteria; phylum Bacteroidota; class Bacteroidia; order Flavobacteriales; family Flavobacteriaceae; genus Dokdonia. The sequence goes on from CANNDF010000001.1 coordinate 123,253, forward strand.
AATGGGGAGATATCAAACGTGTAGATATGACTTTTTCTGTAACAAAAAGTTTTCTGTCTACTATAGCGGGACTTGCAGTAGATCAACATCTTATTGCTAGTATTGATGATCAAATGGATAGATATATTTGGGATGGTACTTTTAATGGGAAACACAATAGTCAGATCACATGGCGCCATTTATTACAACAAAATAGTGCCTGGCAAGGGATCCTTTGGGGAGGTAAAGATTGGGCAGATCGTCCACCCCGAGAAGGAGGATTAGATGACTGGCAATATGCAACTCCCAAATCTCCTGGTAGTGTTATGGAATATAATGATGTAAGAGTAAATGTACTTGCCTATAGCCTCACTCATCTATGGCGCAAACCCTTACCACAAGTCCTTAAAGAAGAAATTATGGATAAGATAGGCGCCTCTACAACATGGCGCTGGCATGGATATAAAGACGCCTGGACAGAAATAGACGGAATACAAATGAAATCTGTAACAGGCGGGGGACATAGTGGCGCTGGGATTTTTATTTCTGCAGAGGATATGGCTCGTTTTGGATTACTTTTTTTAAATGACGGACAATGGAGAAATACGCGATTAATTTCTTCACAATGGATACAACAAGCCACTCAACCTTCTGTACCTAATGTGAATTATGGTTTTATGTGGTGGTTAAACAAAAAAGGGCCCAGACATTGGGAAGGTCTAGATGAAGATATTTTTTATGCTGCTGGATTTGGAGGAAATTTCATCATCATTGATAAAAAAAATGATCTTGTTGTTGTTACCCGATGGTTAGAACCTAATAAAATTGGAGAGTTTATGAAACTACTCTCTAAGGCATTCTAATATGAGGTTGGTAAGGGTATTTTTAAAAGGGATCTGTTATATATTTCTTATTCCTATAAGCTACCTGCTTATTTCATTAATTCTATCATATATCCCTGTTTCAGAAACCTCTGGAGAAGCTTCAAAAACTAAACACGTATACCTCACTACCAATGGAGTACATCTTGACATTGTCATGCCCAAAGAATATATGTCCTCAGATTTAAAAAAAGATCTCATTGCAAGACAAAGCAATCGTTATTTTGCTTTTGGGTGGGGGGAAGAAAATTTTTACATTAATACGCCTACGTGGGGAGATCTTACTTTTTCTACAGCTTTTACAGCTGCTTTTTTAGATAATAAAACACTCGTTCATATAACTAGGTATAACTCCAAACGGGAAAAATGGGTCAAAGTCCCTATTACAGAAACACAACTTAAAAAGCTTAATACGTTTCTAATAGAAACTTTTACATATTCAGAAAATGGGGAGAAAATACGTATTCCCACAAAAGGATATACACCTAGTAGAGATGATTTTTATAGAGCACGTGGCAAATATGCATTTTATAAAACATGTAATAGTTGGGTAAATACAGGACTTAAGCAAAGTGATCTTAAAGGAAGTCTATGGACCCCTTTTGACTTTGGGGTATTACATCACTATAGAGATTGATTTTTACTGGATATTTAAAAAAATATGTGCCATGAAGTCAAGAAGCATTGGTTTTATAAGATCTGGTCTCCCCCAAGCAATCTCATGACCTGTATCAGGAGTTGTTATATTCTTAATATTAGGAAAAACTTTCTTAGTATAGTACACATTTTCATAGGGTACAATATCATCTATATCTCCATGAATATGTAATACAGGTACTATTACTTTATCCCAGTCATCTTCTATACGTGCTAGTTCTTGTGCATGTACTGTTTTCTCATCTCCTGCTACACGATACCCAGTAGGTACTAACCAACGAGTAATCCACCATTGTGTAAATTTAGACTGCCAGATTTTCTTTTCATTAGTAGGGTCTATAGCTGGTGATATCATAACGACTCCCTTAACCTTAGTATTCAAAACGGCTAACCTAGCTGCTAGGGGTCCGCCATATGAAGAACCTATGGCAATAACATTCTCCAGTTCATATTTATCTAGTAAAGCACTCATTATTTGAGCTTGCTTATCTATAGAAGTTATCTCATTTCCAAAGTTTGAATATCCATATCCCGGTCTATCTACAGCATGAAGATTTGCTTTAGAAATCAATAGAGAATCTGTAAGATATCTATTCCAAGCAGAGAGTGAACTTGGAGACCCGTGAAAAAATACTATGTTACTATTTGAATCAGATTGCTTTATATGTTGAACTCTGATCTTTAAATCAAGACTATCTATTTCAAAATAACTTATCTCAGTATCAATGTTTTCATTTTCAAAACGCTCATATATTTCTTGATCACTAGCACGCCATTGTAGCACTGTACATGATGATAATAAGATCATCACGCAACACAAATACAGGTGTTTTATTATTCTAGAACTCATTATAAATAAGGTTCTTATTAAATAGTATTTAATATAGCTGCTGCTTGTTGCAGTGTTTCATCTGTTTTTGCAAAACAAAATCGTAGCATTTTGAAATCTTCCTGATCCGTATTAAAAACAGAGGTAGGGATAGCCGCAATTTTATTTTCTTTGGTAAGCCTTTCGGCGAAAATCATATCAGATTCTTCTGTAATTTCAGAGAAATCCAACATTTGAAAATACGTGCCTGCAGCGGGTATCATTTTAAAACGTGATGTTTTAATTAACTCTAAGAATAAATCTCTTTTGTTTTGATAAAACTGCGCAAGTTCTATATAATGACTTGGAGTTTTAAGATACGTTGCAAAAGCTTTTTGCATAGGATGATTTACACAAAACACGTTAAATTGATGTACTTTCTGAAATTCTTTCATTAAATATTTTGGAGCGGCAGCATACCCCATTTTCCATCCTGTTGTATGAAATGTTTTTCCAAAAGAGGCAGTGATAAATGAACGTGCTGCAAGTTTAGGATATCTAGCTACGCTTTCATGTTGTACATCATCAAATATAATATGTTCATATACCTCGTCACTTAGAACTATAATATCGGTCCCTTCCAGTATACGCTCCATGGCTAGCATATCCTCTTTTTGTAAGACAGTTCCGGTAGGGTTGTGAGGAGTATTAATAATAAGCATTTTTGTTTTTGGTGTAAACGCATTTTTTACCGTATTCCAGTTTACTTTATACTCTGGAGCTTTAAGTTGTATTGAAACAACTTTCCCTCCATTCACTTCGACAGTTGGTTCATAACAATCATAAGCAGGTTTTAATACAATCACCTCATCGTCTGGTCGTATAAATGTCGAAATGATCGTATAGATTGCTTGTGTAGCTCCTGCTGTAATTGTTATATCATGCTCAGGATGATAATCAGATCCATAAAGGGTATTGATCTTACTGGCTATATTTTCGCGTAAGCTATAAATACCTGCCATAGGTGCATATTGATTATACCCAGATTGCATGGCGTTTGTTACCAGTTTATGTAAATGTGGGTCTGTACCAAATCCAGGAAAGCCTTGAGAGAGATTAATAGCATCATACTCATGTGCCATTCGACTCATTTTTGTAAAAATAGTCGTCGAAACATTAGGTAGTTTAGAGGTATGATCCATGATACGATTTTTGTTAAAAAATATATTCAACTTTTTGATAAAGATGTAGATCTCTATACGTATTTAACCAGAATTATGTAATAGAAATTTGCAATGCAAATCTAAGCTTCCTATTTCTTAATATCTTCTGCCGCTTTTTCTAATTCACTGTACCAAGATTTTCCAAATTTTCGCATAAGCGCATCTTTCACAAATTTATAAACAGGGACTTGTAATTCTTTTCCTAATGCACAGGCATCATCACAAATAGGCCATTTATGATAATTAACTGCAGAGAATGAACTATATTTTTGTACTCTAACTGGATATAAGTGACATGAAATAGGTTTTTTAAAACTTACTTTACCCGCATTATATGCATCTTCAATACCGCAACTGGCAATACCATTATCTGTAAAAGTAACATAAGCGCATTCCTTATTATTTACAAGAGTTGTCTCCAATTCACCAAGGTCAGTTTTTATAGAAGTACCTTGTTTTTCAATTGCATCTATTCCTTCCGGTCGTAAAAAGGGTTTTACATCTGGATAGATATCCTTGAGTATTTGTACCTCATCTTCTTCTAAAGGAGCTCCCGCTTCTCCTGCAATACAGCATTCTCCTTTACAAGCATTGAGATTACAGACAAAATCTTTTTCGATGATGTCTTCAGAAATGATCGTATTCTTAAGCTGAAACATATCACAAATATACTCCTTAAGGACGAACAATAAGAGACAAAAACTGGCTTACTATTTTTTAATTATTTATTGCACATAGTAGCATCATAACAACTCTAATTATAGTAATTTTGCATACTTTAAAGCCTATTTGTGATGAACTTTAATCTGAAAGAAATTCTCACTGCAACTATGATCTTATTTGCAGTAATAGATATAGTAGGAAACATCCCTATTGTTCTTAAATTACGTAAGAAAGCTGGGCATATTCAAAGTGAAAAAGCAGCTATTGTCGCTCTTATTCTTATGATCACTTTTGTATTCATAGGAGAGCGTATACTTAGTCTTATAGGGATTAATGTAAATGAATTTGCTGTTGCTGGTTCTTTTATTTTGTTTTTCCTAGCCTTAGAAATGATATTAGGGGTAAGCATTTTTAAAGATGATGATGGTGTTAGTGCAAAGACAGTTTCTGTATTTCCATTAGCCTTTCCTTTACTTGCAGGGCCTGGAAGTTTAACTTCATTACTAGCATTACGTGCAGAATATGCTATTGAAAATATCTTAATAGCTATTGTTATTAATATTGCTCTTATCTATATTGTTCTTAAAACATCGCAACGCATAGAAAAAGGAATCGGAAAAAATGGAATTGCTATTATACATAAGGTTTTTGGTGTAATTTTGCTTGCAATAGCTGTGAAGTTGTTTACTGCTAATATTCAAGAATTATTTAGATAACTATTATGCGTATTATCATTCCTGTTTTTATTCTAATTGCTCTTGCATTACTCATCTATAATATAACTCGTATAAATTTTGAGACACCTTTTACAGGTGATAGCAGTATTGCGCTTATAGGAGTTGTTGGTAGTGCTTGTGCAATTGTACTTCTACTGATTTTACATCTTTCCAGAAAAATTGCTAAAAAACAAAAAGGGAAGTAAGATTTATTTTTTTAAAATAAATAAATAAGTTCAGGATGGTATATCTCAAATCCTATACCTATAAGGAGCGTGATTACAGCCAGTACAGTAAAAATTTTATGTAATTTTTGATATATAAGATTACGCCTTAATTTTCGTTTTAAGCGTTCATCATCTAGTTTTTCCATTTCTTCCATAACCGTTTCTGCAGAAAGGTAAAATGGGCTTACTGAAATTCCGTTTGAAATAAACAGTTTTGCACTGTTATCTAGTAATCTAAAAATAACAGCGATGATGAATACAAATACAGATGCAATTATTACCATAACGTAATCCCCTAATTATTGCTTATACTTATTACTTTTTGGATAATCGTATCATCTTGATTAACCATTTGTTCAAAGGCATTATTACCAAAAAGTTGTTGTGCCATTGTGGCCTTGAGATACCTTTTATAGATGTTTTTATAATTTTCGGCTCTTAAATTAATTCCACTTAATCTGGCGTAAGATATAAAATCTTCTACAATTGTATCAGAAACAATGATTTCATTCTTAAATTCTTCATGAGATAACATATTGTAGTAAGTTCTATTCTTCTCTAATTCTTCAAAAATAAACATCCCCATATATCCTGACCGAAGTACATAATTAAGGTGCTCTATTTCATAATCTATATTTTTAGGTACAAATACATCTGGTATTATACCTCCCCCCCCATAAACCACTTTTCCAAGAGGGGTTCTAAATTTTAAGGAGTCTGCAACCTTAATACTATCCGCACTACGAAGTTCTCCATTTTCATAACGTTCTAGATATTCTTCAAAATAAGCTTTGTTTCCAAGCTCATAGGGTTTTTGTATTGATCTCCCTGTAGGTGTATAATATCTAGCAATAGTAAGGCGTACTGCGCTTCCATCTCCCAAATCCATCTCTCTCTGCACCAATCCTTTTCCGAAGGATCGCCGTCCTACAATAAGACCCTTGTCATTGTCCTGTAAAGCTCCAGCGACAATCTCACTGGCAGATGCCGAATTTTCATTAACAAGAATAAATACTTCTCCATCTTCAAAAATTCCTCCACTTCTAGAAAAGGTCTTATTTATTTTTCCTGTCTTATTTTTTGTAAATAATATAAGTTTATTTTTCTCTAAAAACTCGTCTGCAATTTGCTCTGCACTAGAAATATACCCCCCTGGATTATCTCTCAAATCTAATGCTAATTGTGTAGCTCCTTGTGACTGTAATTCTAATAAAGCTTCTCTAAATTCTGTATATGTAGACTCTGCAAATCTATTAATCTTAATATACCCTAATTGGTCTGTAAGCATATAGTTTGCAACTACACTAGAGATAGGAACAACTCCTCTTTTTACTCGATAGGATATAAGTTGATCTGTTCCTTCACGCTTTATTTTTAATTCTACAGGTGTATCTACTCGTCCTTTTAATATTTGAGAAAGAGAATCATCCGTAATCTGTTTACCAAAAAGAGGAATCCCATCTGCATATACAATACGGTCTCCACCGCGAATTCCCGCTAGCGCACTTGGTCCATCAGCAATTGCCTGAATCACAGCAACAGAATCTTTATATGGATAAAAACTAATCCCTATTCCTACAAAATCTCCTTTCATATTTTCTTCAATCTCTCGCAATTCTTCTGGAGGGATATAAGTAGAGTGGGGGTCAAGATTATCCAATATGCCATTGACGGTTACATCTACGATACTATCTGTATCTACTGCATCTACATATTCATAATCTATATAATCGATCAGTTTATTAAGTTTTTCTTTCTTTGTATTAGATCCAAAAAAAGACGTGTCAGATACTCCATAATCTAACATACTTCCTAAAAATATCCCTAATGCAATCCCTATACTAAAGAGTAGAGGTGCATATTTCTTTTTTAACTTCATGAATCTTCTATGTTTGAAAGATGTAGTATTTCAACGCCTGCTTTTTTTAAAAATTTTATTCCGCTCTCGTCTTTATACGCTTCTTTAAAGACGACTCGTTTCATCCCCGCTTGATGAATCAGTTTACTACATTCTTTACAAGGACTTAATGTAATGTATAAGGTAGCTCCTTTACATGATTGTGTAGATGACGCTACTTTCAAAATAGCATTTGCTTCGGCATGTAATACATACCACTTTGTGTATCCTTCTTCATCTTCGCAAAAATTCTCAAACCCTGTAGGTGTCCCGTTATAGCCATCAGATATGATCATCTTATCTTTTACAATAATCGCCCCTACTTGTTTCCGTTTACAATATGAGAGTTTCCCCCATTCTTGAGCCATACGTAGATAAGCTATATCGTATTTATTTTGTTTTGACGTCATATTTTTATGAGAAGTGTTTCGCTTTCGCGAAAGCGGATAACCCCCAAATTATATTTAAGGTACTAAAGTAAGCGCCTTCAGTGGGATATACAACCGATTATTAAATATTTAACGCAACAAACGATGCTCTTAAAATAGGGATCGTTACTCCTATTACAATCGCAGATACTATCATGACCCAATCGCGAACAGAAAATCGAAATACAAACTGCCCTAAAAAGCTTATAATTAAAACAACAAACACAATAATAAGTTGAGCTACTTCAATGCCTAATGTATATTCTATGAGTGGTAATAATTTTGACTCAGCACTAGCTGTCATCATTTTAAAATACGTCGAAAACCCAAAACCATGTATCAACCCAAAAAATAATGCTGTTACTACGTAGATCCCTGCTTTCTCTTTTTTTCCTTTCTTACCTGCTCTAAAAATATTATATAATGCAGTTATTACTATTGTAATAGGTATTAAAAACTCTATAAGAGACGTATTGATCTTTACAACACCATAGGCAGAAAGACTTAAAGAAAGTGTATGACCTATGGTAAATATCGTAATTAATGTTAGTAATCTTTTCCAGTTAGAAAATGTATATGGGATCGTAAGAACAACTAGAAAAAGAAGGTGATCATATGCATTCCAATCGAGTACGTGAAATAGTCCTTCTTTAAAATAAAACCAAAATGAAGCCATCAAAAATATATTAGGGGGTTTTCCAAATGTACAAATTAAAAATGATGCTAGAATAGCTATATTTGCTACTTAATTTAAAGATAACAATATGTCTATTTCAGATCTATATGATAGCGGCTTTCGTAAGCGTAATCAAGATCATTTTGCAGCCATGGTTCGTATTGCAATGAGCGATACCATAATTACAGATGATGAAAAAACATTCCTTGATAGGATTGCTAGAAATCTTGATATTTCAGAAGAAAGCTACAAGCAAATATTAAAAAACTATCATACCCACCCTGTGAACCCTCCTATAACTTTTGAAAGTCGCCTCGAGCGCCTTTTTGATCTCTCTCGTATGGTATATGCAGATCATGATTTGGGAGACAAACAAGTCTCTATGCTAGAACGTTTTGCAGTAGGACTGGGGTTTACAGTACATAATGTAAAATATGTAGTTGATAAAGCGCTTTCTCTTGTGAGCAACAGCGTAGATCTTACTACTTTTAAGGAAGAAATACGTATGATGAATAGGTAATATTCTTTATTACTACTAAAAAAAGCGATCCCAAAAAGATCGCTTTTTTTATGCTTCTAACTCTGTTCTTTTATTTTTATAACGATGTATTAAACGATCAATAGTCTTAAATAATAATGACGGGTCTATAGGTTTAGTAAGATATGCATTCATCCCAACTTCTTTTGAAGCTTGTCTTTCTTCCTCAGAGGTTCGTCCAGTTAAAGCAATAATTGGTATTTTTTGTATTTTTCTATTTGGGTGATTTCTTATTCTTGCTGTTGCATCTATACCATCCATCACTGGCATTGTAAGATCCATAAGTATAAGGTCATAATGATAATTTTCTATGAATTGTACAACCTTCTCTCCGTTTTTTGCAATATCTAGACTATAGGAACCTTCGTCTGCAAATAATTTCATCATAAGAAGTTGATTCACTTCAATATCTTCTCCTAATAAAATGCGATATTTTTTAGCTCCGTTTCGTTGGTTTTTGCCTGTCTTTTTAGTTCTGAATCGACTATCCTTAGAATCTTTTTGGTCATGAGATATCCCCATTGAAAGTGTAAATCTAAAAGTTGATCCTTCATTTTCCACACTTTCTACTTCAAGATCACTATCCATAAGTTGGGTAAGTTGTTTAACAATACTTAGCCCTAAACCTGCACCTCCAAAAAGCCCTCTTTTTTCAACTTGTGTAAAACTTTCAAAAATAGATTCAAGATGCTTATTTGGAATCCCAATTCCTGTATCCGTTATTTCAAATGTAACAGGGATACGACGCATGTTTCGAGAGGGAGTAAATACTCGAAAATGTATTTTACCTTGATGCGTAAACTTTAATGAATTTTCTAGAAGATTTACTAAAATCTGATTGATTCTAAGATGATCTCCTATTAAAAAACTAGGAATATTATCAGATACGTCTGCTACAAATTCTAATCGCTTTTCCTGTGTTCTTAATCTATAAGTAGTAATAAGAGATTCTGTAAACTTTTTAAAGTTAAATCGTTTATTCTTAATTTCAAGTTTACCAGCTTCAATCTTAGAAATGTCTAATAAATCATCTACAATTGACACTAGATTTTTAGAAGAGTCTTTGATGATATTTATCAAATCCAATTGTTCTCTATCAATATCCGTATTTTCTAAAACACTTAAGAATCCTAATATACTATTAAGAGGTGTTCTAATTTCATGACTTACATTAGCCAAGAATTTGTTCTTGAAACCGCGTTGTACATTAAGTTCATGATTGAGCTCTTGAGTGATATTAAAATTTATAATCGACTCATTACGAACCTGCTTAATTTGATGTACTGTTTTATAGTGGTCTGATAAATCTTCAATAAATAAAACGACTTGCTTCTTTTTACGATCTACTCTTGATCGTATATCATAAAAGCATGTTTTACCTCTAATTTCCATTTGCACACAATAAAACTTTTGCTCAGTTTTATCATCTTCAAATAGCGAAGATATCACATAAAAAAAGGGGTGAAATTCAGTAATATCAGAATCTGCTTGTAGGGTAAAAAGAGAATTGTCTGTAGCCACGACTTTATTATCATTATCAATGACTACTATTTGTATTGTATTTTTTAAATATTCTTCTCTTAGCTTATCAAGCATCTTCAAGCAATTGTGCTGCTACATTTTTAAACAGCAATTCAACATTTTCACCAGTTTTTGCACTGGAAAGGTAGGAATGCTGAATATCTTTTGATCTTAATTCCTCCAAAAGTTCATCACTATCGACCAAATCCACTTTATTACCGATGATATGCACAGAAACCTCTGGAAATTTCTCATTTAGGTGATCTAAGTTATATTTTATGTCACTATACGTCACTGGTCTAGAAGCATCAAAAACATATATAAAACTAGAAGCTCCCATCAAATAAGAGGGCCTATATTTTGTAAAATCATCAGTCCCTTCTACATCCCATATTACTAATGTAATACGATCTCCTTCTACAATAACCTCTTTCTTCATTATATGTACTCCTATTGTAACAGTATAATTTTCAGAAAAAGTGTTTTCTACAAAACGTCTAAGCAGTGAAGATTTCCCTACTCCAAAATGCCCTAACAACACAACTTTTTTAGATACGCTCATCTGTAAAATATGATTTTAATTTTTTTGTAAAATTCTCTTCATTATCAATATCATCTTTATTGATAACAAATTGTGCAAAATCTAGAAGCACGTCTTCCAATTTGTCTTTATATTCATCATCATATATTCCCGTAATGACAACTGCAATATAATACTTTGAAAAATTTTGAAGATGAATTGTAAACAATTCATAATCGATTCTTTCTAACTCTAACCCTCCTTTTTCATATGCATCTTCGACAAAGCTCTTGATTGCTGTAAGCATTCCCGCAACCATATCTTCATCAATTGTCTTCGTTTTTGAATAGTTAGCTTTTAACAAACCTGACCCTTTTTCAATAACCATGATTTGTTCGATTCGGGCCTTGTATTCCTCACGCATTAATGACGCAGCATTCATATCATTACGATCCCCTTTAAACCAGTTTTTAAAAGAAAAAGTTTTAGTAAGTCTCGTATTTATATCGTCATTTAATTTTTTAATTTCTGACTGTACATATTTTTTTATCATCTTACCCATTACAGGATATAACGCTTCTGCTACAGCATCTTGAGACTTTTTAATTTCAGTTTTAAGTGTTTCTGTTATTACGGGCCCTAAGGTTTTAGGCATTTCATCTACAAAATTTGCCAGCCGTTCATTGAGTATAGGATCTACCCTTTCAGAAAGGTGATTTTGCTCAGATTCTAATTTCTGAATTTTCATCAAGAGATCTTTATCAAACTCACGTTCATCTGTGAGTATGATTTCTTTAAGAATCTCAAGTCTTTCCTTAGAATCCATAGTACAGGAGGATAGACAGATTAACCTTTAATGTTTTCGCCTAACTTTATTAGTAAACTTCCTAGTTGTGATTTATCAACTTTCTTAGCATCTAGATCTCCCGTTTTATCATTTAATGCTTCTTCTAAATCTGAAATACGAATATTTACATCCGTACCTAAATTATCAATAGCAGTCATCAATTCTTTACGGGTATCATCTATGTAATCGGACAGTTCTTGTCTTCTCTGTTCGAGCTCTTTTTTGAGGGTATCAAATTCCTGACTATATTCAGCCATATTTTCTCCAAAAATGAGTTGCTTAATCGCATCAATTTTGGAGTTTGCTTCTAATAAAGTCGGATCGGCTTGATCTTTAGTTTTTTTAGTCATTATGAAGTGGAGGTTCGTTGAGTTATAGCCCCCAAATATAAAAAAAATAGCCGATAAGTCCTTATATAAAGGGGATTATGATCCCTTTTTACATAAAGGACTCTGCCTTTTCTACCATTTTTTTACTTCCACAAAAGAAAGGGACACGTTCATGAAGTTCTTTCGGTTCCAAATCCATTATTGGTGTATACCCATCACTTGCCTTGCCTCCAGCTTGTTCAACAATATAGGCCATTGGGTTACATTCATATAATAATCGCAATTTTCCATTCGAATTCAGAGAACTTTTTGGATACATATAAATACCTCCTTTTATCATATTACGATGAATATCTGAGACTAATGATCCAATATATCTAGATGTATAAGGTCTGTCATCTTTTTCTTCTTGACAGAATTTTATATAATTTTTAACCCCTTGTGGGAAATGAGTATAGTTTCCTTCATTTACAGAGTAAATAGTACCATTTTCCGGAAATTTCATATCTGGATGTGACAAATAAAATGTTCCTATAGCAGGATTAAGGGTAAATCCATTTACCCCGTGACCAGTAGTATATACTAGCATCGTACTCGTACCATATATAATATATCCAGCTGCTACCTGATTACGCCCAGGCTGTAAAAAATCTTCAAGTTTTACAGGTGTACCTGAAGGAGTAATCCTTCTATAAACCGAAAAAATAGTTCCTACTGAAACATTTACATCAATATTAGAAGAACCATCAAGAGGATCCATAAGGACGACATATTTATTTTGATGATCATCGTTATGTCCTTCAATAGTAATAAAATCGTCATTCTCTTCACTAGCAATACCACAGACAATCTCTCTATTCTTAAGCGTATTTATAAATGTTTCATTAGCAATTACATCCAATTTTTGCTGATCTTCTCCTTGAATATTTGTATCTCCAGCAGCTCCTAAAACATCCACAAGTCCTGCCTTATTTACCTGATGATTAACCACTTTTGCAGCTAGTCTAATAGAGTTTATCAAACGGGACAACTCTCCAGAAGAGTATTTAAATTCGGATTGATTCTCAATAATAAATTCTCCTAAAGTTTGATTTTTACGTGGCATAGATTGGGAAAGTGTTATTTTTTTGCAAAAATATTCAAAATTCTGATAGTACTACAACGTTTTCGTATTCTTTTATAATCGTATATTCTTTACTTTCGCTATCCTAAAAACTCATTACTGTGAATTGTGACATACGTAAAGCACTTGTAAGTGATATGCCCTCAGTTTTTAATCTCATCAAAGAGCTTGCTGTTTTTGAGAATGAACCAGATGCTGTTCATATATCTGTAGACACACTTATTCAACATGGATTTGGAAATGAACCTCTTTTTACATGCTTTGTTGCCGAAGTAAATTCTTCAATTATAGGAATGGCTTTAGTGTATTTTAGATTTTCTACATGGGAAGGAAAATCATTACATCTTGAAGATCTTATCGTATCTCAAAAACATAGAGGGAAAGGATATGGGAAGATGTTGTATAATCAAGTGATGCATTATGCAAAGTCTCAAAATGTAAATAGAGTAGAATGGGTTGTATTAGATTGGAACTCTGATGCAATTCAATTTTATGAACGAAGCGGCGCGCTTTTATTAAAAGATTGGTATCTCGCTCAAATGGATAAAACAAGATTAAACAACTACATACAGTCAATAATATAAAATCAAAGCAAACGCACTAAGAATATGCAGGTATTTAAATTTGGAGGTGCATCTGTAAAAGATGCTGCTGGTGTCAGAAATGTAATGACTGTCCTTAAACAAATGGGGATAGATCATAAACTTGTTGTCATTTCAGCGATGGGAAAGACTACCAATGCGATGGAATCAATCATACATGCTTATTTCCATAAAAAAATGAAAGTCCCAGAAGCTATCAGTGAAAGTATTACGTATCATGAACGTATTATTTCAGAGCTTTTTCCAAAAGGGCATTCCATTAATGAAGTTACAAAAACATTATTTGGAGAACTCAAAGGGTTTTTAGCATGGAACAAGTCACCTAATTATGACTTCGTATATGATCAAGTAGTTTGCTACGGAGAATTAATTTCTACAAGTATTATCAGTGCTTTTCTAGAAGAAAATGGAATAAAAAACAACTGGTTGGATGCTCGTGATCTTATTCAGACTGATACTAGTTATAGAGATGCTCGTGTGGATTGGACTGCAACTCAAAAAGCAATACAAGATGCTATAAACCCTAAAGAGCTTTCCATAACACAAGGATTTATTGGATCTGATGAAAACAATTTCACGACAACATTAGGTCGTGAAGGAAGTGATTATACGGGTGCCATATTTGCCTATTGTTTGGGAGCAAATAGTCTTACCATTTGGAAAGATGTTCCTGGTGTTTTAAATGGAGATCCCCGTGTTTTTGAAAACACAGAATTATTACATCAAATCTCCTATGAAGAAGCTATAGAACTTGCTTTCTATGGTGCTTCTGTTATACACCCAAAAACATTACAGCCTCTACAGCGCAAAGAAATTCCATTACATGTAAAATCCTTTTTAAACCCACAAAATACAGGAACTGCTGTCAGTAAAGGACAACGATTAATTCCTGAAATCCCTTGTTATATAGTAAAGAAAGATCAAGTATTAATATCCTTATCGTCTCTCGACTTTTCTTTTATGATGGAAGATAATATAGGAGAAGTGTTTCAATTATTAGGCAAATACAAGATGAAGGTAGATCTTATCCAAAATTCTGCGATTAGTTTTTCCGTATGTGTAGATAATAAATTTAAAAATCTAGAGCCACTTATTAATCATCTAAAAGCAAAATTTAAGGTAAAGTCCATAGAAGGGGTTTCTTTATATACCATTCGCCATTTTACACCTAAGGTTTTAGCTTTATTTGAAAAAGATAAAACTGTTTTATTAAAACAAGTAGCGCAAAATACTGTGCAATTTGTGACACAAAATTAATTTTTCAACGTCTTTAAGAAAAAGAATATCATTCGTTTTTAAAGGAAGCTAATCTTCCAGATTTCAGATTTCCTATATTTGCGTACTAACTAACATAAATTAAACCGATCTCCCCTATGGGCCTTGTTACCGCAAAAGAAGTTGCGCAAGCTATAAAAGTAGATAAGCTCGGCTTTATAGGTACTTTTTTGGGATGGTCATTAATGAAAGTCCTTAAAATATCTACCGCAAATAAAATCTATAATCGCAATAAACATCTAAGTGATCTAGAGTTTTTAAACTCTTTGCTCGATGAATTTGAAATAAAATTTGAAATCCCAGAAGAAGATTTAAGGCGACTCCCTAAAAATGGAGCATATATCACGATTTCTAATCATCCATTAGGAGGTATAGATGGTATTCTATTGCTCAAACTTATGCTTGAAAATCGTAAAGATTTTAAAATTATTGCCAATTTCTTACTTCATCGCATTGAGCCACTTAAACCCTATGTAATGCCGGTAAATCCTTTTGAGGATCGTAAAGATGTTAAGTCAAGCATCTCTGGATTTAAAAATGCGATAAAACATTTACAAGATGGACACCCTTTAGGTATTTTCCCAGCAGGAGAAGTATCTACCTATAAAGATGATAAACTCATCATTGACAAGCCATGGGAAGAAGCTGCAATTAAACTTATTAAAAAAGCAGAAGTTCCTATTGTACCAATCTATTTTCATGCAAAAAACAGTCGGTTATTTTACAAATTATCCAAAATAAGTGACACCCTACGTACGGCAAAACTTCCCAGTGAACTACTTACTCAAAAAAAGCGAATCATCAAAGTACGAATTGGAAACCCTATCAAAGTACAAGCACAAAAAGAGTATGCCTCTCTCCCAGAATTTACAGAGTTTTTAAGAAAGAAAACATATATGCTTGCCAAGTCTTTTGAAACCCAAAGTAGCAGACTAAGCAACATCCCTCAGACACTTAAAACTATAAAAGAACCTAAGCAAATTGTTACTTCGATAAGTAGTGACGTAATTATAAATGAAATAGATCGTCTACGTGATAAAGACAAAAGACTTCTGCAATCAAAAAACTATGAGGTTTTTCTAGCGCCTGCCGATGAAATGCCTAATACACTTCAAGAAGTAGGGCGCTTACGCGAAATTACATTTAGAGAAATAGGAGAAGGGACTAATGAAGCAATAGATCTAGATAAATTTGATCGTTATTATCATCATATGTTTTTATGGGATAATCAAGCCCAAAAAATAGCAGGTGCTTATCGAATGGGGCTAGGTTCAGAAATATTTTCAAGTTATGGGATCGATGGATTTTATCTTCAAGATCTCTTTAGATTTGAACCAGAACTTTATAAAATGATGAGTCAAAGCATCGAAATGGGGCGCGCTTTTATCATTAAAGAATATCAACAAAAACCCATGCCTCTTTTCTTACTATGGAAAGGTATTGTCCATACAACACTTCGTTTTCCAGAACATAAATATCTTATAGGAGGCGTGAGTATCTCAAATCAATTTTCAAATTTCAGTAAATCCCTGATGATTGAGTTTATGAAGTCGCACTACTATGACCCATACGTAGCTCAGTATATACATCCTAAAAAAGAATTTAAGGTACGTCTTAAAGATGCAGATAAAGAATTTGTATTTGATGAGAGTGCAGCAGACCTCAATAAGTTTGACAAACTCATAGATGAAGTAGAACCTGGCTCATTACGACTTCCTGTACTTATCAAAAAATATATTAAACAAAATGCAAAAGTAGTCGCATTTAATGTAGATCCCTTTTTCAATAATGCCGTCGATGGATTGATGTATATCCGTATTGCAGATCTTCCAGAAAGCACTGTAAAACCTGTCATGGAAGAATTTCAAGCTGAACTTGAAAAAAAATATGGTCAACGCACCTCAGAAGAGGAATAAGAATACGCTTTCGCGAAAGCGTACTTTACAGATATTACAGCTACTCTATTTTAAAACTGAAAATAAATAAACTGTTCGCCACTTCCTTGCGCCAGACAGATCAAGAAAAACAAAATAGCCCACAACACCCCCAAAACCCATGAAGGGGTTTTAATAGAAACTTCTTTCATAGATGTATTGCGCATGATCCAATGACATAAAAATAGTCCTGAAATCACAATAAGTACTTTACCTATCTCTGCTACTCCTAGGATTTTTTCTCCCTCAGAATTCATAAAAAACATAGAAGCTATCATATCATTTGCAATAGCAAATTCTTTAGCTCTAAAAAAGACCCAGGTAATATTTACCAACATATAGGTAAGCAGTGCTAAGAATATACCATTCCAAGCATTTATTTTTAGTTTAATCACATTTTTGAGTAACCGTTCCCCCACAAGGTATATCCCATGCAATGCGCCCCAAATCACAAAAGTCCATGCGGCACCATGCCATAAACCTCCGAGTAACATGGTAAGCATAAGAGCGACATACATTCTTGTAATACCATGACGATTGCCTCCTAACGGAATATATAAATAGTCCCGCAACCAACTAGATAATGATATATGCCACCTACGCCATAGGTCTGAAAATCCTATTGATGCATATGGATATCTAAAATTATCTGGTAATACAATACCCAACATTAATGCGATTCCTATAGCACAGGTAGAATAACCGGCAAAGTCAAAAAATATCTGCCCTGAAAATGCAAGTGTCCCTACCCAGGCATCTAGCCCATGTAAAATTTTACCCGCATCAAAAACTGCATCTGACGTACTTGAAAGTAACGCATCTGCCAAAACCACCTTTTGAAAAACACCGATAGTAAGTAAAAACAACCCCCATATAAACTGATTGATTGTAGCCTTTTTTGGCTCATAAAATTGTGTAATAAGATCTTTTGCACGTACAATAGGTCCCGCAACTAACTGTGGGAAAAAAGTAACATACAACGCAAAGTCTAAAAATGTACGTGCCCGCTCTCCTTTACGCTGATACATATCAATAGTATAGGACATGGTTTGGAATGTATAAAAAGAAATTCCCATAGGTAAAATAATATCCAAGGGTCGTGCTTTAAAATCCCATCCTAAAGAAGTAACAATAGATGTGAAATTTTCTAATAAAAAATTTCCATATTTAAAAAAGGCCAAAAAACCTAAGTTAACTATCATACTTAGTAATAACCATAACTTTCGTTTACGTTTATCCTCTATAACAGCAAGCTTTTTTCCTGCTGTCCAATCAACTACTGTAGATATCCATAATAAAATAATCAATGGAGGATTCCACATACCATAAAATACGTAACTAGACAAAAGCAACATTCTTTTTTTTGCTGTCCAGTTTAAAAACTTAGAATAATATAAGGCCAATACAATAATCAGAAAAGCCACAAAACTGAGTGAATTAAATAACATAATTAATGAGCTTTACGATTAGTAATTTGTTTATCTGCAATAAGGATATTGACAAGTTCTTTTGTAAATATCTTAGCATCTGGAGAATACAAGTGTGACTCTTCAGGACATGTAAAATGTCGTAAGGTATCGTAATCCTCAAAGTGATATCCTTTTTCTCCGGTTTGTGCAAGAAAGGCATCCCAGTTTTCAGTTCTTGGTATTTTTTTATGCTCTCGTTCTCTATTTCCTCCGCTAGAAGGACAACGTACAAAAATCACATTTCCTCCACGCTCTTTGAATATAGCAAGTAACGGTTTATAATAAGATACTACAGGGTCCAAAACAGGGTCTGGACGTCGTTCCCAACCATATCCCCAAACCTTGATCACTGTATTTGCAAAAGCAGTATCTGTTTTGACTTTTTCAAACATTGTTACATTACGATCTCCATCTACAAACCCAAAATTATTAAAAGGGGGGCGGCCTTGTGGCAATCTATTGCCCATAGAAATAGAATTGACAAGTGTCTTTAAATCAATATCATCTGCCCATTCTTCTTCAGAAGCATTTAAAAATGCAAAGTTGTGTTCAAGAGGAACAGATAAGTAATGGTTTGCACGTTGGGCATACGTCTGTTCATAATAATGGCGTAATCTTTTTGTAGGGCGATCCCACATAAACCCTTTACCGGGTTGGCTAAAAAATAGCCCAGGACTTATACCAATGACTACAGTACCCTTAAAATCTGTTTCTTCAACTATTTCTTTAAAAATAGGTGTCGGTGTCGTTCCATCTGAAGCAAGCATAATAGGTCGAACTCCCGTCTCTTCTTCCCATTCGTCCAACTGGATATCATAATGGACTCTTGAAGATCCCAGTAATACGACATCATCAGAAGAAAGCTTATCTACTTTTGCGCGTTGTATTGCCCAGAGTGCTTTATTGTCATCAAGTTCTGAAACATAGCCTTGAGATCGAACATAGAATTCCCATATGGCAAGGAAAGCAATGCCAAGAAGAATGGCAATGCCTACTGATTTTTTTAAGTTCATTTTAGTGTCATTTCTAATCGAATGACAAAACGAGGGAACTTGGCTATTTTAATTTAGACAAGGAAATTGTCAAAAAATTAATTGGTTAGGTTGTTTTCGACATTAAAGATAAAAAAATAAACTTATTAAATTACAGGTAGTTACCCTTGTTTATGTACAAAAACCTCTTATTAAAAAAGATAATACATACTATATAATAAGATTTTGACAATAGGTTTTGATATCTTTTTTACTTTCAAAAAAGATATCACTTATCTATCAATTAGTATACAATGCCTTTCCTGCAGCTTCATATTTATCTCCTTTTGTCCAAGTAGGAGTTACAGGGTCATTCCCTATACTACGTCCTGCAAGGACATATGCACTAAAGAATTTGTATAGATAATCATAATCCAACGTTTTTGCCTCATCTCCTGGTCTGTGATAATACTTTGTAACATCTCCATTAAATGCTGTAAAACCTAAAGAAAATGTAGGTGCTGGAATTCCTTTTGCTGCAAAATTTACATTATCACTCCTATCAAAAAGACCTTGTTCAGGGGCAGGGTCATCTACCGCTTTTAATCCAAAAGCACTTGAAGCATCCTTGATATGTTGTGCTGCTGTCGTTCTGGGTAATCCTATAATAGTCACAAGTGATGTATCATTGTATCCTGCATTATCACTATTAAAACAATATACCATTTGTTTAAGTGGTAATACTGGATTTTCTACATAAAAAGAACTCCCTAGCAATCCTTTTTCTTCTCCAGTAAATAAGATAAATAACGCCGATCGTTTTGTAGGATATTTTGCAAGATTTTCTGCCATACTTAATACTGTTGTAGTTCCTACCGCATTATCACGAGCTCCATTATAAATAACATCGCCAGTTTCATCTGGTGTTCCAATACCTACATGATCATAATGTGCTGAGTAGATAATATACTCTTCTTTTAGCTTAGGATCTGTACCTTCTACAACACCTATCACATTTTGAGATTTTATAATTTCTTTTTGAGGATCGCTCATTTTAAATTGAGTAGGAATAGAAGCTTTTGCTGTAAGACTCTTTGCAATTTTATTTTCTTTATCTAATACCCATATATAAGGTAAAATAGCTGTGTCCTCATTTTCTGTTATAATACTAATCGCAGGAGCATTAAAGTTATGTTCTATAAACCCCCATATTTGATCATTCGCATCTAATAGTTCAATGATCCCTAAAGCACCATTTTCTTTTGCTAGTTGTTGCTTTTTTTCTCGCAATCCAAAAGCGGCACGTGTATCTTTTGTGTCTGCACTACCTGCCTGTATAATCACTAACTTCCCTTTTACAGATACTCCTTCATAATCCTTTTCTAATCCATACCCTAAGTATATAGCATTTTTAGAATACTCTACGGCTGCAGGTTCTAATAATGCATAATCTGTTATAGCATCTCCATTAATGGAAATACTTACATCTGTAGGAGGTGATTTTTTTTGAAGATTGACTTCTTGATAATAGGTATCTGTTTTAGGGTTAGGCTGTACTCCATAACTACGCAATGTATTTGCAAGATAAGAAGCCGCTATTTTATTTTCTGATGTGCCAGTCTCTCGCCCTTTTAATAAATCATCTGCTAGAAAATATATATGGCCTTCTATTTTTGATTTTGAAACGGTTTCTTGTGTTTTGTCCTTATCACTTTGTCCAAAAATTGTAAGTGTACTTAGACTTAGCATTGCAAATACTAGAAATACTGTTTTTTTCATGAGTCATTATTTATACTCTAAAAATAAGTAATCTATCCCTTACTTTATTATTCCTTCACAATTATAGTAGTCCACCCATTTGATCATCTGATTACTTATTTCTAACTTTAATACTTCTAACTACCTGATTAGATTGACATGAAACAAGCTACTACCATAGATGAAGTACTATCAATTCTTGAGAATATCATCGTGACAGAAGTAGCAAATAATAACAATCTTGCTTTATTTCCCATACTTTATAAAAAAGTAACAGAACGGATTAAGCTAGGCATAACCCAAAAAGAATTTGAAGACAACCATAGAATGGAGCGTCTCGATGTTATTTTTGCAAATAGATATATCAAAGCCTATTTTGAGTATAAAAATGGTGAAGAACCATCTCTGAGCTGGAAAAATGCATTTGAAGCTACTAAAAACAAAAAGCTTCTTATTCTACAGCATCTTCTTTTAGGAATTAATGCGCATATTAATTTAGACCTTGGGATTGCTGTTTCAGAAACCATAGGAGCCCAAAATGATTTGCACCCAATTCATACGGATTTTAATAAAATCAATGAAATATTAGCTAGTATGGTAGACTCCCTACAACAAAAGATAGGTTTGGTTTCTCCTTTCTTTTATTTACTAGACAAAGTAGCCGATGGTAAAGAGGATCTGATTGCAACTTTCAGTATTAATATCGCTCGTGATGAAGCTTGGTTATTTGCAAACAAATATCATGATGCCTTAAACAAAGAAACTTGTCTCACTGACCGTGATGTATCTATAGCCAATCTAGCTATTAAAATTTCTACCACAAAAAGCCGGGTGTTACGATGGGCAATCCGTTTTATTCGTTGGTTTGAACGTAAAGATATAGCGCAAGTTGCTGATACTTTGAGTAGTTAAATAGATAATATAAAACACTATAAATGTGTAGCTACAAAATCTTTACAATAAGCTTTAATTTCATTTCTCGCTTTCGCAAAAGCTACCTCTGTTTCTTCTCCTCCTCCTACAAACTTAGAGGGGTCATAAAAGTTATGATGTAATCGCGTTGCGTTAGGAGCAGCAATAAAAGGACAGTTTTCATATGCGTGATCGCACACTGTGATAATAAAGTCCCATGCAACTCCCTGATATTCGTCTACATGATTAGATGTATGTCCAGTAATATCTATGCCATCTTTTTTCATAGTAGCTATAGCTCCGGGATTTAATCCATGTGTTTCTATTCCCGCCGAATATATACTAGCTTTATCACTAGCCATTTGCTCTAAATATCCATGTGCCATTTGACTACGGCAACTATTTCCTGTACATAGTACGAGTATGTTTTTTTTCATAGTATTTTATAAAAGGAGATTCTTCCTCTATTTTTTTAGTGTTTAGTTTATGTTATACTGCTATATAAACAATTTACTTCTTCTCTCCATTAATACATTATCATGCCAGAAACCATCACGCATTCCTAATTTTTTACGTACGCCTACAATTTTAAAACCACATTTCTCATGCAATCGAATACTAGCACTATTTTGTGTAAAAATTTTTGCTTGTAATGTCCAGAAACCTGCTTTCTCGCTCTCCAAAATCAAATGATCCAGTAGGTATTTACCAATCCCTTTTCCATGCATTTCTCGAGCTATATATATTGTTACTTCGGCAACCCCTTTATAAACTTCTCTACTCGAAAAAGGGGTAAGTGCACACCATCCCATGACAACACCTTCATTTTTATATACAAAACGACATGGTTTTAAATACTTTGCGTCCCAGTCTTCCCAATCTGGGACATTTATTTCAAAAGTAGCAATCCCAGAAGACATTCCTTCTTGATAGATTATAGCACATCTAGGATAATCTTCTTTTGAAAAGGATTCTATGTTATCCATATGAATCATTTTGTATGACTATATAAAAATCCCTAACAACAACCGCTTCCAGGAGCACATCCTCCCGCAACCTCACCTACTGCTGTAGGTTCTTCTATACCACATGCTTTTTTTGCTTTACAATCTGTTTGTTCAACCGCTAATTTAAGAATCAAGTTTGTCCCACGTATTTCATAATCGTTAACAAAAAGTTGCGCTGTATGAAAAGTAGCATTACTATATTCTATCTTAAGTTCTGCATCCATCGTATAGGGTTTCATACGCCCTACTTTAGAAAGAATTCCCATTGCTTTATAGGCACTCATGAATTCGGTTTTACCTAACTCAGATGGGCTTTCCCATAATTGAACGATCGTTTCTTTCCAAGCATCAACCCCTGCTCCACAATCTACAGAGTCTACGGTAATATGTTTTACTTCTGTAATGTGATAATTTGCACCTACAAGGAGGTTAGGAGCATATTCGAATAATAAAGATTTTCCTTGATGCTCTTTCAATAAATTTAAAAATTCTTGTGTTTTCATAATTAATATACGTTTACAGGAACGGTCTCTTTGATTTTATTGAGTAAGCGCTCCATATGCTTAACTGTTGTAAATGGGTTCATAAATGTAGTTCGAAGCCAGAATTCTCCTTTTAGTAAAGTAGAAACGATATAGAATTCACCATCTTCTAATAAGATCTTCCGAATTGTTTTATTGACCTGTTCTATAGGGTTTTTTGTACTATTTCGGGTATATCTAAAACATACGATATTGCTTTCTGGTTCAAAGGCAAGTTCAAAATCAGGATCCTCATCAATCTTCTTTGCAAAAACAGATGCCGATCTATAAAGCGTTGTTACAAAATCATCAAAAAACTGATCGCCATAAGCATTCCATATAGAAAAAAATCGCAAACTCATCATGCTCTTCGTGCATTCAAAAGTCCTTTTGGCAATATTAAACCAGTCTGGATCATCATTTTGTTCCCAGAGATATTGTGCTTTTTGACTAAAAGTAGCATAACTATCTACTGCATTCTTAAAAAGAACAGCTGTTGTAATAGAAGAGGTCCCCATCATCTTATGACCATCTATAATTACAGAATCTGCGTCTTTAATTCCATTGAGTAAATGTGCATATGTACTTGAAAATATAGCCGCTCCTCCATGAGCTCCATCTATGTGAAACCATAGATTATTTGCTTTCGCGAAAGCAGAAATCCCTTCTAAATCATCATAAACTCCAGTACTTGTAGAAGGAGCACTTCCTATAATAGCAAATACTTCTAGTCCTTTACTTGTCGCTTGATCATAATAATCTTGTAGAAGATCTAATCTGATTTTATAATCTGTATTTACGGGTACCTTAATAATCCCTTCCTCGCCTAACCCCATGATTCTTGCCGAACGATCTATACAATAATGTGCTTCCTCTGAAACCATAATAGCTAGTTTGCTACTATGCCCCTCATTCCAGATATCTGTTCTTACCTTTGCTTTGCGTGCTGCAAGAAGTGCTGTAAGGTTTGCAAGCGTTCCTCCAGATGTAAGAAACCCATCGCCTTGTTGCCACCCTATTGTTTCTGTAAATTTTTCAATAACTACACGCTCTATAGCAGACGAAGCTTGTCCCATTTCATAAACGGCCATCCCGTTATTAAGTAGAGCACTGAGCATTGTTGATAGCCCAGAAACAGGTACTGTAGGTGCTATTTGATGTCCGATATACTTAGGATGATGTGTATGGATAGATCGCTTTAATACGTCTTCAAAAAAAGTTGCTGTAGAATGTTCTTGAGAGGCATATGTTTTCCAAAAGAGATATTCTTCTTGAGGTGGCACCCAGGTATTCATTGTACTACTCTGCCCAGAGGTTGTCTGAGCAAGGTGATTAGACAACTTCTCGATAAGATCTTCCCCTTGCTTTTTAAACAAGGTACTATCATAGGCTTTATGTAAAGTAGGAGTACTCAAAATCTAACAGCATTTTGCTCTTGTATTTTCAAAAAAATCTTGAAAGTGCTGTTGCAATTGATCCCATTTTCTGACATCAATACTATAATACTGCGCTTTTCCTTTAAACTGACTTTTTAAAAGCCCAGCTTTACGGATTACCTGTAAATGCTGTGATGTAGTAGGTTGAGAGAGTCTTATTTTTTCTGATATGTCTTGACATAAACATCCATCACAATCTCCTATGTATTCTAATATAGCCACACGAGCTGGATTGGAAAGTACCTTGGCAAGGTCTGCCATTTGATTTGCTCGTATTGAATGAATGTGTCTTTTTGTTACGCCCATAGTATTAGATTTTTGAACATTTTATGCATTTGACATCTATTAAAATGTAAAATGATGTACAAATATAATCAAAATAGTAATATAGCAATATTACGATTATAAATTTTAACAAAAAACCGAAAATTTCTTTTCGGTTTTTCTTATGTTAGAACCAAGGTTTTTGGTTTGCTTGATACGTATTATAAAATTCTTCATCACTTTTAACTAAGTAGATTATACCTTCTATAAGGCCTATAGCTCCTGTTGCCATTAGGATAAAAGCTCCTATTCCTATACATAATGTTGCATATCCAATGACAGTACCAACCAATAAAATGATTCCTTCTTTTTGGTATCCTAAAATAAATTTATGAATCCCCAGTGATCCCAAAAATATAGCCAGTAAACCTGCCAATAATTTCTTATTATCGGTACTTGTCGTCACTTTATTCCATTCTTCTTTGATATCTCCGGCTACTTCTTTTGCCTCTTCTTGAATTTTCTTAGCTCCTTCTTTGATATCCTCAGATGCTTCTGAAGCCGCTTCCTTAGCTTTATCTGCTAGCTCGCTTGCTTTTTCACCAGCTTCATTTGCCATTTTCTTGGCTTTGTCTTTAAGATCATCTCCTAGATCTCCAGTATTTTCTTCACTCATAGTTTTGTTGTTTAGTCGGTTAGAGTAATAAAACTACTAAAAATACAGGGAAATTACGTTACATTTTCTCTGCTTTTCAAAGATTTGCTTATTTATATAAAAAAGGCGTTTTATAAAAAAGCCTTATCTATAGGTTCCCATAATTCTATTTTATTGCCTTCGGGATCTAAAATCCACCCAAATTTACCGTATTCATATTCTTCTACCTCGCCTACAATTGTAACCCCTTCTTCTTTTAATACTTTGAGCAACTCTATAAGATTATCTACTCTGAAATTAAACATAAATTGTTTCTCACTAGGCGCAAAATAGTTTGTGCCTGCATCCATAGGACTCCATTGGGTTGAGCATTTATTACCATGTTCATCTCTCCACCAAAACGTCCACCCGTATTGATCTGTAGGTAATCCTAAATGTTTTTTGTACCATTCTTTTTGTGCATCGGGGTCATCACTTTTAAAGAACATTCCTCCGATTCCTGTAACTCTTTTCATAGGTATAGCCACACTAATGTGGTATTTTAAAATTAAACTTCTATTTCTTTTGTAGTATAAGTGCAGATAAGGTAGACATCACAAGCCCTACCAAAACCACAGTAATAAACATTAATGCTCCTGAAAACAAACTTAAACCTAATGGAGACATGTTTTCAAACTGCTTCATCTGCGCTTTCATGTCTTCTAGTTTTTCTGTTTCTCCTGCTTCTTCAAGAGTGATCATAGACGCTTCTGAATACTCTTGGAAAAAATCTGGATTGATTACAGATACATAAAAGCCATCTACAATTCCTATCCCTAAACCTGCAAATACGGATATTAATATACCGACTAGTAATGCTTTTCCAAAAGTAAGTTTTCCTTCATTTTCTTTATCTCTAAAATGTTTTATTCCAAAAAAGACAAAGGATAAGGAGAGTACAATAG
Organism: uncultured Dokdonia sp.; assembly: GCA_947503305.1. Lineage (GTDB taxonomy): Bacteria > Bacteroidota > Bacteroidia > Flavobacteriales > Flavobacteriaceae > Dokdonia. The sequence continues at coordinate 150,034 of CANNDF010000001.1, forward strand.
ATGTGTATCCTAGAAATTCTTGAGTGCCGTAATCCAGTCCTTTTCCAAAATAGAGCATACATAGAAAGATAATCGCCCCCGAAATAAGTGCATAGCTCCCAAATTTTTTGATGATGGTTTTCATTGATTTATGATTTAGAATTATGAGTCAAAAGTAGCAGGAACCTTCCAAAATCGACTCATACTAAAGTACCAAATCTATCCTACTTTGGTAGGAATAACCCTAAAAAGGGAGTATTTGTAATTCTTTTGCATTTTGAACTGCCTGTGTCCTACGTTTGGCATTTAGCTTTTCTAATACATGAGACACATGGGTTTTTATCGTACTTTCCGAAACAAAAAGATGATCGGCAATTTCTTTATTGCTATAGCCGCGAGCCATTTCAAGAAGTACTTCATATTCTCGTTTACTAAGTCCTAATTCAACGATTTTATCTTGATTTACTTCTGATGCAACTATCTTTTCTTGATGTAAACTTCTTCTTTGTAAAAAAACACCAAGTCCTAAGAATAGAATTGCTACAAACACTAATAACCATTCTGTTTGAAGGTTTCCTGTTATGACCGCATACCTGCTTAATTGCAATAGCCCCACAACAGCAAAAGCCAGTACTCCAAAAATTAAAACTGTTTTCTTCATCCTATTTAAAAGTACTAAAACTTTGCGAGGATCTTATCTACTATAGTTTGTGCCAGTTTTCGCTTGCTTTCAATAGTCCATCCTGCGATATGTGGTGTCAATAATACATTACTACATTCTATCAAGTACGCAAGTGGTGTTGGCATTTGTGTTTGATTTGTAAAAAGGTTTTCAAAAGAGAGTTTTTCATATTCTAAAACATCTAGACCAGCACCTAGAATTTTTCCAGTCTGTAAAGCTTCCACAAGGTCGGATGTAACAACACTTTTCCCACGAGCAGTATTAATGAGATAGAACGCTTTCGCGAAAGCGTTTATAAACCTACTATCAATCATCTTATCTGTTTGAGGAGTCCACGGAGTATGCAGACTTAACACATCTGTTTTTTTCTGTAATTCTTCCAGAGATACCTGACGTGCGTTTTTATCCTCCACATTGTCTATAATATCATAACACAATACTTCGCAATCAAATCCCTGAAGTTTTTTTGCAAAAGCTTTTCCCATATTGCCATATCCAATAATCCCAACGGTCTTACCTTCTAATTCTATACCTCGATTTTCTTCTCTATTCCAATGCCCATCTTTTACCTGTTTATCTGCTTGATTAAGTTTATTAAACAAGGATAATATCATTCCTAAAGCATGTTCTCCTACAGCATTCCTATTGCCTTCTGGGGCGCTTATCAAATAAATACCTTTACTCTCTGCATAGGGTATATCGATACTCTCCAGTCCAGCTCCTACACGTGCAATAAATTTTAGATTGGTGCCAGAATCTATAAACTGTTTGTCTATTTTAAAACGGCTTCGTATCACGATTCCGTCGTACGCAGCAATAATTTTTTCTGTATCTTCTTTTGAGATTGTGTAGTTCTCTTCATTAGTATGGCCAGCATTTGAGAGCTTCTCAAGAAGTAAGGGATGGTTTTGATCGAGGTGAAGAATGTTCAAAAGGCTGTGTTTTTTAGCACCTAGAAGTACTATATTTTTGGATATTCTGTTTGTGTTTTTTCATGTACGACTTCTCCAGTATGTGCTGTAGATAGTTTTTCAAAAAGTAAGAGATGCACCTCTTCTCCTTCTTTGGTTGTAGGGCAGTGTTCTACACCTTTTGGAACAACAATAATTTCTCCTTCATTGATATACTCCGACCACTCTTTTTCGGGCTGATCTGCATGCCGAAAACGCATCTCTAATGCCCCTTTTTGAACATAAAACAATTCATCTTCTTCTTTATGGCTATGCCAGACAAACTCCCCAGAAATTTTAGCCAAAATTACTTGCATATCATCTACAGTAGCAATCTGGTGAGGATGCCATTGTTTTGAAAACTTTGTAAGTTTTTCTTTTACATTTATAGGTTTCATGCTATTATATTTATTCTATGAATACGATGTGATTTTCTGTTTTCTCCTTTTATCGTAGATATCTATAAAGATAAGAAAGTACTTATAAGAATAGATCAATAATCTCTTGTGAAATACGTAAGGGTTTCCCTTCTGGCATTTTAAGTAAGCACCAGTTTGTAACTCCCGTTACCACAATTTTTTGATCCTGTATACGTGTAATGGTAGTATGTCTTTCTGACCGTGGTCCAGAAAAGGACTTTACAAATGTAGACACTTCTAATTCTTCATTTTCATATGCAGGAGATTTATAGACAATATGATGGTCTAAAGCCACCCATGCAAGTTCATTAATCTCCAAACGAGCTTTGGTATTTGTACTAGAAAAATAAGGTGCCGCTTGTTCATGCCAAGCCTTACGTGCTGCTTCTTGTATCCATTCTAAATAAACTACATTATTTACATGCCCCATAGCATCTATAGCAGAAGCAGGAACTTTAAGAGTATATGTACATTGTTTTGGTGTCAAATCCCTAAGATCAGTTTTGCAATCCAGAAATATATCAGGATTCCAAAAATATCATTACTTGTTGTTATAAAAGGTCCCGTTGCAATGGCGGGGTCTATATTTCTTTTATCTAAGAACAATGGAATAAAGGTCCCTATAATACCTGCCATAATGATCACAACAAAAAGAGAAAGGGCAATGGCGACTGCCGATTTTATATCTCCATACCAAAACCAGGTAAAAAAGAAGAGTACAATTCCTAATATTAATCCATTAAGCATAGCAAGAAGCATTTCTTTAAGTAATCTACTTGCTATACTCCCTTTTACATCATCATTTGCTAGACCCTGTACAATAATAGCGCTAGATTGCACCCCTACATTACCAGCCATCGCTGCAATAAGGGGTGTAAAGAAAAACAATAAGGCATAGTTTTCTAAGATTTCTTCAAACCCTCCCATAATTGCTGCAGCTCCTACTCCCCCTATAAGACCAAGAAACAACCATGGTAATCGTGCACGTGTAAGTTGGATAATACTATCGTCTGCTTCTACATCTTGTGAAATCCCTGCCGCAAGTTGATAATCTTTTTCGGCTTCTTCTTTTATAAAATCTACAATATCATCTATGGTAATGCGTCCTTGTAATTTCTTATCATCATCTACTACAGGAATAGCCTCTAGATCATACTTTTGCATAAGTTTTGCAACTTCTTCGGCTTCATCGTTGACATGCACATAGTCTACTTTGGGGATATAAATTTCAGAAATTTTTGTCTTTGTATCTGAGGTCAATAAATCTTTAAGAGAAAGACGACCTATCAGTTCATTTTCTTTGGTAACTACATAGATAGAGTGTACTCGTGTTACTTCTTCTGCTTGACGTCGCATCTCACGTACACAACCAGCAACAGTCCAGGTTTCTTTGACTTTAATAAGTTCTTTTGCCATAAGACCTCCTGCCGAATCTTCGTCATATTGCAGCATTTCTCGAATGTCTGCTTTATGCTCTTCATCTTCTATCTGCTCTATAACAGCTTCTTGAATTTCTTCATCGAGTTCGGCAATGGCATCTACCGCATCATCGGTATCCATCTCCTCAATCTCTTCAGCAATTTCTTTTGGGGTAAGACTATCTAATAAACGCTCACGGACATCTTCATCCAGCTCCATAAGGGCTTCTGAGGTCTTCTCACTATCAAGTAATTTTACAAGATAAACTGCCTCATCCCAATTTACTTCTTCTAATATCTCTGCGATATCTGCGTGATGTACATCTTCAAATAGGGATAGAAGTTCTTTATCCGCACCTTCTCTGATTCGGTTCTTAATGTCCTCTATAAGTATTTCATCAACGGTAAAAGACATATATATTTGTGTTTTGAGCGACACAAATATAGTATTTTCCCTTTCCTAAATCCTTTTTAAAAAGAGGGAGTCTTTTATGCTTTTGTTAAATCGTTTTGAATTGCTGCTGTAAGAGCTATAAATGCTTGTACAGAAAGTTGCTCAGGTCGTTTGGAAAGAAGTGTTTCTTCGCTTTCGCGAAAACGATCACTTAATCCCATCCCTTTAAGGCTATTACGCAATGTTTTGCGTCGTTGTTGAAAAGCCATTTTTACCACTTTAAATAATAGATTTTCTTCACATCCTATGGCTCGAAAATCAGGTTTGCGCTGTAAACGTAAAACACCACTATCTACTTTAGGTGGCGGAATAAATACATCCGGCGGTACTGTAAAAAGATATTCGGCATCATAATATGCTTGTGCCAGTACAGAAAGAATCCCGTAAGTTTTACTCCCTTCTTGTGCACATATGCGTTGTGCAACTTCTTTTTGAAACATCCCTGTAAACTCAGGAATGCGCTCTTTATATTCTAGGGTTTTAAATACAATTTGTGTAGATATGTTATATGGAAAGTTCCCTATAATTGCAAAAGGTTTTCCTGGAAATAGGGCTTTCAAATCATAGCGTAAAAAATCGGCCTCTTCTACCTTGAATTTTTCTGGACTACTGATTTTTTGTTCTAATTTAAATGAGGTATTTAAATATGCTATAGATTCTGTATCCAGATCCATCGCGATAAGGTCTACTGGTTTTTGGAGAATATATTTAGTCAAAACTCCTGTCCCTGGCCCTATTTCTAGCACATCTGTATATCCTTTTAATGTCAGTGTATCGCCTATCTGTCTTGCTACATCTTCGTCCCTTAAAAAATGTTGCCCTAAATGTTTTTTGGCCCGTACGCCCTGATCTCGATTCTCTTTTCGGGAATGTGGTTTTTCAAATTTCCGTTTGGAGGGATGTTTTTTTGCCATGTATACCTCATAACCGCTCTCTCCTAATGAAAAGAATCGACTCTTTTTTAATGTTGTGAAATGACTTCTAATTCCGTTCTAAAAGCAACAAATTTACCTGCAAAACGATTACTCTGGTTACGTAATCTTTCTGCATCTTGATCATAATACAATTGTAAATGTTCCCTGCTGGGGCATCCATATTGCACCGAATAGGTAACACCTCCCATATCTTCTTTTACCAATACTTTGGTCATCAATGCTTTGACAAACTTTCCAGTTCCAATCATATCCGGAATATGTTCTTGTTGCATCCATGTAAGCCATTCTTGCTCAATAGACTCTTCTATATTTATAGTAACGTTGTAAATAATCATTAATTAAAAAAGGTTAATTAATAGCATCTCCACGTAATGCTCTAAATCGTTTTTGAGCATCTACATAATAGATACTATCTGCAAAATCAAAGATAATACGTTCGTAGTTTTGTTTTGCCTTTTCTACTTGTTGAAGAGCGCCTTCAAATAGTTTTCCCAAACGGTAATAGGCATCATCTGCAAGGATTCCATCACTGTAAAAATCGATAATGGTTTCATAGTTTTTTTGCGCTTTTGTATATGCCAACTTGTTTTCATACAGTATTGCTTGCGCAAGTAATGTTTCATCTTCTATACTCTCTCCTTTGTGCTGCTCAAGAATTTCTGAATATAACTTGATTGCGCTATCTTGTTTGTTCTGATATCCTAGTAAATCTGCCTTTGCATATTTTTTAAGAGCAGTTTGTAAAGTGTCTTCTTGAGAGTTATCTCTAATTATTAATAGTAATTCTAAAGCATCATTTGCTATAAGCTGTGTTGCGCTAGATTTTAAAACATTCAGTTGATTTTCTGCCCACTTAAAATCTCCTTTATAATAACTGGTTTTGGCAACTTTAAAACGCGCTTCTTGAGAAATAATATTATTCTTGATTTTATTCTGTATCTGAGAATAATAGATAAGTGCTTGATTAAACTTTTCTTCAAGAACTAAAATATCTGCAAGTTCCATTTTTATACGGGCTTCGTCAAAACGGCTCAACGGTTTTTTTATACTCTGTTTTAAAAAAGTTGCTGCTTCTCCAGAAGTCCCCATATTAAATGCTAAAAAATGGGCATAATCTATTTGAAGTGGCACTGTAAAACTAGAGACTCCATACAATTCCAACAATGTTTCGAAACGTTGTCTAATTGCCTCTTCTTCTTCTGTAGTAATCGCTTTTTTGATATCTATTTGAAGCAATTGCTGTTCGGCTTCAAGCTTTATATCTTCATCTATTGCAGTTTCATTAATATAGAGTAACATCTCTCTAGCTTCTTCAAGAGCATTTTCTTCAATAGCTATATTAACCAAATCTATGATTCCGTCTATATTCCCATCTGTACGTTTGTAAATAGCTTTTTCTTGTATAAAGGCTTTCCGATAGTCTTTTTGTTGGATAAATAACCAACTCAACAGCTCGTTATAAACGATGTTTTGTTCACTTTGAAGTCGTTTGAGAAGGGTTTTCCTAAAAATTATATTAGCCTCATTGAGAGGGTTATCGTTCACAAATTGTCCAAAATTACGTTGTGCAGATGCTATATATGCTTGATTTTGATTAATCAGATTCAGATAGCTTTCAAACATTTTTTCTATCTGACCTAATTCTCCATAAATTCTAGCTAACTGTATATTAAAATTCCCGTTAGGATTCTGTCGCATTCCTTCTTCATACGTAGCTACTGCTTCATCTAGTAAGCTATGCTCTTGAAATGTTTTTCCAACACGATACGCACTAGTGGTATTATCTCTTACCATTTGTATAGCGCTATCGTAATGTTTTTTAGCAAGAGAATCTTGACGTTGTAACTGATAATTATATCCAAGTTCTACCTCCAGCATTCCTTTATCTCTTGATAGCTGTAATTTACTTTTAATAAGCTGTTCTACTTCTTGGTATTGTTCTAATTGCTGATGCGTTTTTATAATTCCTACAAGTAAAGCACTATTCCCTGATTGCTTTTTATACGCTTTTTGATAAGAAATTAAGGCTTTTTCAAACTGTCCTTGTTCAAAATAATTACGTGCAAGTTGTTCAGTTTGCGCTTTCGCGAAAGCACATATACCCATAACCAGTATCATCATCAAAAATAAACGCTTCTTCATAGGCTTAAAGATAACCAAAAACGTGCCATGGCAATAACCATAACACGTTTCTTAACGATTATTAACGTATATAATTAGTCTATCGTATCAAATCCACAATATGGAATTAATGCTTTGGGTATTTTAATTCCTTCAGGGGTTTGACAATTTTCTAAAATTCCTGCCAGCACACGTGGCAATGCTAAGGCGCTACCATTAAGTGTATGAGCTAGCATTTTCTTACCGTCCTTATCTTTTATACGTAGCTTTAAACGATTGGCCTGGAACGTTCTAAAGTTAGACACAGAACTTATTTCTAGCCAGCGATCTTGTGCTGTTGAAAAGACTTCAAAATCATAGGTAAGATGAGATGTAAATCCTAGATCGCCGCCACATAATCTAAGAACTCTATAAGGTAATTCTAACTCATCCAAAATGGCTTTTATATGAGCGACCATTCCATCTAGTGCTACCCCCGAATTATCAGGATGTTCAATACGCACAATCTCTACCTTATCAAACTGATGTAAGCGATTCAATCCACGAACATGTGCTCCATAAGATCCTGCTTCTCGTCTAAAACATGGTGTATAACCTGTACAAGTAATAGGCAAATCACTAGCATTCACCATATCACCTCTAAACATATTTGTCACAGGAACTTCTGCTGTAGGGATTAAATAGAGATCATCTGCCACAGCGTGATACATTTGTCCTTCCTTATCAGGAAGTTGCCCTGTTCCATATCCTGATGCTTCATTTACTAAGTGAGGCACTTGATATTCTGTATATCCCGCACTTGTGTTTTTATCTAAAAAATAACTGATAAGTGCTCGTTGTAATCTTGCGCCTTTTCCTTTATAAACAGGAAAACCGGCACCTGTGATTTTATTCCCTAGTTCAAAATCAATAATATCATACTTTTTGGCAAGCTCCCAATGGGGTTGTGCTCCATCGTGAAGTGTCGGAATATTTCCCTTGCGAAATACCTCTTCATTATCTTCATCACTATTCCCTTCCGGAACACTATCATGTGGAATATTAGGAATCGTATACAGAAGTTCTTGCAGTTTTTCTGTTGCCGTATTAAGAGCTTCTTGTAAAACTTTAGACTGGTCTTTTAATCCTGCTGTTTTTTCTTTAAGCAAGTTTGCCTTTTGAGCTTCACCATTTTTAAAAAGGATCCCTATTTCTTTAGAAAACGAATTACTGTCTGCTAGTACTTGGTCTAGTTGTGTTTGTGAACTTCGGCGTTGTTCATCTGCTGCTAGCACTTGTTCTAACAATGGTGCAGCATCTATATTTCTTTTTTTAAGAGCTTCTACAAAAGCATCCTTATGTTCTCTTATTTGAGCTACTTCCAGCATGATCGTATTCTTTATTTAGAATGAATTTCCTTTGTTTAAGACGGCAAATTTAAGGAAATCAGTAAAGATCACGCGCTATTCCTCCTTCAAATAATCGCCACTATCTAAAACCCAATCAGAATGTCCCCAATAATTCCATGATACCGATGCAAGATCTACCTTAGGATCTATAAGAAGTTGGTATTTACGATGATTTACTTTTACTCGACAATTTACAAATACCGCTATATCCTGTCCTTTTGCAGCATATTCTTTTTTTAACCGTTGTGCAAACTGCCAAATCACATCAGGTTTTGTTCGTATAGTCCGTAATTGTCTTTTTGACAAATAGTCTTTAAGATTGACAGTCGTTCTCTTTTTGGTTTCTTTATCTACTACAAAAAAATGTGTAGATCCATTTTTAGTACGTAACATCATACGCCAACTCAACCTATGGCCTTCTTCATTCCATAAAACATCATCATTAATAAATCGATGGCGAGAAGGTAACCCTATTTGTAGTAAAAAGTAAATTACCATAATAGCAATTCCTAGATTACCTAACCTAGGTTTCTGCACCTCACTTCCTTTATAATAGGTTTTCCAACGCTTTAGGAAAAGCCTATGTATAACATCTGTCGGAAAGAAAAACAATGAGAATGCCAGTGACATATATGGGAAAATTCCTATCTGAAATACTATCGAATTAAATAAATGAAAGAATACAGAAATCCCAAACGCCCACTTACGTGTCTTCTTCCATAATAAAGCAGGTATAATCAATCCGTCAAAAAGAATTCCTACATATGAAATCACCCAGTGAATCCATCGTTCCTGAAGTAAATCTCCTACAAGCCAATAATTCTGACGACTTTTCATCAATATTTCTGGAACTATAGCTGCTAGCCAATCTGGATACAGTTTTGCAATAGATGCATATGTATATACTATCCATAATTGCAGGACAATGATAAGCGTTACCCATCTGGGCATACTTAATGATTTGATCTTTGGATTATTTGCATCTATTGAAAATGCTCTATGTGCAGGCAGTAATGCCATAATCCATAACAACAGCATCAATAAATAGTAGTGGTTATTATAGGCTGTTTTTTGCATAAGATAGACCGCACTCCACATAAGAGCATATCCAAGTATTCCTACCCGATATTTATACCCTACCATGACCATGACACCAAAGACCCCCATCAATGTAAAATAAAAATACATCTGTGGCCCTGTTCCTGGAAAGGTTTGAAGAAAGTCAAATCCTATAAAATTAAATGTAAAATCTGGCTCTACAAAAACACGTCGCACCCATCCTGTTGCAATAGCACCCCATGCTTCTAAGGTAATTAACAACCCAAAGAATACTCTAAAGACAACCAACGGGCTATTGTCTATCTGTGTAAAGAGGTATGTATGGAGACGCTTCATTGATTATCTATAGTTTCTATATAGTTTCTAGAAAAAGTTTCATCTGCCTGCATGGCTTCTATAAGGCCCTTTACAGAATCAAAATGTTTTTCTTCTCGAATTCGTGTTAAAATTTCTATAGACAATACCATACCATAAAGATCTGCATCAAAATCAAAAAAATACGTTTCTATAGTTTGTGTGTGCCCTCCCACAGTAGGGTTTGTACCTATATTCATCATCCCATAAACCCTTGCTTCATCTATTATAGATGAAACCACATATACCCCTTGAGCAGGTATTAGTTTATAGGGTTCTGGAATTTCGAGGTTTGCTGTAGGGTATCCTATTGTTTTACCTAAGCTTTTTCCTTTGACAACCTTACCTGTCAACATCATTTGATATCCCAGATATTTATTAGATCTTATAATATTCCCTTCTTGTAGAGCATTTCTAATTTTAGTAGAACTTATGGCTACATCTTCTAGCTCTTGTTTAGAGATTTCTTCTACTTCAAAACCAAACTCCTCTCCATATTGTTTTAAGTCATCAATATTTGCGTTGCGATTACGCCCAAATCGATGGTCATATCCGATAATTACTTTTTTAACATTAAGAGTCTGTACTAATATACTTTCTACAAATTCTTCGGCATACATTCTTGAAAAGTCTATCGTAAAAGGATGAACAACAAGATGATCTAATCCTAAACTTTCTAGTAATACACCTCGTTCTTCTATGGTATTAATAAGTTTAATATCTGAGTCTTTCTGCAAGACCATCCGAGGGTGTGGAAAAAAAGTAAGTACTAATGACTCCCAGTCATTAGCGTTTGCACTTTCTACTAATCGTGAGATAATTTTTTGATGCCCTATATGGACGCCATCAAAGGTTCCTATAGTAACTACGGTCCCTTTTTCTGAAGTAAATGTTTGTGCGCCCTGGTGTGTTTTCAATCTTATTTTCCGTTATAAGAATTCATAGTATTTGATATTCCTGCAGCTACAAAGGATTGAATCACATCACAGCTTTTTTCTAAGCGTTCTACAAGTGCTTTTTCTTCATGATCTGTCCATTCTCCTAATACGTAATCTACCTGTCTCCCTTTTGAAAATTGATCACTTATTCCAAATCTAAATCGGTTATACGTAGTGGTACTAAGCTGATTTTGAATATCTTTCAATCCATTATGTCCTCCATCACTACCTTTTGTTTTTACCCGAATAGTCCCAAACTCAAGATTCAGGTCGTCTGTAATAATCAGTACATTTTCTAAAGCAATTTTCTCTTGTTGCATCCAGTATCTTACTGCTTTTCCACTCAAATTCATATAAGTGCTCGGTTTGAGAAGTACGACTGTTTTCCCTTTTACTTTTGTTTTGGCAATAGCACCCAATTTTTCAGTTTCAAAATGGGTGTCGTTTGCTTTCGCGAAAGCGTCTACCACCATAAAGCCTATATTATGGCGAGTATTTGCGTATTTGGGTCCAATATTGCCCAAACCTACAATGAGAAATTTTTTCATAGGATCTTCAACAGGAGTTCTCTCTTTTTGTATTCCTAAAATTCGACCAAAAAAAGCTAACATATTTCTGCCTCTTTAATGTATAAAAATAAAAAAAGCATCTCGAAAACCCGAGATGCTTTTGTATAATTTATAAATAAATTACTTATTCAGCTGCTGCTTCGGCTGGTGCCGCCTCAGCTCCTTCGGCAGTTTCTTCTTCATCTTCTTCTTCATCATCAACAGCATTACGAGATGTTCTTACTTGACATACTACTGTATTATCAGGATGCATGAATTTGTAAGCTTCGTTCTCAAGGGCTGTAACATATAATTTGTTACCTATCTTAAGTTCTGTAATATCTGCTTCGATAAAATCAGGAAGGTTATCTGGCAACGCTTTTACACGTAACTTACGATTGTTCTTACGAAGAACACCTCCATTAAGAACACCTTTTGAATTTCCTACAAATTTTACAGGAATGATCATTGTTACTTCTTTATCATCAAAAATCTGATAAAAATCGATATGTAAAATACGATCGGTTACTGGGTGAAATTGAATGTCTTGAAGGATTGCTCGGTACGAGGTTCCATCAAGTTCGATTTCTACAGTATGCGCATCTGGAGTATATACCAAGTTTTTAAACGCTAGTTCTGTTGCGCTAAAATGCAATGGCTGATCCCCTCCGTAGATTACGCAAGGTACCTGTCCAGCATTACGTAAGGCCTTAGTAGCTTTCTTGCCTACGCTTTCTCTTTTAGATCCTTTGATCGAAATTGACTTCATTTTAAAATATATTAAGTATTAATTAATTACATAACAAACTTAGAGGCAATACTCGTGTTGCTATTAACACGGTGCATTACATCTGCAAATAATGGGGCACAGCTTAACACTTTTACCTTATTACTTTTATGTTCTCTCGGAATTGAATCTGTAACAATCAATTCTTTAAGTTTACTATTTTCTAACTTTTCATAAGCGTTACCACTTAATATGGCATGTGTACATATTGCACGTACACTTAAAGCTCCTTTTTCCATCATCAGGTCTGCAGCTTTTGTGAGCGTACCCGCGGTATCTACCATATCATCTACAAGTACTACATGTTGTCCTTCTACATTTCCTATAAGTTCCATATGAGAAATGACATTTGCCTTCGCACGTTGCTTATAACATATAACTACATCACTTTCCATCGCTTTACTATACGCATAGGCACGTTTACTTCCTCCCATATCCGGAGAAGCAATGGTAAGGTTTTCCAATCCTAAATCTTGTAAATAAGGCAAGAAAATTGTAGATGCAAATAGGTGATCTACAGGTTTTTCAAAAAACCCTTGAATCTGATCTGCGTGCAAGTCCATTGTGATAATACGCGTTGCTCCTGCTGTTTCTAATAAACTTGCTTTAAGTTTGGCAGCGATAGGGACGCGAGGTTTGTCTTTACGATCCTGTCTAGCCCATCCAAAATAAGGAATAACAGCAGTAATATGTCTAGCAGATGCACGCTTTGCAGCATCTAGCATTAATAACATTTCCATCAGGTTATCACTATTAGGCATGGTACTACCTATAATAAACACACGTGATCCACGTACCGATTCTTCAAAAGAAGGTTGAAACTCCCCATCACTATACGTAGAGGTGATAACATTACCTAGCGGTTGCCCGAAAGCTTTTGCAATTTCTTCTGCAAGTATTTTGCTTTTTTGACAAGCAAATATTTTTGGTTGTGGTACCGTTGCGGCCATCTCTTGTGACAGTTAACAGATTGATTATTGAACCCTCATTTTAAAGGAGGTGCAAAAATAATAATTAAAAATGAGTCTAGCTATACAAAAATCAGGGTTTTATATGGTTTGAAAGAAATTATTCTTTAATTTTGTACCCGCTCATGCCGAAATGGCGGAATTGGTAGACGCGCGCGACTCAAACTCGCGTTCCTTTGGAGTGTGGGTTCGATTCCCACTTTCGGTACTAAAAAACCTCTGTAAATCCATATAGATACTATTGAGATTTATGGAGGTTTTATATTTATACCCATTACTCCCTCCTATGAAGATCAAAAAATATGCAACATAGCCACTCTTTACTCGTCATTAAAAAAAATAATGAATGCAAAACATGATTGCAATACTCGTTTTTTTTGGAGCGGCTCAAGGGTTTGCTATATGCTTACACCTCTATTTTAAAAAGAAAAAGAATAAAAAGACATTTTATTTTTATGCCCTTTTTCTATTTTCTCTTGCCTTTTTTAATCTCATCTATGCACTCAAGCTATTAGGTATTTCTAATATCGGTTTTATCCCTTTAAATGCCTTCCCGTTTCCTTATAAATATCTGATTGGAGTAGGCTTTTATTTCTATATCAAAAAACAAATTATTCAAGAAGGAAGAATTTTTTCCAAACTCGATTATCTTTTGTTTTTACCTGCTATTCTTTATGGTTTACTCAGAACCTACTGGTACATTATACTCCATTCTGGGATTGATGAAGATATTTTTTGGAACGTGTATAAGAGTGGTTTTTTTGTATATAACGAATATGTTTATTTAATTTTCAATCTCCTATTAACTATATCCGCTATACGATTCTTAAAAACCAACAAGACGCAAATACGAGGTTTTAATATAGGTCGTAAAAATTGGGAGTGGTTTTTAAAATTTTCTTACGCATTTATAACCATTATTGTTTTAAACATGGCACTTGCTGTCATAGTACATATCGTAGGAGATAACTATAATGGCACGGTATATATCATCCTCTTACTTTTAAATTCGATATACATTTATTGGGTAGGATTTGAGTCACTTACACATTCAAAATTTTTGTTCAACAGGTTTACACTTAAAACTCAAAAATCTGATAAAAGTGAAATCCCCACTCCATTTTCATTACAATTTGAGCATCATATAAATGATCAGGAGATCTTTACGAATAAAAATTTAAAACTATCAGATCTGGCCACTTTGGTAAATACAACCGATAAAAAATTGTCACTTTACATCCATGAATCTTTTGGGGTTTCTTTTTCAGAGTATATAAATCAATTACGAGTAGAAAAAGTAAAGATGCTTATGCATACTGAAGAACAAAAAAAGTATACTCTTCTGGCAATTGCAGAAAAAGCAGGGTTTAGTTCAAAATCATCGTTTAATGCCGTGTTCAAGAAAGTAACAGGTGTAACACCCACACAATACAGAGGGACAAATAAATATTAATCTGTCTAGATTTTTTTTTCTGGACATTCTTCCTTCTTTTCCCTCAGAAAATTTGTCTTTCCGTCTATAGTTTTGTCTGTATAAATCACAAAAAATTCAATTATGAAATTCATACTTTCAAGTATCGTTATAGGTTTTTTTATGTTGACTACAGCTACCTATAGCCAGAACCAAAGACTCTCTGTAAAAGACAGTATCCAAATTTTTTACTCCAAATTATTTGAAGAGCTAAAAGAGAATTACCTACATACCCGGAGTGTAGATTGGCCTTCTGTAGAATCCTACACAACAAAAGAGGCTCTTAAGAGCAATTCACTAGAAGAATCATTACAGGCCTCTGTAAAACTATTTGATACCATCCAAGGAGATCACTTAGGTATTTTTTCAGAAAAAAACTGGTATAACAGTACCTTAGGAAAACCTATAACGGTAGAACAAGTTAATCAGAGTCTAACAGATGCCTATGAAAATGAGAAGCCCTTTGAAGCCAAAGTCATCAATAAAGACTATGGTTATGTTTTTATTCCGGGTATGCTATTAAAGGATGCTACCCGCGAAGAATTGGATGAAGCCGGACAAAAAATATATGATGCCATTACTGCAATTGATAAGGCACATAACTTAAAAGGATGGATTATTGATCTACGTTTAAATATAGGGGGTAATTCCAATGTAATGTTAGCGGGATTGTACCATTTATTAGGTGACGGGACTACGCATCTCGTTTTGGATATCGACAAAAATGTAAAAACCCTTTCCAGTTTGAATTCCGGTACTTTGTACAAAAATCATTTAGAGAATACCGCTGTTAAAACAAATTCAAATCCAAAGCCTCATATCCCGGTCGCATTAATTTCCGGAATTTTAACAAACAGTGCAGGAGAGTTTGTGATTCTAGGATTTAGAGGTCGGAAAAACACCCTTGTTATTGGAGAAGAAAGTCATGGTAGCACCACGGCCAACGACTTGTATGAAATGCCATTTGGTATAAAAGCTGCTATTACAGAAAGCTATGGTGCCGATAGATCTGCAAAATTTACCAAGTATATTATTCCGGATATTGAGGTTGTAAAAAAGACCAACTTCGAAAATTTATCTAAAGATGAAAACATTATCGAAGCTATTAAATTTATAAATTCTAAGTATTAATAGTTGGCATCTCGCTATGCGCTGAGAGAAGCAATGGGGAAAATCACAAGGAACATTTTTCTATACTGTCATATGATTTTTTCCATTTTTATTCCTCAGTCCCTTAAAAAGGGTTCAAAATTTATTGTAAGGAGTATACTTAGGAGGACGTACTCCACTTGCGCGTAAATAAACCACTGCCTGAGCTCTATGATGGGCAGTATGACTTTCTCCTCGTAAAATAAGATCTAAGTTAGTATGACCTGATAAAAAATCAGGTTTTACTTTATTTTTTCCTAAAGTCAAACTTTCGTCATTTACAGTTCTTAAACTTGAAATTACATAATCAAACGTACTCGCTACATAGGCAGCTATCAACTCTTTATTGACTTTAGGATCTCTTTCCTCCAAGTAATCTGGTTGAAATAGATTGATAGGATCGGGGCGTGGGATCAAGAATTCAGCCTTTATAAGTGCCGGAAAATCTTTGTATGTTTTAGCGTCTGTCAGAATGCCCATATAAAAGTTATTTATTAATCCCAGATGCATAAAATGCTGTACAAAAGTCATCTGTTCCTTGGAAGGTGCATACTCTAGTGTATCTTCTGGCATTGCCTCAAAGACAGCCATTGTATATTCTTTGGAGCTTTCCCACCGTTTTATAAGATTTTCTACAATAGGATTATTAACAGGGATTTTAGAAGAAATCAATGCCAGCGGACTTAATCCGATTGCACTTAATAAGAGTCTTCGTTTCATGATATCATTTTTAAAAATAACGCAGTTCATAAATGTATGTAAAAAATAAAAACAGACACCTCAACAAATCCTTAAAATTAATTTGATGTATAAGCAATGTGTATACGCTTTCGCGAAAGCGTACTTTTAAAAATCAATGTTTACTATACCTGTGATGACAAAATAATAGTATTACGATATACTCATATTAAAGGATAAAACCCTATAATTAAGTGATTATACCTATGTAAGTGCCTATGGTATCTTTGTAAAATAAGTGGTTTTCATTAGATCGTAATTTCATCATTTTTTGTTAAGAAAAGTGGCTTTCTCAGCCGCTTCTTCTGGAGTACTGTGATCACTTTCTGGAACAAAATGCCCGTCGTCATAGAAGTAGCCTACCGTATAGATCACATGCTCGATTCCTTTATCATCTATCCAGCGTTCTGTCTCTTGATATCCGTACATTATTTTTTATATTTCTTCTTAAAAGTAGTCTAAAATAGTATTCAAAAGTTTACAGGTTGTAACCTTAATTCAACTCTGCCTTCCCAAAACCTACGGTATCCCGATACAGCTGCGGAGAAATATCTGTATTGGCTTTAAAAAGCCTGCTAAAATAATACTCATCCGAATATCCTAATGCCCACGCAATTTCTTTTATGGGTTTTGTAGTCATATAGAGTTCGCGTTTGGCTTCAATAATAATACGTTCCGTGATTAATTGCGTCAGGGTTTTATTATATGTCGATTTTACCAGTTTTGCCAATGCATTGGGTGAAATATTGAGTATATCCGCATAGGCACTTGCCGAATGTTTCTCTTTAAAATTGGCTTCAATTTCTTTTCTTAAATTTTGAAGAACAAAAGGAGTTTTTGTATCCGTAAATCTAGGGGTGTGAATCTGAGATTTTTGTTTGATTCTTGTTGCGTTTCCTAAAAACACTTTTAAGTTGGGAACAATCAACTCATAATTTTGAGTTTCATCATCAGAAAATTCGGAAGTGATCTGGGTGATTAGAAAATCAAATGTTGTTTTTACTTCCTCAGTTATATAAAAAAAGGGGGCTTGATATATATTATTAAAAAGTACGGTATCGCAATGAGTCTCATTTGGATTACGGTGAATACAATAAAAATCAGAATGAAATTGAATCGCTATTCCATGGATCGGTGTATCGGTAGAAATCATAAAAGGTTGAAAAGGGGAAAATGTAAAAAATGTGTCCTTTTCAAATGAATATTCTGAAAAGTCTACACGCAATAGGCCTTTCCCTTTTTTGACCCAAATAATCGTATAATAGTTATTCCTTTGTAAATGGTCAAAGTGATTATTATCTTCAAATGAAAATAGCTTAAATGCTAAATTGCCATCTTGCTGATTGATTAACGTGTATACCTGTTGCTCTCCCATAGTACCTCTGTAAAATAAGGATTATTCTTGGTTTCTATATACTGGCACTTGCTTCCCAGCAATTCCCCAATTATCCATTTTTACCTCGTCTATAATGACAAATGTAGTTGCTCTATTTTTATTTAATATCTTCTCCAATAGGGAGGTGACTCCTTCTATAAGTGCTGCCTTTTGTTCAGAAGTAGTCTCTTCTTTTGTAATTTTAATATGTACGTATGGCATACTATAATGGTATCAGTTTATACGATGGGATTACTATTTTTCTTTATTCTTTTCTCCGAAAATAGATATGTATCGGTCTAAGTCGCGCACTCATCATGCCCTCTTTTATGGACGGATCTTCTACTACTATTTGTTGTGCCTGTTCGTAGGTATCTACCGAAAGAATAATAAGACCCGTTTGATTTTCTAGGGAAGGATCTACAATCCCCGCTATTTCTAGATCTCCTTTTTTGGTGAGACTATCTAAATATGTCAGGTGCCTTTCTTGAATATTTCTCTCTCGATCACTCCATTGTGACACATTTTTATAAGGCTCATAGAGCGTAATCTCATATATAAAGGTTTTTTGTGCCTGTAACATACTCGCCATGTTTATTAAAATAAGGGTATACATACATCGAAAGTTCATTGCTAATTGCTTTGGTTGACTTACTCTTTTCTGAAGTATTATAGTTCTTTTGCTATTGGAAAATCTATAGGCACTTTCACCAAAGCAAACAGGTAATTGGTTATAATTTTATCTCCAATAGCTATCACAATATCTACTAAATTTTCTGTAGTATATCCCGCTTCAAAAAAATGAGATAATTTTCTGTCGGAAACTTTCCCTTTTTGCTCCACAATTTTTTTTGTAAGAGACAAAAGCTCATTGAGTTTTGAATCAAAGCGTATGTTTCCTTTTCGTATTTCCAATATTTCTTCATCAGTAAAACCAGCCATTTTACCCATCTCCGTATGGGCCGATTTACAATAATCACATCCGTTTAACTGACTTACAATCAGGTTAATTATTTCTTTTTCTTTAAAGCTTAAGGATGTTTTTCGGTTTTGAAGAGCGAGATAATCTTCTAGTGCTGTGGGTGAGTGTGCAAAAACGGCATACATATTAGGAACAAAACCTACACTTTTTTCTAAGGTAGAGAATAGTACTTGATTTGTTTCTGATATAGTTTCCTTAGTGGGTATGGATACTCTTCTCATTTTATTTAGGGGTTTTTAAAAGTTTATAAATAGATACAAAATGAATCCAAAGGAATAT
Source organism: uncultured Dokdonia sp. (assembly GCA_947503305.1). Lineage (GTDB taxonomy): Bacteria > Bacteroidota > Bacteroidia > Flavobacteriales > Flavobacteriaceae > Dokdonia. Next base: position 169,028 of record CANNDF010000001.1, read on the forward strand.
AACACCTCCAAAGAATACGACATATTGCATATTATGATGAGGTCCAATATCTTTCCAGACCCAAAAGCAAATACTGGTTACGATAATTAAAATATCGAGGACTCCTATACTATTTGCGATCCATAAGGCCTTCTTTTTTAAAGTTGAATTTTTGACATAAAGTACGGCTGCAATCAATGCTGAAAATGCAGATGCCACATGCATAAATCCATCCATAATACCAAATTCCAGAGGGATAATCCCGAAAGCAGCTTCTGTAAAAAATCCAGAAGCCACAAAAACACGAAGCCCTTGTGCCATTTGTAAATACTCTTGTGATATAGAAAAGAAGTACTTCCTTAACGTGATAAAAAGGAGCCCAACACCTAGTGCGGCACCAGTCAGAATAATAACAAAGAAGGTTGCTCCCGAAATTTCTTTAGAGAAAATATACCCACCTCCGATGGCCCAATGTTCAAAGAGAATATAGAATAAAGATACAATCCCTGTGAGCGTGATAGTAGTACTACTTGCTTTTCCTTTAATAAGCAATAACAGTATAACGACAGCAAGAACACTATTAAGCAGTAATACGTAATACGTTGTCGCCAAATAAACAGATGATTCCATTTTTTATTTATATATAGTTAATGACATCACAAAGATGCCTTAACTGCATACATTCCAAAATGGACAATTTATGCTTTAGGATGGATAATTTTTATTTGACTTTATAGAAAATACTTTTCCAGCAACTCCTGTTTAGTAGCAATATACTATGCTATATATCAATTATTTAAACACTTCTCGACTGGGCGCTCTTTGATAAATAGAATTTATAGTAACTTTTTCAAAATTTACTTCAACTTTTTTTGTTGCTAACCTATTGAGTACATCTTTTGTTTGAGTTTCTTGCCTATCAAATGTATTGTTATGTAGCATTACATCTGTAAGCGCTTCCATAGTATAAAGAGGCAATATGGTTGCTATTTTGTTATTTTCTGCGTGTAACCACTGAAGTTCTTTTAATTCAGATAGTGGAGTGATAGCAGCAATAGCATTGTTTGATATAAATAATTTTTTAAGCTTTTTCATATCTTTTAATACTGTAATATCTTTAATATTATTATCTCTTATATCTAACCACTCTATCGTGCTCTTATTTTTAAGAAAATCGATACTATTAATATAATTCCCTTTAAGAGTTACAACCCCTACTTTATGTAGTTCTGATAATGGAGAAAAATCTGTAATAGGATTTTCATTAAGGTTTAATTGTACTATACTTTTAAGATTGCTGAGCACATCAATATTTGTAATTTGATTCTGCCCTAAAATCAACACTTCCAGATTTTCTAGTCGATGTAAGGTTTCTATGGAAACTACTTTATTTTTCGGAATCCATATGCCCCATAAATCGGTTAAGTTTTCCAAAGGTGAGATATCATCAAGAAGGTTAAAAGCCATATTAAAATACTTGAGCTGTCTCCAGTTTTTTACTACCGAGATATTTGAAATTCTATTAAAATTAAAAGTTACCGAAGTAAGCTTGCCCAATTTATCTAATGGAGATATATCGATAATCTGATTTCGATCTAGGGATAAACTTGTAAGATTTATTAACTCTCCTATATCTGTGAGATCTTTTAATTGATTTCCATTTAATCCCAGCTGTTGTAAGCTGGAAAGATTTTTGAGAGGACTCACATCAGAGATATGATTATTGTGCAATAATAACGTAGTCAAATTTGTTGCATACTCCATCCCGCTTAGATCCTTTATATTCCTATTGACAGCAACAAATCGTGTCAAAGATTCCATATCTGCTTTAGTAATAACACTAGTAGGTTTATCAAAATGCACTCGTATGGCTTTTTCTAAATAAAAATCTGGAATTGTTACAGGCTCATGCTGTGCGAGCATGTTATAATTTATTAGAAAAAAAAAGGGAATACTGTATAATAACTTCAATACTTTCATAGATATATAATTTTTTCAAAGATCATATATCCTATCCCTACAGGTGGTATAATAGATATCAAAATAAGGTCCAAAACATAATATGAAACTTTATTCTGAACGTTCTAAGTTCTTGAGGTATGCTTTTGGGGTTAGGGAGGTTGCTTTTTGAAAGGCACGATAAAAAGTTGTCTTTGATTTAAACCCACAACTTTGGGCTATAGCAAGAAGTGTATACTGATTGTGCGTATCCGAATGTAATTTTTCTTTTACTGCTTCTACCCTATATCCATTTACAAAATCATTAAAAGAAGTATCAAGATGAGTATTTAGAATTTTAGATAATACAGAAGGAGATATTGCCACTTCTTTGGCCATAGAAGGTAATGAAAGCGTAGTATTTAAATACAGTTTTTTATCCTTCATAACCTTTCTAATTTTAGATATATACGTGTTATAATCGATATCATTCTTAGTATTTTGATCTCTTTTATATGTAGCATATGAGATATACCCTATCAAAGAAATCATATAAGCCAGGATAGCGTTATATACTTTAACTAGTAATGTAAAAGAAAACCCAAACCATTCATCTACGGGGCTACTTCGCCAGTATCCATAGATGTGCCCTAATAGAATTGATGTATACTCAAGTATGACCCCTATTAATAGAAAAACGAGTAAATATGTAAAAGAATTGACATATTTCATTTTTCTATTAGGTAGATTATTCTTTTTGGCAGATTTCAATAGGACATAAGATGCCCAAGAATAACATACAGCCATAAGAAAAAAGATAATCTCTCCTAGCACTTGTACTTCAGAATATCCAACCGATGTGGCTATAATTCCTTTTTTATCAACAGGGTAAAAAAGTGTAACTATCCATATGACTAAGGTATATACCCAAAACAAAATAGGGACAATAAAGTGACGTAAGGTACTCTTTGTAACGTTAAAATGCTTTTCAAAAATAGATTTGAAATACAGGAAAAGAAGTGGAAAAATAAAAAGTGTGAGAGATAAGGGTATAAACCGAAGCTGCTCATGTATTAATACCAGTTTAGAATTTCCAATAAATGCAGGAAGTAATGAGCATCCTAGTGCTATAATAATAGCCAGTAAGAGTTTATTATGGAGTTGTTTCCATGATCTTGTTCTTATAATAAGAATACTCATGATACAACTCTGTAGTATTCCTAAAAAAATAAGGCTATTCATAAAATTCCAATTCATACTATACCCTATATATTTAATTGCTAGTCTTTTCAAAAATAGAAAATCATATGCGTAATCTATTTTAAAAATTCATTCTTCTTGCTATAACTTCTATGTATCTTTAAGGTTCTCAAAGAACAGTTCATGCAACATCAGAAACATCTCTTTTCATTACCAGAAAATACCATATATATTAATGGAGGTTATATGTCTCCTCAGTTAAAATCTGTAGAACAGATAGGAGTGCAAAGTCTCTTACGTAAAAACAATCCTTTTGATATCACTCCTACCGATTTTTTTACAGATCGCACCCTTTTAAAACAACGATTTGCCACTTTAATCGATGCTCCTGACTATCAAAATTGTGCGATTATTCCGTCTGTATCTTATGGAATTGCAACTGTAGTAAAAAATATTAATTTGGAAAAAGGAGATGAGATATTGTTAATAGATGAACAGTTTCCTAGCAATGTATATGCATGGCAGGAAAAAGCAAAAAAAACAGAAGCTACTATCCATCTTATAGCTCCACCTACTTCCTATGAAAATCGTGCATCACATTGGAATACGAAGATTCTGGAAGCAATTACTCCTAGGGTCAAAGTTGTAGCTATGGGACATATACACTGGGCTGACGGAACTTTATTTGATCTTACGGCTATTCGTAAAAAAACCCGATCAGTGGGTGCAAAACTAATTATTGATGGTACACAGAGTATCGGGGCCTTGCCTTTTTCTGTACAGGAAATACAACCAGATGCACTTATCTGTGCTGGATACAAATGGTTAATGGGACCCTATTCCATGGGAATGGCGTACTACTCTGACACCTTTACTAATGGCGACCCCCTTGAATATAACTGGATCAACCGTAAGAACAGTGAAGACTTTAGTGGCCTTGTCAATTATGAAGATCAGTATCAACCTAAAGCCGATAAGTTTTGTGTAGGAGAATCTAGCAATTTTGTATTGACGCCTATGCAAATCAAAGCGATAGAACAACTACTCGATTGGGGAGTTCCCAACATACAAAATTATTGCTCAGATATTTCCAAAAAAGCCATTCAGCAATTACGCACAAAAGGGTGTTTTATAGAGCAAGATACACATAGAGCACACCACCTTTTTGGAGTGTATCTCCCTGAACATATGGATATGGATGTCTTAAAAGTACGCTTTCGCGAAAGCGGAATCTCCGTAGGCTTTCGAGGGAAAGCTATCCGCGTTGCTCCGCATGTCTATAATACCGAAGAAGATTTTGAGAAGTTTGTTGCCTGTTTTGAATAAATGGCTTTTACAAGAAGAAAACCAGAGTCTTCCTTCCTATAGGGGAGGGATTGAGGGAGCTGTTATCCATTGTAGCAATCTCTCAATAAAGAAATAATCTTCCCGTAATTAATTTTTTGTTTCTGCTTTCGCGAAAGCAAAATTACCTCTTATCTTCGCAACAAATTATAATACCACTTGAGTAAATCTAGACTCTCGCAACATCTTGTCCAGTCTTTGCCTTTGCAAAAACTGCAGGAATCTATTGCCCACTCTCATAAAAATATACATGCACGTGGCCTTCTAGGATCGGCACTTTCATTTGTAGTAAGTACGATTTATGAAAATACAGACACTCCAATACTTCTTATTTTAAATGACAAAGAAGAAGCTGCCTATTACCTTAATGATCTAGAGCAACTGCGCAAAGAAGCCAATGTCCTTTTTTATCCAGGAAGCTACCGAAGACCTTATCAAATAGAAGAAACAGATAACGCAAATATCCTTCTTAGAGCCGAAGTTCTTAATCGTATCAACAGCCGTAAAAAACCAGCGCTTATTGTTACCTATCCCGATGCGCTTTTTGAAAAAGTGGTGACTCGTAAAGAGTTGGATAGACAGACTTTAAAAGTTGCATTACAAGATCAACTATCTATAGATTTTGTAAATGAGATGTTGTTTGAATATCACTTTACACGCGTAGATTTTGTATCCGAACCTGGAGAATTTTCTGTACGAGGAGGAATTGTAGATGTTTTCTCATTCAGTCATGATGAACCCTATCGCATAGAATTTTTTGGAGATGAAGTAGACAGTATCCGCACCTTTGATGTAGAAACTCAACTCTCTTCAGATCAGGTTAAAAAGATTACGATAATGCCTAATGTGGAAAATAAAGCATTAGAAGAAAAACGTGATACATTTCTTAAATATATTGCTAGTAAAACGATTGTTTTTATTAAAAACAGATCGCTGTGTTATAATCGTATTGACAAAAATTTTACAAAAGCAGAACAGGCCTTTTCAAAACTTTCTCAGGAAATCAAACATGCTTCTCCGGATACGTTATTTTGTAATGGAACCTTGTTAAAAGATCAACTTAAGAATTTTCAAACGATAGATATAGGTACGTCTACAGAAGGTATAACTGTAGACACTTTAGTACATTTTAATATACAACCACAACCTTCATTTAATAAACAGTTTGATCTCCTTATTAAGGATCTTAATAAAAACCATAAAACGGGGTATACCAATTATATTACCTGCGTCAGTGAGCAACAGGCAAAACGTTTTAGAGATATTTTTGATGATGCACAAACCGATGTCGCTCCCTATGAGACTATAGTACTACCTATTTATCAAGGATTTATAGATGATGATCTAAAAATTGCCGTATATACCGATCATCAAATTTTTGAACGATACCATAAGTTTAATATCAAAAATGGTTTTTCTAAGAAACAAGCCATTACTCTTAAAGAGTTAACACATCTCAAAGTAGGAGACTATGTAACTCACATTGATCATGGAATTGGGAAGTTTGGCGGATTACAAAAAATAGATGTAGAGGGCAAAAAGCAAGAGGCTATCAAATTAGTTTATGGAGAGCGGGATATCCTGTATTTAAGTATTCACTCACTACATAAAATCACTAAGTATAATGGTAAAGATGGAAAAGCTCCTCAGATATACAAACTGGGAAGTCAAGCCTGGAAAAAACTAAAAGCCAAAACCAAATCTCGTGTCAAGCACATTGCTTTTAACCTTATCAAACTCTATGCAAAACGTAGATTACAGAAAGGGTTTGCTTTTGGACCGGATACTCATATGCAACATGAACTAGAGGCAAGTTTCATCTATGAAGATACTCCTGATCAGATTACAGCTACTGATGCTGTAAAACTGGATATGGAAAGTGATCGTCCTATGGATCGACTAGTATGCGGAGATGTAGGATTTGGAAAGACAGAAGTTGCTATAAGAGCTGCTTTTAAAGCTGTAGATAATGGTAAGCAAGTTGCAGTACTTGTTCCAACAACTATTCTTGCTTTTCAACATGCAAAGACGTTTAGAGAACGTCTTGCCGATTTTCCTGTACGTATAGAGTACCTCAACCGTTTCCGTACTGCAAAACAAAAACGAGAAATCCTAGAAGGGTTAAAAAGCGGTGCCGTAGATATTGTGATAGGCACACACCAACTTACGAGTAAAAATGTCGCATTTAAAGATCTCGGTTTACTTATCATAGACGAAGAGCAAAAATTTGGTGTTGCAGTTAAAGACAAGCTCAAAACCATTTCTGAAAATGTAGATACCCTTACACTTACAGCCACCCCAATCCCACGTACATTACAGTTTAGTTTAATGGCTGCTAGGGATTTGAGCACCATCACAACACCTCCTCCTAATAGATATCCTATAGAAAGTAGTGTCATACGGTTTTCTGAAGAAAGCATACGCGATGCTGTAAGCTATGAGATCCAACGAGGGGGACAGGTATTTTTTATTCATAATCGTATAGAAAACATAAAAGAAGTAGCAGGCCTCGTACAACGCCTTGTCCCTGATGCAAAAGTAGGAGTCGGGCATGGGCAAATGGAAGGTAAAAAACTCGAAGAGTTGATGCTATCCTTTATGAACGGAGAATTTGATGTTCTTGTATCTACCACAATTGTAGAAAGTGGTCTTGATGTACCTAACGCAAATACGATATTTATAAATAATGCCAATAATTTTGGACTCTCTGACCTTCATCAAATGCGTGGTCGTGTAGGAAGAAGTAATAAAAAGGCATTCTGTTATTTTATTACACCACCGTATAGTGCTATGACCGATGATGCTCGTAAACGTATCTCTGCACTGGAACAATTTTCTGTATTAGGAAGCGGATTTAATATTGCCATGAAAGATCTAGAAATACGTGGTGCAGGTGATCTTTTAGGAGGTGAACAAAGTGGTTTTATTAATGAAATAGGATTTGATACCTATCAAAAAATTCTCAATGAAGCCATTGAAGAGCTTAAAGAAAATGAGTTCAAAGAATTGTATGAAAGTGATCCTTCTTTTGCAAAAACAGATAAAGACTATGTAAAAGATACAGTCATAGATACTGATTTCAGTTTACTGTTTCCAGATGATTACATTAATAATATTACAGAACGTTTACATCTATATACCCAGCTCAACGAAACCAAAAACGAAGAAGAACTTGCGCTCTTTGAAAAAATGCTTATTGACCGTTTCGGTCCTCTTCCCTCACAAGCAGAAGATCTCTTAAATTCTGTACGAATAAAATGGGTTGCTACTAAAATAGGATTGGAAAAAGTGGTTTTGAAAAATCAAAAATTTATCGGATTCTTTATCACAGATCAAGAATCTCCATTTTATCAAAGTAGTGCATTTACACGCGTATTACAGTTTGTACAGTCAAATGCATATAGAGTAGAACTCAAAGAGAAGAAATCTCGCAATGGACTCCGCTTACTTCTAAAATCTGACGATGCAAAAACCATAGATGCAGTCGTAGATTTATTACAACCTTTGATGCCTATAACACAAAAAACTGAAGGCACCAACACTCCCTAAACCCTTATTATAATTGAATTGACGGGTAAATGACGGGTAAAATCCACTCAAAAAGGTGCAACAAAAATAGAATACAATGTACTATTGTGTTGTAGAACTTCTTGTATATTGAGGTACCCATCATACAAGACAAAATTTATTATGATGAAACAACCAGAATTAGGACGTAAAATTGTAGAATTACGTCAACAACAAGGGCTTACTCAGGAAGAACTGGTAGAGCAATGTAATATCTCCGTACGCACCATACAACGCATAGAAGCAGGTGAAGTAATGCCTAGAGCATATACAATTAGAACCATTTTATCAGCACTTGACAGGGATCTTGATGACCTACGTGTAGATTCTCTTTTTGAAGATAAAGTTAAAAAAGCACTATTATTAAAAATTGATAAGAATAAAGATGTATCCTTTCTAATAACTCAATTACATATAGGATGGATTGCTGGTATTTTAAGCATGATCTGTTTTGTATTTCAGTTTATAGAAGACAGTTATTATATCGCAGAAGGGGATTATTATTTTGGTGGATGGTTTTATATTATTTTAGGAATCATCTCAATAATTATGTTTGCATTACATATACGGGCATTTGTCCTTATAGGGGAAATCTTTAAAAGCTTTTTTCTTAAAATAGTCTCTATACTCTTTATAGCAGTCAACACCCTTATTATTTTATATGCTATTATAGACATGTATTTTAAATACATGCCTGAAGAAGCTTTTGCTATTATATTTTGTGTCTTTTATGGCTTGATGTATATCTTTTTCGGGATGGCCTTGCTTAAATTACGTGGGATAGAAATGCTACCTAAAATTGCAGGAATTATACAAATTATTATAGGAGGTATGTTCCTTACTATTTTATTTTCTATAATCGCTTCTCCTGCAAGTATTCTGGTACAAGGACTCAATGTTGCCATTATTTTTAAAGCTATTGAAATTATCAAAGCACAAGTCAAGGATAATTAAAATAGCAGATAAAAATAGACTAAGAATTTTCATCAATGTCCCTATACTATCATGAAAAAAACGAACACCTGGTTATCATACTATTGCCTTATCTTACTATTAACTCCTTTTATACATGCATGTACGATAGTAAGAAGCATAGGATGATGGCCAAGTATGGAATATAAAACTGAAATGCATTTTTTATGAAAACGCATTTCAGTTTTTTACTTCTTATAAAGCCGAGGTTAAAAATCATTAAAACCTTGGCTTAAAGCACATCATTACACTAAACTTATTTGATAATCTTCTTAGTGATACTTGTATTTCCTGCAGTAATTTGTACTAGATAAGTTCCAGCCCTCCATAAACTACTATCTATAGAAGTTCTTATTTGCCCCCCTTCTGCAATCCCTTTTATTTCGGAAATGAGCTTACCTTGTAAATCAAATACATTTAGGTTATAATTTTGAGCATTGGTAAGTTGTCCAGTAATAGACAGTAGCTCTTTTGTAGGATTAGGAGTTATCTCTATTTGCATATCTATAGAAAATCCTTCTACGTTTAATGTTGCATTATCTATAATTCTCAAATTAGCTGTCCCTGCATCAGAAATATAAATACGGTTTGTTGTATCATCCCCCAAAATTCCATTAGGCAAATTAAATGTTGCGGTCTCAATATCTCCATCTGTTGCACCTATCGTACTTCCTGCAAATACATTAACTTCTCCCGTATTTGGATCAATAGAAAATATCTGATGTCCTCCAAGATGTGTTGCAATAAGTAATCCATCTTTTGCAGAAAGAAAGCCTAAAAAATCTAAATTAGCAGGGCCAATAGAAGGCAATTCTGCTACAAAAACAGGTGTATTTGTATCAAAATCAAATCGATAAATACGTCGGTCGTTAAAATTTGCGATATACGCTTCCCCATCTACATAAACTACTCCAGCAGGGCCATTCATAGGTAATCCGTCATCATACAATTGAGTTACTGTACCATCTTCAGATAATCGATTTACTGTACTTGTATTATACTCTACAAAAAGCATATCATTTGTCCCGGGAATAGGTTGAATCCCAGAAGGTGTTGTAAGCCCTCCAAAAGTATCGAGTTCAGTGCCATCCTGATCATACTTATAGATAATACCTTCTCCGCCTATTGCATGATCACAGATAAAAATTTGATCTTGATCATTGACAGCAATACCATTAGGGTTTGTAAATCCACTAGCAAATTCAGCTACGGTTCCATCAGTATCGTACTTAAACACAGTATCACCTCCAAATTCTGATCCATAAATATTTCCTTGACTATCTATACCAAGACCGTCTGTAAAATTTCCATCGATAATGGTAGATACGGTTTGCGCTTTCGCGAAAGCGAACACACATAAAATGGTTAAAAATGTAATTTTTGTTTTCATAAGATTATTGCTTTATTGAAATTATTTTTTCGAATGTAAAAGCAACAATAATCTTATACGACGTACTGGGTACACTACGACAAGATCATGTAATAATCAAGCAACTTTCTGACTTTTTATATATGCGCTAGGGGTATACGCAGTAACCATTTTAAAAGCTTTGTTAAAGGTAGACTTAGAATTAAAACCAGCATCATAAGCTAGTGCAAGAAGCGTTTGCTTTTCATGGAGTCCCCGATCTATACTTACCAACACATTTTTTACCCTATACTCATTAATATAATCGTAGAATGATTTTTGATATACTTGATTGAGTAACCAAGATAAATTATTAGAGCTGGTATTTAATTTTTCGGCAAGAGATTTTAAGGATACGTCTGATTCTTTATATATCTGCTCTTCAAGCATAAAGTACTTCAACCTTTTCTGTAATTGTTGTATTTTATCTGGTTTAAGCCGTGCCTTTTCTTCTTTAACCATAGAAGATCGTAATGGCATTCTGAAAATTTCAGGTTGTCTCAAACTATAATACCCTATTATGTATATAAATAATGGGATAGATACCCAAACGGCTTCATAATTTAAAAATCGATATACTTTACCATAAAAATAGGTGCTTAAAAAGCTACTTATCCAAAATAAGGTACATAGACATATAGCCAGAAGCAAGTATGTCAAATACCTTCTAATAGCAAGTACATAAGAGACTCTATGCTTCATAATTTCCTTATGCTTTTTAAGTAATTTAAATGAAAATAAAACATAGATGATAAAACTCAATATCCCTAGAAGTTCTACAAAAAACCAAAAATAAATTAGCACCTTATTTTCTATGATTGCTTTCATCTGAGATGGGGAGAGTGTATAAATTCCTAAGGTAATTGCTATATGAGCAAATGCAGGAACATAATGCCACATAGAAAGTCTATACACAGGGGTCTCTTGAAAGGCGAGTCTTCTCACATAACAATAGATTAGTGGTCCGAAAATAAGAATCGTTGCATCCACTAGTCCTCCTACATAGGACACCCAACGCGCTTGTATTCTAAAACCAACGGCTCTCCCAAATAACATAATCACCGCAACTAATATGGCAAGTGATAAAATTCTGTTTGCAGATGTATTACGATTATCTATTAATCGCAATGATATAGCAAGAAAAATTCCTTGACTTACACCTAAAAACAAAATAATATCTAGTAGAGTAAATGTCAAAACAGAACTTATTTTTTACTTTTTATTAAATCCATTGTAAACTCTTTAGCTACATCTCTTTTTGATATCCAGTCATCTACTGTCAGGTTTATAGGATAATCCGGAATCGTCCCTCTTCCTACATTCTTAGCAGGGTCTACAGCATTTACATACTTTTGGATTGGTATTGTAATAATAAATCCTGCACTCAAAGTCCCATTAGGCATCATACCACTAGTGTTTCCTTGATATCCTCCTCCGCTCTCTTCCCCTATTACCTTAGCTTTACCATTATCAGATAATATAGCTATAAAATCGGCAGCCGAAGACATACAGAAACCATTGGTAAGTAGATAGGTCTCTCCGGAAAAATTATACTTTGCCGGTTTTTGAGGTTTATAATAATTAAATTCGTTTGTTAATAATGCCCCTTTCCATAAGTATAACGAATCCTTTTGCTGAGGTTTGGGTTTGCTAAAAAATACTTTCCCTAATCCTTTCCTCACTTGTTTAGCAATTCCTTCTGTAACTTCAATTCGATCCCAATATCGGAACTCTTCATCAAAAAAGTAAGAAGCCAGTGTTGCCGCATTACCATCCGTACCTCCTGTATTATAACGTAAATCTATGACTAGATGTCCTACCTGTTCTTTGTCAAGAGTTTTAAAAGCTTCTCGTATGAACTTCTTAAAATTTTGACCATTCTTTTTAATGACCGACTTCGAAAAATCCTGAACTTTTAAAAACCCAATCCCGTCCTTAATCTCAAAAGAAAGTTGTTCCTGATCATCAGGGGCTATATCACTTTTTGAGGTAAAGGCATCTGGTAAGATTCCCTCAAGGGTATAATTTTTATGTTGACCATTATGATCAATTTCTACTTCAAATCGCTCCGTAATATCGATCATACTTTGATACCAAAAAGAAAACTGTAAGTTTAAAGCCAATATTTTTTCTGTTTGATTATACCCATCCGAAGGAATGGCGCGTACCAATTTTGATATGATCTCATTGATTGGTGTTTTATTGATAGAAAGGAGTTCTCCTTTTATGGGAACGGATTTATTTGCCGAGTGATTTTTTGTGATGAACACCTTTCTTTCGGAATCAATAAAAACCTCTAAAGGAAGCAATGTAGGTGTTTTTTCAATAGCTGTTAGATACACCTCTGGAAGGTTGACACTCGTATGTAAACACCCTATTTGCGCATATAGGGGTTTGATTTTTCTGTAATATTCGATTGTAGTAAGTGAATCCGTCACCGTTTGCAAAGTAGAATCAACAATAGCATCAAATCGTTCTTTGGAAGTGTACCTATAGAAGCCAGGATGTGCTCCTTGAACGATAGCAAATTCTTCTTTGGTCCATGACTTTATACTATCTGCATGGAATTTTTTATAGATATCATATGCTTGATTTTCCTGAGAAAATAATGTTATTGTAAACAAGCAACACAAGAGAATTATTAAAGATTTCATAGGTTTATATCTTACCAATTTTTCTAAACCCGAAAAGTAAGTAATCAGTAATAACCTTGAGTTAATCTTAACAAAATTATAAGTGCGCGTGGGTACATAAATACAAAAACCAGAAAGATTTCTATGCTGTTTATATGTTAAAAAGGGGGGTGCAAGAAACTCTTCTTATTTTTTTAACTCTATTTTCTGCACTCTTTTTGAGTCACTATATTCAGAAATATAAAGTGTCTTAGTCTCCTTATTCCCACGAATTCCATTAGGTCCTTTAAATGCCGTTTCATTTTCATTAGTATTAATCACAGAAATATTCCCATCTAATGTTACTTTAAATACTTTATTGACAGCAATCCCTGTTGCATAAATTACATCATCTATCACGGTACTGTATCCTATCCCAAAATTATTGATAGTGATATCTGGAATTTGAGTAATTTCACGAATCGTCCCTTCAGGAGATATACTATATATCCATGACGTTGCAAAATTGCTAACAATACAATTTCCTTTAGAGTCAAAATCTATTCCTGTACAACCTAATAGTCGTTTATCTTCTGCCAGAACAACTACCTCTCCAGAGGGTGTTATTTTATGAAGTACGCCTTTATTGTAATTAGGAATATATAGGTTGTCTTGAGCATCGATATTCATTCCGCTAGGCCACCCTTGGATCGTTGCATGTACAGAGCGCTTTCCTTCGGGTGTGATTTTAAGAATCTGTCCACGTTCCATATTATTGTCATTGTTTACAAAAAGGTTTCCATATCGGTCTTCTGCAGTACCCATAGGACTTCGAAGCCCTGTAATGGTATCTACGACCTTACCATTAGGGTCTAATTTAAAAACGCGAGTTCCATTACCTTGATTTCCTGCCCACTGACCATATTCTGAAACAAAAACATAACCATTAGACGCTACAGAAACAGCACCATTACCCGGAAAATTTGACGTAAATGTACTCACTTGAGCCTCTTGAGAGATTCCAGCCGTAAAAGAAAGTATACATGTGATTAAAAAGGCATTATAAATACGTGTCATATTTAGTAAGATTGTTTGCAACAAAGCAACAACTTATGTTTTTTTAATACGACCGTTTGGGTACAATTAACCCATTTAAGAACGAAAAATAAATGTGTGAAACGCATCCGCTTTCGCGAAAGCATATGACACCCAACACGACATCTATTTCTATAGGTCCTTAGAAATGGTAAAACGCATTTTGAAAATGAGAGAGCTCTTCCCGTTCCTTGTTTTTAAGAATGGCAATAATGTCAAAGCGTACTTCTACATCCAGATCTTTTGATATAACGTACTCATTTGTTGCCTTTACAATGTTTTTGATTTTACTAGGAGTCACAAAATCTTGGGGATCTCCAAAAAAGTCAGAATTACGAGTTTTAACCTCTACAATTACAAGCATATCCTCTTCTTTTTGACATATAATATCTAGTTCTGCTTTATTGTAAAACCAATTGCGTTCATGTATTGTATATCCTTTTTTAATAAGGTAATCGGTAGCGTATGCTTCTCCCCATTCGCCTAGTTCATTATGCGTCATGTTCCTCTTTTTTCATATCGGGTTGATCTTTTACATAGAATGTAAAGATATCTGGCCGTGCATAATGACCTATTGCATCAAAATCTAGTTTATTTCGGGTAATCTCTTCAAGATCTATTGTTACAGTAAGAGCTCCTGCTTTATCAAAGAGAGGGCCTGCCAGGATTTTACCATTAGGTCCAACAATGACACTTCCTCCACGACACATCATTTCAGGTTCATCAATAGCAAGTGCTTGATGTTCTTTAGTATACATAGACTTTGTAAAAAACTGATTACATCCTAATACAAAACATCGCCCTTCCAATGCAATGTGTTGCATAGTAGCTGTCCAGTTATCACGAGCATCTGCTGTAGGAGCTATATAGATCTCTACCCCTTTTTTATACATTGCCATACGCGCCTCTGGCATATAATTTTCCCAACAAATAAGACCTCCTAGTTTGCCTATATCTGTATGAAAAGTGACTAGCCCTTCTCCTCCAGCTTCTCCCCAAATTATTCGTTCAAATCCTGTAGGTTTGATCTTACGGTGTATCCCTAACAGTCCAACCTTAGGAGAAATATATAGCATACTACAGTATAAGGTCCCATGGATAGCCTTACGTTCTGTTACTCCTAAAACAATATAGGTATTATGATCTGTAGCAAGTTGTTCAATACGATGAAGATCATTATCTAGATCAAAACTATGCTTATGGTAGGTAGCATACATATCTCTTCCAGCTTCAATACGACTCCCTACTTTAGTCCCAAACATAAAACCACGAGGGTATCCAGGTACAAAAGATTCGGGAAACACAATAAGTTCACTCCCTGTAGCTGTATGTTTTTTGATGAGCTGTTCGATCTTTTTAAGAGTAGCTTCTTTATCAAAAAATACAGGACTATCTTGAATTACTGTTACTTTAATCTTCATACGTAATCGTAGATGTATTTTTAGTTACTTCAAGAGATACTATTGATCCCATAATCAATGCACGATTATCATCTACATGACCTGCAGGAAAATCAAAGACTACAGGAAAATCACATTCTTTAACAGCATCCATAACAATCTCTTCTGCGGTTTTCCCAAAAGGAATACGATTGTCATGCATTTTGGTCATCCCTCCTACAATAAGACCAGAAAGATGATCTAACATACCATTACGTTTCAGATTCATGATCATACGGTCAATATGGTACAGATATTCATCTAGATCTTCGATAAACAAAATTTTTTCTTCAGTCTGTAATCCCGAACTACTTCCACACATAGAGTATAGCATAGAAAGATTTCCTCCTACCAGCATGCCCTTAGCCGTTCCCGGACGATTCAAAGGGTGATCTGAAGTGTTTTGAATGTTAGGCAATTCTCCAAAAAGGGATTGTTTTAAGGAAGTTTTTGCCAAAGAGGTATTGTCTTTTATACTGACTGGCATTGTCCCATGAATCGTCTTAAAACCTATTTTATGCAAATGATTATGAAAAACTGTTACGTCAGAATATCCGATAATCCATTTTGGGTATTTTACAAATTTGTAAAAATCTAATTGATCAATAATACGTACAGACCCATAACCTCCACGTGCGCACCAAATCGCTTTTATCTCTGGGTTGTCAAGCATATCCTGAAAGTCTTTTGCCCTTTCTGAATCTGTGCCAGCGTATTGATTATCATCTTTTCCAATCGTCTTTCCTATCACAGGAACAAGACCCCAATCTTTAAGTAATGTAATCCCTTCTGCAAGCTCATCTAAAGAAATTTTACGGGCTGTGGCAACCAAACCGACGTTATCGCCGTATCTAAGAAAAGGAGGTGTAACCATGTTTTGTGTTTATACGTCTCAATATACTAACAATTAAACTTTTTTCGTTTTAAAGAGTCAAATGTTAACAAACTGCTAATTTCTAGTATTTTAACTATATTTAAATGCTCTAAAAATACCTATCTATGGAAATTCTTACTTCATGTAATACGGCTTCCATTGCTCCTTTTACTCCTGATGCAGACAATCCTTGGGATGTAGCAAAAGTAAAACACGTATATCGTAGACTTGCTTTTGGAACAACAGATGCCACTATTAATATCGCCCTTACTGGAACTCCTCAAGAATTAATCGATACACTTATTAATGATGCCATTGCGCTTCCTAATACACCTGCTCCAGAGTGGGGGTATTGGTCATTTAATGATTATGCAGATTATAATGAGATGACTAATGAACAACGGAATCAATGGTATAAACAAACAACACTCGATCTTCGTGATAAAGGACTCAAAGGACGATTAAGTTTTTTCTGGCTTAATCATTTTGTCACTCAACTTGAGTCATACAATCACCCTCCATATATGTTCCAATATTGGGATATATTACAAACACATTGTTTGGGTAATTTTAAAACTTTTATTCATGCTATAGGTATTAATCCCGCGATGCTTCTTATGCTTAACGGGTTTGAAAATACCAGTTTTAACCCGAATGAAAATTATGCTCGTGAATTATACGAACTCTTTTCATTAGGAGAAAACAATGGCTACACCCAAACAGATATCGAAGAAACATCTCGAGCTCTTACCGGGTATAATCATTGGGATGATTATGGAGCCCCTATTTATTTTGATGAAATTACATTTGACAGTTCAGAAAAAACAATATTTGAACAAACAGGTGAATGGGGGTATGATGATGTTATAGATATCCTTTTTGAACAAAAAGGGCCTTTAATTGCTACTTACATATGTTCAAAATTATACGCCTTTTTTGTAAGTCCCGATATCAACGATACAATCGTAAATGAAATGGCAGCTACATTTATTGCCAATGATTTTGAAATTGCTCCAGTACTAAATCAATTATTTAAAAGTGAGCATTTTTTTGATACAGATGCAAATGGACTTATTGTAAAAAGTCCTGTTGATATTATATTAACCTATATCAATGAATCGGGATTTCAATACGACCCAGCACAAGAAGATGAATATCTAAATCTATTGATCTACCTTACGGCAGAACTAGGCCAAAACATCTATGAACCCATAGATGTAGCTGGTTGGCAACGTAATAGAGATTGGATAAACTCAAGTACCTTAACAGGGCGATGGCTAAGTATGGAATATATTACCTGGCCTTTCTGGAATCACGATGAAGATCAATTCAGGCAGTTTGCTATTAACTTAACAGGTAATAGTAATGATCCCGCTTTTATCACAAGTACGATTATTGATTATTTCATGTCTAAAACACTTTTTACAAGTATGGATTATGAAATTGCTACTGATATCCTTAAGTGGGAAGTTCCAGAAAATTATTATGAAGATGGATCATGGAATCTTAGCTGGGATTCTGCACCATATCAAGTACTCTTGCTGATCCATCATATTTTTAGAATGCCAGAATTTCAACTTAAATAACCCCAAAGTTATGTGCAATCACGATTCTCAACACAGTCCGCTTTCGCGAAAGCAAAAGACTTCAAAACATACAGTTCAAGGCCCATCTGCAAAAATTACAGATGCTCATCATAATGAAGAACATAGTTCTTGGAGTAGACGATCATTTATGCAAGCCTTAGGGCTCGTAGGAGGAGGTACTATGATGCTCGGAGGTACAAACCTAACGGCATCTATTCCTTCAAAACTAACAACCGCATTGGCAAGTGCCGATAATAATGACCGAGTTTTATTACTGATACGACTTAAAGGTGGAAATGATGGTTTAAATACTATTGTGCCCCTATATGATTATGATTTTTATGCCTCAAATAGGCCTACAATACGTCATCAAGAATCTGACTTATATCAATTATCATCAGATATTGGTATCCCTCCATCACTAGAAAGTTTACAAGCTTTATGGGGAGAGGGTGCTATGAAAGTAGTCCATGGGGTAGGATATCCTGATCAAAATTTATCCCATTTTAGAAGTTCCGATATTTGGGCTTCTGGTGTAAATAATACCGTAGAAAATACAGGCATCTTGGGACGATATTATGAAGATCTATATCCGGATTTTATTGTAAATCCCCCGTCAACCCCTACCGCAATTCAAATAGGAAGTCAGGGGAATTTGATTTTTGATGGAACAGAAAGCAACTATGCCTTTTCTGTAGCAAACCCTCAACAACTTGCAAATATTGCAGAAAACGGTGTCTTACATGATGTCTTAGATGTTCCTGAATGTACTTATGGAGATCAGCTAGAATTTATGAGAGGGATTACCAATACCACTTTTACCTATGCTGGTTTAATTAATGAAGCCTATGAAAGTGCGTCAAACGATGTAGATTATGGAGATGAAAGACTTGCAAAACAACTTGCTATTGTTGCCAGAATGATCAAAGGAGGACTAGGCACAAAAGTATACTTGGTAACCTTAGGAGGTTTTGATACGCATGCAAATCAAGTAAATGACCATGATCAATTAATGACCGACTTGTCTACTTCTGTTTCAAACTTTTTTACAGACCTAGAAGCAAGCGGAATGCAGAATAATGTAGTAGCTATGACTTTTTCAGAGTTTGGTCGTCGTATTGAAGAAAATGGTTCAAATGGTACAGATCATGGTGCAGCTTCTCCTGTAATGTTATTTGGTCCTGCATTAGAAGGAAATGGTTTTATAGGGACTCATCCTGATCTCAGTGAGCCAGATCAAGTAGGAAATCTTCAATACGGTACAGATTTTAGAAGCATTTATACAACAGTAATGAAAGAATGGTTATGCATAGATGGTGATCTTGTTGATCAAGTCATGTTTGGACAAACCTTTGAAAACCTGGATTTAGGGTTTAGCTGTAATGCCTTAAGCGTTCCCGATTTTACAGAAAGTATAGGTTTTCAACATTTAGGAACCTATCAAAATGGGCAAACCTTTATTGAATTTACAATGCCTACTACAGCAAAAGTAACAGTATCTCTGTTTAATCTTTTAGGACAAGATGTAGGAACACTAGCTAATGATTTTATGTTTGAAGGTCCTCAAAAAATTAATGTAAAACAACGTATAAACAGGCGATTATTTACAGGGCAATATATCTATCGTATTACTTTTGGAGGACGCAATTATAGTAAATCTATATTAATACAATAAAAATATAAACTTACCATCAAAAAGAGTATGTATATACCTATGCATACTCTTTCTTAGTTAGACTATTTAAACCTAGTCAAATTCCCTATTTTTGTGCCTTCAAAAGATTGAAGATGTCACAACGTTATACCATTACAGCCGCTCTACCTTACACAAACGGACCCATACATATAGGACACCTTGCTGGGGTGTATGTCCCCGCAGATATTTATGCACGATATCTTCGTATGCAAGGAGCAGATGTTGCTTTTGTATGCGGAAGTGATGAACATGGTGTTCCTATTACGATTAAAGCAAAAAAAGAAGGGATTACACCACAAGATGTGGTTGATAAATACCATGCGATTATCAAGCAATCGTTTTTAGATTTTGGAATTACTTTTGACAATTATTCACGTACATCAGCTCCTATACATCATAAAACAGCATCAGACTTCTTTAAGACGATGTATGATAAAGGGAAATTCCTAGAAGAAACCAATGCGCAATTATATGATGCAGAGGCAAAGCAATTTCTGGCCGATCGTTTTGTAACAGGAACCTGTCCTAAATGTGGGTTTGAAGAAGCCTATGGAGATCAGTGTGAAAACTGTGGAACTTCCCATAATGCTACCGATTTAATCAATCCTAAAAGTGCCATTTCTGGAGCTGTACCAAGTCTTAAAGAAACCAAACATTGGTTTTTACCACTTGATCAATACGATGCATTTTTTAAAGAATGGATCTTAAAAGGGCATAAAAAAGATTGGAAATCTAATGTGTACGGACAATGCAAATCATGGATTGATGATGGCTTACGTCCACGTGCTGTCACCCGTGATTTAGATTGGGGGATTCCCGTCCCTGTAGAGGGAGCAGATGGGAAAGTACTCTATGTCTGGTTTGATGCACCTATAGGTTATATATCTGCTACCAAAGAATGGGCAGAAAGAGAAGGAAAAGATTGGGAACCCTACTGGAAAGATAAAAACACAAAACTCCTTCACTTTATCGGGAAGGACAATATCGTTTTTCACTGTATTATTTTCCCAGCAATGTTAAAAGGACATGGCGATTATATTTTACCAGAAAATGTGCCTGCTAATGAGTTTTTAAATTTAGAAGGGCGTAAACTTTCTACTTCAAAAAATTGGGCAGTTTGGTTACATGAATATTTAGAAGATTTTCCAGAGAAGCAAGATGTATTACGTTATGTGTTGACAGCAAATGCACCTGAAGGGAAAGACAATGACTTTACCTGGAAGGACTTTCAACAACGTAATAATAGCGAACTCGTGGCCATTTTCGGAAATTTCATTAACCGAGTTGCTGTTCTTACAAAAAAATATTATGATGGAGAGGTTCCAGCACCTAGCGCGTTTACAGAAGTTGACCTCAAAACACTAGAAGAAGTACGTGCCTATCCTGCGGTGATAGGAAGTAGTGTTGAGAAATACCGCTTTCGCGAAAGCCAAAACAACCTCATGAACCTTGCACGACTAGGAAATAAGTACCTAGCCGATGAAGAACCTTGGAAAACAATTAAAACAGATGAAGAACGCACCAAAACAGTGATGTATGTAGCGCTTCAAATTGCTACGGCGCTTTCTGTGCTTTCTGAACCCTTTTTACCATTTACAAGTGCTAAGCTTAAAAATATACTAAATATCAGTTCGAGCGCAGTCGAAAACGCTCTAGACTGGGAAGATGTAGCTACTAAAGACGTATTGCTACCTCCTGGACATACGTGTGGAACTTCAGAACTTCTTTTCTCAAAAATAGAAGATGCAGAGATCCAAAAACAATTAGATAAATTGGAAGCAAGTAAAAAAGCAAACGAGGCCGAAAATGCTATTGCTGAGCCTCAAAAAGACACCATTGGTTTTGACGATTTTACAAAAATCGATATGCGTGTAGGGACCATTGTCGAAGCCGAAAAAATGCCTAAAGCAAAAAAGCTTTTTGTCCTTAAAGTAGATACAGGAATTGATGTCCGTACTATTGTTTCTGGAATCGCCGAAAGTTTTACTGCCGAAGAAATTATAGGCAAAAAAGTAACCGTATTGGTAAATCTAGCGCCGCGTGCTTTACGTGGGGTAGAGAGTCAAGGAATGATCCTAATGACGGAAGACACCAATGGAAAACTCGTATTCTTAAATCCTGATACAGACGGAGTAAAGAATGGGGAGACAATAAATTAATTATAACATATATAGGTGTAGTACTTGCTACACCTATGTATGTCTTTTATTACCCTTGCAACACCTCTTTAACACGAGAGATTAAAGACACTATTACTTGTCCACGATTTTCCGAGAGGTACAATGATGAGATTTTCACTTGGAGACACATATCCTTTTTGTCCTAAGATTCCAAGTGTATAAAAATCATCACCACAATCTTCGCTATACCATTGGTATTGGTAACAATCATTTTCTTTGTTAGGCGTTACTAATTTCTCTATCCAAGCAGCAGAAACTATTTGCTTGTCTTTATATGCTCCTTTATGGATCATTAAGCGAGCAATCTTTGCCAAATCAATAGCGGTCGTATATAGGCAACAGAAGGCTTTGGTGTTTTTATTTTTCTCATCATCATAACTCCATGTCGTTGGGTTTTCCATTTCTTATGGGATCTACAGTTTCGCTTCTAGGTATTTCCCCAGTTGCATTCCCGTTACACGCACTACCGCAATACCAAGTCTTTCTTGCCAAAAAGGATTTTAAAAGTAATCCTGAACACCACTATTTTTAGTTATTTTTGAATGAATACATCTAAGTAAAAAAGAATCTTTGTTACACTATATTCAAAAACACACCCAACTTCCTGAATCTGGGATAAAAAACACCTTAAAACTCTTAGCAGAAGATTGCACTCTTCCATTTATCGCACGCTATCGTAAAGAAGCGACGGGTAATCTTGATGAAGTAGAAATTGGACAGATTATCACATTTAAGGAACAGTTTGAAACCCTTGAAAAACGGAAAGCAACCATCTTTAAAGCCTTAGAAGAACTAGGTGTCTTAACCGACGAATTACGTTCTAAACTACATACAGCACAAGATCTTACTACGGTAGAAGACCTCTATCTCCCTTATAAAAAGAAACGTAAACCCAAAGCCGAAACTGCGCGTAAAAACGGACTGGAACCATTAGCTAAAATGATCATGAGTCAGAATGCGCGAGATATAGATGGATTAGCACATCGATATACAACCAATGAGGTTCCCTCTGCCGAAGATGCTTTAGAAGGCGCTCGTCATATCATTGCCGAATGGATCAATGAACGTTCAGATATTCGATCAGGCATACGTTATCAATTAGAGCGTTTTGCTATGATTGAAACCAAGGTTGTTAAAGCCAAAGAAAGTGACGAGAAAGCGCAAAAATTTAGAGACTACTTTAATTGGTCAGAATCCTTAAGCAGATGTCCTTCACATCGTCTATTGGCTATTTTAAGAGCTGAAACTGAAGGCTATATTCGGGTTAAAATCACGATTGATGATGCGCGTGCGCTGGAAAAAATTGAACGCAAGATTATTCGATCACATAACGAATGTGCTACACAAATAGAGCTTGCCATAAAAGACGCGTATAAGCGTTTATTATTTCCATCATTAGCCCATGAAGCCTTGTCTGAAGCCAAAAAGAAAGCTGATGAAACTGCGATTCAGGTATTTGCCAAAAACCTCCAACAATTACTTCTAGGCGCTCCTTTAAGAGAAAAACGTATCCTTGCGATTGATCCCGGATTTAGAACAGGGTGTAAAGTCGTCTGTCTGGACGCACAGGGGAAGTTATTGCATAATGAGACGATCTATCCACATGCGCCTAAACATGATGATAAAGGAGCTATTAAGAAAATAAGTTCGCTTACAGATGCCTATAAAATAGAAGCCATTGCTATTGGAAATGGAACCGCTTCTCGTGAGACCGAACGCCTCATCAAACGCATTCATTTTAAAAATAAACTACAGGTATTTGTAGTGAGTGAAGCAGGCGCTTCGATTTACTCGGCGTCTAAGATTGCCAGAGATGAATTTCCAAATTACGATGTGACAGTACGTGGTGCTGTATCTATAGGAAGACGACTTGCAGACCCACTAGCAGAGCTGGTGAA
The DNA here is from genome assembly GCA_947503305.1 of uncultured Dokdonia sp. Classification (GTDB taxonomy): domain Bacteria; phylum Bacteroidota; class Bacteroidia; order Flavobacteriales; family Flavobacteriaceae; genus Dokdonia. The sequence goes on from CANNDF010000001.1 coordinate 192,816, forward strand.
AATAGATGCTAAGTCTATTGGTGTAGGGCAATACCAACACGATGTAGATCAAACAGCACTTAAAAGTAGTTTGGATCGTGTGGTGGAGAATTGTGTGAACCGTGTGGGTGTCAATATCAATACCGCAAGTGCCCCCTTACTGAGTTATGTATCTGGTATTGGGCCTAAATTAGCAGAAGGGATTATACGCTTTCGCGAAAGCGAGGGATCCTTTACTTCCAGAACAGGAATCAAAAAAGTACCACGTCTAGGCGAAAAAGCTTTTGAGCAAGCCGCAGGATTTCTAAGAATTAAAGATGCCGAAAATCCGCTAGATGATTCATCAGTACATCCAGAACGTTATAATCTCGTACAACAAATAGCCAAAGATCAGCAGATTTCTATCTCAGAAATGATCGGGAATCATACACTTTTAAAAGGGATTGATCTTAAAAAATATACTACAGAAGAGGTAGGAATGCCTACCCTTACAGATATCATCACCGAACTAGAAAAACCGGGGCTTGATGTACGGGAGAAAGCAAAGGTTTTTACATTCAATCAAAACATAAGAACGATCGAAGATCTACAAGCTGGACAATTGCTTCCAGGTATTGTAAATAACATCACTAATTTTGGATGCTTTGTCGATATAGGGATTAAAGAAAGTGGATTGATACATATCTCAAATCTCGCCGATGGTTTTGTATCTGATGTATCTGCCCATGTGAGTTTACAACAACAAGTTATTGTTAAAGTACTTGATATTGATGTACAACGAAAACGTATCCAACTCAAATTGCATGCATAGCAAACTATAAATCAATATATTTAAAGCCTATAAAATTATATGAAAGCATTTATAGTTCTTTTTTTATTTCTTATTTCATTACCCTGTACTGCTCAGGATCATTTTTTAAGTTTTGAGCATTACTTAAGTAAAGGGAAAAAAGTAAGTCAAATTTTTGCAGCCAGTTTTCCAGAAGATGAAAATTTTTTAGTCTTTGTAGAAGATAAAAAACGAATCTCAGTATACAATTTTGACGAATCTGGTCAGGAAAAAGCAGAAGGATTTGCTTTTCCAAATTTTGTAAAAAAATATCCAAATATCGGTGGATACACCTATGAAAACGGTTATTATACGTTGTTTTTGTCTAGCTTAAATAAAAAGAAATGGGCTATTATTACTATTGATTTTTCTAATAAGTCATTTCAACTTCAGGAGACAAAACTGGATATAAGTGGTCATCGTATTTTTGAGTCTTTAATTTATAACCAAAAGCAATATCTTTTTACATTAAAACGCTCTTCATCTACAATAGTCGCTTATATCCTTGATACCAAAGGAAACATAACTACCCAAGAATTTTCTTTTGAAGATACAGATTTTACAGAAGGCAAATCTAGTATCAATAATTTAGATGATCTCTTTAAAATACATACTTCTAATAGAAGTAATAGTATCAATGCAGAATCGCCTATTGCATTAGAATCTTCAAAAGCTCCTGTAAAATTTTATCAAAAAGAAGCCTTAGTGACTATGACAGTTGATATTTCAAAAAGTAAGACCTATCAATTAGAATTCAACTTAGAAGATGGCGATCATCAGGTAGCAATATGGGAACAAGAATCGTTTGAAGATGAAGTATATGGGACACGATCTAATTCATTCATTTTTGAAAATAAGTTTTTTGTTTTGAGATCATCTACAGAAGAGCTTAACTTTTCTATATATAATAATGACACAAAAGAAAAACTCAAAACCTTTAAAGCAAAAAAAGGAGATCCCATCACTTTTAAAAATACTCCTATTATTCAGGAAGGCGGTGAGTTTTCTGATTATAGAGAGTTTGAAAAGACCTCTAAGTTTTTGAGAAAAGTCTCACAATCTAATCCTGCAATTGCCGTCTTTAAAGACGGTGAGAATTATATTATTACTATAGGTGCTTCAAAACAAATTTCCACTGGCGGACCCGCTGTATTTATATATGGAGGGGGACTCGCAGGAGCTGTCATAGGAAGTGTTATAACGGGTGTTGCAAATGCGACATTTAATCAATACAATGCCTATTCATATACAAAAAGCGCCCGTTTTCAAATGGTACTTGACAATACCTTATCGTTTATTCCAGAGACGACTATCCCATTAAATGCATTTGATAACATCAAAGATTTTACACAAGAAACACCCTTAGAAGTACGCCAGACTGTTTTTAAGTATAAAGAAAAACATATCTGGGGAGCCTTAAATACAAAAAACAATAAGATTAACTTCTTTACTTTTTAACTCTTGCTTAAAATAGCCTACCATCCTATTTATAAACACCACCTTCCAGATGGGCATCGTTTTCCGATGGCTAAATACGATCTATTGCCAAAGCAACTCCTCTACGAAGGCACTTGTATAGAAGATAATTTTTTTAAGCCTGCTATTGCAAATGATACTCCAATATTGGCATGTCATACACATGAATATCTTACCAATCTAAAAGCATTAGAAATAGAAGGTCGTGAAGCTCGGAAAATAGGATTCCCGCTTTCTAAAGAACTGGTAGAACGTGAACTCATCATTACACAAGGGACTATACAAGGCTGTGAGTATGCGCTTAAACATGGGATTGCTATGAATATTGCTGGAGGAACACACCATGCCTATACAGATCATGGAGAAGCCTTCTGTATGTTGAATGATCAAGCCATAGGTGCTCGGTATCTACAAGCAAAAGGGCATGCAAGAAAAATACTCATCGTTGACTTAGATGTACATCAAGGAAATGGTACTGCCGAAATCTTTCAAAATGACCCTAGTGTTTTTACATTTTCTATGCATGGTAAAGCTAACTATCCGTTTAAAAAAGAAACTTCAGATCTCGATATTGCTTTAGAAACGGCGACTAATGATACCACCTATCTAAAAATCTTAAAAGACACTCTTCCAAAACTCATTGAGCAACAACAACCCGATTTTATCTTCTATCTATGCGGCGTAGATATTTTAGAAAGTGACAAGCTCGGAAAACTCAGTTGTTCTGTCACAGGTTGTAGAGAAAGGGATCGATTTGTATTACAAACCTGTAAAGAGTATCACATTCCTATTCAGTGCAGTATGGGTGGCGGGTATTCTCCAGAAATTAAAACCATTATCGAAGCCCACGCTAATACTTATAGACTGGCTCAGGATATCTATTTTTAAAGAACCTCATCCTTTACTATATCTTGCTAAGAGGGAAGTATTTTATGTAACTTCGTACTGTGCAAACACACTATGATTATATTATTCTAGGGGGTGGGCTTTCTGGCTTAACCCTAGCCTATAGGATGTCCCAGGATTCTTTTTTTGATACCACATCAATCCTTATTATTGATCAATCTGCAAAAGAAGAAAATGACCGTACCTGGTGCTTCTGGGAGTCGCAACCCGATATTTTTGAAGAAGTTGTTTCGCATCGTTGGCCATTAATACAATTTAAAAGCCCCGTATTTTCTGATGAGATTGCAATACAACCCTATACCTATAAAAAAATTGAGGGTGCTCATTTTTACGCTTTCGCAAAAGCAATATTACAACAACATCATCATATCCACTTTCTACAGGAATCTGTAGTCGACACAGAAGAACAAAAGGATAAGGTTATCGTAACTACAGAAAATCATGCAATAACAGCATCAAGAGTATGTACTAGTTTTCTAAATCTACAGATGTTAGAAAAACAGTCACGCCATCAGTATCTCAAACAGCATTTTATAGGGTGGTTTATCAAAACTGAAACCCCAGTCTTTGATCCTGAAGTCGCAACTTTTATGGACTTTACCGTACCTCAAAAAGATAATTGTCGGTTTATGTATGTACTACCAACATCCTCTACCGAAGCCTTGTTTGAATACACACTATTTTCTAAAGACCTTCTCGATGAAACTGAATATGAAACTGCTATTAAAGAGTATTTAAATAATAATGGGATATTGCAATATAGCATTGAAGCTAAAGAACAAGGTGATATCCCTATGTCTTCATATCGTTTTGACAAGCATAATACATCGCGAATTATTCATATAGGAAGTGCAGGAGGCTGGACCAAAGCTAGTACAGGATTTACTTTTAAACATACCTTAAAAAAGACAGCACAACTTGTTGATTTCTTAAAAACGGGAAAGGACTTGCGTGCATTTTCAAAACGCACACGTTTTTGGTGGTATGACTTATTACTCGTAGATGTTTTATACCGTAAAAATCATTTAGGAGCGCCTATTTTTGGAGCCATGTTTAAAAACAATCCTACGGATCGTATTTTTAGATTTCTTGACGATGAGACTACATTTAAAGAAGAATTACAGATTATCTGGAGCTTACCTAAAAAAGAATTTATCAAAGCAGTTTTTAGCAGGTTGTTTAGATAGAGCGATGAACATTTTATACCTTCATTAAGATACATCAACCCCAACAGGTATTCAGTGATTAAAAACAAGATTCCCTACTGGGTAGTATTAAATAACCTTCGGAATAAGCTATCTGATAGATACTAAATCACTCCTAGAATAAAAAGTCCTCCCCTCTGGAAAAGAATTTAGGAGAGGGATTACATCCCGCGTTCTTTCTGAATCGTTTCGTACGCTTCTTGAACTTTTCTAAATTTATCTTCGGCTCCTTTACGATATGCCTCATCCATATGTTGTAATTTATCAGGATGGTATTTTTTTGCCATTGTACGAAAAGCTTTTTTCACTTCATCATTTGTAGCATCTTTCTGTATCTCCAGTATCTTATACGCACTTTCGGCACTCTTAAAAAACATTGCTTTGATACTTTCAAAGTCTTGATGATTTACTCTAAAATATCCTGCTATTTGAGCCATTACACGCACTTCTGGTTCTGAGACATGACCATCTGCCTGTGCAATCCCAAATAAAAAGTGTAAGATCTGTAAACGTACTTCATAGCGAGTACGACTATTGAGATACGTACAAATACGAGATGCCGAAACTTCTCTGTTTTTTATAACATCATTAAAGGTTCTGAAAGTGGCATTTGCGCGTTCTTTTCCATAGGCCCTTACAAAATACTGACGTGCATAATCCAATTCTGTTTGACTTACGGTCCCATCTGCTTTTATAACAATAGATGCTAATGAAAGAAGATTTAATTCAAAATCCCCTGGAGAAACAGTCTCTCGGGTTGCATTATCAAAAACCGTTTTAAAACCTCCTCCTCTAGAAGAACTTCCATCATTTTTACCAAAAAGACTATCGGCTGCACTGCCTATAAAATACCCTATAAGTGCTCCCAAAAAACCTCTTCCAAAAAACCAACCGACGACGGCTCCTATATATTTAATCATTGTATGCTATTACTTCGAGAACCACAAAAATAAGGGTTCTATGCCATAAGACGTTGGTTTTAGGGGTTTGTTACGTATTTACAAAAGCAAAAAGATATAAATTAACATATCCTTTAACATACTGCCAATTTTTCGGTATATAATCTACGGTATGCTTTATGTATCTTTGCAATCAAAATAAATTGATTATGTATCCAGCAGATTTAGTAAAACCGATGCGTGAAGACCTTACTCGTAATGGCTTCACAGAATTACATACAACAGCAGACGTAGAAGCTGCAATGAAGAAAGAAGGAACTACACTTATGGTTGTAAATTCAGTATGTGGATGTGCCGCTCGTAATGCGCGTCCTGCAGCTGTTCATGCTACTGTAAATGGAAAAACTCCAGATAACTTATACACTGTATTTGCAGGTGTAGATGCAGAGGCTACAGACCTAGCGCGTAGTTTTATGGTTCCTTTTCCTCCATCTAGCCCATCTATGGCGTTATTTAAAGATGGTGAACTCGTACATATGTTAGAGCGTCATCACATTGAAGGAAGACCTGCAGAAATGATTGCAGAAAATCTTATCGATGCCTTTGATGAGCACTGCTAGTAAAATGGTATTACACGTATGAAACCGTTTCCTTTTGAAACGGTTTTTTTATTTTTATGCTTTCGCGAAAGCGTATACTCATGAAAAAAATAATCGCATACCCGCTTACGATCCTATACTACATTGCCTTTGGGATAACATTACTCATTTTTCATCCCATACAATGGATATGTCTTACTGTTTTTGGGTATCAGGCGCATAAAAAAAGTGTTGATTTTCTCAATTTCTTTTTATTGCGATGCTTACACATTCTAGGAACAACCTTTGCGTTTGAAAATCCTTATACAATTCAAAGAGATCAACCTCTTATTATTGTTTCAAATCACCAAGGCACTTATGATATTCCTCCTATCATATGGTATCTGAGACACCTACACCCTAAGTTTATAAGTAAAAAAGAGCTAGGAAAAGGGATTCCTAGTATTTCATTTAACTTAAAATATGGAGGTTCTGTACTCATAGATCGTAAGGACAAACGACAAGCTATAGAAGCCATAAAAGGACTTACAAAATACCTCAACACCCATCATCGATCTGTGGTTATTTTTCCTGAAGGTACCCGAAGTAAAGATGGAATTCCTATGCGATTTGCAACCGCAGGTCTTAAGACTCTTTTTGAAGATATGCCTACGGCACTTATCGTTCCTATAACAATTAATAACTCATGGAAACTTAATAGATGGGGTGGTTTTCCTATGGATATCGGGGTAAAAATAGAACACAAAGTACACCCTACCATTGCAGTGCATAGCGACACCCCAGAAAACCTTATTCAACAATTGGAAACCATTATTCTCGGGGATTTTGAACACATAAAAGAACGTCGAAAATGACAGACCAACAACTTATTGATACTACAATCACTTTTGTAAAAGAAACTCTGGTAGATGCAGAAGGAGGGCATGACTGGTTTCATATAGAACGAGTGTACAAAAATGCGCTTCTTATCGCTCAAGGTGAAAATGTGAATCTCCTTATTGTAAGTTTAGGTGCATTGTTACACGATATTGCAGATGCTAAGTTTCATGATGGTGATGAAACTATTGCTCCTAAAATAGCAAGTTCATTTTTACTCAAGCAAAATGCAGATAGTACAGTCATAGAACATGTTATTCAAATTATCAAAAATATCTCATTTAAAGGAGGTAATAAGGAACAATCCTTTACCTCAAAAGAGCTAGATGTAATACAAGATGCAGACCGTCTGGATGCACTAGGGGCTATTGGAATTGCACGTACATTTAATTATGGAGGGTTTAAAAACAGAACGTTATATGATCCAGATATCAAACCAAAACTAGATATGACCCCTGCCGAATATAAAGCCTCTACAGCTCCTACTATCAATCATTTTTATGAAAAATTACTCCTTCTTAAAAATCGTATGAATACAGAAACAGGTAAAAAAATTGCCGAGAAACGCCACCAATTTATGGAAGCATTTCTTGAACAATTTTATGCGGAATGGGAAGGAAAGCTATAAGTATATGCTTTCGTACTTTGACAAGCTCATTATAATCTTTGACTAAACCAAAAATGTACTATAAAACAATCTTACATTTTAAAAAACAATAAACAGCAAATGGATCATATTTTATCATAGCATCATCAAGGCATACCTCTCAACAACTCGACTTATTAATATACTAATTCAATTAAGTAACTGAATTTAAACTATTACAATATAACCTTGCTTAACGTAACCTTTTTATTTTCTCTTAAAAGCCTAATCATTTTTACTTCTTTTGTTTCCTGAGGGGATCCATAATCTTTATAAAAAGTATACTTTATGTATAATGGGATTAAATAGTCATTTGCCACATCAGAATATTCTAAATTAATTAACCACTCTCCTTTGTGAGCATCATCCAAAATAAATTCTTCTAAAGAAAGTCCTTCTCTAGTACTATTTGCAAACTTGTCAGATTTTGATTTATCCCATTTGAAAAAAAACTTCTCTGGACTTACAAACTGTATTTTAAACTTGGCTTGTGGTTGTGACCAATTAAGAACCCATCTGGCATCTATAAGACTGTTTTCTACAGAAAAATTTTTGAGAACATCACTAGATAGAATCTCAGTTCCATGTAATAGTATTAATCTACTCAATTCATTATTTAACAAAGGTTTTATTGTACTGAAATCTATATTTTGTATCCCCTGAACAAGCATTCTCTTATATAAATCTATCGCATCCTTATACTTACCGTTTACCTCATAAATCATTGCTAAATCACGATGAGATTGTGCTTCCAAAGGTCGTATTTTGGCAATTTCTTCGTATAAATATTCTGCTTCTTTATACTTTTTAAACTGCTCAAAATATCCTGCTACAATACGTAGTATCTTAGGATTGTCTGGAGATAGGTATACTACATTTGTTAATATCTCATAAGCAATATCATAATCCCATTTTGATATAAATTGAGCTACTTCTAAATAATAATTTATAGTAACTATATGCGGACTATCATTTTTATATATTTTATAAGCTTCCTCTAAAGTCTGTGCTTGAAGGAAAGGTTCTATAAAAGATGTTTTAGATAGCAAAGCATCATACACATCAAGATTCTCATTATAATAATTTTTAATGGCTTTATTATTGCCCTGAGAAGCTGTTTCATCCATTCCTAGTTGGAACTTTTTTGTACGTATTACAATCAACCCTCCACTGGCTTCGGCTCCAAATCGATTTTTTGCAGTTAAGGGGTTTACTATGGATATACTAGATATTTCCTGAGGGTTTATATAAGGTAATGTTCTCCGCTGGTCATAAATAAGACCATCTATCATTATAGAAGGAGTCCCAGAAATAATCCCAGGAGATTTATAAGATCTAGGAAATTCATAAATACCCCCTCCAGAAGTCTTTCTATAACGAACCGATGTATTAGCCAGCAAGACATTTTCTAACGTAGTATGCGTAGGATTAATTTGATTACTAGTAACTTCTTCTATAGCATAACGTACCTTTTTTTGCTCTCCTCGTTTTTTCTGTCTCTCTTTGCCAGAAATTACTACTTCATCTAGAAAATCTCCTTCAGGCATTAAATTTATAGAGAATGGTCGGTCGCTGTTTTTAATCGTTACACGCTGAGATACAGCTCCAATATGAGAAAATAGCAGTTCTTCGCCTATTGAAGCCTGAATACTGAAATCCCCATTAGAGTTTGTAATTTCTTCTTTATAAGTACCTAGAATTCTTATGTTCACCCCTTGAAAAGGAATACTGTCTATTGTTACATTTCCTTTTATCCAGTAGTTTTTGTCTTCCTTTTGTTCATATACTTGAAAATCTTCAATGTCATAGGTCATAAATGACAATGCCTTATCAAGAGATACTTTAGTAGGGTTTATATAATGCCCATCTGTATATAATGAGAGTGATTGAAGTCGTTCTTCATTTCCGTAAGTCAGAGAATTTATAGTAAAAACGGGAGCATCATATTTTACTTTTAATTCTCCTAGAAAAGAAGTTGCATCAGAAAATAACAATATACGATCTGGAGTAAAATCTGAGGTATATCCCAAATGGTCATAATTTGCAATTCCATCATAGAATACATTTTCCAATGATCTTTTAAAATCTAGATGATCAGTGTTTTTTTTACAATCAAAATAAAGTACATCTTGTAGCCTACTATTAAAAACAACAAGCTCTATTTTTGAGGTATCTAAAGATTGTAAATAGGTAGATAGTAACTCATATTCTTTATCAAAATCTCGTTTCTTCATGGACCTCGATGCATCCCAAAATATGGTAATATTCTTAGGGGGTACTCTTTTTTTATTCAACGCATAATGCTCACTTTTTAATTGTCCTATTTTTACAGAAAATGCAATTCCATCGCCTTTATATCTCTTCCATTTATCCTGACTAATAGCTCTAGTAAAAGAGGATACTTTTGTATATGCACCCGCAATAGCAATTTCTAGTTTATCTCCATATACTTTTATAAGTTCTATGCTTACAACTACATCATCGTTTACAATAATTCCATATGGACTAAGGTCTATAGATACATCCTTCTCTCCTTTGTGAACAGTATGATAGATTTGAGAATTTACCAAATTATTTACAGGGTATCTTTTCTTATAATCATAAACATTTACCCGAAGAAGCACACTATCTGTTTCATTTTCTATAAGTTTAAAATTAAGTTTGAGAAGTTTTGTTTGTTCTTTTTTTATACGGATTCGAGTAGCAATTTCTCCACCTAATCCTTGCTTATCTTTCCAATATCCAAAATGTTCTTTTGTATATTTTGAATACCCTATAGTCCTTTCTTCTTCAATTAATTTTTCTACTACTACTTCATCTAGACCTATAGGTTCTGGAATCAATTTGATAATAGAAAAGTCTTTAGGAGCATCTCTTAGCTCTTTTATAGTATACGTTTTTGTCTTATATCCTACTATTGAGATTTGCAAAACATCATTTGGCAATAATCGTTTTTGTGTCTGAAATTCAAAATACCCTTGTTCATCAGTTACTGTACCGATCCCTTTTTTTACAATTCCAACATTGACATATGGAATAGAAGTTTTCTTATGAGCATCTATAACTTGAGCTCTAAAAACAGATTGCCCCTTTACTTGCATAGAAGTAACGAAAAGGGCAATCCATAAAATAGTGAGATATTTCATTTGAATACGTATGCTTTCGCGAAAGCGAAAAATAGATTACAATACTACTTTACCAAGAGTTACCTTATCTGATTGCTTAAAGAGTTTTACTACTTTGATCTCTTTGGTTTCCTGTGGTGTACCATAATTTCTATAGACAGTATACTTTAAGAATGGAGGTAATACATAATCCCCTTCATCCCCTAAATATTGAATATTAATCAACCATTCTCCAGAAGGTGCATCATCTATAATAAATTCCTCAGACTGGAATCCTTGAGACTGCTCTCTTTCTAGTCGTTCTCTATTGTCTTCTAGAGTGTGTGTCCATTTAAAAAACTTCTTATCTGGATTTACAAACTGAAACTCAAAGGGTACCGATCTATCTGACCACTCAATCACCATACGAATGTCTACATCAAAATCTATGCGTAACCATTCATTAGGCAGACGTTCATAATCTATCTTATCTTTATACAAAGACACAAGGTGACTAAGTTCACTCCTTAAAACATTTTCTAACCCTTTAAAATCAACACCTTTAATCTGCTCTCCAAGCATATTATAATACAATTCCAAGGCTCTATTGTATTGTCCTGTTTCTTGATAAATCAATGCTAAATCTCTATACGACTGGGCTTCTTGTGGAGCAATCTTTGCGACACGCTCATAAATTAATTCTGCATTCTTATAATCTCCTACAGCACTATAAATATATCCTAGTGTACGAAGGGCCTTCGTATTATTTCTGGAAATATAGGCAAGATCTGCACGTACCTGGTCTGCCTTTCGTCTATCTATCCCTTCAAAATATTGAGCAACATCTACATAAAATTCAAGTGGAGATTCCTGAGTTCTAGCTATTTTTTGATAGTGCTCAAATTGATCTTCTATACTTGGTATTTCGCGTAAGCGTAATATATATTCTGGTAGTGCAGCGTCAAGTGATCGGGTAGAGGCTCCATCATACTCATTCCCACTTACTAATGCCGATTTTTGGGCTGCAGCGGCTTTGTCTTTAAAGCTAGATTCTTTGGTTTTAATTAAAAATGCTCCTCCTGCTGCAAGAGATCCATATCGAGAGGTTGCCACAACAGATTTTAATACTGAAATACTTTCTATTTGTTGCACATCAAGAAAATTAGGAACTTCTTGATATGGTGTCCCATTTACAATCCAAATAGGGGGAATCTCATTTGTAATAGATTGATTTCCTCCTCGTATTTTATAAACCACCTCACTTCCACTATATAGCCCTCCAGCAACTGTAACTCCTGCTACCTTTCCTGTGATAAGTTGTTGTAAGTTAGTCGCTCCTGCACTAAAAGAATCACTCGTAAGTTCGTCTACAGCATATCCTAGTTTATCACTATTTTCTTTACCATATCCCGTCTCTATGGTATTATCTACTCGACGGTTTCCTTGTACAATCACTTCATCTAGATTATCGTTTTTTGGAGTGAGTTCTACACTTCCTATATCTTGAGATGTTACCAATAACTCTTTGGCAAACATTCCTACTTTACTCACCACCAGCACATCATCTAGAGCTGCTTGTATCTCAAATTCTCCTTTGTTATTTGTATAGACTTCATCAAAACTCCCTTTTCTGGTAATGGTGGCATCACTCAAGACTCCTTGAGGGCCTTTTACAATACCTCGAACTTGTAGTCTATCATTAGATTGTACAGGCGTATCTATAGATTGTACTTCCTCGTTATAATCGTTTCCTTCTACTAATGCCGAAGGAGCCTCTGTTGTTACTCCTTGGGTATTTAATAAAGCTCTCGTAGTAATCTCAACAACACCATTTTTACCTAGTGTACCGTAACGAGTGGTTCCAATTATAGATTTTATAATTGATATGCTTTCTACTCTATCAGGAGAAATAAATGGTCGAGGTATATCTGAAGGAATTATTAACCCATCAATAACTATTGTCATTGCATTAGACCTTCCTACAACAGTTAATCCAAAATATGGATCATCAATAGCAGATATCCCTGCAAACTTGCCATTTATAACATTTGCTAAATCTATTTGATGATCCCCTATATCTTCTTTTTTTATTACTTTAACATCATAGCCTACTTTATCTCTATTCTCTTCTCCCCAAGCTGTTCTTATGGTTTCATCTTTACCATCCCTATTCTCTCCTTTTAAAACAACTTCATCTAGTACATCATTTTTAGGTAAAAGATCAATATCATAGGTTGTAGCTTCATCTATCATAAATCCTTTAGGATACATTCCAAGATATTGTACAATCAGTTCATCTCCTTTTTGGGCATAAATTTCAAAGGAGCCATCGCTTTTAGATGTATATTCTTCAAAAGTTCCTTTTTTAGAAATAGTAGCTCCTTGAATAGGTTTTCCTACGCTTGTTATCTTACCTGTGATTTTTATTTGGGATTTGGTTTTTAAAACACCCTCAGATATAGACTGAACCTCTTCAGTATAATCATTGCCTTTAACTAGAAGAGAGGTTTTCCTTTTGGCTTTAGACAACGGCATTGTTTTAGTTGTAATAATCACAAACAAGTCTGATATAGGTAGTCCATATCGACTCGTCAAAAATGGAGAGTCTTTTACGATAATAGATTCTATTTCATTATCTAGTATATATAGAGGTATAGGTTCTCCTCGAAATAACTGACGCCCATTAATAATATATCCAGGTTCTCTACCTTGAATTGTCACAATTGTTCCTCTAAATGGATCTTGCGTAATAACGACACCTTTAAACTTCTCCTGTAAAACATATTCTAATGTTTTGGCATCGGGAGTAATATCATCTGCCGTTATATAGAAATCTCCTAAGGCTGTCGTTCCTCCAGGAATACTAGGATGATTGATATTACCTTTAATAATTTTATTTCCTACTATTACCTCTTCTATTTTCTTTGTAAGTACTACTTCATCTAGGACATCATTTTCTGGTAATAATTCAATAACGAGATCTTTATTATTATCTATTCGAATATCTTTAGGAAACATCCCTAAGTATCGTAATTGTAAAATATCTCCCTCACTTGCAGGCACTTCAAACCTTCCACTAGCATCTGTAAGATACTCTGTAAAGTCTCCTTTCTTTATAATAGAGACTTCCTGTAAAGGTTTTCCAAGACTAGTGATTTTCCCTTTTATAACTGGTCCGTTGCTTTGACTTGTAACAGATACTCGTTCATCTTTGGAAATTGTGTTTGTATTTGCTACCGGTATATTTCCTTTCTTTATTATTTGAAAGTTTCCTGATGTATAACGTGCTAATTTCTGGAGGTATCCTGTATCTATTTCTCTTCCTGTGGCAATGGCATATATAGGAATATCTTGTGATACGTTAAGTGTGCCAAAATTTGATCCCCCTTTTGAGGATAAAATAACTGCATCTGTATCTTTTATTTCTAATACTCCATAATTAGAAGGTCCATTATAGACTAGAGAGGTTACGCTTTCGCGAAAGCGGGATAGATCTCCATTACGGACTTCAAAAGTTTCTTTCTTTTGTATCTTATGATTAAAGGCTACTAAAGTAATGTCAAGGCGTTTATATGGCGCAGTAAATTGCTGTATATAAGCAATTTCTGATTCAACGTCTCTTCCTTGCATTCCCTCAGAAATATCCCAAAATATAGAAAGCTTTTTTATCTTTTTATCTCTTTTTGTCTCTTTGGAAGAACTTAATTCTATGGTGCTGGATGTATTAAACAGCGATCGTATTTCATTAACTCCCAGTTGTATAGATTCATAACCGCTAGCTCCTACTAGTAGTGTACTTTCTGAGCGTAATACTTCATGATATTTCTTATAAACAAAGCGCCCGCTGGTATCTGTAAGCTCTCCAACTCCTTGGTCGCTTATTCCTACTTTAGCATTTGATATAGGCTGTCTTGTATCGGCATCTATTACTTTTCCTTTAAATATGGTTTGTGCATGTATTCCTACTGTAAAACTTAATAGAAATACGACTAGTGCGTATTTGTAATTATTTTTCATAGTGTCCTTAAAATTAGTTAAGTGTTAGTGTTCCTAAGGTAGTTTTATCTTGCTGTTTGAAGAGTTTAATAATCTTAACCTCTTTGGTTTCTTGAGGGGTTGCATAGTTAAGGTAGACGGTATACTTTAAATATGCTGGAGGTTGTATTCCTTCTTCCCCAAGGTATTGAATATTGATAAGCCATTCTCCCGGAGGTGCTTCATCTAGACCAAACTCTTCAAGGCTATACCCCTTTCTAAGTTCGTCCTCAAGGCGCCCTCGGTCTTCTAAGGCTGTATGTGACCACTCAAAATACTTTGCCTGTGGGTTTACAAATTGAATCTCAAAATCTGCAAGTGTATCTGTCCATTCAAAAACAAGGCGACGATCTTTTTTAAAACCTACATCTAGTAAACTATTTGGTAACTCTTCGAAGTTTACTTTTGATTTATGAAAAGCAAGTAATCGCAAAAGCTCAAATTCAATTGTTTTTTTGAGAGGTGTAAAATCAAGACCTTCTGTATTATTTGCTAGCATTTGTTTATAAAGATTAAATGCTTTTGTATACATTCCATTATCTTGATATATCAATGCTAAGTCCCTATAGGATTGAATACGATCTGGAGCGATATCCATAATCTTCTTATAGATTTTTGTTGCAGTATGTAGGTCTCCTAAAGATTCCATATGATAGGCCATGAGTTTTAAGACCTCAACATTATCGGGTGCAATTACCAATAAATTAGAAAGGATACGAGATGCTACCTTTCTATCCCATTTCTTAAAATAACTAGCTACGTCTGAGTAAAATTCAATCGGGTTTTGAATTGGGCTTGAACGGTATTGAGAATAGATATTTAGAGCTTCTTGAAGAGACTGAGATTTTTCTAATTGTATTCCGTAAGGAGTCGTGTCAATCTTATCTTCAAGGAAAGTAACAGTCTCGGTATAATCATTTCCTAGTACCAACGCAGATGGTTTTTTAACTTCAGATGATTCAGTATCAAAATCTCCTGTTTTTGTCTTTACAATAATCGCGCCACCTTGTCCGACAACTCCATAAAGAGTAAGTGCAGCTTGAGATGTCACTACTTGTACTGATGACACCGTTTGTGGATTTACATATGGGATTTGAGTTTGTCCTTGAACATAGGTAATATCATCTATAATAACAATAGGTGGTGGTGCAACACCAGCTAGTCTTATAATTCGATATTCTTCATTACGGGTAAATGGATTTCTACCTACACTGACACCTCCTATCCTACTCAATATATCTCCAAGCGATAGATAGCTAGGTTTTATATCTTCTTCTCTAATAATATTAGTTTTAAAAGCAACTGCATCAAAATTTTTCTTTCCTGTAGCAGTTTCTACAAACTGTTCATCTTCTTTTGCTTTTCCTGTTAGAATAACTTCGTCTAACCAGTCACCATTTACTTCCATAGTAATGGACACTGTTGTATTACTGATTTGTATTTCTTTTGTATTCATTCCTGGAAAACGTATAGATAAACGATCTCCTATTTGTGCAGCTATTTCAAAATCTCCCGAAGCATCCGATTTTACTTCTCTAAATGTCCCTTTTAATCGTACTGTAGCACCTTCTATCCCTCCTATTTCTGAGGTGATCTTACCCTTAATTTTTGAAAGTGCTTGAACCTCTTCCAATGAAGTTTCATTTGAAGTATCTTTTAGAAGAAATTCTAGTGCTTTTCTGGGTGTATAGTTGTTTAAGTTTATAAAAGCACCATCCGTATATAAGGCTGCCTCTTCTAGTACCTCTACATTAGCTTCGGCGCTATTTGCAATAGCAAAAACCGGACTAGAAAATACAGGTTCTAATTTTGATAATGGTGCGTTTCCATTGGTAATTAATAGATTTGCCTGTGTTTTCTGAGAAGGAAATTCTTTTATAAAACTATAGTCTGCAATGCCTTCATAGTTTGTATCTTCTAAATACTTAATAATGTCTGTAGTTTTTCCTCTTTTTACAGTAAAACTCTTTGTTTCTACATATTCAAATGCAAATTTTTGAACCGTTACATCTACATTTTTTATGGTCTTTAAATAACGATCTATAAGATCAATATCTGCTTTAAAATTACGAGTTGCTGCTGTAGCAGAGGCATCCCAAAAAATAGTTACAGATTCTGGTAAAATTCTATCTATAGTCTCTTTATCTCCACTTTTTATTGGATACGACACATCCATAGTAAATCCCATGGCTTCCGATTTATGTGGTTTCCAATAATCTAAGCTTATAGAGCGTGTAAACGAAGGGTTTTTATTTGCACTTCCTGCCACAGCAAACCCCAATTTATTTCCGTAAATCTCTATAAGTTCTATGCTCGCAATGATATCTGTATCTGTATAAATATCATACTGAGATAAAGGAATACGTTCCAACCCTCTTTTCCGAGAAATTGTGTGATAGATTACTGTATTTAAAATATTTTTACTGGGAATCCTGTATATAGGATCTATATCGTAAATATTAACTCGAACTCGTATACTATCAGAAAGATTCTCTAAAACAGTGAGATTTAAATTTAAAAGCTTAGTATTCTCTTTCTTTATTTTAATTTTTGTAGCAATTTCACCCCCGAGTCCTAATTCATTTTTCCAATACCCAAATTTTTCTGGATTGATTTTTCCATTACCAATTGTCGTATTTTTAATTTTGGCACTCCCTAAAAAAACTTCTCCAAGACTATATAATTCTGGGGTCAGTTTGATTTTATTTTTTGTAGATAAGACCGTATTTATAGAAGCTATTGACGTCTTTATTGTCTTATAACCAATAATTGAAAACTGAATTGCATCAGAAGTTTTAATAACATCTGTGCTGTATTTTAATACAAAAAACCCATTTGAATCTGTAACTGAACCAATACCCTTACCTATAAAACCAACATTTACAAAAGCAATAGGTTCCTCCGTGTCTTGATGTATTACTTGCCCTTTAAGGATTGTATACTCTCCTTGAGTACTAATTTGA
Organism: uncultured Dokdonia sp.; assembly: GCA_947503305.1. Classification (GTDB taxonomy): domain Bacteria; phylum Bacteroidota; class Bacteroidia; order Flavobacteriales; family Flavobacteriaceae; genus Dokdonia. Next base: position 210,333 of record CANNDF010000001.1, read on the forward strand.
GACTTGGAATCTGTTATAAAAAAGAGAGAAAATATAAAGAAAAAATAAATCGTAATGTTCATTCTCATAAGTGATGCTTTTTTAAAAATGTATATCAAATGAATGATTTACATTGTATGAATCACTTAAATATAAACCATAATGTATGAGATACAGTATATTCCGATAAATACTTACCTAATCACAGCCTCATTGTATACACTTGTATATGTGGTATTTAAAAATTATAAATCTTATCTAAAGTAAGAATTCGTCGAGTTGGGCTTTCCCAATTTCAGATGTAAGTTTGATCACTTTTACATCTTTTCGCTCTTCAGAAGTACCATAATCTCTATAGATTGTATACTTAAGATATGGGGGGATTTTTGTATACGTATTCTCTCCTAAATATTCAATATTTACAATCCATAAACCATGAGGAGCTTCATCTATAACAAACTCTTCTGTTTGAAATCCAGACTTAAGCTCTTCTTGAAGACGCTCTTTATTATCAAAAAGAGTATGGTTCCATTTAAAATATTTCTTTTGAGGGTTTACAAACTGAAATTCAAAAGGCACCTCTCTATCAGACCATTCCAGAACCATTCTCAAGTCTAACCGATAATCATTAATTAACCACTCTTCTGGTAACCTTTCATAGTCTATCTGATCTCTATGTAGAGATACCAAATGCAATAATTCATGCCCCAAAGGTCTTTCCAAGCCAGAAAAATCGACACCAATAATTTGTTCTGCAAGCATATTGATATATAACTCAAGCGATTTATCATAAAATCCTGCTTCTTCATATGCTTTTGCCAGATCCCTATAAGATTGCGCATCTTGAGGAGCTAGTGAAGCAATACGTTCGTATAATTTAAGCGCATTTGTATAGTCTCGTGCACTTTCATAGAGATATGCTACAATACGTAAAACCTTTGCATTTTTTTGAGCTACTTCGACAAGTCTTGATCGTATTTGGGCCGCTTTATCTTTATCCAGAGGTTGAAAATAAATAGCCATATCTGCAAAAAAAGAAGCATTTGTAGTATTTGCTTTAGATAAGTTTTGATACATTTCATATTGTTTATCAATACTTTCTAATTTTTGTATCTGCTTTATGTAGTCTGGTTTTAATACTTCAAGATTTAAGCTTTCAACCTGATCTGTATAGTCATTTCCTTTAACAAGTGCTCGATCTACAATTTCTCCTCTATCATCAAATTCTACAAAGCTTTTTGTCCTTACAATAAAAGCCCCTCCTGATGCCACAGAACCATATCGTATAGCAGCAATAGAGGATTTTATAATAGATATACTTTCTATATTTTGGGGATTTACAAAATTTGGCACTTCTGTATAAAGAGAACCATCTAAAACCCATACAGCTGGTTGCGAATTATTACCTCCTCGTATTGTAAACTGAGCATCATCTCCAAAACCAGATACCTGTACTCCCGCAAACCGTCCTCTAATAATATCACTCAAATACGTTGCATTAGGGCGTATATCTGCACTTGTAATAGTACTCACTGCAAAACCTATTGCGTCTTTATCCTTGTCTCCATATCCTACATCTGCTTTATCAGATGCTTCTCTTGCTTTTCTACCTTCAAGTACTACCTCATCTAGTAATTCATCAAGGGGCTTCATATCAATAGTAAGTGGCCCATCACCTTCAACAAGCATTTCTCTTGGATACATTCCTAGGTATCTTACCTGCAATACATCACCCTCTTCTGCAGGAACTACAAAACTTCCATCTGCTCTAGACAAAAACTCTTCCAGGTCCCCTTTAATTGTAATACTGGCGCCTTGAATAGGGCCTGTCGTTGTGGCAACAACCCCTTTAAATTGTTTTGAAATAGCAATTGTTTTATCTTTAAATGGAATCCCCGATTTTATTTGCTCTATACTCTCTGCAACCGAACTATTAGATAAGTTTATATAACTCCCACTTGTATAACTTGCCATAGATCTAAGATAGTTGTGGTTTGCTCTAGATATACTACTTACAGCATATACAGGTGTGCTTCTATTTGCTTTCCATTCGCCTAAAACAGCCTCTCCGTCAGAAAATAAAAGTGCGACATCTGCATTTCCCGTAGTCAAAATGTCATAGGATGTAGCCCCTCCATATTCTATATCTTCTACTGCCTTTTTTAATGCACTTATATCTTTATCTATGACAAATGACTTACGTGATAACATAGATTCATTAAATACAATAAAAGAGATATTTACCTCATCAAGCTCAGCAAAATAAGATGTAATAAAGGACCATTCTTTTTTAAAATTGCGTCGTTTTGATGATAAAGAAGCATCCCAAAAAACTGCAATATTCTTTTGATCTGTAAATGTTTTTGTATTTAATTGCGTTTCACTTTTTTGTAAATAAAATGTGCTCGTTTTATTAAAAAGATTCCGTATTTGATCCCCTACAAGTTCTATAGATTCATATCCTGGAGCAGTAATTTTAAGGACAGATGCTTTTCCAATAGTCTGATGATATTTTCTATAATTAAAAGCGCCCTTTGAATTTGTAATAATTCCAATACCTTGATCAGAAATACCTACTTTCACATTATCAATAGGGGCTTTTGAAGCTTCATCTAAAACCTTTCCTCTAAATACTGTCTGGGCAAAACCAGCCCCACAAAAGTGTAGTACAATAAGGTTTATAAAAACTACATAATATATTCTTTTCATCGTTTCCTGTAATTACTAGTTACAAATATGGCACAAAAGACCTAAAAACTATCTATTAAAGGTTGTTAAAAAGATCTAATTGTTTATCATTAGACCTTGTAAAGAGGTCTGTATTTAATTTAGGTATTGACTTTCCAACTAAATATTTCTTCTTTCCTATTGCAAACTGTTGGTGTATATGCTTAGCAATGGTACCTTCTCCTTTCATTCTTGTTCCAAATCTAGAATCATTTAATTGCCCTCCATGACATGCTGCAATTTGATGAAGGACTTTATTTGCCCGATCTGGTAGTGCCTTTTTAATCCAATCCTCAAAAATCACACCAATTGCACCATTTAAACGTACAATTGTATGTCCTACCTGAAGCGCCCCTCTAGCTGTTACTTCTTTAATTAAAGGAATAATCTCATGGCTATTAATACCGGGAATAATCGGTGCCATCATAACTCCTACAGGGATCCCTGCTTGGGATAACTTCTCAACGGTTTGTAATCTCTTTTTTATAGTTGCTGTTCGAGGTTCTAAAATACGTCTTGTACTTTCAGACAATGACGTAATAGAAATATAGACCATACATAGACGATCTTTTGCCAACTGACTTAATATATCTATATCGCGTTGAACCAATGCATTTTTTGTGATAATCCCTACGGGGTGTTTGTATTTCAGAAAAACTTTTAAAAGCCCTCTTGTGATTTCTAATTTCTTTTCTATGGGTTGGTAACAATCTGTATTTCCAGATAAAGAAATAGAAACAGCCTTCCATGATTTACTTTGTAATTTTTTTTCTAATAATGCTATAGCATTCTTTTTTACTAATATCTTTTGTTCAAAATCCAAACCAGCCCCATACCCCCAATACTCGTGACTATTCCTAGCATAACAATATATACAGCCGTGCTCACAACCCTGATAAGGGTTTAAAGAATAGCTCATTCCTACATCAGGACTTGTTACTTTATTTACGATGGTTTTTGGAAAAGTCTCTATGTAATTCGTTTGGGTTTGTGAGGGTGGTTCGCTTTCGCGAAAGCAAAATTCTAAGAAATCATCTCGCACCTCATGACTATGCTCAAAAAATCGATTTGCTATTTTCTTTTGAGCTCCACGTCCTTTTATATATTCTTTCATCTTAAATATTTAGGATTATAAAATTGGAATAAAAACAAAATTATGGAAAATATCCATATTTTATTATTGGTTGTAATTATTTAACTTTAGAAAAATTATCAACTTATGAAACGCCGTTCCTTTATTAAAAAATCTGCAGCAGCTAGTGCTGCTTTTTCAATTGTACCCAGTTTTGTTTTAGGAAAAACACATATCCCTCCCAGTGACACCTTGTATATAGGCGCTGTAGGTGTAGGAGGTAGAGGTGGCGGGGTCGTACGTGAACTTACACAACACGGGAAAATAAAATTTGTAGCGCTTTGTGACGTTGATGATAAAATGGGAGCTGCGAGTTATGCATTACATCCTGACGCGAAAAAATACCGTGATTTTAGAAAAATATATGATAATCACCTCAATGATATTGATGCTATTATGGTGGGTACTCCAGATCATACCCATGCCACAATTGCATTGCCGTTTATGCGTGAAAAAAAACATGCATATGTAGAAAAACCATTGACTCACAATATTTATGAAGCGAGGCTTATGGCTCAGGTTGCTGCCGAAAAAGGAATTATCACCCAAATGGGGAATCAAGGCGCCTCTGGTGATGGCATACGTCTCGCACAAGAAATGATTAACACTGGAGCTATCGGAAAAGTACATCGTGTCGATTGTTGGACCAATCGTCCAGTATGGCCACAAGGATTTAAACACATTACAGAAGGGCAACCTATCCCAGAACATTTGGATTGGGATTTATGGTTAGGCCCTGCCCCTATGCGCCCTTATAATGAGAATTACTTACCCTTTAAATGGAGAGGATTTTGGGATTTTGGAACAGGAGCTATGGGTGATATGGGATGCCATATTATGGAAACTCCATTTAAAACCCTTGATCTAGGTTTCCCTTATGAAGCAGAAGCCAGTTGCACAACTATTTGGTCTGGAGATTTTGTTGAAGCAGATTATAGTGAAGCATGCCCTCCAAGTTCTATTGTACGTTTAAAATTTGACACAAAATCGCATGGTGATATTTCCTTAAACTGGTATGATGGCGGTATTATGCCTGACCTTCCTCCAGAATTAGGAGACAATGAAGAACCTGGCGGAAGTGGAGGCGGAAGTATCTTTCACGGAAGTGATGGTATCATGATTACAGATACCTATTCTCAAAACCCAAGATTACTTCCTAGCAAACGTATGGCAGATTATAAAAAACCATCGGAGACCCTAGCCAGAGTTCCTCATTCACATGCGGGAGAGTGGATAGAAGCGTGTCTCAATGGAACAACCACCTCTTCTCCTTTCTCCTATGGAGGCCCACTTACAGAAGCTGTTCTTATGGGAAATCTAGCCATAAAAGCATTCCAGTACAAAGTACTTAAAGAGGGTAAAAAAGTAGGTGATTGGGATCCTTATAGCTATCCAGGACGTCGTACTATCAAATGGGATGGTGCAAATATGCGGGTCACTAACTATGATGCTGCAAATGCATGGGTAAAACGTGCATATCGAAAAGGATGGGAGTTATAAGGTATTAAAACAAATTATTTAATACTTGTTCTTATATATTTTGCTTTTAATAAAAGATATATTTTATATAGAAAATAAAAAACTGGAATTCCTAAGACAACAGTAATTATAAGGGTTGCTAACATTAACTTAAGTCCTATAAACGGTACTTTTCTTATCTCTTCTAAGACTTCCGTATCTTCATATAAGAAAAAAGCAAAACCTATAGAAATTGTAAAAAATAATACAATGCCTAGATTTTTAATAAACTCTAAATTCTCATAAATATGTACATCGTTGCTGTACTGATAAGCATGAGCTAATGCAAGTACTACTAGTGCAACGATAAGCATTCCCTTGATTGCTTTTATATTTTTATAGGTATCCCCTCCTAAATACATAGATCGTTTACAGCTTGAGCAATATTCGTTATCCATATCTAAGCACGTAAAGCACATACCCCTATGGCATTCTTTACACTTTTTTTGAGAAAATAAATTTGTGTGTGTATGACAGAAATACGCTTCTTTTTCTTCGTCTTCCATAAATGACAATTCCTAATTCTTTAATTTTTTGGAAGCGATTACTACATTCATACTATTTATAAAACCAAAGAGGCATTATATACTCATACTATTAAGTGTAGGTTACTGTATTTATTATGATATCTTATTTCCCTGGAAAATTTGCTTTTCTTTTTTCCAAAAATGCCGTAGTTCCTTCTGTAAAATCTTCTGTACCAAAACAATCTCCAAACGCATCAATTTCTGCTTGAAAACCATTAACCCCATCCGTATACCCAGCATTAATTGCTTTAATAGCACTTGCAATCGCTACTGAAGAATTACGCATGATTTTACCTGCAATTTTTTGAGCAAGCGGTAATAGTTCTTCTTGAGTGACCGTATGATTTACCAATCCATAATCCAAAGCGGCATTTGCATCAATCATCCCTGCTGTCATAATCATCTCCATCGCTCTGCCTTTCCCTACTAGCTGAGGCAAACGTTGTGTCCCTCCATATCCAGGAATTACACCTAAAGAAACTTCGGGTAAACCCATACGAGCATTATCACTAGCAATTCTAAAGTGTGCTGCCATTGCAAGTTCTAAGCCTCCTCCTAGTGCAAATCCATTTACAGCAGCAATTACTGGCGTACTAAGATTTGCTACAAAATCAAACAATACTGCTTGTCCTTTACGAGCCAGTTCTGCCCCTTCTGATACTGAAAAATCTGCAAATTCAGAAATATCTGCTCCTGCAACAAAAGCCTTTTCTCCACTTCCTGTAATGATAATTACTTTTGTAGATGAGTCATTATCTGCACTTTTAAATGCTTCATGTAATTCTGCAATAGTTTCGGTATTAAGTGCATTTAATTTTAAGGGACGATTTACAGTAATTGTAGTAATTCCTCCTTTTTGATCTGAAAGTATATTTGTATAACTCATTGCTCTTTTGACTTCGTTTTGTAGTAGATATGTTTTATTTTACTTTGGGAAAGTAACTGTAAAAACAGTTCCCCGACCTTCTTGAGATGTAAAAGTAATACTTCCATTATAAGTTTCCAGAATATTTTTTACCATTGCCAGTCCAAGACCCATTCCACTGGTTTTAGTGGTGAATTTTGGTTCAAATATTTTAGATTTATTTTCTTCTGTAATTCCTATTCCATTATCACTTACAGTAAGTTGTACCTCATCACCTATCGTTTCAACATTTACTAAAATTTGTGGATTTTCAGTAGTCTTTGTCGCCTGAATTGCATTTTTAACAAGATTGGTCACCACACGTATTAACTGAGTACGATCAAATTTTGCTAGGATTTCCTGGTCTGCTTTCGCGAAAGCAATATTACGTTCTCTAAAAATATCCAGCGCCAGTTTTACCACTTTTGAGACATTTAAAATTTCACTTTGCTGTGCAGGCATATCTGCAAAATTTGAAAAAGCAGATGCAATGCTACTCATGGTATCTATCTGTTGGATAAGAGTATTACTATATTCATTTATTTTTTTGTTGATTTCTGGATCTTCAGGATCAAAGCGTCTTTGAAAACTCTGAACTGTTAACCGCATTGGGGTGAGTGGGTTTTTAATTTCATGTGCCACTTGTTTTGCCATTTCACGCCATGCAGCTTCCCGTTCATTCTGAGCGAGTTGTGCAGCACTTTCTTCCAGTTCATCGATCATTCCATTATATGCCGAAACTAAGGTCAAAAGCTCTGTAGGCAAACTCTGGATATCAATTTTTTTATTGCGTTTATCCAGTTGTGTTTCTTTTATTTTTTCTTCTATAGCTTTAAGCCTTTGTGTAATATATCTTGCCAGAACAAAAGCTAGAAAAATAGCAGTTATAAAGACAATTAAAGCGACGATAGCCATCCTAATCAAGATCTCTCGCATCTCTTTATTTATAAAAGAATCACTATCTACATACTGTATTTGTAAAATGGCTAGCGGTTTAAATCGTGGGTCATTGATATACGAATATGAAAACTGTTGAGGTGTTTCCGAATCAATACGCTCTACATATCGTTTTCCGATAGTCACTGTTAGTGTATCGAGAATACGTTGAGATATTGCTTCTTTAGGTTGACTATTAAAAAGTTTTTCTGTAGATGATATAAGAGGGTTTCCTTGTAAATCATAAAGAGTTACATTTTCACCATGAATGCGAGCAATTTCAAAAATTTCATCTTTAAAGATAAAAGGTACTTTTTCTGTAATAAGCTCAAAAGAAGTCGTTTTTAACGTACGATCAATATCTTTCTTTATCGAATTTTCTTTACGTTCTAAACGTTCAACATTATAGTCTCGTACCTGTTCTCTATACTGGTAATAGGTAATCCCCGCGATAAGTGCAAAGGCAATAAGCACAAGCACAAACATGGAGGTAAAAATTCGAAAGCCTAATGATTTTCTATTAAAATTGAGCATACGCTAAGATATCAAATATCGTGCTAGTTATGCATCAGGATTTTTTTCTTGAATCTTTCTGTAGAGACGTATGCCTAACATTAATGCAACACCCAAACCTATAATCCCTACTACACCATACACCCAGTTTGTTGCACTCTTTGTCACTGCTAGAAAAACCACGGCAAATAAAATCAACGTAGCTCCTTCATTCCATATGCGCATAAACTTAGATGAATAATTAAACTCACCTCGTTGTAGTTGCTTATATATACTCCATGTCTTTGCATGATAGACATATAGCAATATTACAAATCCTAATTTTATTTGCATCCACGGTTGTTCTAGTAATGAAGGGATGATATGCAACATTAAAAATGCAAAAAGTGAGCACAGTACCAGAGAAGGTCCTGTAATAATTTTCCAAAGCCGTTTTGCCATTAATCTTAATTGCTTTCCTAAAATCTCACCTTCAGGAGAAGGTTTTTCATTGGCTTCTACTTGATATACAAAAAGTCGTGGCATATAAAAAAGTCCTGCAAACCATGTTACCATAAAAATGATATGAAGTGCTTTTATATAAGAGTAGTAATCTGCCATGAGTCAAAGATAAGAAGACCTAGTAGATTTTTCTACTAGGTCTTATTTTAAGATTCTTATGTTATCTACTAATCCTCTACAAACAGATAATTCAACTTTAATTTATTAAAGTCTGTATTAAATTGAGCTACTTCAGCATCTAGCATGGAGTCAAACGCTTCGAGTTGTTTTTCAATAGCGACAGACAATTCATTCTTTACAGCAATATCCTGATCTGTAGGGCCAAAATCACCCATGCCTACCAAACTATTTAAATGTCCTAGTTTGTTGGTTAATTTAATAGGGAAATTCAACGGGTCTTGACCTGAGCGATTTTTTGTCTGATATAATTCTTTTTCTATTTTACCAAAAGCCTCTTGCATTGTTTTAGCTTTTTTACGTAAATCTTCTGTACGAGAATCGTCTTTATATTGAGATTCAAATGCCTTTAATTGGGCATTGATTTTTCTAATTTTCTTAATACTTTGATGCGCACGATCTACGGTTTTATTTACTGCAGTAATAAAATCATATTGTTTTTGCATATCTGCTACCGTAGCTTCTGCATTAGGGTTTCTTAAAATAGTAAAAGGTTGCGTCTGTTCTTCTCCATTTACATTGAGGCTTACTTTGTATTGTCCAGGAACAGCTTTAGGGCCATTAAGACTTGCCCACCATAAGATCATTCCTTTTAATCGTTCGGCGCCATCAGTACGAGTATCCCATGCAAATAAATTTCCTCCTTTTTCTGCCTTGAGTTTATCCTTTTTTTCTTTTGCTGCTGTACTAAATGATTGTATGGTATCTCCTGCTACCGTCATATAGGTAAGTGATACAGTATCTTTCTTTTTGTCATACTCTTTTAGATTAAAATAGGTCATTACACCGCTTGGATGATTGGTTCCTTCTGTAAGGCTTCCGGATCGACTCCCTCCACCCATACGATAAGTATCTTTAGGTTTAAATAAATGATTTGTTCCCGCTTTTGCAAAAGCAGACTGATGTAGCATACCCAAATCATCAATCATCCAAATACTTCTACCTTGTGTAGCTACAATAAGATTATCGTCTTTTATAGTAAGATCTGTAATTGGTACAATAGGAAGATTTAACTGGAATGATTTCCAATTTTTCCCATCATCAAAACTGATATACATCCCTGTTTCAGTTCCCGCATATAATAATCCTTTCTGTTTTGAATCTTCACGTAAGACACGTGTAAAATGCTCTGATGGAATTCCGTTTGTAATTTTTTTCCAAGATTTTCCATAATCTGTTGTTTTATATAGATACGGTGCAAAATCTCCAGACTTATATCGCGTCCCTGCAATATAGGCTGTCCCTTCATCAAAAGCACTTGGCTCTACACTATTAATCATCATCCATTCTGGCATTCCTTTGGGAGTTACATTATCCCATGTAGCACCACCATCACGACTCACATGTACCAATCCATCATCACTGCCTACCCATAATAATCCTTCTTTAATAGAAGACTCTGCCGCTGCAAAAATGGTACAGTAATACTCAACAGAAGTATTATCCTGTGTAATTGGTCCTCCCGAAGATTTCATTTTTTCGGGATCATTACGTGTTAAATCTGGACTTATTACACGCCAGCTTTGTCCTTCATTTTCAGTCACATGTACATGTTGCGAGAACGTATACATACGATTGGGGTTGTGTTTACTAAAAATGATAGGGAAGTTCCATTGAAAACGGTATTTCATATCTTCAACTCCATGTCCCATTGGATTATCTGGCCATACAGATATAGAGCGTACAGTATTTTTATCATGGTTTACACGTGTTAAAAATCCATCATAACTTCCTCCATAAACGATTTCATTATTCTTAGGATCTACAGCAATATGGGCACTCTCACCTCCTGCTGTACGTTCCCAATCGTCTTCAGAAATACTACCCCCTTCAGTACGATGCGGAATACGAATGGTACTATTATCCTGCTGTGCTACATAAATACGATATGGGAATGAATTGTCTGTAGTAACACGATAAAATTGAGCCGTAGGTTGATTAAGATAGGTACTCCAGCTACGACCCCCATCATACGTTACTTGAGCTCCTCCATCATCTCCTATAATCATACGATTAGGATCTTCTGGTGCAATCCATAGATCATGATGATCTCCATGAGGTGCATTATAGGTGCTGAATGTTTTTCCTCCGTCTGTAGATTTATGATAACGTACATTCAAGACATAGACTGTATTCTCATCTTTGGTATCGGCATAGAGACGTGTGTAATACCAGGCTCGCTGACGTAATTTACGTTCGTCATTTACTTTAGACCACTTTATCCCACCGTCTTTAGAGGTATATAATCCTCCTTCTTTTTCATTTTCTACCATAGCATAGAGGCGATTACTATTTACTGGAGAAACTGTAATTCCCATAATCCCTAAAATGCCTTTTGCAAAACCCTCATTAGTAGATAGTTCTGTCCACGTCTCTCCCTCATCTGTACTTTTCCAAAGCGCAGATCCATCTCCACCTGAACTTAAGCTATAAGGAGTACGTCTTGCATTCCATGTTGTGGCATACAATACTCTATAATTATTAGGATCAATAATTAAATCTACAACTCCGGCATCTGCATTGCTAAATAGTGTCTGTCGCCACGTTTTACCTCCATCAGTACTTTTATAGACTCCGCGTTCTTGTGTAGGTTTATAAATATTTCCTAGCACTCCTGCATATACAATATCAGGATTTGTTGGGTGTACGCGAATACGAGGTACATGGCGACTATTTTTAAGTCCCATTTGCTCCCATGTTTGTCCTGCATCTACCGTTTTCCAGATTCCATATCCAGAAGATACATTTCCTCGAAGGGTTTTTTCTCCTCCTCCCACATAAATTACATTGGGGTCACTTTTTGAAACTTCAACAGCTCCAATACTTCCTCCAAAAAACCCATCCGATATATTTTCCCACGCTTTTCCACCATTAGTTGTACGCCATATACCGCCTCCGGTACTTCCCATATAAAATAAATCGGGTTGTCCAGGCACCCCTGTAACTGCAGCACTTCGCCCTCCTCTAAAAGGTCCTATAAGGCGATACTCGAGAGCTTCATATGAAGATTCGTCTGGAGTTTGAGCTGAAGAATTAAAATGTAACGCAAGAATAGAGACCACAAGAAGTGCTCCTGTTTTGATGTGAGATAATCGCATTTTATGAAATTTTGGTTCGCTAGCTTTAAAAATACGCTATTTGAAGGTATTATGCTTTCGCGAAAGCGTTAAAATCACGTTTCTGATGCAACCACTAATGTCGTTTTCACTTCTTTATGTAAGTAATATCCTGTAACTAGTGTCGAAAGAATATCGGCTATAGGAAAAGCAATCCATACCCCCCAAACACCTAAAAATGGAGGTAGAATAAGAATCAAAGGAATTAGGAAAAATCCTTGTTTTGTCAAACTAAGTAATAATGCAGGTACTGCTTTTCCAATAGATTGAAAATACGCAGACCCTATTAATTGGATAACAATAATTGGAGTTACCGCAAAGACCCATCGTAATGCATCTGGTGTACGTGAAAGTAAGATAGCATTATCTGCAAGGGTTTGCGCATCGCTCCCTTTATCACTTAAAAATATCGATACAAAAAAGTCTGGAAAACTCATGATAATAGCAAAAATCATCAACGCCAGTACTCCTGCATACTTTACAGATGTATTGATCGTTTCTCGTACTCTAGCATATTGTTGAGCCCCGTAATTATAGCCTGCAATAGGCATAAAACCTTGTGTTACTCCTATCACTGGGAATAAGGCAAACATGAGCATTCTACTTATAATTCCATAAGACGCTACATCTAGAGAATCCCCATAGGTGATGAGTACATTATTTAATAAAATTCCAAGGACGCTTATAGTCCCTTGACGAGCAAGAGTTACCGAACTTAAACTCCCTATTTCTTTTACAATTTTTGTTCTAAGTTGTAGGGATTGGAATTTAATGCGTAGTTCACTTTTGGCAATAAAAAACCAAACGATAAATACAAAACAGACAATATAACTAATAAATGTTGCCCAGGCTGCTCCTTCAATACCACATCCAAATGTGTATATAAGCAGATAATCCATTCCAATATTTCCAACAGCGGGAAGAATCATAGCGTACATGGCAAATTTAGGTTTGCCTTCTGCTCGTATCACATTATTACCCATCATACATAAAGCAAGCATGACAATGCCATATAACACAATACGATAATAGGTAAGTGCCATCCCTTTAAAAGAGTCTGTAGCACCAAAAAAATCAATAAAATAATCTTCAAAAACAAGTCCAGCTATAGCAAGACCTCCAGAAAGAAGTAATGTCAATGTGATTTGGTTCCCAAAAATCTGTACTGCTTTTTTATCATCTCCAGCTCCCAAAGCTCTTGATAGTACAGAACTTCCTCCAATCCCGATAGCAAGCCCGATAGCTGCAATAAAAAATGTAAAAGGGATTACTACAGTAATTGCCGAAATAGCTTGAGGCCCTATCCAACGTCCTACAAAAATGGTATCCACAATCATATTCAAGGACATCACCAGAATACCTATGGAAGCGGGTACTGCCTGTTTAATAAGTAATTTTGAAATAGGCTCTATACCTAAAGCTGTGGATTGTTTTTTGGACAAGAATCATGTGTTAGTTCCTCGCAAGATGCAACCACTTTTTTAAATAGTGTGTTAATAGAACGTGAAATTAGATTGTGGCCACTTTCTTTTCCTTATTAATCTAAACCGTAATTTCTGTATGCTTGTTATCCTAAAATCTAATGAATACAGATTACCTACTGACAGTTATTATTATAGAATTGAATCATTTGTGGGGCTGTCTTTCTCTTAAACTCATTTGATTCTAATTTTGAAACAAGAGCAGGACAATCTTGAAAATACTCTAAGGACGCTTTTTTAAAATTCCTAGCAAGCCCTGCTTGTGGAGTAGCAAGCCAAAAGAGTTTTTCTTCATTTGGCTTTTTTACAAACAAGCTGTATTGAGAATAATCTGCCAGAAATACTGTTTTCTGATTTATATGTCCATTAGGATATCTGGTGAATTGAGTTGTTGTAGGTGTATTATAGTTTAAGCTTTGTATATATAGCTGAACAGGTCCATCAACGATTAATTGCACCTTAGTATACTTAAGATTCTTTGTCTTTTTTTGATTTTTTCCAAATCGATATTTATGAATATGGTAGGAAACTAATTGATTATTTTCAGTAATGTGAAGACTATCTAATTCTTCAAATTGGTATTTAGTCTTTTTCCCTTTTAATTCTTTGCTAAATCTTAATTCCCAGGAAGTATCACCAAACACATACCCTTCTTGAGATGTTCCATTTTTAAAAAAAATAGTAGCTGGATTCTTCTGAGCTATCAGAAGATTTGAACATAAAATAAAAAAGAGAATGTGTTTCATAAAATACTTGGTAAAATTAGAATAAGAAATACAATATACTTAATTCATTTTTAATTACTTAAAGTACATTAACCACTCAAACTCCTTCCCACTCTTTGATCCAACCTCCAATGACTGCAGCCCAATCATCACGATCGTTAAGACAAGGTATTGTTGTAAACTCTTTTCCTCCTACCTCATGAAATATCTCTTCCCCTTCCATTGCAATTTCTTCTAATGTCTCTAAACAATCTGATACAAATGCCGGGGTCACAATTGCCATTTTTTTGAACCCTTCTTTCCCCATACGCTCTATAGTACGATCTGTATAGGGTTGCAACCATGGATCAAACCCTAAACGGGATTGAAATGAGGTTGAAAATGTTCCAGGTTTCAATTTTAAATAATCACCTACCATTCGTGTTGTTTCATAACACTGATGTCTATAACAAAATTCATGTGCTTTTGATTCAGCAAGACAACAGCTCCCATCTATCTTACAATGCATTTTTGTAATATCGCTTTTTCTAATATGGCGCTCAGGAACTCCATGATATGAGAAGAGTAGGTGTTCATAATCAAGCTCTTTTAAATGCTCACCTATACTTTCTGCAAGGACTTTAATGTAGCCCTCTTTATTATAAAAAGCTGGCACATTTGTGATCTTCATATTTGGAAAATGAGTTGCACGTAATTTTTCTGCTAGTACTAGAATGGTCTCTGTTGTTGCCATTGCATGTTGCGGGTACAATGGGAATAACATTACCTCATCTACACCCTGATTGTGAAGTTTTTGTAATCCTTCTGCGATGGAAGGTGTTCCATAACGCATTGCAATCTCAACAGGTAATTCTGTATGTGCTTGCACCTTTTTTTGTAATCGTTCAGTAAGTACAATAAGAGGAGAACCTTCTTCCCACCATATTTTACTATATGCCTTGGCGCTTTGTTTAGGGCGCGTATTTAGAATAATTCCTTTTACCAGAAGTGTTCTTGCCCATAAAGGAACATCTATCACACGCTCATCCATTAAGAATTCTCCCAGGTATTTTTTTACATCTTTAGGGTCTGTGCTTTTTGGGGATCCCAAATTAACAAGTAATACTCCTTTGCTCATTTATTATTTAGTTTCTTAATGGGTCAACTAGTGTAGTTGTTCATTCAATTTTTATATCAAATGATAATAGTGCATATAACACTAAAATTATAGCGACAAAAATAAGTGCTAGAGTTTATTTTCTGGTTAGGAAACCATAAGAGTTTTTTATAACACTATTCTAAACACCATAATAATGCTTGTTCCAGATGTTTTCTAAACCCTTCTTCGGCATAGGCTTCTTTAGGGTGCCCTCCTCCAGTGTAATAGGCTTTACCACCATCAAACTCATGATACCATGCAATAGGATGGAAATTTCCATTCTCACCGCCTTCATAACTATCTTCATCTAAAAATAATATAGGAGTAACAGCTGGATTCAAATTATTGTAATTATACCATTCGTCATCTCTGGAAAATGAATCAGGTAGATGAACAACACTCTGATGCGTTGTTGCTTTTGTTATTGTTGCTTTCCTAATATTAGGATTATTAGGATGGCTTTTAAAATACCCTCCTACTAATTTCCCATACCATGGCCAGTCATATTCTGTATCAGCAGCAGCGTGTATTCCCATATAACTTCCGCCTCCTTGGATATAAGATTCAAATTTTTTTTGAGCATCATTATCTAGCACATTTCCTGTGGTACTTAAAAAAACAATAGCATCATACTGTGGTAAAAAAGCTTTAGAAAAATGCGTACTATCTTCTGTATGTTCTACTACAAAATTATGTGCTTTACCAAAATCTTTAATGGTAGCTACTCCTGTTTCTATGGATTTATGACGCCAGCCTAGTGTTTTTGTAAAAACTAACACCTTCTTTGTCTTCGTTTGCTTTTCAGTAGAAAGATGCGTTGTCTTCTCTTTGGAAACACTATTACAGGATATAAAAAGGAAGGTTATTATAAGTACATATATAATTTTCATATCGCTTTTATCTATTTTAGATCACAATGTATAACTATTTTTTACTACCCTAAAGACATCAAATACTTTTTGGGTGTTGTTCCAAATTTCTTTTTAAATCCCGCTATAAAATGACTAGCAGTACTGTACCCTACTTTTAAACCTACTTCGTTTACATTATAGCCTCCAGAAGCCAATAATTGACGTGCTACTTCCATCTTATAATCAAATAAAAAACTGTAGACAGAATCTCCATAAATCTGTTTAAATCCTTCTTTTAGTTTATTAAGTGACAACCCTATTTCGCTGGATAATTCTTTCAAAGTAGGAGGTTCTGTCATTCGGGCGATAATAATTTCTTTTGCACGCTTTATTTTTGTCACATTATCTTCATCAGCTAGAAAAGGACATTGAGCCACATCTGCATCTGCTGGTCTATTAAAATAAAGACTCAACAATTCATAAGCCTTCCCTTTAAAATACAATTCTTTAATACTAGGATGCAAATTGTAATTCATCAATTGATTTAACACAATTGCCATGGATGGGGTTAATAAACCGTCTGTATAATATTTACGTTCTTTATTTTCCTCACTTAAAAATGTGATGTAGTTCGCTTCACGCGAAAAAAGACTGTGAAATTTCTTAATTGATACTAATACAGATACCACCCATGAGTCTGGCTGTAACTGTAAGTTCATAGGTAAGTCCTGCTGAGGGTTATATAACAATAATGAATGATCTTCTGCCATAGGTAAATGATACGCTCCATTATTAAAGGTAAATATAGTTTGACCTTTCAAACAAAAATGAAATTGGATAACACTACTATCTACTTTATGGACAAATTGTCGATTACTTTTTGTTGTATTTGTAAATGTAAGTATTGAAAACCCATGTTCAATATTGGTTTCTGTCTGTAAACCTTCAGCGACATTTTTTGAGTCAATTTCTACGTTCATCGAATTTTCTTATTTAGAATCATTCTAATTAAAATGAAAATAAAAGTGCTTATAACAAGACTAAAATAAGGTGTTTCTATTAAAAATGCACGTATATACACCTGATTTTACGCTGTTCGATAATTTTGGTGCGTCTAGCGTTATTTTTTTTCGCACAAGCGAGATATTTTTGCTCGCGTATGAAACGCTTCAATAGTTCTCATTTTTTTGCAGTTGGTCTTAGCTATAAAAAAGCTGATGCCTCTACGCGTGGGCATTTTAGTATCTCTGAAGAAATTCAGGATCAAATCTTACGTGATGCAAAAGCATCAGGCATAGAAGCGCTTATAGTTATTTCTACATGCAACCGTACAGAGCTTTATGGATTTGCGCAAGAAGCTAGTCAACTTATAGATACACTATGTAGTCATACCCAAGGGACTCTTGAAGAATTTAATAAAGTGTCTTATACCTATAATGGAGAAGCGGCTATACGTCATCTTTTTAAAGTAGGTACTGGACTTGATAGTCAGATTTTAGGAGATTTTGAAATTATAGGCCAACTCAAAGTAGGTTTTAAAAAAGCAAAAGAAGTGAATATGGTCAATCCATACATGGAACGACTTATCAATTCTGTTTTTCAAGCTAGTAAACGTATTAAAACCGAAACCGAAATATCTTCGGGAGCTACCTCAGTAAGCTTTGCTACTGTTCAATATATTATGGCACGAGTGCCCTATGTTTCCGAAAAAAATATTTTGCTTTTTGGTACTGGAAAAATAGGTCGAAATACCTGTGAAAACCTCATTAAACATACTAAAAACGAGCATATAACCCTTATTAATCGTACAAAAAACAAAGCCGAAAAAATTGCTGGCAAGTTTAATCTTATTGTTAAAGATTATGCTAATATCCAAAGTGAAATTGCTCAAACAGATGTCCTGATTGTAGCAACCGGAGCACAACAACCTACGATTAATAAAGCACTCATCTACACTAAAAAACCCTTACTTATTCTCGATCTCTCTATTCCTAAAAATGTAGCAAGCGATGTCACTGAACTTGATCATGTAACGCTCGTTCATTTAGATCAACTTTCAAAAATTACAGATGACACATTAAAACGTCGTCAGGCATATATTCCTAAAGCCGAAAGTATTATAGATGAGATTGTTTCAGAGTTTAATATATGGCTTACCACCCGTACATTTGCTCCCACAATACAAGCATTAAAGTCAAAACTCAACGACATTAATACTACTGAAATAAATAATCATCGAAAAAAAATAGAAGATTTTAATGATGAACAGGCGCAACTTATTTCTGAACGTCTAATACAAAAGATTACAAATCGATTTGCAATGCATTTACGCGAAGCCAATGGGACTGCGCAAGATAGTATTGAAATGATTCAATCTATTTTTCAACTAGAAGAAAAAAACAATGACTAAGGTCATACGTATCGGTACTCGAGATAGCCAGCTCGCATTATGGCAAGCCACAACAGTCCAGAAACAACTTGAAGATAATGGATATAAAACCGAGCTTGTTCCCGTAAAATCAACTGGAGATCTTATTCTAGATAAGCCTCTGTACGAACTTGGCATTACAGGTATTTTTACAAAAACATTAGATGTTGCTATGCTTGCTGGTAAAGTAGATATTGCTGTGCATAGTATGAAAGACGTTCCTACGGCTCTCCCCATTGGTATTGTACAAGCAGCTGTTCTCAAACGTGCAGATACTCACGATATTCTAGTTCATAAAGGCAATATTGATTTTTCTCAAGAATGTACAATTGCTACAGGAAGTTTACGTCGTCAAGCACAATGGTTACATCATTATCCACATCATATAATGACAGATATACGAGGCAATGTAAATACAAGGCTGCAAAAACTAAATGATAGTGATTGGACAGGTGCTATTTTTGCAAAAGCAGGATTAAGTCGTATTGATGTATTACCAGAAGATTATACAACTCTAGACTGGATGATCCCTGCCCCTGCGCAAGGTGCTATGCTGGTGGTTGCTTTAGAAAATGACACTTTTTGTAAAACTGCTTGTGCTACATTAAATCATGAAACAACTGCGTTATGCACTCATATAGAGCGAGCATTTTTACGCACTTTAGAAGGAGGATGTACAGCTCCTATAGGAGCGTTAGCTACAATAGAAGAAGATACAATTCATTTTAATGGAGCCTTATTTTCAATAGATGGAGTTACAAAAATTGAAGTTTCTCATAATATCCCAAAACAACATGCTCAGGGTTTTGGAACAGAATGTGCTTTACAAATACTAGATAAAGGAGGACGTGAATTAATGAGAGAGATCAAAGTTACTATACATAAAAAATAAGCACGCATTCTTAAAAGGAGCGCTATATATGAAAACTGTCCTCTCTACAAAAAAACTACTCCCCAATCAAAGAGAATTGTTACTCAATGCTGGCTTAGGTTTTGTAGAATATGATGCGATACAAATTATTCCTGTTCCTTTTGATATTCCTACAGAAGCAAAAAACTTCATCATTACTAGTCAAAATGGAGCTACACTAGTAACACAATATATCTCATTAGACCCTTCGTTTTCTGGAGACAGAAAATCTCACATAAATATCTTTTGTGTAGGAGAAAAAACAGCTGCTATTCTAAAAAAAAATCACCTTAATGTGATCAAAATTGCTCAAAACGGAGCTGAACTAGGTGATTTTATAGAAAAAAACTACAAAAATGAATCATTTCACTATTTCTGTGGAAATAAAAAAAGAGATGAATTGCCTACTATTTTACATAAAGCAAATATTCTCTGTAACGAAATCATCACCTATGAAACTCATCTTACTGAGAAATCATTTACACAGGTATTTGATGGGGTTCTTTTTTTTAGCCCCAGTGGAGTACATTCATACCATACTACAAACAAAAGTAGAATTGCATTTTGCATAGGAGAAACTACCGCTTTTGAAGCTAGAAAATATAGCAATCATGTAATCGTAGCAAATTCTACGCGTGTAGAAAGCGTTATTGCAAAAGCTGTAAAAATATTAATTAAATAGGGACTCGTCTCAATAGTATATACAATGATTAAAAACGATTTATTTTTAAGAGCATTAAAAGGAGAAACAGTAGATCGCCCACCTGTATGGATGATGCGTCAGGCTGGAAGGTACCTGCCTGAGTTTATGGAGATCAAAGCAAAATATGATTTCTTTACTAGATGTCAAACCCCTGAACTTGCGAGTGAGATCACCATACAACCGATACGTCGTTATGGTATGGACGCCGCCATTTTATTTTCAGATATTCTTGTGATACCTCAGGCGATGAATATTGACGTAGAAATGAAGCCAGAAATAGGTCCATGGTTACCTCATCCTATACGTTCTCAAAAAGATCTAGATCGGGTTATTGTCCCAGACATAAATGACACATTAGGATATGTCATGGATGCTATAAAAATGACCAAAGAAAAACTAAATGATGAGATTCCATTAATAGGTTTTGCTGGCTCGCCTTGGACAATACTATGCTATTGTGTACAAGGACAAGGTTCTAAAAATTTTGACAAAGCAAAAGAACTTTGTTTTACACAACCTTTAGTAGCTCATCAATTACTCCAAAAAATCACAGATACTACCATTGCTTATCTCAAAGAAAAAGTAAAAGCGGGGGTGAATGCTGTACAGGTATTTGATAGTTGGGGAGGGATGCTCTCTCCAGAAGATTATCAAATATTTTCATGGCAATATATCCAGCAAATTATAGATGCTTTAAAAGATGAATCTCCTGTTATTGCCTTTGGAAAAGGATGCTGGTTTGCACTGGATACGATGGCAAAAAGTGGTGCATCCGCACTAGGGGTAGATTGGACGTGTTCTGCACGGAATGCTCGCTATTTAAGTGGAGGAAATATTACATTACAAGGTAATTTTGATCCTACGCGATTGTTTTCGCCTCCTAGCCAAATCAAAACAATGGTGCATCAGATGATACGTGATTTTGGAAAAGATAAATACATTGTAAATTTAGGTCATGGTATTTTACCTAATGTCCCCTTAGAAAATGCTGGTGCATTTATAGAAGCTGTAAAGACCTATAAAGAATAACATACATGAATCTGGTTAAGGCCATAAAATCAATGGATTTTAAACAGCTCTGGAGCCTTACCGGACTTTGTTTTCAAAATCCTTTGTACATCTGGCCTACCTATATTGCTACTCGAAAAACGGTGAGCATATGCGACCGAAAATTTGGTAAAAAACACCATAAGAACGGTCCTGCAAATGCTTTTAGACATGCACTTTGGAATGCTCTTATTGTTCATCACAGCTTAGGATGGGCTCGTCATTCAGAAAAAGCGATCTCATGGGCAAAAAAAATTACTGATTGGCACGAAGATTTTTCTCCAAATCATGAACTAGCCCATGAAATGGATTTACATAATAACAGAATAGGACGCGATTTTGTAAAACAACACCTCGATGTAAGTGAACAACAATTGATTCAACTTGTGATGACTATGATTCCGCTTTCGCGAAAGCATACAACGATACAACAATTAAAAGAAGATAGTAACCAATTAGTACATATAGAAGATGATTAAAGGGATAATCAATGGTCTAAAAACATATGGAATTTCTTTTGGACTTGTTACTAAATTAGGATTGTGGAAGTACTTTGCAATTCCCATTGGGATTAGTATTCTAACAGCAATTATTATAGGGGTTTCTGCTTATGGTTTTTCTGATAATATAGGACATTGGGTCGCAAGAATATGGCCTTGGGAAACAGGTAAAAATGCGTTTGAAACTTTTGCCGAAATTATAGGAGGCTTATTCATTATTGTCATAGGACTTATCTTATATAAGCATATTATTATGGCGTTAAGTGCTCCTTTTATGAGCCCTGTTTCTGAAAAAATCGAAGTATATCTCAACGGAGAAAATCATCGACATCGTGATACAGGATTTACCGAACAGCTCTGGCGAGGGATACGTATAAATGTTAGAAACTTAGGAATGGAATTGCTACTCACTATTCCTATCCTACTTTTAAACTTTATTCCAATTATTGGTAATATAACTGCTACAGCCCTGCTTTTTTTAACACAAGCCTATTATGCTGGTTTTGGTAATATGGACTATACCCTAGAACGTCATTATGCTTATGGGGATAGTATTTCATTTGTTAGAAGTCATCGGGGAGAAGCCATAGGCAATGGAATTGTTTTTATGTTGTTTTTATTAGTCCCTTTTGTAGGGGTTATTTTAGTATTACCCCTTTCTGTTACTTCGGCAACGGTTCAAACAATTCACTTACTAAAGTTAAAAGAAAAATATCCAGCGTGAGTATCATAGAAAAATACGATCGTTATTTTATCTATGCAGGGGTTATTATTAACCTGATCATAGCCTACCGTTTTTATGCACTATGGGCACACCCTAATCAAGAGCATGCAGGATATATTACGACAATGGCAACATTGATAGGTTTTGAATTTATTATGGTACATAGCGGGGTGTTTATGTCTGTTTTTCCAAAAAAAATATCACTCTATATATTTTTTCCGTTTTATGGGCTTTTTGCTTTGGTATTTTCTACATTGATAGATGATTGGCATATTATACTTATTACGTATTTATTTGCCGTCTTTAATAGAATGCGATTTGCCTTTGCAGATGTTCCTAAATCTATTAAAAATAGAAACATTCTTACATCTGTACTTGCTGCCATTATCTATTTTATACTAATTTTTGTCGTAGCATTTAATGCAGAAAAAATTCCGGAATTGGGATTAACAAGATCTTATCTTGAAATGTCAGGATATCTATCTTCTATAGAAACAGGAGGTATCCTAATAGACACTCCTCAAACAGCAATGGCATTAGGTTTATTTTATTACGTAGCTTTGGCACTTGTAGAGTTTTTATTTGTCAGATATCGTATAGGTGTTCAGACACCTATTCCTTCTAAAGGATCAAATAATAAAAAAACAATTCACTCTAATTAAAGAAAATAGTAGTTCATGAAAGAACAATTTGTCACCTATATTCACACCCTTCAGGATCGTATTACATCTGCCCTCGAAGAGATAGATGGTAAAGCTACATTTAAAGAAGATTTATGGAAACGTGCTGAAGGAGGAGGAGGCCGTACTCGGGTTATCGAAAATGGAAATGTTTTTGAAAAAGGAGGGGTTAATATCTCTCAGGTACATGGGGAGTTGCCAGTAACTATGCAAAACTATTTTGGCGTAAAAGATGCTAATTTCTTTGCCTGTGGACTCTCACTTGTATTACATCCTAAAAGCCCTATGGTACCAACAGTACATGCTAACTGGCGCTACTTTGAAATGTATAATAAAGATGGAGTGATTGTAGATCAATGGTTTGGAGGCGGTCAGGATCTGACACCTTATTATCTCTTTGATGAAGATGCGATTCATTTTCATACGGTTTGTAAAAATGCCTGTGATGTCCATCATCCTGAGTTTTACCCAAAATACAAAGCACGATGTGATGAGTACTTCTATAATGCACATCGCAATGAAGGTCGTGGTGTAGGAGGTCTGTTTTTTGACTATCTCAAAAAGACAGAAGAAATGTCTATGCAAGATTGGTTCGAATTTGTCACAACTGTAGGAGATCGTTTTTTAGAAGCGTATATCCCTATTGTTGAACGTAGAAAAGATACCGCTTTTGCGAAAGCACAAAAAGACTGGCAAGAAGTGCGTCGTGGACGTTATGTAGAATTTAATCTTGTACACGACAAAGGCACTTTATTTGGTCTTAAAACCAATGGCCGTATTGAGAGTATCTTAATGAGCTTGCCTCCTGTTGTACAATGGAAGTATGATCACCATCCAGAAGAAGGAAGTGAAGAGGCAAAACTCATTGAAGTATTAAAAAACCCGAAAGAGTGGGTGTAATTAAAAAATAAACTATCTATGTATCCATTACGAAGAAATAGAAGATTAAGAACTTCAGAAGCCATACGAAGTCTTGTACGTGAGACGGTCATTACTCCAAATGATTTTCTCGTTCCTTTATTTGTTGTTGAAGGCAATGGAATTAAAGAGGAGATCCCTTCTATGCCTAATTATTATCGATTTAGCCTAGATCTGTTACCTCTGGAAGTAAAAACATTATGGGCCTTGGGACTTAAGTCTGTATTACTTTTTGTGAAGGTACCTGATACTCTTAAAGATAACTCTGGAACAGAAGCCCTTAATCCTGATGGATTAATGCAACGTGCTATAAAAACTGTTAAGGATGCTGTACCAGAAATGCTCGTAATGACAGATGTTGCTCTTGATCCTTATTCTAATTTTGGTCACGATGGTATTGTGGCTAATGGTCAGATTGTAAACGATGACACCAATGCAATTCTTGCAGAAATGTCATTATCTCATGCTCATGCTGGTGCCGATTTTGTAGCGCCTAGCGATATGATGGATGGTCGAATCTTTGAAATACGTACACTTCTGGAAGATGAAGGTTTTCATACTACCGGAATTATGAGTTATAGTGCAAAATATGCATCTGCTTTTTATGGCCCTTTTAGAGATGCTCTAGATAGTGCTCCTGCTGATCTTCAAGATATTCCTAAAGACAAGAAAACCTATCAAATGGATTTTGCAAACCGTAAAGAGGCTATAAAAGAGTCCCGCATGGATATTGAAGAAGGAGCAGATATCGTGATGGTAAAACCTGGTCTGGCCTACTTAGATATTGTACGTGATATTAGAGAAGCTATAGATGTTCCTATTGCTGTATATCAAGTAAGTGGCGAATATGCAATGCTCAAAGCTGCCGCTGCAAAAGGCTGGTTAGATCATGATGCTGTGATGCTAGAGCAAATTACAGCTATCAAAAGAGCAGGAGCTCATATTATAGCCAGTTATTTTGCAAAGGATATTGTAAAATTATTAGGATAAGCTATTTATTTGTAAATGCTTTTTCACCCAGGTTTAATCCCCAATTAACACCTATAAGGCTTACTAAATTATCATCTTGTGGGAAATCTTTTCCAAAACCTCCAGTGATACTCATCGTCTGGTTGAGTTGGAATGTAATATTGCCTACAGATCGGAATTGCTCTCCGTCGCCTTCTCTCCTTAAATACTCATACGAAAATTTAAATCGCTCTAGCTCTAACTCTATTTTACCTCCATAATCCCAAAAGGCAGTTGTACCAAAAGTTCCATCATTTTCTACTACAAATCCATCATCTATGTATTTTCCTATACCATAGGCATGTAAGTAATTTTGATCTGTAAATTTAATAGCGAGATCTGCCGTAAGCCAGCTTCCGAAACGATTTGCTGTAGATGCGTCTACATCATTCTCTTTAAACAAAACACTATACCCTAACGCACCATCCAATCGGAAAATAGGTTTTATATTTTTTTTATTGAGATAGAAATTATTGATTCTGGCACATCGCCCTTTGAAATAGGCTTCTAATAGTTTATCACTAGTAGAGTATTGTCTTTTATATGCAGGATTATTATTTAAAAAAGCTATTGCCGAAGCTTCATAAGCCTTTTTGTTAGTTTCAAAATCTTTACACTTTGCCACATCTGGGCTTATAAGATTTGCACCTGGTCTTCGTACATAGGTATCAAAACTCTTCATAATATCATTTTCATAACCGCCTTCTAAACTTTTGATAATTCCGACAATCTCAGAGGTTCGTTTACCATAAACTTCGGCAATAGTGGTTCGTAAACCAACAGCAAAGACTTTACGTTCTCCCTCAATATTCTGAAACTCCTTATCTAGATAGGCTAAGGAAAGTGTCGTATTGGTCTCTAAAGATTTAAAAGGATCAATTTTATCATCGTCTTTAATGCCACGATACTCTCTATAAGATGTGTCATCATTTCCTCCCAAAATCCAATATGGATTTACTTCTAAAGCGATATTATTATCAGAAAACCCATTAGATACATATAATGCAAGGCTTTTAAGATTATCTGGAGTACTGATACTTGTAGGAGTCTCATCTAGCAATATAAATGCTGGATTGGTCACACTTTCAAAATTAAAATCATTGATGGATTTTTTTGAATCATCATTCTCTTGCGATTCAACGATCCAACATAGCAAGCAAAAAAGTAATACTATCTTATTTTTTCTCATGATGCTGTATCTTCTAGTTCTTTTACAAATTCTTTATGGTCTGTAAGAATGTCTTCTTTAAAAACAATCTCTATACGCTTAGTCACTGAAAAAACATTACTCCCTCCATCTTTATACTCATTAGGAAACTTAACATAGGTAGAAAGATATGTTTGTTTTGAATCACGATCTGATAGTACATATTTTACTAAAGTCCCCTTAAGAATTGTATTCTTATTAGGCATTTGCCCTTGGGTAACCGCAAATTGGGTATTTATATAGAGAATACTCCTTTGAACCGCATCTTCTTTATTAATTTTTGTAGTCCCTTGATCTTCATCTAGTGCTTCAGAATCTGTATCATCGTTCTTATTAATTAAATAAAAAACTATAGTTCCATATTGACTTGCTAAGGACTTATGCGTCACCTTAACATTAATTTTCTGATTATTTACATAGGTTTCAAATGTTTCCATGTGTTTCTGTGATTTGTGAGAGTAAAGATGGTTTTAAAATTGATCGTAAATAATACCCAATACTGGTTATTATTTGGAAAAGTTACAACATTTACTTTGATTTTAATGCATAACTACCCATGTAAATCACTGCAAATGAATTACATGACAATTATTAATTGTACGCTTTCGCGAAAGCGTATATAAAAATAATCTCTCCAAACATTTATGGTAAGAAGTCATATCTGGCCTTTATAAATGTATAGTTAAACACATTGTTTGCCTTTCAAAATAGGGTTTTACAAATAATTCAATACCTTTACTTCAAATCAATACTAAGCTATGAGCTCACTCCTTTTTTGGGCAACAATTTCAATTTTCTTCTCTTTTTTATGCTCCATTCTAGAAGCTGTTCTTTTGAGTATAAGCCCTACATTTATTAATCTCAAAAAGAAGGAAGGAAAAACATATGCTACTCGTCTGGAAGATCTTAAAAAAGATGTTGACAAACCTCTTATTGCAATTCTAACATTAAACACACTAGCTCATACTGTAGGTGCCATGATGGTGGGTAAGGTAGCCGCTACACTCTATCCTGATTTTAATATTTTAGGGATCAACTTTGTAGGTCTGGTCTCAGGTTTAATGACTTTTTTAATTCTAGTAGCCTCTGAGATAATTCCTAAAACAATAGGTGCTACCTACTGGAAACAACTTGCAAACTTTACAGCCAAAACGCTTAATATCATGGTACTTTTTTTAAAGTATACTGGGATATTATGGTTATTACAACTCTTCACAAAACTTGTAGGAAGTAAAGGTCATCACGGGAGTGTTTTAAGTCGTGAAGATTTTACGGCTATGGCTCAAATTGCTAGTGATGAAGGTGTTTTTGAAGAGTCAGAAAGTAAAATTATAAATAATCTATTGTCCTTTAAAGAAGTGCTTACTAAAGATGTAATGACACCTCGTACGGTTATGAAAACCGCTCCTGCTACTATGACAATAAGTGATTTTTTTACTAAAAATCAAAGTCTGCGCTTCTCTCGAATTCCTATATATGATGACAATATAGATCATATAACTGGTATTGTTTTAAAAAGTGAAGTATACAGAGAAATGGCCTTGGATAATCATACAAAAACTCTTGCTGATATTCAAAGACCTATTATGATAACAAATAGGAACCTTCCTATTCCTGAACTTTTTGAAGCACTTATTTCTACTAAAAATCATATTGCGCTTGTTGTTGACGAATATGGGACCACATCTGGCCTTGTGTCTATGGAAGACGTTATTGAAACACTCTTAGGGCTTGAGATTATGGATGAAAGTGACCATGTTGCAGATTTACAAACTCTGGCTCGAAAAAACTGGGAAAAACGCGCAAAAATCTTAGGCCTTTTTGATGAAAAAAATACTCCAAAAAAAGAATAACATTGTTGTATTACTTTGTTTTATGACCTTAACTATTTATGGCCAACTTAGCTCTCCTAAAGATGCTTTTTTAGAAAAATGGACCCACTCTAAAGATTATCTTATCGCTATTGCAGAAAGTATGCCCGAAGAAAATTATATGTATAAGCCAACAGCAAAGCAGATGAATTTTGGTGAGCAACTGCTTCATATACGTCAAAATATGATCTGGTTAGGAAGCACTTATTTTTCAGAAAAAGAATATGATAAAATAACTGCCTCTCAAGTTACTCTAGATACTAAAAAAGCGATTCTTGAGGCAATACAGCTAAGTTTTGATATGATAGCTACTATTGTAGAAGCTACTCCTTCTGAAGATCTTTCTACTACCGTCAATTTTTTTGCTGGACCTAAGTCTAAACTTCAAATTCTCAATTTATTACAAGATCATGTAACGCACCATCGTGGACAACTAATCGTATATTTAAATTTAAATAAAATCAAACCGCCAACGTATTCGGGTTGGTAGACGATAGTCGTTTTTTTGATTTTGAGAATCGTGTTGATCTAGGATCTAAATTTCTTAAGATAGTTGTAATAAACTGTGATACATCATAAGGCTTTAAGATAATATCATTCATACCTGCCTCTTGTATTTCTTGTATAATTTCTCCCATCTCAACTGCTGTTAATGCAATGATAGGGATATGATTATTAAAAGTTCTTATGTGTTTTGTTGCTTCTATACCATCTATATTAGGCATATGAATATCCATCAATATAAGATCATATGTTGTCGTTTTTACAAGAGCGACAGCTTCTGCACCATCATTTGCAAGACTACATTTGAAATTTCTGTTTTCTAATATTTTTTGAGTTATTTTTTGATTGATCCTATTATCATCTACAACGAGGATATGTACATTTTGAATCGTATATATACTATTTTCTTCTATTGTCAATGCTGTATTTATATCTGTGGTATCTTCAGGTAAATCTATAGGCTCCAAATCAATTGTAAAAGTAACTGTCGTGCCTTTTCCGACTTCACTCTCTAAATTAATTTTAGAACCATAAAGGTCTAGTAGTTTTTTTACAATAGGGAGTCCTAATCCAGTTCCTTGATAGTTATAATGACTGTTTTCTACCTGGGAAAATTCTTCGAAAATTGAAGCGTGTTTCTCTTTAGGTATCCCTATGCCATCATCTTTAATTACAAACTTTGTTCTATGTTTTCCTTCGTCTGTTATTGTTGCTTTTTGAATAGATAACCAAATATTCCCATTTTCATTAAACTTAATGGCATTCCCAATAAGATTCATTAATATTTGAGATAATCGTACCGAGTCTCCTATAAGCCCATTTGAAAGGGTCTCATCTATATCTAAATGAAGTTTATTATTGTTTTGTTCCAGACTAAACTCAAAGGACCTGATAATATTATTTATGAGAGAACTGATTTTAAATGGTGTATATTCTAATCGAATGCCGCTTGCCTCCATTTTATTAATAAGGAGAACATCATTAATAAGCGATAGTAAATAATCTGCAGAAAACTTTAATGATTGTAAATCATCATTATGGGATTTTATATTTTTATCTTCTAGAAGTATAGAGGCTATTCCTATCACTCCATATAGTGGGGTTCTAAGCTCATGGCTAACTGTAGAAAAAAATTGTGTTTTTAAGTATGATAAATGCTCTGCATCTTCTTTAGCCTGTATGAGTTGGTGGTTCTTTTCACGTAAGCGTTTTACTAAGTTTTTACGATTTTCCCACATTCTATATATAATAAGTAATGTAATAAAAAGAATGATGGTTGCAATAACAAAAACTATAGCTGTTCGTCTCGAATTTGAAACAAGTTGTTTTGTGTATTCCTGTTCTTTTTTTGCAATTTCAAGGGATCGTTCATACTCTTCTAGATTAAATTTTGCGCCTGCAGTTTGAATCTCGCCTAGTTTTTCGGCTTCATACAGCTTGTCATCATACTCTTTTTGTTGTTTTAAACTCGCAAAAGCTTTTTCATGATTTCCAGTAATCTCATAAAGAGTAGATAAGTATTTAAAAGCTTCCGAACCTTCTATAGGTAAGTCTTCTTCTAAGACTATTTTTGAAACTGTCGTAAGTTCATTCTCTGCCTTTAGGTATTCTTTGTTTTTGATGTAATACCTACCTAAAAGAGTTTTTATGCTTAGTAGGGCGTACTTATTTTGTATAGAATCTTTGTTTGCACTCTTCTTTGCTTTCAATAAATAAGGAAGTGCTCGTTCTTCCTGACCTTCATCTAGATAGGTCCATCCTATATTAAGATTGGCAGCAATATTATTGTATGACATTGTATCATGTCCTTCTTGTATAATCTTTTCATTTATTTTTATACTCTTTTTATAGTAGTCAATCCCTTTTTGATAATTTACTTTCCCATCAGATTCAATATTTCCTAGATTAAAATATGCCCAGGAGAGTAAACTATCTTTTTTACTTTCCTTAGCAAGTTCTAATGCTTTCTCATAGCTTATTCTTGCTTGAAATGTATCTTTTATACTAAGGTAAATTGTCCCTACAAGTTCATGCCCCATATAGGTATAGTAATCATTCTTCTTTTCGGAAGCTTTTGAAATAAGTTTTGCAGAGAGCTCTAAGGCATCCTTATACTTAATATTGTCTATATGGTCATGTATAGATCGCTCTATCATATAGAGGCTATCCTTAGGTTGTATATCCTCTTGAGAAGTCAATAGAGGACTTGAGCAAAGTGCCAAAAGCACTAAAAATTGCTTAAACTTCATAAGTAATTATAATTTGGGAAATGTGAAAGTACTGATAATTAGCATCTTGTACAAAATTCTTTGTATATACTAGTGTTAAATCAGCATTAATTGGCTATCCATCTTGGATTTTGGCCTCAGAATAAGGTTTCAAATTCTTAAGTATTGTAGTAATAAATTGTGATACATCATACGGTTTTAATATAATGTCGTTCATGCCAGCGTCTAATATTTTTTGACGTATTTCATCTATCTCTACCGCAGTAAGCGCAATGATAGGGGTAACTTTATTAAACGCTCTAATTGCTTTTGTAGCATCTATTCCATCAATATTAGGCATATGTATGTCCATTAAGATAAGATCATATGTTGTCGTTTTTGTTAATACGATTGCTTCTTCTCCATCATTTGCCAGAGTACATTTAAAATTTCGGTTTTCAAGAATTTTCTGGGTGATCTTTTGATTGATCCTATTATCATCTACAACAAGCACTTGGGTATTTACAATTTCTAACTCATTATTATTCTCTTCCTCCGAAAAAATATCTATTTCTTCTTTCTCTTGTAATTTTGCTGGTTCTAAATCAAGAATGAATGAAAATGTAGTCCCTACATCTACTTCACTTTCCAATTTGATCTCACTTCCATATAACGCTAGTAATTTTTTTACTATTGGTAATCCTAGTCCCGTTCCTTGGTAATTATAATTTCGGTTTTCTACTTGCGAAAATTCTTCAAAAATAGAAGCTTGCTTATTTTTGGGGATTCCGATACCATCATCTTTAATAATAAATTCTGCTCTGTAATATCCCTGTAATGTTTTTTTCTGATGCTTTATAGTTACCCAAATATTACCCTCTTCATTAAATTTAATAGCATTCCCAATAAGATTCATTAATATTTGCGATAGTCTTACGGAATCTCCTATAAATCTTTGAGGTAATTGTTTATCTATATCTAAGTGCAATTTGTTATTGTTTTGCTCAAGACTGAATTCAAAAGAACGAGCGATACTCTTTAATAATGTACTAAGTTTAAAGGATGTGTGTTCCAGACGAATCCTACTCGCGTCCATTTTATTAAGAAGTAATACATCATTAATCAATGCAAGTAGATAATCTGCAGAGAACTTAAGGGATTTAAGATCATCTCTATGTGTTTTTATCTTATCATCTTCTAATAAGATAGACGCTATTCCTATAACTCCGTAAAGTGGTGTTCTTAGTTCATGGCTTACTGTAGAAAAGAACTGTGTTTTGAGTTTTGATAAGTGCTCTGCTTTTTCTTTTGCTTCTATAAGTTGATAGTTTTTTTCGCGCAAGCGTTTGATGTATTTTCTACGAACGCCCAGCATTCTATAAATAATTATAAAAGCAGCTAGAAAGACTAAAGATGCTATGACAAAAATAATTGTTGTCTTTTTAGACCCAGCTATAAGTTGATCTGAGTATTCTTTTTCTTTTTTTGCAGTTTCTAAATCTCGTTGGTATTGCTGTAAATTAAACTGTGCACTTGCTACTTCAATCTCACTTATCTTTTCTAATTTATATAGCTCTTGTGAGAGGGCTTTATATTTATCTAAAGAGGCGTATGCTTTTTCATAGTCTCCTGTTTCTGCATAAAGTTTGCCTAACATAGCATATGATTCTACAGACTCTACGAGGATTTTTCTAGGTTCTGCTATATGGATAGCTTCAAGGAGTGATGTTTCAGCCAGTTGGTAATTTTTTTTCTGCAAATGATAGCGCCCTAAGAGATATTTAATTTGAGCACTAGAATAATAATCTGAAGAGTCTTGTTCTATGAGTTTTTTAGCCTTTAATAAAAAAGGAAGTGCAACATTCCCTTTCTCCTGATCTAAATAAGTCCATCCTATATTAACATAGGGTGTGAGGTTTTCGGACTTCTGACCAATACGATCATTTATCTCAATACTCTTCTTATAGAACGTTATCCCTTTTTCGTAAAATTGAATATTCTCAGAAAATATATTACCTAAATTCGTGTAGAGTAAAGCAGTAAGACGGTCTGATTTTATTTTTTTTGCAATATCCAGCCCTTTCTCAAATTTTTCTCGGGCTTGTATTGTATCTTTAATTTCATAATATATAGATCCTAAGATATCATATCCTTCGGCGAGGTTAATACTGTCTTTTGCTCTAGCAGCTTCTTTGATTAGAAGAGACGTTGTTTCTATTGCTTCTTTATAGTTATATGTAGCCAGCTTTTTGTCGGCTTTTATAAGAAGGGCATTTAAACTATCTGGTGAGACTATAGCAGAAGGAGGCTCCTGCCCTTGTAGAAAAGGACATAAAAAGGCGAAAGCAACAATCATTAGGTATTTGATAGGTTGCATATTATTCAAATTAGGGCTATTAAATCTACTCATAATCAGAGAGATAACCAAAAAAATGATGTAACCATTTTATTTCTATGGAAACAGTTTTTATTCATACTCCTGTTGGAGTTCTTAAAGTAGAAGGCGACCAAGAGGGGCTTGCTGCTGTTACTTTTATAGACGAAGATATACCAAAAAGTAATATCATCCCAGAAGTTCTAGAAGATGCCGTTTGTCAAATACAAGAATATTTTGCAAAAAAAAGAGATACATTTTCACTAGTTCTTAACCCCTCAGGAACTGAATTTCAAAAAAAAGTATGGACAAAGCTCGTAGAAATCCCTTATGGAAAAACAGCTTCTTATATGGCAATGGCTCAAAAATTAGGAGATCCCAAAGTCATTCGAGCTGCTGCAAGTGCTAATGGAAAAAACCCTATTTCTATCATCATACCTTGCCATCGCGTAATAGGTAGTGATGGCTCTCTTACTGGCTATGCTGGAGGATTACATCGTAAAAAATGGTTATTAGAACATGAAAGTCCTGTAACGCAAGGAGTATTATTTGAGTAATCATTTCTGTATATTTATACCCATCTATTTTTTATGAGATATATCAAAAAGTTTTTTAAAGGTCTTGCTATACTACTTATTCTTGCAGTTATAGCGTTATATATTACAGATTATCAATATATACTAAAAGGCGTTCGTGTTGTATACATGACGGGCCATACCACTGCTTTTATAGATGATCATCCTTACTTTGAAAATGATGTTATAGATAATGGAACTGCTCAGGCTTGGCCAAAACATAAAGACTATAATAAAGCTAGTGCTACTATTACATTAAAAGACACACATACTGAGCTTGAAACTGTTGCTTTTGTTATCATCAAAAATGATAGCGTTTGGTATGAAAATTATGCTGAAGAATACGGATCAGAATCACAAACCAACTCTTTTTCTATGGCAAAAAGTATCACAACAGCACTCCTGGGAAAAGCTATTATGGATGGGTATATTAAAAGTCTGGATCAACCTATAGGAGATTTTTTTGATCAATATGCCTCTGATAACACAACTGTAGGTGACCTCTCATCTATGGCATCAGGATTAGACTGGGTAGAGCATTACACGAGTCCTTTCAGTAATACGGCAAGAGCTTATTATGATGACGATTTGGGAGCTACTATCCTAGCACAAAAAGTAACTGAAGAACCCGGAAAAGGGTTTAAATATCTAAGTGGCAACACGCAACTACTAGGTATGATTATAGAAAAAGCTACCGGTAAAAAACTAGCCGCCTATCTCTCAGAAAGTTTTTGGAAACCTATGGGTATGGAACAAAATGCATTATGGCAACTGGATGATGAAGATAATCGACTTGCCAAAACTTACTGTTGTATTGCTAGTAATGCTCTCGATTTTGCCCGTTTTGGGAAGCTCTTTAAAGATCATGGTCGCTGGAATGGACAACAAGTATTAGATAGTACATTTACACAGTTGGCCACTAGACCTCGTTTTGAAAATGATCCGGAATATGGTTATGGGTTTTGGCTTAGTAATCATCTTGGGAAAAAAAGTTTTGTAATGCGTGGCATTTTAGGACAGTATGTTATAACTATTCCTGAAGACAATATTATTATTGTTAGATTAGGAAAGCATAGAGGTTCTTTTACTAATAAACCATTTACAAAAGATTTTTATACCTATATTGAAGAGACCTACACAATGCTAGAAGGTTCCTAGGAACTAAGGGCTGGCATCCATTGCAATTGTATTTCTTACTGTGAATTTAACTCCCTCCATAGATAGCATAGCTATCATCGTGTATTAAAATATAACTATCTACTAGAAAAAGAGGAATAATCCTTTTATATCTAGTAGCATAATGACTTCTTTTTAAAATCAATTTATGATAGAAAGACTCAACCTCGAAAACATCGTTTTTTTGGATATAGAAACAGTCCCTTTATATAAGGATTACAATGAATTGGACGATACCATGAAAACGCTTTGGGCCGAAAAAACAAAATATCTACGCAAGGAAGATTATACTCCAGAAGCTTATTATGACCGTGCAGGGATCTGGGCAGAATTTGGAAAAATAGTCTGTATTTCAGTAGGGTATTTCAAATATATAGGAGATCATAGAATGTTCAGAACTACTTCTTTTTATGGTGAAGAAAATATCCTTCTTAAGGAGTTTAAAAATTTACTTGAAACTCACTTTAATCGTCGTGATCATTTATTATGTGCACATAATGGGAAGGAATTTGATTTCCCATATATCGCTCGCAGGATGATTATTAATGGCATTACATTGCCCTATAAGTTAAATCTCTTTGGGAAAAAACCGTGGGAAATTCCGCATATAGACACATTGGATCTATGGAAGTTTGGAGATTATAAACATTATACTTCTCTTAAATTATTGACTTCTATTTTAGGAATTCCTTCACCAAAAGATGATATAGATGGAAGTCAAGTACGCAATGTTTTTTATGAAGAAAATGATATAGATCGCATTATTATTTATTGCGAAAAAGATACCGTAGCTATAGCACAAATACTATTACGGTTGCGCAATGAAGAGTTACTTCAAGACCATGAGATTACATCTGTTTAAGTAGGTGTTTATAGAAGTACGCTTTCGCGAAAGCGTATAAAAACAAAAACCCGATGCCTCTCGACATCGGGTCTTCTTCACAATAATTGATTGGTTAGTGTAATCAATACAAAATTAGAGTTTATCGTTTGATAAATTTATGCGTTTCTAACATTCCGTTTGATGCACTTATTTTCACAAAATATACTCCTGTTTTAAGTTGTGATACATCTAGACGTTCTGAAAATTGTTCATTAGTCATTTCTTTATAAGAGTTACTAAGAACACGTCTTCCTAATGCATCATATACATCAAGGTTTACATCAATAGCGATATCTTCTATATCAATAGCTAGTCGGATATCTGTATAACTCACTGCTGGATTAGGGAATATCTGGAAATCTCCTTCTAATTCTGAATCAGACCTTCCAAACCCTTGTGGGCCTTCGTTTAAAGTTACTCTAGTATCTATAAGACTATTTGGTACAATAGAAGCACCTCCTGCTGTTCCTCTGATCTCTACCTCATCTATATATACCTGATCTCCATTTCCACTAGCATCACACTGAATACGGAAACTACCATTAGCCGATAGGTTAAAAGCTGCGCTACTTAAATTTACTGTAGCTGTATATACTGTCCCATTATTAAAGTCAGTTCCTCTGGCATATGTTGCCACAGTTTGCCATCCAGATCCATCATTATAACGTACCCAGAAATCTTCATTATTTTCCATACTATTTGGGTAGAAAGAAAAGCTTATTGATACATTATCATATGCCGTAAGGTCATAACTTGATGCAGTAGTCATAGCAGATGCTGTTCCAGAGTTATCACGAAGACGCATTGAGAAGGAACCTTCTGGTGAGCGGCTTCCTGAATAACGGAAACAATCGCTTCCTCCATCTAACCAACCGTCAAGACCTGTTTCAAAGTAACTCCCCAATAAAAGGTCATCTACTGGACCTCCGCTACCGCCTGCGGTTGTTATATTCACCGTATTACTTGCGCCAGATACATTACCTGCAGCATCTTTTGCTCTTACTGAGAAACTGTATGATGTATCTGCAACAAGTCCCGTAATATTTGCTCCTGTTCCTGTAACGGTTCCTAATAATGAACCATCCATATAAACATCATATCCCGTTACCCCAACATTATCACTCGAAGCATTCCAACTTAAGTCTGCCGTTGTTTCCGTAATATTAAAAGCTGAAAGGTTTGCAGGTACCGACGGTGCTTGTGTATCTGCAGTCGAGCCAGAATCTGTTGTTACATTTACAGTATTACTAGATGCAGATACATTTCCTGCAGCATCTTTTGCTCTAACAGAGAACGTATATGAAGTAGCTGCAGTAAGCCCTGTGATATTTGCTCCTGTTCCTGTAACAGTTCCTAATAATGAAGTCCCTTGATATACATCGTATCCCGTTACTCCTACATTATCATTTGAAGCATTCCAACTTAAATCTACCGTAGTCTCTGTAATATTAGACGCTGAAAGGTTTGCAGGTACTGATGGTGCTTGTGTATCTGCAGTAGAACCTCCTATTGTAACTGTATAATCTTCTACTTCTCCATAAGTAAATGTTTCACATGAAGTAGGAATCCCATTATATTTTAAAGATACTCGCATTCTAGTATCTCCATCTGTAGAAGAGGTAGGGACTGTAAAACTTCCACTAACGGGTGTTGTCGTTGTAGCTGCTTGGGTAAAAACTTGCTCTCCACTATCATCAAAACTCCCGTTTTGATTATAATCTATCCATACTGAATATCCTTCAGCATATACGGTTCCAGTCCATGTAGGTGTAATCGTGATGGTAACATTATCTCCTTTAGAAAGGTTTGTAGAAATATTAGTATGATCTGTATATCCATTTCCACTTCCAGATGTATTATCGATACTTCCTATTTGTACACGACTTATATATTCATCATTTACATTGTTACCTTGTGATGAACAGTAGTTTCCACCTCCAGGATTTCCGCCTCCAAAAGCATCTCCTACATTTACAGCATACATAGCATTTGTAACAGTCTCTTCTTCAATACCGCCAGCACCATAAAGATCTACAGCAGATTGAATAAGTGCTGTTCTTGCTTGTGCATATGTAGTATTTGCACTCATATATTGATTAATTCCGCGATATGCAATTTGTGCTGCCTTGTTCATTCCTATTCCAGCAACATTGTATGAATCGCCTACATCATTAGATCCAGAACCTCCAGCTACTGTTAAGTAAAACCAGTGATTTAATACTCCTGAATTAGTATGCACGCCGCAATAATCGTTATTCTGAGTAGGTGTTCCACAATTAGGGTTTTGCCAGAAAGATCCTCCATACGTATCTGGTTGCCCTAAAGATTTAGGGTCACTCATAGAGCGTAGTGCTGCAGATCCATTACGACGGTCTATCTCATCTCCTATTAACCATATACTTGGATCTGGAGCTGCATCATTCCCATTTCCTTTTGCAAAGTGCTCAACAGCCGCACCCCAAATATCAGAATACCCTTCATTTAGTCCTCCAGACTCTCTTTGGTATGCTAAGTTTGCTGTAAATTCCGTAACTGCATGACCTATTTCATGAGAAGCAACATCTAGACTTGTCAATGCATCAAAGAAACCATTTCCTTCATTCCCATTGGAAGAACCATCTCCATAAGACATTACATTTAAGAACCAGAATGCATTATCATAATTACTATCTACGTGTACATAGCTTCGTAATTGAGCTCCCGATCCATTGTAACTGTCTCTATTATGAACTTGTAACCAATAATCATACGTTTCCATAGCTCCCCAATGTGCATCTAAGGCCGCATTATCTTTATTTGCATTGTCATATTCTGCAGCTGTCCAATTATTATCATTATCTGTAAATTCAGAATAATTAGTAATATATGGAAGTGAGTTCCCTACAGGTGCTAGGTTATTTGCATCTCTAGTAAAGACACTACGTCCCGCATCATTAAGGGTATAGGATCCACCAGAAAAAGTGGTCTCAATACTTCTAGATCCACTATAACGTGTTGCCGCAGTTCCAGTAACAAAATCCTCAAACGTATCTACAACTTCTTCTGTACAAGGTGTGTCTGAAGAGATTGTATTAAAAGCACGCCCATCATGTCCAAAATTATCTACATGTCGTACTTTATTATTAAAAAATAAAGCATCTCCATTTTGTGCGTCTATATATAGGTCTCCTCCTCCTAGGGGAACAATGGTATATATTGTAAACTTATAAGCCAACTTTGCTACAACTTCATCTCCTTCAAATAGAGGTAAAATAAGTAATTCTCCTTGTGGCTGTTCATATCCTAGCTCTTGACTTGCTGCCTGGTCTTCCCATAAGTAAGATTGAGCCCCTGTATGTTGTACTGCTTTCGCGAAAGCAGTCTCTGAGGAAATACCTGGTGCTACCGAAAGGTCTTTTATATCATAAAATTCACCAGTAATTGTCTGTGTTATCCCATTTTTAGAATGAACAACTGGTACTGCAAACTCTACAGGAACGCCTTGATAGGTTTGTTGGTATCGTATATGGTTAAAACCAAGCTCATCGGTTTTTTGTGATTTTAATTGAAAATCATTTTGCTCAGAAAGTTGCATACTATTTTGGAAAGCTGCTTTTCCTGTCAAAATTTCCCCCTTAACAGGATCGACTTTTATAAAGCCCGATGATGACTTTACAGAAACCTTTTCCTGTAATTGTTGCCCCATAGCAACCACAGTACTCAATGCAAATACTGCAGAAGCAATAGTGCTTTTGTAAGTTTTTTTCATAATTATTGATAATTGGTTAGTTATTTTGGGTTAAGAATGAAATATTCTCAACTTTTTTTCAAAAAAAGAAATAATATTATTGAAAATGAAATTTATTCGATGAAGTACACAAAAAAATATTAACAATTCTTTAAGATTTAATAATTCTTGAAAATGGTTAAACAAAATGCCAAAAAGAACATGTCAAAACCACACTTTTTTATGTGTTACACATAAAGTATATATCCTATTTATTCACAAAAAAAATACCCGACAGTGTATATTTTACTATCGGGTATTCTCAACTATTGATTGGTTTTTATAAAAACTTAGTTTTTAATAAAACGCTTATTCATCTTTGTGTTTCCTACTTCTACTTCTATCATATATACTCCAGCATCAAGTCTTGAAACATCCACTCGCTCTGTGTATATTCCAGAACGTACTACTTGCCCTAGTATATTATAAATCGTAAAACGCTCAGCAGTTGCTCCTGTAACACGTACATTAAGCTGACCTCTAGTCACTGGATTAGGATATATAGAAAAATCAAAATCAATACCCTCACCGATTTCCTCACTCACTGGTTGAGACTCATCAGCTCCAAAACCTGCATTTGCACTTGTTACAACGTTTACTATATAATCTTCTACTTCTCCATACTGGAAGCTTTCACACGCTGTAGGTAATGCATTGTATTTCATTGAAACTCGCATACGTGTTAATCCTTGAGCAGCCCCAGAAGGAACACTAAATGTACCAACAATAGGTGTCGCAGTTGTTGGATTTCTAGTATAAACAGTCTCTCCTGCATCTCCAAAATCTCCATCGCGATTCCAGTCTACAAATACTGCATAGGCTTCGTTATAAATAGTTCCAGTCCACAATGGAGTAATCGTGATGGTATTACTACCACTTATGTTCGTAGATAGGTTTGTAAAATCTCCATATCCTCCAGGAGAAGCTCCACTAATATTATCTATAGAACCTATTTGTACGCGTTGGATATACTCATCATTGGTATTATTTCCATTAGAAGCACAATATCCTGAAGGTGGATTAGGATCACTTCCTCCTCCTGCAACAAGACGCGTGTTATCGATTGCTACATCAGACTGCCACGTATTCCCTGTAAGTCTATTAAAGCGTAACTGAACACTTCCTCCTACATACGCATTAAGACTTACATTTACTTCATTCCATGCATTTCCTTGATGTGCCGTTTGGCTCCATATGCTGGTCCATGACGCTCCGTCATCATCACTCGCTTCTAGGGTTATACTTCCCATAGTATTAGATCCGTTAGCATGATAATTAAATAAGAACGATGCTTCTGTCTCGCTGGATAGATCAAAACAAGGAGAGTTTAAAATAGCCCTCTTTGTAGGATATCCCGTTCCATTACCCGATGCTTCTACATACATATAAAAGGATCCTGCCGCTCCAGTAGAAGGCCCTGTACCATTTGATGGTGTACCTCCAGAATCTCGGGTCCAGTTAAGATCATCTCCTGTTGCCTGAGACCAAAGCCCTAAATTTGCTTCAAAACTTTCAGAATAAGGCAAGGTAGATACACCGCCTGCACATCCAGAAGTAGATCCTCCTGTTGTTGTTACATTTACTGTATTACTAAATCCTGATATATTTCCTGCAGCATCTTTTGCACGAACTCTAAAATTATAATCTGTAGAAGCCGTAAGACCTGTTACCTGTGCTGTTGTACCTGTAACAGTCCCTAAAACGGTAGCCCCTTGATATACATCATATCCAGTAACAGCTACGTTATCTGTAGAAGCAGTCCATGATAAATCTACAGTCGTATCTGTGATTCCAGAAGCACTTAAGTTTGTGGGTGTAGATGGAGCTTCAGTGTCTGCAGTAGTAGTGGTTATTTCAAATGCATCAATAGCAATATCTCCTTGCCATGAAGTCCCTGTCGTAGCTCTGTAACGCAACTGTATAACTTCGCCTGCATATGCAGATAGATCTACAACAGCATCTTGCCATGCTGCCCCTTGATCTCCTGATTGTAACCATACTTCTGTCCAAGTAGTCTCACTATCTCGTCTCGCTTCCAATCGTACGGTACCTACAGCATTACCTGTCATTTGATAACTGAATGTGATTTCAGGACTTCCTCCCCCTGAAAGATCAAAACATGGAGAGTTTAAGATTGTTGTAAGTCCTCCAAAATTAGGGCTTGATGCTTCTACATAGATATAATAACTGCCTTCTATTGCTCCGCTAGGCCCAGTGTTGTTTGAAGGAGTCCCTCCTGTACGTAATGTCCAATCAAAATTATCATTGGTATCTTGAGACCATGCACCTAGTGTGTTTTCAAAACCTTCATTATATGGGAAAGCTGCAATTGTTGAATTACATGATGGAGGTGGTGGTGGCCCTGAACACCCACTTGTAAACGATGCTATTTGATCCGAGTTTGTATTTGTACCTCCATTTGAATTCTCAACGGCATCTACACCTACTCCTCTTCTTGCAAATGCATCCCATATCAAACAATTATATTGTCCTCCATAAAGATCTTGATCTGCTTGAAGGATTCCATCACGTCCAGACACATATCCTGGATTGTTTGCTGTGTTTTTAAGTCCTTCTGTTACAAGCGCCATTGCGATATTGTTTCCTCCAGTCCCTGTATACTGATTGCTGTCATATCCTTCTAAGTCAATTAGGTCCCAAGTCATATCCCATAGGATAGTAGCAAAACCATACCCTACTCCATGAGGCACAACTAAACTTGACACGTCATTATAATCCGTACCGTTAACAGCTAAATCCGTAGAATATCTCGTTGGACGAATTCCGGGGCCATCTGTAGCCTGTCCAATTGCATAGGTTCCTACACCCCTTGCAGTATTTCTATCATCT
The DNA here is from genome assembly GCA_947503305.1 of uncultured Dokdonia sp. Taxonomy (GTDB): domain Bacteria; phylum Bacteroidota; class Bacteroidia; order Flavobacteriales; family Flavobacteriaceae; genus Dokdonia. Next base: position 252,889 of record CANNDF010000001.1, read on the forward strand.
CCTGGACGAATTGTCATGACTAATCCAAACCAATCAGACCATCCTTCTCCCATTTGCTCAGATCCACCAAGTGCATTAGTACCTGGTCCTCCAACTAATCGTGTAGAAATACCATGTCCATACTCATGTGCAATAATTACATTATCCAAATCACCATCTCTCGTGGGGTTTGTAAATAAAAACATTTGCATTCTAGGATTACTTCCATCTGGAGGTGTAGCAAAGTTTGCATTATTTGTACCACTCCCATCTTGTGCATCTGCATTTACAGAATCGCTTCCAGCTCCCCCATTCCCATAGTTATTTTCTTGGAAATTACCTGAAGCTTCATTAAATCCATATTGATACCATACATCATGCATGATGTTATTCCAATAAAATAAGTTGGTCGTCGCTGCATCTAAAAAAGTAGAAGGTGCATTATTTAAATTAAGAGGAAAATCAAAATCAAGACTACCTCCACCATTAGGTGACGATCCTGTACCATTATTTCCGTTTATATCATCTTGAGCCCATACATTATTACCTCGGGTGATGGTAAACTCTGCTCCAGTAGCACCGTTTGTATCATGCCATCCAAAAGGAGAGCCTATAGCAGTTGCTGGATCGGTTACAATCGTACGACCCCCATGATTAGGGCTTTCAATTCCTAACGGATATACATTGTAAGACCCTCCACCTACTAATGTCTCGACAGTTTCTTCATCATATAAAACAGGCCCCATATTTTCTATAGCTTCTAAGCTATGATTATGGTTATGACCCTCATCATTAGGATCGTCAAAACTACAACTAATGACCCAGTCTTCAGTATGTAAGATCTCTCCTGTTGATGCGTCTACCACAGCATTCCACCAATGCTTCCCATCTAATTGATATAGACTTACTTTCCATGATAAATGAAGAGCTCCATCTTTATATAAATAGGTTTTTTCAACCTGAATAGGCTCTAAACTAATCCCAGAATTAGAATACTCAAATGAGTTCTGAGATTTAGTAGTAGCATTTAATTTTGATGGGCTACTTAATTGATGTGCATTTACAACCTTTAAGATTGCATTCTCTGGAGACAGGGAAGGTTGAGTAACACTTGCCTTTGCATTTAAATTTTTAACAAATTGATTGATTTCCCAAGATACTTGACCATTTTTTAAAGTCAATTTATATCTGCCATTTTCAATGGGAATTCCTTGATACAATTGCTGTACATATACATGCTGTATCTGAGGATTCAAAGAAGGAACTATATCGGTAATCCTCCATTCCGATATGTCTTGTTCTGTTAGACCTGATTTTGTTGTTGTGTCATTGAGGTAACTATGAATGACCCCATCCACTTGTTGTGCTGTTAGTAATTGCCCAATCAAAAATACGAATAGGACAAAGATGTACAATTTCTTCATAAATATTGAAAATTTAATAAGTTAAACGGGAGCGAGTACAAGGGAGTATTCATTAACATTTCAAACATAAGTAATTATGTTAACATTATCATAATTTATTCGATATAATACACAAAAAATACTTTTCAATTATTCATAATTCAACGATTACCACAAAAGATTAAACAAAATATAACAAAACCTGACATCTCTCAATGTCAGGTTTTTAGAAAAATACCAAGGCAAGACACTATTCTTTAATCAATTTATAAGTCTCAAGCATACCATTTGATGTACTTAATTTTATGAAATATACCCCTGATTTAAAATTAGAAACTTCTAATTGTTCTGTAAACTGTTCATCAGTAGTTTTTGGATATAATCTTTCAAACACAACCCTTCCCTGAACATCATATATAGTCATCGATACATCCACAGGTTCATCTTCAATATCTATTTCTGATCTAATTAAGGTTGTCGTCTTTGCAGGATTAGGAGTTAATTCAAAGCCTAACTCTGAATTAACATTGCTTGATATCGTAGTATCTCCAAAAACAGACATACTACTAGTACCTATATCTACAATAGTAGTATCATTTGCATAAGAAGCCGTTCCAGATATCCCTGTAATTACAACTTCATCTATATAGACTTGATCCCCATTACCGCTTGCATCACATTGGATTCGGAATTTACAATTAGTGGTAAAATCATAGGTAGTATTATCTAACTGTATAGTGACCTCATAAAAAGAACCATTATTAAAATCTGTTCCTCTTGCATAGGAAGCTATCGTTTGCCATCCAGACCCATTCGTATATCGTACCCAGAAATCCTCTCCGTTTTCCATACTATTAGGATAAAACATAAAGGTAATCTCAACATTTTCGTAAGGAGTCAAATCATATTCCGAAGCTGTTGTCATCGCAGATCGTGTTCCAGAATTATCTCGAAGTCGCATGGCATATGATCCTTCAGAAGCAAAAGCCCCTGAATAACGATAACAATCTCCGCCACCATCTAACCAGCCGTCTAGACCCGTTTCAAAATAACTGCCCAATAGCTGAGTCGTAGTGGTTGCTCCTCCTGCTGTTCTTACAGATAGCACATCGCTAAAAATTGATAAATTTCCTGCTTCATCTTTTGCTTGAACAGAAAAATCATAAACAGTATCTAACGTTAGACCTGATACCGAAGCAGATGGACTAGACACCGATACATAAAAAGCCCCATCTATATATATATCATATCCAGTAACACTTACATTATCTGTAGAAGGTGTCCAATTTAAATCCAATGAAGTCTCCGTAATATTGGTAGCATTCAGGTTAAGAGGTGAAGAAGGAGGTAGTATATCTACAAAAGTCCCTTCAAAAAGTTGAAAATTATCTATCGCAATGTCTCCTTGCCAAGAACTTCCTGACACTCCATAGAGTCTTAATTGTACAGTACTTCCTATATACGTACTTAAATCTACAGTCGCACTTTTCCAATCAATCCCTTGATCTCCAGATTGTGACCATATAGAAGTCCATGTCAATCCACTATTTGTACTTGCCTCAACATGAATTGCACCCACTGCATTCCCAGTCATTTGATAGTTAAATGTCATCATAGCGTCTGTTACATTTGAGAGATCAAAACATGGAGCATTTAGAATTGCTGTTTTATAAGGGTTATTAGGAGTTGATGTTTCCATATAGATATAATGAGATCCTTCACTTGCTTCTGAAGGTCCGGTCCCTGAAGATGGAGTTGTTCCTGAACGAAGTGCCCAGTCAAAATTATCTCCACTACCTTGTGTCCATTGCCCTAATGTATTATTAAAACCTTCTGAATACGGTAACGATAGTACTTCTGCAATACAATCCTGTGGTGGTGGTGGGGTTGCAGTACCCATACCTGTGACGACGAGAGTAAAATTTTGATTGCCTGAAAACAGATCTCCTTTATGGGTAACAGTAATTGTGTATGTCCCCGAAGCACTGTCAATATCCACTCGTTCAAATGGGTCAACATTATTGTCTTCTTTTGCATTTGTAGCAACACCTGTTAATCGCCAGGGTAAAAACGTGTCTGTATCTTGTGTAATCCGTATATCAAGATCATTTATAAGTACAGGGGTAGCATCATTTGTTGCCGTTCTTGGGGTTCCTGGAGCATCTGTCCATGAAATTGAAGCTTGTAAAGGACCTCCTGTAGCATCTACTTGTATTTGATAAGACTGTCCTTGAGATAACGTTAACTCATCTATAATAGAGGCACTTCCATTCCCAGAAATTGTTTCTGCCGCTCTTTTGGTGTTTAATAATCCCCATCCAAAAATGGCATCAGGGCCATTGGTTCCTACATCATCTGCGGTGTGCAATGCAAGTCCTTTAATGGTTGCCGCTTTCGCGAAAGAGTTATGAATCGTATTATAATGTTCTTGTACTAATAATAATGACCCCAACACATTAGGAGAAGCCATAGAAGTTCCGGTAATCGCATTATAGGCAGTATCACTACTCTCATATGTAGAATATACATTGGTTCCATTTCCTGTAATATCTGGTTTGATCCGAAAATCATCTGTAGGCCCTTCACTACTTGATGTATTAATAGACACACTTACCAAAGTACCATCTGGAGCTATATTTGCATCTTGAGCATTTGCTACCACCAAATTATTTTTGGCAATAGCTTTTCCTGTGAGTTTATCATATGCTGCGTTTCCTTGAAGAGGGGCTCCATTATATGTATTTATATTTCCTTCATTTCCAGCTGCAGCAACCATAAGATAATAAGGGGCGTTATACATTATTTCATCCCAATCTCTAGACTCTTGTCTATAGGCTCCAAAATACTGATCTGGAATACCTCCCCCCAATAATCCATATGAGTGATTAGAAAGAAGCATCCCATTACTTGCAGCATCTGCTGCTTCTGCAATATCATTATTCCAACGATATCCATGTACTTGTGAATAGGGAGCCATTCCTTTTGCTTCTGGTTGTACTCCCGATGCCATAATAGTCCCTGTCACATGAGCAGCATGATACCGTAATTGCAATCCTCCTTCACTAGCAATATCCATAATCGTCAAACGATTATTACCTCCAGAGCCATCATACTCTTGATGTGAAGCTCGTCCGTGTCCTCCATCCCAGACATGAGCTATCATATCTTGCCCCATGAGATTGAGTCCTAACGTGCCTCCTTCATGGAGATGATTTGCACGTGTAGAAATCGCAGCATTTGCATTATATGTACGGTAATAAATAGGAGTCCCGTCTGGCAAAACGCGCTGCAACTCTGCATAACCTCCCTCTTCTAATGTTAATTCCTTAGGAATTCCTCTAAGCAATGCTTGTTGGTTTGCGTATTCTTTTTCTTGTTGATTAACTTCTGTGAGAGTACGTACTAATCCTGATAGTCGTGTCTGATTATACTCTTGAGTGATCTGCCTGACTTGTGTAGGTGTTTGTGCCTTCATTTGATAAAATGCACAAAACATCAGACAAAGAGCAAATCTCTTTGCGTAAAGTTTTTTCATAATCTTTTGATTTTAGTTAATGATTTAGGGTGTTTAATTGCTTTTAGATGCAATCATATGTCTAAGTTGAGCAAAAAAAAGTAGAGAATAAAAAATATTCGACCAACTACTCAAAAAAAATTTAACAAGAAAATTAGTACAAGTATGTATTGAACAAAACCATCAATAATTACGTATTTTTGAGACTTATGGAGCAAGAAGCGATACTTTCTATAGATCAACTTTCGATTTCTTTTTTACAAAATAAGATGTTAGAAAAAGTAGTCCATACTATTTCATTTGAACTCTATAAAAACGAAGTTCTTGGTATTGTGGGAGAATCTGGCTCTGGAAAATCTGTAAGCACACTTTCAATCTTAGGGCTTTTGGATAAAAAAGCACATATAGAAGGAAATATAATATTTAAAGATCAAGACCTTCTTACACTTTCTAAAGAGCGGTTCAGAACTATAAGAGGTAATGAGATTTCTATGATTTTTCAAGAGCCCATGAGTTCGCTAAATCCCTCACTTACTTGTGGTTATCAAGTGGTTGAAATTTTAAGGCAACACACCCATCTTACTAAAAATAAGGCTAAAGAAGAAACTATTGCGTTATTTGAAAGAGTAAAGCTTCCAGAACCAGTACCCCTATTTAATGCCTATCCTCATCAAATAAGTGGCGGACAGAAACAACGCGTTATGATTGCCATGGCTATTGCCTGCAAACCTAAGATTTTAATTGCAGATGAGCCTACTACTGCTCTAGATGTCACTGTGCAAAAAGACATTCTTCATTTATTAAAAGATATTCAGCAGGAAACTGGGATGAGTATCATTTTTATATCTCATGATCTTGCATTGGTAAGAGAGCTTGCAGATAGGGTTTTGGTAATGTATAAAGGAGAGATCGTTGAGAGTGCTTTTACAAATGCGTTATTTAAAAACCCACAACACTCATACACTAAAGCTTTATTAAACGCGAGACCTTCTTTAAAAAATAGACTGGTAAAACTTCCAACTATTGCCGATTATCTTAATAATACTCCAAGGCCCGAAATTGAAACTTCAGAAATACGCACAACAAGATTAAAAGAATTATACGCACGTCCTCCTTTATTAGAAGTTCATAATGTTGAGAAAATATATATTTCCAAAACTGGATTATTTGGTACTACTAGGACCGTAAAAGCTGTAGATGATGTGTCTTTTTCTTTATATGAAGGGGAAACCTTAGGGCTCGTAGGAGAATCTGGATGCGGAAAATCTACATTAGGAAATGCCATCTTACAACTAGATCGTCCTACTGCAGGAAATATTTTATATAAAGGCCAGGATATTACTCAACTTAATGGAAAAGCCCTACGTAACTTACGTAAAGACATCCAAATTATTTTTCAAGATCCCTATGCTTCTTTAAATCCTCGTTTTACTGTTGGTCAAGCAATTACAGAACCCATGGAGGTGCATCGTTTATATGGTTCCAAATCCAAAAGAAAGGAAAAAGCTATAGAAATACTAGAACGTGTAGGGCTTGATAGTTCTCATTACAATCGCTACCCACATGAATTCAGTGGTGGACAGCGACAACGTATAGGGATCGCACGTACAATAGCGGTACAACCTAAACTTATTATTTGTGATGAATCTGTAAGTGCTCTAGATATTTCTGTACAGGCGCAAGTCTTGAACTTACTTAATGAACTTAAAAAAGATTTTAAGTTTACTTATATTTTTATATCACATGATCTCGCGGTAGTAAAATATATGGCAGATCAACTCGTCGTAATGAATAAAGGAAAAATTGAGGAATTAGGAGAAGCCGATCATATTTACAGCCATCCCGAAAAATCGTATACACAAGCTCTTATAAATGCAATTCCTAAAGAAATTTAAATCATAAATAAAAATACTTTACGAGCAAGATAAAAACAGTTACCCATAAAATTTATAGCTTCTTTGATACTTGTATAGAATGATTGTAGTGGGTTAGACGAGTTTGATTGCATTGCTAGATATCTTAATTAGGGGGTTAAAACAAAATCCGCAGGGCTCCCCCCGCGGATTTCTAACAAATCATAACATTAAACACTCGTATGAGTTATTCAAAGCTATTCGGTTTTGATAAAGTTGGATAGGTCATTCATCTGATCTATTTAACACTTTATCGATGTCAATTACTTGATTTGGGGAGTGCTAAAGTAGTATTTTTTTTTACTCCACCAAACTTTTTTCTTAATTTTTTTGTTTAAATGTTAATTTTTTGTGTATTTCATCGATTTTATAGTGTTTTTAATCGTATATTTAACATATAATCGACTTTTCAGACTTAATTTTATTCTAATCTATTTTATGGAAATTATTTAAAAATAGTTGAAATCCTGTTTTTTTCTCTTTTCCCACGTTTTTGTGTGCTTCTTACATCTTGAACTTCATAATAAGCACGCCCATAATTAGATCTCTTATCCTCGTTTAATCGTTTTGCAACTTGGTTTGTCATTCTAATAACAAATTCTTCTTCTTTATTAGGGAAAGATAAATCGCGCCCCGCTTGATCTAATTTTTTACCCCGTGGGGAATGATCCCCTTTACGCTTAAGATAATTTTCTGTCTCATACAACTCATTATAGCAATGAATCAATTCATGAGCAAGAACTGCCATTGGAGAGTTATATCCTTTGTTTTTTGCAAACCAATTCTTGCGGTGATTTTTTCTAAACAATACTCCATGGGTATCATAAAATCCTACCGTGTTTGTTTTAGGATTATAAAAATTTCTACCCTCAGAGTAAATAATTCTGATATCATTTTCTGTATCATCTACAAGAACATCTATGATATCTATTGTTTCTAAGACTCCATTATCTTCATATGTTATTGTAAGTGCATCTGTAAGGTATAGATAATCAATGGCTTTGAGTGTGTTGCATAAAAAGCGATCTGTAATTTGATGATAATCTCTTCTCTCTATATATGAATATAGGTATGCCTCCCCTTCAAGATCATAAATAGTCATATTAGTAAGTTACAAGATCATTTCTGGAATATCACCAGAAACGATAAGATTTCCTTGTGTTGCTTTTTTAATGTCTTCTACAGAAACTCCAGGGGCACGTTCTAGAAGCTTAAATCCGTCTGGAGTAATTTCTAGTACCGCAAGATTGCTCACGACTTTTTTTACACAACCTACACCTGTTAATGGCAAACTACATTTCTTTAATAACTTTGATGCTCCTGCTTTATTAGTATGCATCATAGCAACTATAATATTTTCGGCACTTGCAACCAGGTCCATAGCTCCTCCCATCCCTTTGACCATCTTTCCTGGGATTTTCCAATTTGCTATATCGCCATTATCTGCAACTTCCATAGCTCCGAGGATTGTAAGATCTACGTGTTGCCCTCTGATCATGCCAAAGCTTGTGGCACTATCAAAAAAACTAGCCCCTGGCAAGGTAGTAATGGTTTGCTTTCCTGCATTTATAATATCGGCATCTTCTTCTCCTTCAAAAGGGAATGGCCCCATTCCTAAAACGCCATTTTCACTTTGAAATTCTACTTCTATATCCTCTCGTACATAATTTGCTACTAGTGTAGGTATTCCTATTCCTAGATTTACATAATACCCATCTTTTACTTCTCGAGCGATACGCTGTGCTATCTGATTTTTATCTAATGCCATGCTTAATTTTTTTGTCTTACCGTTCTTTGTTCAATACGTTTCTCATAGTTTTCGCCTTGAAAAATACGTTGTACAAAAATCCCTGGGATATGTATTTGATTTGGGTTTAATGTTCCTGCAGGAACCAATTCCTCAACCTCAGCCACTGTAATCCTGGCTGCGCCACACATGTTAGGGTTAAAGTTGCGTGCAGTTCCTTTAAATATAAGGTTACCAGCTGTGTCACCTTTCCATGCTTTTACAAAAGCATAATCTGCATCAAAAGCATATTCTAGCACATGCATTTTACCATTAAATTCTCTTGTTTCCTTTCCTTCGGCTACTTCGGTACCATATCCTGCAGGTGTGTAAAAAGCAGGAAAGCCTCCTTGTGCTGCTCGACATCTCTCTGCAAGCGTTCCTTGAGGTATTAATTCTACTTCTAATTCTCCACTGAGCATCTGACGTTCAAACTCTGCGTTTTCTCCTACATAGGAAGAAACCATTTTTTTAATTTGATGCTTTTGCAATAGTAAACCTAAGCCAAAATCATCTACTCCTGCATTATTAGAGATACATGTAAGTTCATTTACATCTAGTGCTACTAATCGTGCAATTGCGTTTTCTGGAATTCCACTTAGTCCAAAACCTCCTAGCATCATTGTCATCCCACTTTTAACACCTTGCAAAGCTGCATTGACATCGGCTACTTTCTTTGTTATCATTTATTGTTTTCTTTGATTTAAAAATACGAAAAATAGTGGGGAGTACGCTTTAGCGAAAGCGTAAAAAACCCCGTCTAAAAGACAGGGCTTAAAAGAAGTCATTATTTTGTTTTAAAAGTCAAGCTCATCGGGGAGCTCATCACTGACTCCACTTCCTTTATAATTCTCACAATCTACTTCTATAGATAATTCTTTAGGTTTTTTGAAATCTCCTTTTGATATATTAAGATCTTCATTTTTATACACTTCTTTCATATACATTCCCCATATAGGTAATGCCATGGTAGCTCCTTGTCCATAGGTAATACTAGGAAAATGTGTCGCGCGATCATCACCCCCTACCCAAACTCCAGTAACTAGATTTGGAACTATTCCCATAAACCATCCGTCACTTTGATTTTGAGTGGTTCCCGTCTTACCCGCTATAGGGTTTTCAAAACCGTACGGATACCCAGTAATCACCGTTTTATATGCCCCATCTTTGCGCCATTTATGTCGTAATCTAGATCCAGATCCAGAACGGGTTACTCCTTCCATAAGTTGTAACGTCACGTATGCAGATTCTTCACTTAATACATCTCGTGTCTCAGGCACGTGTTGGTAAAGAATTGTTCCGTTTTTATCTGCAATAGTACTTACAATTTGCGGTGTAACATACACACCTTGGTTTGCAAAAGCACCATAGGCAGAGACCATTTCATATAGACTTAAATCTGGCGTTCCTAATGCTATCGAAGGGACCGGTAAAATTTCTTTTACATCTACACCTAATCTTTCTACAAGATCAATAACAGGTTGTGGTCCTACTTTATCCATAAGCCTTGCAGAAACTGTATTTACAGAATTTGCTAGGGCATTTTTCATCGTAAGCATTCCTCCATATTTACCTGAAGAGTTCTTAGGGCACCAATCTTTTGTATTACCGTGTCTTCCTTCTGCAATACAATACTGTGTGTTAGGTAATGTATCACATGGAGAAATGTGTAATTGATCTACGGCTGTAGCATATAAAAAGGGTTTAAATGTAGATCCTACTTGACGCTTTCCTGTTTGTACATGATCATATTGAAAATGCGACATATTAATACCTCCTACCCAAGCTCGTACTTCTCCTGTTTGTGGAACCATAGACATCATTCCCGTACGTAAGAATTTCTTATAATAACGTATAGAATCTCTAGGGGTCATTAAGGTATCTATCTCTCCATTCCATGAGAAAATAGTCATATCTGTTTTTACATCAAAAGAAGCTCGAATCTCATCTTCTTTTTTGCCTGCTGCTTTCATCTTACGCCAGCGTTCTGAACTTTTTATAGCATTGTTAAAGATCCTATCGATATCTTCTTTTTCGATATCTCGGAATGGAGCAGTTTTATTTTTTTTGTTTTGTTTATCAAATTCTTTTTGCAAACGAGGCATATGCTTGCGTACTGCCTCTTCTGCAATGCGTTGCATTCTGGAATCTATAGTAGTTGTAATTGTAAGACCATCTCTATAAATATTATAGTACTCTACATTGCCATTTATATCTTCCCCTTTAGGATTTTCTTTTATCCAATCTGCAAGAAACTTTTTAAGGTTTTCTCTAAAATACGTAGCTATACCATCTCTATGGCCTTCTGGTGTAAATCTGACAACCATAGGTAACGCTTGTAAAGAATCTTTTTGAGCTACAGTAAGCATCCCATTTTTTTCCATTTGTTTAAACACCTGATTACGGCGTCTTTGGGATTTTTCTTTGGATATTTTACGATAGGGGTTATACTGTCTAGGGTTTTTAAGCATTGCTACAAAAACAGCCGATTCTTCTAACGTAAGATCTTTTACATTTTTATTAAAATATATTCGAGCAGCAGAGCTTATTCCTATCGCGTTAAATAAGAAATCAAATTTATTGAGATACATTGTTATGATTTCTTCTTTAGTATATTGACGTTCTAATCGGGTAGAAATCACATATTCCTTCACTTTTTGGATTAATCGTTCTATTGTAGAACTAGGTGGGTCTGAAAATAAAAGTTTGGATAATTGTTGCGTTACTGTACTTGCTCCTCCGTTCTGCCCTAAATAAGCAAATGCTCTAGCTGTCCCTTTAAAATCTATTCCTGAATGATCATAATAACGCTCATCTTCTGTTGCAACGAGAGCATCTATAAGATTTTGGGGTAAATCTTCATATTTTATTGGGGTACGATTTTCATTATAATATGTCCCAAGTTGTTTCCCGTCTACTGAGAGAATCGTTGTTGCTAGATTACTTTCTGGGTTTTCTAGTTCTTCAAATGTTGGGAGTTTTCCAAAAACATTCCAACTTGCGAGTAAAAATAATAGTATTACTGACAATAATCCAACGGCAAATAATCTCCAAAACCATTTAATGTACTTTTTGAAGCCATTATCGGTTTTGGCTCCCTGCTTTTTTGTTGCTTGCTTTTTTGCCATTTTATTAATTTTCTGAGCGTTCAATACGCAATCCTACTTCTGTTATCCCTTCTAGACGAGCATCACCAGTAACATTCCCATTTTTACGAACTGCATGTTCTATAGAGAAGGTATAGGTACCGCTTTCGCGAAAGCGAACTCCTTCACGATACCACAATTTATTTTCTTTTACGTCATTAAATCCAGTCCCTAACCATTTGCCTTCTGGGGTTGCCATTATGTATTCAAGAGTGTCAGTAAGTTTTTTCCCATTGGGAAAATCCATCCTTGCAATGAGAAATAAATTACTGTATTTATATTCGTTTGTATTACGTAAAGTAATAAACATGTTGTGCTTTGCTATACTATCTACGTCAGAAATACTAAATTGGACGGGATCTTCTTTTTCCCACCCTCCTGAAATTGTTTGATACTTATCAAAAACGCGATTATTATCACAAGAAATAAAAATCACTGCTAAAAAAAAGGCAATACTTACTTTATGCATTTGTATTAGGGTTCTTTTTAGGTCTATTTCGATTCCTATTATTCTTTTTATTAGGACGTTTTGAAGTCTCCTTAGAAGTATTGGATTGGATTGGTTTTTTATCTCCTCCGTTCTGCTTTTTTGCACGACTCCTTTTATTACGGCGTTTTTTGTTAGTTGTTTTCTTAGGAGCATCAAAACGTGTAAGGCTGTCTTGTCCTACAACGTTTCCAAAATCAATTTTAGTGTCTGCAATTAATTCTGATGCAAATTCTTCAAGACTTGCAACTGGTTCGTTTGCTTTATTGGCAGCAATAATTTCATTTGCATGCGTAGTAGTAAGTTTGTGCCAGTTCATCCATTCTCCTTCATAGGCATACCATAAATGGCCCTTAAAAATGTCAATTTTTTGACATACAGCAGTTCCTTTTTCGGTATGGAGTTTTACCTCTGTTTTAGGAAACTCCTTAAGTGCATCCATATAGGCATCTAATTCGTAATTAAGACAACACTTTAACTTTCCACATTGACCTGCCAGTTTTTGAGGATTAAGAGATAGTTGTTGATATCTTGCTGCACTTGTCGTAACAGATCTAAAGTCAGTAAGCCATGTAGAACAACACAATTCTCTTCCGCAGGAACCTATGCCTCCCAAGCGAGATGCTTCCTGACGTAATCCTATCTGACGCATTTCAATACGCGTTCTGAATTCTTGTGCAAATTCTTTGATAAGTTGTCGGAAATCTACGCGATCTTCTGCAGTATAATAAAATGTAGCTTTTGAGGCATCGCCTTGAAATTCAATATCAGAAATCTTCATTTGTAAATCCAACCTGATGGCTATCTGGCGAGCTTTTACTTTCATAGGCTCTTCTTTCTCTCTTGCCTTTGTCCAAATGTCAATATCTTTTTGAGTTGCTTTTCTATATATCTTGAGTGTTTCCTCAGTATCTGCTTTTATTTTTTTTCGCTTCATTTGAACTCTCACGAGTTCTCCTGTAAGAGTAATCATTCCTATATCATGTCCTGAAGTTGCTTGAGTTGCAACAATATCCCCTATACTAAGGGTAAGTTTTTCCGTATTCTTATAATAATCTTTCCGTCCATTTTTAAAACGTACTTCTACATAATTAAAAACTTCTTGACCTTCTGGAATAGACATATTAGAAAGCCAATCAAAGACTGTTAATTTATTGCACCCATCTGTTCCACATGTACCATTATTTTTACACCCTCGCGGTTGTCCATCGGTACCTGTTCCACAATTTCCACACGCCATATGTTATATATCTTTGAAGTAATACATTCATTGTCAGTCAATATAATACTTACAAATCGTGTTATACTCGTTATTATTTTTTAGTTTTGATTGTCTGCTACTGTTTAAAGATACTATTAATTAAAATTTCTTTTGTAGCTTTCATATCTCGAGCAAATTTAAGATTTATCCTTTAGCCTATGAAACTAATTCTATACCGTGCTTTTTTACTATTAGGCCTTTTACTTTTTTCTATAGCAAATGCTCAGGAAAATGGAGGTCAGATAGTATTTAATTCTACAGGTATAGCATGTCTTTCTGCTCAGGAATATCAAGAATATCAAGAAGAAGTAGATAAAAACATAAATACCCTCATTCTAAAAGGGAATCACTATCGTCAAAAAACAAGAACAAAACAACAAACCAGTTTTATATGGCCCATTCGACAAGCAACTGGATTTGAATATAATGCAACCTGGAGTATCTCAAATTATGTAGATCACAATCCGGAAACTCAGGCATTACAAGATTGGAATTGCGGAACCCGTACTTATGATACCGATAGTGGGTATAATCATCAAGGAGTTGATATTTTTACATGGCCATTTGCTTGGAAACAGGTAGATGAAAATCAAACAGAAGTTATTGCCGCTGCAAGTGGTCAAATCGTTTTTAAAAGTGATGGTAATTTTGATAGAAATTGTGATTTAAACAGTAGTCAGTGGAATGCTATATTTGTGGAGCACTCAGATGGAAGTATTGCTTGGTATGGGCATATGAAAAACGGAGGCCTTACTTCAAAAGGAGTAGGTGACACTGTTTCTCAAGGAGAATTTCTAGGAGTAGTTGCAAGTTCTGGGAATTCTACAGGTCCTCACCTTCATTTTGAAGTATATGATGAAAACAACAACCTTATAGATCCTTATACTGGGCCTTGTAACACTCTTAATGGATCTAGCTGGTGGCAAGATCAACGCGACTATCTTAATCCTGGAGTAAATGCAGCACTTACACATACGGCATTACCTGATTTTGGCAACTGTCCTCAAACAGAAGAAACTTTTGAAAGCACACAATTTAACCCTAATGCACCTATTTGGTTTATAGGATATTACAGAGATCAAGTTACAGGAACTGCTTCTCTAAATGAAATCTATGATCCAAATGGGGATCTATATACGAGTTGGAACACAAATTTTACGGATACTTTTTATGCCTCATGGTGGGCACAGCAGATCACAATAAATGATCAAATAGGAACCTGGACCTATGTCGTTACCTATAATGGTGAAAGTGATCAACAAGAGTTTAATGTAGATCAGCTTTCTGTAGATGATCAAGTATTTGAAGGTGTTCGATTATTTCCTAATCCTACAAACGACATTGTCACTTTAGGAGCTGCTTCTGTAATAAAACGTATTACTGTTATCGATGCTTTGGGCAGAATCGTACTTGACTTTCCTGATCTAAATACAAAAAGCCAAGAGATTAATGCTTCCTTTTTAAGGTCGGGCGTTTACTTTGTAACCGTAGAATATTTTGACATCCCTTCCAAAACAATACTCAGACTTATCAAAACATAGTTTAGGAATTTTTATTTTGAAATTTTAATTTTTCAGAACGCCCTTTTTTGAAAATTTTATTACTATTCCCTTTACCACTGCGTAATGCTTTTTGCTCTTCGAATGAAAGATGTGTAATATCTATGCATTCTTGTGAGCAGCAATCTTCCATTTGTGAAGCGCAGGATTTGCATTGAATAAACAATAAATGACAAGCTTCGTTAGCACAATTTACATGTGTATCACAAGGTGCTCCACACTGATGGCAATTTGAAATTATATCTTCAGAAATACGCTCTCCTCTACGATGGTCAAAAACAAAATTTTTGCCTTTAAATTTATTCTCAAGGTTTTGATTTTCAATTTGACGTGCATACTCTATAATCCCACCTTCTAACTGAAATACATTTTTAAACCCTTTATGTTTAAAATAGGCACTTGCTTTCTCACATCGGATCCCCCCCGTACAGTACATAACCAATTTTTTGTCTTCCTTATGGTCTTTGAGATCATCCTCTATAATATCTAATGAATCTCTAAAAGTATCTACATCTGGTGTAATTGCATTTTTAAAGTGGCCTATTTCACTTTCATAGTGATTACGCATATCAACCAGGACAGTATCTTCTTGTTCAATCAATTCATTGAATGTTTGTGCATCAACATGAACTCCTTTATTAGTGACATCAAAAGTAGCATCGTTAAGGCCATCTGCAACAATTTTATGTCGCACTTTTACTTTAAGTTTTAGAAAGGATTTATTATCCTGTTCTATAGCAATATTTAAACGAACATTATTCAAAAAATAAATGTCATCTAGAAACTTTTTAAAATTTGTAAAGTTTGTTGCAGGGACAGATAATTGGGCGTTTATTCCCTCTTTGGCAATATAAATTCTGCCTAAAACATCCATGTCATTCCAAGCAATGAATAGATGATTTCTAAAAAGTTCTGGATTGCCTATTTGGGCATATTGATAAAAAGAGAGTGTGAAGCGTTCATCTCCTGCTTCGTCTATAAGCGCAGCTCTCTCTTTTGCGCTTAATGTATTGTACAGTTGCATGCTATACTATTTTTAAGGTAAAAGAAATATTTTTTGCAAAAGTACAATTTCCTTAATAAAGAACATCACAAAAAATGCCCGGAGGGCGATCCTGCGGGCATTTTTTTGAACGGCTAATTCATTTGTTAAACTTATCTCTAAGTATTTAGATATCTACAATAATAATTAGCCGCCCTCCAGCTTTCGACTATACATTAGCATCATAAAACGCATAATTCTAAGCTGGATTTTATTATTTTTTAACAGTTTCAAACTCATTTTTGGTATTACTTCTCATTAAGTAGACTTAAAAAACTCAAAGGGTTGCGTCCTTTTTTAATAGTACTCTTTTTTTTGTTAAAAAGTATTCCGCTTTCGCGAAAGCGTACCTTGTCCTCTTCATCAATAAACCCTACTTTTACTATCCAATTTTTAGAATCCAAAAAGAGAAGAAAATGAGCAGTGAAAAAGACGCCAAACTAAAGGCACTACAACTTACCCTAGATAAATTAGACAAAACATATGGTAAAGGAACCGTCATGAAGATGGGAGACGAGGCTGTTGTAGAGGTAGAATCCATTCCAACAGGTTCACTAGGTCTCGATGTAGCATTAGGTGTAGGAGGATATCCAAGAGGACGTATTATTGAAATTTATGGGCCAGAATCTTCTGGGAAAACGACATTAACTCTACACGCTATTGCCGAAGCTCAAAAAGCGGGAGGAATTGCAGCATTTATAGATGCAGAACATGCCTTTGATCGTTTTTATGCAGAAAAACTAAATGTAGATATAGAAAATTTAATCATTTCTCAACCAGATAATGGAGAACAGGCTCTTGAGATTGCAGATAATCTTATACGATCTGGTGCTATTGATATTATTGTTATAGATTCTGTAGCAGCTCTTACACCAAAGAGTGAGATCGAAGGAGAAATGGGAGATTCAAAAATGGGCTTACATGCCCGATTAATGTCACAAGCATTACGTAAACTCACTGGATCCATCAGTAAAACAAACTGTACTGTTATTTTTATTAATCAATTACGTGAAAAGATAGGGGTGATGTTTGGAAATCCAGAGACTACAACTGGAGGTAATGCACTTAAGTTTTATGCATCTGTACGTTTAGATATAAGGAGATCTACTCAAATTAAAGATAGCAATGCCAATGTAATGGGTAATAAAACTAGAGTAAAAGTGGTCAAAAATAAAGTGGCCCCTCCTTTTAGAATGGCTGAGTTTGATATTATGTATGGAGAAGGTGTTTCTAAAGTGGGTGAAATTATAGATATAGGCGTAAACTATGAGATTGTTAAGAAAAGCGGTTCTTGGTTTAGTTATCAAGACACAAAGTTAGGACAAGGGCGAGATGCTGTAAAAGCCTTGCTACTAGATAATCCTGATCTAATGGAGGAGCTAGAAACAAAAATTCATGAAGCGATTAAAGTTTCTAATGAATAAACTAAAAAACCTCCTTAACTTTAAGGAGGTTTTTTAGTTTTAAGACGCAACCTTTTAGGGACATATGCATCTATTGCATACAATACCCCTATAGAAATGAAAAATATTGTTGTAATTTCCATACTTCTATGTATCCTAGTAGGATGTAGTACGGATGATGCGCCAACGTTCTTTTTTGAAATCACGCCTACAGATACTGTAGGTAATATTCCGGATCATTTTGTAGCTGGCCAGGCCGATACCTTACAAGTAACATACAGAAGGCCTTCTACCTGCCATGGTTTTGATGGCTTTGAAATAAATAAGGATGGAACTGTACGAGAGATAGCGGTTATTACAAAAGTAGTACAAGGAAGATCTTCGTGTACTGATCTTGAAAACGATGTAAGAATAGCGCCTTTAATAATAAGACCAGAAGAAATAGGGGAAATAATATTACGTTTTTTTGCTGGGAATGACCAAAATGGAAATCCTACATTTATGACATTTAATGTTCCCATTATAGAATAGAGATAGAAAACTAACCAATAAACTACATTTTGAGTTTAGACAGACTCATTGATAATTGTAAAAAGAAACATGTCAAAGCACAAGAAGAATTATACAAGCGATATGCAAGTACACTTTTTTCTGTTTGTTTAAAATATGCTTCTAGTTATGCAGATGCCGAAGATATTCTGCAGGATGCATTTATGATTATTTTTGATAAGATCTCTCAATATAAAGGACAAGGATCATTTGAAGGCTGGCTAAAACGTATTGCTATTAATACTGCACTACAAAGGTATCGTAAACCTGGTGTGCTTAATTTAATTAATGAAGAGAATATACGAGAAGTAGAAGTTGAGGTAGAAGAAGAAAGTATAAACCTGGACTATTTACTACGTATCATCCAAGAATTGCCAGATAGGTACAGAATGGTTTTTAACCTTTATGTATTAGATGGTTATTCACATAGAGAGATTTCTGAATTGTTGGAAATTTCTGAAGGAACATCCAAATCAAATTTGGCACGTTCCCGACAAATATTAAAAGATAAAATTGAGGTTACTCAAAAACACCCCTTAAATCAATCTCAAACCAGATGAAGGAGAAGAAGAACATAGACAGGCTATTTCAAGAGAAGTTCAAAGATTTTGAAGTGCATCCCAGTGATAAAGTATGGGAGAATATCGTCTCTGCAAAAGCCAAAAAAGAAGATCGTAAAATTATCCCTATATGGTGGCGCCTTGGCGGTATTGCAGCTTTACTAGTGTTATTAGTAAGTATAGGGCTTTCCGTATGGAATTCTACAGAAAATACAACTAATCCACAGATCGTGACTTCAGAAAAAACAACGAATGAAGACGATCAAAATAATACTATAGATCCATCACTTTCATCTTCTTCTGATATAAACGAGGATTTAGTTTCTAGTAGCAATTCAGATACTGTGACTGAAAGTTCATCTGAAAATACACCTTCTAATAGAATCACTACTACAAGCGCCTTAAATAATAATAATATTGTAACCAACGATAATAATCCAAATTCATCAACTCCAAACACTACCTCAGTCGTTACAAATCAAAACGGAACAGTTATTAGCAGTACAAATTCTCCCTCTGAAAATAGTCAATCACCATCTAATAAACTGTTTACTGAGGATAAAAAAGAAGGAGATAATGCTATTGCTGTTGTATCAGAATCACAAAAAAGATCTGATTTGATTATTGATTCTAATACTCCTATTCCTGGAGAAGACACAGAAAATGCTATTGCCATCGCTCAAGAAGAAAACACAACCTCAGAAGACCCTAAAAAATCTCTTGTAGAAGAAGCGGCTCGTATTGCAAGTGCAAATGAAGAGAAAGAGGATCTGGAAAAAGATGTTGTAATAAACAGATGGGATGTAGGTGCTGTTGCTGCTCCTGTTTACTCTGGTGATTTTGGAGGTTCTGGTATTGATCCTCAATTTAAAGATAATGCAAAGTCTAGTGATGTAAACGTAAG
Source organism: uncultured Dokdonia sp. (assembly GCA_947503305.1). Classification (GTDB taxonomy): domain Bacteria; phylum Bacteroidota; class Bacteroidia; order Flavobacteriales; family Flavobacteriaceae; genus Dokdonia. Next base: position 272,395 of record CANNDF010000001.1, read on the forward strand.
TTACGGTGTACAGGTAAGCTATGCTGTAAATTCAAAATTTAAAATACGTACAGGAGTAAGTAATGTAGATCTCAGCTATAGCACACAGGATGTCTCTTTCTCTCCAGATATAAACCCACGAAGTTTAGAAGGTCTTAACCCTAATCAAAATACTCGTTTTTTAAGCATCACAGATCGTGTTACAGATCGTAACACATCTCAAGATTTAAGTGCTCAGGGAGGTGGTACTACTGTATCTGACGGAGAAATCCAACAAAATGTAGGATATATAGAAATTCCTGTAGAGGCAGTCTATGTATTATCAGACAAACGTCTTGGAGTAGAGGTTATAGGAGGTATCAGTACATTATTACTTAATAACAATGAGGTGTTTTTAGAATCTGAAGGGTTACGTACAGATCTAGGAAGTGCAAATAGTCTTAATGATGTAAGTTTTACTACCAATATCGGATTAGGACTTAACTATAAAATGACAGAAAAATTAAAAATAAACTTGGAACCATCTCTTAAGTATCAACTCAATGCATATGATAATAGTGTTGGAGATTTCAAGCCTTATTTTATAGGATTATATACAGGAGTGAGTTATCACTTCTAAACAATACTTGCCGTTAGGTTAGTTTTTTAGTTGGTTAGGTTAGTTATTGCAAACATGCAATGATTACAAAAGGCGTCGCTGGTTACGACGCCTTTTATTTTATATCTTCATGAAGTGCATTAAGAATAAGTGCTCTTGTTTGTTCTCTTAGCTCTTTTTTATTTCCTTGTGTCATTTTTTCTGTAGAAATAAAAGGATGTATTCTAGCTCTCATTTTACCAGGACTTCCTTTTAAAAAAACATATGGGAATCTCTTTTTATTATCATAAAACGTCATAGGAACAATGGAGATATGATGGTCTATAGCAAGGCGAAATGCCCCATCTTTAAAGCTATCTAATACAAGGTTCATATCTGTAGGAACACCTCCCTCAGGAAATATACATATCCCTAATCCTTGACTTAATCTCCGCTGTGCTTCATCAAAAACGGCTTTCCTACTTCTAGCATTTCCACGATCTACAAGAATACAAGTGCGTTTATAAAAAAATCCAAAAAGAGGAATCTTTGCCAGTTCGGCTTTTCCAACAAATACAAAGGGGTTTTTTGAAATATGAAGCATTAACATAATATCCATCATAGAGGTATGATTAGATACCAGCATATAACTTTTGCCTTTTTCAAAAGATTGTTCCCGAGTAATTTTAGGATAAAAGCCCATCCCTATCATTATACCTCGTGCCCATATTTGTGCAAGTCTAAAAAATAAAGGGTACCAGGATTCTTTAAGAATACTAACAATAAGTATTGGAAATAAAAGAAGGATAATAACTAGGATAAGTATATAAAACCATATCCTCCATAAAATAATTCCAATTGTTTTTATACTATTCATCTTGCCAAAAATAGGGAAAACCCATTAGCCTATGCGTAGAAAAAAGTAACTTTGTCTTTTTAAAAAATATTTATGTCTAGAATTTTAACGGGTGTCCAAAGTACAGGAACACCACACTTAGGAAATTTGCTTGGTGCCATTATACCTGCTATCGAAATAGCAAACGCGCCAGGAAATGAATCCTTCCTATTTATTGCAGATATGCATTCACTTACGCAGATTAAAGATGGAGTGTCGTTAAGACAAAATACATATAGTACTGCAGCAACCTGGTTGGCTTTTGGTTTAGATATAAATAAAACTGTTTTTTATCGTCAGAGCGATATTCCTCAAGTAACTGAGCTTTCTTGGTATTTAAGTTGTTTTTTTCCTTATCAGAGATTAACGCTTGCACATAGTTTTAAAGATAAGGCAGATCGTCTGGAAGATGTAAATGCAGGACTCTTCACGTATCCCATGCTTATGGCAGCAGATATCCTTTTATATGATGCAGAGATTGTTCCTGTAGGGAAGGATCAAGCACAGCATTTGGAGATGACACGAGATGTTGCTAGTCGATTTCATGCAGCTACAGGAAGTGAGACCTTTGTGATGCCTAAAGCAAAACACAATGAAAAAACAATGCTTGTTCCTGGAACAGATGGCGACAAAATGAGTAAATCCAAAGGAAATGTCATTGATATATTTCTTCCGGACAAAAAACTTCGCAAACAGATTATGGGTATCCAAACAGATAGTACACCTCTAGAAGAACCTAAGAATCCTGACACTTGTAATCTTTTTGCCCTCTATAAAATACTTGCTTCTTCAGAAGATATTAAAACTATGAGAGCAAACTATGAAGGAGGGAATTATGGATATGGTCATGCAAAACAAGCTTTTTTTGAACTTATTATAAATAAATATGCCACACAACGTGAACGTTATACACATTACATGGCAAATCCTAAAGAAATAGATGACGCATTGGCCCTTGGGGCAGAAAAAGCAAAAATAGTTGCAAATGATGTATTATCAAGAGTACGTTCCAAAGTAGGATATTAAAAAAATGTCGATATGGATTTTATGAGTTTTTTAAGCGGTAACGGATTATTTCTGATCCTTGCACTCGTATTAATTATTGTATTTTTATACAATAAAATAAAGAATAGGAAGCGTTAAAAGTACGCTTTCGCGAAAGCGGAATTATGTCAAACATACGTATCACAAAACAATTTACATTTGAAACAGGCCATGCTTTGTATGGATATGATGGTAAATGTAAAAATGTACATGGACATAGCTACCAGCTAAGTGTTACAGTAATAGGCAAGCCAATAGAAGATACAACGCATGTTAAATATGGGATGGTCATTGATTTTGGGGATTTAAAAAAAATTGTAAACCGCGAGATTGTAGATGTATTTGATCACGCTACTGTATTTAATGGAAATACACCACATGTAGAACTTGCCAATGAGCTTTCTAACAGAGGACATAACGTTCTTTTAGTCGATTACCAGCCCACGAGTGAAATGATGGTCATTGATTTTGCAAAAAAAATACAACCTTTACTTCCAAATCATATTAAACTTCACTCATTACGACTCCAAGAAACACAAACAAGTTATGCCGAGTGGTATGCATCAGACAATTAATAAATGAATATTCCTGAAGGTAAAAAAGTCTATTTTTCTAGTGACAATCATCTTGGAGCTCCAACTCATAATGAGAGCAGGCCTCGTGAACAAAAGTTTTTGAGGTGGTTAGATGAAATACGTCCAGATGCACATGCTATCTTTTTGTTAGGAGACCTTTTTGATTTTTGGTTTGAGTATCGTACAGTTGTCCCAAAAGGCTTTGTAAGAACACTAGGCAAACTTGCCGAATTCCGGGATAGTGGTATAGAAATTTATTTTTTTGTTGGGAATCATGATTTATGGATGAATGGCTATTTTGAGGACGAGCTTGGGATTCCTGTTTATCACGACCCTGAAGTCTTTACCATTAATAACAAAACGTTTTTTCTTGGTCACGGAGATGGATTAGGTCCTGGAGATAAAGGATACAAACGAATGAAAAAAATCTTCCGAGGACGATTTTTTCAATGGTTATTTAAATGGGGACATCCAGATATAGGAATGCGTATTGCTCATTACTTTTCTGTAAAAAATAAACTTATTTCTGGTAATGATGATCACATATTTTTAGGTGAAGAAAATGAGTGGCTGGCGACATACGCAAAACGGAAATTAGAAACTGCTCACTACGATTATTTCGTATTTGGTCATAGACACTTGCCTATGAAAATCCAAGTCGCAGAGGGTACTACCTATTTTAACTTGGGAGATTGGATTCATCATTATACCTATGGGGTCTTTGATGGATCTACTTTTGAACTTAAAACTTTTGAACAGACTACTGACTAATTAGTATCTTTAATAAAAAATCATACTTTAATGCGTAATTGTCTAATCGTAGCGTTAACTGTTATTTCTTTTATAGCCTGTAAACCCTACCAATCTTCAACTATGAGACCTGAACAAGTAACCTATGACCGTTTTAGACAAAGTCAAGAATCCTTTTCATCTCGTGAGGGGGTTCTAAAATATATAGATCGAGGACAGGGGCCCGTTATTGTTTTATTACATGGTGTACCTACTTCTGGATGGCTCTATCGTAAAATGATTGATCCGCTGATTGCTCAAGGCTATCGAGTGATTGTTCCTGACATGCTTGGGTTTGGAAGCAGTGATTCTCCTGAAGGGTATGAAATATATACAGAAGAAATGCATGCCCAACGCATTTTAGAGTTAATGAATCATCTTCAAATAGATTCTTGGACACATGTAATGCATGATGCAGGGGGGCTTTGGACATGGGAGCTTATGGAGCGTGCTCCAGAAAAAATCAAAAACCTTATTATTCTAAATACTATTATTTATGAAGAAGGTTTTGATCCGCCTATTCGATTTGAACCAGGTTTTATGGCACGTACAGCGATGTGGAGTTATCGCAATGGGATTACGACTAATATCATGTTAAAAGGCCTTTTTAAAGAAGGTCTGACAGAAAACAATCTCAATAAAACAGATATAGAAGGATATAAAAAACCTCTGAAAGAAGGAAAAACAAAAGCCATGTATTACTTCTTTACACAAACATGTAATGCTTTACCTGACTACCAGCCTATGATTCAGAAAATGGGAACTCCCACAGCAATCATATGGGGGAAAAACGATTCGTTTTTAAAACTCGAACCTCAACAAGAAGCTTTGGTAAAAGATTTAAATATTTCCTCAGAAAATATTCACCTCCTCGAAGCCAAACACTTTATTCAAGAAGAAAAACCAGAAGAAATAGTCCAATTAATTTTAGATTTTATCAAGTAACTCTTTATTTAGTTTTTTGCTCATGGATCTGTTCCTGTTTTTTTGAAGGACTCTATGATAGAATAATGGTATTTAAGAGTCCATACTATATGTGTTATCCCTTAAGTAGGTTTTATATCCTTAACTCGAAGCTGTAAACTCACTTCTCCATTCCATTCATTTTCATCTAGTGCATATGCTATATCAAATGTTTTTTTATTTGTAATTATACTGTGCTTATCTCCAAGATTAAACCCTATTCCTCCGATGGGTTTTATATATGAGTCTTGAGTTACTGAAAGTTTTAGATGTGTTTGATCTGCTCCTACTTTTTTTCCATATCCCGTATCTATTACTTTTTGGGTCATAAATGTAGGCCGCATATTTCCTGGGCCATAAGGTGCAAATTGTTTTAAGATTCTATAAAATCTAGGTGTAATATCCTCAAGTCCGATAGTCATATCGATAGTGACTTCTGGAATAAGGAGTCGTTCTTCACAAGTTCTAGAAACAACTTCTTCAAATCGTGATTTAAATAACTCGTAATTTTCTTCTTTTAATGTGAGTCCTGCCGCATATTTATGTCCCCCAAATTGTTCGATATACGAACTACATTCTTGAAGGGCATTATAGATATCAAACCCTTTTACAGAGCGTGCAGACGCAGCAAGCATATCTCCGCTTTTTGTAAAGACTAATGTGGGTCTATAATAGGTTTCTGTAAGACGTGATGCAACAATCCCTATAACTCCTTTATGCCAATCTTCCTTATAAACTACGGTTGTTTTTCTATCCTCCTCTTTATTGTCTTTAATTTGAGTAAGGGCTTCCTTAGTGATTAATGCATCTGCTTCTTTTCGTGCAGCATTGTATTGCTCAATCTCTGTTGCATAATTACGTGCTATATCATGATCTTCTTCTACAAGAAGTGATACTGCATGGTTTCCATGCTTCATTCGACCCGCTGCATTTATACGTGGAGCAATTATAAAAACAACATCAGTAATTGTAAATTTTTTCTTTTTTGTCTGTTTTATAATCGCTTTAAAACCAGCTCTTGGGGCTGTATTTATAACTTCGAGACCCCAATACGCAAGAATTCTATTTTCGCCAGTAATAGGAACGATATCTGCACCTATAGCAGTAGCTACAAGGTCTAGGTAGGGATATAATTCTTCAAAATTTTGCTTTCGCGAAAGCGCAATCGCACTTATTAATTTGAACCCTACTCCGCAACCACAAAGTTCGTCATAGGGATATGTACAATCCTCCCTCTTAGGATCTAAAACGGCTATAGCATCAGGTAAGAGATCTCCAGGCCTATGGTGGTCACAAATTATAAAATCTACGCCTTTCTCTTTTGCATACGCCACTTTTTCTATCGCTTTTACACCACAATCTAATGCGATAATCAATGTCATCTCATTATCAACAGCATAATCAATACCTGCATAAGAAACACCATATCCTTCTGCATAACGATCGGGTATATATGTTGCTATATGAGGGTATAATGTTTTAAGATACGAACTCACTAATGCAACACTAGTTGTTCCATCTACATCATAATCGCCATATACGAGAATATTTTCGTCTTGAGCTATCGCCTTTTCTATACGGTTAACTGCAAGGTCCATATCTTTCATTAAATAAGGATCATGCAACTCGTCTAAGGAGGGCCTAAAGAATTTTTTTGCCGCTTCAAACGAACATATGCCTCTCTGTACTAATAGTTGTGCTATTGCAGGGTCTATTTGTAATGTTTGAGCAAGAGCCTTGACATTTTCTGCATCTGGTTTTGGTTTTATACTCCAACGCATACATTACTCTTGAGCATGGTAATGCACATTAACGGTTACAGTCGCAAATCTTCTGAACATTTCCATAACGCCACAGTATTGATCTTTAGAAAGGTCTACTGCTTTTTGAATTTTATTTTGATCTAGATCATTTCCATAAAAATGATAGTCTAACCATACCTTATCATAATACTTGGGATGTTCTTCTGTAAGCTCACCTCTAACGTCCATTTTAAATTCGGGTACAGCTACTCTCATTTTATTTAAAACAAATACAATATCCAGCCCTGTACATCCAGCTAAGGCAGATAACATCATTGCTTTAGGTCCCATTCCATCATTATTACCTCCGTTCTCAGGAGATGTATCGATCAATGTCTTATATCCAGTAGGGCTATCTGTCTCAAACTGCATACCTTGTTTATAGACTGTGGTTACTTTATGTTCGGCCATTTTAAAAAAAATTTGAATTAAAAATGAAGGTACAAAAACTAGATTGAAATTAGTACTTTAGAGCTCACGTTAAACAATGAAAATAAACATCAATGAGTAGCACTATATGTTACTCTTATTAAATCAAATATTCTATGCCATTAGTCACTCCCCTCACCGCAGAACACGACGAGACAACAAAAGAGCTTGCAACCTTTTTTAATGAAACACTGGGCTTTTGTCCTAACTCGGTACTTACTATGCAACGCCGTCCAGATATCTCACGTGCCTTTATCAATCTCAATAAAGCTGTCATGGCAAATCAGGGCAGAGTAACTTCTGCTCTTAAACGTATGATTGCCTGGGTATCCAGTAATGCGACAGGATGCCGTTATTGTCAGGCTCACGCCATACGTGCTGCCGAACGATATGGAGCAGAACAAGAACAATTAGATAATATTTGGGAGTATAGAACACATAGTGCCTTTTCTGATGCCGAGCGTGCTGCTCTTGATTTTTCGCTAGCCGCTAGTCAAATCCCAAATGCTGTAGATGCAACTATCAAGGAAGAACTTTATAAATATTGGGATGAAGGAGAAATTGTAGAAATGCTAGGTGTCATTTCATTATTTGGATATCTCAATCGCTGGAATGATTCTATGGGAACAACCTTAGAAGAAGATGCTATTGATAGCGGAAATCAATATCTAGGAAAACATGGTTTTGAAGTTGGAAAACATGTATAAGACAAATCTTTGAAAACCGAATTCTAATAATCCTGCGCCTATCAATAACTAAACCTTTTTGATGGGCTTCTTTTTTGCCTAAAAATGCCGTAAATTCGCGTCCTTATTCTAAAGACCTAAACATGAGCGCTAAGTTCACTGAATATAAAGGATTAAACCTTCCGCAAGTTGCCGATGAGGTCCTTGCATTTTGGAAGGAAAATGACGTTTTTGAAAAAAGTGTTACCTCACGTGAAGGGGCAACTCCTTATGTGTTTTTTGAAGGACCTCCTTCTGCAAATGGATTACCTGGTGTCCATCACGTACTGGCCCGTGCGATAAAAGATATTTTTCCGCGCTATAAAACCATGAAAGGTTTTCAAGTAAAACGTAAAGCAGGATGGGATACACATGGCCTTCCTGTAGAACTAGGTGTAGAAAAAGAGCTGGGGATTACCAAAGAAGATATTGGTAAAAAAATTACGATAGAAGAGTATAACGAGGCCTGTAAAAAAGCAGTGATGCGTTATACAGACATCTGGAATGACCTTACTGAAAAAATGGGATACTGGGTAGATATGACAGATCCATATATCACCTATACGTCCAAATATATGGAGACTGTTTGGTGGCTACTCAAACAAATCTATAGTAAAGACTTACTCTATAAAGGATATACAATACAACCATACTCTCCAAAAGCAGGAACCGGATTAAGTACTCATGAACTTAATCAACCTGGGTGTTATCGTGATGTGACAGACACCACAGTGGTGGCTCAGTTTAAAGCAATTCATGATGATCGTTTAAAAGCCTCACCCTTAGGCGGAGATTTAGAGGGGGATATCTATTTCTTAGCCTGGACGACTACACCATGGACTTTGCCTTCTAATACGGCACTTACAGTAGGTAAAAAGATAGATTATGTGTTAGTTGAAACGTATAATCAATATACATTTGAGCTTGTCAAAGTCGTTTTGGCAAAAGCCTTAGTCGGCAAGCAATTTTCTGGTAAATTTTATGAAGTAGGAGGTGATACCGCTTTCGCAAAAGCGGACTTGGAAACCTATAAAAAAGGAGATAAAAAAATCCCATATGTAATTACTAAAGAGTTTAAAGGAGCAGACCTTCTTGAATTGCGTTATGAACAGTTGTTTGATTTTGTTCAACCTCATGACCATCCGGAAAATGCTTTTCGTGTAATTGCAGGGGATTTTGTCACCACAGAAGACGGAACAGGAATTGTACATACAGCGCCTACATTTGGTGCAGATGATGCTTTGGTAGCAAAACTAGCATCTCCAGAAGTTCCACCATTACTGATCAAAGATGAGAATGACAATCTAGTTCCTCTAGTAGACCTTCAAGGAAAATTCCGTCCTGAAATGAAGGAGTTTGGAAATAAGTACATCAAAAATGAATATTATACAGACGGTGAAGCTCCTGATAAATCTATGGATGTTGAACTTGCTATCCGTCTTAAAGAAGAAAACAAAGCCTTTAAGGTAGAAAAGTATGTCCACAGTTATCCACACTGCTGGCGTACCGACAAACCTGTATTATACTATCCATTAGACTCTTGGTTTATAAAAGTTACAGACTTTAAAGACCGAATGCATGAGCTCAATTTAGGTATTAATTGGAAACCTAAAGCAACTGGAGAAGGTCGTTTTGGAAACTGGCTTGCAAACGCAAATGACTGGAATCTGTCCCGTAGCCGTTTTTGGGGAATACCCCTTCCTATATGGCGTACAGAAGATGGAAAAGAAGAGGTGATCATAGGTTCTATAAAAGAGCTTAAAGAAGAGATCGTAAAAGCAATAAATGCTGGTGTGATGGATAGTGATCCTTTTGAAGAGTTTATTGTGAATGATATGAGTGATGCAAACTATGAACTTGTAGATCTTCACAAGAATGTAGTAGATAGAATTATGTTAGTATCTAATTCTGGTCAACCTATGACTCGTGAGAGTGATCTTATTGATGTTTGGTTTGATTCTGGATCTATGCCGTATGCACAATGGCATTATCCTTTTGAAAATAAAGAACTTGTAGAAGAAACTTGGCGTAAAGCAGATTTTATAGCGGAGGGTGTTGATCAAACACGAGGATGGTTTTATACATTACACGCTATTGCTACCATGATTTTTGATGATGTTGCCTATAAGAATGTTGTATCTAATGGACTTGTTCTAGATAAGAATGGACAAAAAATGTCTAAACGTTTAGGCAATGCTGCAGATCCTTTTGAAACGCTAGCAACCTATGGAGCAGATGCAACACGTTGGTATATGATCAGTAATGCAAATCCATGGGATAACTTAAAGTTTGATTTAGAGGGTATCGAAGAAGTAAAACGCAAGTTTTTTGGGACGTTATACAACACCTATTCCTTCTTTGGATTATATGCAAACCTAGATGATTTTTCATATACAGAGCCAGATATAGAAGTACATAAACGTCCAGAAATTGATCGATGGATTCTTTCAGAATTACACTCTCTCATTGCAAAAGTAGATGCTTTTTATGAAGCATATGAACCTACAAAAGCCACTCGAGTCATTGATACTTTTGTACAAGAAAATTTATCAAATTGGTATGTGCGTTTAAGTAGAAGGCGTTTCTGGAAAGGAAGTTATGGAGAAGATAAGATAAGTGCTTATCAAACACTATATACATGCCTTATTACCATAGCAAAACTTGCAGCACCTGTAGCTCCATTTTTTATGGAGCGCCTTTATATAGATCTCAACAATGTTTCTGGAAAAGAAAAATTTGATAGTGTACATCTGTCACATTTTCCAAAAAGTGATACTAATAACATTGATAACGCGTTAGAGCACAAGATGCAAAAAGCGCAAACCATAAGTTCATTAGTATTATCGCTTAGAGCAAAACAAAAAATCAAAGTGCGTCAGCCATTACAGCGCATTATGATTCCTATACTAAATGAGGCAGATAAAGAAGAGATTCTTGCCGTTGCAGATCTCATAAAATCTGAGGTAAATGTTAAAGAAATTGAGCTTATAAGCGATGATTCTGGCATTTTAGTTAAACAAATTAAACCTAATTTCAAGGTATTAGGCCCTCGTTTTGGAAAAGATATGAGATTGATATCCAGTGCAATACAAGGTTTTGGGGTAGATGAAATTGCTAAAATTGAACAGAATGGTCAGATTGAAGTAGAAATTAACGGAAAAATGATTATTTTGGAATCGACAGATGTAGAGATTTCTTCTCAAGATATTGATGGCTGGCTAGTTGCTAGTCAGAATGGAGTCACTGTAGCTCTAGATGTTACAATAACAGAAGAGTTACAAAAAGAAGGAGTCGCTAGAGAACTCGTAAATAGGATTCAAAATTTAAGAAAAGATTCTGGATTTGAAGTTACAGATCGTATCCATATCTTATTGCAACAAGAAACACTTATAGAACAAACAATAAACGATAATGCCACGTATATCAAAACAGAAACTCTGGCAGATTCATTAACTATTGTAGAAAATGTAGAAAACGGGCTTGAAATAGCCTTTGATACAATAAAAACTTATTTATCCATATCAAAACAGTAAAGTTATGGCAGAAACAAGCGAACAACGATACAGTGATGCAGAATTAGAAGAATTCCGCGAGCTAATACAAGCAAAAATTGATAAAGCACAACACGATTTAGATTTGATAAAAAGTGCTTATCTCAATGATGGTACAAATGGTACCGATGACACTTCCCCTACATTTAAATCTTTTGAAGAGGGAAGTGCAACTATGAGCAAGGAGGCAAATAGTGCTCTTGCAATACGACAAGAAAAGTTTATTCGTGATCTTAAAAATGCTTTAGTACGTATTCAGAATAAAAATTACGGTATTTGTAGAGTAACTGGAAAACTTATTAATAAAGAACGATTAAAATTAGTTCCTCATGCAACACTAAGCATAGAAGCTAAGAATATGCAAAGTTAACCTATCAAAAGCGCTCTTTCGGGCGCTTTTTTTATAGCTATGAAACATCTTTTTTTAAGTATTCTTTTACTATCATCCTTTTTTGTGCTTGGGCAGAAACGTTTACTTCAAAGCTACGATGTAAATAATATACACTCCCTGTATATTGATAGCGATGAGATTTTTCAAATTAAAATCACCTCAACAGCCACCGATCAGATAACGATACACACACAAATAGATGGTGAAACTTTTGAAAGCTCTTTACTCAACACAAAAATAGAAGAAGGGGTACTATACATTTCTACTGGTTATACCCCCGATTTTACACCTTTTAATGATAAGCTATCGGCACACAAGATTTTATCAATTGTTCTGGAGATTACTATTCCTGAAGATATGAATTTAGATATAAATTCAACGCTGGCAAGTATGGAGGGTGCTGGTAGTTTTGGAAACATCTCTATTAATCTAGGTAGAGGTGGGTGTCGGTTTTTTGATTTTCGCTTTCGCGAAAGCGCAACCATACATACTATTTCTGGGCCCATATATATAGAAACTGAAAATGCTGAGATTACTGCACAATCTCGCAATGGAAATGTCGTTATCCCTGTGGATGTTACTGGAATAAAGGCTTTACATTTAAAAAGTATTCATGGTGACATCACAGTAAAAAATTCACTTTAATAACTTATTTTTACGGCTTCAAAATCACACTATGTCATTAAAAAAGGCTGGATTTATTGTTTTTTTAATATTGTTTATTGATCAATCGATAAAACTATATATAAAAACACATTTCTATCTTAGAGAAAGCATCCAGGTTTTTGGACTGGATTGGTTTCAAATTTATTTTGTTGAAAATCAAGGGGCAGCATGGGGTACAGAACTACCTGGTGAATATGGTAAAATAGCGCTCTCTATCTTTCGATTAGTAATTGCACCTATCATAGGGTATTGGTTATATAAGTCTGTCAAAGAAAATGCTCCGAAACTTCTTGTTATTGCTGTATCATTGATATTTGCAGGAGCTGTAGGTAATATTATAGATTCCTTAGTCTATGGAGTCATTTTTGATGCTAGTACTACTACTCAGATTGCTACATTCTTCCCAGAGGCAGGCGGATATGCAAAGCCTTTATATGGAAAAGTGGTTGATATGTTATATTTCCCTATGTGGGAAGGGGTATTACCTTCTTGGATCCCTTTTTGGGGAGGAAAAAACTTTACATTTTTCAATGCTATTTTTAATATTGCAGATATGGCTATCAGTACAGGTGTAGGTATATTACTTGTATTTAACAAAAAAGTCTTTCCTAAAGGTGCTTAAATAAGCATTATTACTATACTTTTAAAGTAATCTTTTTTTATTGAAATGAATTGTAGGGAGATACGACAGAATATATTGTATCTTTAAATCCCTAATTTTTTATTAGAACCATTAAAAACTATCTCGCAATGAAAAAAATTACCACATCATTAATCCTACTATCTGCCTGCCTCTGCCTATACTTTTTTTGGGGCACAGATAATCAAAGTAAAACTTTTACCGATTCTAATACTTTCGGTAAAATAGAAAAGAAAGTAAAAAAGACTCCAGAACAACGGTATCAATTTGCACAAGAACGTACAGAATTTGAATTGGACTTTCAAAAAGATCCACAAACTGGCCTAATACCTAGAGAGCAGCGAATATTAGAATTACAGCATTCTTTAGAACAAAGCCTTAATTCTGAAAATGGAAGACAGTCAGAAAACGTATATATCTCGAGAGGGCCTACAAACTTAGGTGGGCGTACACGAGCACTTGTTATTGACATATCAGATGCATCCGGTAATACAATGCTTGCTGGAGCAGTAAGTGGTGGTGTCTTTAGAACAACAAATGGCGGTGCTAGCTGGACCAAAGTTTCTCCCAATAGAGAAATCCATAACGTAACCGCAATAGCTCAAGACCCACGTCCAGGTTTTCAAAATATATGGTATTACGCAACCGGGGAAAATCTAGGTAATAGTGCAAGTTTAGGATCCTTCTTTCCGGGGCAAGGTGTATGGAGATCTGAAGATGGTGGTTTAAGTTGGGAAATTATCCCTGAAACAGATTCTACTTTTGAAGTTATTTTAGATTCATTTTTAGATGTAAACAACCGATTAGCAGTAAGTCCAATAACTGGTGATTTATTTATAGCTTCTTTTGGTAGAATACATAGATATGATGGAAATGATATTACGATAGAACTACAAGAACCAGGAGTTAATGGGGGTCTTACAGATGTCGCTATAGACAGTAATGGTAGAGTTTATGCCACACTAAGAGGAGGAGCTGGAGCAGCTTTTAATGGAGTGTATACTTCTGAAACTGGTGATGGAGATTGGGTACGTATTGCCCAAAATGGAGATCCTGCAGGCTGGAATGCCAATGCCGCTAGTGGTCGAATTATATTAAGTACTGTACCTTCTAACGAAAACTTATTATATGCCCTTTATACCAATGGACAAGATAGTGGCGTTGGAAATGTAGAAGCAGATTTATGGCGTTATGATATGAGCACAGATACCTGGACTGATTTTTCTTCTAGACTTCCTAACTTACCGGGAGGAGATATTCGTGGAGTGGATCCTTTTTCTGTACAAGGTGGTTATTCTATTGCTTTAAATGTTAAGCCTGATGATGAAAATTTTGTGGTTATAGGAGGAACTAGTTTATACAGAATAGCAAATATAGAAACCGATGATGAATTTGATTTAATAGGCGGATATAGAAATGTCTCTACAGCACTTTATGACTTAGGAGGAGGAGATGTCCATCACCCAGATATACATGAACTAGTTTTTGATCCTAATAATACAGATGTTTTCTTTTCAGGTACTGATGGAGGAATCCATAGAACAGATAATATAAATGATCCTGTTGTCGGTTGGGTAAACCTTAATAATAATTATCAAACCTATCAATATTATCATGTTGCTCTGGATCAAGAAGAAGGCTCTAATATTGTATTAGGGGGTGCTCAAGATAATTCTACGACTATAGGAGGTACAGATGCAGTAGGAGTAGGAGGTATTTTTGTTGCCACTGTCCCTACCCCTCCTGATAATAGAGAAATGTTTAGTCTTTTTGGTGGAGATGGTGTATCTGTAGGTATTGCCAGAAGAGGCGAAGACAATGATGTACAGTTATATCTAGGTTCACAATCAGGACAGATTATTACCAATTTTCCTACCCCTAGGGATATTACTCCTAATACAGCAAACAGCAGTATTTTTGTAACTTATTTTTATCTAGATCCAGATAATACATCTACATTATATTATGCAGATGGTAGTACTATGTATAGAACAAATAATGCTCAAAATGTGAATTCTGGTAGTTGGACTAATTTAGGTGTACTACCAGGAGGACAAGGATTACGACAATTTTCTTCAACTCGAGGAGATTATGATGAAGCCAGTAGTTTTATGCTTATTGGTGGTAGTAGCGGTGGTGTTTTTAGACTTGATGATCCTCATAATGCAGATGATTTATCAGGGGCTGTTAATATTACTCCTCCAGGAGCGTCTACAGCAGGCGGCACTATAGTAAGTGGTATCGCATTACATCCTACCAATCCAGATATTGCAATGGTCGTATATGCAAATTATAACATTTCAAATATATTTATTACCTCAGACGCTACAAGTGATAATCCTACCTGGACACTTGTAGAACGTAATTTAGCACCTCACTCTATTCGATCTGCGGCTATTACAGAAGTAGACGGACAGATAGCCTATTATGTAGGTACCGCAAGAGGATTGTATAGTAATGCAGATCCCACATCTTTTGACTGGGCTCTAGAAGGAAGTGGAACACTTGGACTTGCATTAATTAGCGGCCTTGTATATCGCCCTTCTGATAATAGATTACTTATAGGTACACATGGTAATGGTATGTATGAAACAGAAACAACTCTTCTTTCTGTAGATGATATAACATCTTCTCAAGAAAGAGATAATCTTACTATTTTCCCTAATCCAGCTACTGATTTTATTAACTTTAGCACACGTTCGTTTGCAAGTATTCGCGGGTTTAAAGTAATCGATTATTACGGAAGAGTCATAGAAGAAGGAGCTATTGATAGTGTATCACAAAGTTCTCTAGACATAAGTCGTTATTCTTCTGGTGTGTACTTCTTGAGTATTACAACAGAAAATAACAAGCAAATTGTCTCACAATTCATTAAAAGATAATTTATTCTTTATAGAATATAAAAGAGCTTCAATTATAAATAATTGAAGCTCTTTTTATTTTTAAAAACAGAAAGCTATAGTTGAGGCCTTGCTAGCGTATTAGTCTTTGTTAGATTTAATTTATAGTATTTCTTTTTAGCACCCTCTCTGTATACTACAACTGCCTCGTTTCCATTAAGTTTAAACGGAATAGCTTCAGATAATTCTTTATGAATATCATCTTTTATTTGTTCAGATCCGTTGCTATTAGGAGTGATCACATCTGTGTTTTCATTACTCTTTATATACCCTATATAAGCACCCTTATTATCATTTTTTAAAGACACTTTGAAGTTTTTAAAGTAAATACTATCCAATACATGTATAGCACTCAAAGCATCGTCGAGTTCGATATGGATATCATATCCTGCTCCACCTCCTTTTATCCCAGCTACCCATTTAGCATACGTTGCTTTTTTAAAAGTCAATGCGTCTTCTTTTTCTAACTGAATTTCTTTATGCCCGCCACAGCTTAATAATGCAAATGTGATTAGTATCATAAAATATGGAATTCCCGTTTTCATACTTTTTAATTTTAAAATTATGCTATAGAATAAAATTTAAGCAAACTCTATTCCGAAATAAAGTGCACTCATGTATGTTCTTAAAAGTAATGATTATTTTATAACCGAAGATAATCAATATAGTATGATGAGTCAGACTGCTATACTATATATTTTGTAGTGCTAGAGAAGGTAAAAAAGTCTCTATTATCAAACCTTAATCTATTATAATTGGACTGTGAATTTTGTCCCTTTTCCTAATGTACTTTCTACAGTGATATTTCCACCAAGAGATTCTATTTGACCTTTTGTGATAAACAATCCTAGTCCATCTACATTCTCTTTACAATCAAATGTTTTATACATTT
This sequence comes from uncultured Dokdonia sp., assembly GCA_947503305.1. Classification (GTDB taxonomy): domain Bacteria; phylum Bacteroidota; class Bacteroidia; order Flavobacteriales; family Flavobacteriaceae; genus Dokdonia. The sequence goes on from CANNDF010000001.1 coordinate 289,213, forward strand.
GGAAAAGTCGGTCTCCTTCATTTTCGATATCTATTCCTATACCATTATCTTTTATTACAAGAAATACATTATCATTCTCTTCATAAGTAAAAATATTTATCTCGGGGTCACGGTCTGGATGTTTATACTTTATAGCATTTGTAATTAGATTGAGTAAAATACTTTCCAAATACGTTTCTACATACTCTACTTCCTCCACTTCAGAAAACTCAGTATAATAAACAACTCTATTTTGAATACTTATTTGTTTAATAGAAGAAATAACTCTTTTATATACCTCTTCAACATTTAAAAGCACTCTTTTTTTATTGACATTAGTTTGTATCGTTACTATCTCATTAAGATGCTTTAAGGTAACATCTAGGTTTTTAGATATTTTCAGAAAATTATCAAATAATTCTTTTTGATCTGTATTTAAATTATTTGTTTCAAAAAGAGCTGTTGTAAGTTGTAAGTTGCTTACATGTGATCGCAGATTATGGGAGACGATATGTGCAAAATTATAAAGACGTTTATTATGGCTCTCTATAAGATCTACAGATGCCTTAAGTTTTAATTCTCTCTTTTTAATTTGATCAATATTTTGAAATACTCCTCGTATACCTATAATTTCATCTTCTCCATTTTTAAGAGGTTTTCCATAAGCTTTTACCCAAAACACATCATTTGTGTAAGTAACCATTTTGATCTCCGTAGAAAAAGAATCTCCTTGGGCACATCTATAAAATAAGTCATTTGCAAGTTCCATATGCTCTTCTGCATAGAACTTATAGGCAGTCTTTAGACTAAGTTTATATCCTATAGGAACTTTTAAAATCTTTCTTGCTTGTTGGTCAAAATAACTTTTTTTATTAATAAAATCGATGCTCCATCCTCCAGCTTCTGTAAGATTAGAAATTTCTTTATAATAGAAATCGTCCATTTCAAATAGATCTTGTCCCTGCATCGGTTCAAAATTAGGTTTTATACGTAATCTCTTTCTTATGGTTTGTAATGCCATGAATTATAATTTGGGAAGGGAAAGATATGTAAAAATTATAAACTCTTTGTATGTTTTGTAGTAAAAAATGGTATTTTATCGTCATTTAATTACTTTTTGTCGGGTTTTTATATAAAATATGTTAAAAAATGATTTCGATTAAAGCTATTATAAAAATTGTATACATAATATATTTGTACTCTTACAACACTAAAACTGAACTGTAAATTTTGCGCTTTTATCTAATTTACTTTCAATGAAAAATTGTCCTCCCATCGCTTCTACCTGACTTTTTATGAGGAAAATTCCAAGACCAGGCTTATCTTCTCCGTACACAAACGTTTCATGTGTTCTGGAAAGTAAATACTCAATTTTGCTTTGATCAAGTCCTACGCCATTATCTTTAACTACAAGATGTTTTTTATTGTTTTCTTCATAAGTAAAAACACTTACCTCACAATCACGTTCTGGATGTTTATTCTTAATAGCATTTATAATAAGATTATAAAGAATGTTTTTTAAATACATAGGAATATATTTTACTTTCTCTACTTCAGAAAACTCTGTATAAAAGATAGCACTATTATAATATTTTGATTGCCTAACCTTCGCAATAACATCATTATATACATGTTGTATAATTAATATTTTAAGATCTTTATCTACATGTTGTAACGTTTTAATAATATTGAGGTGTTTTAAGGTGCAATCTAGATTATTTCCTATCTTCTTAAAGTTTGCCATTAAATCTTCTTGATCTTCAGTAAGTTTTTCTGTTTCTATTAATGTAGATGTAAGTTGAAGATTACTAACCTGCGCTTTTAAATTATGACTTACAATATGAGCGAGATTATATAGCCATTTATTATGTCCTTCTATTAGTTTAAGTGATTCTTTAAGTTTAGAGTCATCTTTTTTTTCTAGCTCTATATTTTGAAATACACCTCGAATTCCTATCACTTCTCCTTTTTCATTTCTGACTGCTTTTCCTTGTGCCCTAGCATAAAACACCTTGCCAACATAAGTAACCATTTGTATTTCTGTAGTAAATGATTTTCCGTTAGAGCATTTAATAAATAATTGAGTTGCCTTATCTATCTCATGACTTAAATAAAAGCGATATGCATCTTTTAAAGAAGCTTTATAATGAAAAGGTACTTGGAGTATTTTTCTTGCCTGTTTATCTAAAAAAGCTTGTTTCCTTACAAAATCAACACCCCAACCCCCTGAAGTGGTTAACTCTGAAACTTCTTCATAGTAAAAACAATCACTTAAAAAATCAGTATTATCTAGCTGTTTTTTAGAATTCCTAATAGGAACATTCGTATGATTTTTAGTCTTTAAATAAAACATAAATTAAGATTTGGGAATCCTAATATACCTAAAAATTTATAAAAAAAACTAAAAAAAATAACTCTTTGTATCTGATACACAGATGTTTAAAGGTATATCCTCATCATTTTTACGGATTTCCCGTAATTCAGGTTCAAAAAATGACAGCCCTACTTTTATAGCATCTGGTTTACAGTGAGCAAGGAATCGATCATAAAAACCTTTTCCATATCCAATACGATTTCCAGAAGTATCGTATGCTAAGAGAGGAACAAAAATGACATCAATTTTTTCATAAGGAATCTCAATACCGTTTTCTGGTTCTGGGATACCATACGAGTTTATCACTAATTTTGTGTTATCAGTAAGTAAGTAATTTTTCATTGTAGTCTCCCTAAAATCACTTTTTGAAACAATAATGTGTTTGTCTTTTCCTTGAAGAATACTTAATATGTAAGAGGTGTCAATCTCTTTTTGTTTTGTTATAGGCAGGAAAATATGATAATATTCATAATCCCAAATGTCTAGCTTCAATAGATTATTTGCGATTTGAATACTTTTAGAATCAATCTCATCTGGGGATAAAACTGCTCGAAACTCTTTATATTTCTTCCTCAGATTCGTTTTGTCCACTTTTATTTGATTTATCTATCGATATATTAAAAATAGCATCTCCTTGATAAACAAGAGATGCCTCATTTACATTAATCACATATCCAGCATGAGTTGCTTTTACTGGATGCTTAAACTTTCCATAAGGGTCTGTAATTGTTGCAATATGACTTCCTTTTTCAATGTATTCTCCACAAGAGACTTTAACATGTATTAAACCGCTATACTTAGCCCGCATCCATCGTGTGTTTCTTATAAGAACGCTAGGAATATCTGTACTCGGAATAGATAATTTTGGGTTGAGCATTTCTAAATGATTTAAAACACGCATAGCTCCCTCTACACCAATTCTAGCAATTTTTTTATCACTGACTTTTGATTTTCCGCCTTCATAAAGTAAAATAGGGATCCCTTTTCTAGAGCATGTTGCTCGATATGATTTGGGAATAATTTTAGATTGTAATGTAAAAGGAGCGTTAAATATTCTAGCATATTCAGTCGCAAGGGTATCATCTGGATCTATCCTAATTTGAGCAACATTAAATCGGCTAGCCCCTCCAGTGTGAAAATCTAAACAAAAATCGGCTACAGGTAATATTTTTTTTACAAACTGATAGGCAAATCTACTTGCAAGAGAACCTCTAGGGTTTCCTGGAAAAACACGATTTAAGTCTCGTCCATCAGGAAATGCTCTCTTCATATCTAAAAATCCAAAAATATTCAACACAGGAATGCATATGACGGTTCCCTTCTTTGGTTTATTGATTTTTTTTGCAATTATCTGACGTACAATCTCTACACCATTAATCTCATCACCATGAATTCCAGATGTAATTAAAATAACCGGGCCAGGTTCTTTTGCTCGTTCTATAATTACTGGAATTTCTACAGAGGATGTTGTATACAATTTGGCTAGATTAAAATTAATGGTAGCCTTCTCGCCAGGTGCAATTTCTTGTCCCAGTAGTGTTAAGATATTATCATTATTTATAAATGCCATGATTATATATTTCGTTCAATATAGGCAATAATTGCTGTAGCAATATCAGTTCCTGTAGCCCTTTCTATACCTTCTAAACCTGGAGAAGAATTTACTTCAAGAATTAGAGGGCCTCTTGAGCTTTGTAACATATCTACTCCTGCTACACCTAAGCCCATTGCCTTTGCCGCCTTGATTGCCCTATCTTCTTCCTCTTCAGATAATGTAATGATCCTCGCACTTCCTCCTCGATGGAGGTTAGATCTAAACTCGCCTTCTTTTGCCTGTCGTTTCATAGCCCCTACAATTTTCCCATCCACTACAAAGGCTCTTAAATCTGCTCCTTTTGCTTCTTTAATATATTCTTGGACAATCACTCTAGCCTCAAGCCCATTAAATGCTTCTATGACAGACTCTGCAGCATTTGTCGTTTCTGCAAGTACAACCCCAAGTCCTTGAGTCCCTTCTAATAATTTGATAACAAGAGGAGCGCCTCCTACATGGCGAATCGCTTCCTTAACATCTCGGGAATAGTTTGTAAATATTGTCTTGGGTAATCCTAATTTTGCTTTAGAAAGCATTTGTAAGCTTCTAAGTTTATCCCTACTCACAATAAGCGCCTGAGAAGTTATAGTAGTAAAAGCTCCCATCATTTCAAACTGTCTGACCACTGCAGTACCATAGTAAGTGATAGATGCGCCAATACGAGGTATAATAGCATCTGTTGTGTCTAAATGACGCCCTTTATAATATACCGTTGGATTCTTTTTCTCTATGATTAAATCACATTTAAGAGGATCTACAACCTCAACACTGTGCCCCCTTTGTAAACCAGCCTCTACTAATCGTTTGGTCGAATATAAATGGGAGTTACGAGATAGTATTTTTAAATTCATTTATTTTAAGGTTATAAGAAGCATCTATATACTCTGCATCCATTTTTATATAAATATTGTATATCTAAATTCAGTAAAATCTACTTCATCAATTTGTCTTATAATTTCCTTTTCAATCTTATCTGCAATTTACATATTTCCATTAGTAAGCGTTATTAAAAAGATATCGGATTTTTTATTTCGCTCTCTAAAATAATTAAATGTTTTTGTGCTTTCGCGAAAGCGTACGAATAAAACTTCATTTTATGCTTTTGTTACAAAAGGTAATGCTATAGAATATATATCTTTGGATATGGCATTTTCACAGCTAGACATACAACTAAAAACACTTCCTCAAAGCCCTGGTATTTACCAATATTTTGATAAGGAAGAACGTTTATTATACGTAGGAAAAGCAAAGAATCTTAAGAAGCGAGTACTCTCTTATTTTAATAAAACTCAAGATAATGGTCGTATTCGGACAATGGTCAAAAAAATTTATGAGATACGTCATATTGTTGTAAATACCGAGACCGATGCATTACTACTTGAAAACAATTTAATCAAGAAATACCAACCTAGGTATAATGTCTTACTTAAAGACGATAAAAGCTATCCTTGGATTTGTATTAAAAATGAGCGTTTCCCGAGAGTATTTCATACCAGAAGACTTATTAAAGATGGTAGTGAGTATTTTGGTCCTTACACAAGTATGAAAACTGTAAAAGCGTTACTTGATCTCATAAAGAGTTTGTATAAGCTACGGACATGTAACTATGACCTCACAAAAGAAAAAATTGATGCGGGAAAATATAAGGTCTGCCTAGAATATCACTTGGGCAATTGTGAAGGAGGTTGTGAAGGAAAACAAAGTGAAGAAGATTACCACACTCATATTGAGCATATACGTCAGATTGTAAAAGGAGATTTTAAATCTTCTCTAGAACAATTCAAAATTCAGATGAAACAACATGCTGAAGCGATGGAGTTTGAAGATGCACAACGTATAAAGGAAAAACTAGATATTTTAGAAAATTACCAATCTAAAAGTACCGTTGTAAACCCAAAAATCACAAATGTAGATGTGTTTTCTATAATTAGTGATGAGGGATATGGGTATATTAATTTCTTACAATTGTCACATGGGGCTATTATACGCTCACATACCTTAGAGCTTAAAAAGCGTCTTGATGAAACTGATAAAGAGCTCTTAGAATTAGGAATTATTGAGATCCAACAACGTTTTGAATCTCAATCCAAAGAAATTTACGTTCCTTTTGAGGTAGATCTAGGAGAATCATTAAAAATTACTATTCCAAAACTAGGTGATAAAAAACGCATTTTAGAACTTTCTGAACGCAATGCAAAATACTTTCGTATGGAGCGTTTCAAACAAACCAAAATTGTGGACCCTGACCGACACACCAATCGGATTATGGCTCAGATGAAGGTAGACTTACGTTTAAATGAAGAACCTAGACATATAGAATGCTTTGATAATTCTAACATACAAGGAACAAATCCTGTAGCAGCGTGTGTCGTCTTTAAGAATGGAAAACCCAGTAAAAAGGACTATAGAAAATTCAATATCAAAACGGTAGAAGGACCCGATGATTTTGCCAGTATGGAAGAAGTCGTATATAGGCGTTATAAGAGGCTACTCGATGAAGGAGAACCACTTCCACAACTAGTAATTGTAGATGGAGGTAAAGGGCAACTTTCTAGTGGCTTAAAAGCATTGGAAGCACTAGATTTAAGAGGTAAAGTGGCTATTGTAGGTATTGCAAAACGTCTGGAAGAAATATACTATCCAGGAGATAGTATCCCCTTATATTTAGATAAAAAAAGTGAAAGTTTAAAAATCATACAACAATTACGTAATGAGGCGCATCGATTTGGAATAACCTTTCATAGAAATAAAAGAAGTAATGCCGCGTTAGGAACTGAGTTAGATACTATCAATGGTATCGGAGAAAAAACAGTAATATCATTATTAAAACATTATCGATCTGTATCAAAAATTAAAGTAGCTTCAAAAAAGAGTCTTACAGAAGTTATAGGTCAAGCCAAAGCAACTATTATTTACAATCACTATCATTAAAACATGAGAATTTTATACGTTCTTATTTTATTTTTTTCTGGACTTGTAGTATGTGCTCAACAACAGACTAATCAAGAAGATATTAAAGTAGGTCTTGTACTTAGTGGTGGCGGCGCAAAAGGACTTGCGCATGTGGGTGTTCTTAAAGTTATAGAAGAGGCAGGCATACAGATAGACTATATAGCCGGTACAAGTATGGGAGCAATTGTCGGAGGCTTATATGCTTCTGGGTATAGTGCATCACAGTTGGATTCTCTTTTTAGAGTTATAGACTTCAATAAAGTTATTCAAGACAATTTACCACGTAAAGCAAAAACATTTTACGAAAAAGAAGCTTCAGAAAAATATGCGTTTATATTACCTTTTGATGACTTTAAACTCTCATTACCCACTTCAATTTCTAAAGGTCAAAATACGTATAATCTACTCGTACGATTACTTGACCATGTAAGTACTGTAGATGATTTTAAAAAATTACCCATCCCATTTTTCTGTATAGCTACAGATATAGAGGTGGGAAAACAAGTTATTCTAGACTCAGGGTATCTACCAGAAGCAATGAGTGCCAGTGGAGCTTTACCTACATTATTTAGCCCTGTTATGATCAACGATCAATTACTTGTAGATGGTGGTGTTGTTAATAACTACCCTGTAGAAGAACTACGAGCAAAAGGTGTAGATATTATTATAGGAGTAGATGTTCAGGATGACCTGCGTGATCGAGAAGCATTAAAAACTGCTCCAGAAATATTATTGCAAATCAATAATTATCGTACAATTAAGGCAATGGAGGCCAAACGGAAAGAAACAGATATCTATATACGTCCAGATATTTCATCCTATTCTGTCGTCTCTTTTAATGAAGCAAATGATATCATAGATAAGGGAGAACAAGAGGCATTAAAACAACTAGAGCGTTTAAAAACCGTTACCGAAAAACAACATACGCTTTCGCGAAAACCTCCTCCTCTTCATAAAGATAGTGTTACCATAAATGCAGTTACTATACGTGGTAATAAAGATTACACTCGCTCTTATATTTTAGGAAAGCTAAAACTCGACCCTCCAATTACTTTAGATTATGAGACCTTTAGTAATGGTCTTAATAACCTCTCTGCTACCGATAATTTTGATAGGATAAGCCATAAATTTGTATCTGTCGCCGAAGGAAATATATTAGAATTGGACGTAAAGGAATCCAAAAGTCGCCAGTCTATAAAACTCGCTGTACATTATGATGATCTCTACAGAACAGCTGCCTTAGTAAATTATACCAGAAAACGAGTTCTCTTTGACAATGATATTGCATCTTTAGATTTTATTCTTGGTGATAATATCAGATATGACTTCAATTATTATATAGACAAAGGATATTATTGGAGTGTTGGACTGCGATCCACTCTTAGTACATTTAATCAAGGAGTAAGCGCACGTCTTGTAGAAGAAATAAGTGATATAGATCTTTCTGAACTGAACAGAGTTACACTAGACTATCAAGATGTTACAAATGAAATCTATTTACAGACTTTATTTATAAAACAGTTTTCGTTAGATTTAGGTGTACGGCATAAATTTCTTGATGTAGAAACAGAGACTGTAGATGATAATGATGATGACAATTTGGGCTTTATTTTTGAAAAAAGTCATTTTCTAGGGGCTTATGGGCAATTACGTTTTGACTCGTTAGACAATAGATATTTTCCAAAATCCGGTTTTTATTTTGATGGTGATTTTGACCTATATCTATATTCATCAGATTTTAACTCCAATTTCACAGAATTTTCTATTGCAAATGCAAATTTAAAATTTGCAAATAGTCTTTCTTCACAATTTACCCTAGTAACAGAAATAAGTGGTGGCTTTAAAATAGGAGGTGAAGATATAAGATCTCTTGATTTTTCTTTGGGAGGATACGGCAATAAAAAAATAAATAATCTCGTTCCTTTTTATGGGTACGATTTTATAAGTATAGGCGGTGATGGTTATGTAAAAGCAGATGTTTTATTGGACTTTGAATTCCACAAAAAAAACCACATAAACATAGGGGCAAATATTGCAAATGCCTCTTATGATCTATTTACTACAGGTGAATGGTTGTCAAGTCCTGAATTTACAGGGTATGCTATAGGGTATGGCTTAGAAACAATATTAGGCCCTCTACAATTAAAATATACCTACAGCCCAGAAATAAAAGTGAATGAATGGTTTATTAGCTTAGGATTTTGGTTTTAATCATATGTATTGTGTTAATTTTTTGAATATTTATTATATAATTAACATTTTTGATTAAAATAATGCTGAATAAATAAGGTTTAATAATAAAATGTTTAACAAAAACCTATTTATTATGAAAATCATCACAGCAATTCTCGTCACTGCAACTATTAGCTTATTAAGTTGTACAGAAAAAACAAAAGACACTACCCCTAATGTTCAGACTGAGACAAATAACATACAAAAGGATACCCCTCAAAAACCGTTACTTGCGCAATTAGATACTCCAAGTGTACATACAACAAATTCAATATTTTACGTAAATGCTTCAAGTGGTCTCACATTAAGATCTGGAACAAATCTACGTTCTAAAAAAATACTGACACTGCCTTATGGAGCACAAATCTCTCATATAAGCTCTCCTTCACACACTACAATGACAGTTGCTGGAGTTACTGGAAATATGATTGAAGTAGATTATCAGGGAGCTAGAGGATTTGTTTTTGATGGATACCTGACTCGCCTAGCACCCCCTCAGGATGATGAGTCTGTAGAAAATTATGCAAAACGTATTTCTACAAAAGAACAAAAAGTACAGGTTACTAAAATCAAAAGTCCAAAAGGAAATGCCTACGGTATGACTACTGGTATACTATTACCTGCAAAAAACTGGACAGAAGCCTATCAGATTACTAAAAAATTATTTGAATTACCTCAAAATTTACAATTAGACTTAACAGCAAAAAATACATCAGAAATTATTACAAATAAAAGTAAAAGAGAGAAAACGTTTAAAGATGAAATCGCTGTAAACAGATCAAAAGCAGGAGAAATTGAATCCATTATTTACAGCTATCAACTTAGAGATTATAGCCGTACTGTTACTATGGTAAAAAACAAGAAAGGATTTAGTATTAAAGAATTAGAACTTTCTAAATAAGGAATACTAAAAACATAAAAAAGGAGCCCTATTGAGCTCCTTTTTTATGTTTTAATATGTAATTAACACATCACACTTCGGAAACTCTTAAGGTATTTACCATTCCACGAGATACAATAGGCATCGCAGCTAGATTGATAAGCATATCCCCTTTTTTAACAAAGCCTAGATCAACTGCAATTTGATTTACATCTTCTACAGTTTCATCTGTACTTACATATTTATCATAATAAACGGCTTTTACCCCCCATAATAAATTGAGTTGTGTAAGTATACGCTTATTAGAAGTAAAAACTAAGATATGAGATTTAGGCCTCCATGCAGAAATTTGAAAAGCGGTATATCCACTATTAGTTAATGTAGATATTGCTTTTGCATTTATCTCATTTGCCATATGTGCCGCATGATAACATATAGCCTTGGTTATATATCTTTTAGTACGAATATGTGGTGGATCTTCAGGGACTTGAATAAGTTCAGAATCTTCTACATTTTTAAGAATCGATGACATTTTCTCTATAACTTGAACTGGATATTGTCCTACGGATGTTTCTCCACTTAACATAACTGCATCTGCACCATCCATAACTGAGTTTGCAACGTCATTTACCTCTGCTCGTGTTGGTGTAAGGCTAGAGATCATAGTTTCCATCATTTGAGTTGCAATAATCACTGGAATACGTGCTCGTTTTGCTCTCAATACTAATTGTTTCTGAATAAGCGGTACTTCTTCTGCAGGAATTTCTACTCCTAAGTCTCCACGAGCTACCATCAATCCATCACAATAAGCTATAATCTTATCAATATTTTGTACTGCCTCTGGTTTTTCTATTTTGGCTATAATAGGTACTTTATGTTCTGAATGCTCATCGATAAGCGCTTGTAACTCTTTTAAGTCTTCTGCATGCCTAACAAAAGAAAGTGCCAACCAATCTACTTTTTGTCCTATAGCAAAAATTGCATCCTTTACATCTTTTTCTGTCAAAGCAGGTAAGGAAATATCTGTATTAGGAAGGTTTACTCCTTTTCTAGATCGCAAAGGGCCTCCTTGAATTACTTTGGCAAGGACCTCACTTTTACCATCTGTTTTAAGAACCTCAAACATTAACTTCCCATCATCTAAAAGGATGCGTTCTCCTTTTTTTACATCTCTAGGAAACTGTTGATAGTTCATATAGACCCTATCTTTTGTCCCCTCAAACTCTTCAGAAGTAGAAAATGTAATTTTATCTCCTGGGCTTACAATTACTTCTTCCTTCATTCTACCTACACGTAGCTTAGGGCCTTGAAGGTCTGCAAGAATAGATGTGTTATGATTGTGTTTTTCACTTAGTGATCGTATCATATTAATACGCTCCTTAACATCTTCATAGTCTGCATGAGAGAAGTTGATTCTAAACACATCAACTCCTGCTTTCATCATCTTCAGAAGCGTTTCTTTACTACTTGTTGCAGGTCCTAGAGTAGCAACAATTTTGGTTTTCTTTCTAGTTGGCATTATTCAAAAATTAGATTTTCTTTTGTTTTTAGTTGGTCTACATCTACCGTATATGCGGTAACAATCTGTGGTATTTGATTGAGGGTTTTTAAGGTTTTTGCTTTCGCGAAAGCAGTACCATCTTCACTTACCTTTAAAAGGTAATCTACTTTAGGCAAGTCTTTTATAAAAAACTGACTCTCCTGAGACATTTCTGACTCAAATAGCCCTGAAACATTGCGTACACCATCCCGTGATATACGTGTGCGATTACTAAAAAGATGATACGTAATATATTGGTATTCATCTTCATACTCATATATGGGAAATGGGACCGAAAAACCATCTACATCAATAACTAAATCTTTTGAGCTTCTAGCCAGTTTAAGATCATTATGCTTATTGAGTAAAAATGCAAGGTAGTAAGGCTCGATGACACCATGAATTGCTATAAGAGTAAAGTCATAGCCTAAGTTATCATCTAATACAAGTTTGAGTATTCCCATAGCATAGCACCAGTACGAATTTTAAAGATACATAAAGTGTACTTAATGCCATGAATAATGGGCTACAATCTTACACAAAAAACTACGAAAACGTTTGCGCTCTGTAAATACTAGAAAACCTATAGTGGTAATATAAAGGTCGCTATAGTTCCTTTCTTATGAGTGCTTTCTATTGTTAATGTCCCTTCATGCATTTCTATAAACTGCTTAGATAAAATAAGACCTAAACCAGAACCTTTTTCTTTGAGAGAGCCTTCCTGAGTAGTTACGGTAGTTAGATCAAATAATGTTTTTAAATAATGATCAGGGATTCCAATACCATTATCTTCTATACTAAAAGAAAGTGTATCATTAATCTTACTTACTTCTATCACTATAATCCCTTTGGGGTAGGAGTATTTTATAGCATTAGATAATAAATTGCGTATGACGGTACCTATTAGGTTTTTATCTGCTACTATCTTAGGATTCGTACTCGCTTCTACGACAATTTTGATCTTCTTTTCATCTGCAAATTGCTTCTGAATCCGAATTTGATCTTTTACTAGGCTTAAAAAATCTATTTTTTCAGGTTCATAAGATAGCTTTCCTGTCTGTACTTTGGACCATTTTAATAAATTATCCAGAAGTTGAAGACTATTTCGACTCGAATCTCCTAAAGCATTAATAATTTGATTGGTTTGATTACTCCTAAATTCTTCTTCCTTAAGAACATCTAAAAAATTAATCACAGAAGAAAGGGGACTTCTCAAGTCATGAGCAATGATGGTAAAGAATTTATTCTTAGTAGCAACGAGTTCTGAGAGTTGTTCTTTTTGCTTTGCTATAATCCTATTCTTGCGTTTGTATAAATACAATTGTACTATGATAAATAGCATAAAACCTAGTAAAAGAAAATACCATAATCCCATCATCAGTAATAACAGAGGGCCTCTTTTGTATTCATTTTTATAAGCGGTACCTACAATAAATCCTTTATTAAAAAAAGGAATCATTGTTTCTGTAAACATATCCTCTTTTACATCAAAATTTCTCCAATACTCAGGATCTTCTTTACTATTATATATTTTTTTTCCGTCATAAACCCGCTCCCGATCAAACTCAACTCCTTTTAAGTTTCTAAACCTAAAAACAAATGCGGAGGTATCTATATTATTATAGACCCGATCTACAATGGGTTTGAAATCTGTAACTATAGAAAAATAACCTATACTTTTTCCTTCTTTGTTTAGAACTCCAAAACCTAGCGGTAATCCAACGCGTTTTTCTACAAGATTAAATGCATCAAAAGCAATAAAGTTTTCTTTATGCATTGCTGTTTCTAGATTTTCTACCCCCTTTATCCCTACAATTTCACTCACAGAAGTTCCTATCAAATTACTGGGATTAATCACATCTTTATTAAAAGAATACATAAAGGTGTGCGTGGTATCCAGAAATGATATAATAAAACTATCATCTATAGATAAACTAGCTAGCTGGAAATTAATAAAATCTTGTAATCCTTTTTGGTCAGGAATACTATCTGAAAATTTTACTTGAGATCGTATTCCAGACATAAGAGTCGCATAATTATTAAGAGCATCTTTGAGTTCTGAAGCTGCTTTTTTATTAAGCTTTTCTAATTGTATATCACGATTTATCTCTTCTTTTTCTTCAATATAAAAATCTGCCCAAAACACCAACAACCCACTTACTATTGCAAATAGAAAAAAAATGAGGTAATATTTTTTAGGGAACTTAAAAGACATAAAAGATTTGGGATACGAAAATATGAAAGTAAAAGATATTTTTTACTTATGAGTTATTTTTCCTGTATTTGCCGTTGAAATGCATAAAAAGCGCGTTTAGAAGCAATTTCTTCGGCTTTTTTCTTTGCTGTAGCACGTGCTTTAGCCACTATCTTTTCATCTATATAAAGTCGCACTCCAAAGTGCTTAATAGAATCTTGTCCAGTATCTTCATAGGTCTCAAATTTAAAGGTTTTTTTCTCTTTTTGACACCACTCTATTAGGACACTTTTATAACTGATGATACGCCCTTCTAATTTTTCTATATCGACATAGGGTTCAATAACACATTTAAAAATAAACTTTCTACAATATACATACCCTCGATCTAAATAAATTGCTCCTATAAGTGCTTCAAAAAGGTTCCCGTGTATATTTGCACCAAAATTTTCTTTTGGAATTCCAGCCCTTACATATCGTAATAAATTAAGATCTCTTCCTAATTCATTAAGATGTTTTCTACTTACTACTTTAGATCGCATCTTTGTAAGATAGCCTTCATTACCGCCCCTTACTTTATCAAAGAGATATGCTGCTATTACAGCTCCAAGCATTGCATCTCCTAAAAACTCTAAACGCTCATAATTAAAGGGATTTCCATCTTCTTTTTTTAACCCTAAAGACCGATGGGTAAATGCTTTTTCATAATGAATTAGGTTTTTAGGTTTAAAGCCTAGCATTCGATGCATTCGGATAAAAAAAATCCCGTCCTTATCGGGACGGGAAGAAAATATTTTTTTTATAGCGCTCATAGTAATTTAAGCGTCAATTTTTTTAAATAATACACACGCATTATGACCTCCAAATCCAAAAGTATTGCTCATTGCAACATTAATTTCTTTAGGTTGAGCTACATTTAATGTAAGATTAAACGTAGGGTCAATATTCTCATCAACTACAGAATGGTTTATTGTAGGGGGCACTATACTATGTTTCATAGCAAGAATAGAAGCTATTGCCTCTATAGCTCCGGCAGCCCCTAGAAGGTGACCTGTCATAGACTTAGTAGAGTTGATGTTTATATTTTGAGCATGATCTCCAAAGACTTTGGAAATCGCCTTTAGCTCTGCTACATCTCCTAACGGAGTTGAAGTCCCGTGCGTATTTATATGATCTACGTCTTCTGGTTTCATACCAGCATCTCGTAAACAATTATGCATGACTCTTTCGACCCCTATTCCATCTGGATGAGGTGCTGTCATGTGGTATGCATCACTAGACATCCCTCCACCTACGACTTCTGCATAGATGTGAGCTCCTCTAGCTTTTGCATGTTCATACTCTTCAAGGATTAAGGCTCCCGAACCTTCTCCTAGTACAAAGCCATCTCTTGTTGCATCAAAAGGTCTTGATGCCCCTTGAGGGTCCTCGTTTCTAGTAGATAATGCATGCATTGCATTAAAACCTCCCATTCCTGCTTGAGTTACAGCTGCTTCACTCCCTCCTGTTACAATTATATCGCAATGTCCTAAACGGATATAGTTCATTGCATCTATCATTGCATTTGCCGAAGAAGCACATGCAGAGACCGTTGTATAATTAGGCCCCATAAACCCATGTTTAATTGAGATATTACCTGGTGCAATATCTGCAATCATTTTAGGAATAAAAAAAGGATTAAATCTTGGAGTACCATCTCCATTTGCAAAGTTGATTACTTCATTTTGAAAAGTTTCTAGGCCGCCTATTCCAGCTCCCCAGATAACTCCTACTCTGAATTTATCCACTTTTTCAAGGTCAATTCCAGCATCATTGATGGCTTCATCAGAAGCCACCAATGCATACTGGGCAAATTTATCAAGCTTTCTGGCCTCTTTTCTATCAAAGTGCTCTAAAGCATTAAAATTTTTAAGTTCGCAAGCAAACTTCGTTTTAAACTTCTCTGCATCATAATACGTAATAGGAGCGCATCCACTTTTTCCTGTAGATAATCCATCCCAGTACTCTTGTATATTATTTCCTATTGGTGTAAGTGCACCAAGTCCAGTAACTACTACTCGCTTTAACTCCATAAGTTTAAGACTTATTTTGCGTCTTCTATATATGAAATTGCTTGACCTACGGTCGCAATGTTTTCTGCTTGATCGTCTGGGATTTGAATATCAAATTCTTTTTCAAACTCCATGATAAGTTCAACAGTGTCTAGTGAATCGGCTCCTAAGTCGTTTGTGAAGCTAGCTTCGGTTACAACTTCGTTCTCATCTACACCTAACTTGTCTACGATGATCGCCTTTACTCTTGATGCAATGTCTGACATAATTTCTAAATTTAATTTTTTAATTAAGTGGCAAAAATAACAAACCTTTATGGTTTGACCACTCATTGCCACAAAAATGTGAAGGTAATTTACGTAATTCTTATATAAGTTCCCATGAAAAAACCTTCAAAATGTTAATAATAATTCTTTGTTTTGCACAGCACAACAACTATTTTCTATGAAACGTATTGTGATTTTTGCCTCAGGAAACGGTACAAATGCCCAACGTATAATCGATCATTTTAAGGGTCGTACGGATGCCCAAGTTGTGCAAGTGCTCTCAAACAACAAGGATGCCAAAGTATTAGAACGCGCCAATCTAAGTAAAATCAGTGCGATTAGTTTTAATCGTATTGCACTTTATAAAACCGATGATGTTCTACATCTTCTTAAAGCTTCTAAACCAGATCTCATCGTCTTAGCAGGATTCCTTTGGCTCTTTCCTGAAAAAATAATTAATGCATTTCCTGATAGTATTATAAACATTCATCCTGCCTTATTGCCTGATTTTGGGGGGAAAGGCATGTATGGGATGCATGTTCATAAAGCGGTTTATGCTTTCGCAAAAGCGAACTCACACCAAAAAAACTATACTGGAATCACTATTCATAAAGTAACTCCTGAGTACGATAAAGGAGCTTTTATTTTTCAAACAAAAGTAGAGGTCACAGAAAAAGATACTACTGACACAATTGCAGATAAAGTTCATGCCCTAGAACATGAATATTTCCCTCTGGTTATTGAAAAATTATTAAAAACCCCTTAATAGTTACCTCTATATAGATAGTCGATATGGCAAAAAAAGAAAAGTTTTATGTGGTATGGCAAGGTAAAAAACCTGGGATTTATCTCTCTTGGAAAGATTGCAAAGCTATGATCGATGGATATACTGGTGCTCAATACAAATCATTCTCCTCTTTTGATGAAGCAAAAATAGCTTACAATAAGGATTATGAAGATGTAAAAGGGACTTCAAAGAAAAAAAAGCAGCTTTCTCCAGAAGAAAAAGCTGCCTATGGTGAACCTAATCTTTATTCTATTGCTGTAGATGCAGCTAGTAGCGGAAATCCTGGAAAAATGGAGTATCGCGGTGTAGATACTCAAACGATAAAACAACTATTTCATCAAGGTCCATTTATACAAGGCACTAATAATATAGGAGAGTTTTTGGCACTGGTACACGGTCTTGCTTACTTAAAAAAAATAGGAAGTGATCGCATTATTTATTCAGACTCTCGAATAGCTATAGGTTGGGTTAAAAAGAAAAAGTGTAATTCAAAATTAAAAGAATCTCCAAAAAACAAGGATGTTTTTGATCTTATTCATCGTGCTGAAAAATGGCTTAAAACAAATTCCTATAGTACGACTATTGTTAAATGGGAAACCAAAGCTTGGGGAGAAATTCCTGCAGATTTTGGACGTAAATAATTTTTTAACACCTTCTCCTGTAATTTTTTACTGAGCTTTCCTACTAAGGCAAGGCTATGAAAATATTACTTTATACGACATTTTTATTATTCTTTTCGGCAAGTAGTACCGATGCAGAAGAGTGGATGCTTAAAAAAGCAAAAGACAATATAGAGATATATACACGTGCGGTTCCTAATAGCCCTTTTAGAGAATTTAAAGCCACCTCTATTATAGATACTTCTTTTGAAAAGCTTTTGCAAGAGCTATATGATGCCCCAACATATACCCCTATGTGTGAAGAAGGGATAAGCTATCGTATTCCAGATAGTTCTCATAACTCACGCCTGTTTTATTATAAGCAAAAAATGCCCTGGCCTATAAGAGACAGAGATGTTATTACAAAACTCACCCTGAAAGAACAAACCGATAATCATATCCTCTTAACCATAGAAGTAGCTCCAGATATTATAGCTCCTCAAAATAAAACACTTCGTATTAAAGAACTCTCCGGATCCTGGTTACTAGAACGTGATGTTAATGGCATTAAAGCGACACAACAAATTCATATGAATCCTGGCGGTAATGTCCCTTCTAGCATTACAAATCTATTACTTGTAAAGGGCCCTTATAAGACCTTTACAGAGCTTCATCGCAAGCTTAGCACCTATGATTCTTATGCAGAAAATTGAGTGCTCCCAATGGTCTCCTTTTTGTCTATAAAGCTATATATTTGCAAAAAAAATTAGATGAGTAAATTAGTCATTGTTGGCTCTTGTGCCTTTGATCAAATTGAAACTCCTTTTGGAAAAACAGGTAAGATCTTAGGAGGTGCTGCTACTTTTATTGGTCTGGCAGCTTCACAATTTAAAATAGATGCCGCTATTGTTTCTATAGTTGGAGAAGATTTTCCAAAAGAATATATAGATCTCATAAAAGGTAGAAATATCAATATAGAAGGAATTGAAGTTGTAAAAGGGGGTAAAACTTTTTATTGGAGTGGTAAATATCACAATGATATGAATACTCGAGATACTCTTGTTACAGAACTCAATACACTGGCAGATTTTAATCCACAGGTTCCTACTTCCTATCAAGATGCAGAAATTGTAATGCTCGGTAATTTACAACCTACTGTACAACTGAGTGTAATAGAACAAATGACAAACCCTAAGCTTGTCATTCTTGATACGATGAATTTCTGGATGGATATCGCTTTAGATGAGCTTAAGACTACTCTTAAAAAAGTAGATGTTATCACTATAAATGATGAGGAAGCACGTCAGTTAAGTGGTGAATATTCATTAGTAACTGCGGCTAAAAAGATTCATGAAATGGGTCCAAAGTATGTTGTTATTAAGAAAGGAGAGCACGGTGCTTTACTATTCCATAATGAAGAGGTGTTTTTTGCTCCTGCTTTACCATTAGAAGAAGTATTTGATCCCACAGGAGCAGGAGATACATTTGCTGGAGGATTTGCAGGATTCCTTGCACGTTCTGGAGATATCTCATTTGAAAATATGAAGCAAGCACTGATCTATGGATCATGCCTGGCTTCCTTTTCTGTAGAAAAATTTGGAACAGATAGATTACTTAATGTAACCACCGAAGAAATAAGAAAACGCTTGCTACAGTTTAAACAACTTACGCAGTTTGAAATACAACTAAATTAATACTAGAGCGCTCCAAAATTTGGAGCGCTTTTGCTTTTACTATATAATAAACCCACTATGAGTGATGCAATAAAGCATGAATGCGGAATCGCCCTTATCCGATTAAAGAAACCGCTATCTTATTATAAAGAAAAATATGGTACTGCCTTTTATGGTGTCAATAAGATGTACCTAATGATGGAAAAACAACACAATCGAGGACAAGATGGTGCTGGTTTTGCAAGCATTAAACTAGACATGGCTCCGGGAGAACGTTATATCTCCAGGCAACGATCTACAGCACAACAACCTATTCAAGATATATTTGAACAAATAAATGGTCGGATTAATGAAGCAATGACTGCAAATCCAGATCGTAAAGATGATGTAGACTGGCAAAAAAGCAATGTACCTTATCTGGGAGAAGTCCTTCTAGGTCATGTACGCTATGGGACATTTGGAAAAAATAGTGTAGAAAGCGTACACCCCTTCTTACGGCAAAACAACTGGATGCATCGTAATCTTATTGTAGCTGGCAACTTTAATATGACCAATGTAAATCAACTTTTCAATAAGCTGGTTTCACTTGGACAGCATCCCAAAGAGCATGCAGACACTATTACTGTTATGGAGAAAATAGGACACTTCTTAGATGATGAGGTGGCAAAACTGTATAAAAAACTAAAGAAGGAAGGATTCAATAAACAGCAAGCTTCCCCACAAATTGCAAAGCGACTTAAAGTAGAAAAAATACTAAAACGCGCATCCAAAGATTGGGATGGAGGATATGCAATGGTGGGCTTATTAGGACATGGAGATGCATTTGTTCTAAGAGATCCTGCAGGAATTCGTCCTGCATATTATTATGAAGATGAAGAAGTTGCTGTAGTAGCAAGTGAGCGCCCCGTTATTCAAACAGCATTTAATGTTCCTTTTGACGAGGTAAAAGAGTTAGACCCTGGAAAAGCGCTTATTGTAAAGAAAAATGGTGAGTTAAGTATTAAAAAGGTTTTAGAACCGCTTACGCGAAAAGCATGCTCCTTTGAACGCATCTATTTTTCAAGAGGAAGTGATGCAGAGATTTATAAAGAAAGGAAGTTACTAGGCCGTCTTCTGATGCCTGAAGTACTTAAAAGTATAGATCATGATACAAAAAACACAGTATTTAGCTTTATTCCTAATACTGCCGAAACTTCATTCTACGGATTAGTAGAAGCGGCACAAGATGAACTTAACAAAGAGAAGCAAGTAGAGATTCTCGCAGCAAAAGAAAATCTGGATGAAACGGGTCTTCAAAAAATACTCTCTAGAAGATTACGTACAGAAAAGATCGCAATTAAAGATGCAAAGCTTCGTACTTTTATTACGGAAGATAGTAGTCGTGATGATCTCGTTGCTCACGTTTATGACGTTACATATGGTGTTGTTACTCCAGAGGACAAACTCGTTATTATAGATGATAGTATCGTACGAGGGACCACTCTTAAAAAGAGTATTATTAAAATGATGGCGCGTCTTGATCCTAAGAAAATTATTGTGGTATCCTCTGCTCCGCAAATACGATATCCCGATTGTTATGGAATAGATATGGCAAAACTAGAAGACTTTATTGCCTTTAGAGCGGCTATAGAATTACTTAAAGAAAGAGGTTCTGAAAATATAATTACGGAGGTCTATAAAAAATGTAAAGCTCAAACAGAGCTAAAAGACAAAAACGTTCAAAATTTTGTAAAAGAGATTTATGAACCATTTACTGATAAAGAAATCTCAACTAAAATTGCGGCTCTTTTAAGTGATGATACTGTAAAACCAGAAGTGGAAATAATTTATCAAACCGTAGAAAATTTACATAAAGCTTGTCCAAAAAACTTAGGAGATTGGTATTTTACAGGTGACTATCCTACACCTGGAGGGAATCGCGTAGTAAACCGTGCTTTTATAAATTATATGGAAGGCAATAGTGCAAGAGCCTATTAGAAAATATCCTAATAGAATCACAATTCACAAATGTTTTGTGCATTTCGTCTAAAAATCGTGTAGTTTATCTAAAAGTTCTTGTGTCATTGAAAATCAACTCTATATTAGCAAAGCCATAGCATAAGTAGGTTAAGTTCATGGTAGATTTGGGGCAAAAAAAGGTGGAACTTTCCGCCTTTTTTTATGCGCTAAAATCACGGGATATAGGATCTGTTCTTTACACCGTTTTGCTCAACTATTTATTTACACCTAGTATAAAACAAACATCTCTTTTTCAGAGACCCTCAATACCTCATGGGAATGTATAAAACACAAAAGCCATTCAAAAATGAATGGCTTTTTAATGTGTTGTGTAATTTATTTCTACTTGTTTTGCTCGTACTTTGAACTTACAACACTCCAGTCTATCACATTAAAAAATGCGTTGATATAATCTGGTCGTCTATTTTGATAGTTCAAATAATAGGCATGTTCCCATACATCTATACCAAGTATAGGATGACCTCCGCAGCCAACACCTGGCATAAGAGTATTATCTTGATTAGGAGTAGCACATACTTCTACCTTCCCACCTTTATGTACACATAACCAAGCCCATCCAGATCCAAATTGAGTTGCTGCTGCTTTTGAAAAAGCATCTTTAAATGCTTCAAAACTTCCGTAGGCATCATTGATAGCTTCTGCAAGAGCTCCTGAAGGGGCACCACCTCCATTAGGAGACATTACTTCCCAAAAAAGGCGGTGGTTATAAAAACCTCCTCCATTATTTCGAACGGCTCCATTAGATGTATCTAGGTTCATCAATATATTTTCTATAGTCTGTCCCTCTAAATCTGTTCCTTCGATGGCTGCATTCAGTTTAGAAGTATATCCATTATGATGCTTGCTATGGTGAATTTCCATAGTTCGAGCATCTATATGTGGTTCTAGCGCATCATACGCATAGTTTAATTTTGGTAACTCAAATGACATAGGTTTTGAATTTTTAGATTAATAATCAGTTATCTACAAAGTTAAACAATAGTCTCAGCAATTAATATGCTTTGGTATCATAAAATATCTATATCCATATAGATGTCTTTGATGGTAGAGGGGTCGCATATAAATTTGTCTTATAAAACGCAACCATCCCCAAAGACCTACGTCTTATAAATAACGACAGTGTTGTAATAGGGGTATTTTGCACTGTTTTCTTACATTTTAGGTTAAGTTAGGTTTAGAAAAGCTATTCGATTTCGAGTAGCTTTTTTATCTTAGACCGATGGCATATTCAAATGGCTTAACGGTACTTAATGCTTCTGCAGGATCTGGAAAAACATATAGTCTTGTCAAGGCTTATATAATAACGCTTCTTAAAAGTGAAAAACCCAATAAGTATAGGCATCTTCTTGCTGTTACCTTTACAAATAAGGCCGTTAAGGAAATGAAAGAACGGGTTTTAGAGACCTTATATGCCTTTTCAAATTATACTCCAGAAACAAATGAAATACCTAGCATGCTCATAGAGATTTCTAATGAGCTTGGTCTTTCGGAGGTTCAAATTTGTAAAAAAGCATCACAGATGCTCAATAGTATCATACATAACTATGCTGCTTTTGATATTGTTACTATAGATACTTTTACACATAGAATTTTAAGGACATTTTCAAAAGATCTAGAAATAACGGGTAATTTTGAAGTTTCATTAGATGTTAAGGGTATTCATTCTAGAGCCGTTGATGCCCTTATTACCAGAGCGGGAACAGAAAAGCGTATTACAGATATACTGGTTAATTATGCACTCCAAAAAGCTGATGAAGATAAAAGCTGGGATATAAGCCATGATCTTAATGATATTGCTAGGCTTCTAGCTAGTGAAAACGACGCTCCTTACCTTAAAAAATTGCGTTCAAAAAATCTTGATGATTTTGATGTATTAAAAAAAGAGCTAGGCGCTATGAGTGAATTACTCATTTCTGAGCTTAAAACCTTAGCTTCTCAAACTCTTGATCTCATACATGGACTAGGGTTAGAAGCCGTTCATTTTTCTGGAAAGTACTTTTATAACCATTTAGTAAAGCTCAAACAAAACCCTTTTGATGCAGATTTTAATGCAAAATGGAAACAAGATATAGATAGTTATAGCTTTTATAAAAAAGCAGAAAAGCAATCTATTAAAGATGATATAGATCGTATAAAAGATCAACTTATAGATACATTTAAAAAATCTAGAACATTATATCACAGACTTCATCTTCTAGCAGAACTTGTAAAAAAAATTGTCCCATTATCTGTACTACAATTGATTAATCTAGAATTGCAAAAAATCAAAGACGAAGAAAATATATTGCTTATCTCAGATTTTAATGCACTTATACACAAATCTCTGCGTGAGCAACCTGCGGCATTTATTTATGAGCGTATTGGAGAGCGATATACCAATTATTTTATTGATGAGTTCCAGGATACATCGGTCGTACAATGGCATAATTTAATCCCTCTCATAGAAAACGCACTTTCAAGTGATATTGAAGACCCTGTAAAAAACAGCCTCTTACTTGTGGGAGATCCAAAACAAGCTATTTATAGATGGCGTGGCGGAAAAGCAGAGCAGTTTATAGACCTGTCTCAAAAAAAGCATCCTTTTTCAACCGAAGACATAAAAATTGATCAACTCAAAACTAATTATAGAAGTTATAGTGAGGTTATCCGTTTTAATAATAGCTTCTTTAGTTATCTATCCCGTTTTTTTGATGACCCATCACATACTTCCATCTACTTAAATGATAATAACCAAAAGTATAATCCCAAAGAAGGAGGATTCGTTTCTATTCAATTTATAGAGGCAAAGACCGTTGTTGAGGCTCATGAATTATACCCCGAAAAGGTATTAGAAATTATTACCCGAGTAACTAGCCAGGGATATGCTATGAGTGATCTCTGTATTCTCACTAGAAACAATAAAGACGGTACCCATCTCGCTCAATACTTATCTTCTCATGATATTCAAGTCATATCTTCAGAAAGTCTTTTAATACATAGTTCTCCTGTCGTACAATTTATTCATGCCCTATTAGAGCTACTGTTACAGCCTGATACGCCACATATTACGTTAAAAATACTCCGTTTTCTTGTCGATATTTTTGAGATAGAAGATATACATGCTTTCTATGATCAATGGGCAAAAGCGACTACTTCCTCTTTTTTAAAGGGTTTAGAACAAAAAGGAATTTATTTTTCACAATCTACATTTGAGTCATTATCCTTATATGAAGCTATAGAATATCTTATACGAACTTTCCATCTTGAAAAAATGGCAGATGCCTATGTCCTTGGGTATTTAAATGTTGTTTTTGAACATGCCCAAAAAAACAATACTGGCCTCACTGGGTTCTTATTATTTTGGGAAGAAAAAAAAGATACATTAAGCATTGTTGCTCCAGAACAAAATGATGCAGTACAGCTTATGAGTATCCATAAATCAAAAGGGCTTGAATTTAAAGTTGTGATATATCCCTATGCAGATTCTGATATCTATAATCATCAGAATGAGCATCATTGGTATAAAACAGATCCCAAACAATTTAATGGATTTGAATATGTAATGATGGGGCATCATAAAGGGTTAATGGATTATGGAGATCAAGCGACAAAATTATTTGAACAACGTAAGTCTCGACAGCAATTTGATGCTATTAATATCTTATATGTTGCTCTTACCAGAGCGATAGAACGGGTATATGTAATCTCTCGCTTTCGCGAAAGCGTACTCCCCAAAACGTTCAGTGAGCTATTTGTACATTACCTTAAAGAGCATGAAGATTGGGAGGGGCCAGAAAAAGAATATCTGTTTGGGCATGAAATCACTAAAGAAACGCCAGAAATAACACACGCAATCAATACCGTTCCTATTTCTTTTTATTCTTCTTCAAAAGAGGAGCATAATATTCATGTTATAACCAAAGCCGGTTTTTTATGGAATGAAGCAAGACAAAATGCTATTACTTATGGAAATATAGTCCATCAAATTATGGCCAAAATAAAGTTCCGTTCTGATATTGATCTTGCTTTAGAAGAAGCAATTCTAGAAGGCCTTATCCCTTCATCTAAGAAAGATCCAATGAAAAGCATTCTAGAAAATATTATAAATACCCCAGAATTATTACCCTACTATGATGTTTCAAACACCATCTATAATGAACAAGCGATACTCTCTTCCGGTGGAAATGTATATATACCAGATCGTATAGAAATTTTACAAAATGGAGAGGCCACCATTATAGATTATAAAACTGGGACTCCTTTAGAAAGTCACGCCCATCAAATAAAGCAATATGCACAATTACTTAAAGAAATGGACATCTCTATACGAGAATTATTTCTTGTATATATTAATAATGAGGTATCGGTAATTAAGGTGTAATAATCTATACATTTGTAAAAAACTAAATCATGTACGGAAAAATACAAGAGCATTTACAACAAGAGCTTGCTTCTATAAAAGAAGCAGGTTTATATAAAAAAGAACGTATTATTACATCACCGCAAGATGCGGTCATTAAAATCTCTACAGGAGAAGAGGTTATAAATTTTTGTGCAAATAACTATTTAGGGTTATCCTCTAACCAAGAAGTGATTCAAGCAGCAAAAGATGCTATGGATACACATGGTTTTGGTATGAGTTCTGTGCGCTTTATTTGTGGCACACAAGATATCCATAAAGAACTAGAGCAAAAGATTGCTTCCTTTTATGGAACGGAAGACACAATATTATATGCCGCGGCTTTTGATGCAAACGGTGGTGTTTTTGAACCTTTGCTTAGTGCCGAAGACGCTATTATCTCAGATTCTTTAAATCATGCATCTATTATTGACGGTGTACGTTTATGTAAAGCGGCCCGATATCGTTACCAGAATAATGACATGAAAGATTTAGAAGTACAACTTCAAAAAGCCAATGAAGCTGGAGCGCGTCATAAAATTATTGTTACCGATGGTGTTTTTTCTATGGATGGTCTTGTTGCACCATTAGATCAAATATGTGATCTCGCAGATACCTATGATGCAATGGTTATGATAGATGAGTGTCATGCTACCGGATTTATAGGAAGTACCGGACGAGGCACGCTAGAAGAAAAAGGTGTTCTAGGTAGAATTGATATTATAACAGGTACACTAGGTAAAGCCCTAGGAGGTGCTATGGGAGGGTATACAACGGCAAAAAAAGAAGTTGTTGAAATTTTAAGACAACGTAGTAGACCTTATCTTTTTTCAAATTCTCTAGCTCCAGCTATTGTAGGAGCTTCTATAAAAGTTTTTGAAATGCTGGATAGTGATACCTCTCTTAGGGATAAACTAGCAGCAAATACCGAATATTTTAAAAAAGGGATGAAAAATGCAGGTTTTGATATTATAGACGGAGATTCTGCAATTGTTCCTGTAATGTTATATGATGCAAAGCTTTCACAACAAATGGCAGATGCTTTACTCAATGAAGGAATCTATGTAATAGGATTCTTTTTCCCAGTAGTACCAAGGGGTAAAGCGCGTATTCGCGTACAGTTAAGTGCGGCTCATACACAGCAACATCTTGACAAGGCTATCCATGCTTTTGAAAAAGTAGGAAAAGAATTAGGGGTCATTTAATTACCCTTAAGTGTCTATAATATATAGCTTTTTCTAAAATTTTAGTACTTTTATCTTTGTTGATTAATTTTAACAACTTACTTTTGCTTTTAATTAACACTTAAAATTAAGAATAAACAATGAAACATCTTAGCAGATTTTTAGTTGCTTCGCTTCTGATCATGGTTATCGGATCTGTGAATGCGCAAGACAAAAATAATCCTTGGGCAATTTCTGCCGGTGTCAATGGTATTGACACGTATCCAGTAGGAGAACCAGCACGTAACTCAGTAACAAATGAGGAGCTACGCGGTAATGTATTTGAAGAATTTTTTAATGTAAATGATCACTGGAACATAGTTCCTTCTGTTTCTTATATTAACATATCAAGATACATTGGTGATGGTTTTATTGTTGGTGTTACTGGAACATTAAACAGAATTGAAAATTTAGGAGATTTTAGTCCCGTTAATGAGCTACAACATTATGCTGTAGATGGGGTTGTTTCTTATAGCCTTAAAGAATTAATCAATAGCTCATGGTTAGATCCACACTTAAATGTAGGTGCTGGTTATACATGGTTAGATAGTCAACTCACAGGAGGTACTCCTGGTTTTGGAACTGCCAATGCAGGAGCTGGATTCCGTTTTTGGTTTACTGAAAACTTTAACTTAGGTCTTCAATCTACATATAAGCACGCTTTTGAAGATGAAGGTGTAAAACATTTCCAACATGTAGCTTCTATAGGTTTCTCTTTTGGAGGAAAAGATACAGACGGTGATGGTATTTATGACAAAGATGATGCATGTCCAGAAGTAGCTGGTCTTCCAGAATTTGATGGATGTCCTGATTCTGATGGTGATGGGATCCAAGATTCTAAAGATGCATGTCCTACGGTAGCAGGTGTTGCAGAATTTGAAGGATGTCCTGATACTGATGGTGATGGTATTCCAGATCCTAAAGATGCATGTCCTACAGTAGCAGGTGTTGCTGCTTTAGGTGGATGTCCAGATGCAGATGGTGACGGTATCAAAGATGCTGATGATCAGTGTCCAAACGAAGCAGGTCCTCGTGCAAACAACGGATGCCCTTACCAAGATAAAGACAATGACGGTGTATTAGATAAAGATGATGAGTGTCCAGAAGTAGCTGGTACTGTAGCAAACAATGGATGTCCAGAAGTATCTGTAGAAGTACTTAATGAATTGAACGTTCAATTCAAATCTGTACTTTTTGATTACAATAAAGCTAGTATCCGTACAGAATCTTATTCTACATTAGATAACGTAGCAAGCATTATGCAAGAATATCCAACGACTCGTTTCTTAATTGAAGGTCATACTGATGACAGAGGTCGTGATGCATATAACTTAAACCTTTCTAATGAAAGAGCTGCTTCTGTAAGAAGTTACTTAACTGGAAAAGGAATTGCTGCATCTCGTTTAGAGTCTAAAGGTTTTGGAGAAGCAAGACCCGTTGCTTCAAACAAGACTGCTGCAGGTCGTCAAGAAAACAGACGTGTAGAGCTTTCTATTCTTGAGCAATAGAAATTATAAAAAATAAACTTTTAAAACGCCCTGCAATTGCAGGGCGTTTTTTATTTTAGGAGTATGTCATCATTTATAGAAGATGTTGTAAAAGAAACCCTAAAGCAACATCACGATGTTTCTTCTGTTGTTTTTATATTACCTAGTAGACGTGCTGGTGTATTCTTACGTAATATACTATCAACCTACTTACACAAACCTGCTTTTGCTCCTAGAATATTTAGTATCGAAGAGTTTGTAGAGCACCTCTCTGGATTAAGACCTGCAACACAAATAGATCAGATTTTTACACTTTATGAATGCTATAAAAAGATACGTCCTGAAGAAATAAAAGAACCTTTTTCTGTTTTTTTTGGATGGGCTCAAACATTACTTAACGATTTTAATGAAATAGACAGGTACCTTGTAGATCAGAAATCATTTTTTAATTATCTAGGGGCTATACAAGATCTTAACCATTGGTCATACACAAAGAACCCTACAACGCTTATTAAAAATTATCTGAAATTTTGGGAATTATTACCTGAATATTATACTGCTTTTTGTGATACATTACTGAGGCATAACTTAGGACATCAGGGGTTGATATACCGAAAAGCTGCCGAAGAGATAGAATACTATAGCACTACAAATTCAAAAAGAAAACATGTTTTTTTGGGCTTTAATGCATTAAATAAAGCAGAGCAACATATTATACAAGCATTGCTCACCTCTGGAAATGGACAGATTTATTGGGATGCAGAAAAGCACTTTATGGAAAACAAATCTCATGAAGCATCTTATTTTATGAGAGAACATCTTAAAAAGTGGCCTTACTTTTTATCACATCCATTTCAATGGATCTCTACAAATTATAATACTTCAAAAGAAATCACTCTAACAGAGGTTACCCAAGGAGTACAACTTGCAAAATATGTAGGCCAGATACTTTCTACATATTCAGAGGCACAACTGGATGAGACGGCTATTGTTTTGGGAGATGAAAGTTTACTTCTCCCTATCATTAACGGACTTCCAAAAAATGTAAAAAAACTCAATATTACGATGGGGGTTCCGCTTAGGCAAACACCACCTGCATCGCTATTTGAACATTTCTTTACATTAAAAAAAGAACATTCTGAAAAGGGGTTTTACTATAAACACCTTATCCCTGTTTTAAGAGAACCTTTATTTATTAAATTACTACCTAAGCTTTCTGATAAGATAATTACAAAAGTCCATGCCTCAAATAGTATCTATATAAAACTAGAAGACCTTTTGTCAATGACAGAGGATCCTGTTTATCGATCCCAATTAAAAACAGTATTTACCCCTTGGCAGGGGTCTCCTCAAAAAGCGATCGATAATTTTCATGAGGTAATTACACTATTAAAAGACGCTCTAGACCCTTCTTCCGATAAACTTACAATAGAATACATATATGGCTTTTACAAAGCATTTAATAAGCTTTCTACCATTAACTCTAGCTATAGCTATATCGAAGACATTCCTACGCTTATACGATTTTATAGAGATTTAATAGCTTCTGAAACTATAGACCTACAGGGAGATCCATACAAAGGTTTACAGGTTATGGGGATGCTGGAATCCCGATTATTAGATTTTAAAAATGTAATCGTCACCTCTGTTAATGAAGGCATTCTTCCAGCAGGTAAAAGTAGTAATTCCTACATCCCATATGATCTCAAAATGACATATGACTTACCTACGTATCAAGAGAAGGATGCTGTATATGCCTATCATTTTTATCGCTTATTACATCGTGTTCAATCTGCGCATATTTTATATACTTCATCGACAGACGGGCTGAGTAGTGCAGAAAAAAGCAGATTTGTTTTACAATTAGAAATGGAGAATATCCATCGTTTACACAAACAAGTAGCCATGCCTCACATCAAACCACCACTCTCTAAACCTGTGGTGATTGATAAAACAGATGCTGTACTTTCTCAACTCAAAAAACTAGTAGCTTCGGGTCTATCTCCATCTTCCTTATCTACGTATCTACGCAACCCTATCGATTTTTATTACAAATACGTCTTAGGGATAAGAGATAGAGATGACGTGGAAGAAACAGTAGCTTCTAATACGATGGGGACTATAATTCATAATACCCTAGAAATACTATATAGCCCGTTTATAAACACACATATAACCCCAGAAAATATAACCGCTATGGCTGTAGATGTAGATCCTATAGCTACTACTCAATTTAAAGAACATTACGGGCAATTAAATCTTTCTCAAGGCAAGAACCTTATTATTTATAAAGTAATCAAGCAGTACATTACAAATTTTCTGCAACGTGAAAAGGAAGAACTTCTTCGGGGAGATACCATCTATATTACCCAATTGGAAGAGCAGTTAAAAACGCCGTTTACGGCCTCTTCCTTACCCTTCCCTATATTTCTTAAAGGTACTGTAGATCGTGTAGAATTAAGAAACAATGACTTTCGAATTATTGACTATAAATCAGGAAGTGTAGAAAAAGCAGATCTATTTATAAAAAACTGGCAAGACCTTCTTGGGGATGAAGGAAAAAAAGAAAAAGCGTTTCAGATCCTTATGTATACGTATATGCTTCATAAAGAAACACCTCTTTCATTACCTGTAACTGCAGGGATTATCTCCCTTAGAAAACTTAAAAATGGATATATGCCTTTTGGAATAGGTGAAGGAAGAAAAAAAGAGACCGCAATCACGCAAGAATCACTTACTCATTTTGAAATGGTACTAAGTCAATTAATTAATGAAATTTTTGACCCAGCGATTCCTTTTAGAGATTCCGGATTTACCTATTAACAGAGGGACTTATTATCTTATTTTTTGTTTTTTTAGCGAAAGCTAAATCATTAGTATCTCCTTATGTGCCTTAATACTTCACAGAAATTATAAAAGATTAACATCATTTTTTGATGGAAAATGTACATATGTACCCATGCATACTCTTTCCATATAGGGCTTAGATTACTTTTACTAATGCGATTTGAAGGAATCAAAAAACACAGACAGTAATGCATAATAAATTCATAGTTTCTATGTCAAATACGATAACACGTATTACAGTATTTATCTTCTTTTTTGTTGTATCAGCCTGTAGTAGCGATAATGATTTTCTAGAGGGTTTTGACAAACAGCTTTTATTTTCTCAACCGACTCAAGAAGAACTAACAATTATAGAAGAAGATTGGGCCTCTAGAAACCTCAACCCTACAAACTATGCTATAGAAGAAGAAATTCCGATAGGAACTGGAGGAACTGTTTTAAAAATGATTTCATTCACACTAGATGGTTATAAAGAATACGGAGCATTAATTGTTCCAGAAACAGATACGCTAGTTCCAGTACGAATGGCTTTAAATGGGTTTTCTTTTGAGCCAGAAAATATTGAAACCAGCATAGCCCTTAATGGAGGAGAAGAGTTTAAAATCCCTTATATTTTTGCTATACCCGCTTTTAGAGGTCAAGATTTACATATAATTCTTAATGGAGTAACTTATTCATCTCCTATTTCAGAAGGTAATAAATGTGATGCTTTTGATAGAGCTACTGATGATGCCATTGCATTCTTAAACATCATCCAAGATACCGAAGAGATGGCAGATATGAACAGGGTATCAGCTCAAGGAGGTAGCCGTGGAGGTACTGTTGCTATGCTTATGGCACAACGAGACCAACGTGTGAAAAAAGTGATAGGAATAGCCGCTCCTACAAATATGCTGGACCTAACTTCCAGAAACCAGAACGATAATATATACATCTGTCAATTCTTACAGGAGTTAGTCAATGGTACAATGACGATTGCTGAGGCAAGACACAATATGATTGCCAGTTCCCCTCTCTTTTTTGTACAACAACTACCCTCAACACAATTGCATTTAGGAGAAGATGACAGAATCGTACCGCCTGACCAAGGGACACAACTCATACAACAAATAGAAGCTTTAAATCTTGATATCGATTTTCAATTATTTGTTTATGAAAATAGAACACATTCCAATATAGCATCTGAAAATCAAATACTCAGAGATCGAATTGAACTATTTTTACAAGGATTTTGATTCAAATATTGTATTATACGTATTTTGTACAAATACTTACGATGTTATCCTTTTTGATAAATTTTTAATCTAACCTGATGAATCTAAAAATAGCATCTTGTTTACTTCTTATTTTTATACTATTCTCATACCCTGTAATTTCTCAATCAAGTATAGATACATTTAATATAACAGGTAAAGTCCTAGATATTCAAACAGAGCAAAGTGTGCCTTTTGTAAATATTTACTTTATGACTTCTTCTCTTGGAACCATTACAGACACTTCGGGAGCGTTTAGTATTCAAGTAAATAAACACAATACTTCGGATACACTTATATTTTCTTCCTTAGGGTATAAAACAAAAAAAATTCCTATACAAAATATGCGTAACCAGCATACACACACTATTTTAATAGAGGAAGATGTATTAGGGCTGGACGAAGTGATTGTCAGTAAACTAAGCGCTGTTGGTATTATTAAAAAAGCGATGAAAGAGCGTAAAAACACCTACGGTATTCTCCCTCATAAACTATCAGGAACCTATAGAATCACAGATCAAGAAGACGGAGCATATGTTAGGCTGTTAGAATCGGCTATAGATATATATGATCCTAATTATTTAAAAAAAGAGAGTAGAGTCGTAGACTACCTGGCGCTACGGCAAAGCAAGGACTTTCGAACATTCAAATGGAATCGTACAAAACACAACGCACGTAATCTTGATGAATTATTAAAACCAGACCTTATTAAACGCCCTACCCGAGCCACTCATCCCAATGGTTTTCAAAAAGGGTTTTTTTATACTCTCGAAAAAAATGTCCTTTTAAATGGCGAACAGGTATATGTGATTTCTGCAAAAAAAAATACTGAATATCAATGGCCTAATTATGATGCGGTATTCTATGTAAGGGTTAAAGATTATGCAATCCTAAGAGTAGATAGAGAGTATACTATACATAGACCCAACTGGGCCAAAACCCCTAAAGGAAAAACAAAGATTACAAAAGATCGATTAATTCTAAAGTATAAAGAAAAAGACGGGCGTCTCTATTTAAATTATTTTTTATGGAATCTTAAAGGAGAGGTTCGGGATACCAAATCCAATAAAAAGATAGTGAGTTTTGAAAGAAACGAAGAACTAAACATTCATAAAGTCTCCTTACAAACGATCCCTACAAAACCCAATACGTGGGATAACGATATTTATAAAATCGATATGCCTTATGATAATGTCTTTTGGGAAAATTATCCCGTTTCTAATACTCAATTATTTAAAAACGTACAGAAAGAGCTTGAAGAAAGAGAAAGTTTACAAGATCAATTTGTGTCAAGTCGTGATGCATACACCATATATAACCCTCTCAAAACATATAAGGTAAAAGAACTCAAAGAAGATTTTAATATCTTAAGAAAAAGCCTGGAAGAAGGCCATCCTTCATTATATAGATACACTTCAAAAGAAGAGCTATCAAACGATTTTAATACCGCATATCAAAAAATAACCACCCCTCTTACAGAAGTTGAGTTTTATAAATTAATAACGCCTATTATATCAAAAATACAATGCGGTCATACTCAAAGTAGTTTATCAGAGCAGTATCATGAGTTTTATAAAAACCGCAAGGTCTATTTTCCATTACAAACTAGATTTAATAATGGACTACTTATCAATTCCAAAGACTTTAGTGTAGATCAGGATACCATTCTATCAGGAAGTATACTACTTGCCATTAACAATAAACCTTTTACAAAGATATACGATGAGTTGGTAAAAAATATCCCATCAGATGGCTATATCCAGACCTCAAAAAATCTCTTAATAGGAGATCATTTTTCAGAATTATACCATATCTATTTTAATCAAGAGGAAGATTTTTTATTAAAATTTAAAAGCCCTAATGGGGATCATATAGAAAAAAGATATGATGGAATTTCCTTTACAGATTTACTTTTACAAAAAGAAAAAACAAAGCAAGACAATCAATATCGTAGTATAAACCCAGAGACTGCGCTTTTAAAAATCGCACAGTTTACAGATACTTCAAAAATTGATTTCAAAAATTGGATAAAAAAAACATTTTCAGATATCCATAAAAACAAGATAAAATATCTAGTCATTGATCTTAGAGATAATAGTGGAGGTCGAGATGACTATGCAATATATTTATACAGCTTTTTAACCTCAACAGCTTTTAACTACCATCAATCTCTGGAGGCTGCAACAAACAATTACTCTTTTCTTTCTTATACAAACCAAGATGAATCTTTCAATACACGCATGCAAAAAATTGTACAAAAGGATCCCAAAAAACGGTTTGTACTTACTGACAGTCATCCTACTTTAGGGACACATCAACCTAGCTCACCCTCTTATACAGGAAAGGTCTTTTTCCTTATTAATGGAAATACGTTTTCTGCTGCGGCAGATCTTGCCGCCATTGCACAACACAACAAAAAAGGTACTTTTATAGGGCAGGAAACCGGAGGTACTACTGTAGGAAATACAAGCAATGGAGAACTCCTTGTCACACTTCCATATTCAGGGATCAGAATGTATCTCCCGCTTTTTAAAGTAACAAATGCAGTAATAGAAAAAAACAGAGGAAGAGGCGTCATTCCTGATATCAAAACCACCTATACCCTTACAGATATTAGGACAACTACAGATATAGATATGCAAACTGTACTTCGTTTATTGCCTGAAAAGTAAGCCACTGCACAGGCCTCTTTTATACCTCTATTATTCTCAATAACAACCTCCCCTCTAGTATGTACTTAGGTCACCATAGTGTGTACCACCCTGGAGAAAGGCAGTTATTTTTTAAACCTAAAAAAATCTCTGATAAAGGTTCTATATACATATCCCCAAGGAATAATCAATAGGTTTAATACAACGCCACCTACACAAATCCAAAAGAACTCTTCTAAGGAAGGGTTTAAGAGGTCTGCATTTTGGGCTGGTAAATACGTTCCCAAAAGCCATCCAGACTTATACAGTAACTGGAGTAATAGAATAGGCACCATTTTTAAAGGAAAACGTACCCCTATTAAATTTAATAGAGAAAACCCTGCCCAAAAACTAATAGCCACTCCACTTAAGGTATCCAGTTGTTCTTTAGGAAATAAAATAGCAGACCAATTATCGGAAGCCAGACTGATAAAATTTAAAAAGAAAAGACCTCTCATAAGGTGAAGTCTCCATGCACGCGGTTTTTTAACCTCCGCGATAGGCTCAGATTGTAAATTCATACATTTAAAATTTTGATTGATGATGATGATTAAAAGGGCGTCCCTTTTATTGTATACACCTTTTTTAATGTTGCATATACAACGCTAATATATAAAAACACACGCATATATAAAAATCAAAAAAGAGCCGCTATCTGCAAACTATTAACTTAAAATTATAAGTCTACGCAGGAGAAGATTCTATCTTAGTGCCTATAGAAAACTCATTCTAGAACGGGTATGAAAAAAAAGGTACAATTCTTTATCTGTAGTATGCTATTAAGCATCACCGTATATGCACAAGAGACGATAACAGCTACGACGATAGGCACAAACCATACGATACCTTCCAGCATATTAGAAACAGCACAAGAGGTACAGGTCTATCTCCCGTCGGGATATGAAGCCACAGAGACTTCCTATCCAGTTCTGTATATACTGGACGGGCAATTGTTTTTTACCCTTGGCGTTAGTATCCATACTACTTTCAGGCAATTTGATAAAACCCCGGAGTTTATTATTGTAGGCATCACAACACCTTTTCCGCAACGATATCGCTATTTTGGAAGCGATAAGGCTGCTTTTATGCGTTATATTGAGCAAGAACTTGTCCCTTATATAGACACTACTTACCGCACAAAAAAAGAAAATATGCTTTTCGGGTGGCAATATGCAGGAAGTGTTGCCTTTGATTTTATGCTAGAAAACAAACCCCTTTTTAATGGGTATTTCCTGGCGAGCCCTTTTCCTATTTTGGATAAAGTACAAGCGTTGGATAGTATTCCTGTCTTAGATAAAAAACTTTATTTTTCGGTAAGTCCGGATGAATACGATGTCAATTTTGGGGTAGACAGGCTGGATAGTTTACTTTCAAAAAAACAGGATCAAAAACTGGATTGGAAATCGCTCTATTTACAAAATGAAGAACACCATTCTACAGCCTATGCGACTCTCTATCATAGCCTTAGAAATTACTTCAGGTATTATCCCCAATTTCAGGAAGACAACCTCAAAAAATTACTAGATGCAGGAGGACTGACCTATGCCTATGCGTATGCACAACAAAGAGGAGATACCTATGGGTTTTCTAAGAACCTCTCTACCTGGTCTCAATTTACGATCTTACGCAGTGCAATACGTGCAGATGACTATACACAATTTAAGACCTTTGCAGATGCGCTTATCTCAGAAGGTTTTCTTAGAGATTTAAAAAACAGAGCCTATGAAATCGGGGCGTTTTATGAAAAGCATAAAAATTACACAGAAGCTATTCCTATCTATAAGATCCTCTTAGAACAGCATCCGGATTCAGAAAGACTTCTTACTAGCATAGCAAACGCATATCTGGCTATGGGCAATACAAAACAAGCACAGTACTACCTCCAACAGCTCAAAACCAAGAAGTAATAAAACCTCCTGTATTTATAAAATCCTATGCGTAAAGGAGGGGTATCCGCTTTCGCGAAAGCGTACTCTGCACCGATATACGACACACAGACAGACACTGTTTTTAAGACATATAAGTACGGTTTTCCCTCATAGAATTCCTTTTTTTAAGTAGATGTGCTTTATAAAAGAGTGATAAAGAATACATTATTCACTGCTTAAAAATAAATTTCACAAAAATTTAACAGTTCAATTCTTGTAGGATTTTTCTTATTTTTGTTACTTTAGGGTATAATTAAGGGGAAATTCATTTTATAAGGGGAACACACTTTTTATTTTCATTAATTTTTAGTTCAGAAGCACACATTATTTTATGGCTTTCGTCAAAATGTGCTAGTTATTCCCATATATGACCGTTTATTACTTTGGTATTTAAAAACCAAACGCTCTTAATTATTTTTAAATCAAATAATTATAACAAACACCTATGTCTAAGTCACACACATCATTTTTGCGCATACTATGGGTATCCTTGGTATGCATGGCGAGCTATACAAGCATCGCCCAAATTCCAAGTGAGGGAATCCCGGAGATCACCCCTATGAATCCAGATACAGCAACTCTGGGCAGGTATGGCAATATCCCTATAAGCGGAGCTTCGGGACAGATGAGTTACGGAGTGCCTATTTATACCATTGGTGTAGATGGTAATTCCTGGCCCATACATCTATCCTATAATTATGGAGGACTCATTGCCGAAGGTAAACCCTCTATCATGGGATTGGGGTGGTCACTAAGTGCACATGGAGCTGTAAGTAGAGAGGTACGAGGCCTGCCAGACGGTCATGAAAATGGGTATTATGGAGCCAATAATATAGGCGACCTTATTCCTGATTTTGGGGGCGGGAGTTATGATATAGATATTGTAGACTATATGAAGTTTCAGAGTGGTGAGTACGATTCTGAAGTAGATAAATATACCTTAAACGCAGCAGGGATTCAGTTTTCTTTTAAACTGCGATATGATGCTGTACAATCTGCTTTTGTCCCATACTATTTACACAAGCACAACTACCAGCTGGAGGTGGTGATGGATACAGGAGCACATCATAAAGTAGATCGTTTTATCCTGACCGATGACAAAGGAATTATCTATCATTTTGAAGACCAGGAAACCAGTATTTGTGAAGGTGGTGGTACAGGTGTCTGTCCCGAAGACAATGCCAATAGCTGGTTGCTAAGCCGTATTGCTTACCCCAATGGAGAAGAGATCTCCTTTGAGTATACCCAAGACACTTTTTTTAACTGGAATTTTGGGGCCTCGGGAATCGCTGCATATCGATATGGTAGTGATACCGAAACCAATCCACCAGGGATGCATCCTATAGGTGATATATATGGAGATGTCAATAAAGCAACCCAAGTTGATCGTTTGATACTTACCTCTATAAACTTCCCAAAAGGATCTCTGGATCTCAATACAACAACCATTGATGGGCATAAACTCTATAGTGACATTCTGGTAAAAGATCCTTGGGGTACTGTGATTAATACCTATGATTTTACCTATGGAGGACACCGAGACCTGCTTATGAGTATCGATAAGAATACCGAAGACCTATTGGATTTCAGGTATTACGGAGATGGAGGAGACGGTAGTATTGGGACCATTCCTGAGTTTTATGAAGGATCGACCAACAAACCCTTGGCGCAAGACTCTTGGCGTTTTTATAACGGTGTTTTTAATACACATCTCTATGATATGGGAATAGGTGGCATACAGGCAGATCGTAGCTCTAGTTTATTCCATACCCGATTGGGAGCTCTTAAAGAGATTGTCTATCCTACAGGAGGACATACCGACATTATTTACGCTCAAAACCAGGCACGTGTACCTTATGTCCCGGGATCAGATCCCGGAGGACCTGCTACAGGGTATGACCATAATGAGTTGATTGGGATTAATGTTTCTGAAGATAATCAAGATTATGAAGATGAGCGTACCTTTACTTTTACCCAACCTGTCATTGCCGAAATCTCACACCGCGTTGTGGGTGATCTAAGTCTCGGTAACTATATCAGACTCTCTATAGAAGAAACTACGGGCGCCTATCCAGATCTTAGTGCCTGCTATTCCTTTGCGCCTATCTTTAATTCCTGGTATTACCAGGTGGCCGAAGATGCACGTAATAAACTGGTAGATAGTGAAGGTTGTAGCTATTACCCCAACCCGCCTATGGTTCCTTTCTTTCTTCAGGAGTACGGTCCCGATGGATGTCCCTATCCTACCAATCCTAACAATCAGCATGGATGTCAAGGACAGTTTGCAATCAACCAGTCACATGATACCGGAGGAGCTATCGTGATCATGCCCGGTACTTATAAATTTAAAGTAACCACCTACCCGCCTGGACATGATCCCGAAACACAAAGCGGTACCTTTGCTTATGGAAACCTTACGGCAGAGATCCGTTTAAAATGGAAAGACCCTGTCTTAGGAGAAAATAATGCCCCACCTTTATATCAAGATCAATA
The DNA here is from genome assembly GCA_947503305.1 of uncultured Dokdonia sp. Lineage (GTDB taxonomy): Bacteria > Bacteroidota > Bacteroidia > Flavobacteriales > Flavobacteriaceae > Dokdonia. Next base: position 328,652 of record CANNDF010000001.1, read on the forward strand.
TGTAGGAGGGATACGAGTCGCCAAAGTCACTGATACTCCAGAAGATGGAGAACCCGTAGAGACCACCTATTCCTATATAGGTACCGATGGATTTTCTTCTGGCGTGCTTAACCATGACCCTACAGAACGCCATCAACGAAGTATTTTAAGCTTAGATGATAATCAACAATATATAGAAGAGTTTATCTATACCACGGCAGCTTTTAATATGATGTCAGACTCGGATGGTCTTCCTGTGTACTATGAGCGAGTCATCTCTCAAAAAGGAGACGCCAAGACCATACAGAACTATGCCATGCCACAACAGACTATGGGGGATTTTAAATACCCTGGCCTTCCCGAAGGAAAAGATCGCTCTGGAGCCATGCTTATTCGTAGCAAAGCAGGACGGCAAGAAACCCAACAATCCTATTTTAAAAATAGACTCCCTACCCAATACCAAGGACATCCCGAGTTGCCAAACTCTGAAAATGGATACAGTCATGACTTTAATGATGACCATCCCTGGAGTTTTAAACTCCATCGTAAAAAAAACCTGGTGGTCAATTGGTATTCTCTGGACTATCCAGCGGTCCCATCTACCCCAATACAAGTACAGGCCTATAAAGCCCTGCATCAGATCTATCCCTATAGAGAGATAGATATGTATCCTCAACTCGTAGAAACCGTTACTACAGCAGATGGTGTAGAGAGTACGGTCACCTATAGTTATGATGAAAAAGATCAACTCTCAGAACAGGAGACCCTCACCTCAGAAGGTGATACGGTACTTTCTCAGTTTTACTACCCCTATTCGAGTGAAGTATCGGGAGAATCTCAGTACCAGCTTATGACAAGTAAAAACCAGATCAATCAGGCCGTACAACAAACCTCATCCCGTAACGGTACCTTACTCGCTACCCAAAAAACAGATTTTATTCCTGTAGGGCTGGGGTATAAACCCAATAGTATCAAAGCGGCAAAAGCTGGTCATTCCCTAGAAGAACGTACCCGCCTGGAGATCTATGACAGTCGTAGTAATCTCTTACAAGCCCGAACGGCCAACGGTACCCCCATCTCGTATCTATGGTCCTATAATTTTCAATATGTCGTGGCCAAGATAGAAGGTGCTACTCATAGTGAAGCCGTCAGTGCACTGGCCAGTGCAGGATATAGCTATAACGGTAATTTTCAAAGTGCGTCCGAGACCAGTATCCGTACTGCGATGGATAGTGTACGTAACACTCTTACCCAAGCCACTATCACTTCTTATACCTATACGCCCCTTATAGGTGTCACCTCTGTGACCGATCCCAGAGGCTATACTGTGTATTATGACTATGATACCCAGCACCGTCTGGAGCAAGTACGGGATCAAGACGGTAATATCCTTAGTAAAAACGAATATAACTACAGAGACAATGATTAATTCCTATATCAAGATGAAACACATACTAGCACTTATTGTCTTTGCATTGCCTTTTATAGGAATCGGACAGACCACGACAGAAAATTATGTAAAAACCTCGGCGTATAAAGTCGCTACATCTACAGGAAATGTTGATGTTTCTCAAAAAACCGAACAGATCACCTATTATGACGGTTTGGGACGTCCCAAGCAATCGGTAGCTGCCAGAGCGGGAGGGAATCGTGAGAATATTGTAACCTACTCAGAGTATGACAGTCTGGGAAGGGCTGCAAAGACTTACCTGCCCTATGCCACCCCTGGTGAGGTGACTGGAGATTACCTGCAACTTACCGATCAAGCGGCCTTAAAAGCTGCCATAGGCACCTTTTATAATACCGATAAATATGAGTATACACTTAATCCTTATAGTGAAACCCTTTTTGAAAAAGACGCCACAAGCAGGCCCCTCAGGCAGGGTGCACCCGGCAATAGCTGGGCCGTACTGCCTGACTCGCTTAATGACCATACCATCCATTTTAATTACAGATCAAATACGGTGAGTGATGGAGATACCTCTGGAGATGATGTGCTCAAATTCAGGGTGTCTTTTACAGGAGGTGCTACCACACAACCTACTCTTACTCTTAATGGTATATATCCTGAAAATACCCTGTTTATCACCAATACGCAGGATGAAAACTATACCCAAACAGAAGATGACTATCTCCCTGAAGAAGATCCTATTTTCTATCCAGAAGGAGAAGATCCTGCCGAACCACATCTGCTCGTTTTGGGAGGTAACCACGCCACCCAGGAGTTTACAAACAAAAGCGGACAGGTAATCCTTAAACGTACCTTTGAGAACGACCTCCCACATGATACTTATTATGTATATGACGATTTTGGAAACCTTACCTATGTCCTGTCTCCAGAAGCCAGTACACAGATCGTAAGTAACGAAGCGCTGGTAGCAAATGCACAAGATATTCTGGACAATCTGGGGTATCAATATAAATACGATTACCGTAACCGACTTACAGATAAAAAGATCCCTGGCAAAGGATGGGAGTATATCCTGTATGACAAGCTAGACCGTCCCGTATTAACACAAGATGCCCGCTTACACCAAAACAACCAATGGCTCTTTACCAAATATGATGCGCTCAATAGAGCTATCTATACCGGGATCTATACCACAGCTGCTTCCAGGACTGTTATACAACAAACCCTTAGTAGCGCCACAACCTTCAATGAGAGTGTGACAAGTAGTAGCATAAGTATCGATGGAGAGGCGGTTTATTATACCAATAATGCGTTTCCTACCACGGCACTTACCCTACATACCATTAATTATTATGATACCTATGTAGGTAGTAGCAGTACCCTACTTCCTGCCGAGGTCTATGGACAGCCTGTAACCACAGCTACCCATAGCTTACCTACGGTGTCTAAGGTACGAGTACTGGATACCGATGACTGGATCACCACCTTGACGGGTTATGATGAAAAAGCACGGCCTATCTATAGCATGAGTGAGAATGAGTATCTGGATACTCAAGATACCTCTGAGACCTTGCTGGACTTTACAGGAAAGCCCTTACAAAGTAGAACGGTACATAGCAAAGGCACCCATCAGACAGTAACAACGACAGACTTTTTTACCTATGACCATCAGGACAGACTGGCGACTCACTTACAACAGATCAATGAAGAACCTGTACAGCTCATTGCCAGTAATACCTATGACGAACTGGGACAACTCGTAAGTAAAAAAGTAGGAGGACAACTCTTTGAAAGTGGATATACCGATATCTCTTCTTATATTACAATAACAGATCATACTATTGAAAAAACAAGTGGTGGAAGTAGCAGTTATAATGCAGGTCTTTCTACCATAGGACGATTGGAAGGAGATGGAGGACTTTCTTTTACTGCAGAGACCGAGAATAAAAGATTTATTGTAGGTTTTAATGATCAAAGTAATACCAATTCTCATAGTGAGATTGATTATGGGATTTCATTTTTTTGGCAAAACCCTCCGAGGTATATATCACAAATAAGAGAAAACGGGAATCTTATAAGCTTGCATAGTGCTACCCCATATAGCGAAGGAGATACTTTTGCTATAGAACGTGAAGGAAATGAGATCCATTTTATTCATAATGGAAGTGAAGTGGCAAGCTATACCATGACTCAAAATTACCCTTCTTTAATAGGAGATCTATCCATACGAGATGAGGGAACCCAAATAGGGAACCTTAATCTGTATGCCACCACCATTGATAAGAGTTTACAAAACGTAGATTATAAGTATAATATACGAGGATGGTTGACCGATATTAATGATGTAGATGCGCCAGGGAGAGAAGACAATCTTTTTAATTTTCATATCAATTATGATGGGCCGATAGAAGGCAGTGCAGGTAACTCGGGCTATGCTACTCCCCTATACAATGGCAATATCTCACAGACGGTATGGAGCACTTTAAATACTGATGATCAAAAACATACCTATGGCTATAAGTATGATGCGTTAAACAGAATTAAGGTAGCCTATAGTAGACAGGGACAAGACTTACTGGGGTATGACCATTACAATGTACATAGTATCAATTATGATCAAAACGGAAACCTGCTTAGTCTCACACGCCAGGGAGAAGATGTCAATGGCAATGCACAGGCTATGGACGAGCTGTCCTATACCTATAACGGGAACCAGTTACAACAGGTAACCGATGGAGCAACCTCATCTATAGCTGGAGAAGGGTTTTATGATGGCTATACGGTAGGAGATGACTATAAATATGATGTCAATGGCAATATGATAGAAGACAAGAATAAAGGCATTACCAGTATTACCTATAACCATCTCAACCTCCCGGAACGGGTGACTATAGATGGTACCGACGGGGAGGGTAACCCTCAACTTGGGTATATCTTTTATACCTATGATGCCACAGGAGTCAAACTGGAAAAAAGAGTAGAAGACCTGATTAAGAATACTACAGGGTATACTTACTATGCAAATGGTTATCTTTATAAGGTAGAAAACAATGTAGAAGGATTGATCATGTTCCCCCATCCCGAAGGCTATATAGAACCCGTATATAATAGCTCAAAGTCTGTAAAAGGATTTAGCACCTCTACCCAAACAGCAACCAACTCTGGGTATCAATATGCGTTCCAGTATAAAGATCATTTAGGAAATATAAGACTAACTTATGCCGATAGTGATCTGGATGGAGCCATTAAAGCTTCTACCGAAATCATAAGCGAGAAGCATTATTATCCTTTTGGGTTGAAGCATAAAGGGTACAATAACGAGATTTCTGGGAATGTTAATTCAACAGCGGACAAGTATAAGTACAACGGTCAAGAGCTTGAAGAGGAACTTGGAAAGAACACTTACGCTTATCAGTGGCGTGATTATGACCCCGCAATTGCACGCTTTAATAAAATAGACAGATTTGCTGAAAAATATTACAACACATCTCCTTATGCGTTTACAAAAAACAATCCAATTAGGTTTAGAGAAATTGCTGGAGACAGTTTGTGGATTTCATTTGGTAGTGATAATCAAAATCGTGCTCTATACCAAGACGGACAATTGTTAAACGCAGATGGTTCGAGATATGAAGGAAAAGGAGTTAAAGTAAAAAAGGATGGTTCAGTTAAAATAACGAACTCATTCCTTAAGAAAGCTGTTGGAGCATTGAATGAAATTTCAAGTGGAGAATCCGAAATAGGAACTGATGTGGTATCTACTCTTCAAGGATCAGAAAACAATTTTACTATACAGAGAGGCGGCAACAGATTTAGTGCAAATCAACCTGGGGAGCGCACAAACATAAATATTAATGATGCCGAAGCAAACGTTGGGCAGATTTTAGGGAAAGGTCCCGTAGGCGATGGACCTCCGAGTAATACTATTGGTACTGGAGGGATAATTTTTTGGGACCCTGACTCTAGTCCAAGTTACATCTCACAAGGAGGTAGATCAAGAACTGCCAATTCTTCAATTTTATTAGGTCATGAACTATTCCACGCCTATGATTCAGATAGTGGAAATTTAGACCCTAGAATATTGCCGGGAGGAACTGTGCGTATGGAAGCCAGAGCTGTTTATTTTGGAAATCAGCTAAGAAACACTAGTACTTTTGGAAATCGTCCACTCCGATATCAATATTCATCAGGAGCTACAAGTTTATTGTCCAATGGCAGTCCTCTTTACATAGCACCACCATCAATTGAACTTAATAAAAATTAGATTATGAAAAATTTTCTTATTTCGATAAGCATTGCTAGTCTTATTATAAGTTGTTGTTCTACAGCCAATATAAAAGGATTCAAAAAAGTCTCTTATGTCTCAAATTTTCAGACTAATTCAAAGTCAAAGCCATTTGAAAAAAGAAAGTTTTTTCTCAATGTGCCTAAAAATTTCAAAATATTGAATGAAGATTTTAATCCTGAATTTAAGGAGGTAGTTTATTTGTATCAAAATGGAGCTAAAATTTATTTAACTGATAACAATTTAAATGGATCTCCATTAAACGGTGATAACAAATTAAATCAAGGTATATCTTATGTTCAAAGAAAAAATCTTAATGATTCAATATCTATGCACGGTAAGCAGAAAGATGGTAATTATTGGAGAGAAGATATCTTAAATGAAGTTGTTATTGGCTATCTCAATGTTCCAGAAGATATGAAGTCAGATTTTGATAAGGCTATTTTAAGTTTAAAGAGAAATTAGTTTAAAATAAAACGCTCACTTCAAAAATAGTGAGCGTTTTTTAAACAAATATTATTTATTAATATCATAGAGTTTAAAAGGAATACCCACGCGAATCCTTGCTACAAAACTATCTCCTGCTTTAGTTTCATATATAGCATTGTCAAAACCAATATCAATACCAAAGGTTAACCCGGTATCATCATCTTTTTTTGGTTTTCTAAAAATTGGCCCAAAAAGAATTGAATAATTCTCTTTGTAAAATGAGTTTTCAGGAGTCTTTATTATATAACGATGACTAGCTGATATATTTAAACCAAAAACTTTTCTCTTACCAAAAAAATATGCTCCATATAAATCAAATGACCCATATTGTAAATCTCTTTTTATTGAATTGAAATCCCCTAAAGTTTGACCATCTTCATCTTCGATAAAAAACAAGCCGTTTGTATCAACACGAGAGACTTTGGCTGTCCCATTAATTAAATTGCTGTTTAGAAAAGATCCAGAATTAAACTTAGCACCCAATTGAATATATCCAGCTCCTCTGAGAGCATTATAAGAGTAGTTAGCATTTGCTGAAATAACCGTGTTCAGCTTGTTAATATCAGTCTTCTCGGCATCGAATGCATTGAAGTCAGTTAAAATATCACTTTCTATATTCTCTGCCTTTTCAGAAAAATTGAATGCATTATTATTAAGTCCAATATTAGCATCCGCCCATAGAAAATGATATCCAGTACTTTTTATATTTTTCTTATCATATTTATAAGCAACGTCTTTGATTATTTTTTTAAGCACTTTATTGTCCTTCTTTTTATCGTCAGTCCAATATATATCTATAATCTCATTAATAATACTATCATTTATCTTGTTTTGCTTATCTGAATAATTCTTAAAATTGAGCTTATCTTTTTTATTTTTTGGTCTATAGCCTTCAAGTTTTTTAAAAAACTCCTCAATGATTTCTAAATCTTTATAGAGTGCAGTAATTTTATCTTTATTCTTATTTGTCAGAGCATTATTATAAGCTACGACCTTCTTTAGGTAATCCCCTTTATTAAAATTAACGAGATTATCTCTGATACTATCTCTAATGAAAATTTCTCTTAAAACTTTGTTCTGCTGTATTTTTATATCTCCCTCATTAGTGAAACCAGAACCATAGAATTTCCAAATAACACCTGCATTGGCACCTACACTACTTTTCCATTCATCTCTTGAGTATAGATTAAATATTGAACCACTACCATTAGCATTTATTCCTGCTTTTAAATAAAATTGGTGTACATCCTCTCCATATAAATGGAAATTAGTATTGACTGAAACATTTGTCTTTTCCTCATTTTGAGATATTCCGAAGGCTGAAGCATTTCCAACTAAGTCTGAACTACTAAAAACCACTTGATTAAATGCTTTTAGTAATCTTTCATTCAGTAATGACCCCTGAACCATCATGCCATCTTCTTCACCTGTATTCCTGTACTCAGAAGAGACAGCATTTAGCTGTTGATCAAATAATTTTGTTTTGTCAATTTGAGAATGCACTGTCAAAAAAGTTAAGAGCATTAATAATGTTACATTGATTTTCATGATGGAGGTCGATTTTAATAATGATTAACATTACAAATTTTAAACACATAAAGTAATACCCTTTAATGGGTATTTATTGACATTTAAAATGTATCGGGGAGATTTATTATAGATAAATATACTGATAAAGATCTAGTTATCTCTGTTTGAATAGTTTCTCTGATTTCTTTTCTATATGATTGAATCTATAACACTCCTTCCCAAACTATAAACGGTACGAGAAAATGGTGTTGTGTTATTTCCTCAAAACAACTCCATCTGTTACTTCGCTAAAACTAACTTTCGAGAGCAGCGAGATACTTTCGGCATTTTACAAAAAGACCGACTTCATCATTTCTATATTTTAGGTAAAACAGGAACAGGGAAGACCACGCTTTTAAAAACTAAAATAACCCAAGACATACATCAAGGAAGAGGTATTTGCCTCATTGACATACATGGAGACCTTGTCCAAAGAGTAAAATCTGAAATCCCAAAACATAGACAAAAAGATATTATTTATTTAGATGCTACCAATCCAAATTTATCACTTGGCTACAACCCCTTAAGAAAAGTGTCATTTGAAAAACGTCCTCTAGTAACCTCAAACATTTTAGAAATCTTCCAACATTTATGGGGAAGTCAAAGCTGGGGAATTAAGCTTTCACATATCTTAAGAAACGTATTATTAACGCTTTTAGACCAAGAACAATGTTCCTTCTCTGATATTCTAAAATTACTTCAAGACCAAGAATATCGTGACAGTTGTTTAGCTAATATTAAGAACGAGGATGTAAAACGCTTCTGGGAAAAAGAATTCAAGCAATACACAAAAAATGATTTGGTTCCGATTTACAATAAGCTTGGGGGAATATTATCATATCCTTCGGTAAAGCGAATTTTGGTTACAAATAAAGAGCAAATATCACTTCGCTCAATTATGGACAACAAGAAAATACTACTGGTTAATTTATCAAAGGGAAGCCTTGGAAATGATGCTTCCTATATTTTAGGGTCACTTCTTCTTACCTCTATCGCCTCATCGGCTTTTTCACGTATTGATACACCTGAAGAAAAAAGGGAAGTGTTTTTCTGTTACCTCGATGAGTTTCAAAACTACACTACGGCATCGCTTGTTGAAATGCTCTCCGAGCTTCGTAAGTTTAAGCTTGGACTTATTATGGCGCATCAATATATCGCTCAACTCGATGGTAAAATTCGTGATGCTGTTTTAGGGAATGTGGGAACAATGGTTTGTTTTCGATTAGGACAAGCCGATGCACGTTTTATGGAAAAAGAATTTCATCCAGAATTCAAGGCCTTTGACTTTGTAAATCTTGCCAACTATGATATCTATTTAAAACTAATGATTCACGGTGCTCCTTCCAAAGCCTTTTCTGCAACTACCATCTCGACCAAACCTTTTTCCTTTTCCACATAGTTACATATTTACGCTCCTGTTTTCATCCCCAATGTTGGTCTGATACTACAAGTAAAGATTCACCTTTAACTTAATAGATTATGAAACCAACAAAAAAAGCCAAGCTTCATCTACAAGCTTGCCATGAAGTTCAAATTCATTATAAACGACCATTATTTGATAAGACAAGAAAGATTAAAGATTCTCATACTGCTGAAGCTATCCTAAGAGACTATGTCAATTCCAATAGAATCGACCATAAAGAATTCTTTTGGATACTGCTTACCTCTAATGCTAATCAAGTAATTGGGGTAAGTGAAATAGGTGCTGGATGTACAACTGGGGTTACTGTAAATTTTAAAGAGATATGTCAGTTAGCCCTCCTTAGTAATGCCTCTGGTATTTTGATTGCACACAACCATCCATCAGGAAAGTTAGAACCTTCAAATTCAGATAGAGAACTCACTCGAAAACTCAAGACAACGCTAAAACTTCTTGATATAGAATTACTAGACCATCTTATTATTACCTCTGAAGGATATTATTCCTTCGTTGATAACGACCTGCTTTAATTAGTTGCAGGTCTTACCTGCTATGCCTAAAACCCCAATTACCTATTACGGTGGAAAGCTAAATATGCTCTCTGCCATACTCCCTTTGATACCTAAACACCGTCTCTACACAGAAGCTTTCTTTGGAGGTGGTGCTGTCTTTTTTGCCAAGTCTCCATCAGAAGCCGAAGTCATAAATGACACCAACAATCTCGCTATTAATTTCTACGAAGTTGTTAAAACTGATTTTGATTCGTTAAAAGCAAAAATTGAAAGCACCCTATTCTCCAGAGCAACCTATACCGTTGCATTAACAATTTATAGAATGCCTCACTTGTTTAACAAATTACAGCAAGCATGGGCATTCTATGTGGGGACGAATATGGGATTTTCATGTCAGATTGGTTCTTGGGGCTATGATAAATATTCCAAGAGAGTAAAGGCATTTCAAAACAAGAAACTCTTGTTTGATGAGTCTGTTTATAAACGATTGGAAAACACGCAAATTGAAAATGTAGATGCGTGCCGAGTAATTCAAAGCAGAGATGCCCAAGATGCCTTTCACTATGTCGACCCGCCCTATATAGATTCTAATCAAGGACACTATGATGGATACTCTGAGGCAGATTACAAAAGACTTCTTGACTGCCTCTCTGAGGCAAAGGGAAAATTTCTCTTGAGTTCATATCCTTCTGAAATTTTATCTAAGTATGCTGAAGCTAATGGATGGCATACCATCCGTTTTGAAAAACCACTGTCTGCTCAAAAAGCTGTAAAAGGTAAACCCCGTGCTCGAAAAATTGAAGTGCTAACCGCCAATTATCGACTAGAAGCCGATGTCAATTAAAAAATTATAATCAGTGGCGATACGCCACAAATAATTACTAATCCGTGGTAATCTGCCACACAAATCTTTTAACAATGAAAAAAGAACAAGAATACTTATTAAAACATTTCGCCTCCATTTTACGAGGACTTGCCTTAGGAAAGGACAAACCTAAAACCATTGATTCCAATGTAGCACATTGTCTTTCAAGAAAAGACTTAATCCAAATTCTAAAAAAACAATTTGGAGGGACAATTCCAAAAGAACATAACCTCATGGAAATGGAAAAGTCAGAACTCCTTGGTCTAGTCAAAAATGAAATGCTAATTATCTCATTTATGACCGAGAAGTGGTCTAACGAGTCGCTAGAGACAATAAAAAAAGTGGTTGTTCCAATTCAAAAAGAAACTCCAAAGGCACCAGCTAAAAAGAAATCCGATGAAAAGGTTTCCAAGTAAGTCTAAAGCCATTGACCTTGCTATTTGGCAAAACAACAATCATAGATTTAATGATACTTATGGTGTTGTACTCAGTAGCAAGGGTGATTATATGGTATTGGAGACCGATCATCCTTCTTTTGAAAACAGTGAGTTTGAGAAAATTCCAGCTGATTATTCAAAAATGAAGTACAAAGACATTGCTCAAATTGCAATGGATGATGACCCACTACCTCATTGGGAGGAGATTCGAGGTATGATTTCAACCGTACACGGAGAAACCCTGCGGTTTATTCTTAAAACTAACATTCCATTTGATAAATTCATTCGTTATGAACTCGCTAGTCGCGGATATGATGAGAATTTTAAATGGGTTGGTTTCGATACTGCCGAAGAAATTTGGCTCAAGTAACACCACAATTTAACCGCCCGTAATGCCATTATCAAAATGGCATTTTTTACACCCATTAATTAATATTATGCATCCTTATGTACAATCTTATAATTTAGACTCACACTTAGATGAGCTTTTTAAAAGGTACTTATCTGAATGCAAATATAGCAGTCAACTTCGTCCAGAGACTATTAAAAGCTACAGTCAGGTCTATGAAACTTTTAGAAAAATAATGCCTGAGACACAAGATGCCAAAGACTTACATCCCCATGTATTGAATATTTTTTTTGAAAGGGTAAGTACAAGAAAACGCATTGTTGGAAAAAACACTGTCCGTGTAGGTGTCAAACCTTCAACTATTAAGACCTACTACAATAAACTCATTGCATTTTTCAAATGGCTAGAAGAACACGAATATGTCCCCAAAAAATCATTGGTTGAAAAAATAAGAAAACCTCCAGACCCTATCTATGACAATGCCAAGAACTTAAATAAATCAGAGGTTTCTAAAATAATTGCCTCCATTGTGCTAGACTCAATGGATGATGTCTTTCGCCTAAAGAGAGATTTGTCTTTAGTAAGCCTGCTACTTTATACAGGGATAAGGCGAGGAGAGCTTTTAGGACTGAGAATACAAGATTTGAATTTCGAAAAAGGATTTATTTACATCCGCGGAGAAACTTCAAAGTCAAAGAAGAGCAGAAACATTCCGATGAACCCAATATTAAAGAATCATTTAATTGCATATTTAGAATATCGAAAATTCAGAAACTATACTACGGAAGCTCTTATCGTTTCCACTAAAAGTGATAATGGCCTATCGCAAGGAGGTCTCAAATGTTGGGTAGCTAAATTTAACAGATTATCAGGAGTAAAATTTCATCTGCATCAGTTTCGCCACACTTTCGCTTGCACACTAGCAACAGGGAAGGCTGATATAATTAGTATTAGAAATGCCCTTGGGCATACCACAACAAGAATGACAGAGCGTTACCTACGTTCCATACCAATAGAAGATACTCGAAGTTATATTGATAATATCTCCTTTTGATATGTTTAAAATAGTGATAAAATTATACTATCGATTTATTAGTTGTACTCATTTTACATCAGCTATAAATCGGCATATTATTTATCTTAAATAATCGATTTTACAACAGGAACATTGTGCAGAGATGTGGTGGTATAAAAACGACCTAAAAAGTCACTCAATTCCTCTATAAGCCTACTATATAAGGCTCATAGGGAAATGAACAGCCAGCATCTATCTTGCACTGACGAGGTGGCAGGTTCGAGTCCTGTCAGGTCCACCATACCCCCAATAAAACCAGCACTTTAGAGATGTCTACATCTCAATATTAGTGGTCGTGTAACGTCATCTCTCCAATAGGTGGTGGCACGTGGTCTAAAAATCCTCTTGTACTATCGATACCAATCACTATGAACATCGAATTATTACTAGAGGATTTTTGTTATTATTCTCAATATATGCGAGGAGTATCTCTCAATACTACTAAACGCTACCGACAAAAAATTGGAGCTTTTTCAAGGTCGCTAGAAATTACAAGCATTGATGACTTAGACCAAAAGAAAGTCCAATCTTTCTTCTTAAAAGGCCGAGTAGAAAAAAACTGGACTACAGCAACCTATCGCACTTACTATATGACCCTTATTGTTTTCTTTAGATGGTGTATCTCGCAAGGTCATCTTGAGAAGAATTATTGTGATGAGATAGAACTTCCAAAAATGGAAAAAAGCCTTCCAAAAAGACTTAGTAAAAAAGATGCACTTAAACTCTTGGAGGTCGTATATAACTATCCATATACTCAGAAATACCAACGAGAAAGAAATCACGCTATGTTCTCTACATTCTTATTTACAGGACTTAGAAAATCAGAACTTCTCAATCTTACTTTGTCGGATGTAGATATGGAAAACAGAACTATTTTTGTACGCAGAGGAAAGGGAAACAAAGACCGCATTGTTCCAATGGGACATTCCCTAGCACAGTCACTTCATAGGTATCTTGTAGAGCGTAAAAAATGGAAGAAAACCTGTCCAGAGTTTTTTACTTGCTCCAACAGAAATAAGGGGCTTAGTGATACAGGACTAAAACTCTTAATCCAAAAAATACGAAAAGCATCGGGAGTTTATTTTACCTCGCACAGATTACGCCATACCTACGCAACGATGATGATTGAAGGAGGATGTGATATTTTTAGCTTATCAAAAATGATGGGGCATAGTGACATTAAAACAACCACTATATATCTTTCAACAACAGCAGAACACTTGCGTCACCAAATATCCAAGCATCCTTTGAATAACATTATTTAATAGTGCCTATCTAGAAATAACATCTTCATAAAGTGGTAGAAGTGCATCATAGACCACATTTCCAATACCAAGAATTTGCCTAGTTGTAGCGTGTGCTCCACCAAACTTGGCTGTTTCTTCTGAGAGAATAGTTTCATGCTCATTCCAAGGTTCTCCAGCGTGTCTGGCACCCATAACCTTTGTTACCGTTTCAATTACTTGATGTATGGTATAAGAATTTCCTTCTCTCATTATGACTTCCTTATCTAAAAACTCCTGGAGCGAAAGGTTAACTAATTTATGTCTTACCAGAGCATGTTTGGGATACAGACCATCTAAAACCCAGCTATTTTGGTTGAATCCCATTTCTTTCAAGTGGTTAGAATATTCACTACTATCTGCGATTTGGTATGTGATATCAATTTCATTTGTATTAACCAGATTGGCAAGCTCTTTATTCCTATCTAGTATCAATTGAAATATCAAATTTCCGGCACATAAAATGTCGTATTCTTTTTGGCTGTCTAATCTCGTTCTTAACTCATCCATTCTTTCAATAAAAAGTTCTTCTCTATTCATAATCAGTATTTTATCAATTATCTGCAATCTATGAACTATAAACACACCACCCAAACACCTAACATCCTTTTTGACCATCTAATCAAAGTACTTTCAGAGACTCAACTTAAGGTACTGCTTACCATTATTCGTAAAACCATAGGGCAAGTGGACATAATTAACCCAAAGAAAAGGGTACAACGAGCTTGGATTTCCCAACGTCTTTTCTGTATCTGTACAGGCAAGTCTGCACGGGCAGTATCTAGTGCTATTGATTATTTATCTTCACAAGGATATATCTTGGTTACTGCAAAAGATGGGACACCTCTTACTACCAAATCAAAAAGGCGAGGTGCTTCTGCTCTGTATTATGCAAGTAGGTTGTTGTCTGAGGAGGCTACTCCTCAGCCTTGTGACCTTTCTTACCATAATGCTGTGAAAAAAGGTCACACTATTAAACTAAACGAGATAAAAGAATCTTGTTACAATAGGTCACAGTGTGTCAAAAGGCTTTCAGATACCGAACGTTACTTACAAATAAAGAAAAGCCTAAAAACCACGAGCATAAAAACACCTACCCCGTCCACACTTTATCCACGAAGTTTCGAGTGACAGCAAAAAAATATGTAAGATTTTAAAATGCTGTACTGCTAGTTACTTCCCCTTATTGGATTGTAGTATGCGAAAAGCAATGCGTAACCACATTGCTTATTTCACATTATGAACAAATCAATACATCAACATTGCAAACAAGCACGTAAGGAACATCATCTTTTACTTAACGACCTTGCGTACATCCTTAACATCGACCAGGGTAATCTGTCCAGCTTTGAAGCAGGTAAGATACCACACCCCAAAGCCCTCACAGGCTATCACATCCTATTTAATTTATCAACACAATCTATCATTCCGCAAGTTTTTAATGCTGGATGCAAACCTTATCTTGACCGATGCTTTCAGTTAGCAGAAAAAATTGACGAGCAGAGTCCAAACACTCTTAAAAACAGAAACCGTCTCGAAGGTTTAGATACTGTTATTACTCATCTTATGGAACTTAATAATGATGGACAGTAACAGCACACAAACCGTGCTTGCTCTCTATCCTAACCGTTTTGGAATTAGTTACGCTGTCTTTGACGACCCACAAGACCTTGTGGAAGTTGGTAACGGCTACATACGTCCTACGTGTAATAAAAAAGCACTTGAACGTGCTATTAAATATCTCAACTATTACAAACCCAATGTGATAATTACAAGAGCATTAGATGATTTGAAAGGAGGTAGTCGTAGTAAACGGATTGAGGCTCTATTAGTCAATATCTGTAAAGAAACCGAAAAACAAAACTTAGAAGTTTATTGTTATACCCGTAGCCAAATTATGAATGTTTTTAATCAGTTTCAGGCACGCACCAAATATCAAGTAATGAAGTGTATTTTAAAATGGTATGAAAAGCTAAAAAAATATGAAATTAATAAACGTAAAAACTGGATGCCAGACAAACCAAATACAGGAATTTTTGATGCTGTGAGTTTGGCATTGACCCATTATTATTTAGAATAGCTAGGGCAATCAAATTATTTAACTTTATATTTTAAAACAAATTTGTAATTCATTAATAAGAACAGCGCAACGTTAAACTCAATTTATGTCCAAAGTCACAGGTTATTTTCTAAAGTTAAGTTCTAATAGATATGAAGTCTTTGACGAAAGGTATGAAGAAGAATTTGCAGAGCCTGTAACAGATTTCACTCACTCAAGCAATGTTCCTTTAATTTGTTTTGTAATAACTAGGGGTAGTATTTCAGATATAGGACTTGCTAAACGAGGTATGAGAGCAGGCACAAATTTACGTCGATTAAATATTTCTAGTATTTATAGACTAGAAAAGCCCATAAAACCTACAACCATTATCAAAGAAGTTAATCCGAGATTCAAAAAATATTTAGCTGAAAAAGCTAAGGATGGAGGTTTATTAACTGTTAAAAGTTTTGAAGAGTTTTTAGATATTTTTATTAAAATAGTTGAAAAAGAAGCCTCACTTCTTTTGAATAAATATTCAAAAGAAAGAAGAGAGAAAATTAAGCACTTAGCTCATTCTAAACTGGGTAGTTCTTTAGCACAGCAACAAGAAGCTATTCTAACAGCTATGAATATAGCGGGAATTGATAGAGAACAGACACTTGGTTGGGACGTTAGTGCCGACGGTGTTGTTGATTCATATTTGGATGGTTTAGAAAGCGTGCATTTGCGAGAAGATTCTCAGATTATAAATGACCTAACAACCTTGCCGGGCTTTGATGCTGTCAAAAATCACAAACACTCCTCTACAGTTTTTAAAAATGACAAATCGAAGCTTACAATTCTACTTGCCAATAGATTACCTCTAGAGGAGTTATTAGGTACAGATTTAATCTATTACAACGAAGATTTCAAATGTTTCGTAATGGTTCAGTATAAGGTAATGGAAAAAGAAGGAGGTAATTTTTTGTTTAGACTTCCAAATTCCCAATTTTCAGACGAGTTAAAGAGAATGGACGATATTTCATTGTTATTAAATGGAATTTCTAATGAAGATGAAATTCTTGATTTTAGGATTTCGAAAGACCCTTTTTTCATAAAAATGTGCCCTAGAATTGAATTTAATCCTGATGATGTAGGTTTGACTACGGGGATGTATCTTCCACTTGAATATCTAAAGTTATTACAAAAAGACCATTCTACAATGGGGCCCAAAGGAGGGCGTTTTATTTCTTATGATAACGTTAGTAGATATTTGAATAACACTTCTTTTAAAACAATTGTTGAGCAAGGTTGGGTAGGAACCCATATAAAGCAATCTGAAGTTTTAGAGCAAATGATAACCAGTACAATAAAATACGGTAGGACTGCCGTAATTGCTATTAAAGAGAGTATAGCAGACAAACAAGTTCCAGATAAAAGTATGTATGACGATATAATGAGGTCATATCATAATAAATACTGAGAAGGAAATATTTATGATTTCCTGTTAGTGATATTTTTTAAGAAGCTCAGATATGTAACCTTCTTGATATAGAACACCTTTATATTGGAATTCAATGTTTTTTTTGTTTTCTGAATAGTAAGCAGGATATAGTTTTTTTATTCTCTGATAATCAGTAAAAACGCTATCCAATTTTTGTCCTTTTAATGGCTGAATCAATTCAAATTGAATTCTTTTATCAATTGCATCAATTTTAATATTTCTATTGATGTCAAATGACATTTTAAGTTCATTTATATGTATCGGGATTGTACTAAACTCATCTTCTGAAACTCTTTGGCGAAGTTTGATAGAATCTCTTACATATTCTTTCTGATTTCCAATCGCTTTATATGTTAGAAAACGTAGATATTTATAATGGTTATCTAAATTTGGCAAACGTATAGAGGCTTCTTCTAAAAGGAGAAGGTTGTCATTGTATGCTCTCAATCTGTCATTGACTATATAAAGTGAGTTAACCACAAACTCAAATTGTCTAGGAGTTTTTAAGGCTCTTTTGAGATAAATTTTTGCTTGTTGGTTTTTATTATATAAGGTTGATAAATATCCTAATCTTTGACTTAAGTATGAGTCATATTTTGAAGGAGTTTTAAGTGCATAACGATAAGAATCAATTGCTAAATCGTCTTTCGATATCCTCTCATAGCACAAACCTCTATATAAGTATATTAGAGCAACCTCATTGGAAGATGGCTTTAATAAGTTTTCAGAGTAGCTCAGCGCTTTAACAAAGTTACCTGAATTGTAAGCCACCAGCATTGCGTTCCAATAAATGAGAAAATCTAAATCTCCTTGTAAATAACCTTCACTTAATTGTTTTAAGTCTGTTGGATGTAGGTCTTTATAACTATTACCAACAAAATTGGGTTTTATACTTTCATATTGTTCAAATTCAGTAAGATAATTGAACGAAAACTTTCCTTGCTCAGAGATTGCGGTATTAGAAAAACCATAAATCATATGGTTTGCATTGTACTTTGCTTTGATTGACTCAAAATATTCTGGAGAATCATTCGTGGGAACAAATTCTTGACAAAATATGATAGACATATTCAAACTGTCTTTGCGATTTAAATCATCTAAACGTTCTTTGATGTAGTAGCCAACATCACCTCTACCAAGCTTTTTATCTATTAATTTAAAAGGTAGAACAAGTACTTGCTCTTTTAAACTATCAGAGATGAATCTACAATCATCATTTGCTTTAACATTTGTTGTAGTTGAATTTGGTACAGCATCTGAATTCAAACATTTTTTTAGTCCTAATAGGGTAAATAGTATAAAA
Organism: uncultured Dokdonia sp.; assembly: GCA_947503305.1. Classification (GTDB taxonomy): domain Bacteria; phylum Bacteroidota; class Bacteroidia; order Flavobacteriales; family Flavobacteriaceae; genus Dokdonia. The sequence continues at coordinate 347,153 of CANNDF010000001.1, forward strand.
GCAATTAGCAAAAAAATTCTTATTGCTTTTTTACTTAGCTTATTGGGATTTTTAAATTCCTTCTCGATTTCTGTACAGAAGATATTCAACTTTTTTATAACTTCATCTCCTGTATCTAGGTAATCATCTTTAAAGAATATTCTTGCTAATGAAGTTGGTGAAAAGCCTGTTATTCTCTTTTTTGTGTCATCACTATCGACATTATGAGACCCTTCTTCAAACCTATTTATTAAAAGCGTACTGAGAAGTTGTAGGAATGGGTTCTTTTCAGATGTATACTCACTCTCCAGATAAACCATTTTTTTTGGTTCCTTTTCATAAATCAACATAAAGGAGTTGATTAACCTTTCCTTCAAACGTTCTTTTTCCTTTATGTTTTTAAATGGCACCTAAGTAGATTATAAATGTTAATTTTTGTTAAATATACAGCTAATTTTCCTGTGCAAACGTGTGTCGACGCGTGTAAACCCCTGCTGAATTTGATTTGTACTGTTGTTAAGCAAAAAACCACCTAGCAAAGACTAGGTGACCGCAGAAAACGACAAACGCACTTCAAGTTTGGCGTACCTGCTAACCTAATTAGAGACTGCAATCTCAAAATTAAGCTAGAAGGAATAATAACAAATACTACAAAAATGTCAAGCTCGAAGTAGCATTAAATCAATGTTGAATTTAATACTACTGAAAGATGAAAAAACAAACAAAAAACAGTGTATCTGATGGTAAAGTAACCATCTTTAGATACCAACAAAAAGACCTAGAGGAAGCACTCTTAAAAGAGCATCAGGTCATCATGGAAGAAGTCTCTATCAATTTAGCACGAGACCTCGCTCAGCTCAATAAACCAGAAGCTGATAAGACCGAAGACCATTACAGCGACCCTATCTATAGTGCGTATCGCAAAATGGGTATCCAAGCTAAGAAGGAACTGCAAGTTGATATCGAGAGTCACAGTATTACCTCTGACAAAGCCGAAGCAGATTTAGAACTAGCGGACTTGGAGAAACAGCTCCACGGCAAGGAAAATGACCTCCGTCTTAAACAGCGTGAACTCGATAAGGAGGATAACACGCTTCTAAAACGCTATCTGCGGTATAAGGGCATTCGATGGTTTCTGCTCTTTATTATTTTGGTAGACACTTTTTTATCAGCCACTGCACTTCAAGCCATGCAGTATTCGCTGTTGGCTTCTTATGTGGTCGGTACAGCAATTGGTATCGGCATCTTTGTTATCAGTGAACACCTCCCTCAGATTATCAAAAAGGGAAGGACTATCGCTCAGCAACGCCTCATCGGAGGTATCTCTTTTGCCATACTCGGTGTCCTGTTTTATGTACTTGGGATATTTCGAACTGCCAGCATTACTGGCGCCGAAATAGCAAATTCAGAAGGCATAAAGCCTATCTATTTTGCCTGCCTAAATATGTTCTTTGTTATCGTATCTACAATGGCTGTGTACTTTAACAAATTAAGCAAAAAGGAACGTCAGCAGTTAGATGAGTGGAAGCTTAAAAAGGAAGAAGCTGAGTCTTTGGAAAAGCAGATACGGGATATCAAATCCAAGATGCAGACCATACGCACTAAAAATGCTGAAGCAGAACTCACCCGTAAGCAACTACTTATTTATGCTCAGGATGTACAAACCTTAATCCAGAGTTACTACGAGCAGTCCTTACGGACATTCTACTCCACGAACCTTATTCACCGCTCAGACGGAAAAACTCCGCAATGCTTTTCTAATGAAATTCCTGAGCTACCCATTTTTTATAACGATTTAAAATTATAACGATGAGATACTTATATATACTCGCGATAGGACTTCTAGTGATGTCCTGTACGCAACAAAACGAAGAACGAACTATTATTTCTGCGCTAGACGACCGCACCGAAAATGACTTTATCGCTAAGCCTACTACTAATGCCATTGTATCAGCGCTTCAAATAGATGCTGATATATGGGCAGGCTATGGATTTCGCTATGGACAGCTTACTGATATGGAGCATACACGAAGATATGAGACCTTCATTGAGCCAAAATTTTCACTATTTGACAATGAGTTTAAACGCAAAAAGGAGGTTGCTGATTTTAAAAAGGATATTGCTACTGCCCTTGAAAGTGATGCAGATTCTCTAGGGCGTAGTTACAGCAGAATATGGGAACCCATCCTTGCAGAACTTAGGGTGCTAGGACAGGACAGTTTGCAAGATGCTACGCTGTATGTCTTTTCAGATTTGCGTGAAAATACTCCGTGGTTTTCTACCTACAGATATCGAGATAGTATTCAATTGCTAGAACATCCAAATAAAGTAGCTCGTCTGTATGTCGATAAGGCAGAAGAATTTGTCGGTATGGACAATGTGGAAATGGTCATTGTATTTGAACCTAAAACTGTACTGGAAGATATCTCTTTTGCTCAGCACAAAAAGCTATATCAAGATGTCTGCGACATTCTAGGTGTCTCCATACGCTTTACCGCTAATCTTAACCAGGAATAAGTGATGGCAGGTTCTATGATTTCTCACATAATAAAAGCAGTCTTCAGCCTATGCTGGAGATTGCTTCTTCACGCACTTTACTTGCTATCACGCCTATGTGAATGGGTGTTGACAGCATTGAACGAATTTCTACGCAAACAACTTTAAAACGCTACAATATGAATTTTATATATGATTTTTTTGAAACCGCAGGCGATGCTCTGAGTAATGGTTTGGAGGATATGGTTGCTTTCTTAGATAAGGACAAGCACAGACTCAAAGGAGAATTACTCCCTGCAAGTACCGTATTATCTCGCTATCACAAGGGCTTTAATCTCAATGGTAAAAATATTACCCCACAACTCTCCAGACAGGGCGTTTTGATAAATGGGGAGACAGGTTCCTTCAAGAGTGCTGGGGCGGTAATACGTTCTATCCTCACCGTAAAAGGCTCACAAATAATCCATGACCCTTCGGGAGAATTGCACCAAAAGACAAGTGGTGCATTGGCTCGGAGAGGGTATACCATTTTGCAATTGGACTTTGCTAAACCACAGCGGAGTCTGAGATACAATCCTATTTTGAGAGCGAATTCACGTAGTCAAATTACACAATTGGCAACGCAATTGGTCACAATTAATGGCGATGATAAAACCGAAGATGCCTCCTTTTGGAATCAGAAAGCTATCGAGGTGCTGTATGTGCTTATCTCCATTTTAAAAACACAGGAGAAGCAGTTCCAGACCTTATATCAAGTCGCTCACTTACTTGATTTGATGCAAGCTAAAGACTCCTCACATTTGGTAGATCATTTGTTCTCAGAAGGCAACGTGAGTGAGGAATTGCATACCAAATATGCTTCCATCGTATCACAGTCGCCCAATACGCTTTCTTCAGTATTGGCAACGGCTCAAACGGCAGTACAGATTTTTTCATTAGATGAAAACATCGCAGAGATAACAGCTACAGATACCATAGGTGATTTTAATGATTTACGAAGAGAGGGAACAGTCTTATACATTCATTCCAGTACCTCTAAGATGCGGTATTATTCTAAGGTAACAAGCATCTTTTTGAGTCAATATTTTGAAGCTTTTTTTGAGGAGCTTCCTACGGCTGATATGGAAGATGTGTATTTCCATTTGGACGAAACTCCTGTGTTGTCTATTGGTTCTTTAGATATCATCGCTAGTAACATCCGTAAGTATCGTGGGGCACTAATGCTGGTGTGCCAAAATGCACAGGCTCAGCTTACGGCTAAATATGGTAAGCGTGCTGATGCTATTCTCTCTAATTTGAGAACCAAAGTGTATATGTCTGCTGACCTTACTACCGCAACACAGTTGGAGCGTACCTTAGGTCGTTATGAGTACAATGACCATCAGGACAGAGATAAACTCAAAATGAGAAACGTGCTTACGGCCGATGAAATTATGAGTTTACCACCTGATAAGGCACTAATTATGGTCTCTGGTATGCGTGGGGTTTTGGCACGAGTTAAACCATATTTTAAGGTGCGTGCTCTTCGAGAACTCACTTCCATACCGCCCGTGCGAAATAGCGAGCATTATGTTAGTGGTGATGCCATTCCGCTATTACCACTGAAGGAAATGTATCCTAATGCCCAGAGTGATGAAATGGCCGAGTAGTTTTAACAGCGTACATAATTATCTAGATGAACTCTTTGTGGGTATTGACCCATCAGAGGAGGAAATTATTAGTGCAAAGAAATGGTACTGGCGATGCTATAACACTGACTTAAAGCGTCGCCGTAGCCATTACACGCATTTGTCTATCTATTTTTCAAAGGACGAAATACAGCGAATTAAACAAGTTACCGAAAAAGGAAAGGTGTCTGATTTTGTAAAAAAGGTTGTACTGTCTCATTTGGATGGTACAACCGATTTTACAACATCGATGGACACTTCGGTTATTGAAGAGCAACTCTTTTTAATTGCAGAATACCTTCTGGAACTCATTAATATGGATACAACAGCAGATAATACTGGGCTTATCAAGTTGGAAAATCAAATAGCACTCCTGCAAACTCAAATAGAACAGCTCGTATGATTATTAAAAGTAAATCCTATAAAACGGAGTGTTATAAAGGCATTTTAGAATATCTGCTTCGAGAATCCGAACGGGAACAGGGTTTTGTGATTTCTCGTTTTTTAAAAGGAGACAATCGTGATGTAAATCAGCTTACTCGGCAATTTATCGTAAATGAAACGTATCGAAAACACCTCCGTTCCAATAGCGTTAAATTGTACATGGATATCATCTCCTTTAAGGCAGAGGATGCAAAACTATTAACCAATAAAAAGCTGATTAAAATTGCTAAAAAATACATTGCACTTCGCTCACCCAAAAGCCTGTCATTGGCAACGGTACATAGAAACGAAAAATCTCATACACATCTGCATTTTGTATTCTCCGGTACACATTACCGCACAGGAATTGCCAATCGTATCTCTCGTGAGGATTTTAAAAATAAAGTGAAACTTCCTATGGAGGAGCTCCAGCGAACGCATTTTCCTGAGTTGAAGGCTTCAGAGATTTCTCATCAGAAGGCATCGCCTTCAAAAAAAAAGCGGTGACTAAAAATGCTGAATGGCAGATGAAGCATCACCGAAATGTAACTTCTGACAAACAGCAACTAAAAGCTGTTGTAGACAAAGCATACGTACAAGCATCATCACAGCAAAGGTTCTATAAATTACTACAAGAGCAGGGACTGGAATTATACACCCAGAGGGGTGTCATTCGAGGTATTAAAGGCAAGCGTAAGTTTCGATTTAAGACTTTGGGCTTTGACAGGGAAATCCTCAAATTACTAGATAAAAAGGTAGCAAAGAATGTCCGCTTGGAAGCTCTAAGGAAAATGAGAGAAGAACATCAGGAGCATTCTCTAGGAAGGGAACGAACAAGAAAAAGAGGCCGTTAAAGCCTCTTTTTTTTCGTTTAGGTGGTTGGGGTTCTAGGGTCTCCCTAGCAGGAATGCATTATGAAAAGGAGCTTGTGAATTTCATAATGCAATCCTGCCTTTGGCAGGAAGCCAAAGCCTCGATATGTCGAAAAAGCTAGCAAGCGACTTTCGTTATATCGAGTTCGATGTTCCTAAAAGTCCGCAGACGACTTAGGACATCTCGGCTCAAGGACATTACTTTACTCTCCAGCCATCATCAAATCTTATCAAGGTCACATCTACTTCAAACTCCTCTTCTAGACAATCGTAGTTTTTGACTTTTGCATTCTTATAAAACAATTCGTGCAGGATATAAAAAGGGGTTTTGGTTCTACTTACTTTACAGCGTACCGTAGCCTCTTTGTCTGTTTGTGATATGTCGATAATATCAACAAAATTAGTCTGAGCGATTATAAAATCCTCATCATAATAACCAAGGTCTTTAGCTCTTTGTGTTGGAACCATGGTATGCTTTACGGTTCCCAGAAAAGTATTCTCTTTTTTAGAAGTGGTTATGGGCCCTTCTTTTCGTAAATAGTCTGCGTAAGGTTCAAGTAAGGTAGCCTTACTAGAACGTCTTTTTCTAATATAGTCGTATTCAAAGCTAAGATGCTCTGTGTAGCAAGATTGAGGATATTGTTGCTCAATGATACTCTTGGCTTCTTCTTTAGTTATTTTGTCTGAACTGCATCCAAGCAGGAGACCTACGGTAAAAAGTAGAAATACTATTTTTTTCATTATGTACTGATTTTAAATTAAACGTCTGAGGTTATTTTAGTTATGTATGATGATTAGTAAGACTCAAATACAAATTCTTTACTTTTTTCAGATTCCTCCATGTACTCTTCCATTTTAGATTTAAAAGTTTGGCAATCGTAAGAGATTACATCAATTTCTTTTTTGAAAGCATACAGGCGTCTACCTTCATGTGGAATTAGATAAAGCTCCATTTGGTAACACATATTCCCATCTCCAAAATAGAGAGTTACCTTACGTCTTTTAAGTCCTTTAGAGGTAGAGTAATCTTCGGCAAACATGTACATTGGCTTTTGGTGTTGCCAGTCAGAAGGAGCGCCTTTAAATTTCTCTTTTAATTGCTTGAAAAACTTCACTTTGCCCAATGAAAGATGAAGCGCATAACGGTTACGCCATTTATACTTTTCGTCTCCATAGTTGATATAGAAATCTTCCACATCCGCTTTATTAACAAGGTGTTTTTCTTTGAGATTTACATAGTCATTATTTTTGACGTATTCCAAGATGGATGCTAAATCATCCATAATAGCATCTGTATCTGAATAACTGCTGTTTGTTGTATTAGAAGCTATGGCTCCGTTATGACTATTGTCTTTGCAACCAAATAATACTAATAATACTAAGGTGAAGGGTATTGCTTTTTTCATTACGCACTGATTTTAAGTTATTAAAGGGACAAACATATAAAATATGTTTATATAAGTGGTAACGTATTTGATGTAATATTTAGTAGCGTAAAAATCCACCTTTGTTTGATACAAAATCAGACAGCGATGGCTAAGAAAGAAAAGAAACTCGATAAACGCATACTTCTTATTGCTGACAAACTAGAGCGTATGCGGATAGATAAAGGATATACCTCCTATGAGAATTTTGCCATTGAATTTGGCATCTCCAGAATGCAGTACTGGCGCATGGAAAAGGGAACTAATTTTACCTTTGAGAGCCTTCTGAAGATATTGGATGCTCATAAGATGAGCTTAAACGATTTCTTTTCTGATATTGATTAGTATGGAAGTATTTATTCTTTGGAAATTACAAAATCCAGACAGTGTCTATGGATATGAATATATCTTAATATCGGAATCAACAAATAAAACATTTAATTATAGTCCCGAAAGTCATTTAAGTTTTGATGCATTTGGTTATGGAGAGCGGGATTTGGAATGTGTACATCAAGATTATGAAAAGACCTCTCACAATGTACACCTGCCCATAAAAGAATTTATTGCTGAACTGGAAGCTTGGTATTCGCTACATCCGCATTTTACTTCGCTGACATATTATATCGATAAAGCAGAAATGGTTATGGTTGCAGGTATGGGAAAAGAAACATACAGGGAACTTAATCTTGAAGTATCAGACATAGAAGCAGAAACATACGATTACTTACATTTTCTATTGTCTGAATTTAATAAACTTATTCAGAAATATAAGAGTTAAGCCTTTTTCCTAGCCTTATCCAACTCTGCAAGACGGTTCTTCTTTTTAAGCTCCTGCGACTTTTCGAGTTTGTCCTTCTCCAGCACCGTATCAATCATTACCTCTATAACGTTGCGGTTGTATTCCGACAGCTTCTCTATCATCTCCAATTTCTGAGCAATCGACTTATCGGTTATCTCTCGTGATTGAAACAGCTCCAGCACCGAAACATCCAAAGCTTCAGCTATCTTTTCGATACTGGCAAGATTTGGTACTACCTCCATATTCTCTATACGACTATAGGTACTGGAGAGTAGTCCTGTACGCTCTTCAATATCTTTCTGATATATCTTCTTTTCCTTACGGATGGCCTTCATATTGGCTGAAAGCGTTTGCTGTGTAACACTCATAATATCCTGTTATTTAACTTCAAAATTAGGTGATTAATTTTTAATTAGCAAAATACACAAATATTTATTTTATTATTTGTGTTTAAAGCTATATATTTGAATATAGATTTGTGTCTAAGTCTAAAATTTCAAAATATGGCTCAATTAAACACGTCAAACCCTAATCAATATATCTTCCAAACCGAAGTACTGGAGTTCCATATTCTTGGAGGACTCAATATACATGGTTTAGATCGTATGCGGGTAACTTTGAAGGTGCATACATTAGAAGACCCGTATCATGCACTACGACATAACATCGATTTATACAATTCTAACGGTGTTGAAAAACTGGTACGTAAGCTAGCTGAGTTTCTAGAGGTTGGTACTTCTATTATTAGAAGGGCACTGCAAGAGCTTATTAATAAATTAGAAGACTACCGCATCCAGCTTCTGGAGAAAGAAAATGAGGAAGAAGTTATTGAGTATGTCCTTACTAAAGCAGAGAGACGTTCGGCTCTTGGACTCCTTAAATCACCCAACCTTATTGAAAAGACTAATAAGCTCATTGGTGCCAGCGGTGTTATAGGAGAGGAAATGAATCGCCTGCTGATGTATCTTATTTTTACTTCTCGAAAGATGGACAATCCCTTGCACTGTATTTCTTTTGGTTCAAGTGGTTCTGGAAAGACACACTTACAGAATAAAGTAGCTAATTTAATTCCAGAGGCGGATCGCCTCGAGATAACGGTACTGTCAGCTAATGCCTTTTACTACTTCAAACGAAATGAGCTAAAGAACAAACTCATCCTAATAGAAGATTTAGATGGAGCTGAAGAAGTGTTATATCCGCTTCGAGAATTACAAACCAAGAAACGTATTACCAAATCAGTAGTACAAAAAGGTATTGGCGGGGAAGGGAAAACAAAGAACCTAACGGTAGAAGGACCCGTTTGCGTTTCGGGATGTACCACACAAGAAAGCATCTATGAAGATAATTCCAACCGCTCCTTTCTACTATATATAGATGAGAGCTTGGAACAGGACGAACGCATCATGGCCTACCAACGGAGAGCCTCCGCAGGCAAAATAGATTTTGAAAAAATGTCTGAGGCGACTCGCCTCTTACGAAACGTTCAGCGGTTGTTATCACCCGTTACGGTTCATAATCCGTTTGCAGAACATTTGATATTACCTCGTTCAGTATTTAAGCCAAGAAGAACAAATTCTCATTACTTGCAATTCATTGAAGCGGTCACTTTCTACCACCAATGGCAAAGACCAAAGAAGTATGATGAAAGTACAGGAGAAGAATATATTGAAACCACCCTTGAAGATATCAAAATAGCCAACGATTTAATTAAAGCGGTGCTTCTTCGTAAATCTGACCCACTCAATGGTGCCACCCGTAACTATCTCGAAAGCTTGAAAAAGTATCTCAAGGACAAAGGCGATACCGAATATTCCAATAAAGAAGTACGCAAGAACTTGCGGGTAGCGGAATCAACGCTCCGCAGATACCATACGCTCTTATTAGAGGAAGGGTATATCATAAAACGTAAGGAAGATAGAACGCAGTCTAACCGCTATGAAATAGTAGATGTGGACGAGTTCTTTGAATTAGAAAATATGATTGATAAGGCGTTGGGTCTATGCTTAGAAAAGCTAGAAAAAGAGGCAATTTCATAACTGTCTGTGGCGACTCGCCACCGCCACGTTCGCCACTGGTTCGCCACACCCATAATGGCGAACCTAAGTATTTGATAATCAAATAATGGCGAGAGGTTCGCCACTAAAACTCAAAAATGTAAAAGGGTCAGTAAAAGTCGGGAAGCCCGACAGCTAATAAATGAGAGAAAATGAAGAATTTAAAGCTACGACACGAGACTTTTATAACCCTGCTGGACTCTTATAAGAACTGGCTGGACGTTTTAGGCTATGCTCCAACTACGGTATACAATCTTCCCAATCATTTAAAAGAATTCTTCTTTTATTTAGAGTCCCACGGCCATACTGATATCAGTATAGTGACTACTAGAATTGTTAGCGAATATTACGCCCACCTTAAAAATCGTGGTAACCGCAGACGTGGTGGCGGACTCTCCAAAGCATTTTTAAATAAACACCAGCAAGCACTTAAGAAATTCTTGCTCTACCTCAAGGAGCATAAAGCCAATGTCAAATTTGGAGTGCATCTTAAAGGTGAGAAGACAGATTACTTTGAGGGAAAACAAATCTTAACTCAAGATGAAATCAAAAAACTCTTTTCGGCCTGTGATTATTCGCATATGAGCGAACATTTTCAAATGAGAGACAGAGCCTTACTGGTAATGGTATATAGTTGCGGACTTAGACGTAGCGAAGCGGTGGCATTGGATACGTCCGACATCCTATTTGAAAAACAACGTATCTATGTTCGTAAGGGCAAAAACTATAAGGAGCGTTTTGTTCCAATTAACCCGTACAACCTTTCACTCTTAGAAAGCTATCTCTATGAGGGAAGGCCGGAGTTTGTAAAAAACTATCAAACTGATGCTTTGTTCTTAAACCATTGGGGCAAGCGTATGGGTGATATCACATTTGCCAATAGGCTCTCTGCTATCATCGAAGCTACTGAAGATGATGTCATACAAGGCAAAAATATAACACTACATACCCTCCGTCATTCCATAGCAACTCATTTGATGCAAAACAAAGTTCCTATGAAATCCATTAGTACTTTTTTAGGGCATTCATCACTAGAGAGTACCCAGATTTATACGCATTTGGCAATTGAAGAAGATAAGCGAGAGGTATGAAAGAGTTTGAAGATTATTTAATACAGCAGGACTACGCCAAGACAACTGTTGCTTGCTATACTCGTGATACCAAGTCATTTTTGAAATGGTCTGACTCCAAAGGGTATGATATTGCAACCTTGGGGTATAAAGAGTGCATACAATACACTCAAAAGTTACAACAGCCCAAGCAAGGAAAAACCTTATCCAAAAGCACGGTAAAGCATAAAATCGGAAGCCTTAAAATCTACTTTGATTTTCTTATTGATGAAAATTATCGAGGTGACAATCCTTTTAAAAACATCAATATTCGTGGGGTCAAACGAACGCTCAATCACAATCTGTTAGAGTTCGAGGAACTAGAGGATTTGTTCTACTCATATCCCACAAGAAATATTCAGCTCCCAAGTTGTCCGCACGTAGCTATCCGAGATAAGGTCATCACAGGGCTTATGGTATATCAAGGACTCGGTGCTACAGCACTTAAGTCCTTAAAAATGGAGCATATCAATCTAGAGCGAGGAAAAATATATATTCCAAGCACCCGTAAAACCAATGCCAGGGAGCTTGAGATAAAATCGCAACAAATCCTTTCTCTTGCATCCTATCTAGGAACGAGCAGGGTATTCATCCAAGATGCTATGAACTGTCACAGCGAGGCTTTTATTCCGCAAAAAGACGAGCGATTTACGGCACTTGCTTGGCTGTTTAAAAAACTTCGCAGGATTAATCTTAATGTAAAGGATGCTAAGCAAATTCGGGCATCAGTTCTTACGCATTGGCTAAAGACTTATAATATTCGTGAGGTGCAATATATGGCAGGGCATCGTTATATCTCTTCTACTGAACGATACGTGCAGGATAACTTAGAAAATCTGCATGAGATGATTGAAAATCTGCATCCTATTTCATAATTCGCTTTACATAGTTCTTCGAATTTATCTCTATCTTTACTTTTTTACACTCCCCGTTTATAACTCCCCAGACAAATTCTATGATCTTGCGGTTTTCCGTATTAGATTATTGTGAATTGATTTTAGTTTTATAGTTTTTCAAAACACATCCACTTAACATGTTGAAATTTTGCATGTTAACGCTTATTTAAGTGTTTTTGTCGAGAATGTCAGTTCACAAAAAATGGATTAATTTTTGTTAAAGTAATCATAAGAGAATAGTTTAAATGAGTGAAGAAAATAGATTGAATATATTATCAATAGACGGAGGTGGGATTAAAGGTATATTTCCTGCTAAATTTTTAACTTCTATTGAAGATGAAATAGGAGAAGGTAATATTCATAAACATTTTGATTTAATTACAGGAACTTCAACTGGAGGGATAATCGCTCTTGCCCTATCATTGGGCATTCCTGCTAGAAAAATTCTCGAGCTATATAAAAATAATGCTCGGAAGATATTTGGTAAAAAGAACTATGCCTTTTTTACAAATCCATTTTATTCAAATAAGTGTCTTGAAAAATTAATCAGAGATATTTTCAAAGAATTCCATTTCAATGAAGACCCTAGAATAAATGATGCTAAAACGAAATTATTAATTCCAACGTATAATCTTTTAGATGGCTCTACACAAGTACTAAAGACTCCACATGCATCTGATTTAATTATTGACAAACATATACCAATGTACATTGCCGCAATGGCTACTTCAGCGGCTCCCACATATTTTAATGCGTACTCGAATAGTTTTAAACTTATGGATTCTGAAACTATTGAGACATTTTCCAATAAAATTGATGGAGGAATTTACGCAAATAACCCCAGTATGCTAGGCCTCATTGAAGGTCAAACTAGATTGGAAACAAACCTTTCAGAAATTAATCTACTATCCTTAGGCACTGGTCAAAGAGTTTTTTCAAACCCTGTCAAAAAGAAAAAGTGGGGAGTATCTTATTGGATTTCTTTAAAAATGAGAATAATCGAACTTTTTATGCAAAGTCAATCACAAATAGTTCATAATTCAATTTCTATCCTAGAAAAGTTTAATGAAGGGTTTATCTACGATAGAATTGACTTAAAATTTGATGAAAAGTTTCACATCAAAATGGATGAGACAAATGAATCAAAACTTAGTGTGTTAGCTGAAAAGGCTTCGCGTGAATTTCAAATAAAGGGGCAACATGTATTGGATACCTATTTTAGCCATCGGAGGCTACCTTCTAGTAAAGAACAAAAAGAAAGTAAAAAAGAAAAAGAATAGAAATATGGCAAACTGTAATAAATTATTTTTGGATTATGATAAAAATTTGACAATACCAAAAAAGAAAAAGGATCGATTAAAGGATTCCAAAGAAACTATACGAAAAAGAATCAAAAAATACTTTAAAAAAAATCACCCCGAGTATAAACCAGAATTTTATATTCAAGGCTCGTATAAAATGAAGACTACCATAGTTACAAAAGATGATGAATGTGATTTAGATGACGGAGTCTATTTTAAAAGAGAAGTGGGAGTTACTGGAACAACATTACAACAATGGATTAAAAATGCTGTTGATGGTGCAACAACAAATGATCCAGAACACAGGAAAAGATGCGTCAGAGTAATCTATGAAGCCGATTATCATATAGATTTGCCATCGTATTATTATCCTGAGGATTGGAATCATCCAAAACTTGCAGTCAAAAACGAAGATCTTGAGGAAAGCGACCCCAAAGAAATAGTTGATTGGTTTATTGAAGAAAAGGACGAGAATGGACAGTTAGTCAGAATTGTAAAATATTTAAAAGGCTGGGGAGATTATAAAAGGAATAAAATGCCAAGTGGATTAGCTATGTGTATTCTAGCTTCCGAGAACATTGAATATAATGACCGAGATGATATTGCAATGAAAGATACTCTAATTGCTATTCAAGAAACATTAGAAAACTCTTTTGAATGTGTTGTACCTGGGACGCCATATGATGATCTATTTGAGGATTATGATAATACTAGAAAGAATAATTTTTTATCCAACCTAGATGACTTTGTTGAGGACGCTAAAAAAGCCGTAGAAGATGAGCCAAATCAGAAAAAAGCAAGTAAATTATGGAGAAAACATTTTGGAAGTAAATTTCCTTTAGGTGCAGACGAAGATACAGATGCTAAAGAAGCTAAGTTAAAATCTATTTCAAATGCAGTTTTAAGTGGGGAGGCGTATTCTGGAAAAGATGGAAAAATAAATTCCTCTAATGGAGTAAAACATAAACCGCATACCAACTATGGTGCGTAAAAGGTTTCATAAAAACCGTTTTAATACAACTAAGATTAGTAATGCTCGAAGATTAATTTTAATTAGAGAGAAAAAACTAATTGAGAGCTATTATGATTTTATTGAATGTAGAATAATTAAAAACAAGTTGATTTGCACTGGTGAATCTCAACCAACCGATCAATCAATTAAATACAAGTTTAATATTGTTTATGATGGACTATCTTCTCCTAAAGTGAATGTTGTAGAACCAGAGATTGAGTATAATGATGATATTCACATGTACCCAAAAGATAAAAATTTATGCTTATATCATTCGAAAACTGATGATTTGATTTGGGATTTTAGAAAACATAACCTTTATAATACCATTATTCCATGGACTATAGAATGGTTTGTTTACTATGAACTCTATAATATAACAGGAAAATGGGAACATCCATATATAGACCATAGATTGCAGAATATTAAATTGATTGATGTAGAAACTGATTAATAAATTCTATTCATCTAATTTCTTAATTGAATTCGGTAGAATCCAATTATTATAATAATTTTGAGATAGTTTACACACCAAGGTCCATGAAAAGAGAAGAATTAAAGTTGATAGTCACAATATCGGTTTGTTTAGCAATAATTCTAGGATTAGGGTATCTTATATTATCTGAAAAACCAATTAATGCCGTAAACGGTTTTAGGGCTTTGAGTTTTGGACTTTCATCTACAACTATCTTTTGGGCTTTCTACCTTTCTTTTGGTTGGAAATTATGGGGGCTTAGAAAAATATTTTACCGACCAAACTTAAATGGTACATGGCATGGTACTTTAGTTTCAGATTGGGAAGACAAAAAAGGTAAAACAGTAGGCGATAGAGAATTTTATATTGTTATTAGACAAAGTTTCTTAAGAATTCATTTCACAACATTTACAGACAGTTTTATTGGAACATCTTATTCTGAAACTTTTGCTCTTAAAAAAGAAACAGGCTTAAAGAATGTTTCTTATTTGTATAGAAAGGAGACTAGTCAAAATGATGATAAAATTCTTCAAGAAGGAGCCACTGAATTGAGGTTTATTGAGTCTGAACAAAAAAAATTAGAAGGAAAATATTGGAGTAACAATAAAACAAATGGGAAAATTGCTGTTAATTTCATTTCCAAAAAGCATGTTGACTCATTTAAAGATGCTTCAAATTTATAAAATACGTGAAGAATAAAACATACATAAGATTAGACGGAGATGATATCGGAAATAAAATTGAATTGTCATTGCTAAACGGCAATCTTGATGATGCCCAAAGAATACACAATATCGTACAAAAATCTCTTGAAAAATTACATCGTAGAATCAGTTCTGAGAAATCGGCGGAAATATTAATGAAAGGCTGTGATGATATATTATTTTCAATTAACAAAGAAGACTATCGATTGGAATTCTTAATAGATTTAAAAAATGAATTTTATACTGATTCTAATTTCACTTTTAGTGTTGGTGTAGGGAATTCTTTGAATGAAGCCCTTCTTAATTTGAGGAAAGCAAAACTTCAAGGTAAAAATATAATTATTGAGTAGTTTGAATTGGGATGTCTAAAACTACATATTGAAAAAGAATCTTCACTTAGGGTTACATACTCAAAAAAAGGTCAAAAGCTCTCAAAAAACACGGGTAGTTACTATCCATTTGGATTACAACAAAAGGGGTATAATAACGTAGTTACTGGAAATAAGAATTCCATTGCGGAACGGTTTGCTTATAGTGGGAAGGAATTAGGAGAAGAATTAGGGCTTGATTGGTATGATATACAAGCACGTAATTATGACCCTGCTATTGGTAGATGGATGAATATTGATCCCATCAGTGAGCTTTATTATGACCTATCACCTTATAATTTCGTTGATAATAATCCACTTATTAATATTGACCCAAATGGTTTATGGATAGTTAATATTGTAGGTAATACTGATAGTTCTGGAAACACAAGTTATTCATTAAATTTTATTGCTGAAAGAGGAGATGATTTAGAATCATTAAGTACACAATTAGGATTAAGTGAAGAAGAAATTAAAAATGCTCATCCTGAATTAGCTAAATCTGAAATTAAAAAAGGCGACTCTTTTGGGTTAAGTAATTTAAAAGAAGTTAAACAAATTAATGGCATTCTTAATGAAGTTAAAGGAAACCAAGATACTTGGAATTGTGCAAACTTTGCGTGTGGTAGTGATACTAAAATAGAAGCCCAATGGACTAGCTCTGGAAATAATATTATTGATTTTGAAAATATTTTAAAGAATCAATACTCCTCTGTATCCCAATCCTCTTCTAAGATAGGTTCAGTAATTAGCTATAGAGTAAAAGATGAAGAACGAACTAAAAGTCATTTCATTTCAGAAACTATAAAAAGCTTAAAAGCTCAAGGGAAATCAGATGCTGAAATTCAAGTTATTCTAAATGATCCTAGGACTCAAAAACAAATTTTGAATATGGTTAAAATGACAATTGCAGATGAGAGACATTTTTCTATAGTTGTTTTAAAAAATAAATCAGGGAAAAAAGTAAAAGATATTATACAAAAACCAGGTCGAAGTAATTTTAGCTTCAACGTAGATAAGGCAAAAAAAGTCCATCCCAGTATTCCATATAAACCAACTCCAGTTGGAGGAACCAGTAACCCTTATTATAATAAAAATTGAAATATGAAAAAAAAATGTTATTTAATTTTATTAGGTGCTTTAATAACTCTAAGCTGTAATGGGTTAGAAAAGACAACTCGCAACTCAGTTATAGTAGATTATAAATGCATTTTTCAAGGAAATGCAGATGATATCCGTAATTTTCTTGGTAAGGATTCTATAGTTTCTAATGATATTGGATTACAGCTTTTTGCCAATCATTATTTATTTTTTGAAGGGGAAGAAGAAACCTTAATGATGTATATTTATGATAAAAAAAATAAAATCTTTGAAACATTTAAGTCAAAAGATCTTTCAACTAAATTTAAAAATGATAGAAAGTATAAAATGCATTTAACCGACTCTACATCTGAAGGTTTTAAAATGAAAATAGAATCTTCAGACAAATTGTTTACTCAAATAAAAGATGGGTCAATTATCATTGAATGTATAAAAAAGGTTGGTAATGTTCCAAATTAGGGTAATGGATCAAAGTGTTGCTTTTGGAATTTGATTCAAAATAGGAATTGATTATCAACATTATAAATAAATAATGAGTCTCAAGTTTGAGACTCATTATTGTTCTTTGAAAAGCTGGTTTTCTTTGATTCTTTCTTTTATAAAAAGAAAGAATATTTTAAAAAATTGAAATTACTAGCTTTTTAAGAATAAAATACTCATCTCCTGAATTTCAGAAGAAGGCTTAGTCCTACCTTCCAGCAATAACACTAGCATGATATAAGAGGTAACAGTTCCTGCTGGAGTACAATTGCAAAGATCCAGAGCTTTAACCGCTTTTGGACGTCGTGGGAGTGCCGAACAATTTGAAATATTAAAGAGATCGGATAGAAATATTATTAATTTTAAACCTCCAAGTTCTTTTAGCGGTGATTAATTATGATTGAAATTTTAGATAAAAAACTTGAATATTGGGTAAGCGTTAATTCTTTATCATTAAATAGGGCATATAAAGATGAAGAGGTTAGAAGTATTAGTATTATCTCAAAATCAGGAAACAAATATCAAATATGGATTGAACTTAACAAAAACGAAATTTATATCAATGTATGGAATTATGGTCGCCTTAAAACTGAATACAAAACTACTGTTGAATTATTTACAAAAACATTAGATAAAGCAAAAAGTATTATTAATCTATGGGAAGAAAAGTAAGATGAAATTCTTAGGATATATATTATATGGTTTTGGGATATTACTTATTATTTCAATTATTGGAAGATTAGGCAAGTTTATTAGTGATATTATTCGGGTTTTTAAGATATTTTCACTTGACATTACTGGACTTGAAAGAGGACAAATAATAGGCAGTTTTATTTTTTGGATCTTATTAATAATCGTGATTTACTATCTTTTCAAATTTGGTAATAAATATACTCGGTAGTGTTTCAAAATGGAGTTTATCTAAAAATTAAGAAAAGAAATGCTGATTATTAATTAGTTAAATATAAGACAAGCTTCTATATAAAAGCTGGTTTTTGTTCATTGAAATATATAAAGTTTGTTGGGTGATGTCCTAAAAATAGATCATCGTTAAAGATGACAACTTAAATTATTGAAAAACAGTGGTTCTCGTAAAAATGAATCACTGTTTTTATATGTTCATTGAAAGTGGTTTTCTTTGATTCTTTCTTTTATAAAAGAAAGAATATTTTAAAAAAATTGAAATTACTTGTTTTTTAAGGAACAAGCAATAGTAAGGTACATTAAAACATTGCTTTTCGCGAAAGCGTGCTTAGGTAATATAAGGCTAACTTATACCGATAGTGATCTGGAAGTCCATCAACAAATTCAAGTGGAATAAATCTTAAAGCAGGATTGAGAGCTACAATAAAGAAAGATAACGTAAGTAATACATTTACATTTGGTTTTGCCCATAAAGTACTTGAGGATGAATAATCGTATAATAATAATAGCATTTTTAATTACCTGTTTTTCATGTAAACAGGTAATTAAAAGTACTATACAAGAAACTTATTTTCCCACTCTAGGGAATAATTATGAAGAAATCGTTTCTAAAAAATTCGAAGATTCTTTAGAAAATGGCAATTGGCAATATCTTAAAGAAGATAATTTAGTCAAAAAAGGTAAGTATGAAGATGGCTATAAAATAGGATTATGGGATTATAATATAAATAATAAAATCTTTAAGGTGTTTTGGGAGACATATAATACAGGTTCTTTAAAGATTAATTACCCTAAAAACTGGTCTTTAAGGAATATTGATAATTATTTATTTTACATGACTGGCATTGAAAATACTGAAGACTTCTTTTTGCTAAATAAATATAATAAAGCCGAGTTTAATATTAATCTAGATGATTATCTAAAAGAAGCTATTATTGAACTTAATAAAAAAGAAGAAAAAGTTATAAATTATATTTGTATAAAATTAAAATCTTCTAGTAATAGAAGTGCGTATTATTTTAGGTTTGACACAAAACTAAATGAAGAAAAGTCATCTTATTATGCATTTTATACTGAAGATGATTTTTTTATTTATGATTGTACTTTAAAAATTAATGGGCAAGCAAAAATAATAAATAAGGAAATCTTTAGTGCAATGATATATAGCTTAGCTATTGATGGAAATAAATTGTTTTATAATAACGATAGTATTATTTCATCAAGTAATGTTACTATTGAGGATTTTAATTAATTTTTTAAATCATATTCATTATAAAATATTGATATAGATATTAAGTGATGTAGTAAACTGGTGCTTTTGAGAAATTGTATGTTTTGATAATTGATTATCAGTACTATAAACAAAAATGGATCTCGGATTTGAGGCTCATTCTTGTTCTTTGAAAAGTGACTTTCTTTGATTCTTCCTTTTATAAAAAGAAAGAATATTTATAAAATCTGAGACTCGCCTTTTAAAAGGAACAAACAATAGTGGAGTAACTAAAAGATTAGGTTTTCGCGAAAGCATACTTAGAAACATCCTGATTGGAAATATTCTAGTGCCAGAAATATTGCTGAGAACTCAGGTATTGTTTTTAAAGTTAATTCAATAGCGTTTTTTAGAATAAAATAATAATATAGTATTAAGCACTCGTTACAAACAAGCGCTAGCGGGGGATCACTAAATATAGTGCTATGGGGTTAAATAGTAAGGAAATTGAAAGTGTGTCTAAGTTAAAACCTTTTAAGCGGTATAAATATTTTATGAAAAAGGTAGCTGATTTTGAAGAATTATGGACCGTGATAGATAATAATGGTGACATAGGGCTTTCAGACATAGATAATAATACCTTGTTTCCTGTATGGCCTAAAGAACCATATACCATTTAAAATTACTCTTGATGATTTTGAGAAAACAATCATGTCATTTATTATAGAAAATGAATATTTGATAAATGTATTTCCTATTGGCAATAAAACAGGTTTCGTTGTAAATATAAACGAATTTATTAAAGATTTAAATGATGAATTAGAATGGTACGGGTAATATAAATAACTGGAAAGCAAAAAACTAATTATTGAAGGTTTTAAAGAAGAGTATGAAAAATATTTTCCTATTATTGAGCCCATATTATTTTCTTTTAAAATATATGATAGTTGAAAATGATATAGAGCTTTATATAGTTATTCTTTTCCTTGGGTTTGTTTTTTTACCCATTTTTTTCTTTTCTATAAAACATTTTTCATTTTATAAAGACACTAGTAAACTTTTAAATGAATATGAAAAAAAGATAAATAATAATCTAAATCAAAAAAATATTGAACTTATATATTTAAAGAGGATTCGTATTAATGATGTTCCAAACAAAATCTTTAATACAATAAAAGTTGTTTTGCCTGGTTTTTTTGGAGCAAGTGAAAGGAGTTTCTACTGGTTCGCAAAAATTAAATCAAATACAGAAAATCACGATTCATACATAGAAATTACAGAATCTATTTATAAAAAAACATGTATCGTAATCAAAAATGATAATGGCACATTATTATTAAATGAACAACTAATGCAATAGGTCAAATTGGGTCGTGTAGTAAAAAAGCACCTCCCGCTATCGCTCGTCTGTGACAGGTACCATCAAGAGTAAGAAACAAAAGAACAGAAAGCTATACCTAGTAGCCTATAGCTTTTTGTATTTTAGAGTAATGAATAAAAAGTGGTTTTGTCATTAATCTAGTAGATTGGAAATATTCTACTAGAAATATTGCTGAGAACTCAGGTATTGTTTTTAAAATTAATTCAATAGCGTTTTTAGAATAAAATAATAATACAGTATTAAGCACTCGTTACAAACAAGCGCTAGCAGTTGAAATTCTTTTCTTAGGTACGAAGGGAATTATTTAAAGATATCATTGATGGAATTAATATAAGTCATCTATGTTTTCTTTTTTTATCATTTTTTTACCTTTAGCAATCCATAGAATAGGGCCTATAATACCAATCATTACAATAAGTATCCAAGTCAATTTTGAGCCATTAAACTGTTTTGTTAAAATTAAATATATAGCTCTAAAAGTTATTATTATTGACCAAAAGCATATAATTATAATTGATAATACTAAAATAGATTTCATGGTTTTTAAGAACACCACCTTATTTATGAGGTGGTTTTTTTATAGAATAAATTGTATTTTATGTTTAGTAATAAAAGCGTCAATTACTGAAAAAACCTGTTCTCTGCCTTCTTGTTCAAATTTAAAAACTTCCAATACGCATTTACTGATAATCCCAAATGGAAATTTTGTGGAGAAAATATTTGAAGGTTTTGCAAGCCCTGAACCTGTTCAATTAAATCATTTTAAAGTCAACTATTTATTAAAAAATATTCACCCTATTTAAAAAATTAATAATGGATAAGCTATTACTTTATTTAACAATATTTTGTGTAGCTACTAATTCTTTAGCTCAAGATAGTATAACGAAACCGCACAACATGAATAAACTAGAATTTATAGAGCTTCTAAAAAAGAATAGCCCTGATAATTATATAGAATATATAACTAGAGATTTAAAAACTAGGACGAAAATAAAGTATTTTAGTTTTAAGCATATTCCATTGATAATAAGAACTGATATTAATGAAAATAATATTACTGTTTTTTCTAATGGAAAATCATTATTAATGGATCTTGATAAAAAATCTTTCAAAAAATTCAATCATCCATTATTTAATAATTGACAATTTATTTCACAAATTAATGAGTGTAAAGAAGATTTAATTAAAGAGTTATTTGATAAATTGAACATTAAACTACCATATAACATATTGAATGTAAATTTTAATGAAATTGATAATCGAATCGAAAAATTAGGGTATAAGTATATATATGACAATTATTATTTACATTTAATAGTATTCATAGGAGAATATATTAATGCCACTGATGATAAAAAAGGAAAATGGATTTTAAAACATAATCATAATTACCCTTTAGTTTTCCAACCTTCATTTGTTGATTCAGGTAATGTAGATTATTATTTTACTATAAACATGGAAATTGCAAAAGAGCTACAAGCTAGGTTTTTAGGAAAAGATTATGCTTATGATCAAGGTATTGATATAGAAGTCCCTTTTCAATTAAAATCCATCGCCACTTATTCATTTGAGTACAGAGATTTAAAAGAGGATAAGGATTAGAGAGGGAGTGTAGTAAGGTAATGGATCAAATTAGGGTAATGGATCAAAGTGTTGCTTTTGGAATTTGATTC
This sequence comes from uncultured Dokdonia sp., assembly GCA_947503305.1. Classification (GTDB taxonomy): domain Bacteria; phylum Bacteroidota; class Bacteroidia; order Flavobacteriales; family Flavobacteriaceae; genus Dokdonia. The sequence goes on from CANNDF010000001.1 coordinate 369,501, forward strand.
AAAATAGGAATTGATTATCAACATTATAAATAAATAATGAGTCTCAAGTTTGAGACTCATTATTGTTCATTGAAAGCTGGTTTTCTTTGATTCTTTCTTTTTATAAAAGAAAGAATATTTATAAAATCGGAAACTCGCCTTTTAAAAGGAACAAGCAATAGTGGAGTAACTAAAAGATATGGAGCAGAAGCCGGTAATTATGAAATTTTAGGTAATTTAATGACAGCTATGAGAGTTACTCAAGGAGAAGCAGCAGCCTATGGATATAAAATTTTGAATATTATCAAATAATAAAAATATGATACTTAATAATTTTTGTTTAAACGAGGCTTATTATATAAAAACTAATAATGAATTTATAAGTGATGAAATTATCGAGAAGAATATTGATAATGAATTTATAATAATTAACAGTTTGTCAAAAAAAAAGGAAACGATTTTACTTCCACGTTACAAGAATGATAATATTTTAAAACTTGAAAAATTTGGAATCCTATCTCATCATGGAATAGGTAATTTACAATTCTTAAAGTATATAATAGATAATGAAACAGCTGATTTTAACTTTGTTATTTTTGGATTAGTAGGTTTATCATATGAGGCTGTTACGTTTTTAAAGAATTACTTTTTTTCATTAAGAAAGAATAGTAATAAGGTCTTTCTTATTATCGACTATAATTCTTTAGATAATAGGTCTGAGGTACAGCAGATAGGTGATATCTCATTATAGGATGATTTAGCAAATCGGTAGTGTAGTAAAAAAGGTCATGGGTTAAGACATGATTGTAAATAGCTAGAAACCAATAGTTAGATTGAAATTTGGCTATTGGTTTTTATCGTTCATTGATATGTTTATAAAAGTGAAAGTTGTTGAGAACTCTTAAAATAAGGGTTCTTTAAATCGTCGTGTATCAAAATAGGTCATAAGAAAACACCAATCTCAAAAAAGAATGGTGTAAAGATATTCAATTATTCCAGCCAAATCTCCTTGGCTTTATCAAATCCAACCCATCTCATATGGTTATCATAACCCCTACAGGCAAGATCATAGCGAATGAGTTTTTTAAGTGGAATTTGATAAGCAAGTACAAATCGTAACAGTTCTCCGCTGGTTGTTTGAAAGAGTCCTTTGAGTTCCTCCCAAAACCATAACGGATTACGATCTGCAAAGATTTCAGCAATCCGGCACGGGTGGTTCACTTTGACCGAATTTTCCACAAAAGTAAGCCCGTTGGCTAACAAAAAACTGAAGTCTATATTGAACATGGCAGCACTGGTCTCAAGAAAGTACGACCCCCAGATCAAACATTACTATGAACGGAAAATCGATTAAGGAAAGCACCCCATGTCGGTTATGAATGCGATACGGTGCAAGGTCGTGAGCAGGGTTTTTGCTACGGTAAAAAGAGAAACTCCTTATGTGAGTTTAGAAACCTTTAATGGAGATTTCTAGAATGGTATTTTTGTCGGTGACACTTTACGAAAACGAACATCCATTATAGTGTTGTCAGTATTTAGTTGCAATGGGAAGGATAATCGCAGTATGACGCAACCTTTTGGCTAACTTAACATCATATATAATGAACATAATGATTTTGCTACTATGAAAAAAATTGCATTCTTCCTTTTAATTTTGACAGTGAGTTGTCAAAAAGATGATAACATTAACAGTATTCAAAATAGAGAATTTCTGATCAGTAAGGTTTTTGATTACCAAGACAGATTGTTAGCTAATTACATTTATAATAATAACAATCAGTTAATCAAACGTGAATTTACAGATCCAGAAACTGGATATTCGAGTGATTTAGTGTTTAGTTATAGCGATGGTATTATAGAAAAAATAGAATACATTGATCATAATTTTCCCCAATTTAATTATAGTCAATATTTTTTTTACGGGGATTCGGGAAAAATGATTAGATATGAGTTTCGTAAAGATGGTATTGTTACTGATCACGTAAATTTAATGTATAGTTCAAGTGGAACTTTAAATTATTTGTATACTGATGATTCGGTCCAGTTAAATCTATATGAATACGATAATGATTTTAATGTAATTAAGGTGACGCACTATTTCACTGACCCTGTAACCGGGGAAAACTTCGAACAGATAAGAACTTATTCTTACGATGACCTGAAAAAGCCTTCATTTGGACTAGACTATATTCTACCAATAGACTTGTTGCCCAAAATGGGGACTGATGCGGTATTGGAGAGAAGTATATCTAAGAATAATATGACTTCCAATCATGGTAGTGGAACAGAACGGAGTTATGAATACAATGAATTTGGTTTACCAATATCAGTACTTACAGAATGGCAAGGAATAATAACCGATGATCCAATGCTTTTAAAAATCGAGTACGTGGAAGAGTAGCTTGTTGTCAATAGTAACAGTTTACGAGCATTCTAGCTTTGATATATGTATTTATTAATAATTTGAAAGAAAATATTATATATGAAAGATAATGATATGATTAAAAAAATTGAAAAAGAAATACTGATTAAATATGAATTGGCTAGAATACAAAAAAAGTTAAAAGAGGAAATAGCCCATAAAGAAAAGATATTGTCTAAACTACTTGACTATGAAAAGCAAATATTTGATTTTATGTATTCAAAACTCAATGATCTAGATAAAAAACACGTTGATAAGTTAATTAAAGAAAAAAGAAAATGCTTAAATTAGAGAATACTTAATTGACTTATAGTGAATGATATTACTTGGTTAGATGTATTTAAAATGTTGATTCCTATAACTGTGGTAATAATAGCAGGATTTTTAGCTCTTTTGCGAATGAGAGAAAACGTAAGACTAGATGCTAAGCTAAAATGGAAAGAAGAATTCAGGGATAAAATAGTTGAGTTTACTAATATCGCAATGAATTTAGAAGATAAAGCACTTTGGTTGGATGTTAATGATGAAGTAAATAATGTGAAAGAAGCACATACATATATTAATATTAATCAAAAATTACATACAATATATTTTGCGATAGAGATGATGCTGGATATAGGAGATATTAGAACCGAAGCCCTACGTGCTAATTATAGATTTATAGTTGATCAGGCATACGAAGAAGCATCAGGAACTAACAAAGATGAGGGAGGGAAAGAAAATATTATTGATGAATTTTACGAAACCGCAAAAGAAATTTATGATGATAATAAGTATATAAATTATCTAGTATGTTAATTAGTTTATTTATTTTCCTCTTACTTTATTCAGCTCATCCAACCTTCTCTTCATCGTCACCGCCTGCGACTTTTCAAGCTTGTCCCTCTCGATAATAGAATCCAATAAGATCTCCACCACATTACGGTTATACTCTGACAATCCAGATATGGCTTCCAGCTTCTCAACAATACTATGATCTTTCACTTCACGAGGACGAAATAATCTACCACAGGAATATCAATCGCATCACATACACGTTTCAGCGTTTGCAACTGCGGAGATACTTGTCCTGTTTCTAATCGGGAATAGGTACTGGGAAGCATATCACAGGACTTGGCAACATTCGCTTGGGTAAGCTTTTTTTCTACTCTATAAAACTTCAAGTTATCTATCAGTAATTGCTGTACTTCGGGGGTGTTTAAAATTACATATCGACACAGAGCCAACAATACGTGTGGCATACTCTAAAAAAGCTCAAAAGCTTTTAAAAAACACCCTTAGTTACTATCCCTATCTTATCTTCAGTACTGTAAAGCTTACGCGTTTTCCGTTTCACTGTTTTAATTAATGACCTAGTGGTTTGTGGTTTGCTCATCTTATTGATTTTTAAGTTCTAAAATTATTCTAATTTCCTCTCTTAAAAATCAACCTAACAAAGTTCATTTTTTGCTAACGTTAAACATTAAGTGAGTCGTATTAGACAAGAAGTGTGCCGCAGTAAGAATCCATTCACAATCTATAATAACTCCTCCACAATAATGCTCTCCATCTCTTTCCAGTGAAACTATATATGAAGCTTCGTAGATATCTATTTCAATCCCATTTATTATTCTTTGATCTTGCACATTCGATTGCAATACCGATATGAAAAATAAAATAATTAATAGTAGTTTTTTCATGTCATTAATTTTTTTAATTTTCTTACTCTTTTATTAATAGGCTTTTCGGATTCCGCTTTTGCTAAATGGATCTATAAGTAAGAGTCTGTTCATCTATTTTGTTACCCTGCTCTTTTTAAAGACCTCTCTGAAACAAGCTTTATTTATACTTATAGCCCAAGCTTATAATCTTTAGGCAGTGTACTTCCTATACGCTCTTCGGCCAGATAACCGTCAAATAGAAGATCTTTGGGGGGAATATAGATACCGTTTGGAAAAATGATCATAGGAACTTTCGGATTCTTTTTTATAACTAAAGACCGCTCATTCTTTGCAGAGTATTCAACAAAGAAGTTACGTTTAAACACTAATACATAACGGTCACCACGCGGTAATAATTCATAAGCTCGCCCTGGAATTAGAGCTCGGTTTCCCAAGTAAAGATTAAAACCTTCTTCTTTGAGATTGTCATTAACAAGTGATCTGAGAAAATGCATCACAGAACCTCTATATTCTTCTTTTCGACTTTCTTTAAAGCGTGAAACGACTTCTGTATTCGTTGTAAAGTTCTTATAGTGACTCCAACCATCGTAGTATGCATAGCGACAATAGGGATTCTTTCTCTTTGGACTATCATACTTGGCTTCAAATTCGTTGAGATGGTAATCTATATCATAGCCCAAAAGATTGTTTCGAATCTTAATAGGAACATCACAAGAAGCTTTCAACGTTTCGTTTGCTTCCTGAAACCACAGGTCTATGTCGTCTTCATTTAGAATAACACATAACTCCCCCGCACGATTGGCGCCTAAGAATTGACGCTTAAATTCACGTAATTTTTTCTCCCTACTCCAAGTGTCTCTTGTAATTAAAACCTCATCCAAGTCGTCGATTTTTGGCTTAAGGATTACTTCTAAAACTTCTCCGCGGTAGGGATTGTTTATAGGTACAGAAGTATATCCTACATAACTAACTACAAGGGAAGCCTTAATTTCTCGTTCGGTTTTAATTAAAAATCTACCATCCTGATCACTGATTGTACCATAGGTTGTTCCATTTAAATAAACCGTTGCTCCCGGAAGTGGGTTGCCCTTAGTAGTATCATAAACATATCCGTAAATGGCCTGAGCCTCTATCTGCAATAAGGGGAACAATAACAGAACTGCTAAAATGAATCTGGTTTCTTTCATAATAGTTGTATTAGTAATTTAAATTTTGATAGTAAAACTCAATTTGGATTAGATCTTTACAGAGAAGATTGTTTCCTTTCTATTGAGTTCATCCATCATAATTACCTTGGTTTTTTGGGTCTGATTGATCTTACCGAAATTTCTATAAATAGTAGCCTTCAAATAAGCAGGTTGACTGCTGTTACTATATCTATTTCCGTAATAGGTGAGGTTAAACAACCATTCACCAAGATCATTTTCTGTAATAAAAAACTCTTCCATACCAAAGCCTTCGATTTTTTCCTGTTCAAAACGATTTGGATTTTCTTGCTCTGTATGGGACCAAGTGAAGTAACGTTTTTGTGGATTCACTATTTGAATATCAAATTCTGCATCAAATACATTCCACTCAAAAACAATACGAGTATTCAAGTATATATTATTGAAGTACTTCGAGTTTACATGATCTACAGAAAGCTTTTTCTTACGAAGCCCTATAAAGTTTTTGAATTCATTATCAATTGTTTTCTCTAGACCTCTATAGTTAGCTACTTTACTAAATTGTTTTTTATCTACTTGATCATAAATAGTCAATGTCTTTTGATGATTCCCAGCTAAATGGTACGATAACGCCAGGTTTCTGTAGTTTTGAATCTTATTCGGTTCTTGTTCTAGTACTTTTTCATACACTTTTACTGCCGAATTGTACAAACCAAATTCATCATATTTGTAAGCCAGAGCCATTAGTACTTTACTATTCAATGGCTTCAACTCCAACACATTCGACAGGATTCTATCCAACAGATGTGGGTTATTCCAATCGTTAAAATATGTGGCTACATTAAAAAAGAAACTGGGTTCGTTACCATAAACCTTTCGTTGTTGCAGGTAAATCTCATAAGCCTCAACGATATCGTCAGACTTTTTCAACGCATTGATGTAAGTAGTATTAGGCAGGTTTTCTAAAGCATCTACACTTCCCGTATAGTAAGGAGTGGTTCCTATTCTCTTTTTTTTGGAGGATGTACTTTTAATATCTGGTTTTTCAAAAGTGTTATTTTTGGTTTTTATGACCAAAACACCTCCAGCTCCCTCACTTCCATACCTATTGGTAGCTGCCAAACCCTTCAAATAGGTGATACTGCTAACGTTTGTCGGATCAATATGATCGGTTCGACCTTTAACTCCTGGGGAAGATCTGATGGGAAGCCCATCAATAACCACCAGACCATATTGATTTCCTAAAAGAGTCATATTTCGATTCCTCCCTAAGAATTGGCTTAGGTCTACATCGTCTTGTGCTGTATCGTTTTGAATAGAAAGTCCTGAAAACTGCCCTTTAACCGCTTGCTGTAAGTCTGTATCTAATGCGCTTATTTCTTCAGAGCCTATCGACTCAACAGCATATCCTACTTTTCGTTTGTCTACTCTTCTATCTCCAATATCCACTAATCCCTCTTTTTCTTTTCTTCCAATAAGCACAACTTCATCCAATTGTCCATTGACATCGATTAGTACTATATTTTTAATACCAGAGTTCGGTGTTCTGGTCATGTAAGTCTCCTTTCCCAGATAGTTAAATTCCAATATACTTCCGCGTAATGCTACTATTGTATAGCGTCCATCATTTCCTGTTATTGTCTTCTCTCCATTAGAACGACAAAATACATGTACCGCTGAAAGAGGTCCTAAGTTATCGGTTACTACTCCGCTAACTTGAATTAGGTTGGATTCCAAATCGGTTTTTAACCCCTTCTGAGCGTTATAAACTGGAATGTAGTCTCCACCTGTTTTTAAAGCGAAATCACGAAGTCGACTTTCATTATCTCCTTGCATGCTACAAACAACATACACAGGTTTGAAGTAATTACCAGGCAATTTATCTATAGTTTCATCTCCGTCACTAACCAGTATTATCTCATCTGCCGAAGTATTAAAAGCCTCTGTAAAAGTTGTACTGCCATCGTATGTTGTTTTTTCAAGTTCGTTCTTCAATTCATCCCAATTGCCATTGATAATTTCATATGTTTGTTTCAGAATAATCGTATTGCAAAAAACTACTAGATCTAATTTTATATTTGGATTTTGGTTGAAATACGAATCCATAAATGCGAACTCTTTAATGGCATTTTTTTTAGACATTCCGTATGAACTATCCCAAAGAAGGGCTACATGTTTAGTATCGTTTTGAGCAGAAACTGTAATAAAAAACAGTATCAAAATGACAAGAGGCAGTGTTCTTTTTTCCATGCTATTTAATTTATAGTGTTATACAATCAACTTTATATTGTGAATTTTTCGATAGCTTGTCTATTAGTTTTATATCGAATTTGCAAAAGGTATTTACTTAAAATTCATATTAAAATTCATACATTCCAACTATCAGTTTATGAATAGCATAATGAGTTTGTGAAATCAAAACCTAATACAATTATTTTTACTTTATTGCCAATTAGAAAAGAAAGTCGATGGAAAGATTAAAGGCCATTATAATAGATGACGAGTTACATGCCCGTGAGGTAATTGAAAAACTATTGCTTAATTATGATGTCCCTATTTATATTTTGGCAAGCTGTCCTGATCTTATCTCCGGGGTTGCTGAAATTAAAGAGAATACGCCGGATGTATTATTCCTTGATGTCCAAATGCCAAACCATGCAGGATACGAGATTGTTGATTTTTTAGATAAGATCGAATTCGAGATCATTTTTGTGACGGCTTTTGAAAGATATGCCATAAACGCTTTTGAGATCAATGCTATTGACTATCTGCTAAAGCCCATAGATAGGTTTAAGTTAGATCTCGCTCTAAAACGTCTTATAGAAAAGATAAATTCTAAGCAAAAGGTTCTTGAATACCATGATATCCTTAAAAGACTCCGTTCTGATAGAACTAACAAGCTTTTGATTCCTGAGCTTAACAATAGGAGGCTAGTAGATATTGAAGATATAATTGCATTGGAGGGTGATGGTTCATATACCAAGATTCATTTTATAGACAGAAACATCATCACAGCCAGTAAAAATCTGAAGTATTTTGAAAAAAAATTAAAAAACAATAGTGCCTTTTTTAGATGCCATCGCAGCTGGTTGGTACACATAAAACATGTTTCTTATTTCAATCGTAGCGGTGGACAATTAATTATGAAAAGTGGTATTATAACACGAATCTCGAGACGGACTTATGACCTATTTGAAAATGGCCTTAACAAATCCTTTCGATAATGAATTATAAAATCATACTATCTATTATAATTCTATGGTTTTATTGGAATGATACACTGTGTCAAAATCCAAGTCATTTCGTATTAGGAGAACAAACACTAAATAACACCGCTATCTACACAATAAATGAAACTGTAACCGGAAGGTTATATGTAGGTACTAACCAAGGATTGTATGAATACCGATTTGGAAAAATGGAGGTAGTCCCAAATGCTGAAGAACAGATAGACACTGAAATAATTAATCTGGTAAGTGATTCTCACGGAAACGTCTACTGTGCCAATCTTAATGGTCAAATATTTAGAGTAGAAAATAATAAACTCAAACTTGCTTATACCATACCTGACAAACATATGTTGCCGCAAATACGTATGGAAATAGATCCTAATGATCGCCTAATTCTTGATGCTAATCAATGCTTCATATTAGAGCCTAATGAAAGAGGAATTATAATAAGGGTAAGTGCTATTCAAACGGGTCAGGAGAATCCGTTCAGGAAAACTGAAAAACGTCCGAATGGTATCATAGATATTTACAGAGAAAGAAATGATACTCTCATTCAAATAAGACGTGGAGAAATAAAAAGTGTAAAGCTTAGAAAGTCTATTGATGGACCAAGACAAAATGAACAAATTATATATCTAAAGAGAAGGAGGTTTAATAGTGCTATTTTGAACTCCCTTAGATTTAAAAAAAAACCTTTTGACACTAACCAAGAATATTGGTACTACCAGGTTGACAATGAAGAAGTATGGAGAATAGGCTTACAAAATGGTCTCGAAAAAATCAAATTGATTAAAGGAAAACCTCAAGTTACTAATAGTTTTTTCTCAGAACATTTTATTTCAACAATACATATTGGAAGTAATGGGTTGCTATATCTAGGAACATATGGCAAAGGTCTTTTTGTTATTCCCAACAACGATGTGCTCTCCTATGATATTACAGGATTAAATAATATCCAAAGTATTGCGGTGGGCAACGATAGTAATATCTATTTAAGCGATGTTGTTCAAGGTATTGCTGTCTGGAATAGCAAAAAGTTAAACAAGGTTCGTCTTAAAGACAAGATAAAAATTCCTGATCAGCTATTTAATATTAATGGAATTAAAAGTCCCGTAATAAAAAATCATCCTGAGTTTTTTTATTACAATAATATTATTGGAGGGGTAGCTAAGTCCTTTGAATTAATAGATCCAACGACACTTTTAATAGCTTATTCAGGTGGGGTAGCAAAAATAGGTGATGCTTTAGTTGTGTCTGATTCTTCTTGGACAGCCAATGCGGAAGAAGAGCACAACTTTCAAAGACTTACTAACTTTAAAGAACGGAGTTATGACGCAGTATACGATAAGGAGCATAAGTCTTTATATATCGCTAGTATATCTTCGCTATCAGTTCATTCCCCAAATAATGAGACAGAAGAATTAAAGATTAATGATAAGAAGATTATTGCTAATGACTTGCATTTTTATGATGGTAAGTTATGGTGTGCCACGCATGAAAATGGAATTATTGTTTTTAAAAATAACCAGATTGTAAAAAACTGGAGTGTTGAAAATGGCCTAGCTTCTAATTATGTTTCCAAAATGTATCTTAATAAGGATAAATTATATATTTCTCACAAAGCCGGTTTTCAAGTTTTGAACATTAAAACAGAGAACTGGGAATACATTGGGAAAACTGAGGGTATTCCTATAAATATTATTAAGGACTTTTCAATTAGTCAAAATCATATATGGTTTGCTGGTGATGATCGATTAATATCCAGGCCTATAGAAGAAGAGATAAAAACTCTTCCTCCATATCATATCAAAATTGATTCTGTAAAACTTTCTGGGAGACACTTGTCTAAAGAGAAAAATACATCTTTCTCACATAATAGCAATCAACTAATTCTTTATTTTAGGCCTTCCAACTTCTTATATGAAGATGAGATTCAACTTGCATTTCAGCTTCAAGGCATAGATGAAGAGTTGCGCTATATTCCCATGCAACAGGCGCCTTCATTAACTTACAGTTATCTTCCTCCCGGAGAATATTCATTTACAGCTAAGGCAATTTTTAGAGGTGCAGAAGGAGATCCAATTACGTTCAACTTTTCTATTAAACCTAAGTTTTATAGACAGTGGTGGTTTTATATATTACTCATTGGGGGAATCAGTCTCATCCTATGGTATCGATATTATTTGCTAAATAGAAGGGCACATGAAAAAATTAAATACGAAAAACTACAAAAAGAGATTATAGAAAGTGATCTAAAAGCTTTGCGTGCTCAGATTAATCCACATTTTATTTTTAACTCCCTTAGTGCCATTCAAAATCTCATTTTAAAGCAGAATACAAAATCTTCATACGACTATCTAGCTACATTTTCAGAATTAATTAGAAGCGCTTTGCAGTATTCACAAAGTGGTATGCTTAGTATAAGGCAGGAAATTGATTTTTTACAATCTTATTTAAAGCTCGAAAAACTACGCTTTGGTGATGATCTTCATTATCATATTTTAATAGACAAGGCAGATTTCATCCAGATACCTGCTCTTATTCTACAACCATTTATTGAAAATGCATTGGTACATGGATTATTTCATAAGAAAGGATATAAAAAATTGACTGTAAAATTTGTTCGAGAGGAGGATTATGTACTATGTATTATTATAGATAATGGTATTGGGCGAAAAAAAGCGAAAGAGATTGCAAATCGGCAACGCCCTAATCATATATCTTTTGCGCTTGAAGCAACAAAAAATCGCTTCAAGATATTAAAAGCAAAACATCAAATGAATCTTGGATTTTCTATTGTAGATCTATATGAAAATAAAATTCCTAGTGGAACCAAAGTGATTATCAAGCTTCCTATTTTGCTATGATTTTTTCTTTTACAAATTCAATTTGGTTTATGATTAGAAGTCAAAATGATAATAGCAGTTCACATTATAATAACTGTATTTTTAAATTATATTTAAAATATTAGGTCAATTAATAGCAAAAAAGTAGCTTTGAGAGAAGCAGATGGGCTGTTTAAAATTACATATTGATCAGGAACCAACATTAAGTCTGGCATATCGAAAAAAAGCTCAAAAGCTCTTAAAAAACACCCTAAGTTACTATCCCTTTGGATTACAACAAAAGGGGTATAATAACTTTGTTACTGGAAACAAGAATTCTATTGCAGAACGGTTTATGTTTGGAGGAAAAGAATATGGGGAGGAGCTTGGACTCAATTGGTATGATTTTTCAGCACGCAATTATGATGTAGCTTTAGGTCGATGGATGAATGTTGATATGTTGGCAGATGCAACAGGTCAAATTCATAACTCTCCATACGTTTACGCAATGAACAACCCTATAGTATTTACCGATCCAGATGGCAAATGCCCTCCTGGAGTTAATTGTTCTGCTATTTGGGCAGCAGTTAAAAGTGTTACTATAAATGCTGCTGAGGGTCTTAGTAGAGTATTAAATGGTGGAGCGCCTTCTAATGTTCCTGTTGGAAGCCCTGCGAATTATTCAAGAGAAACAAGTTCAGGTCCATCTAAAAATATAACAGGTAATTACTTTGGAGATGCTGCTTACAAATTAGCTGGTGGGGAAACAATTTCGAGAGCATTAGATGGGGATCATAAAGCTCAGGGTCAAGTTATAATGAATGGATTAGTCGGACTTACTCCTGGGGGAAGAGCAAATCCTAGCGATGAACTAAGTGGGTCGGTTTCAAAACTATTTAGAGTTCAAGGTGGAGATGCTCCTAATGCTAGTAAACAAAGATTTATTTTTGATAATGATGGAAATATAAGTGGTATTGACGGAAATGATATGCTTTTTATTACATTAGACGATGAAGCAAGAGCAATTCAATTTTTACAGAAAAGAGGTGAAAATGCTGAGTTAATAAGTTTCGAGATTAATGGTGCATTTTCTGATAAGATAAGAGGTGATGCTGTCCCTCAAAGGTTAGGAAGATTGAATCCTGGGTCACCTCAACAAGTTGATGAAACAGTAACCAGTGATTCTTTTGGGGTGCCGAGTGAATATTTTGAAGAATTAATAAATAGTATTAATCAAATAAGTGTTAGAAGAGTTGGAGGTAATTAATCATGAATGAAATAGATAAAATACTACAGAATACAACTAAAGGATTTCCTGAAACAGGAATAATGATATCTATAACTTCAGCTATGTCAGGTGAGGCATACAATAAGTTAATAGAATTAATGATGTCTATTATTGAAGTAGAAAAATTTGATAATAGAAATGATAAGTTATGGGAAGAACATTTACCTAATTGGTTTGTGAATAGTTCAAAAAATGTATCTAGAGATGAACTTATAACTAATAGCCAGCTGTGGGATTTTGGTTCATGGATTGATGGGATTACCTATCGGGGATGGAGATGGTGGAGCTATAGGAAATTAAAGGATAAGACTGTTATTCTCCTAGAAACAATTGACTATCCTTATAATGTAGACCCATTCTTTTTTATGCTTTATAAAGTTGGTGTTGATTCAAGTATGACTACAGTAAAAGAGATTTATCCAGATTCTAATACTTTAATAAAAATCTAACTCGGTAGATTGGAAATATTCTAGTACTAGAAATAGTACTGAGAACTCAGGTATTGCTTTTAAAATTGATTCAATAGCATTTTTAGAATAAAATAATAATACAGTATTAAGCACTCGTTACAAACACGCGCTAACGGGGAGAAGAATTTACTGGCATATTGCTTGGTAACAACTAAATGAAAATGAACTTAGAAGAAAATAATATAGGATCGTTATTTAAAATCGTTGATTTAATAAAAGAAAGAGGGAATTTTGTTCTTATTAAATTTGATGGAGAAAGAGATAATGAACAAATTACTGTTATAATAGATTATCCACGTATTTTAAATAAAGAACAAATTAGATTCAATGGTAATAAACTTGCTTTTGTGTTAAAAAAAGCTATTGATAGATATTTAGAGAATAATGAGTTATAAGCTTTTTCTTGATGATATAAGAGATGTAGATATGGTTTATCGAAACCTATCAAATGAAGATTTTATTGTGGTTAGAGATTATGATAGATTTATTTCTCATATTATGGAGAATGGGCTGCCGAGTTTCATAAGTTTTGACAATGATTTAGGTATTGACTCAAATGGAGTCCTACTCAAAGATGGGTATAGTTGTGCCAAATGGCTAGTTTATGATAGTCAGTTAGATTTAACTCATCTAAAATTTAATGTTCATTCGGCAAATCCTGTCGCTTCTATTCAAATAAATTCATTGCTAAGTAATTACATTAAATATCTAAAAAATGGTAGTGGGTAATGGTGATGCCCCAAATAGGTCATTGTTAAAGATGACAATTTAAATTATTGAAAAACAGTGATTCTCGTAAAAATGAATCACTGTTTTTATATGTTCATTGAAAGTGGTTTTCTTTGATTCTTTATTTTATAAAAGAAAGAATATTTTAAAAAATTTGAGATTGCCTATTTTAAAAGGAACATGTCATAGTGAGAACGTTATTACTTTGCTTTTCGCGAAAGCGTACTTAATAACATCCCGATTGGAAATATTCTAGTACTAGAAATAGTACTGAGAACTCAAGTATTGCTTTTAAAATTGATTCAGTATTAAGCACTCGTTATAAACGAGCGCTAGCAGGGATTATCAAGAAAGACAATTTGTTTTTTAAAATGATTACTGAGCTTGTCGAAGTAAAGCGAAAACATTTAGAAACTCATTTTGAGGATATATTTTTGGGATAAGAGTTTTCTAAACAGACAGAATAAATAATTTAAACTATATTTATTAATTCGACAGAATCGTTTTAATACAGCTTTGTGATACACATCCTCGATTTAAATTCATATTTCTCAAAAGTAAAACTAAGTCATTTATTTCATGATGTAAGAATCGTGAAACAATCTATTGACATGCTTTTTTTCATAATCTTAATATTTTATAAACACAGATAGGTAAATAAATGGAAATTACACCACAAAAAGGGTTTAAAGGTTTAATTGAAAATTGGCAAAGTGATTTAATTGCAGCGGTGAGTGTGTCTCTCATTGCTTTACCGCTTTCATTAGGTATTGCACTAGCGGCGGGTGCTCCTGCAATGTCGGGTATCATTTCTGCAATCGTAGGCGGGGTTGTAACCACCCTTTATCGAGGGGGGCATATCTCTGTAAATGGACCTGCCAAAGGCGTTATTGCGGTCATACTTCTAGGTATTGCATTGATGGATGACGGTAAAGGGCAAGCCTTTAATTATGTCCTGGCAGCAGTGGTTGTTTCTGGTGCAATTCAAGTGTTATTAGGGTTATTGAAATTGGGACGGTTGGCAGATATTTTTCATTCTTCTGTGATTCACGGTATTTTGGCAGCCATCGGAATTATCATTTTTGTCAAACAAATCCATGTTGCCATGGGCACACACTCTGATAGTCCGAGCATTATACAGAACCTTGTTGATGCCTTTGTATACCTACCTCAGGCCAATCCTTTTGTCGTAATTATTGCGTTAGTAGGTTTGCTTTTATTATTGTTTCATTCCAAAATCAGTAATCGGCTTTTCCACATTTTACCCACACCCATGTGGGTTATTGCGTTTTCTATTCCGTTTGTGTATTTTTTTAATTTCTTTGACCCACATACGCTTTCATTTTTTGGAAAAGCATACGAGGTTGGGCCTAGTCTATTGTTAGATATTCCCGATAATATTATGGATTCAATAATGTATCCTAATTTCAGTAAAATTAATACGATAGAATTCTGGACAACCGTTGTCTCTATTTTAATCATAACGAGTATTGAATCACTGGCCATTGCAAAAGCCGTTGATAAAATTGATCCTTATAAACGAAAGACAGATTTGAATAAGGATTTGACAGGCATAGGCTTGAGTACAATGGCCGCGGGTATGATTGGAGGTTTGCCTATTATCGCTGTGATTATTCGAAGTACGGTCAATATTCATAATGGCGCAAAGACAAAGTGGTCCAATATGTATCAAGGGCTTTTATTGTTACTTTTTATTGTGGTATTGAGCCCGATAATGAGACAAGTACCTCTATGTGCCTTTGCTATTTTACTGGTTTATACCGGTTTTAAACTGGCCTCGCCTGCCGTCTTTAAACAAGTTTATAATCAAGGGATTGAGCAATTAATATTCTTTATAGCTACATTGGTCTTAACCCTTTACACCAATTTATTAATTGGATTACTTGGCGGATTATTATTGGCGATGGTTAGTCATATGCTATTGGCAAAGGTATCTATCCCTCAATTTTTTAAAATGGTTTATCGTTCTGGGTCTGATTTGATAATGAACCCTGATGGCAGCTATGATTTAAATATCAAAGGGATTGCAAATTTTTTAGGCATCTTAAAAATTGATAAGATGGTAGCTCAAATTCCTTCTGGAGCAAATGTCAATATTGATTTATCTCAAACAAGACTGGTAGGGATTACCTATATGGATTATATAGTAGATTACCTAAAAATGCAAAAGAATACGGGCGGCAATGTTATAATAAGAGGACTTGATTCTCATGTTTCATCATCTACCCATAATAGAGCTTTAAAAATTGCTTTAAATAATCCTATCGTAAAATTATCGCCCAGGCAAACTCGTTTACAAAATTTAGCCACCGAAAAAGGGTATCAATACACAAATCAAGTAGATTGGAATACGACCTATCTAAAGAAATTTCACTTTTTTGAAATTAGGCCTATCGAGCGCAAATCAAATTGTCTCAAAGGAACATTTAAAGAGCTAGAGGTGCCTTGGGAAATAGCAGATGTAACTTTTAGTGAAGGTGCTGCTTTTACGGCTGAGACATTTAACATGACGCTAATGGTCCTAAAATTGCCAAAAAAAATACCCGTTTTTACAATGGAAAAAGAAGGTGTATTTGAAAAAATATTTGACCGTGTAATGGCATATACCGGCTATAAAGATATTGATTTTGAGATGTATCCAGATTTTTCCAAAAAATTTCTGATTATGGGAAATAAGGAATCCGAAATTAGATCCTTTTTTACAGATGACATCATTCGTTTTTTTGAAAATCATCAGATTTATCGTGTAGAAAGCAATGGGGAAGCACTCGTCTTTTTTGATAAAATCAAATTGGCAAGGACAGATGAAACTATTGCATTTATAGAGTATGGTAAAGAACTAGCCACACTCTTAGATATAATGGATTAATCCCTATGCAATGCTTAATTTAAAAAAAGCATCTCTATTCTTATACTAACTGTTGTAAATCATTTATTGACGTGAAAAGAGCCCTGCTAATTTTATTCTTGTTTTTTATGATCTCTTGTGAGAAGAGAAATGTGGATCGGAGTCAAACGGTTTAAAACTGACTGGTCATTCGAGTATTAATGATACTGAAACCATTAAACGGCGATGGACTAAAGCTCAAAAAATACTAACTACAAATGAAACAAATAATCAGAGAAACTATCACAGTGATAATTGGAATTTTGATTGCTTTATTTATCAATAATTGGAATGAAGATAGAAAGGATAAAAAATATCTGAATCAAATATTTTCCTCTATCGAAAAAGAATTAGAAGAAAGTATTATAGATATAAAAGAAGTAATTCCTAAACAACTTGCCTCTTTAGACAGCATACAGACTTATTTGAATAATGAAGAAGTCTCAATATATGATGTAATTATAAAAGCAAATGGTGTTCATGCTCCAAGTATAAAAACGAATTCATGGAATGCTATCGCCAACTCTAAAATTGAATTGATAGAATATGAAAAACTATCTGCACTTGCAGATATTCAGGAAAGAAAGGAAAATCTGAGATGGAGATTTGAAAAACAAATGGATTTTCTGGTTCAAAACATGGAAAAAACGGATAAAGGAAAGAAGAAAGCTCTCTTAATGACGATTTCAGATATCGTAGGTGCAGAAAAAAGGTTACTCTCTTCAATCGAAGAAATATTAAAAAAAGAAACTGCTGTCAATACTGACTAAAAAGGAACAAATTATACGCTCTAATGGTAATAGGGTCAAATTAAGGGAATGACTTTCATTTGATGTCTAAATGATTGATATATAATCTATAATAGTTATTTTTATAATTCATAATAGATATGAATTATAAGTATAACGACTATGTCTGAAGACACTAAAAAAGAAAAAGGGGCACTCGCAAAAGTGGTAAACTTCCTAAAATCATTAAAAGAAATTTTAGTAAACCTATCGCTTATACTCTTATTTTTAATCTTCTTATATTTTATATTTAAAGATCGTGGTAAAGAGATCATTGTCGTGCAACCTTTTAATATTGAAGGGAATGGTTTTAATAATGTTACAGGTGATGTTGCGGCTTCAATATTGCGTAACAAGCTGAGAGAAATTCGAGATTATGACCCCTCTTATATAAGTTCGTATTTAGCTCCAAACTCAAAAACCACCCCAGATAATTTTAATTCTAACACGAGTATTTCTTCACCAGAAAAAGACTACCAAATAAAAGACCCTTTGACAGGGATAGGGCTTAAAAACCTAAAAGACTATATCCAAGATCTGTTTTTAAAAAACAAGGTTACCTATCAAACCTATTTGAGTTCTTCAGATTATAATAAGTACTTATCTGTAGAAGACACAAAAGGTAATTTTTATTCCAGGATTTTTTCTAAAGAAACCCCTCTGGATTCCATTATTGATTTTGCCGCAGAGTTTATAATTGAAAAAAAGGATCCTTTTGCTCTGGGAAATTATTATTTAAAGTCAAAATATAAACAGGAACGTTGTCTCGAATTTGCTCAATTTTTATTAAATGATGATGATGCGACCAACGATTATAAGGGGTTATACCTTAGAGGCCATTATTATATTAGAAATTCAAATAAGAAACTCTATTTTGGAGATTTTAACGCCGTTGATTTAGCGCTTGCAGATTTCAGATCAATACTTAAGAAAAATCCGGAAATAGCTTCCGTATGGAATATTGTTGGGTGGATTCATGAACAGAATTCAAAAAAAGATAGCGCATTGTATTATTATAGAAAAGCTATTGAAAAAGATAAAAACTTTGTCGGCACCTACTTAAATATGGGGAATGTATTTTTACTTAATTCCTTCTCCGAAAAAAATAAAAAAAGAAGTTTAGATTCAGCTCAATTTTACTTTGAAAAAGCTATTTCTATAAATAAAAATGAACCTATCTATTATATGGCATTAGGTAATACATTTTGGGAAATGGGTGACAAAGAAAAGGCAAAATTAATGTTTATTAAAGCTATCCAAATTGACTTAAACAATCCAAGGGCCTACCATCAACTTGGGTTAAGATACATGTATGAGAGAGATACTATTAATGCCTTGATTTATTTAAAGAATGCTCAAGACCTTTATAAAAAGAAAAAGTCATTTACCCTTTTAAAAACCCTGGAAGAACAGATTAATAATTTGAACCGTAGCGCTAGCGTGGAAGATTGATAGAAAACGAAGCCAAAACAACAGGTTGTATCAAAGTCTCTACCTGCCTGATGGATGTCCTAAAACTTTGCTTACAGCTTTGCCTACATCTGATGGTAAAAAAGTAATCGTCAGTCTAAACGTCGATAAAAAAACAGGAAAAAGAAGTACTCATATCAAAATTTAGTACATTTAAAAAAACGTTGATTCTATTTTCTTAACTCTATTTTTAAGATGAATGTTCTATTATTAGTAATTGGTATTGTTGGGGTTTTAATAAGCGTAACTATTGCATTAGTTAAAGACAGGAAAGATATTAAAAAGAGTGTATTAGTAAGTCTGATGTTAATCGCAGCATTATTTTTAATAGTGAAAGAAGTCGTTTCGTATGCAGGGAAGAAACAGGCTATTAAAGCCGATGAAGTAAAATCTTCCATTTTGAATGAGATAAAAACTAAAGTGGTAAATATAGAAGACTTGGTTGTTAATCTTAACGAATCGCAATTAGAATTATTTGCTAAGAAAATTGTCTTAGACCCATCCGAAAATTATTTTGAAGATTTTTTAAATGAAAGTAAAACTTCTATGCTCAATAAGAGTAATCATGATGCCTGGGATGAATATTTTAGTGAGGCGAGCTCCTTAACTACCAATGGCCTCGTATTTGAATTAAACGGAGATCATACATATTTAACAAGGCTAATATTAATCTACCTTTTTACTAATAATGAGAATTTTGACACATTAAGATCAATGAGTTTTTACGATTGGTTTAATACAGATGTGTTAAGTGATACTTACTTTAATTCTTATGTAAATAATAACTCATACATTGATATTGTGTTATTTAAAAATTCTGAGGGTAAAGTAATAAGTTATGCTCATGCAAGAGAATTTACTAATGAAATGATTATTTATACGTATAGAAATGATTCTGAATTAATTGAAAACGAATTAAATCAATCCAATGCAACAATAGGTAAACTTGATGACTTATTTTCCTCATTGAAGAATAGAATAATAAAAGAAGATAATATTAAGGAAGTTGTTAAGTATATGGTGAATCAAGAATGGAATGAAGCGGTAATGATTAAAAATAATGAGTTCTTTTTCATTGATATTTCCGACATCATCAAAATAAAATAGCAAAAAAATAAAACGCCCCTTAAGGGTAATAGGTCAGATTACACATTTGAAATTTGATATCCCAAAATGGGTCATTGCTAAGAATGATGTAATTGAAAAAGCGGTAGTTCAACTAACAAGATGTTTTCTTTAATTAATAACAGGGTATGTTAAAGTGTTTATTTTACGCTTTCGCGAAAGCGTAAAAAGAGATAAGCCTCCCTTTATTTTATAACTCTTCATTTAGTTTTGTTTCATAGGCGCCTAGTATATCCCATATAGCATAAAATTGATCGGCTCCTTTTTGATCAAGGTCCGTATTTACAAAAAGAAGTTTTCCTATTTTGGTTTTAGGGTTAAAAAACATAAATGTAGAAACACCTGGATCGCCTCCCATATGTCCTAAATACCCTATAGGTGTATGACCCATAAATAATCCCGAATTGTACTCATCATCATAAGGCCTGTCTGTATCTCGTTCTTCTTCAAAATTCTTTTCGGAAAGAAACGCAGAAAAAAACAATGAATAACTCTCTTTTGTCAATAGTTTTCCTTCTCCAGAATAGCCTCGTATAAGTTCAGACAGGTATTTTGCCTTGTCATTTACAGAGGTAATTAATCCTCCATCAGGATACGTGATTAAAGAATAATCGGGGATACGTTTTCCATCCACTGTAAATAAATGAGTCATTTTTGTAGTATCTATATCGTCCCAGGTCCATCCCGTAGAAGACATATGTAATGGTTCTAAGATATGTTTCTGTGTAAATGCCGCATAGGTCA
The DNA here is from genome assembly GCA_947503305.1 of uncultured Dokdonia sp. GTDB lineage: Bacteria > Bacteroidota > Bacteroidia > Flavobacteriales > Flavobacteriaceae > Dokdonia. The sequence continues at coordinate 390,306 of CANNDF010000001.1, forward strand.
TTCCTGTCGCTACTTCTATGATATATGCCGCCAAGGTGGCGCCTACATTGGTATACTCATAAAGCTCTCCAGGTCTATGCTCTAGAAAATGTGATTTTTGATACCACTCGCCTTCTGTAGATACATATTTTTTTAAAAATGTTCCCATGTCTACACTCGTATCCGGCAAATTAAATTCTTCCGAACTTGGTATAGATTTAGCTAAAACAGCATCCTCCGAGTTTTTGAGAACATACGATTTTTCTCCATAAAGATCTCCATCCTGAATACTAGATGTATGAGTTGCAAGATGTTTAAGAGTAATAACATCTTTTGGATAATACGGATTGACTGTTTTAAAAGGTAAATATGTATCTATAGGGTCATCCAGATTTAATACCCCCATTTCTTGTGCTTTTAATAAAGAAACTCCAATCAATGTCTTTGAAACAGAAGCTATATTTTGAAGTGTATTACGAGTATAGGTCACTTTCTTATCCATATCTGCATAGCCAAAACCGTTTGTATATAAGACGCTGTCTTGATTGACAATGGCCACTCCAAACCCATTGATGGTTCCTTCCTTAACAAGGGCATTCAGTTCTATTGTTAATGAATCTTTAGAAGTCGTTACATCTATAGTGCCCTTTTTATCGGAGTTTTTATTTCCGTGACACGATAAAATAGCAAAGCTAATAAGTAAGTATATGATATTGTTCTTCATTATTAGGGTCTTTAGTATAAGATTAAAAAATAAAATTCCTCCTTATTTGAAATGCGTTTATCATGACGTTAAGTTGCAGTATCAAAAACAAAGATTGGAATTTATCGTCTTTGTTACAGTTTTGTATTTTTAATAGACGTATCTATAAATATAGCTCTAAAATAATCACAAAGCCCCCTATTAATAAGGAATGACGCCAAGGTGACATATACATGACACACTAAGAACGCTTATTAATAAATACATTTGTGGAAAATAAAATTTATGGAAAAACGATCAATCGGTACTAATTTAGTTCGCCTTAGGAAATCAAAAGGGTTTACTCAAAATAAGTTATCTGAAGCTTCTGGAGTTGCAATAAGAACCATACAACGTATAGAAAAAGATGCTGTAAATCCACAACTTGAGACCGTTAAATTACTTGCAGATTCTCTAGGTGTTTCTACAGATCATCTTTTGAAAATAAAAGATACTCATCAAGAAAAAGGTAAAACCAAATGGTTATTTTTTATACACCTTTCTCCTTTGATCGGATTTATTTTTCCCTTTTCTGTTCTCTTTCCACTTTTCCTATGGCTTCATAAAAAAGAAGATAATAGTTTATATAATACGCATGGAATTAAAGTCATTAACTTCCAATTAACTATGACCATCGTATATATCGTTGCTTTTATTTCTTTAGTATCTATTCAAGGGTGGGGGTTTTTATTTTTTATCTTGATTTTTCCAATTAATTTTCTAATCATTACTTATAATATTTTTAAAGCAGTAATAACACAAAAGTGTTCATATCCTCTCTCTATCCCATTTTTAAAAAACAGTAATACGATGCAAAACAAACGAACATTTCTTTTCCTTTTCTTATTCCCTATACTTATATCATTTTTTGCGTGTTCTTCAGAAAAAGAAAAAAACCAATTTGAAAAATTTCTGGAATATGAAGGCAATTATCAATACATAAATGAGGCGACATTAGACATCATTGCTTCAGAACTGGATACCACTTTATATGCAGTCGTTGATCAGGCAAAATATCCATTAAAACATATAGCATCAGATAGTTTTAATGATCTTCAAAATAACCTTGTTGTTTTTCAAAGAGATAAAAAGAAGAATATTATAGGTTATCATTTAAGCGGTCAATCTTTTGAGTTAATCACACGAGATTTTAAAAAATTAGAAATGCTTCCGCGAAAAGAATTATTTAAAAACCCTCAAGAGTATTCTTATAAAAAACCTAATGAAAAAGATGACGGCTTAAAAACCGGGAATTTAGTAGACGAATTTGAAAATCCGGAAAAGATTACCGAAATGATTATACAAACCCTTAAAGGTTCTTTTCCAGATGTACATAGTATTCTTATCTATAAAAATGACAAACTTGTACTTGAAGAATACTTTTATGGGAACGATCAAAACACACCTCATCAATTAAGATCTGCCACAAAACCAATTATTGGAGGTATCTTAGGAATTGCGATTGACCAAGGGTATCTAAAAAGTGAAAAAGAAAAACTTCTACCCTTTTTTGATTCGACCTATCCAGAAATTTCCCATCTAGATGACCGAAAAAAAGAACTTACAATTGAAAATTTTTTAATGTATAGACATGGTCTTGACTGTGAGAATAGCAATTCAGAAAGCAAAGGGAATGAGACATTAATGATGCAAAGTGAAGACTGGGTGAAATATACACTTGACTTACCAATGGTTACTGATCCTGGAAAATTATCTTCTTATTGTACTGGTTGTGCACTTACAATAGGTAGTCTAGTAGAAAAAGTAACAGGAGAAGTCATTGAAGAATTTGCAAGAAAAAACCTTTTTAATCCATTGGGTATATCAAATTATACGTGGGTTTTTGAACCCAATAAGCAAAGCATGACCAATTTTAGTCAACTGTCGCTTACCTCAAGAGACCTCATTAAGCTAGCAAAAATGTATAAAGACAAAGGGCGATGGAATGGACAGCAAATTCTGTCTGAAGATTGGGTCAATAAAACGTTTAATATGGAAGATGGGGACTATGGTTATTTTTGGGAACATAAATATTTTGTTGTAGATGGAAAACGCTTCAATTCCTATCTAGCAACAGGAAATGGCGGCCAAAAAATAAATATCTGGCCTGAGCTTGACATGATTACCGTTTTTACAGGAGGAAACTATAATTCGTATGCATTATATGGCAAGAGTACACCTCCTAACCAAATGATACCCAATTATATATTAAAGGCTCTTAACTAATTGTATGTTTATAAACGTATTTAATACATTAACATAAAACGGGGCATAAAAACTTTATTACAGTAGAAGGTAAATTGTAAGGCAAGTATTGTCGGAATATATCATAGGCATCATGCTAAAAAGATATTTTCGGTAAATCCTGTGTCTTAATTTCTGAGTGATAGGTTAGCGCAATCTCGTCAATTTTAAAGTCGGTTTTTATCATCATCCGAAGAGAATGGCATCCAGAAAATCAAAAAAATATGCATTTAAAAATTAGTTGACATGCCCTTTAAATTTCCTCAATAAAACTACGCTTGGTTAAGACCCTCTATGAATTCAAAATGCTATCCGATGATGAACAGTTGCGAGCTGTTTGGAATAAGGGCATATATATACAAGCAACGCAACTACGCCTAAACACCGGATTAATCTATACAGTATCAATATGTTATATGAGGAGGTTTCTATGGCGTCGCAACCCATAAAATTAATGGTTTAGTCACTTTCATACACCGTAAAAGAATGAATATTTGCCTAGTTAAATGATTTTGATCCGATTACTAAAAATTAAATAATCATTAAAACCCAAACGCGGGCACTTTTAATTATTTTTTGTATCTTTAAGATGATCTAAAAAGATATGCTGTGTGGTGCGCATATTAATTATTAGCTACTAAAAATGTGCACCTATGGAAAATTCTAAGAAACCTTCAAACACTCCTGATTGGCTTCGTCTCATTGCTTCAATCATCGTTCTCATTGCCGCATTAATTACCTTAACAATAACCCTAGTTAATGCCTACGCAGGGAACTAAACAAAAACAATTGATCCAATCAAACCCTATTCGAAAAGTTTCTTGGCTTAAAGCCAAGTGATTAATATGTAGCCTTTTTTGATTTTTGGGAAATAGTAATTATAGTTGCGCTTCTTTTTATGATTTTATCTGACATTATTGTAATAAGTTGGACAAGAAAATTATTAAGACTACTGAAATACAAAAAGAGTTTATTGTATTGGGAATAATATACGTGCAAATTATGTTCAAATAAAAAACAAAAGCCTCACATTTCTGTGAGGCTGTGGTCATTCTAGTGGAGAAGATGGGACTCGAACCCACGACCTCTTGACTGCCAGTCAAGCGCTCTAGCCAGCTGAGCTACATCCCCAGTATTTTATTAATCTTGAACACGTAAAATAAGCAGTGGTTTTGTAGTAAAAAATTCATTTTTCATCACTACATTTTTCTCCCATAGTTTCTTAAAAAATCCGCGTTTTCTTCGTACCACACAAATCATATCTGGCTGAAAAGATTGGAAATGTTCTAAGACCCCTTGATAGGTTGTTGCATTTTCAGATTGCTTATACGATGTACTTAGTTTTTCCAGTTTTCCACTCACTTTTTTCATAGCTTCTGTTTGTTCTGGAGTTTCTACATGCAATAAATGTAAGGTTACATCAAAAAGACCAATCATTTTACGCAATGGTTCAAGTCCTTTTTTACTAGAAAACTTTCCATTCTTAAACGCCATTAAAATCGTTTTTGGTATCGAAAAAGTGGCGCCTTCTGGAACGACGAGAATAGGGATATTTGTATCCTTTACCAGTTTTCCAGAAGTTCTTCCTAGATAGACTTCTTCTCGTACAGAATTGCTTCTAGGAGATAAGATCATTAGGTCTACTGGAACATGATTGTTAAATCGCGTTACTCCGTCTACGATCTCTCCCTTGATAGGATGAGCAATAACAGATACTTCTTTATGATCTACTTTTTTAAGAACAGTGGCAATCTGATTTTCTGATTCTTCCTTGAGTAAGGTATTTACTTTGGACATTCCTCCTACTCTAGAAAATTCCTGAAATACGGAGATTACATAAACATTTGCATCTACTTCTTTTGCAAAATCTATGGCGTATTGTAATGTATTTACAGCACTTTCTGAAGCTCCTATGGGCACAAGTATATTTTTCATGAGTAATAGTGTATTTTTGCTATACTACGCAAAAATACTCCTTATCTGTGATTGTACACGCAAAAATTTCAGAAATCCCAGAAATTCTATCCCTTACAAAAGCTTGTGCGAGAGCTATGATTGCTCAGGACATCTATCAATGGAACGAGCATTACCCTTCTCGTGAAGCTTTTGAAAAAGACATAACCCGCAAAGAATTGTATGTTCTTAAAAAGAAGAATCAAATCATTGGAACCCTTGTTATTTCTTCCTTTATGGATGATGAGTATATTCCTATACAATGGCTTACCCCCAATAAAAACAATCTCTATATACACCGTTTAAGTGTGCATCCTAACTATCAAGGTAATGGGTATGCACAACAATTAATGGACTATGCAGAAGCTTTCGCGAAAGCGGAAAAAGCAACATCAATCCGTTTGGATACCTTCAGTCAAAATAAAAGAAACCAAAGATTTTATGAAAAACGAGGCTATAAAAGATTAGATAACATCTATTTTCCAAAACAGAGTGAATATCCTTTTTACTGTTATGAACGTATATGTTAACCATAGATATTTCTTTTAAACGAATTCAACAACTTGCCATTCCTGCAATCATCGCCGGAATTGCAGAGCCTGTACTTTCAAGTACAGATGCGGCCGTGGTAGGTAATATGGCTATAGACAGTACAGAATCTCTTGCCGCAGTAGGAATTGTAGGGTCTTTTCTATCCATGCTTATTTGGATTTTAGGACAAACCCGTAGTGCCATTTCTGCGATTATCTCTCAAAATCTAGGTGCTGGAAAACTAGAAGATATCAAAGTACTACCTGCACAAGCTATTTTTTATAACATCCTACTAAGTATTATAGTATTGGGAGGTACTTATTTTTTTGTAGAAGAAATTTTCACCTTCTTAAATGCAGAAAATAAAGTGCTTGATTTAAGTATCGACTATTATAATATTCGTGTATGGGGATTTCCGCTTACCTTATTTACATTTGCCATTTTTGGTATTTTTAGAGGGTTGCAAAACACGTTTTGGCCTATGCTTGTTGCCATTACTGGAGCTATTGTTAATATCGGGCTTGACTTTATACTGGTCTATGGTATAGAAGGAATAGTAAGTCCTCTAGGTGTAAAAGGGGCTGCATGGGCAAGTCTCATTTCACAAGCTATTATGGCTATAATGGCTTTAATCTTTCTACTTGTAAAAACAGATATCTCTTTACGATTACGATTTCCTTTACATCCAGAAATCAAACGATTAGTAGTAATGAGTTTAAACCTTTTTATACGTTCTTTTTCATTAAATGTCGCACTTATTCTTGCCGTGAGAGAAGCAACAGCCTTAGGGACAGAAATCGTTGCAGCCCACACCATCGTTGCAAATATCTGGCTTTTTACAGCATTTTTTATTGACGGCTATGGTGCCGCAGGGAATGTCTTATCAGGAAGGCTACTCGGAGCAAAAGATTATACCTCTCTTTGGATACTTACCAAACGTGTAAATCTATATAACTTAATAGTATGTGGCTTTCTTATGGTAGTTGCAGCTGTTTTTTATAAAACCTCAGGACGTATTTTTAGTAACGAAGACGAAGTGCTCAATGCTTTTTATGGTGTCTTTTTTATTGTAATACTCATGCAACCTTTAAACGCCATCGCTTTTACTCTTGATGCCATTTTTAAAGGCCTAGGAGAAATGGCGTATTTGCGTAATATTCTATTAATAGCCACTTTTTTAGGCTTTGTTCCCATACTCTACATAAGTAGATATCTAGGTTGGGGATTCACTGGTATCTGGATAGCCTTTGTGGTATGGATGTTTTTTCGCGCAAGCGCACTTGTTATTATCTACCGAAACAAATACTATAGACTGGCTAAAAATTAAAAGATTCGTATTCTAATTTTTTACAATGGGCTTCCCTAGATAGGCTAGCTTGCACCCTTCAAAAGAATGCAATACTAGATCTTCTACAAAAGAACTTATAATATCTATATTCCCCTCTTTATCTTTTATAAAAAGCGGGATCATATCTTTATCCTTTAAAAGGGTTTCAGAAAGGGAATGGTATTCTTCTTCTGAGTTTATAGATATCTCTTGAATGGTAGGGTATTTACGAGCCACTTCTGTAAGATTTGCAAAATTATCTGTTATAGAAAACAAACCTTCTTTAGGAATTTTTGTAGGATCATCCATCTCCTGATTAGAAATCAATCGAAAAGATCCATTTTCTCCAAACTGTTTTTTAAATCGATTAATGGCATGCACATTAATATCATTATTTCCAGTGAGCGCCATCAGGTAACCGATATCATTTAACTCTATATCGTTAATAATATCTTCAGAATAGATATTCCCTTCTATAGCTTCAAGATCCCATTCGCGTGCAGCTCGTATATTACTTGTATTACTGTCTAAAAGAACGATGTGCCTGTTATTACGTTGCAAATACCTAGCAATTAATCTCGATACTTCCGTAGCTCCTACAATAAGGATTCCATCAGATTTTTTCAGAAAAACACCTATTACTTTTGCAAAAACACGTGCGGTAGTAGCATTTAATAATACCGTTCCTAATACTATCATAAAGACAAGAGGAGTAATATACTCTGCTCCTGCTTCACCTTTAAGTAAGAGTTTAGATCCAAAAAGAGAAGCAATACCCGCAGCTACAATTCCGCGAGGACCTACCCAGCTGATAAAAATACGCTCATTTATTTTTAAATCTGATCCGTGTGTGCTCAAAAATACACCTAACGGCCTTATGACAAAAACAACAACCAAAAATAACAAGAGTGTCTCCCAGCGGTATAACAGTAATAAATCTTCTAAATTAATATTTGCAGAAAGAAGAATAAAAAGAATAGATATCAATAATACACTTAACGACTCTTTAAAATAAAGAAGTTCTTTAAGGTTAGGTAAATTCATATTACCCAGTACCATCCCCATTACTACAACAGCCAGTAATCCCGATTCGTGTGCAAAAATATCAGACTCTACAAATACAAGGAGAACTACAGAGAGGGAAACCACATTTAATAAATAATGTGGAATTAATTTTTTCTTAATGGCAAATGCCAGTCCATGGGCAAAAGTAAATCCAAAAGTAGTACCAAAAAGTAATATTTTACCAAACTCAATGAGCGCTGTTTTTGTATACTGTTGCCCCTCTCCTACACTTATAAACTCAAACACTAAAACCGCAACCAGAGCCCCTATAGGATCAATTAAAATCCCTTCCCACTTTAAAACAGAGGACACGTCTTTCTTGAGTGGTATATTTCTTAAAATAGGAGAAATCACTGTAGGCCCTGTAACAATAATTAATGCCGAAAATAAAAATGAAATCTTAAGACTTAGCCCAAAAATAAAATATGTAGCCGCTCCAGCTAGAAAAAAAGTAACCGCACTACCTACAGTAATCAGTTTTGTTATGACAGGACCTATAGTCCGTATTTCAGAACGCTTCAAAGTAAGGCCTCCTTCAAAAAGAATAATACTAATAGCCAGTGAGACAAAATAATATAAGCCTTCTCCAGGAAATAAGCCTTCTACTCCATTCCAAATAGGTTCTATCCACTTCGTCCCGTCATCAGACAATAACGTAGAAAAAGGACCTACTAAAAGGCCTATTAATATCAGAGGTAAAATTGCCGGGAGTTTTAACCGCCATGCGGCCCACTGTGCAATAATTCCTAAAATAATAATTCCTGCGAGCTCTAACATAATGGTTGTTTTTGTGCTATTATACTATTTATAGGTTTTTCAAAGAATTAAAAATGTACAATTCTTTGTTAAAAAGATACATAAAAATCTTTGCCAAAATTGCATTTTCCTTATTTTGCAGGGATTTTTTGGATTTTAGTGTATACTTCATATCATCAAACTAAGATAGTATCCATATTGCAAAAAATATAAAATAAATAATTGTAGCTATACACCATGAATATATATCCTATTGAAGCTGGAAATTTTAAACTGGATGGTGGAGCTATGTTTGGTGTGGTTCCCAAAAGTTTATGGACACGCACCAATCCCGCAGACGCAAACAATATGATTGATATCGCTGCGCGATGTATGCTCATAGAAGATGGAAACCGCTTAATTCTTATTGACACGGGAATGGGGAATAAACAATCCGAAAAGTTTTTTGGATACTACTATCAATGGGGAAATCATTCTATAGACACTTCCCTGGCAAAATATGGTTTTCATCGCGATGATATTACAGATGTTTTTATGACGCATTTGCATTTTGATCATTGTGGAGGTAGTATACAATGGAATAATGACAGGACTGGCTATGAAACTGCATTCAAAAATGCTACTTTTTGGAGTAATAAAGATCATTGGAAATGGGCCACAGAATCTAATCGTCGAGAAAAAGCCTCCTTCTTAAAAGAAAACATTCTTCCAATGGAAGAAAGCGGGCAACTCCAATTTATTACTCAAAAAGGAACTTCCTTCCAAGAAAATTCTGAATTAGGGTTTGGTATCTTTTTTGCAGATGGCCATACAGATAAACAAATGCTACCTCATATACAGTATAAAGATAAGACCATTGTTTTTATGGCCGACTTATTACCTACTGCTGGACATTTACCAATACCATTTGTAATGGGGTATGATACGAGACCCTTATTGACCATAGATGAAAAAGAATTATTTTTAGATATTGCCGCTACAAAAGGATACTACCTTTGGTTAGAACACGATGCACATAATCCTATTATTACAGTACAGCATACTGAGAAAGGAGTGCGACTAAAAGACACATTAACTGTTAAAGAACTTTTTTAATTACTTATATACCACAAATGAACAATACATTAAAAACAATAACGCTAAGCGCATTTACAGCCATACTATTGGTAGGTTGTGATACTCCTGCCACACTTCTTTCTGTACCAGAAGCAAATGTAGATAGTAACCCTTTAAAAGTAAGTAAGCTTACAGAAGCTCAAGAAAAATCCTGGAGTTATACAGATCTTCTCAACGATACAATTCCCGGAATGAGTGTAGATAAAACTTATAAAGAACTATTACCTGGTAAAAAAGGGACGTCTGTCATTGTAGCCGTTATCGATAGTGGTATTGATATTAATCATGAAGATCTCAAAAATGTTATCTGGACCAATCCAAAAGAAATTGCAAACAATGGAAAAGACGATGATAACAATGGATATATAGATGATATTCATGGTTGGAATTTCTTAGGAGATACTGAAGAAGAGCAATTAGAACTTGCTAGAATTGTAGATCGATACAATGCCAAATACAATGGTAAAACGCTCAGTCAAATTCCTGCAGCCGAAAAAGAAGTTTTTCAATTATACCAAAAAGCAAAAACGGAACTCGAAGAAAAAATAGGAGAAGCGACACAAGGAAAACAACGCTATACTCAGATTTTACAGGGACTTAATAGCTCACATGCTGCTGTTTCTAAAATCTTAGGAAAAGAAGATTACACAAGTGCCGATCTTCAAAAAATAGAAAACCCAAATGAAGAGATGAAAAATCACATTGGTTTTCTTTCTCAAATGTTTCAGTATTCAGAATCTATTCCCGATTTTATTGAAAATATAGAAGGCGGGGTTGAGTTTTTTACTGGACAACTAGAAGCAAACTACAAGCTCAATGCAAGTTTTAGAGATATAGTAGGAGATAATCCATATAATTTTGATGACAGAAACTACGGAAACAATAATGTCATCGGTCCAGATCCTAAAGGTGCACGTCATGGAACTCACGTAGGAGGGATTATAGCGGCACAACGTGGTAATGGAATCGGTATGGACGGTGTTGCAAATAGTAATATCAAATTAATGGTATTACGTGCTGTACCTGATGGAGATGAGTACGATAAAGATATTGCTCTTGCAATACGATATGCGGTTGATAATGGAGCCAAAGTCATCAATACAAGCTTTGGGAAGTACTATGCTCAAAACCCAGAATGGGTATATGATGCCATACAATATGCGGCCAAAAAAGATGTCCTTATTGTAAATGCCGCTGGTAACGAAGGTCTTAATCTTGATGACCCTACTAATAGAGTATATCCTAATGATCAGTTAGATAATATCTCCGAAATGAGTGATACTTTTATGACCATAGGTGCACTCGCTCCAAAATACGGAGGGGAAATGGTTGCTAATTTTTCAAACTACGGTAAATCCAATGTAGATGTTTTTGCCCCTGGTGTACGTATTTATTCTACTACCCCAGAAAACACCTATGAGTTTCTACAAGGAACCTCTATGGCATCTCCTAATACGGCAGGAGTAGCAGCAATGCTCCGCAGTTACTACCCTAAGCTCAAGGCAAAACAAATAAAAGAAATCATCATAAAAAGTGGGTTAACCACTACAACTTCTGTGATTGTTTCTGGAGATGCAGAAAAGCAAGCAAAATTTAATGACCTTTCTAAGTCTGGAAAAATGGTAAACATGTATAATGCCTTCAAATTGGCAGAACTTAATAACTAACATATCTATCTGATGATTAAATCTCTTATAAAAGTTGCGGTTGTAATTGGGGGATTCGCTTTCGCGAAAACAGACTCCTTGGCACAAAACACCTCATACTGGCAACAACATGTCGATTACAAAATGGAAATCGATATGAACGTAAACAACTATCAGTATGATGGAAGTCAAGAGTTAATATATACCAATAACTCTCCAGACACCCTTACTCAAGTATTCTATCATCTCTATTTTAATGCCTTCCAACCAGGAAGTGAGATGGATGTGCGGTCACGTTCTATTGCAGATCCTGACCCCCGAGTAGGAGATAGAATCAGTAAGCTTACTCCTGAAGAAATCGGGTTTATAAAAGTAAATCGATTAACCCAAGACAATACAAAGCTTAACTATGAAGTTGCCGGTACCGTATTAGAAGTACAACTGGCAAAACCCATTCTTCCCGGTGCAAAAACAACATTTAAAATGGACTTTACAGGGCAAGTCCCTGTCCAAATTAGACGTAGTGGACGCAATAATAAAGAAGGAGTCGCATTATCAATGACACAATGGTACCCTAAACTTGCCGAATATGATTTTGAAGGGTGGCATGCAGACCCCTACATCGGTCGTGAATTTCATGGAGTATGGGGTGATTTTGACGTAAAAATCACTATTGATGCCGATTTTATCCTGGGAGGTACAGGCTATGTTCAAAATGGAAACGATGTAGGTCATGGATATCAGGATCAAGGTGCATCTGCAACCCCAAAAACCAAAAGAGGAAAGTATACATGGCACTTTATTGCTCCCAATGTACATGACTTTACATGGGCAGCAGACCCAAACTATAGACATGATACCGTTATTGCTGAAGGAGGTGTAAAACTACACTTCCTTTATAAAAACAATCCAGAGATTATAGAAAACTGGAAAAACCTACAACCTAAAACTGCAGAAATTCTATCGTTTTTTAATAAACATATAGGAAACTATCCATATAAGCAATACTCTGTTATACAAGGAGGAGATGGTGGTATGGAATACGCCATGTGTACTTTAATTACCGGTGAACGCAGCTTTGGAAGCCTTGTTGGAGTTACAGCACATGAGTTTGCACATACATGGTTCCAGTTTTTACTAGCTACTAATGAAGCAAAACATGAATGGATGGACGAAGGGTTTACCTCATATATTTCTGCAAAAGCGATGAATAAAGTGATGGATCAAAATAGAGAAAATCCATTTTCAGGTTCTTATAGTGGGTATTATCGCCTTGTAGAAAGTGGGTATGAACAACCCCTAACAACACATGCAGATCGCTACAATCGTAACTTTGCATATGGGGTAGCTGCCTATGCAAAAGGGGCTATTTTTCTTTCTCAATTAGGGTATATTATAGGAGAGGATAATCTCGCAAAAACACTTAAAAAATATTACACTGATTTTGCATTTAAACACCCCACTCCTAATGATATAAAACGAACAGCAGAAAAAGTGTCAGGTATTCAGTTGGATTGGTATCTGTCAGACTGGGCACAAACCACAAATACGGTAGACTATGCAATCAAAGAGGTGGTAGCAGATGGTAATCAAACCAAGGTGACATTAGAGCGTAAAGGATTAATGCCGATGCCTATAGATTTGCATCTGGTATCTAATAATGGAGAAACCACCTACTATGTACCACTGCGTATGATGCGTGGAGAAAAACCAAATTCTAATCCTAGTATCGAACGTAAACAACTAGAAGATTGGCCATGGACCAATCCTACCTATACACTCACTCTAGATATGCCACTTTCTAAAGTCAAATCATTAACCATTGACCCAAGCACATTAATGGCAGATACAAATCGTGAGAATAATGTATGGAAGAAATAACCTCACTCATGAGTGATGGTTTTATAGAGCCATAAAACGGTTTTAAACTCTATTCGTAAAATTTAAATTTTTAAAAAGACAATATGTTTACTACATATTGTCTTTTTTTAATTTAAAGTGTACCCTTTACACTGGTAAAGAGTATGTTTGCAAAAACAAAAAAAATTAAAACATGAAAATTCTACAAAAACTACTATTCCTTTTATTTGTAACAACAATCGTTACTAGCTGTAGTTCTGATGACGATAATACATCATCTTTTGATCTTACGGTGGAAAATTTTTCTGGGGTATACTCTGTAACATTATTAAATTCAAACGATGTTGAAACTTTTACCACAGATGGAGAGACGACCACAAATACCTTTAACAGTGAAGGGAGCGATTTTAATTTGATTTGGACATTTACTCCTACTGGTGAGATTACTCTTACTGGAAGCTATACCATTACAGATACAGGCATAGAAGATGGAGAAGCATTTACTTTTACCGATACTGTTATTCTAAATGAGTCTGGCACCTATGTATTAGATGTGGTTAATCAAACCGTATTGCTAAGTTTTGATGGAGAAGACGATGATGAAGCACAGCTTTTTGACATTCAAATATTTAATGAAAATACCATACAACTATTTTCGGAAGAAACTTTTACATCTGATGAGTTTACAGGCGTGTTTACCGTTGAAGTAGGTCTTTCAAGATAAAAAAACCAATTACAACTATTTTAAACCCTTCAGTAATCTATACTGGGGGGTTTTCTTTTTAGTCCTACATTTGTAGCATGTCTCAACGTTATTCCAAACAAGAAAAACTAAAGTCTAAAAAGTTAATTGATCAACTTTTTGTAGAAGGAAAATCTGTCAAGGCATATCCATTGCGTATGGTATATCTTGAAGCCCCACTACCCTACCCTGATCTAGACATACAAATAGGGGTTTCTGTATCAAAACGTAATCACAAACTTGCCGTTACTCGCAATCGTATCAAACGCCTTATGAGAGAAGCCTATCGTACTCAAAAAAATCTTATTGATACAAAAGGCACAACATTTGCAGTACTTGTAATATATACAAGCCGTGAGATTGCTTCTCAAGAAGAAGTATCTCAGGCAATACGTAAACTCATAAAACGATTTAATGATGCGATTACTACTTCTACTCCTTAGCTTTTTAGTGCTTTCTTGTGAAGAAAAAACAAATTCTTCTTTAAGAGGGGAAATAGATAGTTCTGGCTTTATGGATTTGGAGGAAACTATTTCTAATGACGGACCCTATTTTGCATATAACGAATCTGAAGTAGAAAGAAACCCTACCCCTTCTCAACAGTCTTCTTCATTAAAAGAAGAAAATCAAAAAATTATTAAAACCGCACGATTGCGTTTTGAAACCCAAAACCTAAAGAAAACACAAGAACTGGTACATGAGATCATAAATCAGGCAGGAGGTTATATTCAAAATGATACTAGTGGGAAAGACCGTAATCAATTGTATCAAAGATTAACTGTGAGAATCCCCACTCAAAATTTTCAAGAAGCTATAACTGGCATTGCAAAAGGGGTCGCTTATTTTGATGAAAAAACCATTTCGCAGCAAGATGTGACCGAAGAGTTTATAGATATCAAAGCGCGCCTTAAAGCAAAAAATGCCCTGGAAGAGCGTTACATTACATTACTTGAAAAAGCAAAAAATGTAAAGGAAATGCTTGATATAGAACGTGAACTGGCTGAGATACGAGAAGAAATTGAAGCAAAACAAGGACGCCTTAACTATTTAAAAAACCAAGTTTCTTTAAGTACATTATATATTCATTTTTATAAAATAACCGCAGAGGAAGGAATCACACAATCCTATGGTCATAAAATCATAAACTCTGTTAAAAATGGATGGAATAAGATCTCTCAGTTCTTTCTTACATTGCTAAGCAGCTGGCCTTTTCTTATATTAGTAGTCGCGGGTGTATTCTTTATACGCCGCTGGATACGAAAAAGAAAGAATTAAGGTTATACAAATACCGCTTTCGCGAAAGCGTAATACCACACACTATGAAAAAGAAAATTATCATCCCTATACTAGCTGTTGCTACTCTTTTTGTAACGGTAAGTTTTAAAAGTGACTTTTTTGAAATCGCCAAGCAGATTGAAATTTTTACGACTCTGTTTAAGGAGCTCAACATGAATTATGTAGATGAAACCAATCCTGCAGAACTTATGGATGCAGCGATAGAGGGAATGCTAGATGATCTGGATCCTTATACCAAATACTGGACAGAACAGGAAGTCGAAGATGCAAAAATTAATCGTAGTGGTGAGTATTCTGGCATTGGGTCTACGGTAAGAACCAAAGATAAGGTCATGACTATTATTGAACCTCGTAAAGGATATCCCGCTGACAAAGCTGGACTTAAAGCTGGAGATCAAATTATAAAAATAGGTGATATCTCTGTTTCCGATTTTGAAGGTGATGCAGGCGATATGTTAAAAGGAGCACCAGGAAGTGATATTCAAATCACCTACCTACGCCAAGGTAAAACAGCACAGACAACAATCAAGCGTGCAGAAGTAGATGTAGATGCTGTTCCATTTTATAAATTAATCAACAATAATACAGGGTATATTGTACTTACTAAGTTCAATAAAAAAGCATCTGCCCAAGTCAAAGAAGCTTTAATCAATCTAAAAACCGATGGCGCCGAAAAAATCATCTTAGACCTAAGAGGTAATGGAGGGGGACTTCTCATTGAAGCTATACGTATCTGTAATTTATTTTTGCCTAAGGGAGAATTAATAACAACTACAAAATCAGTAGTAAAAAAATACAATAAGACCTACAAAACTCAAGAAGAACCTGTAGATACAGAAATTCCATTAGTCGTACTTATTAATGGGCGTAGTGCTTCTGCAAGTGAGATTGTATCTGGTGGATTACAAGATCATGACCGTGCTGTTATTGTAGGTGCACGTAGTTTTGGGAAAGGGCTCGTACAACGCCCTAAACCTCTCACCTATGGCACACAACTCAAAGTAACTATATCTCGTTATTATAGCCCTAGTGGTCGCTGTATCCAAGCATTGGATTACTGGAATCGTGATGAAAAAGGAAATGCCGTCCGCACAGATGCTCAAGATTACAAAGAGTTTAAAACCAAAAATGGCCGTCCTGTTTTTGATGGTGGAGGTGTTTTTCCAGATATCGAAATATCATCTGCAAAAATGAGCCCCATTACAGAAGCACTTGCAAAAGATTATGCCATTTTTGAGTATGCTACCAAGTATTATTATGAACATCAATATTCCAGTTTAAATGAGTTTTCTTTTACAGATGCTGACTATGATGATTTTAAAAAGTTCTTAAAAAAGACCCGTTTTGAGTTTGAAACAAAAACAGAAACAGCCTTTGCCAAAGCCCTAGAACAAGCAGAAAAAGATGGTTTAAAAAAGGAGGTTTCTTCTGTGTACAAACAACTTGAAAATACGATTGTAAAAGCAAAAGATAAAGAACTGGATGATCGCAAAGATGAAATCGAAAATATGCTCATTGACGAAATTGTAAAACGATATTTTTATCGTGATGGTTTATACGAATATCAAATTTTAAATAATCAGGAAATTGCAGAAGCAGTACGTGTTTTAAACGATGATAATCGATACAAAAATATTTTAAACTAAGTATATATTAAGCATTCTATACTATATATCATTTTTGCATTCTGTGCCTTTGTGGGAAGAAGTCAAGTAGACCGGTCCCATGAAACCTTTTTTGACACAGATAAATATGATCTAGTAAAACTAGAAACTGCAAAACTTAATCGTTTTATACATAACCTACCTAAAGAAAAGATAGAAGATATTTCTATTTATGGGTACTGTGATGATAGAGGAAGCGATGCATATAATAAAAAACTTTCTCAACAAAGAGCAGATGCTATTAAAACCATTTTTTCCTCACAAGGGATTCCTGACTCTATCATCAAAAACTCTGATGGTAAAGGAGAGTTATTACTAACTAGACTTGATGATCTTACTAATGAAGTGCAACGTAAGCTCAATCGTAAAGTAGAAATTATTGTTTCATTACATGAACCTCCTGTTATGACTCCAGAAGTCATCGAGTCTGAAAAAGAGCTTTCTGTCATAGAAAAGCGCTATAAAACACTTGCAGATACCATTGTAAAGGGAGATCGTATTCTATTGGAAAATATCCTTTTTAAAACCAACTACAGTTACATACATGGTTCGTCCTATAAAAGTCTGCGAACACTAGCAAAATACCTCAAAGAAAATGAGAATATCATTTTTAAAATTCAAGGCCATGTTTGTTGTGTAGATCATGGGCGAGATGCTATTGATCTTAAAACTGGCAAACGAAACTTATCAGTTATGCGAGCCAAATTTGTATATGACTATCTTGCAAAAAATGGGGTTGCAAAAAAACGCATGCGTTATGAAGGATATGGAAGTAAATATCCATTAGGAGGAGACCAAAAAATGGATAGAAGAGTTGAAATATTAGTTACCTATGTAAAAAAGCCTAAGAGACGATAAACTCATAATATAGTAATTCTTCATCGTCATCTCCTAGTCGTATTTTCTTATTAAATATCAAACCTAATTTTTTGATCAATCGTTGAGAAGCAAGGTTTTCTTCAACCGTGATAGCTCCTATTTTTTGTAATCCAAATTGATTAATCCCAGCCATCATTATACAATGAGCCGATTCGTATCCATAGCCTTGACCTTCGTATTGTGGAAGAAATGAAAATCCAATATCTACTCCATCCAGCCCTTCTCGATCATACAACCCACAGCAACCTAATTTTACAGAATCTCGTTTTCTTATAACGGTATAATTACCATATCCCAAACGTTCGTATTGCGGAAGCATTCTCGTTTTAATATAAGTTTTTGCAGCCTCTAGGTTTTTTACATTCCTATCTCCAATAAATTGTAACCACTTAGGAGTATTCAATAGTTCTAACACAAACGCCGCATCCTCTACAACTGCAGGTCGTAATAGAAGTCGTTCGGTTTCAAATGTTTTTAATTTCATATTCTCAGAGCAGTCTTAGTTCAAAGATAGATAACTGTTTTTAAGGTCATGTATATTTCTGTATCTTTAGAAAAAAGATGCAACATTTTCTTGATTTTTTTGAATACATGCCTATCTGGCAAAAACTCCTATGGATTGTGGGTTTACTCTCTGTTTTTTGGTTTTTAGAAGGACATTATCAAGGCGTTTATACACCTGCCAAAAGTCAAAATAAACGCTCTCACGCTAAGGTCAATTTTATTCTTCTAAGTTTTGTAATGATTATTAATGTCATTTTTGGACTTGCAACAGCTGGTGTTTTTCAATGGTTACAAGATGCACAATGGGGGCTCCTTTTCCTTTTTGAATTACCTATATGGGTGGAGTTACTAATCGCCCTCCTAGTATTAGATCTTATTGCACAATACGGTGTACATTATTTACTTCATAAAATAAAATGGATGTGGCGATTACATCTCATACATCATAGTGATACACAAGTAGATGTAACTACAGGAACACGTCATCATCCTATCGATTTTTGTATTAGAGAGTTCTTTGCATTGATCGCCGTTATTCTTACCGGAATGCCCATTTCTTTCTATTTCTTTTATAGAATAATCACTATATTTTTTACCTACTTTACTCATGCAGATATAGCACTTCCTGCCTCACTAGATAAAAAACTTAGCTGGGTGATTGTAACACCTACTATGCATAAATTCCATCATCATCATGAGATGCCATGGACAGATACTAATTATGGAAATATGTTTTCTATATGGGATCGTTTGTTTGGTACTTTTTTATATGATGATCCAAGTAAAATTGAATTCGGATTAGACATTATTGATAAAACTCAAACAAATGTACTTGGATATCAATTACGGCTTCCTTTTAATAAAAAAATCTCCTATAAAAAATAGCATTTTATTTTGTCTTCTTAAGTAACTTATTTTAAAAAAATGGTCTCATTTTGATAGTAAACACTGTCTTTTACTACTAAGAACCCTAACTTTAAGGTTCTAAGGCTAATCTAATCCATATCCATGAAAACGAACAAACGAAACTTTGATGTACTCCATGACGGATCTATAAATAAATCGGATGCGTTTACAAACCAAGAAAGAGAAGAGTTAGGGCTTCGTGGTCTATTACCCTATGCTGTTACTGATCAAGACACTCAAGTACAACGTGTAATGCATGGTATTGATCGTAAAGGGTATGATATAGAACGCTATATTTTACTTTCTGCACTTCAAGATCGTAATGAACAGCTTTTTTATCGAGTAGTTACAGAGCATATAGAGCAAATTATGCCCCTTATTTAT
The DNA here is from genome assembly GCA_947503305.1 of uncultured Dokdonia sp. Classification (GTDB taxonomy): domain Bacteria; phylum Bacteroidota; class Bacteroidia; order Flavobacteriales; family Flavobacteriaceae; genus Dokdonia. The sequence continues at coordinate 409,900 of CANNDF010000001.1, forward strand.
ACCCCTACCGTAGGGCAAGCTTGTAAAGAATTCTCTCAAATTTTTAGACGGTCAAAAGGGTTTTATCTCACTCCAGAGGATGCGGGTAACATAGATGCTATTCTTGAGAATTGGCCAGAAAATGATATCCGCGTGATTGTAGTTACAGACGGACAGCGTATTTTGGGCCTTGGGGATTTAGGGGCAAACGGAATGGGGATTCCTATAGGAAAGCTAGCCTTGTACTCAGCATGTGCAGGAATACAACCACACCAGTGTTTACCTATTATGCTTGATGTAGGGACTAATAACGAAGAGCTGTTAAATGACCCTTTATATTTAGGATATCCCCATAAACGTATAGAAGGAAATGCCTATTTTGAATTTGTAGAAGAGTTTGTAGAAGCGATTCAAAATAAATATCCAAAAGTACTACTTCAATTTGAAGATTTTCTTACTCCAAATGCATATGCATTATTAAACACCTATAAAGAGCGTATTCTATGTTTTAATGATGATATTCAAGGAACTGCAGCAGTCGCTTTAGGTGGTGTGTATGCTTCTACACGGATTACCAAAAAGAATTTTTCCGATCTTAAAATTATGTTCCTAGGCGCCGGGTCTGCTGCTACTGGCATAGCAGATTTAATGGTCGCTGCATTTATAGATGCTGGTTTAAATGAAGAAGAGGCTAGAAGAAGGCTCTGGTTTGTGGATCTTCATGGACTTGTTGTAAAAAGCAGAACAGATCTTATGCCTCATAATATTCCTTATGCACATGATCACGCATCCCTAGGTTTTATAGATGCTATAGATGCAATTAAGCCAGATATTCTTATTGGGGCTACGGGAGCTTTTGGTGTTTTTACACAAAAAGTTATTGAGCATATGAGTGCCATTAATGAACGCCCTGTGATTTTTGCACTGTCTAATCCTACATCAAAAGCAGAGTGTACTGCAGAACAAGCCTATACATGGAGTAAAGGAAAAGCAGTTTTTGCAAGCGGTAGCCCCTTTGATGAGGTTATTTATAATGGAAAAACCTTTAGACCTGGACAAGGAAATAATGCATATGTTTTTCCAGGAATTGGTCTAGGAGCTATTGTAGCAAATGCACGTGTTATTCCAGATGATTTATTTCTAGTGGCTGCCAAAACCCTTGCACAACAGGTTACAGAACAAAATATTGAACGAGGAGCTTTATACCCTCGTCTTACTGAAATACGAGATATCTCATTAGAAATTGCTGTAAGTGTTGCCGAAAAGGTGTACGAACTTAATCTTGCCAGAGATGAACGCCCGAAAGATTTAAGACAGTTTATTAAAGCGTATATGTATGATCCTAGGTATTAAGGAGAAACCCGTATCATTCCTATATGTGGGATTCCATCTTCAAGGTACTCCTCCCCTATTTTTTTAAAGCCTAATTGGTTATAGAATTTCATTAGATAGGTTTGTGCAGAAATTTTTATGGTCTGCACTTGATACTGATCTTCTATTGCTTTTATAGATGCATTCATTAGATCATATCCATATTTATGCATTCTCTCTGTATCTTTAACTACTACCCTGCCTATGCTCGCTTCTTTAAAATAGGTGTTAGGTGGAAAAATGCGCGTATAGGCTACTAGATGTTCGTTTTTATATCCTAGCACATGCAACGCTTTGTCATCTTTTCCGTCAATATCTTGATACACACAATCTTGTTCTACCACAAATACCTCAGCTCTTAATTGTAAAAGAGTATATAATTCATCTCTGGTAAGCATTTCGTATGCTTTTACTTGAAATAAAAGAGGCCTAGTTTGCATTTTAAATTTCCGCAACGCGGATTTTTTTTGAGATTAACAAAAAGAAATTTTGTCCACACGTCGTTGATGACGTCCTCCTTCAAAATCTGTAGCAAGAAAAGCCTTTACCATATCCAATGCCTGATTTTCTGACGTATATCTTGCTGGAATACTAATGACATTTGCATCATTATGTTCACGAGCAAGTACCGCAATTTCTTTGATCCAACATAAGGCCGCTCGTACTTTCTGATGTTTGTTTGCACTCATAGCAACACCATTTCCGCTTCCGCAAATAATAATTCCAAAATTAACATTTCCCTCTTCTATAGCCGTTGCTACTGGATGAACAAAATCTGGATAATCTACACTATCATTAGTATCTGTACCATAATTTGTCACCTCATGCCCTTCAGATTGTAAATAACTTACAATTGTATTTTTATACGAAGTGCCTGCGTGATCATTTCCAATAGCAATTTTCATAGGAGTGTCTTTTTGGTTTTAACAAAGTTAGAAAAATCTTAGGGGTTTACGATATACGCTTTCGCGAAAGCGTACTCATTTCTATGAACAATTAATCCTTCATTTTTATGTATCGTATGAGAACCGTTTATAAACTGTGAATAGCTATTGTCAATAACTTATCGTAATTTTTAATAACTAGAATAGGATGCTAGTATTTTTTTTAGAATACGTGACATACATACACAAAAGCAAATTTTTATATCCGTAGTTTTTATCATTTTTATGATATAAAATACTTGTCAATTTTAATAACTCTTTTATCTAAGTTATTATCAAATTACTGTGAGTTGAGCTTATCAACATTTGTTAATAGTACTATCTAACTATCCCTTTTTAAGTAAAGTATACATCTCTTTTCTTTTTATAGTTCGTGAATAACTCTTAGTAAATGAAAAATCAAAATATGATGTATAAAAGTTATACCGCTATTCACACCCTATAATAACCATCATTATTTATTTAAAATTTTAAAAAGAAAAAAAGATGATTATATATAGTGTTAAAAACTATGATAACTAGAAAATCCAAAAATATGGTCTTCTATGTAGGTAAAATAAAAAAGAAAATAGTTAGCTAGTAGGAGTATCTACTTTTTCTACTGGGATAGATGTATGAATGTTATCCTGATTAAAAGAATTGTTGATATAGATCCCAAAACCAATGAGTCCTAATAAGAATATTAGGATAAAAAGAAGTGTGGTTTTATTTAGTTTTTTGATTGAGATCATACCATTACTGATCTTAAAGACGTAACTTTTTATAATATGTTACACTAAATTTAAGATATTTTTAAGATTTAACGGTTTTTTTGTTTAATTATTTGATTATTAGTAGGTATAATATAGATTTATAGTTAAACAATATAAAATAAATTCCTGTAGATTTTTAAAAACTGCATACTGAGTATGTAAGTTAATAGTTACTTACTAACACATTAATTTATTCATCATATATCGTAAATATGTATTTTCGTTCCTTTTAAAAACTACATCTAAAACATGAAAAAACTATTACTTTTTATTTTATGTCCATTATTGAGTTATGGTCAAGTTCAAATAGGTCAGGATATAGATGGTGAAGATGAAATTGATCGCTTTGGATTCTAGTGTTAGTTTATCTTCAGACGGCAGTATTGTAGCGATAAGTTCTATTAGAAATGATGATAACGGAAGTGATTCTGGTCATGTACGTGTTTTTGATTTAACTAGATTGCTATCTGCTGAGGATGTTCCTATTTCTACTTTTTTTAGGACTATATAGACTCTTATTACTACGATAATATTGATTTAATATTTAAAACGTAGCTTTGTACCCATCTTAATGAATTGATTTAAAATAATTCATACTATTTTAATAGACTCCCGATTACATATACATTCGTCCGAATGCATAAAATAACATCAAATTACGTTATTAATTATAGGATACTTTTAATCATACATTAAGTACAATAAAACAGATTTCTATAGATATAGAAATGAATATGATTACAAATAAATGACTAGAAAAAAACGCAGAAGAAGTTCTGCAAAGATTACCAATCTCACAGAAAGGATCATTCGTATCCTTAAAGAAGATCACCACAAAACCTTTAATTATAAGCAAATATGTGCAAAACTCGATGTTAATGACACGAGTAGTCGCAATATGGTGATCAAAAAATTAGGACAATTAAAAGCAAAAGGGCAAGTCATAGAACCTGAACGCGGAAAATATCAAATCACTCCTAATCGCAATTATCATATAGGTATACTTGATGTATCTGGAAAAGGTGGTGGTTATGTAATGGTAGCCGATATGGATCAGGATATTTATGTTCCACCACATCATTTAAATAAAGCCTTACATGGTGATGAAGTAGAAGTATATATATACCGTCAACGCCGAAGTAAAAAACATGAAGGAGAAATTACCAAAATTTTAAAACGAAAGACAGAAGAATTTGTAGGTATTATAGAAATTCAGAAAAAATTTGCCTTTGTACACACGTCAGAAAGTACAAAAATGTATACTGATGTATTTGTACCGCTTAAAAAAATAGGAAAGGCCGAAAATGGAGATAAAGTACTAGTACAACTAGAAGACTGGCCAGATAAAGCCGATTCTCCTTTTGGAAAAGTAAAAAAAGTCCTTGGAAAACCTGGAGAACATAATACAGAAATTCATTCTATTCTTGCGCAATACGGACTTCCATATGAATTTCCAAAAGAAGTAGAAGCATATGCAAATAAAATAGATACGTCTATTAAAAAAGAAGAAATAGCAAAACGTCGCGATATGCGAGATATTCTCACATTTACGATAGACCCTAAAGATGCTAAGGATTTTGATGATGCACTAAGTTTTCAAAAATTAGAGAATGGCAATTATGAGATTGGAATTCATATTGCCGATGTAAGTCACTATTTAGTTCCAGGTACTATTCTGGATGATGAGGCATATGAAAGGGCTACTTCTGTCTATTTGGTAGATCGCGTAGTACCTATGTTACCAGAAATTTTAAGTAATGGTGCATGTTCATTACGACCTCATGAAGAAAAATATACCTTTTCGGCAGTGTTTGAAATGGATCCCGCTTCCGCGAAAATTAAAAACTCATGGTTTGGACGTACAGTAACCTATAGTGATGCACGATTTGCATATGAAGAAGCACAGGCGATTATAGAATCTAAAACTAATGAAATTCCAGCTGAAGTTTCTTTGACAGGAAAAACATATACGATTTCTGATGCGTTGGTAGAAGCGACCTTAGAATTAGATAGATTGGCAAAAATTATGCGTCGTGGTCGGATGAAAGATGGCGCTATTTCTTTTGATAAAGTAGAAGTAAAATTCAATCTTGATAAAGATGCAAATCCAACGGGTGTCTTCTTTAAAACATCAAAAGATGCAAATAAGCTCATTGAAGAGTTTATGTTATTGGCAAATCGTAAAGTATCCGAATTTATTGGGAAAAAATCCCCAAAACACACCTTTGTTTATCGTATACATGACGAACCTGATGATGAAAAACTAGCTGCATTACAGACTGTAGTAGGGAAATTTGGTTACAAACTCAATTTTAAAGATCGTAAAAGTATTACCTCATCATTAAATACGCTTTTAACAGATGTTCAAGGTAAAAAAGAGCAAAATCTGGTAGATACTCTTGCAATACGGACTATGTCTAAGGCTGTGTATTCTACAGAAAATATTGGACATTACGGACTAGCATTTGATTATTACTCTCATTTTACATCCCCTATACGAAGGTATCCAGATGTTATGGTACATCGTTTATTACAACATTATCTAGATGGCGGTAAATCTGCTAGTGAAGAAGAATATGAAGAAAAATGTAAGCATTCTAGTGCCATGGAACAATTGGCAACAAACTCAGAACGGGATAGTATTAAATATATGCAGGTCAAATTTATGCAAGACCACAAAGATGAAGAGTTTCTAGGTGTAATTTCTGGAGTAACAGAATGGGGTATTTATGTTGAAATAATTTCAAATAAATGCGAAGGCATGGTACGATTAAGAGATATCAAAGGAGATCATTATGAATTTGATCAAGAGAGTTATTCTATTATCGGAAAAAATACCCATCATCAGATTACCTTAGGAGATGAAGTCTATGTAAAAGTAAAAGAAGCAGATCTTGTTAAAAAACATCTGGATTTCCATTTAATAGGAGTGAAGGAAGATATGGAGTAAAAAAGCCACTTATACTAATATAGATAAGTGACTTTTTTAATGAATGATGTATGATCACTGAACGTTTTGTGCAACTAGCTTGACATTGATCGTATATTTTACCGTATCAAATGTAGTTGAATAGTCTATTGTACTATTAAACGTTTTGGTCTGTCCTAAAGTAAGATCTGAAAGATTAATAGTAAAATTTCCAATACTATCATCACCACTGGTATCATCTTCATCATAAACATTTACCTGTACTGTATTATTAAACCAAACTGAACGCCCACAATTCCAGGTATCACCACTTTGCATTGAAAAATAGTCGTAGGTCGGATAATGATAAAGCGTATCTCCATCTGCCTGGAAGGTAAAGTATACCTCATTAGCATTTCCAGCGCCATCACTTTGTGTACTATCACATTTCATACTTGTGATAATGAGAAAATTGTTTTTTCTAGGTTGATATACAGGTTTTAAATAACCGTCACCTCCCTGATTTCCAAGTATAAATGTGTAGCTTTCTTCTTCATCGGCGCCATCTTCTTCTCCACCACCGATTGTAAGTGTAGCACCCAGAATTCCTCCAGAGGCTGTATAGGAGATACCGACTTCGGCTTCTGCACCTAATCCTAGATCGAGCTCACTACTCCAGGAGTAACCTCCTAGATCTGAAGGTGCATTTTTCCATAGTCCAAACTGTACTCCTATCAGAGCACCTTCATCGATACCTTCTGTAAGACCTACGGTTAAAAATTCTGAAGATGATACGCCTTTTGAATCTCCGATTCCTATGGCAACTCCAATTACAGCTTCAATACCTATTATAAGTTCAAGCTCCATTGTTATTCCAAAAGAAAAACTACTGGCTGGTAAATCCAGTGAGTTCAGTAATTGAATCAATTTTGCAAACGCCGAACTATTTAAAATTTCGGCAACGGCTTGTTTTGCTTCAGGTACATCCATAGATGAGATGGCTTGTAAATCGGCTTTTCCTTTTTCAGAATTGCTAAAGGTTTCCCAGGCTGATTGTGCTTCATTAAAAACCTGTTGTTCCTGATCAGATAATGCGGGAAGCGTAGCAGGTTGAGAAGCATTTTGAGGAGGCATAGATTGATAGGCTCCTGCATAATTTGCTATTTGTGTATTTAATGTATCATTCATAATAATATCATATTTAAAAAAGTGTGAAGTAAAAGAGTATGGGTTAGTCTATATATTGATATGAAATGGTATAATCTGCTCCATTGCGATTGGTTAATTGAATAGAACCTGAGCCACTTCCTGATTGAAAATCATTACTTTGAAGGTAGGTCGCCAGATTTGGATCATAGCTTAAATCTTCATCCCATAAGGTGACCAATACTTCATACTCAAAATTGAGGATAAGATTGTCTAATACCCATGGATTATTATCATCATTAGACATGCTGTGTGAGGTATTTATACCATAAGGCACACGAATAGGAATGCCACCATCTGCCTGACATATAAGATATACTTCATCATGCCCTGATTCTGAAGTGTCGTTGCAATAAATAGAATTGATTTGAATAGAATGCTTACTCATTTTAGTAGTATTTTGATTAATATAATTTCTAATTTCTGTTACATCATTATGCTCTTTGGATCCAAATACTAGTAAGAGTATAATTGATTGAATACAAATTTTGTAGATATAAGCTACTTATGAAAGAGTGAAAGTTGTTGAATTTTAATACGGGAAAATACGGGGTATATTTTGAGGAAAAATACCCATTGCAGTCCGCAAATTAATTTTCTAATATTGTAGTAAACTAGTGATAGATAATAAATTATGAAACAAAACATAGATTTTAAACAATGGGATATTATCTCTTTGGAAAAAGCAACAGAGTATACTGAAAACTGGCAAACAACAAATTCTATTAAAGCTTTTTTATTTCATCGTAATGAGATAGACTGTATTCGTAGGGAGCAAGCCGCAGAAAAAGTGCATTTTTATATGGGCTTAAATGATGCTACAGTAGAGATGATAGCAGTAGGAGCTACAGCAGTAGGACAGGATATCATCGGAAATAGTAAAAATAGTAAAGTGTATAATTTTGCAATGCCTTGTCCCTCGACATGTGATATACTAAGTCCCTTATATCACGGAGCAAAAATTGCCAGTGACCCCATACATTTTAGAACACCGCCAGATGGATTAAGTTGTATAGAACGACTTCAAGAAATTTCTATGGAAGATGCTTTTACCTGGACATTAGCCTGGCAAGAAAAACATGATATAAAGTCTTTTATGTATGATTTGGAACAGTTATCTATTGCCATGAATATGACAAATTCTTCTAGTGTTCGCATCTATTTTGGATTAGATGATACAGCAGATAGTTCAGCCTTTTCAATTATGGTGGGTGTAGATGAATATGGAAAGGATGACATCACTCAACTTCTTCAAGTAAATAAAACGGTTCCCTGTAGTAAAAATAATAAGTTTGCTAGCCATTGTGATCAAAAAAGCCCACTGTATCATGATGTGTAATCTTTTCTTCTAGTCAGCACATTATGGAAGATTATTTTGATATTATTTTTAAAACAGCACAAATGTCTGTGTATATACCTTTGGCGATAGCTGTTTTTCGTTTTAGATATTTGGATAGGATCAAATGGATACTTTTGGTGTTATTAGTAATTTCAGTAGGGGTTGCAGTTATCGCTCGATATTTATGGACATTACAAGAAAATAACCTCCATTTACTACATTTTTATACGGTGGCAGAATTCTGTGGATGGTCTATGATTTATTATTTCTTGTATGATACTATACTTATGAAACGTCTTATTCTTTTTTTAGGGATAGGGTTTGTAATCTTTGCTATTTTAAATAGTCTTTTTCTACAAGATTTAACTACTTTTAATTCCAATAGTCGTTCTTTAGAAAGTATACTTCTTGTACTACTTTCAATAGGTTATTATTTTAAAATCTTTAAGGAGAAAAAAATCATTTATTTAGAGAGGAGTGATCGTTTCTGGTTAAATGCTGCCTCTTTAATCTATTTTTCAGGTTCCTTTTTGTTATTTGGATTCAGCAATTTACTGCTGCAATCTAATAGCTATGAGATTAAGGAAATTTGGGTTATTCATGGTGTTTTTCTTATTGTTCATTATAGTCTAATTACTATAGGTTTATGGATCAAGTCGGATCAGATAGTCTCTCTTTAATACTAAGTTTTGGGATGATAGGTATGTTTATCCTTGCGCTTTCTATTATACTATTTGTAGTAGTTTATAAAAGACGAATTGTAGAAGAGCAATTGGAACATCAACAGGATTTAGTAGAAACTGCTATTGCGATTCAAGAAGAAGAACGCAAGCGATTTGCTGCAGATTTACATGATGAAATAGGAGGGGGGATATCTACCATATTATTATCTGTATCTAGTTTGGAATACGAATTGGATAGTCCTCAAAGTACAAGTGCGCGTATTAAAAATATTCAGACACAATTAAATAATTTATTAAACAATGTTCGCGAAATTTCATACAACATAACACCTTATACTTTGGAAACTTACGGATTGATAGCTACATTAGATGATGTATGTTTCCAAATACAAGAGAGTGGTCAAATACAAGTAGAATTTACCTATGAAGGGGAAGAAGAACGTCTTCATTTCTCAAAGGAATTGGCCATTTATAGAATTGTAAAAGAACTACTCAGTAATACGATTAAGCATGCAAATGCTTCTATCATTAAAGTATCTATTCATTATCATGAGCATACTTTTGAACTTCATTATACAGATAATGGAATAGGATATTCGGATGATGATACGATTACAAATGGTAATGGAATTAAAAATATGATCCAGCGAGCCAAAATACTAGATGCAGACTTTCAAATAAAGAGTAGTTTAGGTTTCGGAACAGAAGCACGTTTAATTGTAAAAAGATGAAATGAATTTTGATGAACCTGTCATAAAAATTGCTATAGCCGATGATCATGAATTATTCCGAATAGGAATATCAAAAATCTTACAAGGGTACAAAGGATTTGATGTGATTCTAGAAGTAGATCATGGAGAATCATTGCTTAAAGCAATTGAGATGTCATCACAGCTTCCAGATGTTATATTACTAGATATTCGGATGCCAGTGATGGATGGATTTGAAGCGATGGAAGTGCTTACAAAAAACTTCCCATCTATAAAAATTATAGTATTAAGTGTTCATGATAAAGCGCGTCATATTATACGAATGATCGAATTGGGTGCTCATGGGTATTTATTAAAAAACACCCATCCCGAAGAGGTTGTAGAAAGTATAAAAAAAGTGATGGAACAAGATTATTATTTTAATGATAAAATCAACAGCCTGTTACAGAAAGTAATACGCTATAAAGGAAATAATTCTATAGATAAAGAAATTCCTGTTTCTATCACAGATAGAGAACAGGAAGTGCTTGAGCTTATTTGTAAAGAGCATACAACAAATGAAATAGCAGATATCCTATGTCTTAGTGCACGAACTATCGAAGGGCATCGAAAGAATTTAGTCAATAAATTAGGCGTACGCAATGTAGCTGGACTTGTTGTATATGCTATTAAACAAGAATTAGTAAGTATCTAATAGAATTAACTTACTGTTTAATCAGTGTATTTACATTAAAATGTGGCCAGTGTATGGTTTCTCCTTTAGGAGTTCCTTTTACCGGAAAATTTATTGTCGTGTTTTGAGAATACTGTAATTGTTGAAAGCTTTGTCCCGTTTTTTTGTCTTGGACAGTTTCTATCCAAAATATACTTTTAAAATCGGCAGCATCTGCATTTTTATCAATAGAAGGGATGTTGTTAATACCTCCATTATTCCCTGTACTTACCACAAGATTTGTACTTTTTGTAATTATTTTTCCTCCTTTTTCTTGCGCATCCAGATAATCAGTAAGATATGTATTAGGTGTTGCATTTGTAAAACCAGGTACAATTTCGGGATGATAGACATCTGTATATCCTAATATAGGAGGTAAACCACCCGTAGGAAGCGCACTAGCTTTCATATTTATATCGGGTCTTCCATGAGTTACAGAAGAGTTTCCTAACGCCATAATAGCATCCCCATGAGGCACAGTAGCAATGCGGGCAAGATTATAGCCATCATTGTCTTTTGAGCCATCTAGAAGCTCCCATATGCCATTTTCAGCATGCATAAGACTGTTGTCATTTGCATTGTGTATCCGTAGACTATACATCAAAGTTGGGATGTTTTCTATAGTTTTTAAACCTCTATTAGGAGTTGTACTGCTTAATGCTGTTACTTCGATAGTTTCATAATAAGGAGCTACTAGTAATGTAAATTCTCCTTTTTGATCAGGAACTGCAATAAGGTTAACCCCTTTATTACCTGTCCATGTTCCAATAAGTCCAGAAAGAGGACCATACTTTATAGCCATTTCTTCATTAGAAAGGCCTAATCTTGAGGTTGAATCCATAATAGCGTGTGTTTTAAATTAGATTATTCTCAAAAATATGAGAAAGTAAACTCATATAAATAGGTATAAATACTTGGTTTTCAGATTTAAAAATGAAAATTATACAGATTTAAGCTACTATGTAAAACAATTGATTATAAACCGACTTTATATTAATGAGGCACTATTTAGATACTTTTGTATATAGATGAAGTAAGAAAATATAAATAGAATGATACAACTGTAACAGATAGTAAAGCTATGTGTCTTTATACAAATGAATAACAAAAAAGAGATTATGAAAACCCTCAATATAATAATAGCCTTATTTATAACATCATTAAGTTTTGGTCAAAATCCTATTGTAAAAAATGTTGGAGATTTTAATACGGTAAAAGTGTATGATCGTATCGTTGTAAACCTTGTTAAGTCTGATGAAAATAAAGTGGTTATTACAGGAGAAGATGCCAGTCAAGTAGAAGTAATTAATAAAGATGGAAAACTTAAAATCCGTATGGATTTTGATTTGATTTTTGACGGTAATAAGACTTTTGTTCATGTGCATTATAATGATTTAAAAGTGATAGACGGTAATGAAGGAGCAGAGATTACCTCTAATGAACTTATAGAACAAGATTCTATAGAGATTAAAATGCAAGAAGGAGCGCGTGTAAAAGTAGGCCTTAAAGTTAAAGAAGCAAAGCTACGTTCAGTAACAGGCGGAATCATAGAAGCAAGTGGACAATCAGATTATGCAGCAATAACAGTAAATACAGGAGGTATTTATGAAGGGCGTGATCTAGAGACCGAAGATGCAAAAGTATTTGTACAAGCAGGAGGAGAAGTAGAAGTTTATAGTTCTAAAAAGATAGATATTACGATTAGAGCAGGAGGAGATGTATATGTATATGGTAATCCGGCAGAAGTAAGTAGACGCCGTACTTTTGGAGGACGTATCAAGATAATGTAAAATCCATTTTATAAAAAATATAATAAGGTGTTATTGATAAGATAGCACCTTTTTTAGTGTCATCCTTTGGAGGTAAGAGGGCTTTACCTAACTTTGTGTAAACCCAGCGTATTTATGTTTCAAGATTTACCAACGGCCATACCTTTAGGATTTTTTCTAGCATTCCTAATAGGCCCGGTATTTTTTGTATTACTAGAAACAGCAGCTACAAAGGGTTTTAGAGCAGCCATTACGTTTGATATTGGTGTTATTCTTGCAGATATTGCATTTATAGGCATTGCATATCTAAGTAGTTACCAACTTTTAGAAAATCTCAGTAATCAACCAGGGCTATATGTCTTTGGAGGAGCTATTTTGGTTGTATACGGACTCTTGATGTATCTTAAAAAACCCACACGAGATATGCTAGATCCTAATCGAGTAAAGGTTAAAAAATATGGGTATTTAAGCTTGTTTATAAAAGGGTTTTTACTCAATTTTATAAATATTGGAGTTCTCGTATTTTGGTTAGGCGTTATCATTATCATTGGACCATCAGTAGATAACGATCCACATCGATTATTGATCTTTTTTGGAGGAATGATAGCTGCATATTTTATTACTGATATAGGTAAAATACTACTTGCCAAACAACTGAAACGCTATTTAACACCAAGACGCATATTTAAAGTAAAAAAACTTTTAGGGTTTATTCTTATTATATGTGGAGTAGTACTTATTACAAAAGGATTTATCCCAAAAGATAAATTAGATCTTCAGAAAGGAATAGAAAAAATGAAATCTCAGTAATGATGTATATGAGTACGCTTTCGCGAAAGCGTATACTTAATAAATAAAAAAGCTCCTGTTATTAATAACAGGAGCTTTTTGTTGAGGTATCGAGCGGATTCGAACCGCTGTAGATGGTGTTGCAGACCACTGCCTAGCCACTCGGCCACGATACCTTTTTTGAGTACGATGCAAATGTAATATATTTTTTAAGAGTATTGAATCATAGAATTAAGAATATAATCTATAATCTCTTTTTACTTCGTTCTACAGTTACCATCTCTACATCACCACCAATAGGAGGATTAAGTTTTGAAACCGCAACAGTAGCTTTTTGTATAAGAGGCTCTTCACTAAAATACCGTTGTAAAATACGTTCACAAACCGTTTCTAAAAGGTGAGAGGGGATAGCCATCTCTTCTTTTACAATATGATTAAGCAATACATAATCTACCGTTTCTGATAATTGATCACTTTTTGCACTCTGAGAAATATCGGCTTCAACCTCTACATCTACACGATAATCAGAACCTATTTTTGTTTCTTCTCGCAAACAGCCATGATAAGCATATACACGAATATTTGTAACCCTTATTTTTCCCATATAGATTCCCTTAAAAGACAGGGATTTATTGATTTTAAAGCAAAGTTACTGATTTATTGACACTCTATTTATCTTAAAAAATATCAGCCTGTAAAGAAGTCAAAGACATTACTTAAAGCACTTGTACTTGTTTTGTAGAATTCTGTGTATGTACATTTTTGACACGTAACAGAGGTAAATTTTTCTGTCTGTACATCAAAGATTTTTGATAATGTACCTCCCGTGGCTCTCATTTGTCCAACAGTATAAGAATGATTATCACATTTTGGGCATGTATAATTTAAATTTTGCATAGGTTATTGTTTCTTTATAGGTCATACGATACGTTAGATTGTTACAAAGATATAGGGATGTTCTTTTTTTGATGTAAGACTAAATGGATTTGAAGAAACAAAGGGGGATTTTTTCCGTAATTTTACGCCTTCAATTTTTAAGGGCTATGACAGAAGCACATAAATCACTTAATTTTTTAGAGCAAATTGTTGAAGAAGATCTTGCAAACGGATATACACGTGAGCAGTTACGTTTTCGATTTCCACCAGAACCTAATGGGTATTTGCATATAGGACACTGTAAAGCAATATGCATAAGTTTTGGGTTAGGAGAGAAGTACAATGCTCCTGTGAATTTACGTTTTGATGATACCAATCCTGCCAAAGAAGAGCAAGAGTATGTAGATGCTATCAAGCGTGATGTCGCTTGGTTAGGATATACATGGGACAAGGTTTGTTTTTCAAGTGATTATTTTCAAAAATTATACGATTGGGCCATTGAACTTATAAAAGAAGGGAAGGCGTATGTGGACAGTCAATCCAGCGAAGATATGGCGACCCAAAAAGGAACTCCTACACAACCAGGAGTGGCAGGTCCTTATCGCAATAGATCAGTAGAAGAAAATCTGGACCTTTTTACTCGCATGAAAAATGGTGAGTTTAAAGAAGGGGAGCATGTATTACGAGCAAAGATTGATATGGAAGATCCTAATATGCTCATGAGAGATCCTCTCATGTATCGTATTTTACATAAAGAACATCATCGTACAGGAAAAGAGTGGTGTATATATCCTATGTATGACTGGACACATGGAGAAAGTGATTATATAGAACAAATCTCTCATAGTTTATGTTCTTTAGAATTTAAGCCACACAGAAAGCTTTATAATTGGTTTTTGGACCAAGTATATACAGGAGATGATGTTCGTACAAAACAGCGTGAGTTTGCCCGTTTAAACTTGAACTATACTATTATGAGTAAGCGTAAATTATTACGTCTTGTTGAAGAAGGTGTCGTTTCTGGATGGGATGATCCTCGTATGCCTACAATTTCTGGATTGCGTAGACGAGGGTATACAGCCGCAGCTATTCGTAAGTTTATAGATACAGTAGGGGTTGCAAAACGCGAAAATATAATTGATGTCTCTCTTTTGGAATTTAATATTAGAGAGGACCTTAATAAAACAGCGTCACGAGCGATGGCGGTTCTTGATCCCGTAAAACTAGTAATTACTAATTATCCTGAAGGACATGAAGAGTTTGTAACTGCAGAAAATAATCCAGAAGACCCTACTGCTGGAGAGCATCAAGTTCCTTTTAGCAGGGAGTTGTATATCGAAAAAGAAGATTTTAAAGAAGAAGCTGGGAACAAATTTTTCCGATTGACTCTTGGAAAAGAAGTCCGCTTAAAAAATGCCTATATCATTAAAGGGGAAAGTGTCGTAAAAGACGCAGATGGAACGATTACAGAAATTCATTGTACGTATGACCCAGAAAGTAGATCGGGCAGCGGTACAGAAGCTTCAAAACGCAATGTAAAAGGAACCCTACATTGGGTATCTATTGCTCATGCAATCCCTGCAGAAGTCCGATTGTATGATCGCTTGTTTAATCATGAATCTCCCGATGGTGATAAGGATACCGATTTTATGGAATACATCAATCCCAATTCCTTAAAAATAATCACTGCATACTTAGAACCCGATCTTGCAAATGCAGCTATTGGAGATCGCTTCCAGTTCCAACGTATAGGCTATTTTAATGTAGATATAGAGAGTACTTCAGAAAAATTAGTTTTTAATCGTACGGTAGGATTACGAGATTCCTGGGCAAAACAAAAACCTAAACAAACACAAAACAATCCACAACAAAAAGCACAACCTCAGCAGCAGGCTACAGCGTTAAGTCAAATCAATAAACTTGGTAAAAAACTAGCCAATCTTCCTGATGAGAAACGTCTAGCAACTATAGAAACGATTCAAAAACTAGCTGTAGATTTAACAGAAGAAGAAGTGATAGGGTTTTTTAATACTGCCGCCAAAAAAGTAGGAACTCGCATAGCGGGGATTGAGAGTTTGTACGCTTTTGCGAAAGCGCACTCAAAAGAAATTTCAAGTATTCCTGGCGCAGAAGAATTTGTTCAGAAAGCAAAAGATGATAAAAACGAACTACTGAATGAGGTAGTAAATAAGTTCTAATAAATAGAAAGATGTTCTTTAACTCAGTAGACTTTGCAGTATTTTTTATAATTGTTTTTACGTTGTATTGGGTAATTTCAAAAAACAGGAATTATAGAAACATACTGATTTTATGCGCTAGTTATTTTTTTTATGGATGGTGGGATTGGCGTTTTTTACTATTAATAGTTGGAAGTTCATGTGTAGACTTTCTGATAGGAAAACTACTATATAAAACAACAATTAAAAGTAAGCGCAAAAGATTATTATGGATAAGTCTTACTGTAAATTTGGGACTTCTTTTTTATTTTAAATACACCAATTTTTTTATAGAATCATTTGTATCGTCTTTTAAGTTATTTGGAAAAGACTTAGAAATAAATACACTTTCTATTATTCTACCAGTAGGGATTAGTTTTTATACTTTTCAGACACTAAGCTATACTATTGATATTTATAGGAAGCAATTGACACCTACAAAAGATGTTGTGGCATTTTTTGCATTTGTTTCTTTTTTCCCTCAGTTAGTAGCTGGACCTATAGAACGCGCTTCAAAATTACTACCTCAATTTAATACATCACATACGTTTAATTATGGCCGTGTAAAGTCTGGACTACTACTTGTAGCGTTTGGTCTTTTTAAAAAGATGGTTATTGCAGATAGAGCTGCTGTTATTGTAAATGAGGTATTTAACGCCCCTGAAGAATATCATGGTTTTCATGTAGTTACAGCATGTTTTTTATTTGCATTTCAAATTTATTGTGATTTTTCAGGATACTCAGATATTGCAATAGGTGTCGCAAGGACGATGGGGTTTGACTTAATGAAAAACTTTGATACGCCTTATTTTTCAAGATCAATAACAGCATTTTGGCGTCGATGGCATATCTCGTTATCGACCTGGTTTAGGGATTATGTATACATTCCATTAGGAGGGAGTAGAAAAGGAAATTATAGGACGTATGCTAATCTCTTTATTGTTTTTTTAGTGAGTGGATTATGGCATGGCGCGGCTATTAATTTTGTGATTTGGGGAGCCATACATGGCCTTATCATTGTTTTTGAAAAAATCACATATAAGAAAAAACAACCTGTTTATAAACGTATTGGATTGGATAGAAATACGTTTTCAAATCGATTGTTTTTTGGGATGATAACGTTTACTATTGTATGTTTTGCTTGGATATTTTTTAGAGCAACAACATTTGCAGATGCAATGACACTTATAAGGAATATATTTACAAATAATTATAGTTTATTATTATCTAATGAAGTTTATGAGCTTGGACTTGAAAAAGGAAATGTAATCGTCCTTTTTGTAGCGATAGTAGGGTTACTGTGTTTTGAAATTTTTACAAAACGATATTCAATAGTAGCAGCATTAGCAAAGCAAGCCTATTTTTTTAGATGGAGTGTGTATCTATTGATAGCATTTACGTTATTGATATATGGGTATTATAGTAATGAGGATAGATCACAATTCATTTACTTTCAGTTTTGATAAAGGATAAAGTGAAGAAGTTATATATAAAATTAGTAGTTTTTGGGTTTCTATTTATGGTACTATTAAAAGGGATAGATACAGGGGTTGTACATTCTTCTTCTTTTAGTGCAAACTATAGAAACTTCTTTGAGGCGAAAGATTCTTATGATTATATATATCTGGGAAACTCTCTTTCTCAACGCATGTTTGACATTAAGGAGATAGACAGTGTATTAGGGGTACAGAGTATTAATTTAGGGAGCTCGGCACAACATTTTTATATTACCCATGCCATTTTTGAAGAATTGGTTCAAAATGAAGCGTTATATCCTGATAAATTGTTGATGATAAGTGTTTCTCCATGGCAATTTAAGCCCTTTACAAAAGAGCGCTTAAAATATCTTCAAATGCAAGCAATAGATGAGCTTTCATTTTCTGCTAATTATGTAGAGATACTCACACATTTTTATGATATAAATGAATATCCAAAAGTAATAAGCCCTTCCATACGATTTCATAATGACTTATTTGAAAATATAAATACAACACCTAAGAAGTTAAAGGCATCTCTTAAGAGTGATCGCAAAGGTTTTGATCACGATATCACAAAACGATTAAGCAAGAAATTACGTAAGAGCAAACAAGATTTAAAAGAAGTAGCTTCTGTATATAATGCATCTGTTAATAATGCAATACCTGAATCTATAGGAGCACGCGAGACACAGCTTTTATTAGAAATAATAAATGGATGTAAAGAAAAGGATATTCCTGTCCTTTTTTATACAGCACCCGCCATTAATATGATATATGGGAAACAAGATTTTGGGAAGGTAAAGTTCCTTGAAGAGCTATTTGAATCAGAAAATATAAACTACATTAATTTTAATAGAATATTTAATGATTTAAACTTGACTTTAGATGATTTTAGTGATTATTCCCATTTAAATAAATGGGGTAATAAAAAAACAAATACTGTATTTTTTGATAGTATTTTTCCTATATCAAAGCATAAACAAGATTAAATACACGATACAATTTCGCGAAAGCAAACACAAAAGAAATTTTAATCATTTCTGATATCGAAGACAGTGGGAATGAGTTATTGAATGGAGTAACAAATAGGTGTAAAATACAAATACTTAAAACCCTCAAAGAAATTAATCCCCAGAGGGCCATTATATAAAAGAGAAAAGGGAGTTAAGAATTTCCTTTCTTATTAATAATTCCCTTTTTCTCATTATCTATTTTCATTTGTTCCCCGATCTTGTTGGAAGCTACAAAAGATGCAATCATATCATTAAGCATATTACTTCCCGCTTGTGGAGAATTAGGCATCAAAATAAGATTAGAGTTGGTTTGTTCCCCCATAGATTGTAGTGTATCATAATGTTGTGTTACGACAATAAGAGCCGATGCTTCTTGGGAGTTGATACCCACATTATTTAATACATCTACAGACTCTTCAAGTCCACGAGCAATCTCACGACGTTGATCTGCAATACCTTGTCCTTGTAAACGCTTAGACTCTGCTTCGGCACGAGCTTTTGCAACAATCTTGATACGTTCTGCTTCAGCTTCAAACTCTGCCGCTACTTTCTCACGCTCTGCAGCATTAATACGGTTCATAGCTTCTTTTACCTGCAAATCAGGATCGATATCTGTTACTAAGGTTTTAATAATATCAAACCCATAGTTAGACATGGCTTCATTAAGTTCTGATTTTACAGCGATAGCAATATCATCCTTACGCTCAAAAACGTCATCTAGTTTCATTTTTGGTACTTCGGCACGTACCACATCAAAGACATAGGATGTAATCTGATCATGTGGGTTTTCAAGCTTATAGAAAGCATCGTATACTGCATCTTTACGCACTTGAAATTGTACAGATATTTTGAGACGCACAAATACATCATCCTTTGTTTTTGTTTCTACAACAACATCTAGTTGTTGGATACGTAGATTAACTCGACCAGCGATACGATCTACTATAGGAATTTTAAATCTAAGTCCCGAATGACGAGTGCCAATAAATTTTCCGAAACGCTCTACAATAGCCGCCGTTTGTTGTTTTACCATAAAGATTCCAGTCAGTAAAATGAGAAAAGCCAGAAATAAAACGATGGGAAGTATAATATTACTCATGATGATTGTGTTTAAATAATGAATTAGTGTATGAAGTTATTAAAATAACTATAAGATATGTCTCGATAATCGGAAAAATGTAACAGTTTGTCAAAATTTTCTAAAAGTCAGTAAAACTAATCCTATATTACTCTCCCTAACTAACAATTCCTTTTAGACCCAATGAGGCATGTACTCTCACTTTTATTTATTTTTTCAAGCTCACTTGTAGTATTTTCTCAATCGTATAGAAATTCTGGCAACTATAATCGTATAGGTGTGCAGGCTAAATACGCATTGATCGATGTAGAAACTTCAGATTTTGAGATAGAAGGAGAAGGAGGCTTTTTAGGAGGCTTTACTACACGGGGTCGTTTGTATAATAATTTTGGGATTGTATATGGAATTGATTTCTTAAGCTCTAAAGTTATGATTAAAGGACGTCCTTTAGGTCAAGTTACAGAGGAGCAAATGGAATATAATATCATAGGCGCTCAGCTCAATTTATTATTGAGTTATAACTTGATTGGACAACACTTAGCTATAGATTTTGGGCCAGCACTATTAGTAAATAGTAAAATGGAATTAAAGAATAATGGTCAGGAAACCAATATTGTTTCGGGTTATACAAGCCTTACTGCAGAAGACATTGAAGATATTTCTAGAGTAAATCCTTTTGGGGTTATTGCAATTACGGGAGGTTTTGAAAGTGTACGTTTTACGGTACAGTATCAATACGGATTTACTAACTTTTTTAATAGCCTGAATGATCAAGACCTCAACAATGTAGATTTGAATGCCGTAAATTTTGATGGTACTGCGTCATTTATTGCAGCAGGAATTGTTCTGTATTTATGATAGATGATCTATCGCTTTTTGAATACGATGTATTGTTTCTTCTTTGCCTATAGTAATTGCAATATCAAAAACATCTGGCCCTTGCATTGCTCCTACAAGACTTAATCGTAAGGGCTGCATTACTTTTCCAAAACCAAGCTCATTAGATGTAATCCATCCTTTTACTGCTTCTTGAAGGCTCTTAGAGTCAAATACCTTTACCTGATCAATCACTGTAATGACTTCCTTCATGATATCTCCAGTATGCTCTTTCCATCCTTTTTTTGCCGCTTTTTCATCATAGGCAGAAGGCGCTTGAAAGAAATAAGATCCTAGATTCCACAAATCAGATATAAAAACAGCTCTTTCTTTAATAAGAGCTACAACTTTTTCTACATACTCTGTAGTAGTAACGATGCTTTTTTGAGAGAGTAAACCCATAAATTCCTTAGCAATAAACGCGTTATCTGCTTTTTGAAGATAATGTTGCTGAAACCATTTTGTTTTTTCTGGGTCAAATTTTGCACCAGCTTTATTTACTCGTGTAAGATCAAAAGCATCTATTAATTCTTGTAGCGAAAAAATCTCTTGCTCAGTGCCTGGATTCCATCCTAAAAAAGCAAGCATATTAATCACGGCTTCAGGAAGATATCCATCCTCTCTATATCCAGATGAGGTTTCATTTGTTTTTGGATCTTCCCATTGCAATGGAAATACAGGAAAACCAAGTTTATCTCCATCACGTTTACTCAATTTCCCTTTACCTATAGGTTTAAGTATTAGTGGGAGGTGTGCAAATTTAGGGACATCCCATCCCAATGCACGGTATAATAATACGTGTAATGCTAGTGATGGTAACCACTCTTCTCCACGTATAACATGCGTGATTTTCATAAGGTGATCATCAACAATATTGGCTAGGTGATAGGTAGGCATCCCATCTGATTTAAAAAGGACTTTATCATCTAGAATATTAGTATCAATCTGAATATCGCCACGTATTTCATCTTGCAAGTGTAATGTTTCATCTTGTGGTGCTTTAAACCGAATAACATAGTCTTCTCCATTGTCAATACGTTTTTGGACATCATCTTCAGATAGCGATAGAGAGTTATCAAGCTTTAATCTATTATGCCAGTTATAGATAAAAGTCTTCCCCTTAGCTTCATGATCTTTTCTATGGAAAGTTAGTTTTTCTGCAGTATCAAAAGCGTAATAAGCGTTTCCTGAGGCTAATAATGCTTTCGCGAAAGCATAATATTTATCCTTACGCTCACTCTGTCTATACGGTCCAAAATCACCTTCACGACCTGGCCCTTCATCAAAAGGAATGGCACACCAATCCAAACTATCAACAATGTATTGCTCTGCTCCAGGAACATACCTGTTTTGATCCGTATCTTCTATACGAAGTATGAAGGTGCCTCCGTGTTTTTTGGCAAATAAATAATTGAATAAAGCAGTACGTACCCCTCCAATATGTAAAGGTCCAGTAGGGCTAGGTGCAAAACGCACCCGAACATGTTGAGACATAATCTTAATTCCTTTTAAGGCTACAAAGATAAATGTTTGCTATTCCAAATAATCAAAAATTAAATTGATTTTCAAGAGCACATAATAAAATTATATTCTTTAAAAATGAAGTGTTTAACTTCTATGGCTTCATATCTTCAGGAACATGTTTATTCATGATTTTAAACCATAAAGGAGGAATAATAGAAAGAACCATACTTGTAGGGTATCCATAGGGTAGTTGAGGACTTATATCATGATAATCGAGAAGTTGATATTTTTTGTTTGCCCGATAATGATGATCACTATGACGTGTTAATTCGTATAACATAATTCGTCCAAAAACGTGATTACTATTCCAGGAATGAATTTCTCGTACACGCTCATAACGACCACTATCTTTCTTTTTTCGTAACAACCCATAGTGCTCAATATAGTTGATGGTTTCTAAAAGCAAAAAGCCAGAAACCGCCGAAAAAAAGACAATGAGTACTCCAAAAGTGCCAAAAAACCAATAGGCTCCAAATAGATATAGGGATTGCATAATATGGTACCAGAGCATATCATTATAGATAGAAAAAAAAGATCTGTTTTCTCGCTGTAATAAATCCAGTTGTATACGCCAGGCACTAAAGTACTGTCTATAGATAGAGGAGACCCAAAAAGCATATAATGATTGATTGTATTTTGCAGTAGCAGGATCTTCTGGAGTTGCAGCTTTGAGATGATGTCCAAAATTATGCTCCACAAAAAAATGCATATATAAAGCTGGAAGTAATAATAGCTTCCCTAGGAGCTGTTCTATTTTACTTTTACGATGTCCTAGTTCATGAGCTACATTGATACCATTGGCCCCTATAACAATTCCACATGAAAAGATCAATCCTATAATTTCAGAAGTGGTAAACGAAAAAGAAGTTAATGTGTTAATTGTTAAATATATAATACCAAACACAATACCTACGTTCAAATAAAGGAGAAAATCTGTCCAATGTAGTGTCGACTTTTCTTCTTTTTCTTCTTCGGGAATATTATTGTCATTTACAGGGAAAATAAGCTCTAAAATAGGAACAATTATAAAGGCATATATAGGCGTAAGAAATGACCAGACACCTTGGAGATATAGTCCTATAAGAGCGCAAAGAGGCACGATATATGCAGAGAGGTATTTTAAATCTTTCATAATGGGGGATAAATTTTAACAACTCGTTATAAATGTAATGCATTTACAAACGATAATAAAATAGTATTTTAGAGCTTGCTATAGATAGGAAGATGGATAGATTTAAAAAGATAGAAGAGAAGTTAGAAGGCTTTATTAGAAAGTATTATACAAATGAGTTACTCAAAGGAGCTATTCTCTTTTTCGTATTTGGAGTTTTATATTTTTTGGTTACCCTCTTGGTAGAATATTTCTTTTGGCTGAGTACAGCAGGAAGAACAGTTTTATTTTGGTTATTTGTCATTGTTGAAATAGGGTTATTGGCACGATTTATTGTACTTCCACTAGCAAGACTATTTAAATTATCAAAAGGAATAGATTACAAAAAAGCGGCTCAAATTATAGGAGACTTTTTTCCAGAAGTAAGTGATAAACTTATCAATACATTACAATTACATAGTATTGCCCAAGATTCTGAGTTAATGCTAGCGAGTGTAGAACAGAAGAGTCAACAATTAGAGCCTGTACCTTTTAAACTGGCCATTAATTTTAAGAAAAATAGAAAATACCTCAAGTACGCAGCCATTCCAATTGTTATTTTTTTGATTGCAAACTATCTTGGTAAAGATGAAATTTTTGCTTCCAGCTATGAACGAGTAGTAAATTATAATGAAGCTTATGAGCCACCAGCTCCTTTTAGTTTTTATGTTGTAAATGAAAACCTGCAAGCTTTAGAGAACAAAAATTTTAAACTTGAGATACGTACAATCGGAGATGTAATTCCAGAAGCACCCGCTATTCATTTTAATAATGAAGTTTATTTTTTACAACAAGTAGTTCCTGGAGAATATAATTTTACTTTTGAACGACCTATAAGCGATGTATCCTTTTATTTACAAGCAAATAAAGTTACGAGTCAACCCTATACATTAGAAATTCTCAAAGTCCCTGTTCTGGTTGATTTTGAGATGGAATTGGACTACCCTAATCATACAGGAAAGCGTACAGAACGGTTAAAAAACACTGGAAATGCAATCATCCCTGAAGGAACTCAAGTTACCTGGCTTATGGGCACTCGTCAAACCCAAAAAGTAGAACTTATATTAAAAGATACAGTATACGCTTTTGCAAAATCAAAGGAAACACCAAAGGATGCGTATAATCTTACACAACGGATCTATAAAAACACAGCATACGAAGTAAGTACGAGTAACGAAAATCTAGAGCGCTATGAAAATCTTGCTTATAACATTCAGGTTATTAAAGATGAGTTTCCACAAATGGATCTAGAAGTAAAAGCAGATTCTATAAGCAATCAACAAAATTACTTTTATGGAAAGGTAAGTGATGATTATGGATTAACAAAACTACAATTGGTGTATTTTCCAGCACAGTCGGAAGAAAAAAAGTATAAAGAGATTTCAATATCAAAAGGAAATGTTGATCAGTTTGTTTATGCGTTTCCAGATACGATACAACTTCAAGAAGGGGTAAATTACGAGTACTATTTTGAAGTATTTGACAATGATGCTATTCATCGATATAAAAGCACAAAGAGTACTGTTTTTAGTTTTGTAAAGTTTACTGAAAGTGAACTAGAACAACAACAATTAGAGCAACAAAATAAGGCGATAAGTGAGTTAGATCGTTCGTTGAGTAAGATGAAAGAACGAGAAAAAGAACTGCAAGAGATTTCTCGTACTCAAAAAGAAAAGAAACAACTAAGTTTTAATGATCAAAAAAAGCTGGAAAATTTTCTAAAGCGGCAACAGCAGCAGGAAGAGATGATGAAAGACTTTTCTAAACAACTCAAAGAAAATCTTGAAGAATTTCAAAAAGACGAACCTCAAAATGATCAGGATAAAGAAAAACTTAAGGAACGACTGTCACGTCAAGAAAAGAAAGCCAAAGAAAATGAAAAACTTTTGGAAGAACTCCAAAAATTAAGAGAGAAAATTGACAAAGAAGAACTTTCAGAAAAACTAGAAAAACTTCAAAAACAGAACAAGAATAACAAGCGTAATTTAGAACAGATGCTCGAACTTACCAAACGTTATTATGTACAAAAGAAGGCAGAAAAAATAGCACGGGACTTAGATAAACTAGCTCGTAAACAAGAAGAGTTAAGTAAAAAGGATGGAGAAGAAAACACAAAAGAAGAACAGGATAAGCTCAATGAAGAATTTAAAAAGCTAGAAGAAGATATAAAGGACTTAGAAAAAGAAAATAAAGATCTTAAAAAGCCTATGGAAATTCCTGCAGATGAGAAGAAGCAGGAAGAGATTAAAGAAGAGCAGGAAGGAGCCAGTGAAGAGTTAGATAAACAAGAACAACAAGAAAAACAAGACGGAAAACCTCAGGATAAATCTGGCGCTCAACAAAAACAAAAAAAGGCAGCTCAAAAAATGAAACAAATGAGCCAATCTATGCAATCTTCTATGCAAATGTCTGGAGAACAGGGGCTTGAGGAAGATG
The DNA here is from genome assembly GCA_947503305.1 of uncultured Dokdonia sp. Lineage (GTDB taxonomy): Bacteria > Bacteroidota > Bacteroidia > Flavobacteriales > Flavobacteriaceae > Dokdonia. The sequence goes on from CANNDF010000001.1 coordinate 435,709, forward strand.
CAGAAATGTTACGACAGATCTTAGACAATTTATTAGTGTTCTCTTTTGAAGAGGAAGCATTAATGAAAGATTTTAGAAAAATGGACGATAAGAATCCTAATTTTGCTAAAAAACTCCGTCGTCAAAACGTATTAAAACAAAACTTCACTCATATAGATGATAGCTTATATGCACTTGCTTTACGTAGACCAGAATTAGATGAAACCATTAACGAGACACTTACCGATATTGATTTCAATATGGAAAAAGCCTTAGAACGTCTCGCAGAGAATCAAATTATTCAAGGAGTAAGTAGCCAGCAATATGTAATTACTGGAGCAAATGAACTAGCAGATTTCTTGAGTAATTCATTGGATAAAATGAATAATGCTATGATGAGTGGTCAAGGACAGGGTCAAGGAAAAGGACAGGGGCAGGGACAAGGTCAAGGAAGAGGACAACAATTGCCAGATATAATACAGAGCCAAGAAGAATTAAATAAAAAGATGCAGGAAGGTAGTAAACCTGGAGATGGAAAAAAGCCTGGTGAGGGAGAACAAGGTGAAGGAGAAGGACTGGGCGAAGACCAAGGAGAAGGAGAGGGTGAAGGTCAAGGAGAAGGACAAGGAAATGGTAAGGAAGATGGCGAGGGAGAAGGACAGGGAGATGGAAAAGAAGGTCAAGATGGAAAACAAGGAGGTACTGAAGAAGGAGACGAATATCAGCAAGGCTTACTTTATGAAATTTATAAAGAACAACAACAATTACGTCAACAATTAGAGGATGAAATCCGTAAAAGCGGTTTAGGTGATAATGCAGAGCAGTTAGTAAAAGAAATGAAGGATGTAGAGCAACAGCTATTAGATAAGGGCTTTAATAATGAAACCTTAGAGCGTATGACACGTCTTAAGCATGAACTTTTAAAGTTAAAAAAAGCAACCTTCCAACAAGGAGAAGAAGAAAAAAGAGAATCTAATACGAACTTAAAAGAGTATGCAAACCCAATAAATTCTGCTGTAGAAAAAGCAAAAAAATATTTTAATACCACGGAGATATTAAATAGAAAAACCTTACCATTGAAGGAAGAGTATAAAAAGAAAGTTCAAGATTATTTCCAAAAAAACAATGATTGAATTCCACAGTGAATATGCATTTGAATTAGAAAATAAAGAAGCAACCATTGCATGGCTAACAAAGGCCGTTTTTAATGAGAATAAAGAGCTTGGAGACATCAATTATATCTTTTGTGATGATGCCTATTTACACAAAATTAATGTTGATTTTTTAAATCATGATACGCTTACCGATATTATAAGTTTTGATTACACCTTGGGTAATACTATAAATGGGGATATTTATATATCTATTGAGCGTGTACTTGATAATGCCCGTGATTTTAAAACTGAGTTTGTAGATGAACTAGATCGTGTGATGATTCACGGCATTTTACATTACTGCGGGTATAAGGATAAGAGTGACTCAGAAGCTTTTGAAATGAGAGCTAAGGAGAATCATTATCTAAACAATCGATAATATGTAATCTTTTTCTTACGAATCACTTTATTTACTACTACTCAATTAAATCATTAGCAAGCATCCTATGCTGTTACAATCATTTTAAAGAGCGTATATTTGCACGCTAATTTTTCTATTATATATAGGTAATAGTAGAATAATGTTCCACGTGAAACAATGAGTTTATTTCAGGATATATACGATGTAATTGTAGTTGGCGCAGGTCATGCTGGTTGTGAAGCTGCTGCTGCTGCTGCAAATATGGGAAGTAAAACACTTCTTGTAACTATGAACTTACAAACCATTGCTCAGATGTCATGTAATCCTGCTATGGGTGGTATTGCAAAAGGGCAAATAGTCCGAGAGATCGATGCCTTAGGAGGATACAGTGGTATTGTGTCTGATAAAACAGCTATCCAGTTTAAAATGCTTAATAAATCTAAGGGGCCTGCCATGTGGAGTCCCAGAGTGCAAAGTGATAGAATGCGTTTTGCTGAGGAATGGCGTTTGAAACTTGAGCAAACGGCTAACCTTGATTTTTATCAAGAAATGGTAAATGGGCTTATCGTTGAAAAAGATACAGTCATTGGAGTAAGAACATCATTAGGAATTGAAATAAAAGCAAAAACTGTTGTGCTTACAAATGGCACTTTTTTAAATGGATTAATTCATATAGGAGATAAGAATTTTGGTGGTGGTAGAGCAGGAGAAAGAGCGGCTACAGGAATTACTGAACAGCTTGTTGGTTTTGGTTTTGATACCGGAAGAATGAAAACGGGAACACCACCCAGAGTCGATGGACGCTCTTTGGATTTTTCTAAAATGATTATCCAGCCAGGAGACGATGTTCCTGAAAAATTTAGCTATTCAAAAGAGACAAGTCCACTTACAAAACAACGAGCTTGTCATATGAGTTATACATCTCCTGAAGTACATGACTTATTAAGAGAAGGCTTTGACAGATCTCCTATGTTTAATGGTAGAATAAAATCGTTAGGTCCCAGATATTGCCCCTCTATAGAAGACAAGATCAATCGATTTGCAGATAAAGACAGGCATCAACTTTTTGTAGAACCAGAAGGATGGGATACTGTAGAGATATATGTAAATGGATTTTCTACTTCCTTACCTGAAGATGTCCAATTTAAGGCTTTGCGTTCTGTTGCTGGATTTGAAAATGTAAAGTTTTTTAGACCTGGATATGCCATAGAGTATGACTACTTTCCACCTACACAATTAACACACACATTAGAGACTAAGTTAGTCAGTGGATTATTTTTTGCAGGTCAGATTAATGGAACTACAGGTTATGAAGAGGCCGCATCGCAGGGATTAATGGCCGGTATAAATGCACATCTTAAAGTTCAAGAAAAAGACCCATTTATGCTTCAGCGTAATGAAGCGTATATAGGTGTTTTGATAGATGATCTTATTACAAAAGGAACAGAAGAACCCTACCGAATGTTTACTTCAAGAGCAGAGTATAGAACGCTTTTACGTCAGGATAATGCTGACGAACGTTTAACCCCCCGTTCTTTCGATATTGGTCTTGCTTCTGAAGATCGTTTAAAAACTATGGAAAAGAAGCGAGAACAATCTGATAATCTAGTGTCCTTTTTTGAGAAAACAAGTATCCGCCCGGAAGAGGTAAACACTATTTTAGAAGAAAGAGGCTCTTCACCTATGAAGCAATCTGACAAAATGTTTAAGGTTTTTTCAAGACCACAAATACACTTAGCAGACATAAAAAAGTTTGAAAAAGTAGCCGCATATATTGATGAAAATAATCTAGAAAGAGATGTGCTGGAACAAGCAGAAATTAAAGTAAAATATGCTGGATATATAGAAAAGGAAAAAGCCAATGCAGATAAGCTTAATCGTCTAGAGAATATCAAAATCCCTTTAAACTTTGATTATAGTCAATTAAAATCTCTTTCTTATGAAGCAAAAGAAAAGTTAGAAAAAATACGCCCGGCTACTATATCACAAGCTTCAAGAATAAGTGGTGTCTCTCCTTCGGATATTAGTGTTATGTTGGTGTATATGGGGAGATAAATTCCATATGTTTCACGTGGAACAGTTGTAACATATAGATATAGTGAGCTTATGAAAAGTTGTTTTGAGGTAAAAGATCATTCTGTCACTGGAGAGTCATTTCGTTTAGAATATGACCAAGAACTTCATATGTATATAACGACTCCAAAGCCTTCAGAAATCATATTGCCTAAGTATTATGCCAGTGAGGATTATATTTCTCATACAGATGGGAGAAGATCTTTTTTTGAAAAAGCATATCATATAGTAAAGCAAATTACGCTTTCGCGAAAGCAAAACTTACTTTTAAAATATCTTCCTTCTAGAGGACAACTTTTAGATATAGGAGCAGGAACTGGAGATTTTTTGGAATATGCGCTTAAAAAAGGTTGGAACGTTTCAGGAGTAGAACCTAGCGCTAAAGCAAGAGCACTTGCAAGACAAAAAAAGATAACTCTTATCGATGATCTCTCTGATGATGCAACTCTCTATGATGCCATAACAATGTGGCATGTATTAGAACATGTGTATGATTTAGACAATCAAATTAAATGGATAAAAAATCATCTACATCCTGACGGAGTTGTTTTTATAGCGGTTCCTAATTTTGAATGCTTAGATGCTCAGTATTATAAAACCGATTGGGCCGCTTTTGATGTGCCAAGGCATTTATATCACTTCTCAAAAAAATCAATAAGATCTCTTTTTGGAAAAAAGGGGATGAAAGTTATAGATATTGTCCCTATGAAATTTGATGCTTACTATGTAAGCTTACTTTCTGAAAAGTATAAAACGGGGTCAATGAATTTTATAAAAGCTTTTTGGATGGGATTACGATCTAATCTTTCTGCAAAACGTACTGGAGCATACTCTTCTTTAATATATGTGATCAAACACACATAAAACTTAAAATAAGCCTTTTTAAGCCCTTTTGGCAGTCTGCACAAAAGAAACACCTTGCCGATTTTTATTTGTAATGCTACGGCGATTTAATGCGTTAGCCTTTTATAGAGATCATTTATATTAATACACCTATAAAATAAAGTAAATTTATACCAGAAGATTTTTATGATTTTTAACACCAACTCTAGGAAACTTTTTATTTTTGCCGAAAATTAAAGATATATCATGAAGAAAATTGGAATCGTAGTTCTTGTCGCTTTTTTAAGTATTGCATGTCAAACAGAAAAAACAGGATATGTAGACACAGAAAAACTCTTAACAGAATATGAAGAACTCAAAGACGCTAAGGATAAATTTACAAGGCAGAATGATGAAATTCTTGGTGAGTTAGAAATAAAAATTAAAGCATACCAAATCAAAGAAGATCTATTTAGAAAAAATGGACCTTCTATGTCAAGAAGTAAGCAAGAAGAAAAATATAATGAACTAAATGCCGAAGCGCAACAATTACAACAGGAGCGTCAAGCAAAATTAGGAAAGCTTCAAGTAGAAAGTCAAGGCGTTATTGACAGTCTGATCACTAAAGTAAGGGATAGAGTAAAAGCATATGGTAAGACAAATGGATATAGTTATATCTATGGAAGCAATGATGCAGGTAGTGTACTATATGGAAAAGAAGAATTGGATCTTACAGCAAGTATCTTAGCCGAATTAAACGCAGCCTATAAACCAGAATAAGTATTGATAGAATAATTTACTTAGGGAAGGCCTTAATGCCTTCCCTTTTTTTATTCAAAATGCTGATAATCAATTAATTATCGACAGCTTTATATTGTCCAAACTAGTGATTGGATAACAACCAAACTCCAAAAATAACAACCATAAAATAGCCCACAATAGTAAAAGCTCCTTGGTAGTCTTTGGCCACTCGTTGACCAAAAAGTAAAGCCAATAAAACGATAGCAGCAACTATGGAAGCATACAATCCTAAAGATGAATTATCGTTAAAGGCAAGTTCATAAATTCCTACGATTGATAAAATACCAGCAGCTACTTCTGTAATAAGTAAAAAGACTAAAAGTAAAGGCACAAAACTTTTTAAAATAGTTGCTTTAAAATGCTCTTGCAACCATGCGATTTGACCCTTCCAATCGACTACTTTATCTACCCCAGATTGGAGAAATGTGATCGTAATAAAAAGGAGAATCAATACCTCTGTACTATTTTTAAGTAAAAAATTCATAATATTAGTTTTAGAAGATTCATAAATGTTTTTTAGCCATAACTAAAAAGCAAGCTTATACATTAATTTTACTGTCTACTTGCGATGTAGAAGGCGTGTCAATTTAATGGACAAATCTGATAAGATTATCCGAGCATTTCCATTACGTTCTATATGATAAGTGGCTTCTTGAAGTTCAGAAATGATATCTATTATGTTATTTCCGTGTATAAAAGGAGCAAACTTTTTAAGATCAAAATCAGTCTCAGGTTCTAAATAAACAAGGCTATCAGTTTGGTAATTTAAAAGCATTGCTTGACGAAAAAAATGGACACAATAATTGAGGAAATTTTTCTGAGTTTCACGCCCCGTTTTTGCAATAGTATCACTCCAGTTGAGGAGTGCTATAACGGACTCTTTTTTTCCTTTGGCTAGAAATGCGGTACGTACCCATGTTATAAACCACTTTTCAAATTGAAGATCATCTCCATCATGATGTAAAATATGTAACGCCTTATTAAAATCTCCTTGAGCTTGATGTGCTATCTTTTGAGCAGTTTTAGTATCGCATTGCTCTCTATTTATAAGAGCATCGGCTATATGTGCTTCACTGATAGCAGGAAAATGTAAAACTTGACATCTAGATTTTATAGTATCTATAATTTGATCCTCATTTTCTGTTATAAGAATAAAAAGTGTTTTAGAAGGAGGTTCTTCAATAAGTTTCAAAAGCTTATTTGCAGCAGCAGTATTCATTTTTTCTGCCATCCATATAAGCATTACTTTATAGCCTCCTTCATATGCTTTTAAGGTTAAAGACTTATTTATATCTATCGCCTCATCAACTCCAATTTGCCCTTGTTTTTTTTCAATTTCTAAATATTTATGCCAATCAAATAAATCCCCATATGGATTTTCTTTAACAAAAGCACGCCATTCAGAAGCAAAATGACTAGAAACAGGATGACTTTTTACAGAACTCGTCGTAGCAACAGGATATGCAAAATGAAGATCAGGATGCCCAAGCTGCTCAAATTTAAGATTACAAGAAGCATTCCCTGAAGTATTTTCCCCATCTGAATTGGCACACAAAATATATTGTGCATAAGCAATAGCCATTGCCAGAGTACCAGATCCTGCCTTTCCTACAAATAATTGTGCATGTGCAATACGCCCAGTATCCACACTAGTAGTAAGGTGGTTTTTAAGAAATTCTTGCCCTATAACGTTTGCGAATAGCATTGTGTCAAATATAAAAGAAATGTAACGTATATAAATATTCTATCTACTTATATTTGCTAGCAAAATAAGCTTTTATGAAGACAGTAGATCATTTCAATTTTGAAAATAAAAAGGCATTAATTCGTGTAGATTTTAATGTCCCTCTTGATGAAAACCTGAATGTAACAGATACAACAAGAATTGAAGCAGCAAAGCCTACAATTCTTAAAATTCTCGAAGATGGTGGAGCCGCTATTTTAATGTCTCATTTAGGGAGGCCTAAGGCACAAGAAGATGAGTTTTCTATGAAGCATATATGCGCTAAGGTGTCAGAAATTATAGGAGTTGAAGTAACGTATGTAGAAGATTCTGTAGGCCCTAAAGCTATAGATGCTGCTGCACAATTAGAAATGGGTAAGATTCTTTTATTAGAAAACTTACGTTATCATAAAGAAGAAACAGCTGGAGATTTGGCATTTGCAAAATCCTTATCGACTCTAGGAGATATCTATGTAAATGACGCTTTTGGGACCGCACACAGAGCACATGCATCGACTACGATAGTTGCACAGTTTTTTCCAGAAAACAAATGTTTTGGAAAATTACTCTCAAAAGAAATTGAAAGTTTAGATCGAGTGCTTAATAATAGTGAAAAACCTGTATTGGCTATTTTGGGAGGAGCAAAAGTGTCCTCAAAAATCACAGTTATTGAAAACATCCTTGATAAGGTAGATCAGATGATTATAGGAGGAGGCATGGCTTATACCTTTATTAAAGCACAAGGAGGAAAGGTCGGAGGATCTATATGTGAAGACGACAAAATGCAACTGGCATTAGATATATTAAAAGCAGCTGAAGAAAAAAATGTAAGCATTCATTTACCAGTAGACGTTCTGGCTGCCGATGATTTTTCTGAAACTGCAAACACACAAGTTGTGGATATTACCAATATCCCTGATGGATGGCAGGGCTTAGATGCTGGTCCAGCCTCAAAAAGTGTTTTTGATGCCGTAGTAGAGAGATCAAAAACAATCCTATGGAATGGCCCTTTAGGTGTTTTTGAAATGGCCCCGTTTGCAGGAGCAACTATTGCATTAGGAGAAAGTATTGCAGCAGCCACAAAAAATGGAGCTTTTTCTCTCGTAGGAGGAGGAGACAGTGTAGCAGCAGTCAAGCAATTTGGTTTTGATACTCAAGTAAGTTACGTCTCTACTGGAGGTGGAGCAATGCTGGAAATGCTGGAAGGAAAAACACTTCCTGGTATAGCAGCAATTCTAGAGTAGCATCATTCTTTCATAGTATATTCTTTAGAATCAGTTATATTTGAAGAGCACATAATTCATACGAATTTTGCATTACCCTCGTTCTTAAAACTATGAGATTACTTCATATATATACCCTGATAGGATGTTTATTGATTTCTGCTTTTGTAAAAGCACAAGATACTCTTACATATGAGTCATTTAAAAATAAAGAGAAAGATCGTGTCACATTACAACGGGATACCATTACTATTGTAGACTCCATCCTTACCACCTCATTTGTAAATGAAGTTAATAGAGTAGAACTCAAAACACAGACCAAAGACTCTGTTGCATTTAGATTAAAAGACAACCCACTTGCTGCGCGTATGGACTCATTATGGCGCAAAGAGCTTGCTCGTACAGACCTTTTTGACTCTATTACAAAAATGGTACATGACCATGACTACAAAGAAGAGGTCTATACAGATCTTCCGACAGATACACTCAAAAAAAGATTAGAAGCAATAAATGCAAGAACTCCTTTTAATGTAGCATATAATGCATCTCTTGAGAGTGTAATTAAAAGGTATCTGAAACGCCATAAACCAGCCATGGAACGGTTGATGGAAATAAGTGCGTTTTACTTTCCAATGTTTGAGGAAATGTTAGACAAATATGATATTCCATTGGAAATGAAATACTTAGCTATTGTAGAATCGGCATTAAGACCACGAGCGCGATCAAGAGTAGGTGCAACAGGGCTTTGGCAATTTATGTTTAGCACAGGAAAAATATATGGTCTGGATGTAAACTCATATGTAGATGAGCGTATGGACCCTATCATGGCTACCGAAGCTGCTTGCCAGTATCTTGCAAAACTCTATGAACTTTTTGGAGATTGGGATCTTGCACTAGCATCCTATAATTCTGGGCCTGGAAATGTTTCTAAGGCTATACGTCGTAGCGGAGGCTATCAAAATTATTGGAATATAAGACAGAACCTACCTAGAGAAACAGCAGGATATGTTCCAGCTTTTCTTGCAACAATGTATCTTTTTGAATATGCAGATGAGCATGGATATCAACCTAAAAAACCACCAGTAAATTATTTTGCTACAGATACGATTCATATCAAACAGTTGATTACTTTAGAACAAGTCTCACAAATTACAGGAGAACCCTTAGAAGTCATACAATTTTTAAATCCTTCTTATAAATTAGATATCATTCCCGTTGTAAAAAACGAACAGTATTATTTGAGGCTTCCTATAGAAAGTGTGGGAACCTTTGTGCAAAACGAGGAAGCAATTTATGCTTTCGCGAAAGCAGAATTAGACAAAAGAGAAAAACCATTACCTAAATTTACAGATGCGAGTTCGCAAGTGCGTTATCGAGTAAGAAGTGGTGATTATTTAGGAAAAATTGCAAACCGATACGGAGTACGTGTCAGCCAGATAAAAAAATGGAATAACTTACGTTCCAATAATCTTAAAATAGGACAACGACTCATAATTTATCCTAGAAAACCTGTAACATCAACAGGAACATCCAGCACAAAGACTGTTATGCATAATGGAAAAAAAACCTATACGGTGCGACAAGGAGATTCTTTGTGGAAGATTGCCAATAAGTTTCCAGGAGTAAGTGTGAAGAATATAAAAGTTTGGAACGATATTAGTGGAGATAATGTAAAACCAGGAATGAAACTTGTCGTTTCCAAATGACAAGGTATTTTTATTTTAAGATATCCATCATGAAAAAATTACTTTTAGCAATATGCTTTCTAGGAATAGTCAGCTCTTGTAATCAAAAGCCTAAAGAGCGATCTTTAGGAGTATCTGTAGGAAACATTAATGAAGTAAAGGTGGTCGTAGATAAACAACTATGGCAAGGAGCTATAGGAGATGCATTACGAGATGTACTAGCGGCACCTGTAGACGGCTTACCAAGAGAAGAACCATTATTTTCTATTGATCAAATTCAGACAGATGCGTTTACTTCCTTTCTATCAACAAGTAGAATTTTTGTGAGAGTTAAATTTGGAGAACCCTCTGGCTTTTTAATAGAAAAAGACCTCTATGCTAGACCACAAACCGCCATTACTATTTCGGGAGAAGATGAAGAAGCTGTTTTAAAACAGATACAGACAAATAGTCAAAAAATGGTGAGTGAGTTGAAAGCCCAAGAACTAGATGCAAATCAAAGACGTATCAGAAAATCACTTAAAAATGTAGATTCATTAAAGACAGCATTTGGAGTAAGTTTACGGTTTCCTACTGCATATAGATATGCGAGTAGAGAAAAGGATTTTTTCTGGATGCGCAAGGATATTAAACGAGGAGGAAATATGAATATTACTGTGTATCAAGTGCCCCTATATACAATAGATAGAGATACCTTTACACTCGCTCGTATTGTACGGATGCGAGATTCAATAGGGGGTCCAAATATCCCAGTAGATGGAGGACGTTTTCAAACAGAACGAGCATTTTCTCCCTACCTGTTTGAAACAGAAATTGACGGACATTTTGCATGGGAAATGAAAGGTACTTGGGATGTAGAAGGACGTTATATGGCTGGTCCCTTTTTAAATTATGCCATCCGCGATGAAAAAAACGATAGATATCTAATCTTAGAAGGATTTATATTCTCACCATCTCTAGAGCAACGTAATAATATGTTTGAACTTGAAGCCATTTTACGATCTGCAAAACTAGAGTAAATAACAGATCTTAAGAATAACACATAAAAAAACCCGATGCATTGCACCGGGTTTTTATGTTTTTATAAGACTAAAAATCTAATTTTTTTCTTCTAGTTTAGAATCATCTTCCTCGTCTTTTGAGGCTTTTTTAAATTCTTTAATACCTCCACCTAGGCCACGCATCATTTCTGGAATTTTTTTACCTCCAAAAAGTAATAATACCACTAATACGATAAGTCCTATTTGCCAAGGGCCAACCATTCCTAAAAATATTCCTAAAATAGTCATGTCTTTCAATTTAGAAACACAAAGATAATAAGAAATATAATGAGGATACGTTAATGAGAGTAACTTTAGTAGTTTAGATAGTATATTTGCAAGCATATGGCACGTAAAAAGCGCGAGCAAAAGACGATTACAAAAAAACTCCTGCATAAATACAGGTTGGTAATATTAAACGAGGATACTTTTGAAGAACGAGTCTCCTTTAAATTGACACGCCTTAATGTTTTTATACTGGTAGGGATTTCTGCCATTGTACTTATTGCATTTACAACGTTGCTTATTGCATTTACCCCCCTTAGAGAGTATATTCCGGGATATTCTAGTACCTCTCTTAAGCGTAATGCAACAGCCCTTCTTACAAAAACAGATTCTTTGGAGAATGCAATTCGCGTAAATGAACAGTATTATACATCTATTCGTAAAGTGCTTACAGGGGATATAGAGGCATTAGAGTTTAATAGAGATTCGATAAGAGAGGCTGTTTTTAATAAGGACGAGCTCAATATATTACCCTCAAAAGAAGATTCTTTATTAAGAGCTACAGTAGCGCAAGAAGATAAATACAATCTTTTTGAAAGCGCAAGTACAGATGGAGATTTTGCATTATTTCCTCCTGTAAAAGGAACCATTTCTTCAAAATATGATGTAAATAAAAAACATTATGCAGTAGATATTGTTACAGAAAAAGATGCACCTGTAAAAGCCGCCGCTGATGGAACAGTTGTTTTTGCCGAATGGACTGCAGAAACAGGACATGTTTTAATAATAGAACATGATAATAATCTCATAACTGCGTATAAACATAATGCTTCCCTATCTGCAGCTCAAGGAGACCTTGTTAAAGCAGGACAGGTGATAGCTATTGTAGGAAATACAGGAGAGTTTACAACAGGCCCTCATTTGCATTTTGAATTGTGGAGTAATGGATACCCCATCAATCCTATCAACTTTATAGATTTTGAATAATGTCTTTTAAGTCCTTTGCCGCCAAACTTTTTGCCGCTCATATCAAACGTAAAATAGATAGATGGGCATCAAACCCTATTAAAACTCAAGAAAAAGTTTTTAAAGCACTTATTGATGCAGCTCAATATACTGATTTTGGGAATGATCACCATTTTGAAGAGATCCATTCACATGCTGATTTTGTTCGTCATGTACCCATACGTGACTATGAAGCATTACGACCTTACGTAGACCGTGTAGTCGAAGGAGCATCTAATGTTTTATGGCCAGGAAAGCCACTATATTTTGCAAAAACATCAGGAACAACTTCAGGAGCAAAATATATCCCTCTAACGAAAGATAGCATGGGAACACATCCCGATACAGCACGTAATGCAATTCTTTGTTATATAGCAGAAACTGGAAAAACAGAGTTTGTAGATGGGAAAATGATTTTTTTACAAGGAAGTCCTGAGGTAGATGAAAAAAACGGAATTAAAGTAGGCAGACTTTCTGGAATTGTAGCTCACTATGTTCCTAATTATCTTCAAAAAAACAGACTCCCTAGTTGGGAAACCAACTGTATTGACGATTGGGAAACTAAAGTAGATAAGATCGTTGATGAAACAGTAGATAAGGACATGACAATCATCAGCGGTATTCCTTCATGGGTACAGATGTATTTTGAAAAACTGATAGATAAAACAGGAAAACCTGTAGGCGATCTCTTTAAAAACTTCCATCTTTTTATATATGGGGGTGTTAACTATGAACCTTATCGTGCTAAATTTGAAAACTTAATAGGGCGTCGTGTAGATAGTATTGAGCTCTATCCTGCAAGCGAGGGCTTTTTTGCTTTTCAAGATACGCAAACAGAAAAAGGGATGCTCCTTCAGTTGGATAGTGGGATCTTTTATGAATTTGTAAAAGCAGATACTTTCTTTGATGAAGATCGAGAGCGTATAACACTTAAAGATGTTGAGATAGGCATAAATTATGTCATTATTATATCTACGACAGCAGGTTTATGGGCATATAACATAGGTGATACAGTTATCTTTACATCAACCACTCCTTATCGTTTGATAGTATCAGGTCGTATTAAGCATTTTATATCGGCATTTGGAGAACATGTGATAGGTAAAGAGGTAGAACAAGCATTACAAGATGCAGTTTCAGGTACCGAAATACGTATTAATGAGTTTACTGTGGCGCCTCAAATTACTCCAGAACAAGGCTTACCTTATCATGAATGGTTTATAGAATTTGAAAATGAAAGTGGAGATTTATCCGCTTTCGCGAAAGCAATAGACTCCTCATTACAATCTCAAAATAGTTACTATTTTGATCTCATAGAAGGAAAAGTTTTACAACCTTTAAAAATCACCAAAGTTATTTCTGGAGGATTTAACGATTACATGAAATCCATAGGAAAATTAGGAGGGCAAAACAAAATTCCTCGCCTATCTAATGATCGTAAAATAGCAGATGCGTTAGTTACAGAATAAGTATCTTTGCCCTAAACTATCTATGAGTACCATAAAATCACAAAGACGTACACGCGCCCAAGAAAGTAGTAGCGCAATAGAACGTATGTATATTACCATGCGCCACCTTTTTAATAGAGGATTCTACAAGCCTATGGGAGTTTCTGGAGAAACATTACGTGAATCATTACTTATTTTACGTCCAGAAATTTATGGAAGTATAGCCGAAGAAAAAGTAGAACTCGATGGACTACTTTATGTTATAGATAGACTTCCCGAACGGATAGAAGAGTGTCGGTTTATTAACCTTACTAGTGATGAAGGATATAAAAACAGCTTATTTGAGCCTATAATACCTCGTAAACGAAGACGTAACTGTTATCGTATTGATGAGGAACAAATGAATATAGAAATTACGCGTGGACGATCAGAAATATATGATATTCTTACGCATCTTACATTTCTTTTTATAGAATCTCATAAGATTATGGGAAGAGTTTTAATCAATGAACGAGGAGATCTTACACGTGATTGGGAAAAGCTAGAGAAAGCAGTACTCTCTGAAGACGAGTTTACACAAAAAGAACGAGAGATTGCGATCACACATACGGCAAACATATTAGGACGAACTTTTGAAGAAGTAAATGAAATCGCTCCTCTATTTAATACAAGAAATAATAGTCGTCGTTTTTTAGAAATTATCTATTGGCTAGGAAAACTAGCTATCGCAGAGGTGACAGAAGAAAAAAAACGTACAGTTACATTTAGTCCTGTGTTGCGAGAACGATTAGGACATCATATTCACGGAGAAGTATGGGCACAAAACATCAAGCAAATACTTAAAGAAAACGACCTCCTGCATAGACCTATACATATCATTAGTGCAAATATGCATAGCGTTATGAATACTATATATGCACCTCTAGCTTTAAAAACGGAACTCAAGAAAAAAACAAAGCTTGAGATTTATGAATTACTTAGTGATGATTCTAGTGGAAAGCTTAGAGCCAAGGTAGAAAAAACAGCCCAGCAAAATGGGATGATTTATGTTGCAGATCAAAGCGGGACCAATATAAATGTTCAGATATTTGATATGTGTAAGTTGGATGTTGCCGAAAATGATTTTTGTTCGGCAGAGACGCAACTAAAAGACAATCCTATCATCTTAGTTATGGACTATGCTTTTGGAGAACAAGCATATGAGACCATGGAAGAACTATTAAAACCTTTTGTTTTAGGGAATGAAACGACATATCTAGATGTATGCTCTGTTTCTATTATGGGGAAAGCAGGAATATTAGATGGAGGTAAAGGAGATCTTATGATTCCATCTGCCCATCTTTTTGAAGGAACAGCAGATAATTACCCTTTTGAAAACGGACTTAAAAAAGAAGATTTTGAAGGGAATGATTTACAGGTATTTGAAGGGGCCATGGTCAGTGTATTAGGCACATCATTACAAAATAGAGACATTTTAAAGTTCTTCCATGATAGCACCTGGAATGTAATAGGACTAGAGATGGAAGGAGCTCATTACCAAAAAGCAATTCAGGCGGCATCAAAATTACGAGGAAATATACAAGAAGATGTAACCGTAAGATATGCATATTATGCCTCTGATAATCCACTGGAGACGGGAAGTACACTCGCTTCAGGAGGATTAGGGACAACAGGAGTAAAACCTACATATTTGATTACTGAAAAGATCTTATTTAAGATTTTTGATATATAAAATACTAACTAAACAACAATTATTCTATGAGCGTACAACAAAGTCCTTCTGGCTCTTCTGAAGAGATGGATTTAACAGACGTTTTTTCACTTTTCCAACGAATGTTTTACAAATTTTTAGCCCATTGTTTTAAAGGGGTTGACTTTGTATTTAAATCTTGGTGGATCATTTTATTACTGATTATTGGAGGTGCTTTATTAGGGTATTTTACAAAACCACCTCAAGCTTATGAGTCTACAGTGATTGTAAGATCTAATTTTAATATACAACCCTATTTATACAATGCTATTAAGCAGTTTGATGAAAACCTATCAGAAGGTGATGCCGCGTTTATCACATCTGTAGGATTAGATACGGAAGTGCCTACAGTTACTGGAGTAACGATAGAACCAGTAATAGATGTAATGGGACTTGTGGAAAGTTTGAAAGTCTCAGATAGAACTTTAGGAACTATTATTAAAGAATTAGAAGTCGATGAAGAAACCGAACTCTTTGCAAGTGATCGATTTTATTCCAATTATAAATACCATAAACTATATGTTGGTCTTGAGAATGAAGATGCCAAGAGAGATATTGTACAGATCTTAAACTATGTGAATGAACTTCCTATAATCAAAAAAATAAAAGAATCAGGATTACAGAATTTACAAGAGCGTATAAAGCAGAATGAATCTATTATGGTGCAGTCTGATTTATTAATAGAAAATTATACAAAGAACGCAGATATTTCAAATCAAGTAACTAATGATAAATTGGCGTTCTATAATAACCAGAACAACCTTAATATAAATGGAATTCTGACGTTTAAAAATGAGCTCGCAATAGAAACTGAAAAACTAAAAAATGATAGCGTGACTTCATCTGATGCTGTAGTCGTGGTAAGTGATTTACAAACAGCTAAGAAAAGCTCTCTTAAAGATAAAAAAGAACTCTTATACCCTATAGTTCTTGTATTTTTATTCCTTTTGATTGCAGGTATTCGATATACTTATAAAACTCTTAGAGAGGTCGTAGAATCTGAGCTATCACTAGATTAAGAATTATAAAAATACTTTTAGAGACATAATTACATGGGGAAGGTAGCATTAATAACGGGAGTTACAGGGCAAGATGGAGCATATCTTAGTGAGTTTTTATTAAAAAAAGGATATATAGTACATGGTATAAAAAGGAGATCATCGCTTTTTAATACAGATCGTATTGATCATTTATATCAAGACCCTCATATAGACAATCAGAATTTCTTTTTGCATTATGGAGATCTCACTGATAGCTCAAACTTACTACGTATTATACAACAAGTTCAACCGGATGAGATTTATAACCTCGGAGCGATGAGTCATGTTCAGGTTTCTTTTGAGATGCCGGAGTATACTGCAAATGTAGATGGATTAGGTGCTTTAAGACTGTTAGAGTCTATACGCGCTCTAGGACTTGAGAAGAAAACAAAAATTTATCAAGCATCTACTTCAGAACTTTATGGAAAAGTCCAGGAAGTTCCTCAAACAGAGACGACACCATTTTATCCTAGAAGTCCATATGCTGTGGCAAAAATGTATGCGTATTGGGCTACTGTAAACTATCGGGAAGCCTATGATATTTTTGCGTGTAATGGAATTCTTTTTAACCATGAATCTCCAATACGAGGAGAAACATTTGTAACACGTAAGATTACACGAGCGACATCTAGAATAGGTTTAGGATTACAAGAAAAAATGTATTTAGGAAATCTAGATGCAAAACGAGATTGGGGACATGCAAAAGACTATGTAAAAATGATGTGGATGATCCTTCAAGCAGAAGAAGCAGAGGATTGGGTTATTGCTACAGGTACCACAACTCCAGTAAGAGATTTTGTGAGAATGGCATTTAGTCATATAGGAGTAACTCTTGAGTTTAAAGGAGAAGGGGTTTATGAAAAAGGAATTGTAGTTACCTCAGATAATCCTGATTATCCCGTTAAAATAGGGCAAGAAGTTATTGCTGTAGATGAAAAATATTTTAGACCCACAGAAGTAGATTTATTGATAGGAGATGCTAGTAAGGCATATAAAAAACTAGGATGGAAGCCGGAATATGAACTTCAAGGGTTAGTAGATGATATGATGGAGAGTGATATTAATCTTATGAAGAAGGATAGTTATCTTAAAAAGGGAGGATATACAACCTTAAACTATTTTGAGTAGGCATCTATGAAGAAAGACGCAAAAATATATATTGCAGGGCATCGGGGTCTCGTAGGTAGTGCCATAAAAAAGGAGTTAGAAAAAAAAGGATATACAAATCTTGTATACCGTACTCATAAAGAACTTGACCTAACAAGTACAGTCGCTGTAAGTGATTTTTTTGAAGTAGAAAAACCAGAATATGTATTTCTAGCTGCTGCAAAAGTAGGAGGAATTATTGCAAATAATACCTACAGAGCAGATTTTATCTATAAAAACCTGATGATTCAAAATAATGTAATCCATCAGAGTTACGTACATGGAGTAGATAAATTACTTTTTTTAGGAAGTACCTGTATTTATCCTAAAGAAGCTCCGCAACCTATGCCTGAAGATAGCCTTCTTACGGGTCCTCTTGAATATACAAATGAACCGTATGCTATTGCAAAAATTGCTGGGATCAAAATGTGCGAGAGCTATAATATACAATATGGGACTAATTTTCTTTCGGTAATGCCTACAAACCTATATGGATATAATGACAATTTTGATTTAGAAAAATCGCATGTGTTGCCTGCATTAATTCGTAAGATACATTTAGCAAAGCTTCTTTCGGAAGGAAAAAAAGATGAGGTGATGAAGGATCTTGGGGTTTCTGCTTTTGCGAAAGCAGAAGAAATCTTAAATACATATGGAGTGTCAAAAGATGCTGTAGAAATATGGGGAACAGGGGCACCCCGAAGAGAATTTTTATGGAGTCAGGATATGGCAAATGCTTGTGTATTTATAATGGAGAATAGAGATTTTGATGACGTAATACCTGGGGGAGATATTAAAAACACGCATATTAATATAGGTACAGGAGAAGATATTTCTATAAAAGAACTTGCACATATTATCCAGAAAGAAATAGGATTTACAGGAGTACTTACATTTAACACATCAAAACCAGATGGAACCCTACGCAAGCTCACAGATGTTTCTAAGTTACACGGATTAGGATGGAAGCACACAATTCATTTGGAAGAAGGTGTTGAAAAACTCTATGCATGGTACCTAGATAATAAGTAGATGTTTAAAGTCAAGCAACTTTTTTCGAACCAAGGAATAGGGAAGTATTTTACAAATACAGTATGGCTGCTTGCAGAAAAAGGAGCGCGTATTATAGATGCCTTTTTTGTTGGGATATGGCTAGCGCGTTATCTAGGGCCTGATGACTTTGGTATTTTAAGTTATGCAGAGTCTTTTGTATACTTATTTGCGGCTTTTGCCGCATTGGGACTAGATCAAATAGTTGTAAGAGAGCTTGTAAAAGACGAATCAAAAAGAGATGAAATCCTTGGAACTACACTAGTATTACGATTGCTAGGGTTTTTAATAATGTATGGTGGTGTTATTTTTGTACTACACCTTTTAAATAACTCACCACTTACCAATACTATGGTGATGATTATTGCCTTAACTATAGGCTTTCAAAGCATCCGAGGGATTGATTTTTATTTTCAAAGTAAAGTACTCAGTAAGTACGTCGCGATAAGTAACCTTCTTGCCGTATTAGTATTGAGTATTGTAAAAATAGCACTTATTATTTCTAATGCTCCATTGCATTATTTTGCATATGCGCTTGTTTTAGAATGGGTTATTATAGCAATAGGATATATTATTTCATATGTGTATAACCGACTTTCTATATGGAAGTGGCGTTTTAAAATAGCTGTTGCAAAGAGCTTACTTAAGAAAAGTTGGGTGTTAATTATAGGTTCTGTTGCTGCGGCACTGTATATGAAGATAGATCAAGTAATGATTAATGAGATTCTTGATGAGCGCTCTGTAGGCATTTATAGTGTAGCTGTAAAACTCACAAGTATATGGATTTTTGTAACTGTTGCAATTACCCAATCTGTTTTTCCTTCATTAGTAAGTACTCGAAAAAAAGATAAAGCGCTGTTTTTGAAAAGATTACAACAATTATACGATGTTTTAATCAAAATAGCCGTTGTCGTTTGCATTCTTTATACGATTTTTGCAAATTATTTTGTCCCCTTGCTATTTGGAAATGAATACACAGAAAGTAGTCATCTATTAATGTTTTATATCTGGTCTATTGTTTTTGTTTTTTTAAGTAATGGTTCGTGGGGGTATTATTTAAATGAAAATTTGGAAAAATTTTCTAGTATTAGACTTGTAATAGGCGCTATTATAAATATAACATTAAACATATTTTTTATAAAATGGTATGGCCTTATAGGCGCTGCATATGCAACATTAATATCCTATGCTATTTCAGGGTATCTAGTCAATGCATTATTTACTAAAACTAGGGAGAACTTTTATTTACAAACCAGAGCGTTTTTAAATATTTTTAAATTAAACACTTGGACAAACCCATTATGAAAGAAGAATTAAAAGCACAAGACTTAGCTACTATTGAATTTTCTATAGATAAAGTCTGTACGCTATATTTTTATGGAGATCAAGTTTTAAGAGGTATACATAGTGAATATGTAGCTCAGGTTACTGAGATGTTTGATAGTGGGATGATACAAGAACTTGTAGACAAGCAACTTTTTGTGAAAACATGGATTTCCGAAACTAAAATTGAAGGGTATGAACTTGTTATAGAGCATGAACGTATTGAATATTGGAATTATCCTTATGAATGGTCATTTACAATGCTTCATAGAGCTGCAAATCTAGTTTTAGATACAAATGAAGTTGCAAACTCATATGGTTATGAACTTTTTGATGTACATGCTTTTAATGTAGTATATGATATGGGGAGACCTAAATATGTAGATTTTGGAAGCTTATTCAAAAGAGACCCCAAAAATGGTAAAAGTTGGTCTGGGTATTTGAACTTTTATAATTCTTTTTACATGCCTTTATATCTATATAATAAAGGATTTTCTGATTTATCAAATAGTATCTTTTTATACAATGGGTTTTTTAGTGATCAGGATCTTTTTCAATTGAGGCATAAATATGCAAGCTTTTTTGGGCGTAAACTATCAAATCTACTCTTTAAAGTTCATAACAATACAAGACGTCTTTCTGTAGCTAGACATAGTCGTGTAATAGATAAATACGGAGGTCACAAACATATAGAGAAGCTACTTAGGTTTAAAAAGCTTTATCAGAATAATTTTACAACAAACAAGGCTCGTAAACTTATTAATCGTGTCAATAAAAGTAGAATAGATTCATATTGGAAAGATTATCATAATGATAAAAACCCTTCTAGTGATGCTCGTTTTTTACGAATCACTGAGGTAATTAAAACAGAATTAAAGGACGCCTCTTCCTTAATAGAGCTCGCATCTAATCAAGGAAAATTTGCAAACTTTGTATTAGAAAGCACACAGATAAATAAAATTATTGCTACGGATTATGATAAGAATGCATTGGATCGTATTTTTCTAAACAATGAAAATAGAGACGATGTTTTACCTTTAGTATATGATTTTGTTAGGCCCAATAATAGGAGTAATACATTAAAGATAGATCAACGTATCAACGGTGATATTGTTATGGCACTAGCGGTAACACATCATTTAATTCTCACGCAAGATGTAAGTTTAGATCATATTTTTAATGTTCTTGCTTCATTGACAAAAAAATATATCATTGTAGAGTTTATGCCTTTGGGGCTCTATTTTGGGGATATGGATAATATTCCTGCATTTCCGGAGTATTACACATTAGAATGGTTTAGAGAAGCTTTTTCAAAGAGATTTAGTCATATTCTAGATGAAGAAGTTGCAATCAATAGACATTTGTTTGTTGGGAAGTTGAAAGAGTAAGCTTTCGCGAAAGCGTAAAAGAGATAAAATCTTTTAAAGATTATAAATTAAGAACTCACTATGGGACTAAAGGTTATATTACTTTTTGTCTATACATTTATCACGGTTGCGTTGTTTGTGACGTTTGACGGATCATTTGATGTGCGTTTTTCTTTTTTAATTAATGCATTGATTCTTGCAGCTATTACTATATATCATGTATTTATAGAGCGTACGTATTCTCCATTTATATCATCATTTATAGTTTTTACCTTTTTGTTTTTTATTGTGGCCCCTATGGTCCAAATTAATTCATTTGAAGGTATAAACCCTACTTTTGAAAACAAGTTCCCCTATGACAGGAAACTTACGATTTATTCTAATACGTTAATTGCATTTTTTAATACAACCTTCTTTTTATGCTATTTACTTTTTAAGAAAAGTAAAATAATAAGTAAGGTTCCCGTGTGGAGACAATCTTCTAAACGGATAACTCCTGTGTTAATATTATGTCTTGCGATATTTACTTTTTTTGTTTTTTTAGCAAGTTATACGTTTGTATCTGATGAACTTAGTAGACCGGCATGGAGGAAGTCCATCTTTCCTGTAATTACTTTTTTAATATGGAAGAAAGTTTTCTTTTTGGTTCCTTTTGCAGGATTGATTTTATGTTTTCAATATTTTAAAAATGGACAGAAAAGAGCGGTTAATCTTGTAACGATATGTGCGTTATTTTTCTTTTTGGGACTTATATTATTTTGGTTTAAGAATCCACTTGTAGAAAAGAGGAATGCATTGGGACCTTTATATATAAGTTTATTCTTTTTGGTAATCCCTAGATTATTTAACACAAATATAAAAACGCTATTCTTTCTTTTTTTTACAATGATTGTAGCTTTTCCTCTCTCTGCAATATTGACGCATTCTGAGGCATCGTTTAAAGAGATATTAGATAACCCAGTGATTGTTTTTGATCATATGAAAGGAGGAGGTATTGCAACGGCCTTTAATACGTTAAATTATGATGCCTTTTCCAATATTTTGGCAACAATGGATTATATAAAGGATTATGGCTATTCTATGGGGTACCAACTATTGAGTGCTTTTCTGTTTTTTGTGCCTAGAGCACTATGGGAAGACAAGCCTATTTCTACAGGGCAATTGGTAGGAGAACACCTTATAGATAATTACGACTTTACATACAGTAATCTATCTAATCCTTTGGTTTCTGAAGGGTTTATAAATTTTGGATTTATAGGAGTAATCGTTGCGGCGGTACTACTTGCAATAGTACTAGTACGTGCAATTGCATGGTTAAAGAGTGAAGATTATTTAAAAAAAATAATGGCATTTTACTTAGCAATACATCTTATTTTCTTGCTTAGAGGTGATTTTACAAATGGATTTTCTTACTATGTCGGGGCACTTATAGGAGTTGTTGTAATTCCTAAATGTATTGAAGAGTTGTTAAGGTTCTTTCTACACAAACAAAATATATGGAAACAATCAAAAGCAGTAAAAGATTAACGATCGTAAAAATAACCTTAGGAGTTCTTTTTGCGCTTGTACTACTACCATCAAATATAAAGTCTATCGCTATTCTTTTATTTGGTATGGCAGTACTTATAAATAGCCTACAAAGGAAATGGCATTTTGATAAGCGTTTTTTTATAACAAATGGATTAATATACATTGTCCTTGCCTCTACATACTTTTATAGTAGTAACGAAGAATACGGGCAACGAAAGATCATGCAAATGGCATCTTTGATTGTTTTTCCATTTGTATTTGCAATGCTCACAAAATCAGAAAGCAAAGCTATTTTTAATGACTTAAAGAGATACTTGTGGATTTATCTTTTAGGTGTATTTCTTTTTAATATAATTCCTTTTTTGTGGTTCTGGGGAGTACACTATTCTTTTGTAGAAATGATAGAGCATTTTGCAACAGTACTTAGAGTCAAAATGGGCAAATTTGGGATTCACCCCATTTATTTATCAATGCATTGTTGTATTGCGATTCTTTTTTCATTTTATATTTTAAGGGAACTACAATCTAAAATTAAAATAGCGGCTGTTTTAGCTATAGATATCTCATTAGTCTTGTTCTTGCTTCTGTACGCAAAGAAAGGTCCATTAATAGCGCTTATTATTGTTTTTTCTTTGTTTGTCGTTTTCCAAAGGAAACAAAAACTTTTAAAGCCTTATTTAATTGCAGTAATTACATTAATATTTCTCACCATCGCAATTCCTAATACAAGAAACAAATTTGTAGAACTATTAAAAATAGAAAATATAGAGCAAGGAGAGATAACGTCTACAAACATTAGATATACCATTTATGAAACTGCAGAAAACCTTATACTAGAAGCACCATTTACGGGATATGGTATAGGTGATTATAATGATGCTTTAATTAAAAGCTATAAAGAAGAAGGGAATCAACTTCTCGCAGATGCAAAATATAATTCTCATAACCAGTACCTTAGTTTGCTTTTAATAGGCGGGATCGTATTGCTTCTAGTTTTTGTTTTTATGATAGGGATGAATCTCGTATACGCTATACGGTTTAACAATCAGATATTGATTTTATTTCTTGTTTTTTATGCTATCGTAATGTTTACAGAAAATATTCTAGAACGAGAATCGGGGATTATTTTCTTTGCTTTCTTTTTAAATTTCTTTGGCCTTAAAAGTTTATATGCTCGTGAAGAAAACTAAGTCTATTCTTATCCTTGGACCTCTTCCAGAACCTACAACAGGAGTTTCTCTTGCAAATAAAGTAGTACATGATATTTTAAAAGAACAACCTGACTATAATGTTAGTGTCATTAATACGTCTTATTCTCGATTTGATGAAGCGATAGGAAAGTTTTCATTTCATAAACTCTTTTTCAATTTATCTTTTTATCCTAAAGGCTATAAAATTTTTTTAAATAAAATCATTTATATCACGCCTGGACAAACTTTTTTTGGTGTAATAAAGTATGCAGCATTTATTTTATTAGGCGCATTATTACAGAGAGAAATCATTATCCACGTACATGGTAATCACTTAGGAAACGAATACAAAATTCTTAAAGGGATTAAGAAAAAAATCTTTTATTACTTAATTTCCAAGACTACAAAAGGGATCGTATTATCAGAATCTTTAAAGGATAATTTAACTCCATTTATCTCTGAAAATAAGATAAAAGTACTTCCCAATTTTGCCGAAGATTATTTGGTTGAAGGAACTGGAGATAAATCATTTGAGAAATTACATATAGTATACTTGAGTAATTTAATGGAGGAGAAAGGGATATTTGACCTTCTGGACGCATTAGTATTACTTGAAGAGAATAATATCCTTTATGAAGCTAAAATAGCGGGAGCTATTGATCATATACAGCAAGAAGAAATTAAAAAAAGATTTTCCAAATTAACGCATACTAGCTATATAGGTATTGTAAAGGGAGATACAAAAAAAGAATTATTACACTGGGGAAATAGCTTTGTATTACCAACGTATTATAAAATGGAAGGACAACCGATATCTATTCTTGAAGCAATGGCCACTGGAAATGCTATTTTAACAACTCGACATGCAGGTATCCCCGATATTGTAACAGAAAAAAATGGACGCTTTTTTCAAAAAAAGAATCCAGAAAGTCTCTATGATACTTTTGTATATTATGACACACATAAGGATGAGCATTCAAAAGTAAGTAACTATAACAAAGCTTATTTTATCGAAAATTTTACTCGATTACAGTTTAAAGAACGACTTTTAGAAATACTATAAGAGTAGGAGTATGAATATTTTAAAATATATAATTACATTATTTTTAGGCTTATCATTCATTAGTTGTAAGCAATCGGAAAAGCCTATAAAAATAATAGGATGGGGAGATAGTATGATGAAAGGAGCAGGAGGCAAAAAGTCTATTATGGAGGTCTTATCCGAAGAATTAAATGTACCGTATGAGAATTTTGGAGTAGGAGGTCTTCGATCTAGTAATATTGCTATTTTACAAGGAGGTCTTCCTATGCGATTAGTCATTAAGGATCATGAAATTAAACAATCAGAACCCTCAGAGATTACGTATGTTAATATAGAACCTATAAATTTTCAAACACAACAATATAGAGAAGGTAGGATTCAGGATATAAAAGGAAAACTAGAACGTCTATCTGATGAAAACAAAAAAACACTAGGATATACATTTACTGCACAAAACCTAGAAGAAAATGTAAAAACACAAGATACTGTTGTTTTTGAATTTAATAATTCACTAGAAAACAATAATGAATGGACAATTATTTGGGCTGGAAGAAATGATAATAAATCTAAAAATAATGTTTATAATACAAGAGATAATATTCAAGCAATGATTAATCATTTGGGAGAAAATGCAAAGAAGCATTATCTAATTTTATCGGTTTGTAATGGGATTGCAGATAAAGAAGGTAAAGGGAGTGGGGCTCATAAAAACATAACCCGTCTTAATGACGTTCTTAAAGAAGCTTTCGGAGATCATTTTATAGATGTACGAAGTTATATGGTTAATAAAGCGATATACGATATTGGGATTACTCCAGAATCTCAGGATCTAGAAGATATGGAGAAAGATTGTATTCCAAGAAGGTTTTTAAAAGATCACGTACATTTTAATACCTTGGGTTATGAAGCTACTGGAAAATATTTGGCAAAAGTAATTAAGGAAAGAATGTGGATCAAATAATAATGAAGTACCAAAACCTAGATAAATATCAGACGCCAAAAGACTTTAGAGGAAAGTCTAAAATTATAGTACAGCTATGGTGGATAGTTCAGGCTATATTTTTTAGATGCTCACCACAATTTTTATATGGATGGCGTCGCTTCTTGCTGAGGTGTTTTGGAGCAACTATAGGAAAAAAAGTAATTTTAAGGCCTAGTGCAAAGATTACATATCCTTGGAAGTTAACAATAGGTGACTACAGTTGGATAGGCGATGACGTTGTTCTATATACTTTAGGAGAAATAGAAATAGGAGCTCATGCTGTTATCTCACAAAAAGGATATATATGTACAGGGACCCATGACTACACATCGTTAGATTTTAAGATATATGCACAAAAAATTACGATAGGAGAAAAATGTTGGTTAGCAACAGATGTATACGTTGCTCCTGGAGTGTCTATAGGAGAAGGAACTGTGGTTGGAGCTAGGAGTAGTGTTTTTAAAGATCTACCAAAAGGTAAAATATGTATAGGTAACCCTGCAAAACCTATACGAGATCGAGTATAAATTCATAAAAAATACGTTCTTTGTAGCTGAAACCCTTTTTTTTGAAAAAGAAAACACATATTACCCTTATCGGTCTTAATTTTTATCCAGAGAGTACAGCAATTGGACTATATTCTACACAGCTTGCTCAATATCTAGAGGAACAAGACATTCAGCTAGATGTGATCACGGCATTTCCCTATTACCCTCAGTGGAAAATAGCCCCAGAATACAAAGACAAAAAAAAATATTTAAAAGAACAATTAGGAAGTATTAACCTCTATAGATATAAGCAATACGTTCCAGAAAGGCCAACCTTTGCAAAGCGTATTTTACATATTTTGGATTTTACATGGGGTTCTTTCCGGAATCTTTGGAAAATACAAAAATGTGATATTGTGATTTCTATTGTTCCCTTTACAAGTGCTACTCTTTTGGGGCTTATTCAAAAAAGACGGTTTAAAGCAAAATCTTGGATACATATTCAGGATTTTGAGTTTGATGCTGCATTTCAATCAGGACTTACAACTGCAGGAGAACAAAAAGGCGGTATTGTCTATTCGTTATTGATGGCCATTGAAAAATCACTTTTTTCTAGAGCTGACATGGTAAGTACGATAAGTCATATGATGCTTGAAAAATTAAAAGATAAAACAACAGCCCCCACTTATTTTTTACCTAATTGGATAGATGATAAGAAGATAGATCCCGCTTTCGCGAAAGCGCACCCACACTTAAACTCATCGAAGTTTAAAATTTTATATTCTGGAAATATTGGAGATAAACAAGATTGGTCCTTTTTTATGAGATTACTTCATAAACTAGATTTTTCTATCTATGAAGTTATTTTAGTAGGTGATGGAGCTATGAGAGCTCAAATAGAAAAAGATATTATACCATATAATGGTGTCAAACTGCATCCGCCAGTGCCTTATGAAGAATTATCAGATCTACTTTGTAGTGCAGATGTACATGTGCTTTTTCAAAAACCAGAAGTAGTAGATACAGTAATGCCCTCTAAAATTCTTGGGATGATGGCTAGTTCAAAACCATCTATTATTACGGGACATCCAAAATCTGAAGTAGCACAAGCAATGACTATTTCTGAAGGAGGTTACTATAGCTCTGACACAGAAATAGACACTGTTATAATGCAATTAGACACATTATCTCAGAACAAAGATCTAGCCATGGAAATGGGCTCAAAAGCAAGAACATATGTAATTTCTCATTTTGCAAAAAATCAGATTCTTTCTCGATTTTTAGAAGCCTTAAAACAATTATAGGACACCAACCTTTATAAGCTGTAAATACTTCCCTATTTTTGCGCTTTATTCGGTAGATATTATGAAAATAACCGTTGTAGGAACAGGGTATGTAGGATTAGTAACAGGCACATGCCTTGCTGAAACAGGAAATGAAGTTATCTGTGTAGATATAGATGAGAAGAAAGTACTACGCATGAAAAATGGGGAAGTCCCTATCTATGAGCCTCATCTCGATGTGCTTTTTGAGCGTAATATAAAAGCGGGAAGGCTTTCCTTTACAACGACACTTCAGGAAGGTCTTGATCATGGAGAGATTATTTTTTTGGCCCTACCAACACCAGAAGATGAAGATGGCTCTGCAGACTTATCTTATGTTTTGGGGGTTGCTCAAAATATAGGAGAGCAAATAAAAAGCTATAAAGTTATTGTAGATAAGAGTACAGTACCTGTAGGAACTGCTGAAAAAGTAAGAGCTACTATTGCTGCAAAAACGTCTATTGATTTTGATGTGGTTTCAAATCCAGAGTTTTTACGAGAAGGATTTGCTGTAGATGATTTTTTAAAACCAGAAAGGATTGTTGTAGGTTCTTCTTCTGAGAGAGCTACTTCCTTAATGGAAAAACTCTATAAACCTTTTGTGCGATCTGGAAATCCGATCATTATTATGGATGAAAAATCGGCAGAACTCACAAAATATGCAGCCAATTCGTTCCTTGCAACAAAAATTACATTCATGAATGAAATCGCAAATTATTGCGAGCTAGTGGGTGCAGATGTAGACAGTATACGAAGAGGAATGGGTACAGACTCTCGAATAGGAAAACGATTCCTATTTCCTGGGATAGGGTATGGAGGCTCTTGTTTTCCTAAAGATGTAAAAGCACTTCATAAATCAGGAAAAGAATCGGGATATAATTTTCAAATACTAGAATCTGTAATAGATGTAAATAATCACCAGAAATTAAAACTTATCCCTAAAATTGACACGTATTTTAATTCTGATTTAAACGGAAAGATAATAAGTATGTGGGGACTCGCTTTTAAGCCCGAGACAGACGATATACGTGAAGCACCTTCATTATATATGATAGATGCACTACTTTCTAGAGGCGCACAGATAAAAGCGTATGATCCAGAAGCTATGGATAATGTAAAAGCAAAATATGGAGATCAAATAGACTTTGCTTCAAATATGTATGAAGCCACAGAAGGTGCAGATGCGTTGGTAATTAGTACAGAATGGAGTATTTTTAGAACCCCAGACTTTACAAAACTTAAAAAAAACCTCAAGAATACGGTTATATTTGATGGACGTAATTTATATGATATAGAGGATATGGAGAAAGAAGAGTTTACGTACGTTTCCATAGGTAGAAAGGAAATATAATATGAACAAACGAGTTTTAATTACAGGAGCTGCAGGATTTTTAGGATCTCATTTGTGTGATCGCTTTATTAAAGAAGGGTTTCATGTGATTGGGATTGATAATTTGATTACAGGAGATCTTGCAAATATTGAACACCTTTTTAAACTTGAGAATTTTGAGTTTTATAACCATGATGTTACAAAGTTTGTGCATATTCCAGGAAAACTCGATTATATTTTACATTTCGCATCTCCCGCTAGCCCTATAGATTATTTAAAAATACCTATTCAAACACTTAAAGTAGGTTCTTTAGGAACCCATAATTTATTAGGTCTTGCCAAAGAGAAAAGAGCACGTATTCTTATCGCTTCCACTTCGGAAATTTATGGAGACCCTTTAGTACACCCGCAGACAGAAGCGTATTATGGTAATGTAAATGCAATAGGCCCTCGAGGTGTTTATGATGAAGCAAAACGGTTTCAGGAATCTATAACCATGGCGTATCATCGTTTTCATGGACTAGATACTCGTATTGTCCGTATTTTTAACACCTATGGACCAAGAATGCGACTTAATGATGGTAGAGTAATTCCCGCCTTTATTGGCCAGGCTTTACGTGGAGAAGATATAACGGTATTTGGAGATGGTATGCAAACACGATCCTTTTGCTATGTAGATGATCAGATAGAAGGAATTTATCGTTTATTAATGAGCGATTATGTGTTGCCTGTGAATATAGGAAACCCTGATGAGATTACAATAAAGGACTTTGCAGAAGAGATTATTAAACTTACGGGAACAAAGCAAAAGGTAGTATATAAAGAATTGCCTGTTGATGACCCTATGCAACGTAAACCAGATACTAGTTTGGCAAAAAAAATTCTCGGATGGGAAGCAAAGGTTTCCCGTAGCGAAGGAATGAAAAAAACATACTTATACTTTAAAAATCTTTCAAAAGAGCAATTGTATAAAAGTGAGCATAAGGATTTTTCAAAACATATTTTAAAATAACAAATGGCCTACAGAAAAGGGAGATATTCTGGGTATATACGGCCTGCAATTTACCTGATTGATCTCTTTATCATTCTGGTACTTGCTAAGGTGTATCTTATTATGGATGCACATTTATTATTATTTGCTGTTTTTACGGCATTTACATGGATAGTTACTGCTATTAAGTCTGGGTTTTATGAAGTTTATAGATATACGAAGTTGACAAAGATATTTTCGTTGATCAGTATACAACTTGTTTTATTTACTTTAATAACATTTTCCTTTTTTGGTTTTTTTCAAGATATAAATAGTCCTCCTTCAAAAGTGATCTCATATGTATTATATGTATTTCTAGGAATTACCATTGTGAAGCTAGGGGTTTTTTATTTGTTAAAAGAGTATAGAACAGTACTTGGAGGTAATTTTAGAAGAGTTATTATTTTAGGTGCAAACTCCAAAACACAACAATTAGAAAGTTTTTTCAAATCAAATAAATCATATGGGTATCAAGTAATTAAAAAATTTGATTTAAAAGAATCTGGGGCTTCTTTAGAGTCATGTTTTGGCTTTATTTCAGAAAATAATATAGACGAGATATACTGTTCTATTGCAGAGTTTGATAATGAACAAATAAGAGAAATATCAGAATTCACAGATAATAATCTCAAAATTTTAAAATTCATACCTGATAATAAAGAAATATTTACAAAAAAATTAAAATATCAATACCTAGGAATTACCCCCATATTATCTCTACGTACCATTCCGATAGATACCCCGATTAATCAATTTATTAAGAGAAGTTTTGATATTATTATGTCTATTATAGTGCTGGTAGGATTGCTCTCCTGGCTTACACCTCTCATGGCAATATTAATAAAGCTAGATTCTAAAGGACCAGTCTTTTTTAAACAGAAACGTAATGGACTGGATTATAAAGAATTTTATTGTTATAAATTCCGATCAATGCAACCTAACAATCGTGCACATTTACATCAAGTAAGTAGAAACGATGAACGGATTACACGGCTGGGTCGAATTATTAGACATACAAGTATAGATGAATTACCACAATTTATTAATGTGCTTAAGGGAGACATGTCTGTTGTGGGACCTAGGCCGCATATGGTGAGTCATACACATATGTATGCAGAAAGGATAGATAAATTTATGGTAAGACACTTTATAAAACCAGGGATTACTGGACTTGCACAAGTAAGTGGATATCGAGGTGAGGTAGAAACAGACCATGATATTATTAATAGAGTAAAGTTTGATATTTTTTATGTAGAAAACTGGTCTTTACTGTTAGATATAAAAATTGTTATCCAAACAGTAGTAAAGGCATTGTCTGGAGATGAAAAAGCATACTAATATAACGCCACTTGTATCAGTCATTACACCGCTGTATAATGCAAGTACTTATATTATCAAAACAATAGAAAGCCTACAAAATCAAACCTATTCACACTGGGAACAGCTTATCGTAAATGATTTTTCTTCAGATAATTCTCTTGAGGTCGTAGAACAACTTTCCAAAAATGATTCTAGGATTAGAATTGTTACATTAGATAAAAATTATGGAGCTGCTTATTGTCGTAACAGAGCTACAGAAATCGCCAATGGAGAATATATTGCGTTTTTGGATGCTGATGACCTTTGGCATCCGGAAAAGTTAGAAAAACAGCTTTCCTTTATGCAAGACAATAATGCTGTTGTCTCCTATACAAACTATCTGCATATTGATAAAGAAGGTAAGAGTCTGGGAAAACGTATCAAAGCTTTACCAAAACTTACGTATCAAAAACAACACAGCAATAATTATATTGGAAACCTAACAGGGATCTATAATGTGTCCAAAATAGGTAAAATAATAGCCCCTAACATACGTAAAAGACAAGATTGGGCTGTATGGCTAGAAGCTATAAAGAAAAGCAATAGGCCAGCTTTAGGACTTCAAGAAGACCTGGCTTATTATCGAGTACATGAAGAATCTATGAGTGCCAATAAATGGAATTTGGTAACGTATAACTTTAGCTTTTATAAAACCTACTTAGGGTATTCCTGGATAAAGGCGAGTTTTTGGTTGTTACGATTTTTTTATGAATATTTTTTTAAAAGAGTACAATGGATAGAAAAAGTAGCGCAAGAGTAATTACTCTAATTTAGAAATAAACTGCTTTAGTTTACCACGTTTACTACGATCCATACGATCTACTTTTTCAAAAATCACATTTAATCCATCTTCTAGATATGTATACGTAGCTTTTATGATTTTTTCTTTTTCATTAGTAGTAAGTTCACGTTGAGAAGTATAAATAATTTTAAAAGTATTCAACAATGTTTGTTCAATAACAAATTCTTGAACATTTCCATCTTCTTCAATAACACTTTTAGTAACATAATAAAAGGTAAGCCCAGGCACCACTTTTCCGCTAGGAAGATGCGCAATATCATTAGTGCGACCTATGAGTTTTTCTAGGATGGGTTTTTGGGAAGTACTTTTACTAGAGAGGATGCCTATATCTCCTATATCGTATCGTATAAATGGATGTGCTTTATTATATAATGATGTGACGACTATACGTCCCGATTCCCCATTAAGAATAGGTTTGTTATTCTTATCAAGAATTTCTATAAAGAGTAATTCACTATCTACCACAAACTGACCTTCTTTGTTTTGAAAAGCAATAAGACCTAGTTCTGAAGCTCCATATTCATTTATTACTGGGATGCCCAATTGTTCTTCCATTAATAGTCTATCACTTTCAAAAAGCATTTCACTTGTCACGATACATGCTTTAAGGCTAGGACATATAGTGGTAAGCACAATGTTTTTTCTTTGAAGAAATTTTGCAAAGAGCACAATACTACTTGTATATCCATTGAGGTAATCAAAGGAGGTTTTTTGGAACTTTTTAAGTGCTTTTTCTAGCTCCGTATCATTTAAATTAAAAATAGGAAACCGATATCGGTTTCCTAACCAATCTTTTAAACGTTCTTTTTGATAACCTATAGGATCAAGAGGAATTCCATAAAACCGCGCTTGTTTTGAAGTATTTATATCAAGATGAAACCATGAATAACGTTCTTGAAAGCTTGCCCACGAAAGAGCGTGAGTTATTTTATCTTTTGCAAAAATAAAAGGATGACCAGATGAACCAGATGTTTTATTGAGGTATACATTACGACGTGTATATCCTTGTGAAAGCCTATCTGAAAGAGGTTGTTGTAAGTCGGTTTTTGTTAAAACAGGAAGGTCCTCCCATGCCTTGGATACAAGTTCTTTTGTTTTTTTTTGATAAAAAGGGTTTGATGTTTTATGAAAAGAAACAATTTCAGATTTTTTTTGCTCAATATAATCGAGATATTGATTTTCAGAGAGAGATCGGATACGGGATAATTCTGCTTTCGCGAAAGCGATATCATACCCTTTAAGCTGTAATGTCCAATCAAATAAATTCACGAGTCGAATATTAGTAAGCCAATGTACAAACATTTATTTTTGTCAAACAATCAAAAGTAATACTCTATGAATATTTTAATCCTAGGATCCGGTGGAAGAGAACACACATTTGCTTATAAAATAGCTCAAAGCTCATATTGTGACACCCTTTTTGTAGCCCCTGGAAATGCAGGTACTGCAGCAATAGCCACAAATGTAGGTATGAATGTAACCGATTTTGATGCGATTAAAGCTTTTGTAATTAAAGAGGATATTGAGATGGTAGTTGTAGGCCCAGAAGATCCTTTGGTACATGGAGTTTACGATTTTTTTCAAGAGGATGAACAACTTAAAAATGTAGCTGTTATAGGGCCTTCAAAAGAAGGAGCAACCTTAGAAGGAAGTAAGGAGCGTGCAAAAGAGTTTATGATAGCACATGGAATCCCTACAGCGGCCTATCAGAGTTTTACTCCTCATACCCTTTCTGAAGGGCAGGATTTTTTAGAAACGTTGTCACCGCCCTATGTTCTAAAAGCAGATGGGCTTGCAGCGGGAAAAGGAGTATTAATTATTCAAGATCTAAACGAGGCAAAAGAAGAACTCAAGAACATGCTGGGGGGGAAGTTTGGAGATGCAAGTACAACAGTAGTAATAGAAGAGTTTTTAGATGGAATAGAACTCAGCGTTTTTGTGCTTACGGATGGTAAAGACTATAAAATACTTCCTACAGCTAAAGATTATAAGCGAATTGGAGAAGGTGATAAAGGCCTTAATACTGGAGGAATGGGTGCTGTAAGTCCTGTACCTTTTGTAGATGATGCTTTCATGCAAAAAATAGAGGAACGTATTGTAAAACCTACGGTAAATGGGCTTGCTCAAGAAAAGATCGACTATAAAGGTTTTATTTTTATAGGATTAATAAAAGTAGGGGATGAACCTAAGGTTATTGAGTACAATGTCCGGATGGGTGATCCAGAGACAGAAGTGGTGTTACCTAGAATTAAAAATGACCTGGTACAATTGTTTTTAGCTGTATCTAAAGGAGCATTGTCAAATGAGACATTAGTTCTGGATGACCGTTCTGCCGCTACTATTATGGTTGTTTCGGGAGGATATCCAGAAGCCTATGAAAAAGGAAAAGTAATTTCAGGAATAGATAAGATAGAAGACTCTATCGTGTTCCATGCAGGGACTGCCATTAAGGAAGATTTGGTAGTAACCAATGGAGGTCGTGTTATTGCTATTACATCTTTAGATAATGATTTTAGAGAGGCTATAAAAAAATCCTACCAGAATATAGCAAAGCTAGATTTTGATAGGATGAATTATCGTAGAGATATAGGTTTTGATCTATAGCTTATGCTCTAAATCACTGTCTTTGCCTAAAAAGCCATGAGAAATTGCATCGCGACGCTCATCACCTTCTGCATTATGTTCTTTAAGTTGTAGCATCCAGTATACGATTGCTACAGAACAAATAATCATAAATAGCCAGTTTACACCATTGGCCGTCCACCAATTTGTAAGTTCTGTATTTGCCATAGAATTAAATGGCAAGAATAAATATTCTTCTGCTATGTATTGAATTCCTTCAAAAAATCCTTTCCAACTCATAAGGTCGTATGTTTACAATAATGGTATCTTAGCTTATATACTTTATATAAGGTATAATACTGCAAAAATAGAAAAAACCACCTATGCTCACAAGCTTTTTTAGCACCTCAAAACCAGCGACCACTATTACAGTGCTTGTTTATATGACTGTGGGGTATTTTTTAGCAAATAGAAGCATATTTTCTGGAGGATTTTCAATAGAAAATATTGCTCAATCTGTCGGGATATGGATCTTATTTATTCTTACTATGTTCATTCTTAATTTTATATCACAGAAGAATGATCTTACAAAACCAAGTTCTTATAGAATACTACTATTTGCAGTATTTGCTACCGCAATACCTCAAGCACTACAAAACTCTAGCATTATTATAAGCGGAGTATTTGTAATGCTAGCCTTAAGACGCATACTTAGTTTTAGATCAGGTTTACATATGGAGCGTAAATTATTTGATGCAGGGTTTTGGATATGCTTTGCAATACTCACCTATTTTTGGACAATTACATTTTTTGGAATTCTCGTTATAGGTCTTATGTTTTACGGAGGTAGTATTTTAAGATATTGGTTTATTCCTTTACTATCAATTATTTGTGTAGGAACACTTACTGCATGCTATATTCTATATATAGGAGGTGACCAATCTTTTATATTAGATGTCATAGATGCAATATCTTTTGACTTTTCTAGCTATTCTGAAATATCAGTGTTACTCCCTATAGCTGTTTTTATAACACTTTATTTGTGGACAGTGTTTAGTTATTGGCAAGAATTACGAAAAGCTACAATCTCACAACGTCCTTTATATCGCATTCTTTTATTTGTGTCTTTAATCACATTTTTAATTATACTACTTGCTCCAGATAAGTCAGGCGCAGAGTGGTATTTTTTTCTAATACCGCTTGCTATTATTATGGCCAATTATCTTGAGAATGTAAAAGGAAAATGGTTTAAAGAGTTTTTATTATGGATTGTAGTGATTGTACCTATTGCCCGTTATTTTTTATAAATAGATGATGATAGAAGAAGTAGGGTGCGATAATTATTTAACGCGCTCCCTAATTCAAAATATAATACCTTTGCAAGCAAAGCAATACTATGTTTACAGATAAAGCAAATCGCATTTTTAGAGAAGCCATAGAAAACTATCATATTATAAATACGGTAGACCAACCTTTTGAAAATAAATATGATAAAGAAGGGGATCTCCTAGGTCATTTACTATATCGTAAATGCTGGATAGATACCGTACAATGGCATTATGAAGATATCATTCGTGATCCAGAAATTGATCCTGTGGCAGCACTTACATTAAAACGCCAGATAGATGCTTCAAATCAAGATCGTACAGATATGGTAGAGTATATTGATAGTTATTTTCTTGAAAAATATAATGAAGTGACGGTCAAAGAAAATGCTACGATTAATACGGAGAGTCCGGCATGGGGTGTAGATCGTCTTTCTATTCTAGCACTTAAAGTATACCATATGCATGAAGAAGCTACTCGAACAGATGCTTCAGAAGCTCATCGTGAAGCATGCTCAAAAAAGCTAGATATTCTTTTAGAACAACGCGTTGATCTTTCTACAGCGATAGATACTTTACTTAGTGATATTGCACATGGCGATAAATACATGAAAGTGTATAAACAAATGAAAATGTATAACGATGATGAGTTGAATCCTGTACTACGTAATATCAAAAAGTAGGATTACAATACCTTGACTTACAATCAAAGATGTGTCAGAGAACATATTCTACATGATTATAGAGTGCTATGAAACAACCTGACCACATTCTTATCATCCGCTTATCGGCAATGGGAGATGTAGCAATGGTGATGCCTGTTGTATACGCTTTTGCGAAAGCGTACCCAGAAACAAAAATCAGTGTTCTTTCTAAACCCTTTTTCAGGCCTATAATAGAAACTGTTCCTAATGTGCATTTTATTGCCGCCGAAACCAAAGGCAAACACAAAGGAATTCTAGGAATATGGAAGCTGTCAAAAACATTAAAAGCACAAGGCATTACCCATGTAGCAGATATTCATAATGTATTACGATCTAAAATCTTAACTACTTTTTTAAGCGTGCCACATGCAAAAATTGATAAAGGTAGAGCTGCAAAGAAAGCACTTACCAGAACTCATAATAAAATAGTCAAACCTCTTCCCACAACAATACAAAGGTATGTTGAGGTATTTAATTCACTAGGATTTAAGGTTCTGAAACCTGAAGTGCTTCCTAAACCTAAGCCTAAAAAAGAGATAAGCAAACTCATAATAAATTCTGAGATTAAAAAAATAGGAATTGCTCCTTTTGCCGCACACAAAGGCAAACAATATCCATTAGAATTAATGCAAGTCGTCATACAACGATTGTCTCAGAATAATGATATCCAATTATATTTATTTGGAGCACCTTCAGAAAAGACGCAATTAGAAGAACTATCGAAAGAGAGTCTTAATTGTACAATTGTAGCGGGTCTGTTAAAATTTGATGAAGAAATAAATTTAATTGCTCAATTAGACATCATGCTTTCTATGGATAGTGGTAATGGTCATCTCTCAGCAATGTATGGAGTGCCTACAGTTACACTCTGGGGAGTGACACATCCTTATGCAGGGTTTGCCCCATTTAAACAAGAAGAATATTGCTTGCTTTCAGACCGTGATAAATATCCATTAATTCCGACCTCTGTGTATGGTAATAAATTGCCCGAAAGCTATAAAGAAGTAATGCACACAATTACTGTAAAAAAGGTTGTAGATACTATAAGATCGATACTGTATAAATAAAATTATTATGCACGCATAATATATTGTGTATATTTGATACTTTCAATACAAGATCATGAGCCAGAAAATACCGCTTACAGAACTTCTAGATATAAAACACCCTATTATTATGGCACCTATGTTTTTGGTGTCCAACGTGGCGATGCTTACCGCGGGTATGGAATCTGGAATAGCAGCGTGCGTACCTGCACTTAATTATAGAACAATAGAAGAATTAAAAGCAGCAATTCTTGAACTTAAAGCAGCAAAAGTACCTGGAGGCTCTTTTGGTATAAACCTTATAGTAAATAAATCTAATGTAAAGTATCCTGCACAGTTAGAAGCGGCTTGTGAATTAGGGGTAGATTTTATCATTACTTCTTTGGGAAGCCCCAGACAGGTAATAGAAATGGCAAAGCCCAAAGGAATTAAAGTCTTTTGTGATGTTGTCGATCTTGCATATTCTAAAAAGGTAGAAGCTATGGGTTGCGATGCATTGGTTGCTGTAAATAATCAAGCTGGAGGACATAGAGGAGGAGCTAGTCCAGAAGATTTAATCAAAGAATTAAATGAAAACTGTACTATTCCTGTGATTACCGCAGGAGGAGTCAGTAACAAAGAAGATCTCGATAGAGCGATATCGTATGGCGCTATAGGAGCTAGCATAGGTAGCCCTTTTATTGCCAGTGAAGAAGCACCTGTTTCTCAAGAATACAAACAAGCCTGTGTAGATTATGGAGCAGACGATATTGTAATGACTCAAAAAATATCGGGTACTCCCTGTACCGTGATTAATACTCCTTATGTCCAGAAAATAGGAACAAAACAAACCTGGTTAGAAAGTATACTTAATAAGAATAAAAAACTTAAAAAGTGGGTAAAGATGATTCGGTTTGCAAAAGGGATGCGGGATACCACAAAAGCGGCACAAGGAGCTACCTATAAAACGGTATGGGTAGCAGGGCCTTCTATAGAAGAAACTACAGCTATCGAACCTGTAAAAACAATTATAAAACGATTTATTTAAAGCAATTATGAGGTTAATTCAAATCCTCGTTTGTAATTGTAAGTTGATATGTTGTCAATGCAAGTGTGCTTGAGTTATCAAAAAAAGTTTGTTCAATAATTTCCCAATCCTCATTATTGATAGAATCAAGTATAAGAATAGCATCTGTATCGTCAACCGTGGCGTCAAAGAAAGAAATTTCTGAGAAAGAATTTTCAGGGGTGGGATTTGTTGCGATTATAGAATCTTGAAATATTTGAAGTGAAGATGCTATAGGAAGGTCATTATCTAATGACATTTCTTCAAGGCCAAGCTCAGTACTTGTAATAAAAATGATATCTAGAACAGTATCACTTTGATTATTGATAATGTATATAGCAGACCCTACTGGGTCTGAAATAATGACTCCATTATTTTCATCATCAGAATTACAACCTGTAAGTATCAAAAAAACCACTAAAAATCGTAAACAAAGTCTCATATATAATTTTTATGTCTAAAATATGAAAATACATTTTTAACAATACTATGATAGTAATAATAATGGTTCTTTTACTATTATTTTAAATACCCCAACTGCTTTAAATCTTCTAGATCATTAGCCTCTTGACAAATCCCGTCTACCATAACGAGGCGACGATCAGAAATATCCAGAACATCATTATAATAATGATCGGTAATAAGAATTCCTTTCTTTGCTTTAAGGAGTATTAGAAGTTCTTTAATTACTTCTTTGTATAGAGGTTCGATCATAGAAAAAGGTTCATCAAGCAAAAGAAATGGATGATCTAGATGGGCAATTAATAACAACTCTAAGTAACGGAGTTCTCCTAGTGATAAGGTACCTATCTTACGAGTTGCTATTTTTTCTATAAAATGAGCTCTAAAAATTTTATCTTGATCATCGCCATCAACATAAAATAGGGGAATTACATCGCGTACTTTTATATGTTTAGGTAAGAAATGATCTTGAGGTAGATACCCTATATATCTATTTGGAATTACATCTTTAGGATTGATCACTTTAGCATTTATCTGCAAGTGGATAGAGTTAGCCTTCAGCGTTCCAAAAAGTAGTTTAAGTAACGTAGACTTTCCACAGCCATTACGTCCAAATAAGGCAACAATCTCTCCTTGAGAAACCTCTAAAGACACATTTTTTAAAATTTCTTTTTCCCCAAAAGATTTGGATATATTATCTAACCTTAACACTTTCATACTAATAGGATGATTATAGTTCCAAAAACAATAGACAGTATACTATTTACAAGCCATGTACGCATAATGAGATACGATTTGGTAAACCCTAAATTATGGTACATATAATACTGATTTTTTTGAAAGTAGTTAAAGCCCAAAACACCAAGGCCAGTTCCAAAAACCCCAAATACAATAAGGGCATTGATAGTCCAACCTATAAATGTATCATACATCCCAGCACTTGCAAATGAGGTAAGTATAGTTATAGCAAGATTGTATAGAGTTACATCGCGGTAATAGGTCCACATATGGGAAAAATACAAATTCTCGTCTCTAAAAATCAAAAAGAAATGATAATCTTTAACTATAAGATATTGTAAAGGTTTATCTATACATCATCATAATCTACAACTAGCTTTGATGAGGTAGGATGTGCTTGGCAGGTAAGAACAAGGCCTTCAGCTACTTCGCTATCTGTTAAGATCTGATTTTTACGCATAGTCGCTGTACCTTCTGTTATTCGGGCAATACAACTACTACAAACACCTCCTTGACATGAGTGT
Source organism: uncultured Dokdonia sp. (assembly GCA_947503305.1). GTDB lineage: Bacteria > Bacteroidota > Bacteroidia > Flavobacteriales > Flavobacteriaceae > Dokdonia. The sequence continues at coordinate 476,405 of CANNDF010000001.1, forward strand.
GGTGCATCAATGTTTTGATCAAGCGCTGCATCTAGAATAACTTCATCTTGGTCCATAGTAATCTCAAATTCTTCATCATCTACAAGAATTTTGAGTTGAGATTTTCCATCTAGGTTTTCTGTTATTTCAGTTTCTTCCTCTGAAGTAGTGAAGAGCTCAAAGTGAATATCAGATGGAGATACGTTATTTGTTGTAAGAACAGTAGTTACCTCTTTAATCATTGCTTCTGGACCACAAAGATAATGAGCGTCAAAGTCGTATGAAGCATATTTGTTTTTTACTACAAAGTTTACTGTAGATTTTAAAATACGGCCAAAATGCGCACCATCTTCTCGAGATTGACTATAAATAAATTCAATAGAAAACCGATCTTTATACTGGTCTCTAAGTGCTAATAAGGCATCTCTAAAAATCGTTTCTTTAGGTCTTTTGTTACCATAAACCAACACAAAATTACTCTCAGAAGATTGTTCAAGTACCGTTTGTATCATACTCATAACTGGAGTAATTCCAGATCCTGCGGCAAATGCGAGGTAGGTTTTTTTTGCTTTCGCGAAAGTAGAATCTATCACAAATCTCCCTTCAGGAGGTGCTACTTCTAGAATATCACCTTCTTTTAAATTATGGTTTGCATACACAGAAAAAGTACCATCCTCTACTTCTTTTACAGTAACTCTAAGAATGTCACTTCCCTGAGAAGAACAGATCGAATATGCACGACGCACTTCATCTCCATCTAGTACCGTTTTTAAAGTAATATACTGCCCAGCTTGATAGGTAAATGTTTCTTTTAAAGTTGATGGTATTTGAAAACCTATAGAAATAGCCTGGGGGGTCTCGCGAGTAATAGAATGTATCGCTAGTTTATGAAAATCTGACATAGCATTATTTTGATTGCAAAAATACAAAGCTAAGACGTACGATGTAACTTTTTGTATTTTTTAAATACTAACAGTCCGTAAACAATCAAGAGCATGATTAAACAATTTTTGAATCTTGAATGGAAGTCTTTTTTTAGAAGTGCTTCTTTTCAAGTAAATCTGGTATTAAAAATCTTAATGGGATTCGGGGCACTATGGATGTGTGCTTCTTTTGCTATAATGGGAGGAGGAATTTTCTTTATCCTTGAAAAGAGTGACCTTGAACCATTAAAGACAGTGAATCAATTCATGTTATACTATGTGGTTTTTGATCTTCTATTCAGATACTTTCTTCAAAAAATGCCCATTATTAATATCAAACCGATGTTATTAATGCCTTTTAATAAAAGTAAAATTGTAAAGTTTGCTTTAGGAAAAACAGCATTGTCATTTTTTAACTGGATGCATGCTTTTTTCTTTATCCCTTTTAGTGTTGTTTTATTATCACATGGATATAACCCTGTCGGAGTAATCACATGGCATTTTGGGATGATGGCATTGATTTACATGAACAACTTCATCAATGTTTTTCTTAATGATGAGACTGTGTTTGTTGTTATTTTTGGACTCTTGTTTACGGGTTTAGGAGGATTACAATACTATGGTTATTTTGATATTACAGTTTATACAGCTCCCTTTTTTCAAGGGCTATATGAGCAACCTTTAGTAGCAGTACTACCCGTAATTCTGCTTGTCGTGATGTTATATGCAGCTTTTAAGTACTTTAAGAAAAGACTCTATTTGGATGCAGGACTTGCTAAGAAAACAGAAACGGCTACTACTGAACATATGGACTGGCTGAATCGTTTTGGGAAACTATCAGTTTTTCTTAAAAATGATATAAAACTTATTCTTAGAAATAAGCGTTCAAAAATGACCATTTTTATGAGTATTATGTTTCTCTTTTATGGGTTACTTTTTTTTACAAATGCTGTTGAGGTATATAAAGGACCTATCTGGAGAATGTTTGCTGCTGTTTTTGTAACAGGAGGATTTCTATTTAATTTTGGTCAGTTTGTTCCTAGCTGGGATAGTGCCTATTACCCTTTGATGATGACACAAAATATTCGGTATAAAGAATATTTAAGATCTAAATGGTGGCTCGTGGTAATAGCTACTGGAGTGTCTACCATCTTATGTATCCCCTATCTTTATTTTGGGTGGGAAGTACTAGCTGCTATTTTTGTAGGAGCCATTTTCAACATGGGCTTTAACTCTCATTTAGTGCTACTGGGAGGGGCATATATTAAGACACCTATAGATTTGTCTAGCGGTAAAAAAGCTTTTGGAGATAAAAGCTCTTTTAATATTAAAACATTACTCATAAGCTTACCAAAAATGCTTGGACCTATGCTTTTATATGTCATAGGTCATTATACCCTAGGTCCTGTTTTTGGATTTGCACTTGTAGCACTTGCAGGGGTAGCAGGATTTGCTTTTAGAGATAAGGTATTTGATATGATTATAAAAATATATAAGACTGAGAAGTACAAAACCCTTAATGCTTACAAACAAAACAACTAAAAACTATGATTGATATATATAATTTGTCAAAAAGCTATAATGGAGTATCTGTTTTAAACTTAGAACGAGTAGAAATTCCTAAAGGGCAATCTTTTGGACTAGTAGGAAATAATGGAGCAGGAAAAACAACACTATTTAGTAGTTTGCTAGATCTTATTCAACCTACTACGGGCTATATAAAAAATGGAGGTTATAAAGTAAACGAAAGTGAAGAATGGAAAACACATACAGCTTCATTTATAGATGAGACTTTCCTTATAGGATACCTTACTCCAGAAGAATATTTTTATTTTATAGGAGATTTACGCGGTCAAAATAAAGCCGATGTAGATGGATTGCTTTCGGGATTTGAAGATTTTTTTAATGATGAGATTTTAGGAAAACGTAAATACTTACGAGACTTATCTAAAGGGAATCAAAAGAAAGTGGGTATTGTTGCTACATTAATAGGCAACCCTGATGTGATTATACTGGATGAGCCTTTTGCAAATCTAGACCCCACTACTCAAATACGATTAAAAGGAATTATTAAAGAACTCGCAACTAATAAAGATGTTACGGTTTTAGTATCAAGTCATGATTTGCAGCACGTTACAGAAGTATGTGAGCGTATTGTGGTCTTAGAAAAAGGAGAGCAGGTAAAAGATATCATGACGTCTCCAGAAACGCTTAAAGAACTTGAAAATTACTTTTCTGGTACAATTGTATAGTAAAAACAGATGGTTATATAAAATGGTATTCCCCTACTTTTTATTTATAAATAGACAGTAGGGGTTTTTATTATAAGTAAAAAAGGGGGTATATGCGAGTCTTTTAGCTCAATTTTAAACTGCTAATCCTCAATTTTTTCAAAAAGAAATGTATTTTTACAGGCTTTCATACTAAAAGCAACCTATTTACTGTTTTTATCAAAAACAATTTAAGTTTGAAATTACATATAAGATATATCTGTTTAGTAGTAGTAGTGGCGTTGTTTTTTACAGGCTGTTCACGGAAGAAAAATTCTTTCATCAGTCGTAATTTCCATGCAGTTACTACAGAGTACAATACGTTATATAATGGAGGAGTTGCTTTAGATCAAGGGCAACAAACATTAATTTCTTCATTTAATGATAATTATTGGGATGTCCTTCCTATCGAAAGAATTGCATTTACAGATGATATAAGCCTTAGTCTAGGCGATGAAAACAGGGATCCTAATTTTCTAAAAGCTGAAGAAAAAGCCATAAAAGCAATTCAACGCCACTCTATGAAAATAGATGGGCAAGAGAATAACCCTCAGATAGACGAAGCTTTTATTCTTCTTGGAAAGGCTAGATATTATGATCAACGTTTTGTCCCTGCACTGGAAGCTTTTAATTATATCCTTGCGTACTATCCTAAAAGTAATAACATAGTACAGGCAAAAATTTGGAAAGAAAAAGCAAATATTCGTCTTGAGAATAATGAAGTCGCAATTGAGAACCTTCTTAAGATATTCAGGGTAGAAGATAAGATTAAAGCTCAAGACCAAGCAGATGCCTATGCAATTTTAGCACAAGCATATCTTAATCTTAAGCATAAAGACACTGCACTTACCTATATAAAACAAGCTACAGAACTTACTAGAAAGAATGAAGAACGTGGGCGTTATAACTTTATAAAAGGACAGTTATATAATAATTTGGGATTCAAAGACAGTGCAAACTTTGCATTTGATGAGGTGATTGCATTAAACAGAAAAATTCCAAGAAAGTATCTTATAAATGCGCATTTGGAAAAGGCACGCAACTTTGATTATGAAAATGGAGATACACTTGTGCTTTTTGAATTATTGGAAGAACTACAAGAAAATAGAGAGAACAGACCCTTTTTAGATAAGATCTATTATGCAAAAGCAGAGTTTTATATGAAGACGAATCAGGTAGATTCTGCTCTAGCAAATTATAACAAATCGTTACGACAACAATCTACTGATAGCTATCTTAATTCTAGAGATTACTTAGCACTAGCAGAGTATAATTTTGAAGAGGCAAAGTATCAGATAGCAGGATCATATTACGATAGTGTAATGGGGCAATTAAATGATCGTACAAGAGAGTTTAGACTCATTAGAAAGAAGAGAGAGAACCTTACGGATGTTATCAAATACGAAAACCTATCACAACGTGATGATAGTATCATGAGATTAGTCAGGCTTTCTGAAGATGAACAACGTGCTTTTTTTGAAGATTACATTGCAAAAATTAAAGAAAAAGAGGTTCAAGATTCTATTGCTCGTGTAGATGAAATTCGTAATAATGAATTTTATAAGTCTAATAAAAAGAAAGGAACAGCTTTTGGAAATACAAATGCTTCAAATTCTTTTAGTTCCAGATCAGGAAGTAATAGTCAGGCCCAAGTAGGTGAGTTCTATTTTTATAATAAAACTGCTGTTGCATTAGGAAGGCAAGCTTTTCAAAGACGATGGGGTAAAAGAGGGTCAGAAGATGGCTGGCGTATATCTGCAAGGCAAAATATACCTCTTAATTCAAGTACACTGCCTTTATCATTATCTGAAGATGCTGTAGAAGACACTTCACTTACTGTAGATGATTATATAGCTCAAATCCCAAAAGAAGAAAAGGAAATAGATAGCTTAAAAAGAGAACGTGATTTTGCATATTTTCAGCTAGGACTTATCTATAAAGAAAAGTTTAAAGAATATCCATTGGCATCAGACCGTTTAGAAAAACTGCTCACATATACCCCAGAAGAGCGACTCATACTTCCTGCAAAATACAATTTATATCAGATCTATAATGAGATGGACGCTTCCGCCAAAGCGAACACTTATATGACAGATATTACGACAAACTATCCAGACTCTCGCTATGCATCTATACTTCTTAATCCAGAGAAAGAATTGGAACAAGATGCCGCATCGCCAGAAGCTATTTATAATGGTTTATTCAAAGAGTTTCAAAATCAAAACTATGGAAGTCTATTAACAAGTCTAGATCAACGTATTGATCAATTTTATGGAGATCCATTTTTACCAAAGTTTGAATTATTAAAAGCAACTACACTAGGACGCTACAAAGGATATGAAGCCTATAAGACAGCACTAAACTATGTAGCACTTACTTATCCTCGTTCTGATGAAGGAAAAAAAGCTCAAGATATCTTGGCAGGAGCAATCCCGTCAATGAAGTTTAATGGGTTTGACGACGAAGCCGTATCAGTAAGTTGGAAAATACTATATACATTTGATAATTCTGATATAGAAAACGCAACAACTTTACGTGAACAATTAGATGCTGCATTTGAAAAATTAGGATTTACAAATTTTGTGACATCATACGACATCTATGATGACAAACAGTCTCTTGTTGTAATCCATTATTTGGATAGTAAATCCCAAGCAGGGGGCCTTGTAGAATTACTTGCTGTAAATAAAGAAATAGAAGCCCCTATTACAATGGCAAATACGATTATAGCCTCAGAGAACTATAAAATTGTACAGCTACATAAAAACCTAGCCACCTATAAGGAACAAGAAGCAAAATAAACACTCAACCCCCCTAAACTATGTTTTCAGATAATAAAAAAGGACGAACTCCAGATCATAGCAACCAACAAAATAGAATAAGTCAAGGCACAAAAATAACGGGAGATATAGGATCACAAGGCGGGTTCCGTATAGATGGAGAAATAGATGGTACTATTAATACCCCTAATAAAGTTGTTATAGGCAAATCTGGTGTTGTAAAAGGATCTTTAATATGTAAAGATGCAGATATTGAAGGGCACGTAAATGGTACTATTCAAGTAAGTAATTTATTATCTATTAAATCCAGTGCGCGCATAGAAGGAGAAGTCGTTGTTGGAAAGCTTGCGGTAGAACCTGGAGCAACGTTTAATGCATCTTGTGATATGAAGGGAACTCTTAAATCCCTAGCAAAGGATGACAAAAAACAAGGAGAACGGAGCGCTTAAAAACTGGGCAGTTTTTTCAGGTATTGGACTACAAATGGGTTTGATAATTTATTTAGGAAACCTATTGGGCGCTTGGTTGGATACAAAGTTTGAAACCTCTTTTTTAGAAACTACAATTACCTTATTATCTATTTTTGCATCAATGTTTATGATCATATACAGGGTAAACAAACTCAATAGTAAATGATAAAACAACTAGCAGTGTATGCAATAAGTTTTATACTATTGACATTTATAGGGTACAATGTCCATGCTAAGATACTTGCAAATACATTGAACTCTTTACCATTCTCTTTATATCAAGCATACGTATTTCACACAGTATTCTCATTACTATTATGTATTGGACTTTTATTGCTTTCAAAAAAGAGGAAGTATACGGACCAACTAGGCTTTCTGTACCTAGTTAGTGTTGGATTAAAGATTATACTGTTCTGTGTAGTTTTTAATGAGCCTATTTTTGGAGAGAAAGCTTTAACAAAATCGGAAAGTGTTAACTTACTGATTCCTATGTTTTTATTCCTTATTTTGGAAGCTATTGTCATTATAAAACTATTAAATAAATTAACACCAATAAAAAATGATAAGTAAGGTGTTTTTAGTCGAAAAATAATACCTACCTTTGCGCCGAATTTTAGACCTCAATATTCGGATCATAAAGGAATTATAAAGGAATGAAGGTAATACCAAAAACAATTACGTCTCTAAGTTTTATTTTTCTTATTTCATTCACAGCTTTTGCTACTGGAGACAAAAAAGAGGGTCAGTCAAGTCATGGAGATCCTGTAAATACCCCTGAGGAAATCAATGAATATATCCAACATCACGTTAAGGATTCTCATGATTTTCATATGTTTTCATATTTTTCTGATGGAGAAGAACATCATGTAGGTTTTCCGCTTCCTGTAATTCTTTGGGGAGAAAACGGATTATCAGCATTTATGTCTTCTGCTTTTCACCATGATGATGATGGAAAAGAAATCGTAGCAAAAGGAGAGAGTAACTTCGTAAGATTACACGGTAAGATTTATGAATTGAATGCAGGTGCTACAGAAGTTAGTTTTGACGAAGCACATCACCCGACAAATGCATCAACACCAATTGACTTATCGATTACAAAAAGTGTTTTTGGAATCCTATTAATAGGATTGTTAATGTTGCTTTGGTTTGGAGGATTAGCAAAGCAATATAAAAAGAAAGCGATCCCTACAGGTTTCGGTAGAGTATTAGAGCCACTTGTATTATATGTACGAGATGAAATAGCAAAACCAAATATTGGACCTAAGTATAGAAAGTTTACTGGGTATTTAATGACCGTATTCTTTTTTATATGGATATTAAACTTAATGGGTTTAACACCATTTGGATTTAATGTTACAGGTCAACTTGCAGTTACTGCAGCACTTGCTCTGATAACATTGGTAGTTTATTTATTTAGTAGTAATGGACATTTCTGGAGTCATCAATTATGGATGCCAGGAGTACCTTATTTTTTACGTCCACTACTTGCGGTAATTGAACTTGCAGGAACGCTTATTATTAAGCCGTTTTCATTAATGGTTCGTTTATTTGCAAATATTACAGCAGGACATATTGTAGTCATGAGTTTGATTGCTATTGGTATTACAATGCAAGAGCAAATGTCTGCAGTAGGGTCTACGATATTGTCATTTATATTATCATTATTTATTACCCTTATAGAAGTGCTTGTCGCATTTCTACAAGCTTATATATTTACGATGCTTTCAGCCTTATTTATCGGAATGGCGGTAGAGGAGCCTGAGCATCATTAACATTGAATTTATTTTTTAACTATATATATTTAAATTATGTCTTTAGCAATTCTTCAAGAAGCCACTTCAGCAGTTCCTATGTTAGTAGGTGCTGGTTTAATCGTGATCGGAGCCGGAATCGGTTTAGGTCAAATCGGTAGAGGTGCAATGGAAGGGATCGCTCGTCAACCAGAAGCATCTGGAAAAATCCAAACTGCGATGATTATTATCGCTGCACTTTTGGAGGGACTTGCATTCGCAGCGATTTTCCTTGGGAAATCGTAAATGAACACCATTTTCCTGCAACGGTTGGTTGCAGGAAAATGTTTTTTCAAACTATAGTTATAAAGAACAAAACGTAACATGGAACAATTATTAGAAAATTTTTCACTTGATTTATTTGTAAAGCAAACAATCTTGTTTCTTGTGCTTATTTTCCTAATGGTAAAATTTGCATGGAAACCTATTCTTACGGCATTAAATGATCGTGAAGAAAGTATTCAAGGAGCTTTAGATGCAGCAGAAGATGCTAAAAAGGAAATGCAAAACCTTCAGGCAGATAATGAAAAATTAATCAAAGAAGCTCGTGCCGAACGCGAAACGCTACTTAAAGAAGCTCGTGAGATCAAAACAAAAATGATTGAAGATGCAAAGGGTGAAGCAAAAGCCGAAGCCGATAAGATGATTGCACAGGCACAAGCAGCTATTGAAGCAGAGCGTAAGGCTGCAGTTGCAGATCTTAAAAGTCAGGTAGCTTCTCTTTCTGTAGATATCGCAGAGAAAGTAGTAAAAAGCGAGCTTTCTAATAAAGATAAGCAACTAGGTCTTGTAGAAGAGATGCTAGGTCAAGCCACTTTAAACTAAACCAACATGGGTAGTACAAGAGCAGCAATACGATATGCAAAAGCCATTCTAGATCTTTCACAAGATAGGGGTGTAAAAGACACCGTATTGAATGATATGAAAGCTGTTGTAGCCATATTAGGAGAAAATAAAGAACTCCGTCTTGCGCTACAAAGCCCTGTAATCAAGTTAGAAGATAAGCGTGCAGTATTGCATAAAGTTTTTAGCAATGCTTCTAAAGAAACCTCTGGACTTATAGATATCCTTGTGGATAATAAGCGTGTTGATATGCTAGGTGCTGTAGGAAGTAGTTTTATAACACTCTATAACCAAAGCCTAGGATTGCAAGAAGCAACAGTAACTACGGCAATAGCAATTACTCCAGAACTAGAAGCAAAAGTACTTGCAAAAGTAACAGAGCTTACGGGAAGCACCGATATAAAATTAGAAAACATCATTGATGAAAGTATCATCGGTGGATTTATATTACGTGTAGGTGATACACAATATAATGCAAGTATCGCTAGCCAGTTAGGCAAATTAAAAAGAGAATTTAGTAATAGTTTATAATTAAACTTTCGCGAAAGCGTAAAACCAATACAAAATGGCAGAAGTTAAACCAGCAGAAGTTTCAGCAATTTTAAAAAAGCAACTTTCAGGTTTTGAAGCATCAGCTTCACTGGATGAAGTAGGAACCGTATTAACCGTGGGTGATGGTATTGCTCGTGTATATGGACTTTCTAATGCTCAATACGGAGAATTAGTAGAGTTTGAGAGCGGTCTTGAAGCAATCGTTTTGAATCTTGAAGAAGATAACGTAGGAGTCGTACTTTTAGGTTCTTCTTCGGGAATTAAAGAAGGAGATACTGTAAAGCGTACACAACGTATCGCTTCTATTAATGTAGGAGAAGGTATTGTAGGTCGTGTGGTAAATACTTTAGGTCAACCTATAGACGGTAAAGGACCTATTGCAGGAGAAACTTATGAGATGCCATTGGAGCGTAAAGCACCAGGGGTAATTTTCCGTGAGCCTGTAACAGAACCATTACAAACAGGTATCAAATCTATTGATGCTATGATCCCTGTAGGTAGAGGACAACGTGAGCTCGTTATTGGTGATCGTCAGACAGGAAAATCTACTGTGTGTATTGACACCATCCTTAACCAAAAAGAATTTTATGACGCTGGAGAACCAGTTTATTGTATATACGTTGCAATAGGGCAGAAGGCTTCTACAGTTGCAAATATTGCTCAGGTATTAGAAGATGCAGGTGCACTTGCATATACAACGATCGTAGCAGCAAACGCATCTGATCCTGCAGCTATGCAGGTATATGCACCATTTGCAGGAGCTGCAATCGGAGAATATTTCCGTGATACAGGTCGTCCAGCATTAATCATTTATGATGACTTATCTAAGCAAGCAGTAGCATATCGTGAGGTATCACTTTTATTACGTCGTCCACCAGGACGTGAAGCATACCCTGGAGATGTATTCTATCTTCACTCAAGATTATTAGAGCGTGCAGCAAAAGTGATCAATGATGATGATATTGCTAAGGATATGAATGATCTTCCTGATAGTCTTAAACCTTTAGTAAAAGGAGGAGGTTCCCTTACAGCACTTCCAATTATTGAGACACAAGCGGGAGATGTATCTGCATATATCCCAACAAACGTAATCTCAATTACAGATGGTCAAATCTTCTTAGATGGAGATTTATTTAACTCTGGTGTACGTCCTGCAATTAACGTAGGTATCTCGGTATCTCGTGTGGGAGGTAATGCGCAGATTAAATCAATGAAGAAAGTATCAGGTACATTAAAACTAGATCAAGCAGCCTTCCGTGAACTAGAAGCGTTTGCAAAGTTTGGTTCTGATCTTGATGCAGCTACCTTAAATGTAATTGAAAAAGGAAAACGTAATGTTGAGATTCTTAAACAATCTGAGAATACACCATTTACAGTAGAAGATCAAATTGCTATTATCTATGCAGGATCTAAAAACTTATTACGTGATGTTCCTGTAAATAAAGTAAAAGAATTTGAAGCTGAATATCTAGAGTTCTTAAATGCTAAACATAGAGGTATCTTAGATACATTGAAGTCTGGTAAACTTACAGATGAAGTAACAGATACGCTTGCTGCTGTAGCAAAAGATCTTTCAGCAAAATATAATTAAGAATACGCTTTCGCGAAAGCGGAAACAACATTAATAATAACCCTTAACAAGAGCGCCCATGGCAAATCTTAAGGAAATAAGAAATAGAATCTCCTCCGTATCTTCTACGATGCAGATTACCAGTGCCATGAAAATGGTGTCTGCTGCAAAATTGAAAAAAGCGCAGGATGCTATTACGGCAATGCGCCCTTATGCAGATAAGCTCACTGAGCTTCTGCAAAATTTAAGCGCAGGACTTGATAGTGATTCTGGAAGTAATTATGCAGACGACCGCGAAGTAAAAAAGGTACTTATAGTAGCTATTTCTTCTAACAGAGGTCTTGCAGGTGCTTTTAACTCTAATATCATTAAAGAAGCAAAGCGACTTGCAAATGATACCTATGCAGATCAAGAAGTAAGCTTTTTGACATTAGGTAAGAAGGCAAATGATATCTTATCAAAATCAGAAACTGTAATTGAAAATAACAATCAGATATTTGATGAGTTAACATTTGATAATGTTGCGGTAATTGCCGAAAATTTAATGGAACGTTTTGTTACAGGTGAATTTGATAAAATCGAAATTATCTATAATAAGTTCAAGAACGCTGCGACACAAATTGTGACAACAGAACAGTTTTTGCCGATTCTTCCTATTGAAAATGAAGAGACGTCTAGTGCAGATTATATATTTGAGCCCTCTAAAGGTCAAATAGTACAAGGATTAATTCCTAAAGCATTAAAGACGCAATTATTTAAGGGAATTAGAGATTCTGTAGCTAGTGAGCATGGGGCACGTATGACGGCAATGCACAAAGCAACAGATAATGCAACAGAACTTAGAGATGCGCTTAAGTTGCAATATAATAAAGCTCGTCAAGCAGCAATTACTAATGAAATTCTTGAAATTGTAGGAGGAGCAGAAGCTCTTAATAATTAATAGAAAGCACATTATATAGTTTAAAAAAGCCTCATCCTAGTGACGAGGCTTTTTCTTTTATTAGGAAACAATTATCGGGAGTGACTGATTTTATTGAGGTTGAATATATATTTACATCACTTTCTTCACAATATTTTGGTTTGAGTTGTAAGCCCTGAGATGTACTATTCCTCAGGGCTTATCTTTTTTAATTTTAACAGGAAACTATTTTTATGGACTCTATAGTGTTATAAATATACCAGCGATAATTTCGTTACTTTTAACAATAAGAAAATAGTTACCTTTTTGAGCTCACTTAAAAACCTTTTTAGGCACACATTTGTCTACGGTCTTGCAACAATATTGCCTAGATTACTTACGGTACTATTAACTCCATTACTAACTACGTACCTAGATACAGAAGTAGATTTTGGGGAGGTATCACTTTTATTTACCTATATCTTACTGTTTAATGTAATACTAACATATGGTATGGAAACTGCTTTTTTTCGATTTTATAATGAAGAAGGAAAAGCAAACAAATCTCTAAGTACGGCATTGTGGATGCTATGTATTTCTACACTAGTTTTTGTGGTAATTGCCTTTTTAAGTTTGAAAGAAATATCTAATGTAACGGCTATAGATAGTTCCTATTGGCGTTGGGTCATAGGTGTAGTTGCCTTTGATACGCTTATGGTTATCCCTTTTGCAAATATGAGGGCACAAGGGAAAGCAATGAAATATGCATTGATTAAATTAATAAATGTCATTATTTCTGTAGGATGTGTTGCATTGTTCTTGATGGCCACACAAAAGATGACCACCACTTTTTCCTGGCTTCCACCAGATAAAATAGAATTATATTTTATTGCTTTTTTTATGGCTAGCGGACTTACTTTTTTAGTAGTAATAAAGCCTTATTTCAGACCTATTCATTTTGACTTTAAATTAGGAAAGAAAATGCTTTCTTATGGCTGGCCTATTCTCATTGCGGGAATTGCATTTGCCATTAATGAAGCTTTTGATAAAGTTCTTTTACAATGGTTATTACCTCTAGATGAAAATAGTGCAAAGGAACAAGTAGGCATTTATACAGCTTGTTATCGATTAGCAATCGGAATGACATTATATGCAACAGCCTTTAGATTAGGTGTAGAACCCTTTTTCTTTAGTCAAGCAAAACACAAAAATGCAACAGAACAATATGCCTTGATTACAAAAGCATTTGTGATGATAGGAGCTATAGCTTTATTTATCTATGTTGTCTTAATAGATATCATTAAGCCTATTTTAGTCACTAAACCATCCTATTGGGAGGCTATGAATGTTGTTCCATTAGTTTTATTTGCTTTTTTCTTTTTTGGAATCTATCAAACCCTTTCTGTATGGTATAAAGTCACTGATAAAACAAAATATGGAGCTTATATATCTGTCATAGGTGCAATTCTAACGATAGTTATTAATGTAGTATTTATACCTAAGATAGGATATATGGCGAGTGCTATAGCTACTTTTGTAGCGTATGGGCTTATGATGGTATTATCCTATTCAATAGGAAGAAAGCACATGTCTATACCTTATGACCTTAAAAACATTGTTTTATATCTATTTTTATCTATAGGTTTTTCTAGTGTTTTCTTTTATATTTTAAGAGATTATTTTGGAATAGGAAGTGTACAACTTTATCTTGCAGGTGCCCTTATGATTGCTATTTTAATTGGAATCATTTGGAATAGGGAGCAGAAACTTATACAGAACGTAATTTTAAAAAGATGAGACTAATTTTAATATTATCTATGGTAGTTTTATGTTTTTCATGTAAGGAAAAACATAATCCTAAAGAAACAAAGCCACATACAGAAGCACACGCTGAAACGAAAGAAGCAAATATTGTTGAAGAACACTCATACAAGCATTCTGATGGTACAATTTGTCATGCACAGTCTCCTATAAACATCCTAACATTTAGAGATAATAGTGCAGGAAAACACAATATCACATTTAATTTTAAAGATGAGATTAATGCTATAGAAAACCTAGGTCATACCGTACAATTAGATTTTAAAGAAGGGAGTACTATAACAGTAGATGAGGAGGTTTTTGAATTTAAACAATTGCATTTTCACACCCCTTCTGAGCATCTAGTAGATGGAATACAATATCCTATGGAAATGCATATGGTAAATACACTACAAGGACAAAAGGAAGGAGAAACACCACAGTACCTTGTTATAGGGATTTTATTTAAAATGGGGGAAGACAGTACATTTATTAATGAGTTTATTAATTCAATTCCAGAAGAAGCTCATAGTACTAAAAGTGTAATGCCTGGAGAAGTCGTAATTAGAGATTTAGTATCAGAAAAACCAGAAGAGGTATTAGACAGTTACTACCATTATATGGGATCTCTTACAACCCCACCTTACACAGAGAGCGTACGTTGGTATGTGTCTAAACCTATTTTTGAAGCCTCTCCAGAACAAATTAAAAAAATATTAGAAATAGAAGGAGCAAATGCGAGACAAGTACAAAGTTTAAATGAAAGAGAACTAGAAAGTAAATAGCAGACATTCAAAAAAGGAAATATATAAAAGAATGAAAATTAAAGTTATAAATAAATCAAAGAATGCTCTTCCACACTATGAAACGATCGCTAGTGCAGGAATGGATGTAAGGGCACATATTGATGCACCTATTACAATAGGGCCATTAGAACGCGCTATTGTCCCCACAGGACTGTTTATAGAGCTTCCTATAGGCACAGAAGCCCAAGTACGACCTAGAAGTGGTTTAGCGGCCAAAAAAGGCATTACGGTGCTTAACGCTCCAGGAACCATAGATGCAGATTATCGTGGAGAAGTAGGAGTTATTTTAGTAAACCTATCCAATAAACCTTTTACAATAGAAAATGGAGAACGTATTGCTCAGATAGTGATCGCACAACATGCGCAAGGACAATGGGAAGAAGTCTCAGAACTTTCTTCTACAGATAGAGGGGTAGGAGGTTTTGGAAGTACAGGAGTAAAATAACCTACCGATATAAATAAGTAAGAAATAGAAAAGTGTTGCATGAGCAACCTTAAAAATAATTAATAAAAGACCCACTTAAAGGGTACAAATATGAAAATAATAGTTCCAATGGCTGGACGCGGTAGCCGTCTTCGCCCACATAGCTTAACAGTACCAAAACCGTTAATACCAGTAGCAGGAAAACCGATTGTTCATAGGTTAGTACGAGATATAGCTAAGGTTTTAAAAGAACCTATAGAAGAAATTGCATTTGTGTTGGGAGACCCTGCATGGTTCGATGATTCTGTAGTTGAAAGTCTTCAAGACTTAGCCCATAGCCTAGGAGCTATACCGTCCATCTACCGTCAGGATCAACCTTTAGGAACCGGTCATGCAATTATGTGTGCAGCCCCATCACTATCGGGTCCTGCGGTTATTGCTTATGCAGACACCTTAATACGTGCAACATTTGAACTTGATCCGGAAGCAGATAGTGTGATTTGGACCAAAAAAGTAGAGAACCCAGAAGCTTTTGGTGTAGTAAAACTCAATGAAAAAGATGAGATTACAGAACTTGTAGAAAAGTCAAAAACATTTGTGTCTGATCAAGCTGTAATAGGGATTTATTATTTTAAAGATGTAGCAGTTCTTAAGTCAAAACTCCAAGAAGTTTTAGAAGAAAACATCATGAATGGAGGAGAGTATCAGATCAATGACGGAATTAAAAAAATGATGACAGATGGAAAAATATTTAAAACAGGGACAGTAGATGAATGGATGGATTGTGGAAACAAAGCTGTAACGGTAGAAACCAATGGAAAAATGCTTCAGTTTTTACATGATGATGGAGAAGAGCAATTGATTTCAAAAACGGCTGTTCTAGAAAATGCGAGTATCATTCCACCATGTTATATAGGAGAAAATGCAATCTTACGCAATGTTACTATAGGACCTAACGTTTCTGTAGGGGATGGCACGGAGATTGAAGATAGTACTATAAAGAATAGTTTGATCCAATCACAATCATTTATTAAAAATGTACAATTAGACAATGCGATGATTGGAAATCATGTAAGATACGATGGAACGTTTACACAAGTAAGTTTAGGAGATTATACAGTTTTAGAATAGTGCTTTCTAAAAAAGGGGATTGATCATGAAAAAAAATACATACATTTTAATATTTTTTCTATGCGTAAGTATGCTTTCGCAACAATATATTTATGCACAAGACACCACCCCTTTTGCAGATGAAAATATAGACGATTTAGGAGATGTGTCTGATGAATTTCAAGAAGCATTTTTTGAAGCATTAAAACAAAAAGGCATTGAAAACTACGAACGTGCAATTACATACTTAAATGAATGTATTGTGATGGAACCATCACTTTCTATCCTTTATTTTGAACGAGGAAAAAACTACAACCTGCTTAAAAACTATGATAGAGCAACAGAAGACTTTATAAAGACCCTAGAACTTCAACCAAATCAAGAGTCTGTACTAGAGTTACTTTATGAAGTATACTATCGCAATCGGGATTATAAAAAAGCAGAAGACATTGTATTAAAACTGGTGACTTTTGACATTCAGTATAAAGAAGATCTAGCGAGATTATATATAGCAACACAAAAATATGATCAAGCACTGGATATGCTAGACGAGTTAGATAATCAAAAAGGATCAGATATATATAGAAATCAATTAAGAGATAGAATATATACATTAACAGGCGATACAAATAGACAAACAGAAGCTATTGAAAAAAAGATAGCAAGTAATCCACAAGAACAGTCTGAATATCTTAAACTTATCTATTTATATAGCGAACAGGGAGCTACAAAAAAAGCATATGACATCGCATTAAAATTACAAGAAGTAAATCCGGAAGCCGAAGAAGTACAACTCGCATTATATAAATTCTACCTTGAAGATGGTAAGATAGAAGAAGCGATAACATCAATGCAGAAAGCATTAAAAAGCAATAAAATCCCAAATAAAGCTAAGCATAGAGTTCTTAATGATTTTTTATTATTTGTAAATAAAAATGAGCAATACGAACCCCAATTGGAGAGTGCGATAGCCATATTTGACTCTCAAGCGGGAGACACAAAAATATACCAAGAGCTGTCAAATTATTATATAGGAAAAGGTTTAAAAAACAAAGCATTGCCTTACTTAAGAAAGGCATTAAATAAAGACCCCGAAAACCTAGAACTTATTAAAAACACACTATTATTACAATTAGATGCTGGAGATAATAATGCTGCTGCAAAAATTGCTTCTGAGGCATTAGAACTATATCCATCACAACCTTTACTATATCTTACATATGGAGCGGCACTTAACAATCAATCCAAGCATAGAGAGGCAATCGAGCAATTAGAAATAGGGATAGATTATATTATCGATGATGTACGAATGGAAGCCGATTTTTATCAGCAATTAAGTAATGCTTATACGGCTAGTGGGGATACGATTAAGGGGCAACAGTATCTGGAGAAGTCACAAACCTTAAAATCCCAGATTGACAAATGAAGTATCTATCCATCATTAGTATAGTCTTATTATTTGTAGGTTGTAAGGGCACAAAAAAAGTAGTAAATACCGCTACAGTAGATGACATAGAAACGACACGCCTTATAGAAAATTATTATGAAAACTCTTTTGACTTTACGACACTAGTTGCAAGAACGAAAGTAAAATATCAAGACAAAAAGACGAGACAAACAGTCACCGTTAGTATCCGTATTGAAAAGGATAAAAAAATATGGATGAGCGCTTCTGTTTTGGGAATTACAGGAGCAAAAGCATTAATAACGCCAGATAAGGTGTCTTTTTATGAAAAAATAAATAGAACTTACTTTGATGGAGACTTCACTTTTTTAAGTCAATATTTTGGGGTTCAAATGAATTTTGATCAACTCCAACGACTACTTATAGGCCAGACAGTATACGACCTTAGAAAAGGAACATATGAAGTAGACAAACAAGAAAGTGTATATAAGATAATACCCAAACAACAGTTAGATATCCTTAAGTTGTTTTTTTATATGGAACCTCAACAATTTTTATTAAAAAAACAGCAAGTCGTTCAGCCTAAAGACAAGCTTTTTATGGATGTGGATTATATAAACCATCAATCTGTAAATGGCAAACCTTTTCCTCAAGAGATTCAAATTAAAGCTGTAGATAATAGTAAAGGAGATCAAACAATGATTAATATAGAATATCGGAATATAGATATAAATGTTCCAGTAAGATTTCCATTTTCGATTCCGTCCAGTTACAAAGAAGTTACACTAGATGAAATTCGTTAAGAAGACACATATTCTTTTGGTTATAATGCTACTTTTTGTAGGAAGCATACAAGAAGTATGTGGACAAACCTCTACGCGAAAACAGTTAGAAAAACGGAGAGCAGCTTTAAAAGCAGAAATGCAACAATTAAATCGCTTGCGCGAAAGCAATAAAAAGAAAGAGATCTCTCTTTTAACACAAGTTGAAGATCTTGATCAACAAATTCAAATCCGTTCTGACTTAATTAAAGTGACTAACAGACAAGCAAATTTACTTACCAGAGAAATAGATGAAAACCTCAATAAAGTAGAAAACCTGAGAGAAGAGTTACAAGATCTTAAAGCAGATTATGCGACGATGATTCAAAAGTCATACAAAAGTAAAAGTGGACAGAGTAAAGTCATGTTTTTACTTTCAAGTGAAAGCTTTAAACAAGCCTATAAGCGTATACAGTATATGAAACAATACGCAAATTATAGGAAGAAACAAGGGGAGCAAATACAAGAACGAACAGCATTAATACAACAAGTAAACACTGATCTTATTAAGCAAAAAGCAGATAAAGAAAATCTTATTGCTGAAAATAGAATTGCAAAGGAACAGCTGGATAATGAAAAGCTTGCGCAAGATGAATTGATTAAACAAGTGCGTAAAAAATCCAGCACCTATGCATCTCAAATCAAAAAGAAACAAAAAGAAACTGACCGTATAGATCGTCAAATAGATAAAATTATTGCAGATGCAATTGCGGCAAGTAATGCTAAAGCCGGGAAAGCAAAAACCAATAAAGAATTTGCATTAACCCCCGAAGAGGTAGCCCTAGCTTCAAATTTTGCCTCAAATAAAGGACGTTTAATATGGCCCGTAGAGCGAGGTAGAGTATCAAGACGTTATGGAAGGTCTAAGCACCCTACGCTTCCTAATATTACAACGTATAGCAGTGGGGTAGAGATAGAAACATCTCCCAATGCTATTGCAAGAGCGGTTTTTAAGGGAGAAGTTATTGCAATACAAGATGTACAAGGAGGAAATTTGGTCGTATATATACGTCACGGTAATTACATAACAGTTTATTACAATCTCAAGAATATTAAGGTGAAAAAGGGAGACCAAGTCGCCCTAAAACAACCCATAGCAGAAGTAGCTCAAAATGCTTTTAGTGGTAAGACCATCCTTAAATTCTTAGTAAGAAAAGATAATACAAAACTTAACCCTGCAGATTGGGTCTTAAATATGTAATTTAATAATGTATTTTAGATGTTGACGCAACCTTATTAAAAAGTACCCATCTAATGGGTATGAATAAAATTACCAACACTTTTATTATTATTTGCTTTACTTTTTTAAGCTGTGGAGATCCTATAGAAGATAATAGGCGTATCGCTTTTGAAGTAAAAGTGGCAGATGAAAATAACCAACCTCTTTCTGATATAGATGTCAATGTAGCTATTTTTAGAAGAGGAGCATCTGCTATTATTTTCAGCGTTTCTAGCTTTGAAGGAATTATTGGACTAGGAAAAACAAATACTATAGGAGAAGCACGCATTACCTCTCTAAGACCTAGTTTAAATAACGATAAAATCAATGTGATCATAAATGGAGATAATGATTTTGAATCTACTTCAATAAACAATGATTATGGGATTGTATTATACGAATTAGAAAGAGCAAATGATTTTGAAATATTTTTACCAGATGTTACATTGAGAAAGAATGCTACATTAAATTTTAGTATTGATCACACATCATCTTTAGATACCTTATCATATTCATTAGAATATAGTACTAGAATTCAAAAATTTCAATTTCCCGAAGGAGAGGAAATGACAACAACGGTTATAGAGGATATAGTATTTCCCGATAGTGAAAACGCCTCTATACTTCTTAATACTTTAGAAAGTACTTCAGCTATATTTTCATATCAATTACGCAATAATGGAGTTATAGCATCAGATACAATAGAAATTCCTGTTAATCAAAATACGGTAAACTATGTTTTTGAATTTTAGGATTTTTCTTTTATTAATTTGTACTCAGATTGTCTGGTCTCAAGAAGAAAATATAGTAAAAGATACGATAGATATTAGGACCTATGAGACCTTTTTTGAACTTAATTATACTCAGCCTACTTTCTATGGGAATAACTTTATTAATGAAGGATATGATCTCCAAAGTGGTTTTAGTATAGGTATTACAACTAGTTTTATATATAAAACAACATTACATATAGATTTAAGCATTCATTCGGGGGATGTTACAAGACCCGAATTAGTAGGAAATATAAGTTCTTCCAACTTTACAAGACTATCTTTTGGGTTTGGATACCCACTAAAGGTTAGTGAGAAATTCACATTTCTTCCCTCACTACACTATGGATATATAAAGCTAGGTCATGATGTGCCTAATTCTTCTGAAGAGGATAGATTGCGAGATGACGGTGCATTTGTAGGCATTAAGGCACAGCTTAATTATCGTATTATAGAATGGTTAGATATTAATGTGGGTATTATACAACAGTTTGATTTTTTAAGCATACAAACAGCACCTCAGGAGCAATCCTTCTTTGATAATGCACAATCTATATACCCTTCGATAGGATTACGATTTAGAATAGATAGTCATAGTAAAGATTGGGCAACAAGTTTGTGGAAACGGAAAGACGATCTTTAAAACCTATATAAAAAGAGCTTTAAGTTCTGTGGCATCTTTTGGATCCATTTTTCCAGCAAGGACTAAGCTTAATTGCTTACGTCTTAGAGCTGCATCATAACGCTCTTTTTCTTCGCTAGATTCTGGAACCAGTTGAGGGATTGGCACAGGTTGTCCTTGTTCATTTACAGCAACAAAAGTATAAATAGCCTCATTTGCTTTGCTACAAATACCACTCTCACGATCTTCTATCCATACATCAATATAAATCTCCATAGATGTTTTAAAGGCTCGGGATATTTTAGCCTCGACAGTAACAACACTTCCTAAAGGAATCATTTTATTAAATGCAACATGGTTTACAGAAGCAGTAACAACAATACGGCGTGAGTGACGTCTTGCAGCGATACTAGCAGCACGATCCATTCTGGCAAGTAATTCTCCTCCAAAAAGGTTATTTAAAGGGTTTGTTTCGCTAGGTAAAACAAGATCCGTAAGTATTGTTTTTGATTCACTAGGGGTACGAGATTCCATATATGCACATTTTATGCGCAAAGGTAGTGGGTAAAGTATAAATTATGAAGTCTATAATAAGAAAATAGCGGGATCTAGTTTGCTTATGAAAAGAAACCTGCTATTCGTAGGGTTAATCTAATTTTTGTACTAGTAACCATGCAGATGTATTATCTGCTTTTCGAACAGCTCTTAATGCATTAAGAGCATCTTTACTATCTATATAACTTCCATAAACCACTTGATGAAGGCCAAATTTGTTTTTACCTATCTGACGTGCTTTGTATCCTTTTTCTCGAAGTTGAGTAACCCGTTTTTCAGCATTTTCTTCCATACGGAAGGCTCCAGCAATCACATGGTAGTTGCCTTTTGGTTTTGTAAGCTCTATTGTTATCGCAGGTAATGGATTAGGAATTACAAAAGTAGCCTGTTGTATTTTTTGTTCTATTTGATTGTCAGCCTCTTGTTTGGCAGCATAATTATGCTCTTCTATATTTTTGAGATAATTAAACCCTCCTACTCCAGCAAGCCCTAGACCTATGACAGCAATGGCGGCATATTTCATCCAACCACTGGCACGGCGTTCAGGAGTAAAAGCAATAGGTGTTTTTTCTTCTATAACTTCTACCTCTTTTTTATATACTTCACGAGCAATTTGAGGAGAAGTAAATGAAGATAAACCAAAAGAAGTAGTCAAATAGTTAATACTATATAAAGGCTCAAATAAGACAGTATTCTCGGCTCCTAGAGAGAGAGATCCAATATTTGCAAGCTCTATAGTAGATCCCTTATGAAGCCCATCAAATAAAAATCGAACATATGAAGCAATTTTAGTATTGGCTTCTTCATGAGGAATCATCTCTTTTTTTGAAATGTAATTTGCAAGTAGACCATCAGTATTTGTAAGTTGCGCATTAAATGATAGTTTTTTCTTAGGTGGGTAGAAAGCATGTGTTGTATCATGAACTCTAGCGCTTTGATATTGTGTTAAAAAAGCACCAAAACCTGGTAAAATCACACATTCATACCTGTATAGTAAATCACTTATGTAAGAGTCTAATTGCATGCAATAAAGGTAAAAATTTTTTAAAGTGATGAAAAGTCATAGGTAACATTTTATTAACATTGGTAAATGTTGTTTATTTTTATTGAAAACCAGTAGCTTATATGACCGATGATGAACTTCATGCACTTTTAACCTTGCAACATATTCCCTATTTAGGAGATGGGAGTATAAAAAAACTTATTGGATACTTCGGGAGTGCGCAAGAAGTTTTAAAGCAAACCAAGGGAACCCTTCTTAAAATTGAAGGCATAGGGGAACATAAATTACAATCTTTTTGGGGTAAAAAACATAATGCTTTCGCGAAAGCAGAACTAGCATATATAAAAAACCATAATATCACATATAGTTGCTATACAGATATAGATTATCCACAACGATTAAAACATTGTATTGATAGTCCTGTGATTCTTTTTCAAAGAGGTAATATAGATATAAACAATTCCAAAATTATAAGCATTGTTGGAACTCGAAAGATTACTTCTTATGGAGCTACATTTGTCGAAAATCTCATTGAAAATTTGGCTCCGTTGAATCCAGTTATTGTTTCTGGATTTGCATATGGAGTAGATATTGCAGCACATAAAGCAGCAATAAAGCATAATATACAAACAATAGGAGTGCTCGCTCATGGCCTTAATCAAGTATATCCAAAAACACATAGCAAGTATATAAAAGAGATAGAAATCAATGGTGGTTTTGTGACTGATTTTTGGAGTAGTGATGCTTTTGTCCATACTAATTTTTTAAAACGCAATCGGATTATAGCCGGATTAAGCGAAGCTACATTAGTTATAGAAAGTGCAGAAAAAGGAGGATCTCTTGTAACAGCAGATTTTGCAAATGGATATAATAGAGAAGTCTTTGCTGTTCCAGGCAGAGTAGATGATTCATTAAGTTTAGGGTGCAATAATCTTATTAAACAACAAAAGGCACATATGCTTACCAGTGTTGCAGATTTGATATATATACTCAACTGGAAGTTAGAAGAAGAAGTACCAAAAGTTATTCAAAAAAAGCTATTTGTACAACTTGATAATGATGAGAAAAAGATATGGAAATTTTTAAAAGAGCAAGGTAAAGAACATATAGACCTTATAACTGTCCATTGTAATTTTCCTACTCATAAAGTAGCGAGTATACTACTTACAATGGAGTTAAAGGGAGTTGTAAAACCTTTGCCAGGGAAATTATTTGAATTAATTCAATAATAAAAAAAAGCTCAATCCATATATGGATTGAGCCTTTTTTATATTCTGAGATATCCTTACCCTTTAATTTTTCCTGGCAATACTTCATATCCCATATTGTATAAAGTAAACCCATAGATATCTGCATATTGTTCAATAGTCTTGCTTACGGGAGTTCCGGCACCATGACCTGCATCTGTCTCAATGCGAATAAGCGTAGGTGCACTTCCAGACTGTTTTGCTTGGAGTTCTGCAGCAAACTTGAAACTATGCGCGGGAACTACACGATCATCATGATCACCTGTAGTTACTAGTGTTGCAGGATATGAGACACCTTCTTTTACATTATGGACAGGAGAATAGCCTAATAAGTAATCAAACATTTCCTTGCTATCTTCTGAGGTACCGTAATCATATGCCCACCCTGCTCCTGCAGTAAAGGTATGGTAACGTAACATATCTAGAACACCTACAGCAGGAAGCGCAACTTTCATGAGATCTGGACGTTGCGTCATCGTTGCTCCCACAAGTAAGCCTCCATTAGACCCTCCTCGGATAGCAAGATAATCACTAGATGTATAGTTTTGATCAATAAGAAATTCTGCTGCTGCTATAAAATCATCAAATACATTTTGTTTTTTAAGTTGTGTTCCCGCATCATGCCATGCTTTTCCATACTCTCCGCCACCCCTAAGATTAGGAACAGCGTAGACACCTCCTTGTTCCATCCATACTGCGTTTGCAATACTAAAACTAGGAGTGAGACTTATATTAAACCCACCATAGCCATATAGAATTGTAGGATTTTTACCATCCATTGTCAATCCTTTTTTATGTGTAATAATCATAGGTACTTTGGTACCATCTTTAGATGTATAAAAAACCTGATTACTCTCATAATTATCAGGATTAAAATCTATCTGAGGCTTACGGAATAATTCTGAAGTCCCTTCTTCTATTTGATATTTATATATACTTCCAGGAGTTTTATAGTTTGTAAAACTAAAGTAGAGTTCTTTTTCCTCTTTTTTGGTTCCAAATCCTCCGGCAGTCCCTATTCCAGGCAAATCCACATTACGGACTAGTTTTCCTTCATAATTATATTGCTTAATCTGGGTGATGGCGTCAACCATATAATTTGCAAAAATATAGCCTCCTCCAGTAGAAGGTCTTAATACTTGTTCTGTTTCAGGAATAAGGTCTACCCAATTTTCTGGAGATGGATTGCTAGCATCAACAGTGACAATGCGTTGATTAGGGGCATCAAGATTGGTAACAATATAAAGAGTGCTTCCTATATTGTCCATTACATAAGTATCGCTATCTGTATGATCTAAAATAGTAACTAACTTACTATTGGGATTTGTAAGATCTTTTATATATAATTTATTGCCAGATGTAGATACACGAGGAGATATTAAAAGATATCTGTTATCTTCTGTTACACTCCCATAGATATATCTGTGTTTTTCTTCTGGAATACCTCCATAAATAAGCGTGTCCTCAGATTGAGGAGTGCCTAACTTATGATAATAGACTTTGTGTTGATCGGTTTTTGCAGAAAGTTCGCTCCCTTTAGGTTTATCATAACTTGAGTAATAAAATCCTTCATTTTTGTACCAAGACATTGGGCTGAATTTAATATCAACCAAAGTGTCTTCTACAATTTTTTTAGATTCTACATCCATAATGAGGATTTTACGCCAGTCACTCCCTCCTTCTGAGATTGAATAGGCGAGTGTCTTTCCATCTTCAGAAAAACGAGTTGCTCCAAGAGATATGGTTCCGTCTTCAGCAAAAGTATTTGGATCTAAAAAAACACTTGCTGACGAAGGATCTTCTCCCGTTTTATAGCGATAGATTACATATTGATTTTGTAATCCATTATTTTTACTAAAATATGTATAGTCCCCTTCTTTATAGGGAGCTCCTATTTTTTCATAATTCCATAGGTTTTCAAGCCTATCTTTGAGTTGATCTCTAAAAGGGATTGTATCTAAGTAATTAAAGGTTACTTCATTTTGACGTTTTACCCAATCTTCAGTTTCTGAGCTACGATCATCTTCTAACCAGCGATATGGATCTGGAACTTCAGTACCAAAATAAGTGTTTACTGTATCTGCTTTCTTGGTTTGAGCATATGTTACGGCTATTGTTTTTTCCACAGGTTGTACTTCTTTTTTACAGGAAAATAGTACTGTGCTTAAGAGTACTATGAGTGTTAGTTTTTTCATTCTTGTAGGATATTCTTGTTAAGACAGTGAAGATAGAGTATTTAACGCTTTTGCGAAAGCAAATAATGATTTCAAAGCATATAAAAAAACCCACCATTACAGTGGGTCTTCTCTAGGTATGAAGTGCTTAAAGCTAACTTGTCTATTTTACTAAATGTCTATAACTATCCCAGTTTTTATAAATGAAATATACGTTAAGTACAGCTACCAGAAGGGCAGGTCCAATGTTTGCAATATTTAATACTGCATGGAATAATACAACGTTAATTGAGATAGGAATTAGGGCAAGAAGTGCAGCTGGGAATGCTTTTTTTGTTATAAATAGAATTCCTACAACAACTTCTAGACCTCCTACTAATGGCCACATATAGCTACTGTCGGTAAATGCTTGAAAGAGGTTTGCAGCTCCAATATCTTCTCCAAATTGGAAGTCTGGCATAAACCAGAAAAATTTATTAAGTCCAAATACTAAGAGCATTAAGCCCAGTCCTATTCTAAGAATTGTGTTTACGATTTTCATGACGTTTTGATTTTAGTTGATTGTTATTTGTTATGGCGATTTAGACGTATAAGCTCCTGCCTAATTACAAAACAAGCACTATAAAATTGTCAATTTAACTTAATTAATTGATATGCAACTAATTACATGTTTAATAAATCTTGGAATTCTTGCACAAACCTACTTACATGAAGTCCGTCTACGAGTGCATGATGGACAAAAATGGATACCGGCATTGTTTTTTTACCCTCAATATCGGTGATTTTTCCAAAAGATATTTTTGGGATACTATCTTTTGCTTTATAAATACGAGCATGGGTAAGCCCTGTAAATGCTAGCCATGGGATTGCTGAGTAGTGAATCACGTTTTCTGGGTTTACAGAAGGGAAAAGATCATTTGATTGTTTTATCCTATCTTTTTCTTTTTGAGTAGTATCTGTAAATTCATCAAAATCTTTTATATATGGAATATAACTAAACCCAAAAGTTTCATTCTCTCGCATCATAGTGGCAGAAGCTCCTATCGTATCATAAACCACTACTTGATTATCTTGAGTGATACGATACCTAAAGTTTTCGATAGCATTTGTAGCAAGTATGCATTTATGTAAATAATATGTAAAGAAAGAGTATGAATGCTCTTTTGATACGCGTAGTGCTTTTGTTACATCTACATGGACAATGGAGCCAAAGTAAGGCTCTTCAAATTGATTAAAAAAGTCAAAGTGTTGTTTACGTTTCCAGGTAGAAAGATCTATGGTTTTCAAAAGGAATATTTTATAATATATAATGCCTTCCTAAGAAACCTTAGAAAGGCATTTAATTTTTACACGAGTTCTTTTTCTAGCAAATACTCAGCAATTTGAACAGCATTAGTCGCAGCTCCTTTACGAAGATTGTCAGAAACAATCCACATATTAAGTGAATTCTCTTGAGAGTGATCCCGACGTATACGACCCACAAAGACATCATCTTTTCCTTCTGCATAGATTGGCATAGGATACGTATTTGTGTCTGGATTATCTTGTATTGTTACGCCAGCAGTATTATTTAATAGGGTGCGTATATCATTTAATTCATATTCATTACGGAACTCCAAATTTACAGACTCACTATGCCCACCAACAACAGGTATGCGAACCGCTGTAGCTGTAACAGCAATACTACGGTCATCTAGAATTTTTTGAGTCTCTCTTACGAGTTTAAGTTCTTCTTTTGTATACCCATTTTCTTCAAATACGTCACAAGCAGGAATTGCATTGCGGTGTATAGGATATGGGTATGCCATCTCTCCTTTAGCATTTTCATATTCATTTTTAAGTTGGCGAACGGCTTTAACACCAGTACCTGTTATGGATTGATACGTGGAAACAACAAGACGTTTAATATGGTATTTTTTATGTAAGGGAGCCAGTGCAACAACCATTTGAATTGTTGAGCAATTTGGGTTTGCTATAATTTTATCTGAAGAGGTTAATGTATGTGCATTAATTTCAGGAACAATTAATTTTTTTGTGCGATCCATTCGCCATGCAGAAGAGTTATCAATAACGGTTGTCCCTACTTCTGCAAATAGCGGGGCATATTCTAAAGAGGTTCCTCCTCCTGCAGAGAAAATAGCTATGTCTGGTTGTATGGCAATTGCATCGGCCATAGAAACTATTGTATAGTCCTTCTGTTTATAAGAAACCGTTTTTCCTACTGATCTTTCTGAAGCTACAGGGATCAATTCTGTTATTGGAAAATTACGTTCTGCAAGTACTTGCAACATGACTTGGCCTACCATTCCGGTAGCACCTACTACGGCTACTCTCATTATAAGGTATATATTAAATTAAAAATAGCCCCAAATTTAGGAAGATCAAGACTATTAATAAGATGATAAGATGATAAAAATTGCTTAAGATTTTGAGAATACTGTAAATATTGGAATAAAAAAACCGCCACAGCTAGAAACTGGGCGGTTTAGAGAATAAAATATATAGTGTAGCGGTACTACAATTATTTTTTAAGAGCGTCTCGGATTTCTGTGAGAAGATCTATTTCAGAAGGTCCAGGATCTGCTGCTGGTGCTTCTTCTACTGGCGCTTTTGTTTTATTATATGCTTTTACAATCATGAATAAAACAAATCCTACAATGATTAAATTAATAATTGCATTGATCCAGTTTCCATACATAATAGCATTCTCTGCTACAGTAACAGTACCATCGGCAGCAACTACAGCTTCATCTAGTACGACTTTCATATCTGCAAAATCAATACCTCCTGCAAAGTGCCCTACTACAGGCATCATAATATCACTTACAAAACCTTTTACAACAAGTCCCATGGCACCTGCTAATAAAACGGCTACTGCTAGATCTATGACATTACCAGTCATAATAAATTCCTTAAATTCTTTTAACATTTTGATATAGGTTTATATAGGTTTATAGGCTTCTAAGTTACTAAAAAAGAAATTTAGTTAACATAATTTTAAGATGGAGAACCACCCTATCGAAGAATAACACGTTTGATGCGTTGAGATACAGCCGTGAGTATCTCATAGGATATAGAATTGATTTTTGAGGACACATCTACCGCTGAGGCCCCTTTTCCAAAAAGAATTACATCGTCCCCTTCTTTACATTCAATACCAGAAATACATACCATAAGCATGTCCATACATACATTACCTATTATAGGTGCTTTTTTCCCATGAATAGTCACATAACCTACCTCATTACCATAAGCTCTTGAGATACCATCGGAGTGTCCTATAGGTATTGTTGCTATTTTTTCATAATGAGGGGCTCTATAGGCTCTATTATACCCAACACTTTCTCCTGGTTCGATCATATGAATCTGAGAGATTACAGATTTTAAAGTAGCGACGGGCTTAAGCATAGCATCTTCTTCGGATGTATTACCATATCCGTAAAGTCCAATCCCTGTTCTTACAAGATCAAATTGGGCTTCGGGATAATTAATAATTGCTGAGGTATTACTTTGATGTAAAAAGGGTGTATCCTCAAGGGCATCACAAAGTACTGTGGCAGTTTTTGTAAAACTTTCTATTTGAGATATGGTAAACTCTTTTTCAGAAAGATCTTCACTTGCGGCAAGGTGAGAAAATAAAGAACGTACTTTTATTGCTTGGGTATTTTTAAGTTGATCTAGAATCCAATCCGTATCATTTTCCCAAAACCCTAATCTATTAAGGCCTGTATTAAATTTAAGATGTACAGGATATTTTTTTTGAGAGGCCGCTTTCGCGAAAGCATTAAATGCTTTAAAAACACGGGGACTATATAAACTAGGCTCAAGACATCGTTCAATAATTGTATGAAAATTATCAGGTTGAGGATGAAGTACTAAAATAGGAGTTTTTATGCCAGCATCTCGTAAGGCGACTCCTTCACTAGAATAGGCAACTGCAAAATAATCAACACCTAAACCCTCTAAATAATGCGCAACCTCACTTGCATCACTGCCATACCCAAAGGCCTTTACAACTGCCATCATCTTCACTCCTTTTTTAAGCTTTGATTTCAGATAGGTGTAATTATGTTTTAGTGCTTTAAGGTCTATTTCAAGGCGTGTAACACCCATAATGAGGTGGTTTTTTTATTTTTTTGAAGAATGCTTGTTTGAAAGCTCTTCAGGGTCATGTACATCCATTTTTTTAAGCCTGTCCCTAAGCATAGCTTTATAATAAGCGGCTCGGCTTAAGGGTTCATATTCTTCGGTTTCACCTAAGAGTACAAGACTATCATTTTGAGCTTTACGGTAACTATATTGTGCGAGATTTCCTGTTCGTGTGCAAACTGCATGGACTTTAGTTACATATTCTGCGGTAGCCATCAGTGCTGGCATAGGTCCAAACGGATTACCTTTAAAATCCATATCCAGTCCAGCGATAATAACACGGATTCCACGATTTGCTAGGTCATTGCATACTTTTATAATCTCATCATCAAAGAATTGTGCCTCATCGATTCCTATTACATCACAGTCATCTGCAAGAATAGGAATATTTGCAGCAGCAGGAACAGGAGTAGAGCGTATTTCATTTGCATCATGAGACACGACCATTTCTTCATCATAACGAGTATCTACAACAGGTTTGAAAATTTCTACTTTCTGCTTTGCAAATTGAGCGCGTTTAAGCCTGCGTATGAGTTCTTCGGTTTTTCCAGAGAACATGGAACCGCAAATAACTTCAATCCAACCGAATTGCTCTTTATGATTTACTGTATTTTCAAGAAACATTTTGTATTTTTCAAGACCAAAACACTAGAAATAGCGTTTGATTTTAAGGCAAGGTAAATTTATCAAAAAACGCACGCAATCAAAGCTAAGTAATCGAAAGTTATGAAAAAATCCATTAAGGCAGAATTAGTAAGCCTAGCACATAGAATTTTAAAGCTTAAAGAAGATGCTTCTTATGAAAAAATGACAGAAGAAGCTCGCGCTGTGTATGAAAAACTGACGATTCTTGCTTATGCAGAACAACTCGAAAAATCTGGACAACCTACTATAGGAATCGCTACTATTGAAAATTCTATAGAGTCATTATTGTCAACAAATAAAGACAATCTTGAAATACCGAAGGATACGCATGACAATCTAGAAGCAGATATAACAGAAGAAGCTCAAAAAAATGAAATACCCTTAGAAGTTACCAATACTCCTATATCTAAAACACCTTCTGTTATCGCTGCCGAAAACGAAGCCCGATATAAAGAAGCTAGAAGCAATGATAGACATAGGCCAGATGGTACTGTATTTAACTCTGAAGAGCCTGTTCATGAACCTGTGATTGAAAAAATAAAAGATATGGTAGCAGAAATGCCTCCCGAAGCTGCAGTAATTGATGAGATTATAGATTCTATAGAACCTCAGGATAGATATCAAAAAAATGATATGCTAGAAATAGGAGGGGAGTATGCACAGATTCCTATTTTTGAACCTGTCGTTACTGCAGAAGAAGATGAAAAGCCACAAAGTCTTAATGATAAATTGAAAACAGGATTAAAAATAGGACTCAATGATAAGATTGCTTTTATAAAGCATTTATTCAATGGTAGTGATACAGATTATAATAGAGTATTATCTCAATTGAGTACTTTTAGTTCTGTAGATGAAGCAAAAGGGTTTATTAATCAAATAGTAAAGCCAGATTATAATCAGTGGGAAGGAAAAGAGGTATATGAAGAACGTTTTTTACAGGTAATTGATAACAAATTTAATTAGTAAAATAGACTATTATGAATGTTCAAAAGATTGTTTATTGGATAGCAACAATTGGAATTTGTGGGATTATGATCTTTTCAGCTCAAATGTATTTTAGAAATACAGAAATGGTAAAAGGATTTTTTGAACACTTTCATTACCCTACCTATATCGTTATTCCTCTTGCTATTGCTAAGGTACTAGGAGTTGCTATGCTTTTATGGAGAGGAATTCCATGGTTGACAGAATGGGCTTATGCTGGTATTTTCTTTGACGTTGTTCTTGCAGCAATGGCACATCATGATGCTGGAGATGATATTACATTTACATTAGTAGCACTTGTTTTATTAATACTTTCTTATTTCTTTGGTAAAGAAGTGCGACCAATGTATGGCTAGATGAGTAAACTATATCTTGTTCCGACACCTATAGGTAACCTAGAAGACATTACTTTTAGAGCAATACGGGTATTAAAAGAAGTAGATCTTATTCTGGCAGAAGATACCCGTACTAGTGGAAAATTACTTAAACATTATGCAATTACAACTCAAATGATGAGTCATCATATGCATAATGAACATAAGACAGTACATAGTATTATAAAACGTATTCAATCTGGAGAAACAATAGCAATTATAAGTGATGCAGGTACGCCTGCAATTTCAGATCCTGGATTTTTATTAACAAGGACCTGTGTAGAAGCGGGAATAGAAGTAGACTGTTTGCCAGGAGCTACAGCATTTGTACCAGCATTAGTAAATAGTGGTTTGCCTAATGATAAATTTATTTTTGAAGGTTTTTTACCAGTTAAAAAAGGGCGTCAGACACGACTTAATATACTCTCTGATGAGATACGTACAATGGTTTTTTATGAATCACCACATAAACTGGTAAAAACCTTAGGCCATTTTATAACAGTTTTTGGAGAAAACCGTCAAATTTCTGTTTCTAGAGAGATTACAAAATTACATGAAGAGACAATACGAGGCAGTCTCACAGAAGTTTTATCACATTACACAAAAAACGCTCCTAAGGGAGAGATTGTTATTGTTGTAGCAGGAAAAAAATAAATGGAAGAATTATTAACATCGATACGGTCTTGTGAAATATGTAAAGAACATTTGGAATTAGGTCCTAATCCTATTGTTGCAGCGCATCCAGAAGCTCGTGTAGTAATCATTGGACAAGCTCCGGGAACAAAAGTTCATAAGACTTCAGTACCTTGGGATGATCCTAGTGGTAGACAACTTAGGGATTGGCTTCAATGTAGTGACGAAGTGTTTTATAATCCAAAACAAGTAGCTTTAGTTCCTATGGGTTTTTGTTACCCTGGCAAAGGAAAGACAGGAGATTTACCTCCAAGACCAGAATGTGCTCCAGAATGGCATAAAAAATTACTGTCAAAAATGCCTAACCTTCAGCTTGTAATTTTAATAGGGATGTATGCTCAAAAATACTACCTCAAGGATAAGGCAAAAAAAACGCTTACGGAGACAGTAAGGAATTATCAAGACTATACACCTACTTATATACCATTACCGCACCCATCTCCTCGTAATCGATTCTGGCTTACAAAAAACCCATGGTTTACTGAAGAAATAGTACCTGTTTTGAGAGATGCTTTCGCAAAAGCGGTATCTTAAAAAGAATATTTTGCAGCAAGGATAAGATTGCGACCAGCTGCAGATATTCCAGAAGAATAGGTTCTATAGCGTTGATCTGTTATATTTTCGAGATTTGCCGTAAAATTCCAGTGATCGTTTACTTTAAACTGACCCGAAAGATTGAGTGTATACCAACTTGGAGAAAAAGGATTTCCATTTGCATCTATAGCAAATAGTTCTGGACTATCATTTACCTCTGGTGATAGATCTTCAAAATCAAATTGTCCATTATATATAACACTAGCATCCAGATTCCATTTTCCTTTTTGCCAGATAATATGTGTATTTCCAAAATTAGGAGCAACATGTCGTACAGGGAGTAAAGATCCATCTTCTTCTTCTTGCTCACCTCGCGTAAGGTTGTACTGAGAAGTTACTTTAAAATCATAAGGTAGGTTAACGACTATCCCCGCTTCAAAACCCCAGATTTTTGCAGTACCTGCATTTTGAATAGCCTCAATATTAGTTTCTTCTCCTTGAAAGAGAATCGTTGATTCACCATTAAGTGTAAAATCTCTGCGTACAAGCGCATTTTCTAACTGTGAATAGTAGATATTCCCATCAAAAACGACCACATTATTAAAGTTGAGTATTGTTCCAATCTCCGCATTATATGCATATTCAGCCTTTAAATTAGGATTAGGAATGATTAGATCTCCATCACCACTATCAAAAACTTTTCCGATATCATCTATATTAGGAGCTCTAAATGCTGTAGAAAGATTGGTTTTAAGCTGTACTTTTTTGGATAGCTCATAATTAAACCCTGCACTTCCTGTTATATTTCCAAAATCAAGTCGAGACTCTTCAAATGGGAAATCAAAAAATTGATTATTATCTCTAAAATCTGCAAATGTAAAAATATGATTATAGCGCAATCCTGTATTTAAACGCAATTTAGGATCAAGAATAAATTGTCCGCTTACATAAGCCGCTAGAGATTGCCAATTAGATCCATCTGGATATCGAGTATCTGTAAGTTCAAAAGACCCTGTCTCAATATCAGTTACTGATCCATTAGAATTGATATAGTTATATACATATTCAATACCATAATTGATTTTACTCTTTCTATTTTTAAGGGCTTTAATAAAGTCCAAAGAACCCGATAACGCATTTACTCTCTCTGTTCGAGTACGTAGTCCCGTAGTACCAAAACGTCTGTCATTTCTACTTTCTTCAGAATTTTGAAACGCAAAAGTTCCTTGCACACGATCATATAATTTACCATGTCCTTCTTTATTTATTTGAAGATTTGCAAGTAACCAATTTTGAGGTCCGTAAAACCATTGTGCAGATCTTAATTGACCATCATTATCTCGTTGGGTAAGACGATCATATCTGTCATAATCTGAAGTACTAGCATAGGCCAAGTTAAAATTAAAATCCCACATTACATTAGGCATATAACGTATTTTCTGCATAAAATTATAACTCTCATACCCTGTACTTACTTGTTCTAAAGGATCTTCATTTTGGACAACGACATCTTCTCCATTAATACGTTGTATGAACTCATTACGCAAAAAAGCATCAGGACCATGTCTCCCTTGACGTTGGTTTTCATAATCAGAAAAACTAGCACTAGTTAAAAAAGACCATTTCTTTGTAGCTATATTAATGTCAAAATGAGCTGTTTTTTCATTGTTTGAAGTACTATAACGCGTTAATGCATTTCCAGAAACAGTGGTCGTATCATCACTAGAAAAAACAGGTGTTTTTGTGTAGAAATTTAATACTCCACCTACAGCATCACTTCCATAAATAACAGAACCTGGTCCGAGAATTACTTCTGTACGTTCTATAGTAAAAGGATCTATTGAAATGATGTTTTGTACATTACCTCCTCTAAATATAGCAGTGTTAAAACGCACACCGTCAAGTGTGATTAATAACCTATTTGTAGAATACCCTCTAATTAAAGGACTTCCACCACCAAGCTGGCTTTTTTGAACAAAAACTTGTCCACTTCTTTCGAGTAAATCTGCTGAAGTTTGTGGATTAAAAAGCGCTATATCTGACGAAGAAAGTGCAATGATTTTTTGAGAAATTTCATTTTTACGTTGTCCAAACTTTGAAACCGAAAGAATAATCTCCCCAAGTCGGTTTTCTAGTTGTTTGAGATAAATTTTATTTCCGAAAGCATTTATTTGAGCTTTGGTATATCTAGCTTCTTGATGTGCAACTTCTGAAAATATGATGTTTTCTGTTTTAGCGAAAGCGGATATATCTGCCATTCCATCAAAGTCGGTAATAGCACTTTTACTCTTGTCTTCGTTATAGATAGCAACACCAATAATAGGCTCACGCGTATCTACATCAAGAACTGTAATTTGTTGTGCCCGAGAAATGAGTGTGGAAAATAAAAAAAAAGCAAAAATATAGCGCATTTAGCTAAAAATTGTATTGAGCACCTCGAGCGAGCGAGGTTTTTTAAAACCGTGCAAATGTAACTCATAATACTGTAATAGCATATTGAGAAAATCTCCACGAAGTTTTTTGTTTAGTTTGATTTCTGGTAGTGTATCAAAATTTATGCCTAAGAGCTCTTTTAAAAGGGTTATTTGCTTCCCGCTTTGACAATATATGTGTATTTCATTAGCCACAAAGGAGCCTTCCTGTAAATTGAAATACTCATAATGTATTTGACTTTCATCGGGATAAAAGCCTAAGTATTTTGTAAGTTTTACTAAGAATAATAAGTGAAAATTTGAAATAACATCATGCGTGTCTAACCAAACAGCTGTTGCTGCGAGGTAGTCAAAAAGCATACGATTTTCTTCTTCTTCTAGGATAGAACTTCGTAAAATGTCTGCTATAAAAAAAACAAGGGCAGTTTTTGTAATATCAGTATGTAGGCTTCTATATTGATAAATTACTTTTGCTTCGCGTATACTTTCTAAAGTACCCTTATCTCTATGATTTGCTTCTATTTCTAGAAGCATTAATGGCTGAAACATTGCAGAACGCACCTTTCCTTTTTTTGACTTGAGGATATTACGTAGTAAATACGATTTAAGGCCACTACTTTCTGTAAAGCATTTTACAATAAGATCTGCTTCACTATACTTAAGGGCAGAGATTACAATTGCTTTTGTAGTAACTAGCATTATCTAATGATCATCAATTTTGCAATTTGAGTTTCTAATGCTTCCGGACCTGTAATAAGAATAAGATATACCCCAGAGGCGACTTTATGTCTTCCAAAAGCACGTGTGTCCCATGTGATATTGCCACCTATGGTGTTTTCTTCATGGACTAGGTTTCCTAAGAGGTCTGTAATTTTTACATTGGTTCTGGCGGTTAACCCTTCAATAGTAACTTCACCATTAAAGGTGGGACGGACAGGGTTTGGATATACAACAACGTTTTCTAAATCTTCTGCAGGGCCTGTGGTGGTTCCATCAAAAGAGACCAGCCCTTCTGTAGTGGCAAAATAAATAGTACCACTTTGAGGGTCTATTGCTAAATCTTGAACGTTGTTTGAAGGTAAAGGTGAATTATCTTCTGTAAAGTGAAAAATAGTTTCTTGACCACTTGGAGAAAATTGAAAGACCCCTGAGTCTGCAGTAGCTACCCATTTATTATTGGCACCATCTACTACAATAGCTGTAACAACTTGATCATTAAGTAATTCTTGTGGAATATCATCTTCCAAAATGATAATAGCATTTGCACTCGCTTGCGGATCCGTAAAAATAGAAGAAGGAGAAAACAATACTCGCAACCCTCTTCTAGTTCCAATCCATAATGTACCATTGCGATCTAAGGCTAATGCCCTAACATCATTATTGGGAAGATTACCAGCTTCTTCTTCTCCAACGAGTTGTCCAAATTCTCCTGTATTAGGATCAAACCCTGCAACTCCTTCACTACTAGTACCTATATAAATTCTTCCGTCAGATGCAATAACAATATCATCTATTCCTAGTGCCTCTATAGCATTGGGTAATCCTTGCTCAAATGAGAAAGGTGTAAATTGTCCTCCTGGAGAAAGACGGTTTATGATATTGGGTACACGTGAATTTGTTACCCATAGGTTTCCTTCACGATCAAAAGTACTTCCATTAAGTCTAACACCACTGCCATTTGCACCAATACCTGTAAATGAACTATTATTTTCATCATACAAAATAGTAGGTACATCCTCATTTATTTCTAATAGCCCAGATTGGAATGAACTGACAAAGACTTGAGATGGGTTTTGTGGATTGACTGAAATATATGAAAGATCTGTGGCTTCTAAGACATCATCAAAGGGGATGTTATTCCAGCCTTGTTGTATTGTTAAATGACTTATGCCTTCCCTTGTAAGAGGGAACGGATTGTAGGATATTGTGTATTCTCCATAGACAACCCACAATTCATTTGCAACGGCTTCTATATTAAAGGGAGTATTAAGTAAAGGGCCATTAGGTAATAATTGAGTAATTTCTCCTTGATTATTAATCGGTATTCTAGCGACACCATTTCCACGAGTTCCTAAAAAAATAGAACCAGCAAAAACAACGGATGCACTATATGGGGAATCAAATTCTATAAGATCTGTATGCGATTCTATAGATACCCCTGATGAATCAAATAACTGAACACTATTTGGAGTTGTTACACTTAAAATATCATCATTTACTTCAAGATCTGTAATACCTTGTTGAAATTGTTGAAACCCTAAAAAGGTTAGACCATTAGTTGATCGTAGCAATTGATTTCCATTGGCAAGATATAAAGTTTGATTAAGTGATGTGATTCCTTGAAAAGATCCTAGGGTAACTGTGGTCCAGTTATTGAAATCTATAATATTATCATTATTTACAATAGCTCTTCGCACTCCTCCATCAGTAGATGAAGCATAGATGAACTCGTCTTGTATTGTGGTTTGAGTAATATTTAATTGAGATCCATTATCACCTATAAAATAAGAGTCATCAAATTCTAAAGACCCAAGATCATATAATGAAATTCCGAATCCAGTTGAAATATAA
This sequence comes from uncultured Dokdonia sp., assembly GCA_947503305.1. Classification (GTDB taxonomy): domain Bacteria; phylum Bacteroidota; class Bacteroidia; order Flavobacteriales; family Flavobacteriaceae; genus Dokdonia. Next base: position 514,818 of record CANNDF010000001.1, read on the forward strand.
ACAAATCCATTGAATTCTGTAAAGTGGTTTATTGATTTTCGAGAAGGAGGGATAGACAGTCTATTAAATATATCTACAACTGTAATTACATTTTCACTATTACTTACAATAATATCGATAATACCATTTTCATATCCTATAAGTAGTGTATCAAAAGCTTCACTATAATATATAGAAGAAATCCTATTTCCAGATAGACCATTAATGGTAGATCTTGTTATGATAGACCCATCTATAGTAGAAAAAATAAAAACAGCGTTTTCTGAAGCTGCATATAGCCTTCCATTACCCTCAGAAACATCTCCTACATTGGCAAATGAAAAATAGCCTGTCCATTCATCAGAAAAGTCTTGAGCTTGTAATGAAATGGAGAATAAACCTATTAATAGTATATAGAGTAGTTTCACTTTTTTTTAATTCTTCTTTTTAAACCCTTCAAAAGTACAATTATTGCATGAGGGATACATTAAGATTAGATAGCAAGTGGTTTGTTTTTCTTTTAGATAAAGAAATGCTAATAAAAAAGGCGACTATAATGTCGCCCTTTACTATCGATAAAGTATGATGAGTTATACTACTCCTTGCGATAACATTGCATCTGCTACTTTTACAAAGCCTGCAACATTTGCTCCTTTTACATAGTCTACATAACCATCTTCTTGTGTTCCGTAGGTTACACAAGCTTCATGTATATCAAGCATAATCGTATAAAGTCGTTCATCTACCTCTTTTGCCGTCCAATTATAACGCATGCTGTTTTGAGACATTTCTAGCCCAGAGGTAGCAACTCCTCCAGCATTAGAAGCTTTTCCTGGTGAAAAGAGAACTTTTGCGTTTTGAAATACTTCAATAGCTTCTGGAGTACATGGCATATTTGCACCTTCAGCGACACAAATACATCCATTTGCTATCAGTGTGGTTGCAGCTTCTTTGTCCAATTCATTTTGAGTAGCACATGGAAGAGCGACATCACACGCAGTATCCCATGGTTTTTGACCTTCATGATATTCGGCAGTAGGATATTTTGTTATATATTCTTTAATTCTACCACGTCGTACATTTTTAATTTCCATGATATGCGCAAGCTTTTCTTCATCTATGCCATCTTTGTCATAAATAAATCCGCTAGAATCAGAGAGTGTAACAACCTTTCCTCCTAATTGAGTGGCCTTCTCAGTTGCATATTGTGCAACATTTCCTGATCCTGAAATAACAACGGTTTTCCCTTTAAAAGACTCCCCTTTTGTTTTAAGCATATTTTGTGCAAAGTATACATCTCCATATCCAGTAGCTTCAGGACGTATTAATGATCCTCCAAAAGAGAGTCCTTTTCCAGTAAGAACTCCTGTGAATTCATTACGAAGGCGTTTGTATTGCCCAAACATATATCCTATCTCACGGCCACCAACCCCGATATCTCCAGCAGGAACATCTGTGTTAGGGCCTATGTGACGAGACAATTCTGTCATAAAGCTTTGACAAAAACGCATTACTTCTGCATCAGACCTCCCTTTGGGATTAAAATCAGACCCTCCTTTTCCTCCTCCCATAGGAAGTGTTGTAAGACTGTTTTTAAATACTTGTTCAAATCCTAAAAACTTTAGAATACTTAAGTTTACAGAAGGATGAAATCTTAACCCACCCTTATAAGGTCCAATAGCACTATTGAATTCTATGCGATATCCTCTATTTACATGTATCTCTCCAGTATCATCTGTCCAAGGGACTCTGAATATGATGGTGCGCTCTGGCTCTACCATTCGTTCTAATAGCTTCTTTCCCTGGTATTTAGGATTTGCTTCTATGAATGGAATAACGGTTTCTGCTACTTCTTGAACAGCCTGCATAAATTCAGGCTCATTAGGATTGCTTTGAGCAACGTTATTGACAAAATTTTTAATGTTGTCTGACATATCTTTTAGTATTGGATAATTTAAATATTAAAACGACGTTTTAAAGTATGTGCAAATATAATGTATCCTAAAAATTGAGTCCATTTTTTTTTGAAATTCGTAAAAAAAAAGGCGTTTTTCAAAGAATTATACTGTTTATAAAAAGGGAAGGGCTTTAAAATTTCGCTGTTTCCTTAGTTTTCATATATTTGTTGACGTCTCAAATTACCTATTTTTATGAAAGCCAGATACCTACTCATGGCAGTTCTATCAATTTGTATTGCCCAACAGGAACTCAAGTCCCAGTTAGGATTCTCCCATGAAATAGGGATTATCACTGGTCCTGTTGCTTTTCAATCTGATTTTGGATTGCGTAATGATTTTGACACAAACCGAGGAAATATAGGTTTTGGTGTTGGAATTGTACACTACTTAAACTTTGCTTATCGAGCAGATTGTAACTGCTATTCTCGTGATACATACTTTAATGATCATTTTAAAGTTAGAAACGAGATCGATTATCATGTCACAAATCTTAATCATTTTGGAGAAGAGTCTGAAGACAATGATTTAGGAGGTTTACAGCTTAGAAATCACGAAGGGAGAGCTCAGGTTTTTGAAATTGGATCCCAGTTAGAATATTTTCCGATGAGTATACGTGATTTTTCAGCAGGTGCCTATAAAATAGCTCCTTACATAAGTTTTGGTGTTCATTTTGTTTCCTTTGATCCTGTGGCTTCTTCTGATCTTGGTGATTTACAAGGGGATTTTGTAAGTCCTTTTACTAATGATTTACAGCCGGTACTTTTTCAAGGTTTTGCACAAGGAGAAGGAATCAATAATAGCGGAATAGATGATAGACCTGGTTCTACATGGGCTATTACTTGGAGTGCAGGTGCTCGTTATAAATTAGGAACCCTCAGTGATTTAGTAATAGATGCGAGATGGCATTATTATACCTCGAATTGGGTAGATGGATTAAATCCAGATCCAAGACCCGTTAATCGTGCAAATGATTGGATATTTTGGCTTAATGTGGGGTATATATATTATTTAGAATAAGAGTACGCTTTCGCGAAAGCATACTAAGAAATATAATAAGGATAGGTGATCATCATCTATCCTTTTTTAATCCAGTGCTTGTTTTAAGTCTGCGATTAAATCTTCTATATCTTCTATTCCTACACTCAAACGAATTAAAGAATCTTTAACCCCAATTTTTTGACGCTCTTCTATAGGGATAGATGCATGAGTCATAGATGCAGGATGGCCAGCTAGAGATTCTACACCACCCAGACTTTCTGCAAGGGTAAAGAGTCTTAGTTTTTCTACAACATGTACAGCTCCTTGATAGGAGTCATCTTTTGTTGTAAATGAAATCATACCTCCAAAGTCGTCCATTTGATCTTTTGCAATCGTATGATTAGGATGATCTTCAAACCCTGGCCAGTACACCTGATCTACCTTATCATGAGTTTTTAAAAAATGAGCGATTGCTTTTCCGTTTTCGCAATGGCGTTGCATTCGCACATGCAGGGTTTTAATTCCTCTTAATGCTAAGAAACTATCTTGTGGTCCACATATAGCACCACTTGCGTTTTGAATAAAGTAAAGTTTTTTAGAAAGCTCTTCATCTTTTACAATTAAAGCGCCCATGACAAGATCACTATGTCCCCCTATATATTTTGTAGCACTGTGCATTACGATATCAGCTCCAAGATCAAGAGGTCTTTGTAAATAAGGAGTAGCAAATGTATTATCTACAGCAAGTAGGATATTATATTTTTTAGTAACAGAAGCAATCGATTTGATATCTATGATATTCATCATAGGATTTGTGGGGGTTTCTACCCATATCAGTTTTGTTTTATCTGTGATATAAGCCTCAATATCTGAGGCATTTTCCATTCCTATAAATTGGAATTTAATACCAAACCTTTCAAATATCTTGGTAAATAATCTATAAGTGCCTCCATAAAGATCATTTGTAGAAATAACTTCATCCCCAGGCTGTAAAAGCTTAATAACACCATCTATTGCAGCAAGACCAGAACTAAAGGCTAGTCCGTATTCCCCATTCTCTATACTTGCAAATGCATTTTCCAATGCATGTCGTGTAGGATTATGTGTTCTACTATACTCGTATCCCTTATGTCCTCCTGGAGTAGATTGAGCATAGGTAGAAGTTTGATATATAGGAGGCATTACAGCTCCATATGCTTTATCATACTCTTGGCCTCCATGTATTGTTTTTGTGTTGAATTTCATGATTTTATATTTAAATCCTAGAGAGTAATATAATAACAGGATCTATTAATCTTCTTACATCCCAAAAATAGGATTAAACACCACTTAAAACAAAGAGTCAAATAACAAAGGATATGTGTGGTTTATTAATGATAAATATTATTAGAAATACGACGATTTATATTTTTTATAACTTATTTGACTTTTTTAATTTTAAAATGCGTTTTATAACGATGAATTTGTGATAATCATCGAAAAATCACAAGAATGTGAAGAAAAAAGATTTTAAGACATTATCTTTTAAGTCTGATTTTTCACGGATTAACTTAAATTAAAATAACCAATTATGAAAAAAATTACATTTCTAGTGTTTTTGTTTTTGTGTTCAAGCATGTCTTTTGCTCAAATTACAATTACACATTCTGCGGATCAAGCTGTTGATCCCGTACTAACGGTTGCGTGTCCTACAGAGCCGACTAACTATCAAAGAACTTTTGATTTGACAAATCAGTTTGGTATTACTGACGATTTTGAAATCACAGAGGTTCAGTTTGGAGTTGAGGTTTCTGAAGTGTCAGGGACTGTACCTGTTCGACTAGCGACTATAGACAATATAGATCCTACAGAAGATCTTGATGGTGATGGTGTTCCAGATTTTGCTGTCGTTTCTGAATTATTCCTTGGAGACGTTCCAGTAACTGTTGCAGATGAGTTAACAGTAGTGTCATTTGTGCTACCTACTCCTGTAATTGTTCCAGCTGGACAGATACTATTATTTGAAATTCCTGAAGCAGAAGATGGAATTGTATTTAGAATAGGATCTAATACTGCTGGTGAAACAGCGCCTTCGTACTTGTTTTCTCCAGTATGTGGTTTTGGATCTGTAGATTCTTTTGGATTTGATAATGATTATGTAATAAACCTTATTGGTGATAATGCATCATTAAATGATGATCCAGAAACTGCAAGTAGTTTAACTGTAGGAGAAGTTTTTGAAGACAACCCAGTTATTGCAGATAATACTGAAGCTACAGCTACAGCAATAGATGATCCTTCTTGTGGAAACTTTACTGAGGCAGATTTATGGTACAGTTTTGTAGTTCCAGAAAGTGGATCTGTTTCTGTAGAATCGCAAGAAGATGATGGTTCTATTACAGATACAGCAATTAGTATTTATGAAGGTGAAATAGGTGCGCTAGTAGAAGTAGTTTGTAATGATGATGGCGGTATTGGTTTATTTTCTTTAGCAGAAGTAGAAGATCGTACACCAGGAGAAGTACTTTATGCTCGTGTATGGGAGTGGAATGGAGGTTCTTTAGGAACATTCCAGATGTCTGCATATGACACACCACCACCAGCAAATGATGATCCAGAAGGAGCTATAGAATTAATGGTGGGAGCTGTATTTACAGATTTCCCTGTAACAGCTTCTAATGTGAGTGCTACAGATACAGCAATAGATGATCCTTCTTGTGGAAACTATGGTGGAGCAGATGTTTGGTTTTCTGTAATTCCTCCAAGTACAGGACAACTTGTTATCGAGACAGATACCGCAGGTGGTATTACAGATACTGGTATGGCTATTTATAGTGGTGAGATAGGAGCTCTAGTAGAGATTGATTGTGATGATGATGATGGAAATGGATTATTTTCATTAGTAGATTTAACAGATCAGGATCCAGGAGCCCCTCTATACATTCGTGTATGGGAATGGGGAGGCGGAGGCTTCGGACCTTTCCAAGTAGCTGCCTATAGTGATTGTGCTGTAAATGCAGCAGCAATAGAAGTTACTGCAACGGGTCAAACAGAAGTAAGCATATGTACAGGAGATGAATTACCAGACCCAATAGATGTAACTATTGTAGGAGAAGGTATAGGAGCAAATAGTGGATGGGTTATTACTGATAATGTTACAGGAGAAATCTTAGGTTTACCTGCAGCACCACCATTTGACCTTGAAGGAGTATTTCCTGGTGTTTGTGCAATCTGGTATATCCGTTATGACGATGGATTAATAGGTCTTGATATGGGAGCAAATGTTGCTGACCTTGATGGATGTTTTGATCTTTCTAATCCAATTCTAGTAGATAGAGTATCTGAAGGAGGCGTTTGTGAAATGTGTGAATATACATTAGAGATGAATGATTCCTTTGGTGATGGATGGAATGGTGCAATTATGGATGTACTTGTAGATGGTGTTGTTGTATTAGATGACGTTTCTTTAGACGATGATCCAACAAATACAGGAGCTCAAGGCTTTTTAACATTCCCTGTAAACTCTACAGCAGATGTAACAACTGTATTTGTAGATGGAGGAGGTTTCCCAGGAGAAGTTTCATATAGAATTATAGATGTAAATGGTATTGAAGTAGGTGCTGGTACTGCAGACCCTGCAACTGATATTCCATCTGGAACTCTTATTGCAGATTGTCCATCATGTGTGGCTCCTCAAAACTTAATGGCAGGAAACTTTATGCCTGGAACAGTAGATATTTCTTGGGATCCATTTGAAGATGCACTTGGATATATCTGGGAGATTCAAGATCAAGGTGTGCCACAAGGTACTCCAGATCCAATCGCTTCTGGATCTACATTAGATATGACAACAGATTCTGCCGTTGGTGATTTTATCAGTGGTAACTTCTATACATTATACGTACAATCATTCTGTAACGAGGATGACTCTAGTGTATATGTATCTATAGACTTTCAATTCTTATTACCACCACCTAATGATGACTGTGAAGAAGCTATTGCATTAGAATGTGGTACTACAGTTACAGGGACAACAATAGGAGGTATGGATTCTGGACAGAACCCTTCTTCTGATGTATTCTATACATATACAGGAAGTGGTGTTCAAGAAGAAGTGACTTTATCTCTTTGTGATGGAGCAACAACTTATGATTCATTCCTACGTGTATTTGACGATGGATGTGCTCTTGTAAATGAGATAGCTCAAAATGATGATTTCTGTGGATTACAGTCGCAATTAACTTTTATTTCTGATGGAACAACTACCTATACTATTATGGTAGAAGGATTCGGAACAAGTTCTGGAGATTTTTCACTAGCAGTTACATGTGAAGAGATCGTACCACCACCACCAGGTGAGTGTACGTATACATTAGAGATGTTTGATTCTTTTGGTGACGGATGGAATGGAGCAACGATAGATGTACTAAGAGATGGTCTTGTTGTTCTTAACGGAGTGTCACTTGATGATGATCCTGCAAATGATGGAGCATTTGGTTCCTTAACTTTTGACATTAATCCAGGAGAAGATATTACTACTGAGTTTGATGAATTAGGAGGATTCCCAGAAGAAATTACATATAGAATTTTAGATGTAAATGGGGTAGAAGTAGGTGCAGGTGATGCATTTACAAATATCACCTCAGGAACAATTACAGGAGATTGTACAGTTCTAGGACTAGAAGACAATTCTTTTGAAGGATTTACATTCTTCCCTAACCCTGCGTCTGACGTACTTAATATAGATTCTAGAGTAGCTATTGAAAATATAGCTGTATTCAATCTACTAGGTCAGAAAGTACTAGAGCAAGAAATAGGAGTGACTAGCTACCAGCTTAATATAAGCAACCTAGCTAAAGGTTCTTATATCATGCAAGTAACTATAGAAGGAGAAACGAGTCCTTATAAGGTGATTAAAAGGTAACTACTTTATAGTAGTATACAGTAATCAATAATATAAAACCCCTCACTGAAAAGTGAGGGGTTTTTTATGGTATGGAGGTATCTTTTTATTTTTTAATAGCTCGTAATAAAGCGAGTGAATACCCTAAATGTAGCCCTTCATGATAATTGTTAAAAGCTAAGGCTTCCTCTACATTGGTAAGAATACCTCCTGTTGTACTTAGCGTATAGGTTTTAAAGTTTTTAAATAAACCATTATTGTAATCTAGCTCGAGATCCTCTAAAGAATCAAAAAGAGCACTTTTGATAGCATTAATTTCTGTTTCCTCTACAAATTTTGTGGGTTTGGTACCTTTTCTATAATTACGTATCCATTCTTTAGGAACTCTAAATTCTTGCTCAGACAAGCCGTATACCAGTAGTTGCTGTGTAACAATACTATGCCCAATATTCCATATAATATTATTAGTAAACCCATCAGGAATATGATTTAATTGTTCTGTGGTATTGGAGTCTATAAGTTTAAGTAGTAATTGCCTGTTTTTAAGAGTAATATCAAACGTATAATCCATATCTTAATTTTTTCTAAAAATAATCCTTTTTAGTAAAGAATGGCGCTACTTTTAACACATCAATAATTAACCATTTACTTTCGTGAAAAAGATATATCATCTATCGAGTTGTTCTACATGTCAACGTATCATTAAAGAGATCAACCCTAATGATGATGTCATACTACAAGACATCAAAACAGAGGCAATCTCCGAAAATCAGCTTGAACACATGAAAACCTTAGCAGGGAATTATGAAGCCTTATTCAGTAAGCGAGCTCAACTTTATAGAAAATTAGGATTGCATGAGCAAACACTTTCTGAAAATCAATATAAAGACTTGATCTTAGAACAGTATACATTTCTTAAAAGACCTGTTATGATTATTAATGATCAAATATTTATCGGTAATAGTAAAAAAACGGTAGGAGAGGCTATAATGGCTTTTAACTCATAGAAGAAGCATGAGCAAACGTCACTTGGCTTTATTGGCAGCTTTTGGAGCTAGTTTTATATATGGAGTTAATCATACACTTGCCAAGGGATTAATGCCTACCTATATCAAGCCATTTGGGTTTATTATGTTGCGGGTCTTAGGAGCAGCATTACTTTTCTGGATCACGAGTTTTTTTTTCAAAAAAGAAAAGATAGATCGCAAAGATTGGAAACGAATTATTTTATGTGCTTTGTTTGGAATGACCATAAACATGTTAGCCTTTTTTAAAGGCTTAGCATTGTCGACACCCATAAATAGCAGTGTAGTAATTACTATCACTCCAGTTATTTTACTCCTCCTCTCAATTTTCTTTTTAAAAGAAAAAGTGGGATGGATGAAAAGCTTGGGAATAGGCATTGGATTAATAGGGGCATTAGTTTTGATATTATTTGGAGTAAAAACTCAAGAAAATGCGCCTAATATCCCTCTAGGAAATACATTTTTTCTTGTAAATGCAACAGCCTATGCAGTGTATTTGATTTTAGTAAAACCTCTTACCTCAAAATATAGTTCCATTACTTTAATGAAATGGTTTTTTCTAATTGCTGTTTTTACAAACCTTCCTGTTGCTTTGCCTGAGTTTTTAGAAGTAGAATGGGCAGAACTACCCATGAGAGTAATTTGGATCATGATATTTGTAGTTGTAGGAACAACCTACCTTACTTATTTATTTAATGTTTTTGCATTACGAGAATTGCAACCTTCAACGATAGGGGCTTTTATCTATCTTCAACCTCTCTTAGCAGCTGGATTTGCTATGTTAGTAGGTGCAGATAAACTCACTACAATTCGTATTATTGCAGCGATACTTATATTTACAGGTGTATATTTAAGCACAAAAAAGAGAAAAGCAACGGTTGAATAATTTAAAAAATAGATATTATACCTCTGTAAACGATATCGATGATACCTTGTTTAAAAAGTTAGGTTGTTATGATACTTTTTATTTTTCAAAAGACTTTCTAAACGCTTTTGAAAAGGCACATCCAGATATTATATGTCATTATGTACTCATAAAAAAGGGACAACAACCTTGTGCACTAGCAATCATTCAAGAAATGGATGTACCTTTAGATACAGCTACAGAACAATTGACCTTACCCTCTAGAATTGCACGTTCTGCACAGTGTTATCTCAATAATAGGAAAGCGCATATTTTAACTTGCGGGAATGTTTTTTTAAGTGGTAACTATGGGGTATACATTACTGTAGGCACTGATAAAAAAGAAATATATGAGGCGATTGCAAAAACCTTAAAACAACTTAAAACAGAACGCAAAGCATCTGTATTTTTCTTTAAAGACTTTTGTGGTGAAGAATCAGAGTATATTGAGAGTGTAACAAAACATCAGTTTTCTTCTTTTTCTGTAGAGCCTAATATGCGTTTGCAATTATATTGGAATTCTTTTGATGACTATAAGAAAGATCTCAAGTCAAAGTATCGAGTAAAAATCAATAAGGCTGATAAAAAAAGTAGTCCTATGACTGTCAGGTCTATGTCTGTTCAAGATATAAAGAATCACCTTCCTGAGATGCAACAATTGTATCAGAATATTACGGATAGAGCAGGGTTTAATGCGGTAGATATTTCTGTAGAAATATATATGTTTTTAAAAGAACGCTTTCGCGAAAGCGTATACATCCATGGCTATTACACTCATGATGAACTAATAGGTTTTACTACCGCTTTTTTTTCTGGAAATACCTTAGATGCTCATTTTATAGGTCTTGATTATCATCAAAATAAATCCTTAGCCATTTATCCCAGAATGTTAAATGATTACGTGCGTTTGGGGATTGATTTAGGAGCAAACGAAATTAATTTTGGACGTACTGCTTCCGAAATAAAAAGCACTTTAGGTGCTGTACCAGAAAACCTTATCTGTTATGTAAGACATAGAAGAACTCTTGCGAGTATGATTTTTAAACCTTTGGTAAGACAAATTAAAATGACAGCATATAAACAGCATCACCCTTTTAAGAGTAAAAGATAATTACGACAATAAAAAACCCTTCTCATATCTGAAAAGGGTTTTATTTTTTATAACTGATTGTATTATACCCAAGCGTTTAATATACCGCCCATAATGGCTAAGGTTACTGTCCAGTACCCCACAGCAATCAATACATATTTTATAGACTTATGCTCATAAAGAGCTATGGTGCCAAGAATAGGTAAAATGACAAAAAGGCCCATAAGAATACCGTGAAAAGCTCCATGTTTAAATGTAAGATAAGGTGCTTGCCCATGGATTTCTCCACCACCACCACCTACCAAGACTTGTGCCCACATAGAAAAGGCAAGAAATAGGCCAAATACAAAACTCAATCCAAAGATCAGAGCCATATTACCTCCTTTGATCTTTTCCTCGGTCATGCCAGACTCTTTCATCCAAGCTTTACCAAACAAAGGGCCATACCATATAAATCCTACAACCAATGATGATGCGGCTGCCGCTATCAGAGCTAGCCAATTAATGTCAAAACCTTCCATAATTCTCTTTATTTTTGATGATTAGTATTTATCAAAATAAACAAAAATTAACAAATAGTGTTAAAAAGCTACAATTTTGTTTAATAAAATTACTTAAATGACAACTTTCTTAAACATTAACTTAAACATAATAATGTTTTTCTAATTTGGAATATCTATAGGTATTCTTCCAGAGGCACGCATATCTTCTTTTGTGAGTATTTTAAAATTAGGAGTTTTTGGGGCATTTTGTAAGACATGCTGTAAGTCATCAGGGAAAGGCTGTAACTTGCGGGTTTTAAGATTCATCCAAGCACCCTGCATTTCACAGTGAGCAAGATTAGTCCCTTTATGGTCATAAAAATTGTGCTCAAAACGAAAAAACATCCCATCTTCACTTAATCCACCCAATTCAAAACTTACTCGAATAGGTTTACCCTGAAAGGCTTCTTTAAAATACCATATATGTTCATGAAAAATAACAGGGCCAAAGTCATAAGTAGCCATAACTTTTTGAGTGAGACCATTTTCTATGAGAAAGGCCATACGTGTATGACTCATAAAATTAATATAAGCACTATTGGCAAGATGGCGATTTGCATCTAAGTCGCTCCATCTGATTTCGAATTCTTTAAAGTACATGGGCATGTTGATTTTGATATGATAAAAATTGAATTACGATGTCTATAGTTTCTTGCTCTTTAAGCATATGATCCTGACCTTCGGTAAAATAATGCTTTACTTCCGGATTAGCTCCTATAGCCTTTTTTATAGGCGCTATAGGTGTAATACTATCAGACTTTTCATGGATAACGAGCGTAGGTTTATTTATTTTTAAAAAGAAATGACTCATCGTTATTTCTTCAAGTGGAATTTTTGCAATGGTTCGGATCTTTGCATGTAGATTTTTGATTGCTTTTTCTGAAAGGGATAACATATTCTCAAAATAAGTAAAAATAGCATCCATTCCTGATGGTGATCCCATAATAACATAGGAATTTATTTTTATTAAGTTATTGTGTAGGTACGCATAGCTTGTAGATAAACATCCTAAAGAATGACATATCGCACAATCTACTTCCCCGATATGTGAAACACTATTACTTATGGCTTCTCTATATAATTCTACATTGAGGTGTTTCCCTTTGGAAGCACCATGCCCTGGAGCATCCAGAGCATATAGAGTGTATTCCTCTAAGTTTAATTGTTCGACATAGGGTTGCCATTGTTTTGAATTACTTTGCCATCCATGCATAAAAAGAATTTTTTTAGGACCAGTTCCCCAAAAATGCAAAACAACATTGTGATGGGACGTAGGTATCAAAACCTGTTCTCCTGTATCAAAAAATGCACGTGTTGTTTCTTTGAGTGGAGGAGGTGACACACGACAAAGAAGCTTAAAAGAGTGTTCTCCATTTGTTTTTGGAAATAAATACGCAGTACTATTTAAAAAAAGACCTGTCAATTTGATAATTAATTTCTTCATAACAATAGAAGATACCAATCGGTATCATTTAAATTAAATTTTTTTATATTGAAACCTCTTTTACGAGTTTTCTTAAATGTGATATCGAATGTGATATAGCGTTTTTTGACCTTTCTAATTTACTCATCATAATACCTCCTTCTAAAATAGCAATGAAAACAGTACAATAATATTCTATATCAATAGCAGCATCAATTTGATGATTCTTAATGCCATTTCTAAATAAAGTATACATGGAAACTCGCAACCTAGACAACATATTATAAGTTTGTTCTCTAAGCACTGGATTTGCATCATCAGATTCAATAGCGGCATTGAGCAGCGGACACCCACCCTGATATAAAGGAGTGTTCATATAATTTTCAAAGAATTGGAAGATAGCTTCCATTTTAGTCTGAAATGTCTTTGCTTCACGTATAGATGTGCTTATTTCTGTAAACATCAATTTAGAAAGACTCCTTAATGCCTGACGTTCTAGATCCTCTTTATTATCAAAATGGCGATAGATGGCACCTTTTGTAAGCCCAGTAGCTTTGGTAATATCACTTAGTGAAGTTGCTTTATACCCTTGTGTATTAAAAAGGTTAGCACTCTTCTTAAGGATTAGTTTTTTAGTTGCTTCTGAGTCTCGCATTTGATAAAGATACCAATTGGTATCATAAAAACAAAATGCAGATCATATTAATCTGCATTTTGTGTATTAATTACTATGGAGAAAGTTATTAGATTTGACTCATACCCCCATCTATTTCTAGTTCAATCCCGTTTACATAACTTGCATCATCGCTAGCTAAGAAAGTTGCGGCTCCTGCAATTTCTTTTGGTTCTCCAAAACGTTGTAAAGGGACATTTTGAGCAAAACCAGCTCCCATTTCTTGTACTTGTTCTTCGGTCATTCCATCTAATTTTCCATATAATGGAGTTCCAATAGGACCTGGAGCAATACTGTTTACTCGAATACCTCTTGAAGAAAGCTCAGTAGTTAGTACTCTAGCATATGCTCGTAATGCTCCTTTAGTAGCACTATAAACACCAGCACCTTCAAAACCTTTTTGATGTACAATAGAGGTATTGAAAATAATACTAGCTCCATCATTTAAGTTTGGAATAGCTTCTTTAATTAAAAATGCAGGGCCTTTGATATTTGTATTGAATTGACTGTCGAAGAAATCTTCTGTAATCTGATCCGAAGGAGAAAATTGTGCTACTCCTGCATTTGCAAATACAATATCAATTTTTCCATAGGTATCTACTGCTTCTTTAATAAGACGTTTATTATCTTCTAGTTTTGATTGATCTGCAAGTACAGCTTTAAAATCTCCTTCGAGTTGTGCAGAGACTTGATCAAGAGCTTCTTGACGTCTTCCTGAGAAAATAACTTTTGCGCCTTCGTTTAAAAAGCGTTCTACAGTAGCAAGTCCAATTCCTGAATTACCTCCCGTAATAACGGCAACTTTGTTTTCTAATTTTTTCATGATTTTTGTTTTATTGAGTTTGAATTAATATTGAAACAATCGTTTCAAATAAGATTAAAAAAAATTAAGTTAATGTGATTAAAATATTGTCTACTATACTTTGAAGTTTATGTGTGTCTTTAGAGAGCATTCCTGTCATTCGTAACCCTTGAAAAGCACTATACAGATAATGCGCATAATTATCTGGAGTATCTTTTTCATTAATCACTCCATGTTGTTGCCCTTCTTCTACAAGATCTCTATAAAAGGCTATAGAGGCTTCTTGTCTGTGTGTTAAAAAATGTTTTAGTTCTTTATCTGATCTCGACATTTCGGTAGTACAGTTCATATTAAAACATCCTTTTCCTTGATCATCGTTAATGATTTGATCAATACAATTTTCAAAAATATACCGAATGACTTCAAATGGATTTTTTGCTTGTATCAATGCTTCTTTAAAAAAACCTTTATTCTCTTCTTGGTATTGATTTAAAACCAATTCATATAGAGCTTTCTTATTTCCAAATGAATTATAAATACTACTTCTATTGAGCCCTGTAGTATCAACAAGATCTTGCATAGACGTCCCATTGAAACCTTTGTTCCAAAATAAATCCTTTACTTTTTCAAGGACATGTACTCTATCAAAAACTTCAACTCTTGGCATACATTTTGAAATGATTGGTACAAATATAAATAAAACGATCGTTTCAAAACAAATGTATTAAGAAAAATTTAGTAATTATGCTTTCGCGAAAGCAATCTTGTCCAGATCTCCTAGATATTGATGGACTTGACTTATAACAACACTACCTTCCCCAACAGCCCCTGCTACTCGCTTTACAGAACCTTTACGTACATCGCCTACAGCAAAGAATCCTGGAACATTGGTTTCCAAAGGTTGTGGATCGCGCATTTCAAATATGCTACATCTATTTAAATCCATTTTAGAAATTCCATCTCCTGTACATATAAATCCACGGGCATCCATAGCGACAAGATCACCTAACCATTCTGTACATGGTTTTGCTCCTATGAATGTAAATAGATTTGTAATATTTATTTCTTGAGAAGATCCATTATTAGTGCTTAATGTGATATGTTCTAAATAAGTATTGCCAGATAAGGCAGATACTTGTGTATTTAAATGGACTTGAATGTTTTCGGCAGCAATAATACGTTGTACTAAATAATCACTCATTTTTGCTCCTAGATCATTTCCACGTAAAATAACATGTACTCTTTTTGCATGACTAGCAAGAAATAATGCAGCTTGCCCAGCAGAATTACCACCCCCAACTACACCTACTTCTTCTCCTGTACAACCAGATACATTCATTCCAGTTGCCGAGTAAAACACACCACTACCTTCAAAATCTTTGATATTGTCTAAAGGTAAATGACGGTAATTTGCACCTGTAGCTACTACGATTGCTTTTGCCTCTATTGTTTTTCCATGAGTGACATCTATTCTAAAATGATTTCCTTTTCTTGTAATTCTCTTTGCTTCTTGAGGAATAGATATAGTACATCCAAATTTTTGAGCTTGTACATAGGCTCTATTTGCTAGATCATTTCCAGAAATTCCTGTAGGGAACCCCAAATAATTTTCAATTTTAGAACTTTTTCCTGCCTGCCCTCCAGGAGCGCTTCCATCTATTGTGACAACACTTAATCCCTCTGATGCTGCATATACACTTGCCGCTAGTCCTGCAGGACCAGCACCTACAACCAGTACATCAAATACCTTATCTTCAAAATCTGTTAGCACACCCGTATTCCGAGCAACTTCTTCTATGGATGGATTTTTACATACTTTTTCTCCAATGATAAGAATGGGAAGGTCTACTTTACATACATCAAAATGCTCTAATAGCTCAATAGCATCTTGATTTTGATTTACATCAATAAAGTGATACCAAATATGATTCTTCTCCATAAAATCTCGAATTCCATAAGCTTTTTTAGAATTTTCTGTACCTACAAGTTTAATTCCTCCTATGATTTCTCCTAGTACGGTCTCTTGTCTTAATAGAAAAGCATTGAGTAATACATCATTTATATCACTGTGTTTTGAAATAGCTTCTTTTAGACGATCCGGTTTTATACATAATACTTTTGAATTTGCTTCTGCAAACCCATTAAGAATAGCAGCTCTGGAAGATAGCATACTATTATCACCCGAAAATTCATTTTTTTGATGACGTACAATTACAGCATCATTATTTGAAGGATCTTCTACAGATATTTCTCCTTGAAGTACGACATAGAAGTCATAGTCAGTTTGACCAGGCTCAAAGATTAATGTTCGTGTTACGATGGTCTGTATAACTCCGTATGGGGTTAAAATTTTTATCTGTTTTTGAGTGAGTTCTGGAAACCTTGGATCAATCATATTAATGTATTAAAATTCCTTTATTGTTTTATGTTCATAACACCATAACCATTTCTCGCCGGGTTCAGCAGAGCTTATAACCATGTGTTTATGAGACCTTGCATGTTTACTAGCGTGTTGATTAGGGGAACTATCACAGCATAAAGTAATACCACAATCTTGACATGTACGTAAGTGCACCCATTTATCTCCAGTTTCTTTACACAGTTTACACTCATAGGATTGAGGGTGTTTTATGGTATCAATAGTATTTAAATGGGAACAGCTTTTTTTTCTAAAGGGCATGTCGATTTTTTATACAAGTTCTCAAATGAAATTAATGAAAACAAGAAATTTATAAAGATTTAATATAATTATAACTATGCGGGGAGATGATAAATATTGAGTTTAATAAATGGACATTAAATATGCTTTGATTTGTGCAGATCAAATGCGTATTTTTAACATTATAAAAAAAGGATATGTACGTAAAAAGGAATATCGGTTGGGGCTTAATTATGCGATACGCATGGAAAAGGCTTATTTTCTTCACCTTATACTCTGGAGCTATTTTTTGTGCGTACCATTTTTTTAAATGGGATTTTATAGATATTCCCTTTCAACCTCTTAGTGTAATAGGTATTGCAGTTGCCTTTTATATTGGTTTTAAAAATAGTCAGAGTTATGACCGTTTTTGGGAAGGTAGAAAGATATGGGGTGGTATTGTAAATTATAGCCGCACATGGGCAATTCAAGTATTGAGTTTTGTGAACATGGAAGATAAAGCCGAAACAAAAAGAGTTCAAAAAGAAATGATATACCGTCATATAGCTTGGATCAATGCATTACGAGTACAACTACGACAGCCTAAATCTTGGGCTATAAAAGAATCTAGAACTGTAGAACGGTTATTTGATAGCCATGGAGAGCGCAACCCATCATGTAATGAGGCATTTAGATTTGTGAATCCTATAGAATATGAAGATTTAAAAAAACGGGTAAACCCAGCAACACACTTAATAAAAAATCAAGCCAATACCATTACAGAACTTAAAAAAAGAAAAGCTATTGATGGATTCCAAGAAGATCAGTTACAATCTGTCTTGGAAGAGTTTTACAATTTACAAGGTAAATGTGAACGTATTAAAAACACACCTTTTCCACGTCAATATGGATACTTTACATGGTTATTTACTCAAATATTCATTTTACTATTACCTTTTGGACTTTTAGATGTTTTTGAAAAGGATATTATAGACGTAGCAATGGGAATGAGAGAGTGGTATTTGTTTTTAATGATTCCATTTTCAGTTTTGATTTCTTGGATTTTTAGCACCATGGATTCTATAGGTGACAATAGTGAAGATCCTTTTGAAGGTCGTATTAATGATGTACCTATGACAGCTCTTTGTAGAACTATAGAAATAGATTTAAGAGATATGTTAGACGAAGAAAACCTTCCAGAATCCATTAAGCCTAAGGATTATATTCTATATTAAATGCCTTTAATATCATCTCCATTTTTTGCTAGGGGGCTTTTTAAAGACCCTCACTTTTCTACGATTTATTCTGCAAAAATTAGACGTGTAAGTGGTGTTACACAGAAAAGAGAACGTTTTGAATTACCGGATGGAGATTTTTTAGATATCGATTGGTCCTTTTCGGATTCTAAAAAAGCAGTAAAGGTGGCATTATTGTTTCACGGTCTTGAGGGAAATGCACAGCGCACCTATATGCTAGGGATGGCAAAATTACTTACTCAAAATGGATATGACGTAGCTGCTGTAAACTTTAGGGGTTGTAGCGGAAGTCAAAATAGACTTTATAGATCATACCATAGTGGAGAAACAGAAGATATACGATATATCATTACACGTATTGTAGCAAAAAATGTATATAAGGATATGTTTCTATATGGTGTAAGTTTAGGAGGCAATGCGATATTAAAGTATATGGGAGAACAAAAAGATATTCCTGGTTGTATAAGAGCTGTTGCTGCAATAGGAGTTCCAGCAGATCTTAAAGCTTCATTAGAACAGCTTGCCAAAAAAGAAAATATAATATATAGGACGTCCTTCTTGGTAGATTTACGTGGAAAATACCGTAAGAAAATGGCAAAATTTCCAAATCATATGTCTAAGGATTTATATCGTAAAATAGACTCTTTAAAAGCATTTGATGATATCTATACAGCTCCAGCACATGGTTTTAAAAATGCATTAGATTATTATGCAAAGGCAAGTAGTTTTGATTATTTACCTAAGATAACAGTTCCCACATTACTTCTTAATGCTACAAATGACTCTTTTTTGCACGGAGATTGTTATCCCTATGCTTTTGCAAAAGCATCTTCATCATTATTTTTAGAAACACCTAAGCATGGTGGGCATGTAGGCTTTTATAAACCAGGAGACTTTTACTATAGTGAGCTTAGGTCTCTTGATTTTTTTGAGGAAACTATTGAGTAAACCCTCAGAGTTACTTATCTTAGGAGCTTACTTTAAAAACAGCATACAATGAGAATTACAAGAGTATTAATGGTTTTTGCAATCGTTGGATTATTAGTGAGTTGTGGAGGAGGTGATAAGAAAGAAGAAAAGAAAGAAAAGGTAAAAATAGGATCTAAAAAAGAGACTAAAAAAGATAATAATAAAGTAAATCTTGCCATTGCGGGTAATGATTTAATGCAGTTTGATAAAAAAGAATTTAAAGTTAAAGCAGGACAAGAAGTAACACTTACACTTCGCCATACAGGGAAAATAGACATAAAAATTATGGGACATAATTTTGTGCTTTTAAAGCAAGGTGTTGCGATTCCAGCATTTTCAGCAAGCGCGGCTTCTGCAGGGCAGCCGGAAGACTGGATTCCTGATGGAGGAAAAGATGTTATTGCACATACCAAAATGATAGGTGGAGGTCAATCTACTACGGTTACATTTACGGCACCTGCTACTGGAACATATGATTTTATCTGTAGCTTTCCGGGACATTCGGGTCTTATGAAAGGAAAGTTTATTGTAGAATAATTCCTTTATAGGATATATTCTTTATATACAGCAATAGGAATTAAAGCAGTCCATCCACAAAAATCTTTTTTTGCAGGCATTCCATAGGATATTAAATCTGGTGCATAGTTTTCCCAGAAAGTCCCTGTTGCTTCATAAACAATAGATACATTCTTATAGATTTTTAGAGCCAATTTTCTTGCGAGCTGATCATGGTTGTTTTCAGAGAGCCCTTTTAAAACCATATACACAGTAGGAGCCCATACGCCTCCTAACCAATAATCTCCCCATCCTACATAATCTGGATCTGATGCTGCTAAGGCTGGTAATGGCGTTTGCCTGTAAAATGTATCAGGATTTGTAAGATGACTTAAGAAAGATTCCATACGACCTTCAGGCACGACTTTACCTAATAGGGTCCAGTACATCCCTATATGCATTCTCGGGACTTGCTTATCAAAACCTAAATCATAATAATACCCGTCTTTTTCATTCCAGCATTTTGTATTTAATGCTGTTTTTATTTTTGTATGTATTTCTTGATATTGTTTAATATCATCTTTATTTCCTGTCAATTTAGCCATTTCTATAAGCTGTAAAGCAAACATGGCCATTTGAGAAGAAAAATCGACTAATCGGGCTTGCTTATTCCAAACACCTTGTTTGGTTTTTACATACTCATTTATAAAAAGATTAAGTCGCTCTTCACCAGTAGCATCCATTTTACCTAGTTTATCTCCTAGCTCATGATGAGTCATACCATTTCCTTCAGTAGGCTCCCAGTCCCTAGGAGCTCTTGGAATATTATCCATTCCCATTCCTAATGTGTCCCCGTAAAATAGATTATCATCTTCCATATAGGTGTGGATATGAAAGAAAAAGTTTTTCTTTAAAATAGGGTAGGTGTGTTGAATGCGTTCCTTGTTTTTTGATACCTTATATATTTCCCATTCGGCAAAGGCTAAAAGAGGCGGGTTAATAGATACAGGATGCTCTTTACTCCATAAGGCGCGACCATCTTGTCTATATTCTCTACAGATATACCCATCGGCATCCATACGATCATAAAAATTATCCAGTGCTTGGTATACAGGAAGCTCATCTAGATGGTATTTTGCAAAGCAACACATAAAACATGTATCCCATAAAAAAATATTAGGCGAAAATGCAGCATCAATAAATGGCTTTTTAAAGAAAGGTTCGTTATCACCTCCTCGTATTTTCTTTTTAGTAATCTCTAATGCTTTTGTATACATTTCCTTAGATAGATCTTCACTTATAGAGGATTGATCAGAAGTGTTTTCAGAAGTAGAAGATGTATTTTCCTCTTTGTTTTCACAAGATTGTAAAAGACCTAGACCAGCTACGCCAGAGGCGAGTGTAATATTTTTAGCAAAATCTCTTCGTTTCATAATACTGTTTTAAAAAAAATCGTCACTTTCGATATAAGCATCTATTACTCGCCGCTCCCCAATTTTTCCTTCGATAGAATTTCCATGCTCCATGCCCAATACACCATTAAAGCCTTTACTATGAATGTATTTAAATACATTTTTATAGTTAATTTCTCCAGAGGTAGGCTCATTGCGTCCGGGATTATCTCCTATTTGGAAATAAGCAATCTCATCCCAGCATTGCTTAATATTAGGGATTAAATTTCCTTCTTGAATTTGCTGATGATAGATATCAAATAATATTTTACATGAAGGGCTATCTACAGCTTTACATATTTGATAGGCTTGAGGAGATTCTGATAAGAACAACCCAGGGTGATTTCTAAAGTTTAAAGGTTCCAGAACCATAGTAATTCCATGAGGCTCCAGTATAGCACTTGCCTGTTTTAAAGTTTCTACAACATTTGCTGTTTGATAAGCCATATCCTGACGAAGGTCTACATGACCAGGAACAACAGTCATCCACTTTGCTTGCACACGTTTGGCAACTTCTACAGAGTTTTTAATATCAGATAAAAACTCTTCTCGCCAAGCCTTTTTACCACTTGCAAGATTAGGATCTGTCCAATAGATTTTATGAGCAACAAACACACCCATTGTCATGTTGTGTTTTTTCATGGTTTTTGCCATCGCTTTTTGTAAATCTATAGGGCGATTGCGCATCTCGTTGTCTTCAAAGGCTGTAAAGCCTTCACGTGCCATAAATTCTAGTTGTGCAATAGGGTCTTCTCCCGCATGATGTTTAAACATCCCTATATGTGGCGCGTAATTGAGATTAAATGAATGACTGAATATAGGGATAGATTTTTTTTCTGCTTTCGCGAAAGCAGAATACCCAACCCCATTAAATGCCAAAAAGGAACCCGCTAAGGCTCCTTTTTGTATAAACTTTCTTCGTTTCATAATCTATATTATATAGCATAGGCTTTTCCTCCAGTGGCTTCAGTTACAGAAATACATCCTTTTTGTTGGCCAGGAATAGGATCATATGCAAGAACATTTTCTCCTATTTCCTCACTATTTTTCCAACCCCAGACAGTCATACCTCTTAATTGAGTAAAAAGTGCATTACAAGCTACATCTCCATCAATTTTTGTAGAAGGATCTTTTTGGAAAGCCTGTGAAAACTCTCCAAATTTCCTGTTATATGCTTCCTGTTCATCTTTTGAAACGGCGAGGTAGTTGCCCAGTAATTGATCAAATTCTTCAGGTTTACCGGCTTCCAGTTCTTTATCAAACGTTGATTTGAATGTCTCTGAAAGAGATGCAAAAGCCATTCTGACTTGTGCTTGTGTCTCTTCTGGAATCACATCATTCCAAAAACTATCTATAAATTCATGAACGCCTACGTCTATAGCTCCAGGAACTTCTGGATCTGAAGGAATAATCAAATCAACAATACGTCGTAGCGCATGACCTTCTGCTTTTGATAAAAAGACAGGATTAAACTCGGGTTCACTTGTACAACTCTGTAATATACTTAGTACGGTGGGAGTAGCTACTAAAAATCCAGCACCTAACCCTATGTTTTTTAAAGCTTTTCTTCTGTCCATTTTATGCTTCTTTTTTAAGTTGAGCTGCGGCATGATTTGCAGCTCTAGCCGTAAAGGCCATATAGGTTAATGAAGGGTTTACACAACTAGCAGAAGTCATAAATGCTCCGTCTGTCACGTATACGTTTGGCACAGCATGCAGCTGGTTGTTCCCATTACATACTGATGTTTTTGGATCACGACCCATTCGGGCAGTACCCATCTCATGGATTCCATTTCCAGGAGCACTAGGATCATCCATAGGTTGAATGTCTTCAAAGCCTGCCTTTTCTAACATTTCTTTTGCAGAGGCAATCATATCCTTACGCATTTCCCACTCATTTTCTTTCCATCCAGCATCAAAAGTTACAGTAGGAAGCCCCCATTTATCAAGCTTATTATAATCTAATGTCATTTTATTCTCATGATAAGGTAAGCATTCTCCAAAGCCCATCAACCCTATAGTCCATCCTCCTGGTTCTTGAATGGTTTTTTTAAGGTTTGCACCATATCCAGCTTCTGCTATCATGTCTTGCCAGTCATTACGGCCTGCACCACCTTGATATCCATATCCTCTCTTAAAGGTTTTTTGATCTGTATCACCTCCTATGTTTCTAAATCTAGGGATATAGATTCCATTAGGACGTCGTCCTTTATAATATTTGTCTTTATCTCCATTCCATTTTGCAAAGGCTCCTGCTTTAAAATGGTGATCCATTAAGTTATGCCCTAATTCTCCACTATCATTACCCATTCCATCAGGAAAACGCTCACTCTTGGATTGCATTAAAATACTTGCCGATGCGATGGCAGATGCGCATAAGAAAACAACTTTTCCATTAAAAGTGATTTCCTCCATGGTCTGCTCATCTATGATTTTTACACCCGATGCTTTTTTGGTTGTAGGGTCATACACCACTTCTTTTACTATAGAATGCGGGCGCATTGTCATATTTCCCGTACGTTCGGCAGCAGGAAGAGTAGAAGAATTACTACTAAAATACCCTCCAAATGGGCATCCTCGCATACATCTGTTTCTAAATTGACATGCAGATCGACCATCATAGGTTTTGGCTCCTGTGATATGAGCAACCCTACCTATAGTAAGTACTCTATCTTTATAATTCTGAGCCATATTTTTCTTTAAAACTTCTTCTACACAGTTGAGCTCCATAGGCGGGCTGAATTTCCCATCTGGTAGCACCTCTAAGCCTAATTTTTCACCACTTACTGAGATATACTCTTCTACTTTATCATACCAGGGTGAAATATCTGCGTAACGTACAGGCCAATCTACAGCAATACCTTCATTTTTGTTTGCTTCAAAATCAATATCACTTAATCGGTAACTCTGACGTCCCCACATTAATGAACGACCCCCCACATGATATCCTCGTATCCAATCAAAACGTTGTTTCTCATTATAAGGATGGTCAATATCATCTACAAAGAAATGTCTGCGTTCTGCTTTATGCACATATCCGGTACGAGATTGTTTAAGATATCGGGCTTCAATTTCTCTTGGGTTTTCACCTTTATATTTTGAGTCCCAAGGGTCATTGTGCATGGTTGGATAATCCTCAATATGTTTGACCATTCGACCACGTTCTAGAACTAATGTTTTAAGTCCGTTTTCGCAGAGTTCTTTGGCAGCCCATCCACCACTGATACCTGACCCGACGACGATAGCGTCGTACATTTCGTTTTCGTTAGCTATATTCACAAGATGTTGTATTTTATAGAAAAAAGTGTAATCGTTATTACCAAATATATAAATTTTATGTTGTTTTTTGTCTAATTATAAAAAAGACTAACTTAGTCAAACCGTAGATTTAACAGTTTCTCACAAGCGAAAACGTTGTAGTTCTACATTAACCAATATCCACTAAAATGAAAAATTATTTTACAAGCATTCTTATTTGCTCTTTACTTCTTTTTTCTTGTAAAAAAGAGGTGAAAGAAGTTGAGAAAACTCCTACAATTGAAGTAACTGAAGAAAAGAAAATGGAAATCAAAGACAATTATAAATTTTCACTTGCACAATGGTCATTACATACACCCTTTTTAGATGGATCTATGGATCCTATGGATTTTGCTAAAATTGCAAAAGGATTAGGATATACAGGGCTAGAATATGTTACACAATTGTATCCTCAGGTTCAGGATAAATCAGATTATAGAACCACAGTTATGAACCTTGCTAAAGAACTTAAGAAACGAAGTGATGAAGCAGGAATGGAAAATGTACTACTTATGGTAGACCGCGATGGAGAATTGGCAGATCCAGATCCAGTAAAAAGAGCCGAAGCTATCGAAGTACATAAGATATGGATGGATGCTGCTGCTTTGATGGGAGCGCATTCAATACGGGCAAATTTATTTGGTGTAGAAGACCCAGCCGAATGGCATAAGGTATCTGTAGCATCTCTTAAAGAATTAGCTACATACGGTGCTTCTAAAGGGGTTAGTATTATTATAGAAAATCATGGAGGTCTTTCTAGTGATGGAGAAAAACTGGCAGCAGTAATGAGAGAAGTCAATATGCCGACCTGTGGTACCCTTCCTGATTTTGGAAATTTTTGCTTAAAAAGAGAAGGAGGAGAACGATGGGGAGCCCCTTGTGTTGAAGAATATGACATATATAAAGGGATTGCAGAACTTATGCCATTTGCAAAAGGAGTCTCTGCAAAATCCTATAATTTTGATGAAGCAGGGAATGAAACAAAACTGGATTATAAACGTATCATGCAAATTGTTCAGGATTCAGGATTTACAGGCTATGTGGGGGTAGAATATGAAGGACCGCTAGAAGATCCTAAAGAAGGGATAGCATTGACCAAAACCCTTGTTGAAAAATCGATTAGCCAACTTAAATAATATCTTATGAAAGCAGCAACTAGAGTACAATTATCGATTATGATGTTCCTTGAGTTTTTTATTTGGGGAGGATGGTTTGTTACCATGGGAACTTTTTTAGGAAATAATTTATCGGCGTCTGGAGCAGAAACAGCAATGGCATATTCAACACAATCTTGGGGGGCAATTATTGCACCTTTTATTATAGGATTGATTGCCGATCGATTTTTTAATGCAGAAAAGATTTTGGCAGTTTTACATCTTATAGGAGCAGTTTTGATGTATCAAATGTCACAAACGACAGATTTTAATGTGTTTTATCCATATGTCTTAGGATATATGATTGCTTATATGCCTACGCTGGCGTTAGTGAATTCTGTGTCATTTAACCAAATGACAGATCCGTCAAAGGATTTTCCTTTTATTCGTGTATGGGGTACTATAGGATGGATTGTAGCTGGACTATTGATTAGTTTTGCTTTTAAATGGGATTCTACAGAGGGTATCGGTAATGGATTACTTGCAAATACGTTTTTAATGACAGCTATTGCATCTGGAATATTAGGAATCTTTAGCTTTACCTTACCTAAAACACCTCCTAGTGGAAAAGGGGAGAAAGTAAGTATTTCAGATATATTAGGACTTGATGCTTTAAAATTACTAAAGGATAGAAATTTCTTAGTATTTTTTCTTTCGTCTGTTTTAATATGTATTCCATTAGCCTTTTATTATCAAAACTTAAGTCCTTTTTTAACCGAATCAGGTGTTGAAAACTCTACAGCCTTAGCATCTATTGGCCAGGTTTCTGAGGTTGTGTTTATGTTATTATTACCATTTTTCTTCAAAAAATATGGCTTTAAAAAAACCATTCTTGTTGGAATGCTAGCCTGGACACTTCGTTATCTTCTATTTGCTTACGGAAATACAGGAGATCTTTTCTTTATGGTGATTACAGGTATTGTTTTACATGGAATTTGCTATGACTTTTTCTTTGTGTCTGGACAAATCTATACAGATAGTAAAGCTGGAGAAAAAATTAAAAGTTGTGCTCAAGGATTGATCACATTAGCAACGTATGGAGTGGGAATGCTTGTAGGATTTTATGTGGCTGGAAAAGTAACAGATGCAAATATTATAGGAGAAGGACATGACTGGAATGCAATTTGGATTTTCCCAGCAATTTTTGCTGCTGTAGTATTTATAATCTTTGCCATAGCATTTAAAAACGAAAAAATAGAATACGCAGAATAATATGAGTAATAAAATAAAATGGGGCGTCCTAGGCGGTGGTGGCGATAGTTTAATAGGAGTATTGCATAGAGTAGCAGCAAGTATGTTTGATGCATATCAACTTACAGGAGCTGTTTTTAATCCAGATGTAAACGTTAGTCTGGCTTTTGCTGAAGAAATAGGAATATCTACAGATCGTATTCATGCAAATCTGGATGAAATGATTGCAGCCGAACTTGCGCGTCCGAAAGAAGAACGAATACAAGTATTTTCAATACTGACTCCTAATTTTCTACATTTTCCGATGGCAAAACAGCTATTGGAAGCAGGATTTCATGTGATTTGTGAAAAACCGATGACCATGACCTATGAAGAGGCTCTAGAACTTCAATCCATTCAGCAAAAAAATGGGAATATCTTTGGATTAACACATACCTATACGGGGTATCCTATGGTACGCCAGATGAAACAAATGATAGCCGATGGTGAAATAGGTGCGATTCAGAAAGTAGATGTTCAATATTATCAAGGATGGATCAATCCATTAATCCATGACGAAGCTCAACGTGCTTCAACATGGCGTTTGAATCCTGAGAAATCAGGAATAAGCTGTTGTATGGGTGATATTGGTGTGCATGCTTTTCAAATGCTTGAATTTGTAACAGGACAAAAGGTGCAATCTATTTTGGCAGATCTGAATCATTTATATGCAGATAATCAAATGGATATTGATGGTACAGTACTGCTTCGTTTAGGAGAATATACCAAAGGAGTTCTTAGATCCAGCCAGATAGCTACTGCCGAAGAAAATAATTTTACTGTAGCCATTTATGGTAAAAAAGCAGCTTTAAAATGGGAACAAGAAAACCCAAACTATCTGCACTTACTAGAAGAAGGACAACCTTTAAGAACATTAAAACCTGGACATGGATATAATAGCGAGTTTTCATTAGATGGCACAAAACTACCTCCAGGTCACCCAGAAGGGATTTTTGATGCAATGGGAAATATCTATAAGGGAGTAGCAAAAGCCATTCGTGGCCAGGATTACCATCAAGGTGAATTCCCTGAAATGACTGATGGGGTTAGAGGGATGCATTTTATAGAAAAAGCAGTACAATCTCATCGTGATGGGAATGTGTGGGTGACATTAGAATAAGTACGCTTTCGCGAAAGCAAAAAAGAATTTAAACAACTTAAAAATAAGAGATTCGCTTTGCGGATATTAAAAAATCTCTCATCGGGATTTAAAGATGATTATGAAAACAATAAAAGGACCCGCAGTATTTTTAGCTCAATTTATGGATGATAAAGCACCATTTAATTCGCTAGATGGACTATGTAAATGGGCAGCAGATTTAGGATATAAAGGCATTCAAATACCAACATGGGAAAGTAGACTTATTGATCTTACCAAAGCAGGAGAGAGTAAAACGTATTGTGATGAACTCAAAGGGAAGGTCAATGATTATGGTCTTGAGATTACAGAACTTTCTACCCACTTACAAGGCCAGTTAGTAGCAGTACATCCAGCATATGATTTGATGTTTGATAATTTTGCGCCTGATGACTGCAAAAACAACCCTAAAAAACGTACAGAATGGGCACGTCAACAAATGATCAGTGCCGCTAGAGCCAGTAAACATTTAGGATTAAATGTAAGTGCCACGTTTAGTGGATCCTTATTATGGCATACATGGCACCCCTGGCCACAACGTCCTTCAGGACTTGTAGAAATGGGTTTTGAAGAGCTTGCCAAAAGATGGTTACCCTTACTGAATGAATATGATGCAAATGGTGTAGATGTGGCTTACGAAATCCATCCGGGTGAAGACTTACACGACGGTGTTACTTTTGAGCGTTTTCTAGAAGCTACGGGCAATCATAAACGTTGTAATATCTTATATGACCCGAGTCATTTTGTATTACAGCAATTGGACTATATTGAGTATATAGATCATTACCATGAGTTTATAAAAGCATTTCATGTCAAGGATTCTGAGTTTAAACCTGATGGTAAACGAGGCGCTTTTGGAGGGTATTCAGACTGGCAAGATCGTGCTGGGCGATATAGATCACCAGGTGATGGACAGATAGATTTTAAGACGGTATTTACAAAACTTACGGAATACGGTTGTGATGTTTGGGCTGTTATGGAATGGGAATGTTGTGTAAAAAGTCCAGAACAAGGAGCTAGAGAAGGAGCACCTTTTATACAAAGTCATATCATAGAAGCGACACAAAAACGATTTGATGATTTTGCTGGTGCCGATATTGATAAAGAGTTATTAAAGAAAATTTTAGGGCTATAATTATGAAAAAACTAACCATACTTGCTCTTACAGGAATTCTATTGCTTTCATGTAAGAAGACGGAAGAATCTCAAGGAATACAGAAACAAGCTGAGGAAAAGACCGTTCAAGAAAAAAAATCTAGCAAGGTTACACCTACCGTTTTTCTTTTTGATGGAAGCTCTATGGATCAGTGGAGAGGATATCTTTCTGACGAAATGCCATCAGAATGGACTATCGAAGGAGGGGCTTTGACATTTACTCCTGGAACTACGGGAGGGAAGAATATTATATCAAAAGAGACCTATACTAGTTTTGCACTATCCTTAGATTGGAAAGTTTCTGAGGGTGGGAATAGTGGTATTTTTTGGGGAGTTCACGAAGATGAGGCTTTCCCAGAAGCTTATCAAACAGGTCCAGAAATTCAAGTTCTAGATGACGAGCGCCATCCAGATGCAAAAGTTGCTAGAGGAACCCATAGAGCAGGTTCATTATATGATATGATTAAAGCTCCAGATGGCCTTATCAAACCCGCTGGAGAATGGAATACAGTGATTCTTAAAGTAAATCATACAACCAATGAAGGAATCGTTATTCTAAATAGCAAAGAAGCATTTAGATTCCCTGTTCATGGAGAAAAATGGGAAGCGATGATCTCCGAATCTAAGTTCAAAGATTGGGAAGGTTTTGGGACTTATCAAACGGGTCATATAGGATTGCAGGATCATGGAGATAAAGTATCCTATCGCAATATTAAGATTAAACGTTTAGATTAATACAAATGAAGAAATTAACCCTTTTAGGTGTGCTTTGCATTTTTGCTATGCACACTATGTTAATAGCTCAAGAAGTGACAGATCCAAAAGCTACAGAAGTATGGGATCCAGAACCTGTTGCTGTATCTTTTAATACAAATAATGTCCCTAGCGATGCCATTGTGCTTTTTGATGGGTCTGATTTGAACAACTGGGAATCTGCACGAGAAAAAAACGCTCCCGCGTCATGGACTTTAGATAGGGACGGAAGTATGACTGTAAAGCCAGGAGCTGGAGATATAAAAACAAAAGAAACCTTCGGGAGTGTACAATTACATTTGGAATGGCGTGCACCTCAAACTATAAAAAGTGAAGGTCAAGGCAGAGGGAATAGCGGCGTCTTTTTTCAGAATAGATATGAAGTACAGATTTTAGATAGTTACAAAAATAGGACCTATGCTAACGGGCAAGCTACTGCGGTATATAAGCAATATCCACCACTAGTGAATGCTACAAAACCTTCTACTGAGTGGCAAACCTATGATATTATTTTTCATGCTCCCGTATTTAATGCTCAAGGGAATAAGGTAAAGTCTGGTACATTTACCGTTATTCATAATGGTGTTGTTGTACAAGATCATATTGAAATTCTTGGAACTACAGAGTATATAGGTCCTGCAAAAAACCCTCCTCATGGTGAGGATGTGATCAAATTACAAGATCACGGCAATCTTGTAAGCTATCGTAATATATGGGTGCGAAGATTATAAAATAATGGATGATCTTGCTTTAGTTACAAATGAAGTAAAAATTGCAATTGCTAGTAATGCCTTATTATTTTTGGTTCTGGCGATATATTATAAAGTGAGACCTCCTAAAAAAATTAATCATTTTTATGGGTATCGAACTAGGCGTTCTATGGCCAATGAAGATGTTTGGAATGTAGCAAATACGTACAGTAGTGCCATTTTTTTTAAACTTTCTATACTTCTTGTTATTACAGGAATTATTTTCATTTTTTTTGAGGTCCCATATGGTCTTATTATCCATATAGGAATACTTCTTATAGGTATAGGAGTTACTGTATATGCAACAGAAACGTACTTAAATACAGTTTTTAATAAAAACGGAAAGAGAAGAGGATGAATACAAATCATATTATAACGATAATTACACCAGCACTTATAGCTTTTGTTGCTTTTATCATAGTTCGATATTTTCCTCCATCTATAGATAAATCTTTTATGTCGCAAGCACCACAATGGTGGGCTAGAGATCAAGATACCTGGGATAAAGCGTATGCTTTTTTAGCAAAAAAATACATGTATTATTCCATATTACTAGCAATTATCTGTATATCCTTGTTATTTATAGATTGGGAGTATGGAATATCTCTTAGTTATATTCTTTTGATAGTTTTGATACTATATGCACAATATCAAGTTAGAACTTATATGCAAAACAAGATAAAATAAAGAATTACGCTTTCGCGAAAGCTTACCTATTACATTATAATAAGGGGATCTACATTTGAGGGGATCTTACATTTGTATCTCTATATCGTCATCTCAAAACTCGTATCTTTGCGACTATGATAAAATCAATGACAGGGTTCGGGAAGAGTGTGTTACAACTTCCTGGGAAAAAGATCACTATAGAAGTCAAGTCACTGAATAGCAAGAGTCTTGATTTAAATGCCCGTATTCCTTCTACATATCGGGAGAAAGAACTTGCTATGCGTAATTTAGTAGCAAAATCTCTAGTACGTGGTAAAGTAGACTTTGCTCTATATGTAGAGAGTACAGGAGAAGTTACAAATACCAAGGTAAATGAAGGAGTTGTAAAAGAGTATATGAATCAGTTAGGCAATGTTACAGATGGTGACCCTGTTGAATTGTTAAAGATGGCTGTCAGACTTCCAGACGCTCTTAAAACAGAACGTGAAGAAATGGATGAAAATGAATACAAAAGTATTCTAGATAACCTTAAAATAGCTTTACGAGAAATAAATACTTATCGTGCAGATGAAGGCTCATCTCTAAAGATAGAATTTGAAAATAGAATCAAAAACCTTCTACGATTACTCGAAGAGGTCATTACTATGGATGTAGATCGTCTTGAGAATGTAAAAGTACGATTAGAAAAAGCGGTGGCTGACCTTAAAGTAGAGTTGGATGCAAATCGTTTTGAACAAGAACTGATTTACTATTTAGAAAAGTATGATATTACAGAAGAAAAAGTGCGTCTTAAAAACCATTTGGAATACTTTACTGAAGCATTAAATTCTGAAGATTCTAATGGTAAGAAACTAGGATTTATAGGCCAGGAAATAGGTCGAGAAATTAATACAATAGGATCAAAGTCTAATTATGCACCCATGCAGCAGTTAGTAGTTCAAATGAAGGATGAACTAGAGAAGATCAAAGAGCAAGTGTTGAATGTATTATAACATATATAGTGACAAAAATAAACCAACACTCAGGTAAGCTTATTGTTTTTTCGGCACCATCTGGAAGTGGAAAAACAACGATTGTAAGGCACTTATTAGAACAAGAACAATTCAATCTAGAGTTTAGTATATCTGCAACAAGTAGAGAAGCTAGAGGTGAGGAAAAAGATGGGAAAGACTATTATTTCATATCTCTAAAAGAATTTAAACAGCATATTAAAAATGAAGACTTTTTAGAGTGGGAAGAGGTATATCGTGATAATTTTTACGGAACGCTAAAAGAAGAGGTACATCGTATCTGGGCGATGGGCAAGCATGTTATTTTTGATATAGATGTTGTAGGGGGCTTACGAATCAAAAAGAAGTTCCCAGAGCGCACTCTTGCAGTTTTTGTAAAACCTCCTAGTGTTGATGAACTTAAAATCAGGCTTAAAAAAAGAAAAACAGAGAGCGAAGACAAAATTAATATGCGTATTGCAAAGGCTTCTGTAGAACTTGCAACAGCTCCTCAGTTTGATCATATTATCCTTAATGATCATTTGGAGAATGCATTAGAAGAAGCCGAAGGGCTAGTTGCAAAATTTATTAAAATCCCTTTACGCAGGGATGAGGAAGAAGAAGAATGATATTCAATTCTTCCTATTTCTTATTATAAATAAAACGATTCTATCTTTTTGACTATGAAAATAGGTTTATACTTTGGTACATTTAACCCCATTCATGTAGGACATCTAGCTATTGCAAATCACATGGTTGAGTATAGTGATTTAGATAAAATATGGATGGTCATTACTCCCCATAACCCATTTAAGAAAAAGAGTAGTTTATTAGATAATCATCATCGATATCAGATGGTACAACGGGCATTAGATGATTATCCCAAAATAGAGGCAAGTACCATAGAGTTTGATTTACCTCAACCTAATTATACAGTCCATACTCTGGTAGTTCTTCAGGAAAAATATCCAACATATGAATTTTGTTTGATTATGGGGGAGGACAATCTTAAAAGCCTCCACAAATGGAAGAACTATGAGGTGATTTTAAAAAATCATAATATCTATGTATACCCTCGTATTTCAAATGGTGACATTGTATCAGAATTTTTAAATCACCCAAAAATTCATCGTATTGCCGCTCCTATAATGGAGATATCATCTACTGCAATTCGTAATGGGGTTGCTGCTAAAAAAAATATACGCCCCCTATTACCTGAAGCTGTATTTTTATATATGGATGAAATGAACTTCTATAAGTAATTCATTTATTTAAGAAAGTACTTCCTTAGCGATTATTCTTCTATATGTGGAATCCTTAAAACTTGCCCTGGATAGATTTTATCTGGATCCGTAAGCATAGGCTTATTTGCCTCAAAAATAATAGGGTATTTCATAGCATCACCGTACATATTTTTTGCAATTTTACTGAGGTAATCTCCTTTTTCAACAGTATAGAAACGAGCTTCTGGAGTTATATTCTCTACTTCCATTTGATCATCTACTGTTGCAATACCTTCTGTATTTCCAATCACAAGAATTATCTTTTCCTTGGTAGCTTGGTCCAATGCTAGACCACTCACAGTAGCATTTTCGCTATCAATAATGATAGATAAGTTTTGTATTTCCAGACCTAAGTCATTAATGGTTTCAGACATATTATTTGCAGCTACCTTATTTGCAGTAGCAATTTTTGCAAGTACTTCGGCTGTCTTCTCAGCTTCTTCCTCTGCATCTGTTTTTCCTATACCAAAAACTTTGGCTCCCGCATTTTTAATAAATGAAAATAATCCCATAATTTCTTCTTTAGATTAGTGTTGTTTCTTACAATAGAAAGTTACAAAATTTAAAGGGGAATTAGGTTTTATTTTATAGGTTTACTTGATAACAAAAAGAAACCGCCCACACTAATTAACACTTAGGTGAGCGGTTTCAAACTAAATAACCAACCAAAAAGTCTTTATATTTTTTGAAGCTTTTCTAGCTTTTTTGCTTTTAGAGCTTCAATATCTTTTTTAATATCTTCAGTTCTCTTTCTAAGTTTTGGAGTTTTTGCTCCATTCTCAGAAGTCTTATACTGTATATATCCTTTTCCTCTGAACTGATAAGTCGTTCCCGAACTTATTTGAAACAATTCTATGGTTTCATCATCTATAACGGTGAGCTCAAAGAATTCATTGTCTGGGAAATTGTAATCTAATGTTAAAGTTTTACGGTAAAAATCACCAGCAATATCATTCACATCATAGATCCCATCATAATCCCAAAATATAGTATCAATAGCCGTGCCATTTGTATCTTCAGAGCTTCTAAAGTTGCCAGTTAGACCAGCAGGAAGGAATTGAAGGAAGTTTTCATTATCAAAAGGATTGATTGCTCCTTCTTCACTGGTATATATTTTTTCCCATGCAATAAACTCTTGCAAGAAGTAATGAATATTCTCATAAAATACAAGATCATAATCAAAAGTACTTCTTTGATATCCTATCAAAACGTATCTAGCACCTGTAAGAGGATGATACAATTCAATCTCATTACCAGAAAGTTCTCTTACATCAAAAGAGTACGATCCATCTAAGTCATGACTTACATCTAGTTCAAAGTCAAAAGTATTGTAATACCCTACATCAATACCAAAACCACCACCATTGGCTCCAATACCAGATAGGTTATTGTTTGCATATATATTTCCGTTTCTAAAAGATACAGTAAATGCCTTTTGTAAAAATGGAACAACAGTATTACCGGAGGAACGATCAATATCTACATACCAGATTTCATAATCGTCTAGAACATCATCTAGAGTTACAAGAGGAATCTCTACAATATCATCTTCTATAATCACTTCTGCATAGCAGGAAGTAAATAGTGTTGCTAGTAAAGCAAATGCCGAAAGGAGTTTGATCGTCTTCATAATCGTTCTGTTTTTTGATTTGCTATTTAATAACCAAAGGGCGTGCCAAAAATATAAATAGTTGATAAACAGTATTTTATGTGTATATTTTAAGCTTTCGCGAAAGCGTACTTCTATATAAAAGAGATTGTTTTGTTGATTTAAAATGTGTTATTTTTACATACCTAACCTAAAAAAGCAAATGGAGCAAAAACTTAAATTTGGGGTCATCGGAGGCGGAAGCTGGGCAACAGCTATAGTAAAAATGCTTTGTGAAAATCTGGACCAAGTAGGATGGTATATGCGTAGCATATATGCTATTGAGCATTTAAAGAGAGAACAACATAACCCTAGTTATTTAAGCGCTGTAGAATTTGATGCAAAACAACTTAAATTAAGTAATGATATTAATGATGTTGTTGCTTACGCAGATATTATCATTTTTGCAGTTCCATCAGCCTTTGTAGGAGGAGAACTTAAAAACCTAACAGAATCCTTAGAGGGGAAAATTATTTTTTCTGCAATAAAAGGGATTATGCCAGAAAGCGGGAAGCTTGTAGGCGCACATTTTCATGATATATATAATATACCTTTTGAACATATTGGTGTTATCTCTGGGCCTTGTCATGCAGAGGAAGTAGCACTTGAGCGATTGTCATACTTGACTATTGCGTGTGCAGACAATACGATCGCACAAACAGTAGCAGATCACCTTTCATGTTCTTACATAAAATGTACTACAAGTGATGATCTTATTGGGATTGAATACGCCGCAACGCTCAAAAACATTTATGCTATTGCAGCGGGTATTGCTCATGGCTTGGGGTATGGAGATAATTTTCAAAGTGTATTAATGAGTAACGCTATACGAGAAATCAAAAGATATGTGAAGCGAGCTCATAAAATGAAACGTGATATTAATGGATCTGCTTATTTAGGAGATTTACTTGTAACGGGATACTCTGTATTTAGCCGTAATAGAATGTTTGGTAATATGATAGGCAAAGGATATACTGTAAAGAGTGCGCAACTAGAAATGTCTATGGTTGCCGAAGGATATTATGCTGCAAAAAGTGCATTAGATCTTAATAATACTAGAGATAAAAAGGCTCGTATTCCTATCATAGAAGCTATTCATAGTATTTTATACAAAGGGAAAGATGCTAGTAAAGTATTCAAGAAGCTTACGGAGCGATTGGATTAACTTATATTCTTATAAAAAAGAATACCCTATGGTTGCCGAAAATGCTGAATAATTACTATTTAACGTTTTAAGCAAACTTCTTTTCGAAATATACCTTAGTTCTATACTAAAATCTTTAAATTCAAATCCACCTCCAAAAACGGCACTTGCTACATTCGAGAACTCGTCTAAATCAGTAGAAAGACTTCGGGTTAAAGATTCATCAAAATGAAGAGGGGTTACATAACTAACGTTTAAAAACAATCGGGAATCATCATTTAAAAAGAATGAATGTCTTATTCCTATCCCTAGCTCAATACCACTATAATCGATCGCAACATCTTGATCAAAAGCTCCTAGATCTAGTCTGTTTTCATCACTATAGTCAAAGTAAGTCGCATCTAGTAACGCACTCCACTTGTTTCTATTAAATTTAAAAATAAACTCTCCTTCTAGACCAAGCTGTATGCCTACCTTATCTGGAAAATCTATATTTAATCCACTACTTGTTTCATAGGAAAACATATTATTGCGTATTCCTGCTTTAACTCTAAGTCTGATCTTCTGCTCTCCTTCAGAAATTTTAGATACTTGTTTGTATTCAGTAGATGTAGAATTACTACAGGTATTATAATTCTTAAAAAGTGTAGAGAGTTCTTCTTTCCTGTATTTTAATTTTTCAAAGGTTTTTACAGTAAAGTTTGTGCAATTAAGATCTGTTTTAAGTTGTTGTTTATACCTTTCATTTGTACCTATATCACTATTAATCATCTGAAATCTCTTATAGATCAATTGTTGTATAGGACTATTATCATGAGTATAAAAAAAGCGTACTACACCAAAACCCGAATAGAAATATAAAGAGGCCTTTCCTTCTATGATTTTTTTAAGTAAAAGTTCTTCTTCTTCAAATATAGGGGCTCTTGTCTCACTCAAATTATTAGTAGCATCACTCGACTTATCTATAGCTACCTTATATCTAGTATATACAGCTCCATTTGTAATTCCAAATTCTTTAATCTCAGATTTTGTTATAGTGACACTTTGAGAATTTTCGGTTGACTTAAATTTAATCTCTGAAGGATTATCCAACCATTCAACATTCTCAATAAAACCTTCTACACGATTACTTGTATTATCTATATAATATCCTTGTTCAAAATTTATTTGAGCAGATAGTATAGTAGGTAAACAAAAAAATATAATAGGTAGAAGTATCTTTATGACACGCATATAAATAGATTTTATAAAAGGAGGCAAACATAGGTGTTTTTGATAGATAATTATCTAGCTATTACTCCTTTTTTACCGATCACTGGGACAGATACTGCATTATCATCTATAATACTATGCGCAGGAAATTCCCATCGCTTTTCATATAGTTTATTTTGAAGAAAATAAGTAACAGAAAAGTAATTATTTAATCTTAATATACTGTCTTCCATAAACTCAATCTTTGCATACCCTTTTGCAGGAAGGACTTTGATAGAATGACGCATATGAGAGGTCATATCTTTATCATCATATCCTTGTACAACGATAAGCACCGTTTCCAAGGGGTCATTCCCATCATTTATGATGTAGGCATTCCAATCTTCGGTTTTAAATTCTTTATGAAGTTCTTTAACAGCAACAATATATACGTCTTTTACTTCTGGAATTTCAATGTCTTTGCGCATATACTACAAGTGGGATACTACTATTTTATGACGAGTAGTGCATTTTTAAAAAGCACTTTTAAATTGTTCTAAGAATCGAATATCGTTTTCACTAAGCATACGGATATCAGAAATCTGATGTAGTAGTAATGCAATGCGATCTATTCCCATTCCAAAGGCAAAACCACTATATTCTTTACTATCAATGCCACAATTTTCTAAAACATTGGGATCTACCATCCCACATCCCATAATTTCGAGCCAGCCTGTCCCTTTTGTCATTTTATGATCAGTTTCGGTCTCTAAACCCCAATATACATCTACTTCGGCACTAGGTTCTGTAAATGGGAAATAGGAAGGACGCAAGCGTATTTTACTCTTACCAAACATTTCTGTAGTAAAATATTGAAGTGTTTGTTTTAGATCTGCAAAAGAGACATCTTTATCTATATACAGTCCCTCAACTTGGTGAAAGAAACAGTGAGAACGTCCACTTATGGCTTCATTACGATATACGCGTCCAGGAGAGATTGTTCTGATAGGAGGCGTATTATTCTCCATATAACGTACTTGGACAGATGATGTGTGTGTACGTAATAATACATCTGGATCTGTTTGTATAAAGAAGGTGTCCTGCATATCGCGAGCAGGATGATATTCTGGTAAGTTGAGTGCAGTAAAGTTATGCCAGTCATCTTCAATTTCTGGGCCTTCTGATACATTAAATCCGATACGAGAAAAAATATCTACAATTTGATTGCGTACAATAGATATAGGGTGTCGAGATCCTATTTCAACAGGCTCTCCAGGTCTTGTTAGGTCTCCAGTTACACCTATTTCTTCTTGATCTTCTAGGGCTTCTTTAAGAGTATTGACCTTTTCTAAAGCAACGGTTTTAAGTTTATTTACTACCTGCCCGTATTCTTTTTTTAGTTCGTTAGGAACATTGCGAAATTCGGCCATAAAATCATTTACGACCCCTTTCTTTCCAGAATATTGAATTCGGAAATCTTCAACTTCATCTAGAGTAGCCGCTGTAAAAGCTTCTACTTTTGCTATATGCTCTTTGATTTTATCTAACATAATCTTTTTCTAACACCGAAAATTCGGAGGGAGCAAATTTAATAAAAAACAGGTATTTAAGAGATATATGAATGTAATAATACGCTTTTAGAATATGATGTTTAAAATCATAGTTAAGCGATGACTTCTTTTTCTATAAAATACTGAACGATAGCCTGCTTCATTAAGATCTGTTGTTCTCCTGCTTTTAAAGGTGGTAAGGGTTCTAGTATTTTATAATGAGGCCAACCATCTGGATCTTCATAATCAAATTGATAATACCCAAAAGGCTCGAGTAATCTACAGATTGCAATATGCATTAAGTTTACTTTTTCATCTTTTTTAAACGTTCTTCCTAATTGACCTAATTCTTGAATGCCAATAAGATATATGATGCTGTCAAGGTCAAGTGTATCACCCTCTGCAAAACGATTTGAAAGTAGTTCTACTACTGCTTCCCATCGTTCTTTTAATTGTTCGTCTCTAGTCATAATATAAAAAGCACTACAAAAGTAGGGCTTTTACGATTTGGGAAGGGGTAAAAGTTTTTAAAATTTCCAACGTACACCTACTCCCATATATTGATTACGATATGCTCTAAATGAGCGTGCATCTATATCTGTAAAATTTGTGTTTCGAACTCTACTGTATAGTGATGCGGTGGCATATAAGTTTTTTAGAATACGATGCTCTGCGGAGATACTTATATCTGCATATGTATACTGAATATTTTCACCTATCAAACCATTATTATCCCTAGCTTGAAGTGTTTTATAATCTCTAGTTAAGTAAGAGATTTTTCCTCTGACTTTTGTTTTTGCGCTCGCATATTTAATTGCTAGAGAAGGACCGTATTGTGTAAATCCTGAACGATCTAGTAAATTATCAATACGTTGGTAGTAAATAAGAGAAGGTTTTATTTCAATTTCTTTTGAGAAAGGAAGTTCATAAAATATAGATGCTTTTACATAGTCCCAATCCCGTTCTCCTTCTGAGTCAATATTTGAGGCATTGAATGTAGTATATAATCGCTTATTAGCAGTGATGGTTCCTCCATAACTATGTTTGCGTTTTCCAACATAAAAAGATTGTACACTTTTAATCCTGATTCCAAATTCATTATACTGTAAATCCTGTACTCCAAAAGCATCAAAGTTTTTAAAATTGTAAAACCCTTCAACAGTACTTTTATTTCTTTTTAAAAGTGCAAATTCAATTCCTGTTGATGCTCCATACTTCGTATATCCTAATGGATTTATCAATACGTCTTGTGCCCCGTCTAGGCCCTCTCTATTCATTCTTTTTAGAGAAAGCTCAGCGAGGATCTTTGTAGTACGCGATAACTTCGTGTCATACTTTACACTTCCTAAAAAACTCCAATAACTATCATCAGAAGCTTCATTGAAATATCGTACAAAAGGTGTTGCAGAAAATCGTAATCGATTTGCGCCCCATTTAATTCTATAGTCATAATCGGCTTTAATATCTTGATAACTACTGCTGGCAATAAGAGAATCAGCATTGAATAGGATTCCATTTTGCCTTACCTCAGTAGGGCTTTTAAAATAATTATATTCATATCCGCTTTGAAGTTCGATATCAAAACGATGTTTTTGTTCGCTTTGTGCGTAAACAGTTATTTGGGTAAAAAAAAGGATACTGCTTATGATTAGATACGTTTTTTTCATAATTTCTTGAGTATTGTATGTGTGCTATGTAGGGAACAGTTGATTATAAATACACCCTACCCCCTCCTGATTATTTTTATAAAGAAATAGTATGTTTTATTTGTTGGAAGTATGCTGGATAGTGTTTGTTGACAACACTTTCTAAACCGCATCGATTTACAAGTTGTATGCCTAGTCCAGGTCGTACATTTACTTCCATAATTTGAGGACCTTTGTGCATATCAAGCACAATATCAATACCCATAAAATCTAATGGAAATACGTTTGCAGTATCTATAGCTAATTGGTACATTTTTTCCCAAAAAGGAATTTTCTTACCTACAATAATGTTTGGGTTATCAGGATGATGGTGCAAATATTTTTTTCCATCATATACTTGAGTGAGTGTTCCTTGTTCCATATTAATTCCAATCCCAACTCCTTTTTGATGTAAATTGGCTTTTCCATCAGATTTTGAAGTAGGCATACGTAGCATTCCCATCAGTGGTTTTCCCTTGAGTGTAATAATTCTAAAATCAGGAACTCCATCTCCATATATTTCTGAAAAAAAAGGATGAGGAATAATACATTCTTCTATAAGGCAACTATCTGTAGAACCCATAGAGAACATTCCGCTTATAATAGCAGTGATATGTTGAAATATCATAGCTTCAGAAAACAAAGTATTTCCATTTTTCCACTGTCCACTTTTATCTTTTTTAATAATTTTTATTCCGTCACCTCCACAACCGTTTGCAGGTTTTATTGCAAGTGCTTGATAATGTTTACAATCGTTCCATTTATGCTTGATCTCCCGTATTTGTGTAATGACGGAATATGTTTTTGCGCAAGCAATACCATGTAAATGAAGGGTTTCTTTAGTTTTTATTTTATCATCAGCTAGATGATAAAATTGCCTTTCATTATTAGGGTAAATTAAGGTCAAATTACGCTTGTTAAGACCGATTGCTCCAGTTGGATTCTTGAAATTAAATAGGTTATGAAACATGAGCAGAATTTTTTGAAAATAATAAAGGTTTGAAACGTAGTAATTCTGTCCAACGAAGACCAATGTACCTCCCCAGTAATAGGGCTATAACGATGATAACAAATAGAATTTCTGGAAACAGGATAATAACAAAACTCATGTATTGACTTGACAGCATAGTATAGCATACAGTTACTGCGATTAATGTTTGAAAAAGTGTCCCTGTTGCTTTTTCAAAACCATCCTCTACAATTAATGTAGAAAAACGTTCTGCAGATACAGTTAAGATAATTGTTGGAAATAACGTAAGGGATGTTAACCATAGCATATTGTATCTAAGCCCTATATAAGAACCAAAAATCATAATGAGAACCATTAAGGTTAAGGAAACAACAAGCTTAGGGGTATGTAACAAACCTAAGCGTTGAAATGGTCTAGAAATTAACCCTACTAATAAAATTAGAAATATGAAAAGGAGTATTCCTGTAAAATAACCAGTTTCAACAAGAGAAAAGGCAATAAGTACAGGAAGAAATACACCAAAAGTTTGTAGCCCTACTACATTACGTAAAAAAGCAACGAGTAACCCACCTAGGGGAAGCATCAACAATAATGTTAAGGCATGCGTACTGATGGTTTTATTATCTACAAGTTCCCAGAGTGAGATGGGAGATATATCGCTAAACTGTGAGGCACTTAATCGTAAAAAAGGGATATTTACTTTCTCATTAATTGTATAGTTATAATTAAGAGTCATTCCTTTTGTATGAGTTATTAATGCCTGATCCCCTTCATATAATTCCATATAATTTGCAGGGATATATCCAAAATGATCGTTTAAAGCATCAAAAGGGATCCAGTTCCCATTGATAAAAACTTCTGCCCACGAATGGGAAGTACGTTTACTAGTTTCTTCAAGTATTAGTCCCCCTTTCATTCGAGCTGGAATACCTGCATTTCTAGAAAGAGCAATGAGTAATCTGGTTTTACCGTTACAAGAAGCATACTTTTGATCTAAAACTGTAAGTGCATCAGAGAGTGTAATAATAGGCGCTTCAGGGATTGCTAAAGCAATGTCATATATACCCCGCATTAATTGTCTATCTGTAGTGGCGTACTTTTTTAAAGAATCTATGATTACAGTAATACGTGGATGATCAGATTGAATATTTTTAGTCTCTAGAAGATAGTTTTCAGCAGTCACAGAGTCATATGTTATAAATGTTTCTGGGATAGAGTAGATTTTTTCTTTTCCTTCGAATGTAAATTGATATTCAAGGGATTCATGAATATTAGGAGTATTTGTAGTCCATATAGCCTTTATATTATTTGCAAAGGCTTTCTGTTGCATATCAATAGTTCCCCTATATTTATATGCAGAAATACGTTGCCTATCATTATTTTTAGGAATAAAGGTTTTGATAGAAGTATTATCTTCTGTTGTTTTAAAGAAAAACTGGTAGGATATATCAAACATCGTATCTGTATAGAACGAGTCATAATACTTGCCTACTTGAACCCCTTTATTTACAAGACTTACTAAAGAAATTAAGGTAAATAGTATAACTGTATTTTTAAAATTAATACGTTTTTTCATAATAGTTTTCGTTAATTTGATGATAGAACAGGTATCTTGATGTATACCCTACCCTTAGTAGTTAAAATTTATGGCAGATACTACATCATCAGTTTGTGATCAAAATGTTTTTAATACCATCTTCGAAGAACAAGCTGAATCTTTACGGAATTATTTATACTATCAATGTAAAGACCTACAACAAGCAGAAGATCTAACACAAGAAGCTTTTATAAAACTTTGGAACAACTGCAAGAAAGTCCTTTATAACAAAGCGCGTGGATTCTTATATGCAGTAAGTAAAAACGCTTTTTATAATCAAGTTGCTCATAATAAGGTAAAGTTTGCATATGCAAAAAAGCCACAGCGTATTGCCGATATTGAAACACCAGAGTTTATCATGGAGGAATCAGAGTTTATGGATAAACTTCAACGTGCTTTAAATGCATTACCAGATGGGCAAAGAGAAGTCTTTTTATTAAATAGAATTGATAAAAAAACATATAAAGAAATTGCCGAATTACTAGGAGTATCTCAAAAAGCCATCGAAAAAAGAATGCATAAGGCCCTTAGTAAACTGCGGGTTACGATAGGAAATATTTAAAAAAATAAAAGTAGGGGGTAGGGTAAAGTTAAAGATCCCTGTTTCCTATGTAGATGAGATAGAATTATGTTTGAAGAAAAAGACGATACGATACTAGCTCGCTGGCTAGCGGGCGATCTTACTCCAGAAGAATTAAAGGAATTTAAAGAATCTGAAGAGTATGGGCAGTATGTATCTATCGTCAAAGGCTTAGATCGATTAGAAAAACCTTTATTTGATAAAGTATCATTAAAAGAACGTATTAATCATGCATTACCTGAGAAATCTCCAGAGACTAACGTTTTTTCTATCAAGCGTTTGGTAAGTATATCGGCAATTGCTGCAACTATTTTGTTACTATTTGGACTGTTCTTTACAAAGGTTTCCTATACTACAGAAATAGGAGAAACATTGATAATTACGCTTCCTGATGGTACCTATGTGTCTATGAATTCAGCATCTACACTATCTCATAAACGTTTCTTTTGGA
The DNA here is from genome assembly GCA_947503305.1 of uncultured Dokdonia sp. Lineage (GTDB taxonomy): Bacteria > Bacteroidota > Bacteroidia > Flavobacteriales > Flavobacteriaceae > Dokdonia. The sequence continues at coordinate 559,116 of CANNDF010000001.1, forward strand.
ATAGTAACCGCAAGGTTTCCTTAGATGGAGAAGCCTTCTTTGACGTGACTTCTGGAGATGACTTTGTGGTGACTACGGCTTACGGTGAGGTGGCTGTTTTAGGAACAGAGTTTAACATTCACACCCGAAAAAAACATTTTGAATTGGCTTGCTATGAGGGGAAGGTCAAGTATACCAATAATAATACGCAAGAATCTGCGCAATTGACTCCAGGAAAAGCCATAGAAGTACAAAGTGATACTATTACTCCCAAAGCCGCTGGCGAATCACCTTCATGGATGCTCGGCAAATCACAATTTAATAGCACGCCATTACGAGAAGTGCTAGAAGATTTACAACTACATTATCCTCTTACTGTAAAGACAGATACCATAGACTTGGATCAATTATTTACAGGTAGCTTTAGATATGATAACTTAGACCTGGCCTTACGAACCATTTGTCTTACAATGGGATTAGAATATACATTTTCAAATAACAAACAATCAGTGACCCTCACTAAGCGTTAAGTATATTCTATGAAGAAATTGCTTTTTATAGTTATTTTATTGTTGAGCGGGATATTGTATGGTCAAAATATACTTCAAGTATCCTATAATAATACACCGCTTCGAGAGGTAATTACAGATATTGAATCAAAAACAACGGTTCAGTTCTCATATAATGATAGTACGCTTTCGCGAAAGCGTATAACATATAAAAACCCCTCAATTACTTTACTAGAACTACTCGCTGTTTTGACACAACAAACTGGACTTACTTTTGATAAAGCATCTGATTCACAAGTGCTTATTTATATTCCGGACACTACACTAACCGTATGTGGGTATATTTTTGATATAGAGACCAACACACCTTTATCTTTTACAAATATTATAGTTGTAAATAGTTCTAAAGGGACTGTAAGTGATGAAAATGGATTTTTCCAATTGGAAAAGATTGAAAGTACCGCACAATTAAAAATTGAATATGTAGGCTATCGCGATGTAACATTAGAAGCAAAAGACTACGAATTCAGCAATTGTAAAAATATTTATGTTCAACCGTCTCAAGAGGCACTTTCAGAAGTGTTGATTGTAAGTTACCTAACACAAGGAATTGATAAGAACATAGATGGATCACTTACTTCAGATACCAAAAATAGAGGCATAATACCAGGTCAAATAGAGCCAGATGTTTTTCAAGGATTGCAAAGTATACCTGGGATATTTAGTCCAGATGAGTCTGCGTCAGGATTTCAGGTAAGAGGGGGGTCTACAGATCAAAATTTAGTGCTTTTTGATAACATAAAACTATATAATACAGGACACTTTTTCGGGACAACATCAGTGATTAACCCATACGTAACTGAAACAACCAAAGTCTATAAAGGAGGCGCAAGTGTGATTTATGGAGATCGTATTTCTGGAGTTATTGATATCAGGACAGCAGAAGGGATTCCAGATGAAACAACATTTGGTTTTGGAGTCAATGGAACCCATATTGATGTATTTACAAAAGCACGCTTGAGTGATAAAGTGGCGTTTATTGCATCTGGAAGGAGATCGTATACAGATCAATTTCAGACACCTACTTTTGAATCTTTTCAAGAAAAAGTATTTCAAAATACCAGATTTGTAGAGGCAGGAGCCATCATTGCCGAGAATAATTTTGATGATGTTGCACAACGAGAAGATTTCTTTTTTTATGATACCAATGCAAAACTCATTTATACACCTACTCAAAAAGATCGGATCTTTATAAGTGGCATTTTTACAAACAATAACTTGGATTATCTCGTAGCAGAAGAAGAAGATATTATAGCAGATGTTTTAACGATAAAAAATACAGGCGCAACGATTTCTTGGGAGGGATTTAATAAAGGAAATTGGAGTCATAGTTTATCAGGTTATTTTACCTCATTAGATAGTGATTACAGAAATGATGTAAGAGATGACATTGATAATATTGTTCAAGAAGAAAATGTAAGGAGAAATACAATTGATGAATTTGGTTTTGATGCCCATGTAACCTATGCATTAAATGATAAAATGGATATAAGAGCAGGGTATCAATTTTCTCGCAACAAAGTATTTTATCAGCTTTTTAGAGATCAATTTGGGGATGTAGATATAGACCCTGATGATGAGGAAATGGACCCTCTAGAAGATCTTGAAGATGGAGATGGTGATGAAGAAGATGTAGAGATTGACCCAGAAGATATGCCTGAAATAGCAGAAACTCGAGACTTTAATGTACGTCGTAATCGTGAAAATATAACAAATGCCTTTTATACTGACTATACGTGGACACCTAATAGAAACAGCCATATTAATCTAGGAATTAGAGGAGTGCATTACTCTCGTGTAAATAAATTTTATCTCGAACCGCGTCTCAATATCAATTACGGATTTTCAAGACATATAGGGCTAAAACTCACAGCAGAACGAAGAGTACAACCTATCTCTCAATTGGTAGAATTTGAAGACACACAAATTAGATTAGAAAATAGAATCTGGACATTATCAGATGGGATAGAAATTCCAGTTTTAGAATCATTACAATTCTCGTTTGGAGCTATTTATGAAAAAAAAGGATGGCTTATTGATGTAGACGGCTATATAAAAGAAATCACAGGATTAACCTCATTTACAAATGGATTTACCAGTGTAGCAGAAGATATTAATATAGGAACAAGTGATATAGTAGGAGCAGATATTTTTATCAAAAAGAAAATAGGTATAGGAAATATATGGATAGGGTATACGTATAATGATATTACATATATTTTTAATGAGATTCAAGAGGGTTCTTTTAGAGGTAATAATGATATTACTCATAATCTGAATATATCAGGCTCTCTTGATATTCATAATCTAGAATTTTCATTAGGATACAATTTCCATACTGGAGCCCCTTTTACAGATTTAGGAGATACTAATGAAAATATTGAGGAAACCCCTTTAAATGAAAGTCGTCTTCCAGCCTATCATAGAGTAGATGCTAGTATGGCTTGGCACTTTGCATTATCAAAACCCAAAACACCTGAAGAGAGAAATACACGGGTAAGGAAACGAAAAACTTATGGTACTTTAGGAATTTCTATACTTAATCTATTAGATAGACAAGTACCCTTAAGAGAAATCTTCAGACAAGACGTAGATGGTATTACACAAGAACAATCAATAGAACAAATAGAACAGTTTTCTTTAGGTTTTACACCGAATGCAACATTGAGGTTCTATTTTTAAAATACACAACATATCTATTAGTTTTGAAGTTTATATAGTATTATGTTACTTTTAAGGATATGAATACAATTGATATTGTTTTTGGGATTATTCTCATTTTAGGTGCTATTCAAGGATTCCGTAAGGGTCTTTTTGTAGAATTGGCGTCACTAGTTGGACTTATTGCCGGAATTTTTGGAGCGATATATTTCTCTCATTTTGTAGGAGATTGGTTGGCCGATAAAATGTCATGGTCAGAACAGGTAATTAACCTTGCTTCTTTTGCTATTACATTTGTTATTATTGTAATTGTAGTATCTATGGCAGGTAGATTACTTACTAAAATAGCAGACTTTGCGATGCTAGGTATTCTTAATAAAATTGCTGGTGGCGTATTTGCTGTTTTAAAGTATGCCTTTCTCCTTAGTGTGGTTATTATGTTTTTAAACGCAGCAAATAAACGAATAGGCTTTGTAAGTGAAGAGGCAATGGAAGAGTCAATACTTTTTACACCTGTTCAGTCATTAGCCCCCATTATATTACCTTCTATTTTGACAAAGGCTAAAGAAGAAAATATCTACATTTCTGATAGAGAAAAAGAGCAATCTTAATAAGAATAAGGCTCTCTTTTTATGTATGCTTTCGCGAAAGCATATAAAAATTATTTCTTATTCTTCACAAAAGTTTGTAAGTACTTCATACATTCATCAAAAGAGTCAAAAATACATTCTTTTGGAATTAAATCTGGAATAATATCAATACGCTCCATCATAAATAGAGGTTGTTTTTGAACACCCACTATGTACAATTGTACCCCGCGTTGTTGTAATGCTAATACAGTATCTTCTACAGCATAAACCCCCGATTGATCCATATAAGGCACTTTGTCCATACGTAAAATCACATGTGAGGCTGTATCAGATATTTGTTGTGATAACTCTTGAAACTCATTTGTATATCCAAAAAATAAGGGGCCACTTAAATGTTTTATGAAAATTTCCTCTTTTAATGCTTCTGGAAAAGAAGTTTCATCACTCCATAAGACTTCATTTTCTTGCGTGTCTATATAATTTAATACTTTAGATTGTCTTGCTGTAAAATCTCCCATTTTCTTCATAAACATTAATGAAGAAAGAATTAGTCCAACACCTACCGCATTAATCAAATTCCAAAATACAGACAGTATTAAAACAATAAGCATGATCAATACTTCAGAACTCAGCTTTAAACCAAATAAATTAATATCTCTGGGAAGATTAGGAATTGCTTTTAAACCTTTATAATCCATAACACCTATTCCAACAGTTAATAAAATACCGGCAAGTACAGCTGCTGGTATTTTTGAGGCTATAGGACCTAATGCCAATAAAACGACTAATAGAAGTATGGCAGCAATCATACCAGATAATTTTGTTTTACCACCAGCATTGATATTTACAACAGTACGTATAGTTGCACCAGCACCAGGAATTCCTCCAAAGATAGAGGCAATAGCATTTCCTATTCCTTGTCCTACTAATTCTTTATTAGGTTTGTGCTTGGTTTTGGTCATATTATCTGCTATAACCGAGGTAAGTAACGAGTCAATAGTTCCAAGAAAAGCTAAAGAAACAGATGCTAGTATATACGGCGTAATAGCACTTAAACTAAAATCAGTAAAAATTTCAAGATTAGGAGAAGGAAAGCCAAAAGGGATTTCTTGGATAGAGAGATAGTTAAGATTTGCAAAATAAGCAATGCCCGATACCACTACCAATGCAACTAGAGTACTGGGTATCGCTTTGGTAATTCTTTTAAAACCATAAATGATTAGAATCGTTGCTAATGCCAGAATGAGTTCCAGAAAATTAATATTTTTTAAGGCTTTAGGCATCAACTTTACAGCACCTACAACTCCAGAAGCATTTGAAGTGGCAAGCGTTTTGGCTTCTGTATTAATTTGGTCTGGAGTTATGCTTTTAGCTGTTTTAATAGCCTCTTCAAAATCATCAATAGCAAGAAGATCTTCCCCTTTTTCTTCTTTAAGAATATTGTCCAGGATGACTTCTTTAGCCTGTGGTTTAAAGGTGTCTACGTAAGCTGTATCTTCTTTAGGGTAATAACCTAAGGCAGGTAAAATTTGCGTAATAATGATCATAACTCCAATGGCAGTCATAAAACCAGATACTACAGGATAGGGGATATACTTAATATATTTCCCAATCCCTAGAAGTCCTAATCCTATTTGTATAAGCCCGGCTAATAGAAAAACAGTTAGAATAATAGGTAATGCTTTAGAGGCATCTCCATCATTTGTAGAAACTATACTTGCTATCACAACCATACTTACAGCAGTCATAGGAGCCGTAGGTCCAGATATTTGTGTAGAGGTACCTCCAAAAAGTGCAGCAAAAAAAGCAATAAAAATAGCACCATAAAGCCCGGCACTCGGCCCTAAACCAGAGGATACTCCAAATGCTAGCGCCAAAGGTAATGCTACAATACCCGCCGTAATGCCTCCAAAGGCATCTCCTTTTAAATGTTTAAAAAAGTCTTTCACTGAATTATGAGTTATGGTTAATTAGATAAAGAAATAAAAAGCAAAAGGCTGATTATTTATGATATAAAAAATCAGCCTTTTAAAAATACTAAATTTTAAGTGATTAGTCCACAAAAGTTACTTTTCCATCACTTACACTGTAAACTGCACCTACAATTTTTATCTCATTATTGTCTTCCATTTCTTTTAATACTGGAGAATCATTTCTAAGATTTTTTATAGTCAGTGCAACGTTTTTATAGACAACAGCATCAAAAAACTCCTTATTCTCATAGGTGCGCTCACTAATTTTGTCTGGTGTTTGTACAGCATGTACAGAAGGCTTAATACCATCAAGTAATGATCTGATACTTCCTAATTGTAATGGGCTTGATGCATTAGCATCTTGAATGGCAGTCTTTACAGCTCCACAACCCGTATGACCGAGTACGACAACTGTTTTTGAACCAGCAACTTTACAACCATATTCAATACTTGCTGTAATATCAGGGCTTACTACGTTGCCAGCAACTCGCGCACTAAAAACATCTCCAATCCCTTGATCAAAGATAGTTTCTACAGGAACTCGTGAGTCTATACAGCTTAAAATAACAGCGTGAGGCCACTGACCTCCTGAGGTGTCACTTACTTGCTGTAGAAGATCGCGTTGGGCTTGAGATGTTGAAGTAAATCTGGCGTTACCTTCTTTTAATCTTTGTAACGAATCAGCAGGTGAAATTGCTGCTTGCGTATCTTTATTTAATGCTTTCATATTTATGCTGTTTTTGATCTAAGTTTAAAAAATTCGATATAACTAGGGGGGTTTTCTACAATACCACGTTCTGAGACTAGTTTGATATCAATATTACGTTGTTTTGCTTTATGGGCAAAGTCCTCGAGTATTTCGATGATATCTGGATCTAAATAGCGCGTTTTGCGCACATCCAATTCGAGATACGAGTCCTCAGGTAGTGCATCCAGTTCTTTTAAAATAGCTCCTTTATTAAAGAAAGTTACCTCTTCTGCTAAAGTCATTTTTACTTTCCCATCTGTAGGATCATCATTTTCCTTATGAAGGAAATGAGAATTTTTATAACTCTTATAAAGTACGATTAAAATACCTACTATAAGTCCTAAAGCAAGACCTTTAAGCAAGTCGGTGAAGACAATTCCCAAGACAGTAATTATAAATGGGACAAATTGTGTCCAACCGCCATTATACATTGCTTTAAAAGTAGATGGCTTAGCTAGTTTATATCCTACAATAAAAAGTACTGCTGCCAATACAGAAAGAGGAATCATTTGTAATATAAATGGAATTGTTGCTACAGAAGCAATTAAGAGAAATCCGTGAATAATTGCAGATGATTTTGTTTTTCCTCCAGATTGAATATTTGCAGATGAACGTACAATAACTTGAGTGATAGGCAACCCTCCTATAAATCCGGATACCATATTTCCAACTCCTTGTGCCAATAATTCACGATTTGTAGGGGTAACACGTTTATCAGGATCTAGCTTATCTGTAGCCTCAACACATAATAAAGTTTCTAAACTTGCTACTAAAGCAATCGTAAAAGCAGTTATAAGTACAGGAGTCGTAAATGCCTGACTCCAATCTGGAGTTATAAATTGTGTTAACAAACCGTCTGTATTTCGATCTTCACTTAAGGAGACTAAATGTTCCTGAGAAATACTAAAATCAGTTCCTTGAGTTATGATATAATAAATGATTCCAACAACAACTGCTACTAAAGGGCCTTGGATTAATTGAAATATTTTAGATTTTTTTGATAGTACATTACTCCATAAGATGAGTATTCCTAGGGAGATAAGACCTATGAGTGTTGGGCCAAGGCTAGGATCACCTATTGCATTAATTATTTCGGTAAAGGTGTTTTCTCCATCAATTTGAAAGAAAGCAAAATCTCCTTCTGGATTTTCATCTTTCCCAAAGAAGTATGGGATTTGTTTTAATATGATGATGATACCTATTCCTGTTAACATCCCTCGTATTACAGAACTAGGAAAATAATAGCCTATAATCCCTAATCGTGCTACACCAAAGATTATCTGTATAACACCTCCTATTACAACAGCTGACAGAAAAACTTGAAACCCTAATTGGTCTATAGCTACGAGTACAATAGCTGCAAGTCCCGCGGCAGGACCACTTACACCAATTTGAGAACCACTTATAGCTCCAACAACAATACCTCCTACAATACCAGCAATAAGCCCTGAAAAAAGTGGGGCGCCACTGGCCAAGGCAATCCCTAAACATAAAGGGAGTGCTACAAAAAATACGACAAGACTTGCAGGTAAATCGTTTTTAAGATTTTTAAACATAATAAATAAAATAATGCCCCGATACGATGTCGATGGCTGTTTAATTTTTAATAATATACATATAATAACAGCATCTAAGAAATAGATGCTAATGGTAAAAGCTATATAATTTGTTCAGGGGGAGGAGATTTTACTTCCATAACATATCCTCTATATGAGTGTAAATAAACATAACTACTGGTAGCAAGCACGTTCTTTTTTTTGATAGTAGGAATGTGATACTTATATAAGACAGTATCTTTTTTTTCTTCCAACTCTTTTATACTTTCTTTTTTATTTTCTTCTTCACCTATATCAAGAGCAACTTTAATCTCATAATGACTATTTATAAGTACTAAAAAAGAGGGCCCTAAAAAAGAGATTGATAGTAAAATGGAAAGTGTTATGATAAAAGTACTACGCATAAAAAGTAAAAATAAGTACTTTTATGATATTATTTCGTTAAATAACCTCTAAAAATTGTTCAACAGTTTAATATCTGCTTTCGGAATCCAACCCGTTTTTCCATCAATAATTTTAATTCGATTCCAATCGTTTACTTCTTCTAAGACAAATACTTTTGTTCCTTCATGTAATATAAAGGCTTGTGTACTTGCTAGGTTAGGCTCACTTTTTATTTCTACCTCAGGGGTAAAAACAATTGCAGGGTTGTCTTGTTGCGCTTTCGCGAAAGCGGTATAAGCAAAACTTAAACTTGTGATCCCAAAAATAAGGGATAGAACTGCAGAAATAAATAAGAATCGTTTGCGACCTGCTCCAAAAGCAAAGTAATATCCTAAAAAACTAAATACAAAAAGAAACACAAAAAGCACGGTTGCTTTTGCCCATCCTTCTGAAGTTAATAACCCAAGGACACTATTTATCCATTCTTGGAGGGTGTTTTCTGGAAGAGGCTCAATGGCATCTATCTTCATGTTTTCGGCAAAAGCTGCATTATTTCTTATATCAGGATCCGAGGGCGCTAGTTGTAATGCTTTTTCATAATAATATACAGTAGGTGCTACATTATTAAGTTTATAGTGTGCATTTGCCATATTAAAATACAGCTCTGCAGATGCTACTTTTTGATCTAGAATCCTTTTATAAGTATCTATAGCTTCTTGATAACGCCCTTGTGCATAATGATCATTTCCTGCTTTAAAAAGGAGCTCGGTTTGCTGAGCATATGTTGTGTAACTCATTATAAAAGTTACAATAACAACAACTATTTTTATATATCTAGCCATCTTATAACTGTTTATCTATGGTTGAAATTACACGAACCGCCTTATCATAATCTTGTTGCATTGCAACACTACTTGCTGGTGTATATCGAGCAAACTCACAATTTTCTAGCAAACTTATAAATTCAATAGTAGTAGGGTCATCAACTGAGCGTTCTTTGAGTAATCGTGAAATACGATCTTTGCTCATATCGCTAGTTTGGATATTTAGCTTTGCTTTTAGATAATTATGTAGTGCCCGTTCCATAGCAATATAGAAAGGAGCTTGACTTCCTAAGCTTTTCTTTGCTTCACTTAAAAATTTACGTGCTAATTTATCTGCTTTTCGAATTCTATTTCCTTGAATATCATTTGCAGAGGATTGTCTTTTTCTACGTACAAATAGAGCAATAGGAATCATTAAAAATGGAAGTCCTACTAAAGACCAAAATGTTGTAGACTTAAAAAATTGCTTTTTAAGAATGGGCTCTAAGTTTGCAGTAGATTTAATGTACGCAAATTGCTTATCTGCAGCGATTACCTGTTGTTTTGTGTTTGGGTTTGAGCTAGTTGTTGCTGTTGGTGTGGTGTCTAATGGGCCATTCATTACTTCAACAACAATCTCGTTTGAAGTTTGTCGTTCGTATCTTTCGGTCACTGGATTAAAATAACTAAAAGATATAGGAGGAATAGGATATTTGCCTTTATAAGTAGGAACAACCGTGTAGGTACTTTTTTTAGTACCGCTCATACCGCTTAGATTTGTACGAACTTTATCTGCATTTTCTGGTTCGTAAACTTCTAACTTACTTGGCAAATTTGGCTTAGGAAGATTAAATAATTTTAGATTACCATTTCCTTTTGCTTCGACACTTAATTGAAATGCTTCTGAGGCATCTAACGATTTTTTATCTGTACTTACAGAAAACTCAAAGTCACCTACGGCACCAGTAAAGTCATCAGGTTTTCCGTCTAGAGGGAGTGGTTTTACATTTACCGTTCTGTTTTTTGCAGCTACTGTAATATTTGCAGATTCTGTCAATCTTCTTCCAAAAATATCTCTTCTATTTGTAGGTACAGCAACGGAAACATTGAGACTTAATGGTTCTATATTAAGCTTTCCAGTTTTTTGGGGATACAGTACTGTACGTCTTAAGATAACATATCGATACGGTTCTCCATTATAGTCTCCTTCATAGATTTTAAATTGTTTTTCATCAATATTTTGACTCCAAAAATCGGCAAACTTAGGGGAGTCTATTTCTCGCCAGTTGCTAACACTGGTTTCAGGAGAGACATATAGTTTATATACAACGGTAAAAGCTTGATTGAGATAGGGACTTGTTCTAGATACTTCTGCGACAAGATGTATTTTTTCTGAGGCTATATATGCAGCATTATTGCCATCTTTAGGTTTATCTACAGCAGCTGTAATCTCAACTGTAACGGGAGGTGATTTATAGACTTCCCCATTAATAGTGATCTCTGCTTGATTAATGGTGAATTTTCCTCGTTTTTTCGGGGTCAGAAAATAGCTAAATGTTTTTGAAAATGTACTTTTCCCACTTACCCAACTTCTACTAACAGATTGATTTGGTCCCCCCGCAATGGTAAACCCTTCAAAGGTTGGAGGTTTAAAATTATCCCCATCTTGATTCATTTCAAAATCAACACGTAAACGTTCATTAATCCCTAGTTTCTTTTTATTTACTTTGGCATTAAAAGACACATCCTGTGCTGTTACAGTTGTTACAGATAGCGCTAGCGTAAGGAATATGTACAGAGTTAGTCTCATAATTTAATTTGCAAATTTACCAATCTTTCTCGGTCTTTATTTTTGCGCCTTTTTGTTTTTTTGCATTTATTTTTTCTTGTGTCTTTTGTTCTTCATTACGCATGGCTTCTAATAAACTACGTACTTGTTGGGGAGACAGTTGTCCTGGTTGAGGAGCTTGTTGTTTAGGTTGTTGTGGCTTTTCCTCTCCTTTGTCACCTCCTTGCTCTTTTTCTTTGTCTTGAGGGTCTCCTTTTTCATCTTCTTTTTGTTCTCCCTTATCCTTTTCTTCTTCTTCTCCTTTGTCGTCTGTTTCTTCTTTTTCTCCGTCTTCCCCTTCTTGCTTATCGCCTTCTCCGTCTTTGTTCTTTTCGTTTTTACTTTTGTCTTGATTTTGCTCTTTATCCTGATCTTGATTTTCGTTTTCATCATCGCCGCCACCGCCACCGCCGCCATTTTTTTCTTTTTCTTTTTTGGCTAGCGCAAGATTGTATCGTGTTTCTTCATCTGTAGGATCGTTGCGTAATGCATTTTTATATGCCTCGACAGCTCCTTCAAAATTCTTTTGTTGGTATAGGGCATTCCCAAGATTATGAAATGCCTTATGTTTTTCTTTTTTTGTTTGGGCTACTTCAGATGCTTTAACAAGAGTAGCTGTACTTTCTTCAAATTTTTCATTTCTGTAATAGTTGTTTCCTGCATTATATTTTGCAGGAACACTCGCAGGATCAAGAGAAATGGCTTCTCTATATGAGGCCTCGGCTTTTGAAAAAACATTATCTGCTAAGAAATCATTCCCATCAAGTACTAATTCTCTAGCATCATCTGCGTAGGGATTTACAGGGGCTTGTTTCTTTTGTTTTTGTTGCGAAAACGTAGTTAGAGACATCAGCGCAACGACTATGTATACTATATGTTTCATAACGATGCTTTAATTTTCATTAAACAGATTTAATTTTTTAAGCCAGCTTGTTTTGCGATCTAATAAGAAGATATCGATAAATAACAGTAAAAGGCCTGCTGCCAAAAACCATTGGAATTGATCTTTAAAATCTGCAAATTGCTTTGCTTCAAACTCTTTTTTATCCATTCCATTGAGCAAATTTTGTACCTTTTCTATAACCTCAGTCGTATTTTTTCCATAAATGTACTCGCCATTTGCTTCTGAGGCAATATCTTGTAAGGTTTGCTCGTCTAGCTTTGTAATAACAGTTTCTCCATTTTGATCTTTTTTATAGGATTGTACTATGCCATTACGTTTTAAAGGGATAGGACCTCCTCCTACATCTCCTACACCTATAGTAAAAATACGTATTCCTTCTGCATTAGCTTGTTCGGCGATATTTGATGCTTCTCCTACATGATCTTCTCCGTCAGATATAATAAATAACACACGGTTGGTTTGTTCTTCGTCGTTGTAATAGGTTTTTGCCAGTTCTATTGCTTCACGGATGGCTGTTCCTTGGCTAGAGAGCATATCCGTATTCATCTGACTCAAAAATAGCTTTGCACTACTATAATCTGTCGTAATAGGGAGTTGAGGATAAGCACTTCCTGCATAGGCAATAATCCCAACGCGATCACTGCCAAGATTATTTATAATCTGTGTGACTAGTTGTTTGGATTTTTCTATACGATTAGGTGCAATATCTTCTGCGAGCATGCTTTTTGAAACATCTACGGCAAAAACAACATCAACACCTTCTCTTTTTACTGTTTCTAACTTTGTCCCCATTTTTGGATTAACCAAGGCGACTACTAAAAAGAAAATTGCAAGGCTCCATATAAAAATTTTGAGTACAGGTTTAAATAAAGATCGGTCTGGACTTAACTTTCGTAATAATATACTATCGGCAAATCGTTTTTGAGCACTTCTTTGCCAAACGAGCACGCCTAAAAATAAAACGATTACTGCTGGAATGACCAGTAATAACCAAAACCATATTTTTTCTTCTAATAGATACATATAATATATGCTTTCGCGAAAGCGTACGTATAATTTTTATTAAACAAAACTTCTAAACAGGGTATACTTCAGTAATAATTCAAAAAGTAATAAGATACCTGCAAGAAGAATTAATGGGCGATATTTTTCTTCATAATTGGTATACTTAAACTCTTCTACTTCGGTTTTCTCTAATTTATCTATTTCATCATAGATTTCTTTTAATTTTTTGTTATTTGTTGCCCTAAAATATTTTCCTCCTGTCACCTCTGCGATTTCTTTTAATAAATCTTCATCGATTTCTACAGGGACATTATCATACACAAAAGTGCCATTACTATTAAGAGCTACGGGTGATAATGCAGTTCCATTGGTTCCTACTCCAATAGTGTAGGTTTTTATACCAAATTCGAGGGCTAGTTCACTTGCAATTTTTGGATCTATAAACCCTGCATTGTTCACTCCATCTGTCATAAGTATAATAACTTTACTCAATGCTTTGCTATCTTTTAATCTATTTACAGAGGTAGAGAGTCCCATCCCAATTGCTGTACCTCCTTCTATAATATTATTATATTTTATACTATTGAGAGAACTTAATACGATGCTTTTATCACTGGTTATAGGTGTTTTGGTATAACTTTCTCCAGCATATTCTACAAGTCCTATACGATCACTAGGTCTTCCTTTTATAAAATTTGCAGCAACGAGTTTTAATGCTTCTAATCTGTTGGGTCTGAGATCTTTTGCAAGCATACTTGCAGATACGTCTATAGCAATGATAATATCTATTCCTCTGGTACTTTTGGTTCGTGTAGATACATCTACAGTACGTGGTCTTGCCATTGCAATGATAAGTGCAGAAAGTGCCAGTAGACGAAGAAAGAATAAGAATGGGCGAAGTTTTGGTAAAAAATTACTACCTGTTTTAAACCCTTTTATACTAGAGAGTTTTACTGCAGGGGTTTGCTTTTTACGTTTCCATATATACCATGCAATAGCAATCGGTAGTGCTAGAAACAACCAAAAGAACTCGGGATTAGAAAATTCAAAATTGTCAAACATTATTTAGTTTCTGCTTTTTGGAGTTCTGCACTATTCATTACACGTTCAGCTATTTCGGTACTATATGGATCATCCGAAGGCCAGCTTATAAATAATTCTTGCGTATATGATTCGGCAACAAATATTATCAATGCATACTCTATATTTATAGGTTTTGAATTACCTGCAAAATCTGTTGTCCCAGAACCAAAAACTTTAATGCCTTCTGCATTATTAGGTGTTTGGAATTTTTCATTTTTAGAAAGATTGAATTGAGTTCCAGCTTCTTCAAAATATTTTAACCTAGCATTTATTATAGGTTCTGGTGTAGCTTTTGTTCCTTCAGGATATTGAGTTTGAAAAAGTGCAATAGTGATTGCAGGAGGCTCACTAAGCCAAACAAAAGAATTTGCTTTAATTTGCTCTGGAACAGAAACTTCCTTACGTTCTAACACTTTTGGAGTACTTATAACAATACTAGGAAAACCATATTCACTTGTAATCCAATTCCCTTCAGCAAGCTCACGGGTTTGATTTCCTAATAAAAAATCTTTTACCTCATCATACCCTTTGATTGCAATACCTGCAACGAGTGCCAGTAATAAAATCCCTGCTACTCCTGCAATACCTGTAATCCATAATTTACGTGTACGTTTGCGTTCCATCTCTTCTCGATAACTCTCATCCCTCATCAATTCTTCTACCGTAGGTGCAGGAAGTGCTTCTTTGGTTTCTTTTACAATCTCTTCTATAGCAAGGCGATCTGCTTCGGCTTTACCTGGAGGTGGATTGATACGAGCAAATTTTACTAAATCTGCTCGCTTAAAGATGTCTTTAAGTTGCTGTATCGTATTAGGGTTAAAATCTATATGACCACTATCTTTTTCTACATGTAGGCGATCAATAAGTTCGTCTGTGGTGCTTTCTAATGCACGATCATATACTTTTTCATCATAATAGCGACGTACAGCATCGGTTAGGGTAGAGTAATACTCTTTAAATTTTGAGGCAACAATAAGGTTACTGTTGTCAAGTTCTTTTAAGGTAGCTAGTGCTCTCTCAAATGGGGGCACATATTTTTCGGCTTCTTTGCGTTTTTTGTGTCTACGTAACAACCAGAATAGAAAACCGCCTATCGCTAGTATAATAGGTAGAATCCATAACAAATACCTCCACCATTTGCTATAGTCTTTTGGTAATTCTATAGCAGGTTTAATGTCATAGAGCCCTTGCTTAACAGTATCTACAACCACATTTGCAACTTCTATACGAAAAGAATCGGTCTGGATGGTACGATCTCCTATTAAGATTTTTTGCTGTGGGATTTTATAAGAACCGCTATCAAATTGGGTAAGACCATATTTTTTGATGAGGGTCATTCTTCTATTTTGGGATTCATTACTCGCTTTAGCAAAAGCGGTATCTACCTTATAGCTTTCAATCATTTCCAAAGGAGAAAAGGTTTGCCCCTCTGGAAATAATACAATATCCAGTTGGTCAGTTTCTACCATTACGGTATAGTTGATTTGCTCACCAATACGGATGCTTGTAGTATCTACCTTAGCTTGAACTGCTGGCTCTATCTGTGCGACAACTACTGAAGATGTGATAAGACATAATATGATTATAAGCCTTTGAAACATCATTGAAAATTGTATATATGTTGGGGATTTTATCATGCTCTAATCTTAACCTCTTCGTTTAAAATAACCCAATAGTTTTTTTACATAACTCTCATCTGTACGTACATTAATGACTCCAGAACCGCTACGACGGAAACTTTCTTCATAATAGGTAACCCGATCTGAGTAGTAGTTTGCATAGTTTCTACGCACCTTTTTTGAAGATGTATTTACTAAGAGGAGTTCTCCTGTTTCTTCATCTTGCATTTGTACAATTCCTAAGCTTGGAATAGTTTCTTCTCGTTTATCATAAATACGAATACCCGTAATATCATGTTTATTACCTGCAATTTTAAGAGTTTGCTCATAATCGTCTGCAATAAAATCAGAAAGGATAAATGTAATCGCTTTCTTTTTCATAACACTACTTAAAAACTTGATAGCTTGTGCTATATCTGTTTTTTTAGATTGAGGTTTAAATTCTAAAAGTTCTCGAATGATACGGAGTACATGGGATTTCCCTTTTTTAGGAGGGATAAATAGTTCAACCTCATCTGAAAATAAAATAAGTCCTATCTTATCATTGTTTTGCATGGCACTAAACGCAAGTGTTGCAGCAATTTCAGTGACAATTTCGTTTTTAAATTGTTTGTCAGTCCCAAAAAATTCTGAGCCACTCACATCTGCAACAAGCATCATAGTAAGTTCCCGTTCTTCTTCAAATACTTTTATAAAGGGCTCATTGTATCTCGCAGTAACATTCCAGTCTATATTACGCACATCATCACCAAACTGATACTGACGCACTTCACTAAAAGTCATCCCACGACCTTTGAAGGTAGAGTGATACTCCCCTCCAAAGATATGATCAGACAATCTACGTGTCTTGATCTCAATCTTGCGTACTTTTTTAAGTAATTCTTTTGTATCCATTATTGATTTGAGATTTTTGATTTACGATGTATGATCGTAACTTCCTTTTTATAGCTACAATCAATATCCTATGATCTTAAATCCTATGGTACTTCAATTTGATTTACAATTTTATTGATAATGTCTACTGAGGTAATATTTTCGGCTTCGGCTTCATAGGTGATCCCAATACGATGACGAAGGATATCATGTACTACCGCACGGACATCTTCGGGAATTACATATCCACGGCGCTTTATAAATGCATAACATTTGGCAGCTGTAGCAAGGTTTATACTTCCACGAGGAGAAGCCCCAAAATTAATAAGAGGTTTAAGCTCCGATAGCTTATAGTTTTCTGGATAACGTGTTGCAAAAATGATATCTAGGATATATTTTTCAATTTTTTCATCCATATAGACATCCTTAACAGCTTCTTGGGCTCTGAGGATTTGATCTACAGTAACAACTGGGTTTATAGTTTCAAAACCACCTTTCAAGTTTTGGCGTATGATCATTTGTTCATCCTCAATTTTTGGATAATCGATCACTGTTTTTAACATAAAACGGTCTACTTGAGCTTCTGGTAAAGGGTAAGTACCTTCTTGTTCTACAGGGTTTTGTGTTGCCATTACCAGAAATGGTTTGTCTAATACAAAGGTTTCATCACCTATAGTTACTTGTTTTTCTTGCATAGCTTCTAGTAAAGCCGATTGTACTTTTGCAGGAGCACGGTTGATCTCATCTGCAAGTACAAAGTTTGCAAAAATAGGTCCCTTTTTTATACTAAAATCATTGACCTTCATATTATAGATCATGGTACCTACCACATCTGCAGGTAGTAAATCTGGTGTAAACTGGATACGACTAAAAGATCCTTTTACTGCTTGTGCAAGTGTATTAATAGCGAGGGTTTTTGCAAGTCCCGGAACTCCTTCTAAAAGGATATGACCTCTTCCTAAAAGCCCAATGAGTAAGCGTTCTATCATATGCTTTTGCCCGACAATAACCTTATTCATCTCAAGAGTAAGAATATCTATAAAGGCACTTTCTCTCTCAATCTTTTCATTAATCGCACCGATATCTATCGTTGTCGTACTTTCTTCCATAAGTCAAAATTAAATTTGTAGTATTTTAAAACGTTGCAAAGTGGGGTTTTATTCCCAAAGTTCTTGTTAACAATTGGTTAAAAATTCTTTTAAATAAAGGGGCTCCCACGTATTTTTCTAACTTCGGAAGCAGTATTTTTAAATCGAAGCGCAAAATAAAAAATGATGACTAAATTTTCAAGAATTATTCAAGGTTGTATGACATGGGGTAAATGGGGCAAACAACTTAGTGAAGATCAAATGATTGGTTTAATGAAATATTGTATAAAACAAGGGATTACAACCTTTGATCATGCAGATATTTATGGGGATTATAGCACGGAAGAAGATTTTGGAAATGCTTTTGCAAAAGCAAATATTGATAGATCAACAATTCAACTGATTTCTAAATGTGGGATTCAGTATCTCGAAAATGCACGGCCAGAAAATAAAGTAAAACACTATGAGTATACGGCAAAGTATATTATATGGAGTGCCGAAAGATCGTTACGGTTATTACAAACGGAGTATCTAGATTTATTATTGATTCATCGTCCTAGCCCCTTAATGGAGGCAGACGAGATACAAAAAGCAGTAGAACAATTAAAAAATGATGGAAAAATAAAAGCATTTGGGGTGTCCAACTTTACACCAATGCAAACAGATCTGATCTCTACAAAATCTAACGTAAGTGTAAATCAAGTAGAATATAGTCTTACACAACATAGCGCTATGCACAATGGGAGTCTGGATCATATGCAAATTCATAAAATTACTCCTATGAGTTGGAGTCCTTTGGGGTCGGTCTTTAGAGAAGAAGATACTGAGCAGACACAACGTATCAAAAAAGTACTGGCTAGGATGACAGAAAAGTATAATGCAACAGAAGATCAATTATTGCTTGCCTGGATTTTGAAACACCCTTCAAGAGTACATCCGGTCATTGGAACAACAAATGAAGATCGTATTTCTAATGCAGTAAAAGCGACTAAGATAGCACTTGATTTACAGGATTGGTTTGAGTTACTGGTTGCTAGTCAAGGACATAAAGTACCGTAATTTTTCTAATTCTAAAGGGTTTTGAATAAACTATTTAAGCAAATAATAATAAACAAATTCCTCCTCTAAAGGGAGGTTATGAGAGGAATGATAGCATTAATAACAGGAGCTACTAGTGGTATAGGAAAAGCCACTGCTGAGCGTTTTGCAAAAGAAGGAATTGATCTGATACTCTGCGGTAGAAGACAAGAACGTCTTGATGAGCTACAAAATGCTTTTCAAGATCAGGTAAAGGTACATACACTCAATTTTGATGTACGTAATAAAGAAAAAGTAGCACAGGCAATAGCGAGTGTACCTTCAGATTTTAAAAAAATAGACATACTTATTAATAATGCTGGGAATGCTCATGGTCTTGACCCTATCCATACTGGAAATACTGACGATTGGGATGCCATGTTGGACATTAATGTAAAGGGGTTATTATATGTGAGTAAGACAATTATCCCTCAAATGACAGATCGCAAGCAAGGCCATATTATTAATATTGGATCTACAGCAGGGAAAGAAGTATACCCTAATGGAAATGTGTATTGTGCTAGTAAACATGCTGTAGACGCAATTAGTCAAGGAATGCGTATTGACTTAAACACTCATAATATTAAGGTAGGAGCGATTAATCCTGGAATGGTTGCAACCGAGTTTAGCGAAGTACGATTTAAAGGAGATATAGAAAGAGCAGATAAAGTATATCAAGGATTTGATGTTCTACAAGCTGCAGATATTGCAGATATCATCTATTTTGTAGTATCAAGGCCTTATCATGTAAATATAGCAGATCTTGTAGTGATGTCTACGGCACAAGCTAGTAGCACAATTATTAATAAAGATTAAATAAGACGCCTTCCTATTTTGATTAACAAACGCCTTCTTGTAAAAAATCTACTTGCTCATAATGATGAGAATAGTTTTTATGATAAGAAACGTAAGATTGATATTAGTAATAAAGAAGGAAAAGCCAAATTTTTAAAACATATTTGCGCATTGTCCAATTCCAATCCTAAGAATAATTCTTTTATCGTTATTGGAGTAGATGATATGGATAATGAGATTAAAGGGGTCCCCTTTTTTGATGATAGTAAACTCCAGAATTTAATAAATGCTTATCTAGAGAACCCACCTATTATTGCTTACGAAAATATTCCTTTCCCTCATTTACCAGATGATCGGGTAGTAGGGCTTGTCACTATTAGACCTCAAAATAAACTGACAGCTTTAAAAAAGAATATATGGAAGTATTGGGGAGGTACTGTTTTCTTTAGAGATGGAAGTATTTCTATGCCTAAGGTTTTTAAATCTGAGGTAGAAGATATTAATAGTGAGATTGTTGCGGCTATTGAAAAACATGCAAAAAATAACATTGAGCTTACATTAGATGGTGTTATGAGTTTTGTAAATGAGCGACATAGCGATATGGAGAGTAACTACAAAGTGTTTAAAGAGCAATTTGTAGTATGTTGGGCTGGGAATAAGAAAATAAATAAAGGACAAACGTATTATTCTCGAGTTGATATTGAACTTATTAATGAACATGTTCGGTTATTTTATTCGGCATTAGATGAGATTACAATCGCCTATACGACAGATTCATTTACTATTGTAGAGTATGTGCATTTAGGAGTTCAAGATCGTTTTAAATATTACCCTATGGAGGAAGTGGTGATACGCTTTCGCGAAAGCGGAACCTACACCATTGATACAAGACTTATTTTTGAACCTCCCAAAATAGATAAACGAACACTGTATCACATTTATAATAATAATAATGTGATTTTTTATAAGTTAAAACGTAAGATAGATCTCAATCAAGGAGAATATAAAGATCTATATGAGTTGCCTAATACTTATTTAATATGCTATCTCAATGGATTTGAAGGGGCTATTCAAAAACTAGAAGAGGTAAAACCTTTTCTTAAGAAGTATAAAGGAGATATTTACAATAGATATAGAGAAACCATGCGAATTTTACGTAAAGTACGATACAATTAATTATGGAAAGAACACTAGTGATAGGTGATATTCATGGGGGATTACGGGCCCTTGAGCAGGTATTAGAACTTGCAAATGTTACAAGAGAAGATCATCTTATTTTTTTAGGAGATTATGTAGATGGATGGAGTGATAGCGCAGCAACGATAGATTTTTTAATGACACTGTCTGAAGTACAAAAATGTACTATTATACGTGGAAATCATGATGATTTGGTATGTCAATGGCTTCGAGGAAAAACATTGAGTTCTAAATGGATACAGCATGGAGGACAAACAACAATAGATGCTTACGCACAACGCTCTGTAGCCCAAAAAGAAATGCATTTATCTTTTTATGAAGCAATGGTTGATTATTTTATAGATGATCAAAACCGTATGTTTTGTCATGCGGGGTTTCAAAACATGAACGGTCCTAGTTATGAATGGCATAGTACAGCATTTTATTGGGACCGTACCCTATGGGAGATGGTATGTGCTATGCGAGAAGATATGGCTACTAATGATCCTTTATATCCCAAACGGTTGAAGCTTTTTAAAGAAATATATATAGGACATACTCCCGTAACACGCTTAGGGAAGACAACCCCACTTCAAAAAATAAATGTCTGGAATATTGATACTGGAGCTGCATTTAAAGGCTGTATATCTGTAATGGATGTAGATACGAAGGAGTTTTGGCAGAGTGATCCTGTATGGCAATTATACCCAAATGAAGTAGGTCGTAACCAAGTATCATTTCTTCAATCCTAGGATAGGTGGAAAAAGGGGTAAATGCCCCTTTTTATTTAAGACATTCTACTCATATCTATTCTAATTTTCTATTTCATATTTGCAGTGCGTTTAAAAAACAATCAGGAATGAAACTTGCAGAAAATGAATTGAAGATGCTAGAAGCAATTGTTTGCGATGAACAATATGATATAAATTTTTTCTCTATTGAGTTCTCAAATGGAGATATTTTAGAAATAAGTAGATAAACAACGGTACTCAAAAGTAATATTCGGGGGAATATAAATGCTAGAATAAGTCTAACATACTTTTGACAAATAACGTCCGATACCTTAATAGGTGTCGGACGTTTTATATGAAAGCTATTTTATAAAAAAAGATTACTTCTTTTTAAGTTTTTTTGAAGCCTCTTTTTTATTCAATGCTTTTTTCTTACTCTTTATTCGAGTCAATTGACTATCCATATGATATCTAAAATCATTATTTATAGCTAGATCTTTTGCTGTTAAAAATAGGTCTTTTGCTGTTGCGTACATCTCATATTTTTCATAAAGAATCCCTTTTACAAAATTGAGAAGTGCTTTATCTGCTCCAGCAATAGTCAATCCTATATCTATAACATTAAGTGCTTCATCATATTGATCGAGTATAATGAGTAACTCTGCATAATAATAATATGTAGGCGTATATCTATGGTTGATGTGTAATGCCATCTGGTAGTGATACTTTGCATTTTTGTAATCACTTATTTGTTCTGCATATACACGCCCCAATAGATAATGTGCTCCAGCATGCTCATTATTTGCGCTTATCACATATTGTAATTTTTCCATGCATTGTTCTATATCGTATGGATATTTGTCCAATGCTTGCATGTACAATATTTCTTGAGTTTCTATTGCCATTTTTATTATTATTGTGCACTACAGCTGGCGTCGCTATAGTGCGATTTTCTATTTTAATTTTTATCCATGCGTATGATTTTTGGTGTAAATGTGCCTATGACTTCTACAAGTTCGGTTTGATTTGCCATTACTTTACGGATGTCTTTATAGGCCATAGGTGCTTCATCTATTCCACTACCTATAACATGTACTCCATGATCTTTAAGCATTTTTCTTACCTCACTACCTCGAAGCGTATTTTTTGCTTTTCGGCGTGATAACTGTCTGCCAGCTCCATGAGAAGCCGAGTTAATAGAAGCTGGATTTCCTTTACCTCTTACAATAAACCCAGGTGCTGTCATTGAGCCTGGAATTATACCAAGGATATTTTTTCCTGCAGGAGTAGCTCCTTTACGATGTACAATCATTTCTTTACCATCTACTTGTTCTTTCCAAGCAAAATTGTGATGATTTTCAATAATAGTAAGCGGTCGAGAACCAAGTGCTTTTGAAAGTCTACGATGAATATCATCATGACAAGCACTCGCATAATCTCCTGCAAGATTCATAGCCATCCAGTACTCTTGACCATCATGTGTGTTGAGGTCTAACCATGCTAGATGTTTGGCTTCTTGTGGTAATGGTTGTTGTTGCATTGCAAGTTTTGTATAATGCTTTGCAATATTTGCACCTAAACCACGAGAACCACTATGAGATAATATCCCTAGATATTTACCTGGTGGTATATCAAACTCATTGTTTTGATCTGTAATTTCTACAGATCCAAACTCTACAAAATGATTTCCTCCTCCAGAACTTCCTAGTTGTTTTATTGCTTTGTTTTTAAGCCTTTTTACCATAGGAATTTCATTAAATGCATTATGATCAAATATCTCATGCATAGGTATGGAATCGTGAGTTTCATAACCACCAAATTTTGTATGGTCCTGTAACAGCTGGATATACTTGTCCTTATGTCCTTCTAGATAAGAGATGTTAATATCATAGATACTTAAACACATACGACACCCTATATCTACTCCTACTCCATAAGGGATCACTGCGTTTTCTGTTGCAAGAACACCTCCTATAGGTAACCCATAACCAGAATGCCCATCGGGCATTAATGCTCCAGCTCTAGCTACAGGTAATTTTAAAGCAGTATATAATTGATGCTTTGCCTGATCTGCAATCTCATTTTCGCCAAAAATGGTAAAAGGAGCTCTGTGCGTAGTAAGTTTTTGTGCTTCTACTTGAACAGGTCGGACTAATGCTTCTGCAATCTTACCCATAACACCATCACCATGGTATTTTTCTGGATCTTTAAGAACTGTTTTTAAGCGTTGCAAGACTTTGTCTTTACGCTCTCGTTTATAATTACGTAACATCGTATCTATAGCAATGCTTATTACTTTTCCTTGAGGATATCCTATTGCGATGAGGTCTTTACCTCTTAATTTTAATTTTGCCATTCCCTTGTGCCTCGCTTTTAGAGGGCTTTGATTTATTTTTAAAAGAAGTACACTTTTGGTATTGCTTTAGCAAAAGCGTACTTCTTAATTCATGACCTAATCTCTACATGAACGAACTATGATTACAAACAGAACCCAGAGAACCCAACCTAACGTTCGTATTACTTCTGATGAATCGTATATAGGTTCTGGAGATCCTAGTTCATACACTTCATTTTGAACTGCATTATTTATGACCACATTCTTTTGTACTTCTTTCATACCTCTCCAGGATTGTATTGCAATCAATGCTTCCGAAGGAGGAGGAGTATTACAGTTACCTTCAATCTGGAGAATCTCTAAAGTCTCAGGATTGATTTCTATAGTCGCTACTTTTTTCATGTTTTCCCCACTATATTTTCTTAACGAAAAAATAGCTGAAGAACCTTCATAACAGTCGTCTATGTAATCTGCAACACAGTGATTCATGTCATATCCTTCTTCATACAAAACATCAGAGTTTAAAAGCTCAACCGTTTTGTAAGTAACCGTCTTTGTATTGTCTTTTACAATCTCAAAATTTAAGGGCAAAATCCCACAACTAGGCCATGAAATATAATTAGCTTCATTGCGCATTTTCTGCATTTCCAGATGCCATTCTTGCGCTTGATTTTCTAAAGCTTTTAGCGTTCTGCCTTTCATAGTATACCTTCTATTACGTTGAATTCTCATTTCTAGATATTCCAACAATTTTAAAAGGTCCCAATGCGCTATAGTCTTTTGATTTGAAAAAAACTGGATCACACTTCCCCAGAAGACATCATTTCCTTGGACTTCAGTAAGTCGAGACCAAGCAAGTTGATCTGCCACTTTATGAGTAGCTCCATACCCTAATGCTCTGGCTCTAATGAGTGCTTGATGTACATCATATCCTCTGGGGGTATTTCTAAATTCATGCCCCATTTTTGAGGTAAAATGATCAGGAATCCCATTGAGATCTTTTACAGATTTTCCTATCCCGAGTTGCACATACCACAATTGATGTCTTAAAGACACTGTATAAAAAGCTGTGGTTAGAAATACAGGAGTAGGGTATTTTGCAAAGCAAAAATCTATAAGATCTTCCAGCTGTTCATCAGGGTCAAAACTAGGTCGTTTCCAAGATTCAATAGGACGAACTATTTTAATTCCAAACGTGCTTATGCGCATCAAAACTTCTATATAATAAGGTGTTTTTAAAACTGGATAACAACCTTGATTATATAAGTGTATCAGTAGCATTTTACACGTATCACGCTTCCATGTATTGCGTGTTTTACTCATTTTTGAAAACGAACTCCATAGCAAAGATTCGATAGTCCTTTTATAGCCTTGAGGTTTGTTTTCAGACTGGTAAACTTTTTCTACCAGAGTAATGTATTTGCTTTTTTTGCTGGATCTAATCCCTAGTTCAGGTGTTTTTGTTTTATATAGTGTTTCCATGATATCATATCCTTATAGTTTTAAATGAATGACTGGAAACACTGGAAAGTATTTTCAGTCTATATTTTGCTGTTTTTAAATAGCATAGTGTTACTGTGTTTATTTTATTTTATTGTTTTGCTCACTTATAGGCAATAAAAAACCCTGAGCTTAGAGGCTCAGGGTTTTAAAAATTGTATGAAATGAACTAGCTACAATATTCTACCATGAGCTGCTTACGCACTCTAGTAATTATTTGATATGTATGTAGCTTAAACATAATTTTTATTTTTATTAGAAAGGTTTTTTTTCCGAGTGCAAATCTAAGAGGTTTTTTATAATTTCAAAATCAAAAACGTTATTTGTAATCAGTCTAATTTTTACTAAGCACTTTTATTTTTTTGGTATCCCTTGTATTTTGTAGCTTTAAAGAACCAAACTAATAACCGATTCACATGGGAATTTTTGATAAAATAAAAGAAAAACTTAGTAATGAGTTTATTGATATAGTCGAATGGCTAGATTATACAGATGATACAATTGCACATCGTTTTGAGCGCTATCAAAACGAGATTAAAAATGGGGCACAACTTATTGTAAGAGAGGGGCAGGCTGCTGTTTTTGTAAATGAAGGGCAACTTGCCGATGTATTTACTCCAGGAACATATACACTAACCACTCAAAACTTACCTATTCTAGCTACCTTAAAAGGATGGAAATATGGTTTTAATAGTCCATTTAAAGCAGAAGTATATTTTGTAAATACGCATTTATTTACAGATGAAAAGTGGGGTACAAAAAACCCAATTACCTTAAGTGACGAACGTTTTGGTCTTGTAGAGATTCGTGCTTTTGGTACGTATGCATTTAAGATATCTGAACCAGGAAAGTTTATTATAGATATTGTAGGTACGGATAATAACTTTACAAATTTTGAGATTAATGAACACCTCAAAAGTTTGATAGCTACTCGATTTACAGATACGGTAGGGGAGGCAAATTTACCTATTGAATTATATGCGGCAAATACCTCAGAGTTATCTGAGACGTGTCAAGAAGTGATGCAACCAGAATTTTTATCGGTAGGGATTTCATTAGAAAAATTCTTTATAGAAAATGTCTCAATGCCCGAAGATCTTAAAAAAGAGATTTTTGAGTACAGCCGAATTGATAAACTGGATTTAGACAAATTGACAAAGTTCAAAACAGCAAAAGCAATTGAAGTGGCCGCCGCAAATGAGGGTGGAACCGCTGGAGCTGGTATGGGTATGGGTATGGGATTTGTACTTGCTCAACAAATGGGAGGTCTTATGAATCCTCAAATGGGAAGTCAGATGCAACAAGCATCACCAGTAGCTCCTCCTCCAATTCCTGTTCAAATACAATATTTCTATGCTGTAAATGGAACACAACAAGGCCCAGTTTCTTTTGACCAACTTAAATCTCTTTTTGCCAGTAGGACCATCAATCGAGATAGTTTGATTTGGAAACAAGGAATGACTCAATGGACCTCACTTAAAGAAGTTGAGGAGTTAAAATCGTTTTTAGGAGGAAGTACCCCACCACCATTACCTCCTCAATAATATATCTGTGTAGATTAAATTATTCCGCTTTCGCGAAAGCGAACTTATCCTGATTATAAGATGGCAGATACGCCTATTCAAAAAGTCGAACTAAAGAAATCCTGTGTCAATTGTGGCGCAGAACTTAAGTATAAGCCAGGGACGACTTCTATTACATGTGAATATTGTGGTCATGAAGAACAGATCACAATCGATCCTAATGGCTTTGAAGAATTAGAACTCTACCCATACCTTAGCGAAATGGGAGGGCAGTCTCATAGTGAGGAAATTACAATGCTACATTGTAAGAATTGTGGAGCAAACCAGCATGTAGAAGAGCATTATAAATCATTACATTGTGTGTATTGTAGTATGCCTTTAATTCTAGAGGATGCTTATAAGGAAGACTGGATATTGCCAGGAGCAGTACTCCCTTTTCAGATAGATCAAAAAAAATCTTTTCAGATATTCCAAAAATGGGTAAGCAATCTCTGGTGGGCACCTAATAATCTTAAAAAAGCATCCTTAGATCCGCAGTACACGAAAGGCTTATACTTACCTTTTTGGACATTTGACGCACAATTAAAAGCCTCATATACAGGGCAGCGAGGAGAGTATTATTATGAAATTCAAACCTATCGTGATGGCAATGGAAAGACACGAACTAGGCAAGTACAAAAAACACGTTGGTATCCTGCTTCAGGACGTATTTCTGGATTTATAGATGATACCTTGATCAAGGCTTCCAAGCAAAAATCTGGGCGTATTCCGCAAAAGATTACAAGATGGAATTTAAGCAAGTTACAGCCTTTTAGTAGTAGCTTTTTATCTGGTTTTGTAACCGAAAAATATACCATTCCTTTACAACAGGGACATTTACAATCTAAGGAAGAAGCTCGTCGTATTGCAGATCGTTGGAGTAGACGTGATATAGGAGGAGACACACAACGCATTACGAGTATTAATATGGACTTATCTGAAGAGACTTTTAAGCATATATTATTGCCCGTATATGTAAGCTCCTATCGTTATAACGGCAAAGAATATAACTTCTTTGTTAATGGAGAAAACGGAGTTCTTTCTGGCAATAGACCATATTCTTTTTGGAAAATATTTTTTGCAGTTCTTACAGGACTTATTGTTTTGGGGATCATTATTGTTCTTGCTCAATCATCTTCAGAAGGAGTATAATTATATTTTTGGAATAAATCCTTCAAAAATAATAGTGGTAAAGATGGATTTATGTTTTTCAATTTGAGCTTGTTTTCGGACTGTCCAAAGTAAAACAGGCGTTCCTTTTTTTTTAAAATAGTGGACTCTTTTATTAGGAAGATCATCGATGTCGTATGCTATAAAATCAGGATTCATACGAGTATTAAGCTGCAAATAATCATAAATGCGATTAAGAGGTTGTATCACTTGGGAGGGTTCTGCAAGTTGACCTATAAAATATGAAGGACAATGACGACTTAACCATCTTACAGATGATCTGTTAAATGATTGTAATGCTATGTCTCCTCTATAGTTTTTTAATAGATGTAGTAATCTTTTCTCTAAATTTTTAAACCGTGTATTTGTTTTAAGTTCAATTAGGATAGGGACTTTGCCCTTTACAAGATCAAAAACTTCTTGAAGTGTAGGGATGTTTTCCTGTGTACTAAAAAGATGAAATTTTTTAAGAACTGTAAGCGATATCTTTTTTGTCTTTAAAGTAGATCCACAGATTCTTTTAAGATCATAGTCATGAAAAACGATAATTGTTCCATCAGAAATTAACTGAATATCAAGCTCTATGGGGTAATTGTTTTTTATAGCTTCTGTAAAAGAAGCTATAGAATTTTCGGGTATTTTTATATTGCCATCGTGTAATCCCCGATGTGCTATAGGCCTTGTAGTAAGCCATTTTGGAATGGATTTCATAATGATAGGGATCTATTTATGATGACTTCCCATAATTGTTCTCATCTTGCCATTTTTTAAGCTCCTGCCATTTTCTTTGAGCGGCAAGAGTTGCTTGCATGGGCCAGGTGTCTGGCTTATGAATTTCAAAACGTTTACCTCCACTTTTAAGAACTTCCTGGCATTTTTCTATGGATGTTATCGCTAAAGAATCCCATGTTTTTATATCAAAATTATGAAAGAGCTCTTTTATTTTTGGACCAATGCCTTCTATAACTGTCAAATCGTTTTCTATAATTGTCTTATTGAATATTGCTTTTACTGCAATAGCATCAAAAGGAATTGTCGATTCTTTTGAAGATGCATCATTAGTTGTAAGAGACGAGGGGATGCTGGTATTGAAAATTTGTTTGTCGTTAAGTTTTGAACGGCAGTTTTCTAAATCTACTTGTAAGGATGCATTTTTTCGTTTCCATAAATCGAGTTCTATATCTGTCTTTTCATCATAGGTCCAAAAACGCCCTACTAGAAAGCCCAAAATCGAACAGATAAACCCTACTACTAAGGGAATGAGCCAACAGGGGATATTTGAGAGATCCATATTTTTTAATTTTGAGAGTTATTGTCTTGATTTAGGATAATAATGACCCGTCTGTTTTTTGAACGGCCTTCTTTTGTTACGTTAGATGCTATAGGGACATCGGGTCCTCTAGAGGCTATTTTTATTTTAGATTCCGCAATTCCATTACTTACGAAATACTCTTTTAAAAAATTTGCTCGTATATATCCTATGTTAATATTTGTACTTCGATCTCCTATAGCATCTGTATGTCCTTCAATAGTAATAGAAGTCCCATCTACTTTGTCCAGATAACGACTTATATTGGCAATTTTTTTTCGCTGCTCAATGGATAGGTTTATAGATGTCTGTGCGTTTTTAAAATATAAGACTAAAGGATCTTTATTAATCGTCTCTTTTAAAATATTTATTTCTTGATTTTGTTGATCACCTATAGAATAAATGACAAATTCTTTATACGTGAGACTATCGTCAGCTAGGCCTATTTGTTGCTTTCCAGTAATGCTTATTTTTTTGGAATTGATCTCCTTTGAAACAAAATAATTTTTTACAGCATTTGCACGTGCTATACCAAGATTTGGAAACGCAGAGGGGTTGTTTTCAGAGATGTCATAAAGCCCAGTGATAGTTATTACTTTATTAGAATGATTCTCTTGAGAAAGGTAGGTCTTAAGTTTTTCTATTCCTTCATTGATGGTAGTAGAAATGGGTGAAACAATAGTAAAATCAGAATTATTAAAGATAAATCGATCACTGTTTGTTAATAAGATGGTTCCATCTTCATTTATAGAGAAAATCTCTTGTGATTCTACAGCAGGGATTACTTCTCTAGGGGGATCTATAGTGTTTACATTGCAACAAAGAAACCACATCAAGATTGTACCCATACTGATTGTAAGGAAAATACCGAATAGATATCTTACTTTCTTATTCATTGAGGGTGAGTTAGTGTTAATAGTATTTTTAAAGTTATTAAAAAGGGAGGAGAAATCTCATCCATAGTCAATTTTTTAGGATGCAATTTTCAATTTTTTTTGAGAATTATAATTAATCCTAAAATAGGACCAATTCCTAGAAGAGGAAATATATATCTTATATCTATATAATCGATCATAGCAGTCAGAAGTTGGATACTTATTATGGTAATCGCAAAGCCTATACAGTTTACAATAGTTAATGCTGTCCCCTTAAAAGATGGCTGTACATTTTGAGCTACTAGGGTAGAGAAAAGGGGTGAATCTGCAATAACAACCATCCCCCAAAAAGATAAAAACACCATAAATACAAACTCAGAAGATATTTTAAAAAACAGAGGTGATATTAAGCAACAGATACACGATAAAAGCAATGCTATTGTTGCTGTTTTTTGAGCTCCTTTCTTTATAGATATATACCCGCTTAAAATACATGCAATTGCTCCAATACCTATAATAATAAAGGATCCTACCGCGACATTTAAAGATGCTTCTGGATGAAATTTTTTGTAGACTGATATAATTATAGGAACAAATGCCCAGAAAGTATACAATTCCCACATATGCCCAAAATATCCAAAGGCAGCTTTTTTAAATTCTTTGTTAGAGAATACTTTAAAAACAGTTAAAAAGTCAATAGCGTGGGATTGTTTTCTATAGGGCCCGTCCTTTACAAAAAGGAGCATTAAAACCCCTCCTAAACATGCTACTATTGAAGTGATAATAAGCACTGCTCTCCATGGTAAATCAGTAGTAAATTCTTTTAATAAATGTGGGAATGCGGTTCCTAATACAAGTGCTCCTACCAGATATCCCAATGATTTTCCTAATCTTTTATCATAATAATCGGCAGCAATCTTCATACCTACAGGATAGATACCTGCTAAGAAAAACCCAGTTAGAAATCGAAAGCTTAGTAGACTTATAAATGTGTTTTCACTCCATATAATAGCAAGATTACACATCATAGCAATTTGAGCACTTACAAAAAACACCTTAGATGGAGAAAAGCGATCTGCAATAGTAAGTATTGCAAAAAGGAGGGTCCCTAAGATAAACCCTAGTTGTACTGCTGAGGTTAGATGGGCTAATGCATTTATATCAAGAGCATAAGCTTTGATAAGATCATTCATTACTGCATTTCCAGAGAACCAAAGTGAAGTACAAAAAAACTGAGAGACTACTATTGTTGGTAAAATCCAGGAAGGGTTATGTATTGTTTTAGTCAAGAGATTACAGTTTGCAATGTTTATATATGCCCAGCTCTTTTAAATATAAGTTTTTTAAAAAGAAAACCGTTTTTACACTAGTAAAAACGGTTTTTCTAAGATGAGTCCTTTTTCTTAAAAGAAAAATTATAAGTCAAATTTGATTCCTTGTGCAAGAGGTAATTCTGTGGTATAATTTATTGTATTGGTCTGACGACGCATATACACTTTCCATGCATCAGATCCTGATTCACGACCGCCACCAGTTTCTTTTTCACCACCAAAAGCACCACCTATTTCTGCTCCCGATGTACCTATATTTACATTTGCAATACCACAATCGGATCCAGCAACACTTAAGAAACGCTCTGCTTCACGTAAATTATTAGTCATAATTGCACTAGACAATCCTTGTGCTACTCCATTTTGTATGTCAATAGCATTTTCTACATCACCTGAATATTTGATGAGGTATAAAACAGGTGCAAATGTTTCGTGCTGTACAATAGGAAAACTATTATCTGCTTCTGCAATAGCAGGTTTTACATAGCATCCGCTTTCATAACCTTCTCCAGATAATACACCACCTTCTACAATTATTTTTCCGCCTTGAGCAACTACCTGCTCTAGAGCATTATTATAGTTTGCTACAGCATCTTTATCAATTAACGGACCTACGTGATTGTTTTCATCTAATGGGTTACCTATGCGCAATTGACCATACGCATCTACAACTGCATTTTTTACTTTATCATAAATACTTTCATGTATAATTAAACGACGAGTAGAAGTACAACGTTGACCACAGGTTCCTACAGCCCCAAATACACCTCCTATAACGGTCATTTTTATATCTGCATCTGGTGTAACAATGATTGCATTATTTCCTCCTAACTCTAGTAAAGATGTGCCTAAACGTTCTCCAACGGTTCTTGAGACAATCTTACCCATACGTGTACTTCCCGTAGCCGATACTAAAGGGATACGAGTATCTGTAGTCATAAATTCACCTACACGGTAATCACCATTAATTAGACATGAAATCCCTTCTGGAAGGTCATTTTCTTTTAAAACATCTGCAATGATATTTTGACACGCTACACCACAAAGAGGGGCTTTTTCTGATGGTTTCCATACACATACATCACCACATATCCAAGCAAGAGCTGTATTCCATGACCATACCGCTACTGGAAAATTAAATGCTGAAATAATTCCTACAACACCTAATGGGTGGTATTGCTCATACATACGGTGTCCAGGTCTTTCTGAGTGCATTGTTAGACCATGCAGTTGTCTAGATAAACCTACTGCAAAATCACAGATATCTATCATTTCTTGTACTTCTCCTAAACCTTCTTGATAGGATTTTCCCATTTCATATGAAACGAGTTTTCCCAAGGGTTCTTTAAGTTCACGAAGCTTTTGACCAAACTGGCGTACAATCTCTCCACGTAAAGGAGCCGGTTTTTTTCTCCATGTTTTAAAAGCAACTGTCGCTTGTTGCATTACCTTATCATAATCTTCGCGTGTAGTTGTGGTTACTTTACCTATTAACTGTCCATCTACTGGAGAGTAAGAAGCAATAGCTTCTCCGCTTGAAAACCACTCATTACCCGTTGAAGTACCTTCATTTATATCTTTTAAACCAAGCTGTTTTAAGGCTAGATCCATTCCAAAATCTGTAGCTATTGCGCTCATTTTGTATCGTTTTTTTATTCGTTATGAAATCGTTTGCGAATATACAGATAATCGTATGTTTTGGAAAAGAATACAGGGTTCTATTTACGGCTGTAACTGAATGCTATCCCATCCTTCTTCTAAAGATGTGTATAATATCCTATCGTGGAAGCGAGAAGTTTTAAATTCTAAAAACTCTATACGATGTGGATTGATTTTCCAACCTCCCCAATGGTCAGGCTTACGAATGTTTTTTTTGTTTTTTACGCTTTCGCGAAAGCGTTTACTTAATAGAGAATTATCTTCCATAGACGCTCCTTGAGTGCTTAGTGAGCTTACTGTTTTTGATGCATGAGAGCGTTGGTCAAAATAGAAATGTGCCTCTTCTTCTGAAATAGGAGAAGCCATTCCCTGTATACGTACTTGACGTGCTGTCTCTTCCCACCAAAAAGTGAGTGCAACTCTTGGATTTACAGCAATCTCTTGTCCTTTTTTAGAGAGTGTTGATCCAGTTACTATAAAATAGGGCTCTTTAAGTTCTTTTAAAGATACATTGCGTGCATTAGGAAAACCCTCATTACCTATAGTTGATAGTACACATGCGGAAGGGTGTGCGCTTTTAGTTGTGACATTATGTTGACGTAACCATCTTGCAAAAGTGTCAAATGGGTTGGGATAGTTTGATGAGGTCATTAAGAATTTAGTCTTTTACAACAAACCGCTCGTCTGTAGGCATTACTTCTCCACAATTTGAACATGTACGTTTGTGTTCATCTCCATAAAAGTCTTTAAAATGTCCTAAAAAGTCTTTCTCAATATCATTTAATGGAAAATAAACATCGTAGAGTTTATTATTACAATTGTCACAAAACCATAACAACCCGTCCTTTCCTTCTAGATCGACACGTTTACGTTCTATAACGAGGCCTAGAGACCCTTCATGTCTAACCGGGGAATGAGGTACACCAGCAGGATGTAGATACATATCTCCTGGACCTAGTTTCATTGTTTTTTTTACTCCATCCTCTTGAATATGAACTTCTATAGTACCTTCTAGTTGATAGAATAGTTCTTCAGTTTCATTATAATGATAATCTTTACGTGCATTAGGTCCAGCAACGATCATTACAATATAATCATCTGCTTCTTTATACAGATTTTTATTCCCTACGGGAGGTTTTAAAAGGTTGCGATTTTCTTCTATCCAAGTATTGAGGTTAAAAGGTTTTGCAATTGCCATAATTGTTTATTGTTTTTATAAAAATACAACAAAAAAACAACCCTACTAGTCGAAACTGATAGGGCTGTAAACCAATTATGGTTTGGGGATCTTATTTCAGAAAGATATGTGTAAAGTAGTTGATACCATTTTCGGTTTGTGCTACACTTATTCCTGTATGGGTAAAGTCACCTTCTATAGCTTGTCTATGACTATCACTATTTAACCATCCTTCTAATACGGATTGTGCAGTTCTATAGCCATAGGCTACATTTTCACTGACTGCATCTGCTCCATTTGCTTTTAAATATTCTGAACGTTCAAAGAAGTTATCATGACTTACTTTGTTATTGATAATCATATATCCAGTATGATTTATGGCTTCTTCTTTTGCTAAGTTATGATTGCTAAAAGGAGGTAACCCTAAGGTCTCTCTATGCGCATTTACAAGCAAAAAGATTTCTTGAGAAAACGCATTATTATTCTCTATTGTAATTTCATTTTCTAGGTTTGCTATTTCGTTTGTATCATTTACCTCATCGCTACTGCACGACATAAGTAGACATACTAAAGCAACAAAAAGTAGGCTCTTTGTAATTAACTTCATGATTTAGGTATTATAATTTGGGATTACTAATATATGAAAAAATGCATTTAAACGAGAAAATAATGCATTTAATCGATGAAATACACAATTTCCTACAAATACTACTCTTATTTTCTGTGTTTAAAGGACATTATATTTTTCTCTGGAGTAAAAGTATGTGTGTAGATAGATTTTTGAAATCAGGATTTATTATTTGGAGGATTATCGTTATTATTCTGATTATATTAGTTTATGATTTACAAATTGTAAAAAATGGAGAAAAACTGTCCAGAGTGCGGGACTAAGATTATAGGTCGTTCAGATAAGAAATTCTGTAGCGATGCATGTCGCAATAGTCATAATAATAAGTTCAATAAGGATACAAAGAATTTAGTCCGTAATATTAATAATAGACTGCGTAAAAACTATAGAATTTTAGAATCGTTAAACCCTGATGAAAAAA
Organism: uncultured Dokdonia sp.; assembly: GCA_947503305.1. Lineage (GTDB taxonomy): Bacteria > Bacteroidota > Bacteroidia > Flavobacteriales > Flavobacteriaceae > Dokdonia. Next base: position 594,525 of record CANNDF010000001.1, read on the forward strand.
CAAAAACAACCAAGGCAAAACTCATGACTGCTGGTTTTGATTTTAATTATTTTACCAGTATTTATGTTACAAAGGCAGGGACTACTTATTACTTTGTATATGATCAGGGTTATTTACCATTAGATGGCGATTTTTATGCTTTGGTTAAGAGAAGCTCAAAGTAAGTTCTCTGAAGACTAGAAGAAATAAGTACGTACAATTATTAATTAGAGGGATTCTTTATGAAGATATATATAGAAACCAAACATCTTATTTTAAGGGAGATTGTTATTGAGGATACGGGTGATATGTATCGTTTAGATAGCAACCCTATTGTCCATGAATATTTGGGTAAAAAACCTATTGCCTGTATGGGCAGGGCACGCCATTATATAGACTATATCAGGATGCAGTATACGAAGTATGGTATAGGCAGATGGGCAGCTATCGAAAAATCGAGTGGTGATTTTATAGGATGGACAGGATTAAAAATGAATTTTGAAGAAACAATGAATGGCCATACAAATTTTTATGACATAGGTTATCGCTTTATGCCTGAGTACTGGGGGAAAGGCTATGCTACAGAATCGTCTATTGCTGCTAGAGATTATTTTTTTGAGCATTTCCCAAACACAAAGCTTTGCGGTATGGCAGAGTTAGGAAATAGAGCTTCCTGTCGTATTTTAGAAAAAATAGGATTAGAGCGTAAAGCAGATTTTATGTATGAACCCGAAAACATAAAGTTAGCATGGTTTGAAAAAAAGCCTTGAATATTCTCTTTACTTCCAGGTTTGCCCATTAAGTTTTAATGCAGCCTTAAGAACGTCTTTCTGACTTATTTGCCCAACTAATTTTCCATTTTCTAAAATAGGGAAACGACGTCTTTTAGACTCAACAAATTTATTTGCTGCATCAAAAACATTCATATTACCATCTATAGTATCTACATTATGGACCATATGATTTTCTACTTTTACGTCATCCATAGGCATATTGTAATATCTGCTTTCTGAAATTTGTTTCATACAATCCCCTTCAGATATGATACCTACAAGTTCATTGTTTTCATTTACTACAGGTCCTCCAGAAATCTTATACTTTATAAGGGTATTCATTACTTCAAGAACAGATTGATCAGGTGTAAATGTGATCAAATTCTTTGTCATATAGTCGCTTACTTTTATATCTGAGGGATTACCTTTAGAAGGCTTTGCACGACGTCCCATAAAACTTTTGATTCCCATAACGCTCTGTTTTTTAAAGTAAAAAAATATGTACTTAAAGTTAGTGAATTAAAAGGAATTGAATTGGGTTTTGCTTTCGCGAAAGCGGAATCCCTTTCAAAAATTGTATTTTAGAAGGATCAAACCAACCTTTATGAAACGTATATCGCACATTTTTTCGTTCATTTTAATTCTGATTTTAGTGTATTTAAGTTTTGATTCTTTAATGCCAAAAAAAATCAGTGACCTTACCGCGGATACTACTGAATTTTCTACCGAAAGAGCAATGAAACAACTTGAGGTTATTGCAAAAGCACCTCACTTTGTAGGCACTAGAGAGCATACAGAAGTACGTAAGTATATACTTGATGAATTACGAAAATTAGGATTAGACCCTCAAGTACAAGAAGGATTTACTTTTGAAGAATGGAGGGGATATGGGAATCTTGTAAAACCTAAAAATATTCTGGCTCGAATAAAAGGGAGTGGAGATGGAAAAGCGGTATTATTAATGTCTCATTATGATAGTGCTCCTCATAGTTCTTCTCATGGGGCTAGTGATGCTGGATCTGGCGTAGTGACGATACTGGAAAGTGTAAGAGCATATATGGCTAGTGGTGCTCAACCTAAAAATGATATTATTATTTGTATCACAGATGCTGAAGAATTAGGGCTGGACGGAGCTCAATTATTTGTAGATGAGCACCCTTGGGCAAAAGATGTAGGAATTGCTCTCAATTTTGAAGCTCGAGGGAGTGGCGGGCCTTCTAATATGATTATTGAAACCAATGGTGGAAATGCAAATCTTATAAAAGGATTTAAAGAAGCAGGTGTAACTTATCCAGTTGCTACTTCTCTTATGTATAGCATTTATAAAATGCTTCCTAATGATACTGATTCAACAGTATTGCGTGAAGATGGTGACATAGATGGTTTTTTCTTTGCGTTTATAGATGATCATTATGATTATCATACGATAAATGATACTGCAGAAAATTTGGATAAGAATAGCTTAGAGCATCAAGGAAGTTATTTAATGCCTTTATTAAAATATTATGCTACAGCCGACTTATCTCAAGTAAAAGCAAGTGAAGACTATGTATATTTTGATATGGCATTTTTAAAGTTTGTGTCCTATCCTTTTTCATGGATATGGCCTATGGTAATCCTTGCGATTGTATTGTTCGTGTCTCTTATAATTTATGGTGTTAAAAAAGAGATGATTGTAAGAGCAGTTGTAGGGAAAGGCTTTTTATCTTTTCTATTAAGTCTGATTGGAAGTGGTGCTCTTCTATATTTTTTATGGGAAATTATAAAGGTTATCTATCCTACATATAATGAGATACTTCCTGTATTTATTTATAATGGACATTGGTATATTATTGCTTTTGTAATGCTTACCATAAGTCTCACATTAGGTATCTACCATAGGTTTACAAAACCTCAGAATATTCCAAGTATGCTTGTTGCTCCTATTACCTTATGGTTGATAGTTAATATAGCGCTTGCACTATGGTTAGAAGGGGCTGCTTTTTTTATAATTCCGGTATATTTTGCAATGCTTGCGATGTATATAAGCATACGACAATCTAATCCAAGTAAAATACTGTTAGTCTTTTTATGTGCTCCTGCTATTTTTATTTTGGCACCGTTGGTACAGTTTTTCCCTATAGGATTAGGCCCAGATATGCTATTTGCTTCTGCGATATTTACGGTGCTTCTTTTTGGACTTTTACTCCCAGTTATAGGGTATTATAGAAATAAAAGAATCATAGGGATTTTAACCTTACTAGGAGGGCTTTTCTTTATAGGCATTGCTCATTCTAAATCAAGTCCTGCTCCAGATAGACAACAACCTAATAGTCTTATTTACTATCATAATGCCGATAGCGGAAAAGCATACTGGGCGACGTATAATAGAACTCTAGATGATTGGACAAAAGGATATTTAGGAGAAAACCCTGAGGAAGCCTCTCAGTATATAGGCAATGCCGCAGGAAGTAAATATAATACTGGGTATAGTTATGCAAAAGAGACGCGAGTTATAGATCTTCCAGAAAGTATTATACATATAGATAGAGATACTGTCATAAATGCATTACGTCATATGACTATGACTATTGCTCCTCAACGGGATATTAATCAGATAAGGTTGTACACAGATATAGATGTAGATTTTAGACATTTAGAATACAATGGGAAAGTGTTTGCGCCAGATAGTACAGCTACATTATATAAAAAACGAGGAAGTAAAGGGATTTTAAGTTACTATATAGCCGAAGGAGATGCTTTAGAATTTAAGTACAGTGTGCCGGAAGGTGTGAATCCCGTTTTTACTCTTAAAGAGTTTTCTTATGATTTATTAGACAATCCTAGTTTTACAGTATCTGCAAGGCCTAAGACTACAAAACCGAGTCCGTTTATACCTAATGATGCTGTTATTGTAGAACGTACAATAGATGTATCTGTTTTTGCAAAGGCAATTACAGACACAATACCAAGACTAGAAGATTAAAAAATGATATTTTAGTAGTAGCTATAAAATATATAACGATTGAATAAAAAAATAACGATTGCCGGCTTAGGTTGGTTAGGAAATGCTTTTGCTTCACACCTTCTTCAGCTAGGCTATACTGTAAAGGGAAGTGTTACAGATATTGGAAAGGCTACAACACTTACATCAAAAGGGATTGATGCAATTCCACTCGTTTTAACCGAAAACGGAGTAACCGGAGAAGTAGATGTATTATTACAAGATACAGATGTTCTTGCTATTATGATTCCTCCAGGATTACGACGAAATACAGGAGCCAACTATGCTCTTAAAATGGCTCATTTTTTACATGCTATAGAACAATCTTCTGTTAGAAAAGTAATTCTTGTTAGTAGCACTTCTGTTTATGACGATGGCCAAGGAAGTGTTAATGAAAGCAATGTTCCCATACCACAACTTAACGCTGCAAAACAGCTTTATGACGTAGAACAAATTTTTTTTAATGCCCCGTCTTTTAAAACGACTATTGTTCGTTTTGGAGGACTTTTTGGAGGGAGCCGTAATCCTGTACGTTTTATTGCAGGACGTAAAGGGCTTAGTAACGGAGATGCCCCCGTAAACATGATCCACAGAGAGGACTGTATTGGAATTTTGTTAGAGATTATAAAAAAAGATGTTTTTGGTCATATTTTTAATGCAGTTTCTCCACAACATCCTACAAAGAGAGATTACTATACAAAACAAGCCATACAGCTGGGATTAACGGTACCAGAGTATGAGGATGAAAGTGAAGCAATATTCAAACAGGTGGATTCTATATATCTAAAGAAGCTATTACATTACACATTTAAAGTAACTCTATGAGGGATCGCTTTTGCAAAAGCGCATAAAAAAACCGTCCATTTCTGAACGGTTTTTAGAACTATATATAATGTATAATTACCAAATGCGAACTCGTTTTTCTGGAGCTAGATACATTGGGTCTCCTTCTTTAATATCAAATGCTTCATAGAAAGAATCAATATTTAATAGTGGTTGTACTGCACGTACTTTCCCAGGAGAATGTGGATCTGTTTTTACTTGGTTTCTAAGTGCTTCATCACGACTTAAAGTTCTCCATACGGTTGCCCATGACATAAAGAAACGTTGTTCTGGTGTAAAACCATCAATATTTTCTGGTCGTCCATTTTCTGCATAGAATTTTTGAAGTCCATCATATGCTCCCAAAACACCTCCTAAATCTCCGATGTTTTCTCCTAATGTAAATTTACCATTTACATAAACACTATCTAATACTTCTAAACTACTATACTGTTCGGCGAGTGCATTCCCTCTTTCTGTAAAAGCAGATAAATCATCTTCTGTCCACCAATTTTTTAAATTTCCATCAGAATCAAAACGTGCTCCACTATCATCAAAAGCATGAGAAATTTCATGTCCGATTACAGCGCCTATACCTCCATAATTTACAGCCTCATCTGCTGTATAGTTATAAAATGGTGGTTGTAAGATAGCAGCTGGGAATACGATTTCATTATTTAATGGATTGAAATATGCATTTACCGTTTGTGGAGACATTCCCCATTTAGTTTTATCTACCGGCTCTCCTATATCGGCAAAATTTTTGTCTTGTCCCCATTTACTTACTGCCGTCATATTTTCAAAATAGGTCTTATCAGCAGATACGTTCATAGCACTATAATCTTCCCATTTGTTTGGGTATGCGATTTTTACAGTAAACTTATCGAGTTTTTCGATAGCTTTTTCTTTTGTCTCTGCACCCATCCAGTCAAGATTTTGGATACGGGCTTTATAGGCTTCTATTACATTTTGGATCATCGTTTCTGCCTTTGCCTTTGCTTCTGGCGGGAACTTAGCATCTACATATAATTGACCTAATGCTTCTCCTACAGTACCATTTACAGTTGCAAGTGCACGTTCATCTGCCGGACGTTGTTGTTTAGAACCACGTAAATACTTACTATAAAATTCCCAATTTGCAGTTTCAACGTCTGTAGATAATAACCCTGTTGAACTATTAAATGTATCCCATCGTACTAAGGTTTTAATATCTTCTATAGGTGTTTCTTTTAAGAATGTGTCTAAAGCACCAGTGTAACGTAATTGTGTAACTATAAGCGTGTCAAACTTCTTTGTAATCCCTAAGTCAGAAATCATTTTATTGATATCAATAGATGATAACATAGTATTTGCTTCTGCAATAGTTTTTGGATTATTATAATTTCTAGCATCACGTCTTTCTACTTTGTCGAGTCGTGGTTCTGCTAGTGTAGTTTCCATGGCTAAGATTTTGGTAGCTGCTGCTGTAGCATCTTCTTCACTATCTCCTAACATTTGTAGCATACGTGCGATGTGCTTTTTATACTCTTCACGTATTTCTTTAGACTTAGAATCTTGCTCTAAATAGAAATCACGATCTGGTAATCCTAGACCACTAGCTCCTAGATATACTGCATTCATAGCACTATTATTAAGGTCTGCTTGAACGCCTAGACTTATAAATGGAGATGAAACGGATGGGTTTTTGGATAAAACTGTTTGAAGATCTTCAAGATTTTGAATTCCAGCAATTTCTTCTAATGCCGGAAGTAAAGGTGTTAATCCTGCTTCATTTCTGGCAATAGTATCTAATTTTGTGTCAAAAATAGCTAGCGCTTTTGCTTGATCTGTATCGGCAGCATAAGTGCCACTTTGCTTAGCCTTTGCTAAAATTTCTAGCACGTCTGCATCTGTAGATTTGCGTAAAACACTAAAACCACCCCAGCTAGAACGATCTGCAGGGATTTCTGTGTTTTTCATCCAACTACCATTTACGTAGTTGTAAAAGTCTTCTTTTGGGCTTACAGTAGTGTCCATATTTTCCAAGACAATACCTGGAATTTTTTCTACTTGAGCTGTTTCTGTATCATGTGTAGTCGAGCCTCCCTCTTTACAGCTTGTAAAAGCAAGTGCGCAAGAAGCTAAAATTACAGCGGATTTAACTAGTTTCATAAGAATTTAAGGTTTCTTTATTATGGTGAATAAGACGCAAAGTCTTGGTTATTGTTACAGCGAAAATACAAAAGTCACTGAGACTTCTATATCGTTATCGTTGATTAAGCATTTTTTTCATTTGAATACTGTCCCATTTTCTTTTCATAGCAGTAATTTCTGAGACATTTTCATTTGGGATAGCTATAGAGAGCACATAGTGTTTTACTTTCCAGACACCATCTTCTTTTTTTACAACTCCAGAACCACGGCAAATGCCCATTTGTGTTTTAAGATGTTCATCAAACCAAGCTGTATTTTGAGGGTTATCTAGATAAATATTGCGTTCTAAAGTGGTAAAAGACCACGCTTTTCCCTTGTCAAAATAAGGTTTTGAAAAGGCTTTAAAAGCGTCTAGTTGCCAGTTTTCTGTTGCATCTGTTCCTATAAAAACACTATCATCTGTCATCTTCCCAAAATAGGCATCAAAATTTGCCTCTGCCGCGGCTTTATGCCATGAAACTAGCATCGTATCTATTGCATTTTTTTCTGAATTTGATTCTTTATTTTGTGCTGTTACGGCTGTAACTACAATCAAAAAGAAGCTTAAAAATAACGTACGCATAATTCTTAGTTTTGAGGAATATTAGATAGAAGATTATTCTGAGGTTTTAGGCTATCTACAGATGTACTATCTCGTGCTTCTTCTTCCATCTGTTTAAGCATATCATCAATACTCATTGCAAAATGCTCATTGATTTGCAAGTTAAGGTTTTGAAAAGCATTTTTAAGCTTTATAATATTTTGAGTAATTTCTTCTGGATTAGGTTCGTTTTTTTGAATGCTGTTATTAAGTACTTTAAGATTTGTTTCTACAGTAAGTAATCGTGCTTTTATAGATGGGCTTTCAAGATTGTCGGGAGTAAGATCTACAGATGCTTCTTCGGCTTCTTCTTGCCCATTTACTTCAGTGATTAATGTATTGACATGTTTTTTTAAGTCTCCTAATGAATACCCGTCTAAGCTATCTAAGCGATTTTGTATACTTAGGTATAGAGGCCATTTTTTTGTAGCTTCTTCGGCATCTTTGGTCAATCGAAGGGCAGGTTTTAGCCCCGTCGTTTTTGGAATTTCCATGGAGTCTACAGCAGTTGCAACAATTTCTTTTTGAGAAGTAGTATCTGGTTTTTGTTCGCATGCAATTACTAACAAAAACAAACTCATAATAATTACAGGTTTATAGGATATCATATAGGAATTCAAAAAAATCACATACAAAAGTAGCCTAAATAGCAATATTCAAGAAAAATTTATGATTAAGTTTGCTTTTAGAAGTATGCTTTCGCGAAAGCGGACAACTTCCATCTAACAATTTTATTTATGAAATCACGAATACTTATTATAGGGGCATGTGGTCAGATAGGTACTGAACTTACTATGGCATTACGTGCTCGTTTTGGAGCAGATAAAGTTGTAGCAAGTGATATACGTGAAGGGGATGCTCAGTTTATGAGAGAGGGTCATTTTGAGCTTTTGGATGCTACTGATTTTGAAGCTGTTGAGGACATTATTTTTAGGTATAAAGTAGATACTGTATATCTTATGGCGGCTATGCTTTCTGCTATTGCAGAGCGGTTTCCTTCAAAGGCATGGGATCTTAATATGAACTCTCTTTTCCATATTCTTAATATAGCTAAAGATGGGAAAGTAAAGAAAGTATTCTGGCCATCTAGTATTGCTGTTTTTGGAGGAACCACACCTTCTCAAAATACCCCTCAAACAACTGTTATGGAACCTTCTACGGTTTATGGAATTTCTAAACAGACGGGAGAGCGTTGGTGTGAGTATTACTACAAGAAATTTGGGGTAGATGTGAGAAGTATTAGATATCCAGGTCTTATAAGTTATACAACAGAACCTGGCGGAGGTACTACAGACTATGCAGTAGATATTTATCATAGGGCGTTAAAACATGGGCAATATCGATGTTTCTTAAAAGAGGGGACTGTTCTCCCTATGATGTATATGGAAGATGCGATCAAGGCGACTATTGGTATTATGGATGCAAAAGCAGAGGATATTAAGATACGATCTTCATACAATCTGGCTGGAGTGAGTTATGCCCCCGAAGATGTTGCCGAAAGTATTAAAAAGCATATTCCTGATTTTAAAATAAGTTATGATATAGATTTCCGACAATCTATAGCAGATACATGGCCAGAAAGTATAGATGATAGTGAAGCTCGTAAAGATTGGGGGTGGTCTCATAGTTTTGACCTTGAATCTATTACTAAAATCATGTTAGATAACTTGAGGGATAGGTATAGTTAAGTGTTACTTTTTTAGAAAGAAATTCTAAAACTTAGATTCGGAGTAATGCCTAAAGATTGATTTTCAATTTCGGATAAGACATCATCTACAGCAACAAAACGTCTATTTAATTCATTTTTTCTATTTAGTAAGTTCCAGATAGAAACTCCAATTTTTCCTTTTACTTTCTTATCTATAGAAAATGTATAAGTCGATGAAAAATCGGTTCTAAAATAATCGTTTAAATTTGAATTGTTAGGACTTGAAAAATTAACAGCATTGCCCGTAGTCTCATTGCCTTCAAGAGGTGTTGTTGTTACTCTTCCTGAATGCCAATTTACTCCAAGGGCAAATGTGATTTTTTTATATGTATACGTACTTGCAAATGTGATTGCATGTCTAATGTCTACATTATTTGGAAAACTTCTTCCATTGTTTAATGTATTAAATGTATAATCATTTTTACTTAGTGAGTAACTCAACCAAGCATTTATTGCTGTAAATTGTTTGTTAATTAAGAAATCGACACCTCGTATTTCATAATCGCCGATTGCATTTACAAATTGGAATTGATTTTGAAATCCTTGACTTCTTGATGTAATGCCTCGTACTTCTTTAATGTATGCTTCAGCACTAAGGAGCCATTTGTTTTTAGTATAATGAATTCCTAAGGAGCCTTGCTTGCTTTTGATTATAGGAACGTTATCGTCATTTGCAAGAATCCATCGACGTCTTTCTACTCCTAAAAAATCATTTTGCCCATCGATAATCTGAGAAGTGGTTTGACTTTTAAACTCTCCTAAAACTTCTAATCGAAAATTTCTAAAAAAACGCTGACTATAACTTAGGCGTGGTTCTAGTAAAAATGTATCAAATTCTCCATAATAAGTTCCTCTAAACCCTGACCTTAGCAAAGTATTTTTATTCTTAGATTGATAGGTGAGTTCACTATAAAGACTATGACTTCTCAGAACTTCTTTGACAGAACTCCTAAAGACGGGGTTAATTACATCTTGTACATTTGTGACCCCAACTTCAAAGAATTGATAACCATTTTTCCATTGCAAATTCTCTTGTAATTGATATTGAGTGTCTAGTTTTATACCCGTATCTAGAACTTCATTATTTTGTATAAGTCGCTGATTATTAATGATATCAAAATTTGTGGCGTCTAGGGAATAATTAGATGCATATACTTGAAGATCACTTGCAAATGTAGAACTCCATTGTCTGTTATAGTGTATTGCTGTTGCAAAGTTATTTTGAGTAATCTCACTATTTAAAGCATCTATAGTATTGAATGTTGTTGCTCTTTCTGTATAGCCTAATGCATTTTCTATAGCCGTGATACTTAATCTTAATTTGTCTTTTTCAGAAATATCATAGAGTAATTTTGCACTGACATCATAAAAGTAAAATGCCTCGTTAGTAGTCACTGTTTGGTTTACTTCTGTACGGTTATTAGTAATATCTGTATCTTGAAATATACGATCAAAGTATTGATCAAAAGTAGGTGTTTCTAATACATCGGTAATAGCACGGCGAGCAGCAATTTGCATCTCTAATTTGTTATTTAATAAAGGTATTTTTGCTATGACATCTCCATGGATAAGATTAAACCCTAGACCTCCGGAAAATGAATCATTAAGATTGTTATCCAGTTGTATGTCTATAATGCTGGAAACACCATCTCCATATTTTGCACTGGAACCATTTTTTGAGACAAACACATTGTTGACTATATAGGGATTAAAAGCAGAAATCAACCCGAAAAAATGTCCAGATTGATACATTTTGATTCCATCCCAAAGAATAAGGTTTTGATCATGAGTACCGCCTCTTATATTGACATTAGAAATAGTCTCATCTATACTAGATATGCCAGGGAGTGCCTGAAGTGTTTGTAAGATATCGGGTTCTATAAGCCCTGGTAATATCCCAAATGTTTTAGGTTCTATTCGAGTAACGCCAGTATTTTGTGTAGAGATTCCAGAAGTCAGGTAGTTATCTATATATACTTCTTCTAATTTTTGAATATCAAAACCAATTCCTTCCCTTTTTTTAATGGCGATAAAACGGGTATTAATAACTTCAAAATCTAAATCCAGACGTTCTTGTAAGTATATTATAACTTCTGATAAGGAAATATCAGAAGGAGGTGGAACTATTTGTTTGTCTTCTAGAATAGCATCTATATATGAAAATCGAATATCATATTGATTTTCTATAGTTTTTAAGATAGGGGCAAGAGGTTGCTCTTCAAGTGTATTTTGAGAAAAAAAACTTGAAGTACTGGCTATAATTATTAGTATAAAAAGTGTAACTCTATGTATTAAATTCACTATTTAAAGGTTATCACTTCATTTGTTTTTGCATAGGTTATGTTTAGGGGGATAGTAATTGCTTTTAAAGCGATATTAATATTTTTATGAGTAAAGCTTCCCGTAAAAAGCTGGTTTGTGTCTATAGTTTCTGCAGAAACCACCATACCATATTGACGTTCAAAATCGGCAATAACTATATATAAAGGGATGCTTTCAAACGAACTTTCATGTAGAAGCCATGAAGGACTTTTTTGACTTATTTTTTTGGAGGTATTTAAAGAAATATCTTTACTTAACGTATAGTGATCTCCTGGTGTTAAGACAATAGTGTCTTGTTTATGTTTGACTCTTACAGATCCTTCATAACAAATAACTTCAAAAACTTCTTTTCTGTTTTTTACAGTAAACTCTGTTCCTAAAACGGTAATGATTCCATTATCAGTATGAACATTAAAGGTCGCTCCTTTAGCCACTTTAAAATAAGCTTCTCCGTCTAAATGTATATCTCGATGATGTTTCCAATCTTTTTTATTGTAGGTAACAGAAGATAATGCATTAAGAACAACTTCTGAAGAATCTGGTAATACGATCTCACTTTTCTGCCCGGCAATTGTTTTTAATTCGGTATTAAGAGTGGTTGTATAATAGTATATACCAAAAAGGACTACAAGAATAGAGGCAATTTTGAGTAATGGGGTTATCCAATTAATAGAGCGTTGTTTAGAGTACTTTAAGTTTTCTTTTAAAGCTTCATATTCTTTATCAGTATCAAAATGAGAAGCTTTAAAATAGTGCATACTATTAGATAACTTTACTAAGGTATCATAGTCTTCTAGTTTTTCAAAGGCGTCACGTTCTTGAACGCTGAGCTCATTGTCTAACCATTTTTTTATTAATTCTTCTCTTTTCATAACATTAATTCAATACTATAACAACTCAATGTCTAAATCCCCTACCTATTTTATTAAGAATTTATATGCTTTTTAATTCTTCTATTTCTTTTCTTAATTTATGAAGTGCTCCATAGATTCTTTTTTCAACAGCTTTTGTACTTATATCTAGCATCTGCGCAATCTCTTTGTGCTTTTTTCCTTCTATCCTATTGAGTAAAAATGCGACCCGTTGTGCTTCTGTTAAACGCGATATTGCTTTTTGAAGTCTTTGTAAATATTCGGATTCTTCCATTAAAAATTCCGGACTTTCATTGGTATGACTTTTGGGCTTGTCCTTCTGAAATTTTAGAACAATCTTTTGATGCTTAACTTCATTAAGCATAAGATTATGACCTACAGTAAATACATAGCTTTTTGCCTTGTCAGGAGTAATTTTTTTACAATTCTCCCATACTTTTATAAAAGCTTCCTGTACTTTATCTTTTGGATTTAATTGTTCTCCAAATTTATAATAGAGAAATGTATATAGATCTTTTGCATACTTCTTATAGAAATTTGAGAATAAAATTTCTTCACAAATATTTTTATGTATGTCTTTCTTCATAAATTTCTATAGAAATATAATAGTACAAATAAGGCATTATTTTTTGGGAAAGTCAAGGTAGGAGTTTTTAGAGTTAGATTGTTTAAGATATGTAAGACGTCTCTAAAAATACATTTAAACCAATAAATGATTTTTAATTCTTATCAAATGAAAATGAAACATACGCCTTTTTATAAGATAACATTCTTTTGGGTTTTTCTCCTTGCTATGCTTATGATATCTTGTCAAGAAGATGAAATGGCGGCTATAAGTGCTAGTGAGGAAAATGCAGTTGCTATGAATTCAAATCTGGCAATGTTATTACTGGACATAGCAGAGAACGATGGATCTATAGATGATTTATTAGATAATGCAAATTGCTTTGAGATTAACCTCCCCGTTTCAATTACAATAAATGAAATTACAATTACAATTGTAACTCATGACGATCTAGCTCTTGTAGAAGAGATTATTGCTGCATCAGATCTTGATGATGACATTCTTGAGTTTATATTTCCTATTACAATTATTCTCAGTGATTACACGGAGATTGTAATTAATAATCAAGATGAATTTCTTGTATTTATTAAAGAATGTTTTGGAGAAGAAGAATCTGTTACAGATTGTGTAGATTTTCAATATCCTATTTCTTTTTCTGTTTTTAATACCGATTTTGAAGTAATTGATACAGTTACTATTACCACAGATGAAGCTTTGTACATGTTTTTAGAAAATCTTCAAAACGATCCCAATGGAGCTGTTATCGCAAACCTGAATTTTCCTGTAACATTAATATATGAGAATGGAGAAACTATAGAAGTAACTAATAACCAAGAACTAGAGGAAGCAATTCTAAATGCTGTAAATAATTGCGAGGTTATGGAAGCCTCTATTTGTGAAGAAGAAAATCTTGACACCATGTTACTAGGATGTTTTTGGGAAATAACGTCATATAATAATACCACTAGTTTTAGCGAATATCTTTTCAATTTTAAGGAAGAAGATTCTCTTCAAATAACAAATAACCTCTCTGTAATTGAATCGCAATGGACGACTACACAAGTAGAGAATGGTACAGTTTTAAACCTTAGCAATTTGGGAACTCTTGAAGATGACTTAAATGGCGAGTGGTTGATAGAAGAATGTATGTCAGAAGTACTTACTCTTGTCAATGGAGATAATACAATGACATTAGCACAAAATTGTCAAGAAGAGCCTTTGCCCTTATGTTTTGAAAACACAGAATTAATTGTATGTGATCAAGAGAATACGGGTTTTGGGATATTTGATCTGACAGAAGCAACCCTATTTTGTGAGAATACAGAGGTGTATAATATTATATATTATGAAGCGCTGGCAGATGCAGAGGCAGGTGTAAACCCAATCCCTAACCCCGAAGCTTATATGAGTTCTACAAATCCTCAAGAGGTGTATTATAGAGTAGAATTAATTGAAAACACAAGTACATTTGAAATTTATGAAATTCAGTTATTCTCCGAGTTTTGTTGTGAAAACACAGATGTTTTACTGGATGATTTAGTAATATATATTCCTTTTTCAAGCGAAACCGTAGATCTTATAAGCGGTTATCATTTACAAAACTTTGGTCAGTTTGTAGAAGATAGAAGCGGGAATCCTACTTGTGCATATTCTTTTACAGATAGTGGAGATTTACTTTTTCTACCTGTTACCGCGCAGAATCAGATAGTTCAAGGAGATTCTTTTTCTGTGAGTCTATGGTTTAAAATGCAAAATGAAGACCCAGGAGATTTAGAGAGATTATTCCAAAAAGGAATACAACTAAATGAAGGATTTCAAGTAGCTGTATTTGATTTAAATACTCCTTTGTTTAGCGATAGTTCATTTGGTTACGGATTGTGGGATAATGACTGGAATCAAGAGGTAGATGTAGAGTGGACAAATACAGATTGGCATCATCTAGTTGTTACCGTAGATCAAAATAATACCGTGCGATTATATAGAGACGGTGAGTTAAGAGCAATAGATCAAAATTCCAGCATAGATATAGATTCAAATCCATTATCATTCTTTGCGTTAGGACACGAATTAACAGGTCATCTGGATGACCTAAGAGTATATAAGAGAACCTTAAATCCTACTGAAATTGATGAGTTATATAATCTCGAAGGAGATTGCTTTACATGTTTGTAATGTAAAAACTTAGTTAGGTTGAATTTCTGTGAAAAGGGTCGCTATCATTTTGAAGCGGCCCTTTCATAATTTATGGTAATGCGTATACGCTTTCGCGAAAACAAAATAGGGCTTAGTATATCTTAAACTTATAATCTTTGAATGACTATATTTTTTACCCCAAAAGAAGAAGATATTGTACCTTTATAAGGTGAAAAAGAAAAAGCCAGATCAAGTAGTTTTTGATGAAGAAAAAGGAGGGTATAATGCCTCTACTATCCCTTATGCTACAACTATAGGAGCTCCTGCTATTCGTACAGATGATGTCACCCTATGGAAGAATACAAATATCAGTAAGGTCAATCATCAATTTAAGACAGAATACGAAGAGTTAAAGGAAAAGTATGAGAAAATGATGGAGCAGTTTGAGTATAATAACCTTATTTACTCTGCACATTTTTCTTTTGAGCCTATCGTAGGCGCAGTATATCACCTATATCGATCAAAAAAGGGCACCCCGTTTTTATCTTTAATTTCTCCAGAAGAGTGTAATTGGGATTACGCTGGCACTTTTGAATTAAAGGCAGATAAAGTCTGGAACCGATTAAATGACCCCAATGATGACAGAAACAAATAATAAAGAAATTGCAACTATAGGAGGTGGTTGCTTTTGGTGTGTAGAAGCTGTTGTACAGCGTCTTAAAGGTGTTTCCAAAGTAGTGTCTGGATATGCTGGTGGAAATGCTCCTGGAAGACCAACCTATCGCGAGGTATGTTCAGGACTTACTGGGCATGCAGAAGTTGTTCAGGTAACGTATGACCCTTCTATAATCTCCTATGTGGAAGTACTTACCGTATTTATGACGACACATGACCCTACTACTTTAAATAGGCAAGGTGCCGATAGAGGGACTCAGTATAGGTCTGTTATTTTTTATCATAATGACACCCAAAAATTAGAAGCGCAAGAAGTTATAAAAGGTGTACAGCCTTACTTTAATGATCCTATTGTTACAGAAATAAGTCCACTTCCTGTTTTTTATGAAGCAGAGAAAGACCATCAGGATTACTATAATAATCACAGGTCCCAAGGATATTGTACAGTAATTATAGATCCTAAGATTAGAAAATTAAGAGAGCTATATTCAGATTTACTATCGTGATTGATTGATCAGTCTATAAATTAATAGTGCTGTACGTTTGGTAAGCATTTCTACAGTATTAAGTTGTACTGTTTCTTTAGGAGTATGTGCTCCTGTGCCCATAGTACCTAATCCATCAAGACACGCTACGTATTCTGCTACAAAAGAGACATCAGCAGCACCTCGTTTTCCAGGATCATAAGCTTCTACAGCTGGCTGACCTAAATCTTGACTTACTTGATCCAATACTTTGAGAAGATCATAGTTTTCTGGAGTAGGTTTCATAGCGGGATAACTGTCTTGAAACTCGACGATGGCGCTTGTTTGCGGAAGGTTATTAGAAACAATTTCTCTCATTTTATCTCGAGCTCTCTCTTTTTGTTCTTCAGAAATAAAGCGCAATCCACCTTGCGCATATGCAGTTTGAGCAACGACATTCCCTTTTCCAAAAATACTCCCTTTACTCTCTTGTGCTTTTAAGTCCATTATGGTTCCTCCTAACATTATTCCAGCATTAAAAGTAAGCAAGTCTTCTCCACGTACATCTGTATAGAACTGATGAAGTATTCGAGCTAACTCAAAATTGGCTCCAGCTCCTGTATGTTCACTAAAAATACCAGAGGAATGTGCTCTTTTTCCAGTGACAGTTACTTTCCAATTTGAAGAACCACGACGAGCTACAGTAGCATTATCAAATCCTGTTGAGGTTTCAAATCCTAAGGCTATATCACTTTGTTTTGCAGCATCTATAAGAGGTTTTCTACTTATAGATAGAGGCTTGCCTGTGCTTTCCTCATCTCCAGTAAAAGCAACAGTTATTTGAGTGTCTTTTAAAAGCCCTAATTCTGAAAGTGCTTTTAGTGCATATAAGACCACGACATTCCCACCTTTCATATCATTTGCTCCAGGACCTTTGGCAATAGAGTCATTGACCATTTCAAATTGTTGGAATTCACTATCTTTTTCAAAAACAGTATCTAAATGACCTATAAGCAAAAGACGTTTTCCTTTGTCTCCTTTTGTAGAGGCAAATAAATGACCTGCTCGATTCATTTCGGAAGGCATTTCAATCCATTCTGATTTAAAACCAATAGCTGTAAATGCTTTAGAAAACACATCGCCTACTTCTTGAACTCCTTTGATATTAAGAGTGCCACTATTAATATTGACGACTTTTTTTAGAAAAGCAATACTCTCTGTACTATTGCTTTCGACCCATTTGATAATTTTTTGTTCTTCCTGGGATAGGTTTTTGTTTGAAGACTGTGCTTGGAGTGTTACTGTTTTCGCGAAAGCGGAACTAATAATCAGTAACAGTATGATTTTAAAACGGTTCATTAGCTTTCAATTTATTTCAAAGTTAGGCGATTTTACTAATTATTTCTGCTTTTGCTCTATAGCAATAAAGAAATATGTCCGGTAACTAGTCTATCGTTAGTTTCGATAACATACCAATAATCATCCGGGGGCAATCTCTTACCATTATAAAATCCATCCCATCTAAAGTTGACTCCATTTCCGCTTATTAATAGTTTTCCAAACCGATCAAAAACTTTGACGCTACTAAAAGTAAAAAAACTTGCGTCAGGAAGTAAGAAAAAGTCATTTATCCCATCATCGTTAGGAGTAAAATAGGTAGGAATATTAAAATGATAGTATTGGAATGTAGTGGGTAAACAGCCATTAGTATTACGTGCATAAATAGTACGTAAGCCACCAGGTTCGTTCCTAAAAACAGGTACAGTTCTATAAAAAACACCATCTAGAGAATATTCAAAATCTCCTTCAGTTTCTACTTGAATCACTATAGCTTCTCCTTCTGAAAAGGCATTTGAAATCACTGGAGAATCAAATCCTTCTACCTCAAATGTTTTTGTAACACTACATCCAAAGCTATTAGATATTGTTACGAGATAGTTTCCTCCAGTGGTTATAGTTATTTGAGGGGTAGTCTCTCCTGTAGACCACTGATATTCTAGATTTGTACTTCCAGCAAATAACTCTAGCATTTCTTGATTATTACAAATGTCACGTTGTTCTATAGGATTTGAAATGACGGGTGATGCTAGAAGGGATAGTGTTATTGGGGTTCTTAAGGTACTTCCGCAATCTGTATTTGGAATAAAGGCTTGTGCATAATAAGTGCCTATACTAGTAGGAGTATAGCTAGTGCCTGTCGCTAGTATTTCAACACTTGTAGCACTTTCAAACCATCGTACTTCTAATCCAGAGGGTACTGAAACTGAAATAGGGGATAATGCCTCATTATCACATACTTGTACGTCACCATTGCTGGTAGGGGCTTGAGGTCCTTCCAGAAAATCTATGAGGTAAGGAAGAGAAAAAAACGAACAAAATGTATTGCCTAAATTTCCAATATCTGTTGCTGTGTTTACTCTATAAAATGAAGTTGTTGAGATACCTGGAGTCGTATATGTACTTGAAGTTGCACCAGATATATTTGACCAGTTTAAGCCATCTGTACTTATCTGCCATTGTATAAACACACCTATCTCTGTAGATACAGAAAGTGTTGTACTTAATGAAGATTGACTATTACAAAGGATAAGATCTTCTTCCCCGGATATATCTGATGATATGGTGGTAATAGCTCCACAAGCTCTAAAAACTATATCATCTATAGCCAGATCATTACCACAACCTCCATCTCCATTATTAATCATTCTCAAGATGACTTCAGTTTGTGAAGCCCCAGTTTCAAAAACAAGACCATATTGCGTCCATATTGGAGTAGATGTCCCGTCTATATTTCCCGTGTCCCCTGATGCAAGGAGCATTGTATCTGTACTGTCCCAAATCTGAAACCGAACATTTACGGGAATACCAGTATTAGGACAAGCCCCAGAGTTAATATCATAGATATTCTGAAGAAAGGCCGAAAATTCATATGATGTGTTTTCACATAGGCCTTCTATCGTTTTTTGATAGAATTGATCTGCAGTAAAACTAGCATTTACTATAAATGCCTTTCCGTCTGTATCACCAGGCGTATTATCTAGTCCAGAATGGAAGGAGGCTAACTGTTGTATTTGTGATGATATCGTATAAAACCCATCTTCTGGTGCGCTATCTACATAAGTATATGATGTAATATCGTCACCTAGCTCAGGCCCGTTAGTAGTCCCTGCACCAAAATCTTCGATAAAAATAGGATCTCCTAGATCTCCACTACAGAAACTTAATTGACTATATACTCCGCTTGCGTAGAGTATCATAAAAATTGTTACCAAATAGACTTTAGACCCCATAAATTAATCTTCTCAAAGATAGATAAAAGAATAACCAAAAATGCCGATAGTACTATCGGCATTTTTGGAATCTAGACAGTCGTATATACTATCGTACAATTAATTTTCTGATATAAGTTTTTGAGGTAGATGTCGTTGCTTTTATTAAATAAACTCCTTTAGCGTATGTAGATACATCTATCTGCTGTTCGAGGATACTTGCATCTACTTGAGTTTCATACACCTTCTTTCCAGTAATTTCAAAAATTTGAAATTGCTCAATAGCATTATTTGGATTCCAACTTAAGGTAAAGCTTGTGTCTGCTGGATTAGGAAACAGTGCTATTTGTTGAGCTAGTTCATTTTCATCTGTAGAAAGAGAGCAATTTTCTGTAGGGTCCTCTATAGTTATAGGGACTATACATTCACTCGTATTTCCATTACCATCTGTAGCTGTAATTGTCACTTCAGTAGCATTAGAATCTGCAGTTAAAACGATATTGTCTATCATAGATTTTGAAGGTCCTACAAAACTTTCAGGAATGATAGCTTGTATTCTAAGTATAATAGCTTGCCCTGAAAGAGGAATAAGAACCTCGCTAATGTCAATTACTGGACTTATATCTATAATAGTATCTCCATTTATATCTTCAGTAAATACGGTAGATATAATATCTCCATCAGTATCTACTAAATCAACAGTAAATACTCGAGGTTCTCCAGCAAAGTTGAAGTTTCCTAACCAATCAAAACTTAAAGTGGCATTAAATTCTTCTGGGTTTACTATAAATGGTACAGAAAATTCTTGTGAAAGTTGGTATATAGAATTTTCTTCTCCATCAAAAGAAGTAAAAGCTGCAAAGTTTTGATCTGTTGGGAATAAATCATCCAAACAACAACATATAGTAGAAGAGTCTTCTTCAACCCTCCATTGCTCTTGACATGAATTAGGGCCTCCATCGGTACCATTTATGATTACAGATTCCCATGAGTCAAGCCCATTTTCAAAACTACCATTATTGATAATATTTGTTGGGATTGTAGCATTTAAATCTAAACAGCTAAACTCTGTTTGTGATATCACAATATCAACAGTATCGTCACAATTATCTTCAACAGGAGAACTTACCAGATCATCTATTGTAATAATAGCACTACCTGTCTCATCTAGAGTCACTACTAAGCCTGGAACACAATCTAGTACAGGTGCAGTATTATCTTCTACAGTTACTATGGCGGTACATTCACTCGTATTTCCATTACTGTCTGTTGCAGTTACGACCACTGTATTTTCTCCTAGATTAGAGCAATCAAGTGTGCTAGGAGATACAGAAAACGTAAGCGCTTCTCCAGAACAATTGTCTACAGGTAAGCTACCGAGGAGCATTAAATCTTTGATATTTGGAAAACTACCCGTAGGATTAAGCAATAGTTCTGTTTCTTCAGTACTAAGATCTACAGTGTAGATAATATCACAAGAAAAGGTAGATCCAGCAATTACTTTATTATCTCCTACATACTCAATCCCTTGAGCACTACATCCTGAATTTCCTCCAGGGGTCGAGAAGTTAAATAACGAAGTGACAGTCCCAGAAGTAATATCAATTCCAAAGAGACTTACTGGACCACTGGAAGTAGCATAAATAAGTCTGTTATTATCATAGTCATAAGTCATTCCTACAGCACCTGCAGATTCTACAAATGCAAGGGCACTCATTGTATCTGTATCAAGATCATAGCTATTTATTTCTCCTCCGTTGAATACAAAGTATAGCGTTCCATCACTAGCAAATGTCATGGCCTGGATATTGTTGTTCCCTGTTACAGAAATGATGTCTGTTACAAAGGTTAATGGATCTGTTGGATTTTCTAGGTCAATTAAGAACAGCTGTCGTGTGTCATTATTAGAAATGGCTGCAGCAATATAGATATCACTAGACGTTGGGTCATTATCCAATCCAAAGTGAGTATTTAATCCTGTTCCTAATGAGAAAGTAGGATCAATAGTTATTGCATCTGTCTCTGAGTCATATTCATACCTAGCTATACTGTTTACAGCATCTAATCTATTAAGTGCATAGAGTGTAGAACCCCCTCCAGAAGTCGTTGAACTCCCTAAAATATCTATAGGGTTTATAGTTATGATTCCTGTTTCATCCAGATTAACTGTGATATCTTGACATACAATTTCTGGGATTGCAGGTAATACTTCTACAGTAACCGTAGGTTCGCCTGTTATTCCGCACGTATTTGCACCATTGTATGTAATAACGTACTCCCCTGGTTCGAGTCCAGAAGGATCAAATGTAAATGTTTCTCCATTTCCATCGTCGGTTACACCATCACCACTATAGGTTCCTCCTAGGGGTAAACCTCCTCCAAGAGTTACTGGATCTTGATCTGCACAAAAAGTAGTTTCATTTAATTCAAAAGTAACCTCAATATCATCAGCAGTTATGGTTACAATAGCGGTACATTCACTTGTATTTCCATTACTGTCTGTTGCAGTTACGACCACTGTATTTTCTCCTAGATTAGAGCAATCAAATGTACTAGGAGTTACAGAAAACGTAAGCGCTTCTCCAGAACAATTGTCTACAGGTAAGCCACCGAGGAGCATTAAATCTTTAATATTTGGAAAACTACCCGTAGGATTAAGCAATAGCTCTGTTTCTTCAGTACTAAGATCTAGGGTATAAATAATATTACAAGAAAAGGTAGATCCAGCAATTACTTTATTATCTCCTACATACTCAATCCCTTGAGCACTACATCCTGAATTTGTTCCAGGGGTAAAAAAGCTAAATAACGAAGTAACAGTCCCAGAAGTAATATCAATTCCAAAGAGACTTACTGGGCTGCTGGCAGTAGCATATATAAGTCTGTTATTATCATAGTCATAAGTCATTCCTACAGCACCTGCAGATTCTACAAATGCAAGGGCGCTCATCGTATTTGTATCAAGGTCATAGCTATTTATTTCTCCTCCGTTGAATACAAAGTATAGGGTTCCATCACTAGCAAATGTCATGGCCTGGATATTATTGTTCCCTGTTACAGAAATGATGTCTGTTACAAAGGTTAATGGATCTGTTGGATTTTCTAGGTCAATTAAGAACAGTTGTCGTGTGTCATTATTAGAAATGGCTGCAGCAATATAGATATCACTAGACGTTGGGTCATTATCCAATCCAAAGTGAGTATTTAATCCTGTTCCTAATGAGAAAGTAGGATCAATAGTTATCGCATCTGTCTCTGAGTCATATTCATACCTAGCTATGCTGTTTACAGCATCTAATCTATTAAGTGCATAGAGTGTAGAACCCCCTCCAGAAGTCGTTGAACTCCCTAAAATATCAATAGGGTCTATAGTTATGATTCCTGTTTCATCCAGATTAACAGTAATATCTTCACAAACAATTTCTGGGATTGCAGGTAATACTTCTACAGTAACAGAAGCTTCTCCTACAGTATCACAAGAATCAGAACCTGTGTAGGTAATTGAATATTCACCGGGTTCTAGTCCAGAAGGATCAAATGTAAATGTTTCTCCATTTCCATCGTCGGTTACACCATCACCACTATAAGTTCCTCCTACGGGTAAACCTCCTTCTAATGTTATAGGATCTTGATCTACACAAAATGTAGTTTCGCTTAATTCAAAAGTAACTTCAATTTCAGAGATTACTGTAACAACAGCAGTACATGTCGCGGTATTGCCTTCGGAGTCTGTCACTGTAGCAATGACTGTGTTTTCTCCTATGTTTGTACAATCAAAAGTATCTATATCTATAGTAACTGTTGTTTCATTTCCACAATTATCTGGGAACCCTCCTTCATTAGGTATAAAAGCCACATAATCATTTGTAATAGAAAAGGCTGTCGAATTACGACCATCTACAGCAATTCCATCGCTCCCATCTATGTTTTCTATACCTTGAGTCATTGGAACTCCTTCTACATCGGTACTATGTATTTCTATACGATTAGATCCTTCATATAATTGTACCTGAGCAGTCACTTCTCCTGTAGAATTACAACAGAAAGGGATTTCTTCAAACGATACAAGTAATGTTCTATTGGGAGCGGTACCTAACGTTGTATAAGTAACAGATCCATTTCCTGGAGGGAATAAATCATCCCATGCAAAAGCAATTAAATTACTAGGAGTGCCTGGTGAAGGGATAAGATCTCCTTGGCAACAACCACTGTCAAAATTATCGTCACCAAAGGTTAAGAAACCATTTGAAGAAATTTGAAATGTATTGTAGGTTTCTCCATAAAAAATAAAATCAAAACCTATAGGTAATTGTGAAGACAATTGATCATCTCCTAAAGGAACTGAGGTTCCTGTAAAATCAATAGGATCAAAAGTACCTGTTTGATCTATAGTATATCCTTCTCCAGGTAAAAAGCCTGTCACAACATCTTGAGGTATTATAGTGGCTTGTCCTTCTTCATCGAGTGCGATCGTAATATCTTGACATTCGATGATAGGCGTGTCATTACGAACCTCAATAGTATCTGTTGCATTTCCGTCTTCGGTACATTCACTCTCTAATGTATAGGTTATTGTGTGGATACCTATACCTGCTGATGCAGGATCAAATATATAGGTATTACCATCACCATTATCAGTAACACCAGGTCCCGAATATACACCTCCTGAAGGAATTCCTCCAGTGAGTGTAATACTTTCTTCAGAGATACAAAATGGAGTTTCTGGTGTGTTCATGTTTGTAGATGGAGAATCAAAAGCTTCTGTTCCATCTGTTCTATCAAAAGAAGATCCTTGATCTGCGCTTTGACCTAACCCTCTTTTGGCAAAGGCATCCCAAATAATACATTGATTTGCTCCTCCATATAGGGCAGCATCTGCTGCGAGTATTGCATCACGACCATCTACAAAACCTGGATTACAAGGTTGTAATTTTAATCCTTCTGTAACTAAGGCTATCGCAATGTTATTACCTCCTGTACCATTGTAAATATCTGGATCAAATCCATGTTCATCTATGAGTCCCCATGTCATTTCCCATAACATGGCTGCCCACGTAGATCCTAAAGGATGCGGTCCGAATGTAGTTTTGATAAAATCATAGGTTCTTGGATCCTGTGAAAGATCTGTGGTATAAGGGAAATCACGTATTCCTGGACCGTCAGGACCTTGTTCAAATAACCAATTTCCTACGGGACGAAGATCTGTTCCTAAGTCTCCTTCTTCAATAGTAAGGACAGCACCGTACCAATCACTCCATCCTTCACCCATTTGTTCATCATTAAATAAACAACCTGAATTAGAAGGGCCTCCGGTTAGTCGTATAGAAATACCATGTCCATATTCATGTACGATTACAAGGTTGTCTACATCTCCATCTCTGGCACCACAAGTATACATTTGCATGATTCCCGAAGATCCATCTGGAGGTGTTTGAAAATTTGCATTACAGGTTCCTGATGCATCTTGAGCTTCAGCGAGTATTTCATCGTTTCCTATTCCTCCATTTCCATAATTATTAACCTGAAAATTACCACTACTTTCATCAAGTCCATATAGATAAAGTACATCATGTATTACATTGCTCCAATAAAAAAGATTGGTAATCACAGCATCTTCAGACTGGTTTGCAAAAGAAAACACAGGATCAAATGGGTAATCAAAAATAAGATCGGTTCCTCCGTCTGGTTGGTACCCAGGATTATCTCCATCTTCATAAGCGTTTACATTATTTCCTCGTGTGGTAGTAAACTCGGCTCCAGTGGCTCCATTGGTATCGTGCCATCCAAAAGGAGATGCTATGGTATTGTGTGGGTCTGTAACGATACTGCGATCTCCATCATGTGGACTCGCAAGTGGGACAGGAAAAACATTATACGTTCCATCTTCCATCAATACAGAAGAAGTTGATACGCTAGGATGGGTAGGAGCTGGGTGCACTTTCGCAAAAGCGGTCGCTGTATCATGCTCATGAATATGACCCGCGTCACACGTCAGAGACCAGTTGTTTTTTGTTAAAATCTCTCCTGTAGAGGCATCTACAAAAAAGTTGTACCAATTTTTTCCTGAAATCTCCCGTATAGAAATTTCCCATGCAGCTACTAATTTTCCGTAGGGAAGTTTTTTATAAACCAATTTTACAGGAATATTTTCTGTAGAGATTCCCGCATTGCTATAGATTTTTTTTGAGGAAGCAGAGGTTTGATAAGGAAGCTGTCTCAAGGCTCCATTCATTGCATACCCCATTTGTTGAGCAATACCTTGTATTGCTGCAATTTCGCCTATAGCAGGAGAAGGGGTTTTTATTTTTTGATCTACATTCTTTATAAAGTTATGATGGCTTTGTAAAAATGTCCCATCTTTAATATGCACACTACTTTCGGTATCTATAATTTCGATACCGTTATATGACTGCCTAAAATAAATATGCTGTACATTACTAGTGCTACTGATATGTTGATCCGTAATTTTGTAGTTAGCAATATCTGATGGTTGTAGTACATTGTTCTTTACTTGTAGTAATAGATATTTATCAATATCTGAAGATCGAGTTTGTGTATTGCCTGAAAAAGAAAATACCAAAAATAAAAAGAGTAGGAATAGTAATTTTTTATGCATTTTGTAGTTTTTGTTTAAGTAATTGACAATCAAAGATCACGAATCTCTTAAAAAAACTTTAAAATGCAAAGCCTGGGATAGTTAATATTTACATTTTATTACAATAAAAACGCATTTAACCAAATTTAAAATTGCACATCAATCTGATTAAAGACACTTTTATTGTGATGAAAAACAAGTTTTGCAAAAAAATCCATTAGGATGTTTATGAAGCGGTTTTCCTATAAAATTATGATGGATTTAGTACTATGTATAGGGTTGTTTTTATAATTTTCTACTATATTTAAAACCTTATAATAATGAAACCTTCTTTTGAAACGAATTTTTAAACATAAACTCCCAGCATTTAATTTACAAGAGATGCTTATAGTTCTTGCAATTATCGGCATTTTATTGCTTTTGGCAATGCCTAAGCTTATGCCGTTAATTTCTAAAACAAAAAGTCTAGAAGCTCAAACACAATTAAAGCATATTCATAATATGCAGACGTTATATAGTTACTCGTATTCCAAGTATTCTGGAGATTTTGATGAGATAGATTTTGAAGCTCCAAAAACGGTTAAAGAAGGAGGTACTGCAAACTATGTATATGAGATTGTAGCTGTCTCTTCAGACAATTTTAAAGTAAGAGCAACAGCGATTACGGATTTTGACAGGGATGGGGTTTTTAATGTTTGGGAGATCGATGAGAATGGAAATCCTAGGCAAGTAATTAAGGATTAATGTTTCTTATAAAGGTGATATTGATGGCTAGTTTACTAGTCATTTTTTATCAGGATCACAAGGATCGAATGGTATTTTGGTGGCTGTTTGTATCTGTAGCTATTGGTCTATCTATACTACATATAGGACGAGTAGGGTCGTTGCAATATGGTATACATATAGCTTTTAACACCAGTATTGTATTAATTATGTTACTTATTTTGAAGGGGTATATAAAAATAAGAATGCAAACCGCTAGGTTGCAAGAAGTATTAGGTCTGGGAGATATTTTTTTCCTTTTTGCAATAGCTTTAGGTTTTTCAACTGTAAGTTTTGTGACCTTATTAGTATTTGGACTTCTTTTTTCGTTATTAACACATTTCCTATTACAAGGAAGGTATGTAAGTATGCTTTTACAAAAGCATACTCAAGATTCTAATAACAGATCGACAAAGACAGTTCCACTGGCAGGATATTTATCTATTTTTTTTGCAGGAGTACTCTTAGTAGATTGGTTAGGGTTGTATGATAATTTATATATGATATGACTATGGATACGACAAAAACATATCATATTCCTGTAGCATTACAGCAATTACTAAGCGCAGCTCAGGCATACCAATATCGCATTGTACCTATTGCAAAAGAAGGAGATAGAGTTGTGTTTTATTCGGATACATTGTCTCCAGAAGTATTATCTCAGGAGCTTTTTATTTTTTTGGGTTATGAAGTCCGGATAGAGTCTATAGAAACCTCTCTTTTAGATACATATTTAAGTACAAATTTCAGAAAGGCATTTCATCAAGAAAATCAAACCCTTACCTATACCCAGGATTTTTTAGAAAAAATACTCCTAACAGCAAAAGCTATGGGGAGTAGTGATATTCATTTTGAACCTTTTGAAGAGAGTTGTCGTATTCGGTTACGATTAGACGGGAAACTCAAAGAGCAGTATCGTATTCCTAAAGAAGAATATCCTGTTATTATTAATAAGATTAAAAATCAGGCAAATCTAGATATATCTCAAAATCGATTGCCTCAGGATGGGCGGATTACCATAAAAACACCATCTGATGAGTTTGATATCAGGGTTTCTACACTCCCTTCTATGAATGGAGAAAGTATAGTACTCCGTATTTTAAGTAAGGATACATCAAATATTCAACTGGATCAATTAGGGTTTACAGAAGAAGAACTACAGAAATATAAGGAAGGAGTTCGTAATCCTAATGGCATTGTTCTTATATCGGGTCCTACAGGTTCAGGAAAAACAACCACATTATATGCAACATTAAAGCTCTTAAACAAGCCACAAACTAAGATTCTAACCATAGAAGATCCTATAGAGTACACCTTAGAAGGGGTTATGCAGATGCAGTTACGAGAAGATATAGGTTTGGATTTTGAAACTGCATTAAAAACATTTTTACGTCAGGATCCCGATATTATTATGGTAGGAGAAATACGGGATGTAAAAACAGCAAATATGGCGATACGAGCGGCCCTTACAGGACATTTGGTATTATCTACTATTCATACCAATTCTGCCTGGGCAACAATATCCCGTTTGATTGATATGGGAGTCCCTGCACACTTAATAGCCAGTACCTTAAATCTAAGTGTCGCACAACGACTTGTACGAAAACTATGCTCACATTGTAAAGAGAAAGTTCTTATACAAAAAGATACCTTCCCTATACATTTTTCAATACCTCATGATTTTACACATCATTATATAGCAAAAGGATGTAATCAATGTTACCATACAGGATACTCTGGTCGAAAAGCGATCTATGAATTACTCCCTATTACAAAGGCATTATCAGTCCATATAAAAAATAATGAACTTCAGATAGATGACTATCTAGAAGCAGAACATATAAAACAACTAAGCGATCAGGCAGTATACCTTATCCAGGAAGGAGAGACTTCTGTAGATGAAGTTTTTGCATTGCTTGCTAATCAATGATTTATGACACATAAAAAATTATTCATAGGAATCTGTTTGTGTATACTGCACTGTGTGATGATAGCACAGCAGTATGACCCAGATCGGATTCAACAACTAGAAAATAAGATTACAGCATTATCTACAGATATACCTGGACTTTCTGAAAAGTTAAATATTACCATACAACAGGCCAACCTCTCTACATTTTTAGTAGCAATTTCTGAAGTACATACCCTTAATATAGATGTAGACCCTCAATTACAGAACATCCCTATTATTAATAATTTTAAAGATGTCGTTGTCTCTGATGTGTTGCTATATATCTGTAAGAATTATAATTTGACTATAGACTTTACAGGGAGTATCTTATTTATAACTCCTTTTGAAGATACACCTATCACTCCCCAAGAGCGACAGATTCCTTTGCGATATGATCCTACGTCCCAACTACTTACTATAGACCTAAAAAATGATAACCTTGCCGAGGCTTTTAAGCTTATTTCTGATGTTTCTGGTAAGGGGCTCTTTTTTACTCCCGATCTGGATACCAAACAAATATCTGCATTTATCAAAGAAATGCCCTTTGAAATTGCGATGGAAAAAATTGCCTATTCTAATAATCTTGTGGTTTCAAAAACCAAGGAGGGTTCTTTTGAGTTTGAAGCATTGGTATCTGGGAATAATGGAAATCAGGGCAATACAACTTCGGTAGCAAGACCGGCAAGACCCCGAAGAGCCAATTTCTTTTTTAAAGTATTAGATCCAGAAACAGGACATCTGGATGTTGACTTTCAGAATGTCGCTATAGCAGATATTATATACGATATAGGAAACGAATTAAAACTAAATATATTTACAGCTAGCCCTTTAGATAATGCAGGAATAGCAACGGTTAAAGCAAAAGATATATCTTTTGATCAACTACTTACAAAGATATTTGAAAATGCAACAGTAGCCTCTGGAGGAAGTACTACAAGTACCTCAACGACAAACCCTAGAAATCAAAATAGCCCATCATCAAATAGCTTAGTGCGATTTACCTTTAAAAAAGAAGAAGGGGTTTATTATTTTGGTACCGATAAGCAACTTACACTTCGAACATCAGAAGTAATCCCTTTGCGATACCGTTCTATAGGAATATTATCAGACCCACAACGTTCCGGGAGAAGTGCAGGAAGATCCACATCTAGTTTTGGATCTAACTCCGGGATAGGCTTTAACTCTGGATTTGGAAATACAAACTTTAATCAGAATAATTCAAATCTAAATACTCAGAGAAATACTCAGAATAATCAAAATAGAGAAAATGCAGATATAAGTGCTCTTATTCCTAGTGATGTAAAACAGGATTTAACAATTATCTCCGATAAAGAATTAAACAGTTTTATTGTAAGTGGAGCCAGTGCAGATATCGAACGTTTTAAACAGTTTGTAAAGGAAATAGATAAGCAAATCCCTGTAGTTATCATAGAAGTTATGATTCTAGAAGTAAGTAAGAGTGCTACTCTTGATGCTGGAATCGAATGGGGCATAGGGTCAGAACCTACCACAACACAAGGCGCTATATTCCCGGAGACTAATATTGCATTAGGAGCAAATACGATCAACCGTATTTTAGGACGTATAGATGGATCTAGTTTTTTCAATATAGGAGAGGTAGGGCCTAACTTTTTTGCTACCATTAGAGCCTCAGAATCCAATGGGAATTTTAAAATAAGATCATCCCCTCGTATTACGACCTTAAATGGGCATCGTGCTTATTTTTCAAACGGCCAGACAAGTTATTTTGAAATTACACAAAACCAGTTTCTAGGAACTCAAAACCCAGTGGTTAGTGAGAGCACTAGTTTTGTCCCTATAGATGCTGAGCTATCTCTGGAAGTACTCCCTTTTGTATCGGCAGATGGAGAAATTACGATGGATATAAAAGTAATTCAATCCAGTTTTAGCGGAGAACGTATTACAGAAACAGGACCCCCAGAAGTAAGCTCCAGAGAGTTTACATCAATTATAAAATCACGTAATAATGATATTGTCGTTTTAGGAGGATTAGAAGAAACCAGTAAAAATGATTCTGGAACCGGAGTTCCATTTCTGGCACGTATTCCAGTGATCAAATGGTTGTTTAGTAGACGTGTACGTACAGATTCAAAATCAAAACTTACGGTACTTATAAAACCCACAGTAATAAAATAATGATAGCTACGCTTTCGCGAAATATAATCTATGGAAAAACCTATGCTGCTATTGAGCATTTAGGGACTGATGCCACATCTAAGATTCATATCCTTATAGCCAAAAAAAACAAAGGAGAATTAACGATAGCCGATCAAAGTACCCTGTCAAATGCCGAAGAAATAAATGAATATGCTTTTAAACCTAGACATGCCCATTTATTGATTAATAACAATCAAGTAGTACAGAAAGAAATACCTATCACGTCTCAACTTCCTAAAGAAGCTCTGGTTAATCAGGCATTTCCTAATATAGATATGAAAGCCTTCTATTATGAAGTGTATTATACAGAGACCAAAGCGTATGTTTTTATATGTAGAAAAATCTATATTGATGCATTAATCCAAACGTATGAAACGTATAAGGTATATATAACTGGATGGAGTCTTGGAATTACAAGCGTAACACATATGCTCTCTTTTATAGATGAAAGTACGATAGTAACCTCAACACATACCTTACAGGTAGAAGACAATAAATGGATAGGAGTCACCCCTATAGAAAAACAGAAACAAGGAATAAACTATTACTCTATAGAAGGTATAAAAGTGGAGTCTACCTATATTAATACCTTAGGAGCTGCTTTTGCATCTATGATCAATAGCGATGCAGTTACGGTCACAAATTCTTATGATGCCCAAAAAGAAAAACAATCGTATTACACACAAAATCAGATTTTTAGATTAGGAATCCCTGTTGCTCTGGGAATTCTTCTATGTGTGGTACTAATTAACTTTATACTCTACAGTCATTATTTTAATCAAGTGGCTTCATTAGGAGCTATAGGAGATGCCAATACAGCACAAAAAACACTACTTGTCAAAAAAGATTCTATCGTATCTCAAAAACAAAAACTTTTTGAGGATGTAATAGAATCGGCATCATCATCATCGTCTTTTTATATAGACCGCGTGATCGATATGATGCCTGCTACAATACTTCTTGATGAATTACAATACCATCCTTTACTTAAGAAAGTGATAAAAAGCAAACCTCTGGCAGTACAAGAAAATACCATAGTCATTATAGGAAAAACAACAAAGAATTCAGATATGTCAGAATGGATTTCGGAGATAGAAGGGATTGATTTTATAGAAGAAGTATCTATAAAAAGTTTAGAAAAAAAAGGGGCATACACTCATTTCAGTGTTGAGATTAGCATAGGTTCATAAATGACGATAAAACAAAAAAATAGCGCGCTTCTTATAGGATTTGTTACGATACTTATCCTCGCTTATTTTTTGTCTATATCGGAGACGCTTTCGCTTAAGCGTAATTATAAAAATCTTAAAAATCAGGAACTCCTTTTTGCAAATATCCCCCAGCGATTACAAGTTCTTTCTCAAAAAGAAAAGTATTACGATTCTTTATTACAGCATTATCAGATTACAGAAACGTCTCTGCAAAACAATCTCCTTAAGACCATAGACCGATATGCAGAAAACCATAGTATACGAGTTGTTTCTTTTAATGAACCTCATAGTATTCTTCAGAACGGTAAAAAGACACATTCCTATATGTTTAGAGTTTCCGGAGATTTTAATGCGATTTTGGGACTCGCCTATCAATTAGAACAACGAAGTAAGTTTGGGATGATTGCATCCTTACATTTTGAAAAAATAAAAAACTACCGTACTGGCAAAGAGACTTTAGAAGGGCAATTTGTACTACAGTTAGTTCAATAAAATATGATATGAGATATAGATTTTTTATAAGCACTTTGGGTATCACATTACTTTTTATGAGTTGTGCTTCTACTAAGCAATTACAATTCCAAAAAGAGGTTTCCTCTTCCATAGCACTAGGTGTTATTGTCAAACGGGAAGGAGCTTTAAAAAATAATGTAGAAATCAAAGGAATCCCGGCATTATCTGATAAACTTCGGGTAGCGATCACAGAAAAAGCATTCTCTCAACACACATGGGCGCAGTACAAAAAAGCAGATGTGTATTCAAAATCTACAGTAAAAAAGGGTGATAGCCTTATCCCTACTACTACGTATTTTGAAGTAGAGCTTGTAGATGATATAGGTTATATAGCAGCTATTAATAAAGATCAAAACATACTTACCTATATAAGAAATGGCAAGAAGGGAGGAGCCATTACAAAAGTAGCGATGGTTCCTAAAAAACCGATGACTATAAACGCAGGGACCCATTTTTTTCTGGAGGATATAGGTAATAAAACCTATGCAATAGGAGTCTATGAAAAAGGAAATCGTATAGCACAGCTTATGTTTTCCGAAATGAATGTATTTAAGTACCAACCATCCTATTTCTGTTTTGGAGAAAGCGATACTCATGAAGCCATCGTTATGGACTTGGTAGAAGAAGGAAAGTCATGTAAAAGGCCATTGCGTAAAAAAGCCAAAAAAGTCGCAAAAGAAAAAAGCATATTTGATTATTAAGTAGCTAGGAAAGATAAGATTATGAGAAAATTAATAGCAGTACTTTTTGGGATTGTAGGAATCTACAGTTGTGAAGATATCATCAGTGTTCCAGATATAAGAGAAGATTCTATTGTGTTACTAGCACCGGCAGATAATGTCGTGCTTAATGATGTAGAGGTTACATTTACCTGGGAAGAGGCAGACTTTGTAGATCAGTATCAAATACAAGTAGCGAGCCCTACATTTGAAGAAGCATCGCAAGTCGTACTCGATACCATCGTAGGAGATTCTCTGGCTACCATACGGAGCATTACACGATCGTTTATTCCGGATACCTATCAGTGGCGCGTAAGGGGGCTTAACAGTAATTTTCAGACGCTATATACAACCCGTAATTTTATAATAGACACGTTGGGGCAGGATGAAGATGTAGACCTGAGTATGTCTATGGTCACAACGATCGCTCCTGTAGATGGTACAACCCTTACAGAGAGTGAGATTAACTTTAATTGGGAAGCTTTAGAAAATGCAACCTCGTATAACGTACAGATCGCATTTCCTAATTTTGAAACCCCTGTTCAAGTGGTGCGTGATACAACCCTTACAGGACTTTCATACACTACAGAACTAGCAAGTAATACATATGAATGGAGGATCAAGGCGATGAATGATACCTCAGAAACACTCTATACAACCCATGGGTTTTCTGTGATACATCCACTAGACATATCTGGAGATTCTGTGGTATTAATAGCCCCTACATCAGGTAGTGTGATAGAAAACAATACGGTAAGTTTTTCATGGGAAGCAATACTTAACGCCACGTCTTATGAACTACAAATCGCTACCCCCGATTTTGAAAATGCGGTGCAAATACCTGTAGATATGACCTTTGATACAGCGACCACTCAATCTTTTAATCTTGAAGACGGAGTGTATGAATGGCGAGTACGAGCTCGGAATGCGATTTCAGAAACCGATGTAACAACGAGTGATTTTACTGTAGATGCTATTGAGGATTTATCCGACCAGGAAGTCATTATAAGCGCTCCCGAAGATGGATTTGAAACTACAGAAACAATGGTCTCTTTATCATGGGAACCTTTAGAACAGGCCACTCTATATAGAGTCGTCATTACCGACCTGGAAGATACTACTGTTTTCCTTGAGCAAACCACTTCAGAGACAACGATCACTGTAGATTTTATGCCTGGGATGTATACATGGGCTATCCGAGCCGAAAACGAGACTCAAAATACTCCGTTTACACTACAAACGATCACTATTTTAGAATAATGAATACAAAAAAACGAACCTTATATCTATTGATTGCTGTTGTGTTAATTTACATGGCTATTATTGTTCGTTTTTTTCTGTTAAGTGATGGAGGTACAGAAGAAGACATCACATTAGACCCTATTACAGAGTTTAAGCCTATCCGTTATGAGGTAGACAAGGATTTTACAATCAAAAATGCGTATCGGGATCCTTTTTTAGGAACTCTTTCTAGAGGGAAAACAACGGTTAAAACCACACAAAAAGATCCAGATCCCGTCACCGATGATCCTTTCCCCAATGTAAATTATATCGGTCTGATCTCAGATGCAGGATCGGGAAAGAAAGTATTTTCTGTTCGTATTTCTGGTAAGGAATATGTGGTACAATCTGGTGCGACTGTAGATGGTCTTACGATCATTTCTGGAACCCCTAAGCAAGTCGTTGTATCGTATCAGGGGACAAGGAAAACCATTAAGATTTCTGGGGGATGATAGGAGGTAAAGTAAAAGCAGGAGCCTTACAGTTTGCCATTTTGATAAGTGTAGTTATTGCGATGGTAATCGCAGCCTTTATTATGCTTACGTATACACAACTCCAGTTTGCAAAACAGCTTCAGTTTTCTGCATCGTCTATAGAATTATGTCATACGGGAATTGCCTATGCCAAAAAAGAAAATATTGTATACAATGATACGGTAAGCGTTGTTCTGGAAAACAATGAGCAACAACGCTTACAGCTATTAAAATCTCATTGGGGTATTTTTGATAAGGTAGTAGCACTGGGAAAGCACAAAAACTTTAGCCATAAAAAGATCGGACTTTTGGGAGGGCAGATGTTACAAAAAGAACGTTCTTCCATTTACTTAGAAGACACTAACAGCCCGTTGGTACTCGTAGGAAAAACAGCCATATATGGCAATGCGCAATTGCCTCCAAAAGGAGTCAAGGCAGGGGTGATTGCAGGTAATTATTACCAAGGAAAAACATTGATTCATGGAGGGGTCAAATTAAATGCAACGACCCTTCCGTTGATACCTGTTGAAAAACGAAGGTATATCCAGCAATTACTTTTTGGGCGCTCTCCAGATCAAGATACACTGTATATCCCTGTAAATACAACAGGTGCCATCAAACATACATTTCAAGAAGCATCAAAATGGATGTATAGCCCTGGGGTAATTACACTAAGGGATCAAGAATTTACAGATAATATAATTATAAAATCAGATACGTTGATACGTGTATCCGCTTTCGCGAAAGCGGAAAACATCTTACTCATTGCCCCACATATTAGTATTGAAGATGGAGTAGCGGGGAGTTTTCAGGCCTTTGCCTCGCAAGCTATTACAGTAGGTAACAATGTGAGGTTGTCGTATCCATCTGCACTGGTATGTTATGAAGATGAATCTCAGAAGTCCAGAACCAGTTCAACCCCTTCTAATGAGATAAGGATCGGTGCCGATAGTCAAGTGGAAGGAAGTATTATAGATCTAAGAAATACAAGAGAGAGAATCATCCAGCCTACGATCACACTGGAAGAAACGGCGACCCTTACAGGAGAAATCTATAGCGAGGGCGCTGTACAAATACTAGGAACCGTAAGAGGGTCTGTATATACACATCAATTTGCGTCCAAAGCCCGAGGATCTCTGTATCAAAATCATCTTTATAACGCAGTGATAGACAGCAGAGATTTTCCTACATCTTTTTGTGGCCTGATGACCGCACAAACCCATTCAAATCTGGTGCAATGGGTTTATTAAAACGTAAAATAAAAGGAGAAACACTTATAGAAACACTGGTTGCTACCAGTATCATTATTGTGGTATTTGTAATTGCCAGCCTGGTATTAAATAATACGGTAAGAACCCTTGCGGCTAAGGATACGTTTGAAGTGAGAAACAGACTGGAAGTATTACAGTATTTATACACTCATAATAAACTTACCCTGCCCTATGATGAAGTGTATGACACCTATCAAATTACCATTTATAGTGAAGAAAGTGATCCGGTAGATCTGATTATTTATGAAGCACAACAACCCCATCAAAAAACAAAAATCCGCATTCAAAAGATAGATGAAACCATACGGTAAAATAAACGCTTTTACACTCAGTGAAGTACTGGTAGTTCTTGTGATTACCAGTATTGTGGTTGGGATTGCCTTTGCGGTACTTAATCTGGTAACATTGCAGTTAAATGCGATCCGTACTACCTATGCCAGAAGTACCGAAGTGGCAAAATTTAAACAACGCTTATTGTATGATTTTGATGCAGCTTCAACCGTTGTATGGGATCTGGAGCATCAGCACTTAGAGATCACCACACCGAGTCAACACATTACCTATGAGGTACTTCCAGACTATGTATTAAGAGATAGCGATACGCTTTCTTTTAAAGTAAAACATATCGATTTTTATTATCAGGGAGATACGGTAAAAGAAGGATCTGTCGACGGGATGAATGTAGCGTTAGAAATGGCAAAAAAACACGTGCAATTTTTTGTTTCCAGAAGATCAGGAGCACGAGATACGATAGAAAGACTATGGGAATAAAACTAGACAATCGTACTACAAACGAGAAGAAGACTTCGTCTGCGATTAGTCTGGACGACCTTCTTAAAAAGGAGATCAAAATTTTTGGGAGCTCTTTTGGGTCCAAGAAAAAAGAACAGTTTTATACAGAACTCAGTGTATTACTTACCTCAGGAATTAGACTTAAAGACGCATTGTATCTCATTGCATCTTCTCAAAAAAAGAAAGAAGACCAAGCCTTGTTTACTCAAATAGGAGATGGTATAGTTGCAGGTATTGATTTTTCTGAAATACTGGCAGATCATAAAAACTTCTCTGTCTATGAGCAACACTCCATACGTATAGGCGAGCAAAGTGGAGCGCTACAAAAAGTCTGTAGTTCACTAGCCGAGTTTTATACACGTAAAAACGAGCAACGTCGCAATCTTATAAGTGCATTGACCTATCCTGCTATTGTATTAAGTACTGCAATTCTTGCAGTGGTTTTTATGTTACAGTTTGTGGTGCCTATGTTTAAAGATGTGTTTAATCAAAACAATGTAGAGTTACCTGCGATTACACAGGTAGTGATTGCCGCATCAGAATGGATAGGACGGTATGGATGGATCATCTTATTAATCCTGGGAGTCTTTATCATATCCCAGCGATATCTTACTAAAAAAGTAGGGTACCGTACTAGGAGAGATTTTTTTTTAATGCGATTACCTGCGATAGGCGCTTTTGTAAAAGTATCGCATATGGCACGTTTTATACAAGCCGTATCCTTATTAGTAAGTACAAAAGTATCCATCCCTCAGAGTATCCATCTTGCGCGAGAAATGATTGATTTTATTCCTTTAGAAAAAGCATTGGAACAGGTAGAAAATGATATCTTACAGGGGAAGAGCTTGAGCGAAAGCCTGACAACAAATTCCTTGTTTGATCCCAAAATGATTGCACTGGTACGTGTAGCCGAAGAGACCAATCAGACTGAATTTGTTTTTTCCAGACTTAATGAGCAGTACAACCAGCAAGTAGTACAACAATCCAAACTATTTTCTACACTACTAGAACCCTTTATTATTGTCACTGTAGGGATTATTGTGGCCTTTATTCTGGTAGCTATGTACCTCCCTATGTTTGAACTGGGGAATGTATTAAAGTAAATCCTTGATTTTAAACGTGTTAAAAAACCGTTTATTCGGTATATCCTACAGTTATTCTCTATATCGCCCGAATATTACATGAGTAAGTGATTTCTTACATAATGTAAAAATTTACTGTATCTTTCACTCACAAATACAGAACATTTTTTTAGGCTTAAAGACAATTATACTGTGTATGAATAGGATATGAGCCTATCCTGCAAAGACAGGAATCTAACAAGAATTTGATAGCAAAAAGCTTGTAATTTTAAGAAAAAAGAGGTTACTTTATGACATAATTAAGGGGAAATTCAACATACATATGATGGCTATTATTACAGATATGCGGTATCTATTTATGGATACGTTTACTTAAAAAATAGTTGCGTTTACACACTCAATCAGTTACTTCACACAGTACTGCTTTATTATACTTTTCCTTATTTATAAGTTTAGAACCTTTAACAACACAATGATGTACAAATGCGTCTCATTGCGGTTGTATATCCGTAAAAAGAAATTTTACAATACTAACTATATATACGCTCTTTTAATGAATAAACTCACATTAATCGCACTGCTCTTTTTTTCGATAGTCGTAAGTGCACAGGACAACAACATCGACCCTGATTACCTAAAGGAAAATATTCCTGCAAGCCCGGAAGCGGCAAGCTTGGGGACCTATGGGGAGATCGGGACCAATCCGTATAACGGTAAGATCAATCTCTCTATTCCTATACATGCTGTGGCTTTAGAAGGACTCAGTATCCCGATACAGCTATCGTATGATTCTGGTGGGATACGTCCCAATGCCGATGCCAGTTGGGTAGGAATGAACTGGTCCTTAACGGCAAATGCCGCTATTACCAGAACCATTTTTGGGAATGACGACCTTAACGAGAATGTGGTGCCTAATGCCTCGGGAGATATCTCGGCCTTTATATATAATGATATGATGGTCCAAGAAACCTCGAGCGGAGTGCCTTTTGTCCCTCAAGCAGATGTCATAGATGTACACTCCAGTTATGGTATAAGTCTTGCTTCTACCGCAGCTGAAACCTATGCAGATACACAGCCTGATATTTTTGATGTCTCTATTTTTGGGAAGAGTTATAAGTTCCGATTAAACAAAAGAGTCTGGCCTGCAACTACAGTGACAGGACATGTGTTTAATAATAGCTACGCAACGGTAGAATATGATCTGGTCAATCAATCATTTACGATAGAAGACGATCGTGGTTTTACCTTTTACTTTACCACCAAAGATTATACTTCGACCATCAGTTCCTCTCGATCCAGTGTGCCTGACAATGCTACTTCTAATGTAAAAGAGCATACCATAGACGGACTCAAAGACGATAGTAATCTCAATGAAAATACTGCTATCAGTAGCTGGTTACTGGATAGGATTGTAAGCCCTCAGGGCAATGAGATTTTATATGACTATGAAGAAGGACTGCACTTTACCTTTCCTACCTATTCCGGGCGGGTGATTTTTAGAGAAAACCTCATAGATCAGGGCGATGAAATGGGAGAAAACTATTCGACTTCTAATAATAAGTTTACGGCTTCTATGTCTATCATACATAGCAATTACCTCTCTAAGATCTCGGGAGATTTTGGGAGTGTAGATTTTATAGGATTGCAAGACCGAAGAGATCTGGTACATGGCAATGACCTGACCACGATATTTCCCGATCCATTTTCTCCTTCTTTTACCTATACGACTCGAAAAGGAGATGGTACGATAGTGACTATACGAGAAAACCATGGGACCACAAGTAGTGTACCTACCTCTCAACGACTATCTGCTATAGCCATTAAAGACTATAACAATCAGAGTGTCAAAAATATAAGCTTTGATCATGGGTATTATAATGATGGAGTTGCTGCAGGGGTAGAAGCCCAGCATCTCAGATTGCGTCTGGATGGCGTCACTGTAGAAGACAAAGAGTATAGTTTTACCTATGATACCTCAGGATCTTTACCTGCCAAAGGAACCTTAAACACCGACTTTTGGGGATTTTATAATGGCGCAAATAATGCTATTGATGTACCGAGTATCGGACGGTTTGGAACCACACAAACAGGAACTACAAATAGCCCTATAGGGTCTGATCCTAATGTAATTTATGAGAATATAGGACAATCGTATTTTAATCTGGATGGAGGTGATAGAGGCGCCGACTTCACCTATGGAAAAATAGGGAGTTTGATCAAAGTACAGTATCCTACAGGAGGATCTTCATCGTTTGCCTATGAAGGCAATAAGGCTTTGGTAAATGGACCAACCCCTTATGTTGTGACCGATTATTTTGAGAGTAGTGGACGTATGCGATGGACCAACCTGATCGATGAAGACCAATACAAGTTTACCTATCAATATTTAAAACATGCCGAACGGCCTGATTATAACTTTTTTGATTATAGATTTGATCCAGGTACAACTACAGAGTCGACCCCCATAAATATAAGTGGAGGTGATGGATCTAGCCCTGTTTTTACAGTAGATAATGGGATAGGGAGTGTAAATGGCCAAGGAGCCCTTTATTATATATATGGAGATGATAATATAGATCTTTATTTTGATGAATCTAAGTACTATGTCCAAGATGTATCTAATCCTTCTAACGTATATACATTGTTTTATTTTGGAGACTGGGAAAACAGTTATGGACTGCATCAAACGGAATCCCCTATCGGAACTAGTACGGTAGTAATACCTTCTGGATCGTATAGGTTGTTTAGAACTCCAGAGTATGAAGATGGTGTTCCAGGTGTTGTTTTGTTACCAGAAGATTTTACACTTACTCATACAGTTCCTGACACCAGTGATCCTGATTTACCTCAATTTTTAGAAGAATTCCCAATAGGAGGCTTACGTATCAAAACCATTACCAATACGAGTAACGACGGGGCTTTTATCAATAAAAAGCATTTTGACTATTCATTTCCTGGTGTTTCAGAAGATGTATCCAGTTCTGGAAAACTAATGGATGAACTTATATTTCATTCCAAATATTCGGGGTTCAACTCGTATACTCCTTCACACCCTGGGTATGGTGTGGCTGGTGGTGATGGAATAGGGGTTAATATTACTTCCAATAATAATATACGTCAAAACCCTAGTGCACAAGGATCACATATCGGGTATTCTTTTGTACGAGAGCGATCGGTAGATAAGGATGACAATATTCTGGCAATCATTGATCGTAGTTTTATGAATGAATCTAATCGCTATCATAAAGAGTCTTTTGAAAGTATTTTTTATTGGAATGACACCTATCCTTGGGAATCCATAAAGTATGTAGAAGCCAGAAATGTCATTATGCTGGGGATGGATCCAAAAATAAGTTTTGAAGCCAGTAATGGGAATGTCCTCACAGAATCCCATTACGATTGTACAGAGGTATTACAACGTAGTGTTCAAAATGAATACGAATCTTTACTCATCAATCGTGACCTTACTCATTATTCCAACTTTAATGGGATTCCGTATTTGCCTTCCGAAAGTGATAATGACGCTCCCTGGTATGAAAACGGAGATACCTATATCACTTACCAACAGCCTAATGCCTATGCACAAACATCGGTATTGACCTATTCGGAGTCGGTCGATTATTTAGACAATGGCCAGGTATATACCCACCAATACAATACCTATGACACTGAGAGTCAAAACATGGTGAGTTCTGAAACCGTGGTAAGCGATGGAGAGTCCAGAATCACAAAATACTATTATCCTAATGACTCAGAAGTCTGGGATGATAGTGATATAGCACATTTACGTGCCGATAAACAATACAACCAGATTGTGATGTCCGAGGCCTATGTCAATGATCAAAAACTGGCTACCAGTAGACTGTATTTTTCTAAGAATTTTGATACGGGAGATCGTCCACTGGTCACCTCTTCCAATAGAGGTAAAGGGACAACGGCACCAGAACCTCGTGCCTTGTATGAAAAGTATGATGATGATGGGCATGTTTTACAAAGCCGCTTGGAAAACGGAACACCTGTAAGTTATATCTGGGGGTATAACAACCAGCATGTAATTGCCAAGGTACAGAATGCTACCTATGCACAGATAAGTACCTATGTGGCCAACTTACAATCCCTTTCAGACAGTGATACTACGAGTTGTCTGGGTGATGGTGGATGTAATGAGCAAACTTTGCGAGCAGCCCTTAATGACTTGCGCACACAATCCAGCCTGTCAGAAGCTCAGATTACTACCTATACCTACGACCCCTTAGTGGGAGTTACCAGTATTACAGACCCGCGCGGGAGTATTGTATATTATACCTATGACACCTTTAATAGGCTGGAAGCTGTCTATGATCAGAATAACAAGCTTCTGAGTAAAAACGAGTACAATATCAAC
The DNA here is from genome assembly GCA_947503305.1 of uncultured Dokdonia sp. GTDB lineage: Bacteria > Bacteroidota > Bacteroidia > Flavobacteriales > Flavobacteriaceae > Dokdonia. The sequence continues at coordinate 637,075 of CANNDF010000001.1, forward strand.
CATGACTTACTAGCCACACAAGGAGAAGATGCACTGGGGGTCGCTGCCTGTGGTAGCAATCTGGCCGATGATCCCGGAGGTCCTGGCGGCGATGGCCCTTTTGAAGAAGATACAGGCGGTCGGATGGCAGATAATACCATTGTACTGGATGGAACGTCTTATCCAGATCTTAGCAATGCGATAGACCTTATCGATACCCAGACCGTAGGGGATGATGTGACCTTGTATTATCAGGCTTTCCCTTATGGAGGTTCTGGAAATCTTATGTACCGATGGAAGATCAAAGGAGAGACCTTTACGCCCTATAGCTCCAGTCCCACATGGACCCGTGTCTTTGAGTGTGATACCGAAGATGCACGCGGTATCGAAGTGATATGTGAAGTAAAAGATATGACCCTTAACCTTACAGAACGTAGCAGACTACGTCACGTAGTATTGTGTAATAACTAATAAAAACATCCAGAATGAAAAAGCTATTTCAAATCATCGCTCTAGTATTTCCGATCTTAGTTATTGGACAGACTGCGACAGAAAATTATGTAAAGACCACAGCCTATAAAGTGGCCACAGAAACAGGCACTGTAGACGAGAGTCAGAAAACACAGAGCATTACCTATTATGATGGTATCGGGAGGCCTAAGCAGGCTATCTCCTATCAGGCAGGCGGAAATCAGGAAGATATTATCCAGCATATGGAGTATGACGCTTTGGGAAGAACCCCAAAAGAGTACTTACCCTTTGCAAGCTCTACAGCCGTAATCCTTCCTGATCCTTTGCAAGTGAGAGCACCGGCGACATTAAAAACAGCCATAGAGACCTTTTATGACACAGAAAAATATGAGTATACCCAAAACCCGTATAGTGAGACCCGTTTTGAACCCTCGGCATTAAGCAGGCCTTTAGAGCAAGGTGCTCCCGGAAACTCCTGGGCCGTAAATGATACCCTGGATACCGATCATACCATCAAGTTTACGTATAGAACCAATACCGATACCGATGCGGTACATAACTTTAGAGTTACTTTTATAGCAGGCAATACCGAAACTCCCGATCTCACGTTAAACGGAATCGTAGCAGAAGGAGAACTGTATGCAAATACAACCAAAGATGAAAACTGGACCCCTTCCAGTGGCGATGATGCTACGGTAATAGAGTATACCAATAAAAAAGGTCAGGTGATCCTCAAGCGTACTTTTGCGGCCAGTATCCCTCATGATACCTACTATGTATATGATGATTATGGCAACCTTACCTATGTCCTGTCTCCAGAAGCCAGTGCACAGATGGTAAGTGGCGGGGTACTCGTTTCTAATTATAGCGCCATTCTTGGCCGATTAGGGTATCAGTATGTCTATGATTACCGCAACCGACTGGTAGAGAAAAAAATCCCTGCCAAAGGGTGGGAATATATTGTCTACAATCTGTTAGACCAACCTGTATTAACACAAGATGCCCGCTTGCGCGAAAATCACCAATGGCTCCTTACCAAATATGACCCGATAGGAAGAGTTGCTTTTACAGGGATCGTCACCAAAGACGAGAGCAGAATCTGGATGCAAAACACAGCAAAAAATACAACAGCCTATCCGACGGTATATGAGACACGGGTAAGCATTAGTAATACCGTAGCAGGAACGCCTATGTATTACAGCAATCAAAGCTTTCCTGTAGGATCGGTATCAGAAATACTCACAGTTAATTACTATGATGATTATATAGACCATGCAGGACTTATACTTCCTACCGAGGTCTATGGACAGACTATAACCACAGAAACTCAAAGCTTACCTACCGTATCCCGAGTACGTGTATTGGGGACCGATGAATGGATCACCAGCCTGACAGGTTATGATGAAAAAGCACGACCTATCTATAGCATGAGTAAGAATGAGTATCTGGATACTCAGGATACCTCTGAGACCTTGCTGGACTTTACAGGAAAGGCCTTGCAAAGTAGATCGGTACATAACAAAAGTACCCACCAGCCCGTCACGACAACAGACTTTTTTACCTATGACCATCAGGACAGACTGGCGACTCACTTACAACAGATCAATGAGGAACCTGTACAGCTTATTGCCAGTAATACCTATGATGAACTGGGACAACTCGTAAGTAAAAAAGTAGGAGGACAACTCTTTGAAAGTGGATATACAGATTTAGTAAATGTAGATGTTACGGAACAGGGAGTGATTACCAAAACCCATAATTCAAATAGTTTTAATGCAGGGATGGCCACCATTGGAAAATTAGAAGGTGACGGCGGACTTTCTTTTAAGATGCTTACTCCCGATGCTACGATGATCGTAGGACTTAATGATACAAATACGAGCCATAGCTCTCCTTTTGATGGAAATTACTTACTGCGTTTTGATGACGACCATAATGGTCAAGGGTATCGCTGTCGGGTATACATCCGACCTCTAGCAGGAGGATCGGCGGTATTTAAAGCCATACGTTACTATCAAGATGGAGATAATACTTTTGCAATAGAAAGAGAAGGAGATGATCTGAATTACATACATAATGGAGAAGTGTTTTATTCTGAAGCATTGGAAGATCCGAGTATCCCGCTTATTGGAGATATAGGGTTTTATTCTTCGCACTCTTCTATTAGTAATTTGAATTTTTATGCCACTACCATTGATAAGAGTTTACAAGACGTAGATTATAAGTATAATATACGAGGATGGCTTACCGATATTAATAATGTAAATGCGCAGGCAAAAGATGATAAGCTATTTAATTTTCATATCAATTATGATGGGGCGATAGAAGGCGATGCGGGAGACCCAGGAAAAGCCATACCGTTATACAATGGGAATATCTCACAGACGGTATGGAGTACTGCAAATACAGATGCTCAAAAACGAGGCTATGGCTATAGCTATGATGCTCTTAATCGTATTACAACCGCCTATAGTTATAAAGGGAGTACTCTTACGAGTATAGATAATTTTAGTGTCTGGGGGATAGGCTATGACCAGAATGGCAATATCCTTGGGATTAACCGTAATGGTACTAATGACATAGGACTGACCACTCGTATGGATGAACTTACGTATACCTATGTAGGCAACCAGTTACAAACGGTCTCAGAAAGTGCTACCTCCACTATTAAAAACCAAGGCTTCTTTGATGGTAATACCGTAGGAGATGACTATGTATATGATCTTAATGGCAATATGACAGAAGACAAGAATAAAGGGATCACCAGTATTGCCTATAACCACTTAAACTTACCGACAGAAGTGGTGATTAATGGGCTAGATATAGAGGGTAATTTTAAAAAAGGAAGCATTATCTATACCTATGATGCCACAGGGGTAAAACAGGAAAAAAAGGTAATAGATGAATTAGACAACTCTATTGTACAAACCTATTATGCAAATGGGTATCTTTATAAGGTACAAAACAATGTAGAAGGATTGCTTATGTTCCCACATCCCGAAGGCTATATAGAACCGGTATATGATAGCTCAAAGTCTGTAAAAGGCTTTAGTACTTCTTCTCAAACAGCAACCAACTCTGGGTATCAGTATGCCTTCCAGTATAAAGACCATCTGGATAATGTACGATTGACCTATGCCGATAGTGATCTGGATGGAGCTATAAAAACCAGTACAGAGATTATAAGTGAGAAGCATTATTATCCATTTGGACTCACTCAAAAAGGGTATAATGACGTGATAACCAGTAATGCAAACTCGATAGCGGAACGATTTGCATACAATGGGAAGGAAAATAATCAAGAGCTTGGACTGGAATGGATGGATTTTGGAGCTCGAAATTATGACGCAGGTTTAGGACGCTGGATGAATCTGGATCCATTAGCAGAAAAGATGAGAAGACATTCTCCTTATAATTTTGCGTTTAATAACCCAGTGTTTTTTATCGACCCAGATGGTATGATGCCTTGCCCTAATGGAAATTGTCCTAATGGAGTAGCTGGTATTGGTTTTTCTTTTGGTACACTTCCAAATAGCTCTGAAAAAAGAGATGCAGCCGAAACAGGTCTCGGTATAGCATCATTATTTGTTCCAGGTCCAGAAGACTTAATTATTGGGGCTGCAATTGCTACTAAAGTAGGAGGGGCTATTGTTAAAAGTGTTAGTAAGGTTGCTGGTGAAATTGGAGGATTTGTAAAAGGTATATTTAAGAAGGGAGATGATGCAGCAACAACTCTTGCAAAGAATAAGAAAATTGGGAAAGAAGGGGAAGAAATTGTTACTGAAAATCTTAAAAAAGAATTCGAAGGAGATGAAGTTATGGAACAGGTTACTGGTAAATTTGATGATGGTAGTATGACTAGAATGGATGATATTGTAATTGATCAAAAAACAGGTAAAGTAAAGTTAGTAAATGAAACTAAAACAGGTAATGCTAAATTATCTAGTCAACAAGATCGCTTACATAACGGTGGGGAGTCAGTTGAATTAGTTGGTAAAAATTCTGGAAATGCAAAAGGACAGATAATTAATAATACAAATACATCAACTAGAACCTCAAGAGTAGATGTTGATACTAAAAAGATAGAAATAGATGATCAATGAAAATAAATGAAGTAAGTAAACAGATTATAGCTGGGATTGCACCTATTTTTACAAAACACGGCTTTAATGTTGATTTTAAAGAGCGTGAATTTAACCGTGAAAGGAATGGTTGTATTCAAATATTTGACTTATTATTTTATAAAAAAGGTGATATTATAGAGATAAAACCTGAAATTAGAATAAAGATTAAGCATATAGAAGATATATATCATCATATTTCGATCGATCATAATGATATATATAGCTCATTAGGAAATGATCTATTTAGTATAGTAGATTATTATGATAATGGCAGAGAAATAGGAGGTAGCTCAGGAACGAAATGGATTGTTAGAGATAAGAACAGTATCAAAAAACTAATAAAAGTCATTCCAAAGTATTTTAAGCGAGAGATTTTACGCTATTTTGAAGAAAACAGTTCTGTGGCTCGTGCTGATGAGTTATTAAATAAATATCCTCGTGAGATATCCATTCATAATTGGCTCTATCCCATGAGAGCATGCTTGGCTATTATAGCTGCAAAATTAAATAACAATCATAGATATGATGAGCTTGTGAGTATTTATGAAGAAGAATTGGAAGAAGCTTTAGAAAGTTACAAACAAGACTTTATAAATCTCAAAAGGTTTTTATCTAAGAATGTGTAATAGGTCAAAATGGGTGATGTAGTAAACTGGTGCTTTTGAGAAATCAGATAATTTGATAATTGATTATCAGTATTATAAATAAAGAATGAGTCTCGATTTAGAGACTCATTCTTGTTCTTTGAAAGAGTGAAAGTTTGTTAGAGATTATTAAATAAGGATTCTTTATCCTTACGTGTAGTAAAATGGTGCTTGGTTATTTTTTCAATAAGGAAGTAGGATTATGTATGATATAGTGGAAAGAGGAATTTGATAAAGAACGAGCGTGTATTATTGCGCAACGTATGAAAGAAGCAGAAGGCGATAGGAATCTTATCGACGATGAAGATTTAGAATATTATTTATCGGAATTAGAAAAAATAGCAGGTTAGATTTTAGAAAAAACACCAATCTTAAAAGAAAGGTGTTTAGGATTATTCAATTATTTTATTCTAGCCAAATGTCTTTGGCTTTATTAAATCCAACCCATCGCATTTCCTTGTCATATCCGCGAGCTGATAAACTATAACGAATCAGTTTTTCAAGTGGGATATCATAGGCAAGGACAAATCTTAAAAGTTCGCCGTTTAAAGTTCCAAAGGTACCTTTAAGCTCTTCCCAAAACCAGAGTGGATTACGATCTGCGAAGATTTCAGCAATCCGATCATAGGAAAGGGAAGTGTAATTATCAGGTAATATCTCAAAAGTTTCTCCTTCAACAGTCGGGTGATCTTTTGGAACAATCAGATAATCATGTTCAATACTTTGCACAACACCATATTCTTTATCTGCTGTACGGTTTTCAAAGTTGAGCCATAAGGCATTATCTATTGCCTTACTTTTTCTTTGCTGTCGTATCATCTTTCTTGTCTTTAAGAGTTTCTTTCTTTTCAGTTTCTTTTCCATCATTTTTAGTATCAGAAGTATTTTTTACTCCCTCCACTCCATCTTTTGGCTCTTCCTTTTTTACAAGCGTTCCATTGAGTGAAATAATATCCTCACGAGAAGAAATACCTTCATCTGCTTTTTTACGTAATAGTCTTTGAGAATTAAACAGTGGCCTACACTTAATATTAAAAGTGGTGTAGTTTACTACCTCTTTTGGATTGGCATGACTTCCAGCATAAATGGTATAGAATTCATCATTAGTTAAGGAATGTCCTTTAGCTTCCATAATGATATTAAGTGCTTTTGTAGCTACTTCGTTTAATGAGCTTTTAGCCTCTGATGAGTCAAAGCCTAATGCTTCGATTTGTTTCTTTTGCTCGGGATTAGCATACTTTAAAAATACTTCTGCTTCTTTTCGATAGCCTTTGATACGATCTGCAACATCTGCTTTTTCTTGTTTTGCATCTGCTATTTTTTGATCAGCAAGTTTTAAAAGCTCTTGATCAGTTGCGATGTTTTGAATGAGTACATCAACCATGTTTGGTGTTTCCATAATATTCAGTTTTTAAAATTAGTAATTGAATTATTTGATTTTGTAGAGAGGATAGATGACAAAAGAATCTGGATTGGCATTTTCTTCTGTTATACACCTTTGTAATTCAGTTTCGGCTTCTTCTTTGGTGTCGTAAAACTTTTTCGGTGGGGAATCCACGATATATTTATCCTCTTCTTTTACCGACGAAGAATAAATACCATAGACCTCAATGGTAAATCCCGCTTTGTAGAGTAATGAGATATAATTGCTTCTATCGTACGAATCCCACGAAGATGTAGGTTTGGTATACAAGTAATGAATCTGATTGTTTGTTTTAGTAAACAAAGCATCGACTTCTTCATCTGAAAAGTTGATTGACTTAGATAAGTGCAATTCCCATTTATGAATGATGTATAACAAGATGTTATAGTCAGTCACAAGCAGACTATGTAGTTTCTCATCGTCTAACTTTTCAAGAGCAACTCTATGATACATCTCAGGCGATAACCAAAGAATAATATCAATACATTCATCTCTTGTGAGAAATTGTTTTACTTCTTTTGAAAGTGGTAAAGCGTCTGTGTAACGTAAATGTGTTTCGAGTACTTCAAAGAAGTACAAAAACAAGCGTTGTTGTTTAAGTGTCATATTTAATTGTGTTTAAAAGTGTGTATTAGTTTTCGATAGGGTAATTGGCTGTTAGTACTTCTATTTTCTTTGAAGTATTCTTTTCTCCTTTTTTACCAAGACTGGCATTAAGGGGTTTTTCAAAACGTTTGGTATACCATCCGTTTTTCTGGATATATTCATCCAAAATATCAGACGGATACGAAGACAAGAGAAATTTTCCTTTAATGATAGAAAGCGTATCTAAGAGTTTGCGATAATCATTTTCTGTATATCCTTCATACAATCCTTGATCAGAATTGATATATGGAGGATCGATATAATGAAAGGCATCTATTGCATCACGAGAAGTAATTACTTTACAAGCATCGTTATTTTCAATTTGAGCATTCTCTAATCGTTTGTAGATAGACTCATCAAAAACAATCTTCTTATTCCTAAACGCCTTCACTCGCTTCCCATACTTATCATATCCCCAACTCCCAACATTACAGGCAAAACCCATATTGGTGGCCATGTAGAATGCCCATGCCTGTTGTAATTTATTAAAGAGGTGTGGCATTCGATAGATCGCCAACGCAACAGAATAGGTAGCACGTGAGAAGAGTGTAGTTTGTATTTTCGCTTGAAGTGCTGGAAAATTATCCTGTACAACTTCATAGAAATTAACTACAAGGTTGTTCGTATCATTGATAGTTTCAGATTCAGAAGGCTCTTTGCCGTAGAATACCGCACCGCCACCAAAAAAGGCTTCTGTGTAGATTCTATGTTCTGGAATAAGTGGGAGAATATGTGAAAGCATATTGAGCTTCCCGCCATAATAGGTTATTGGTGTTTTGAGTTTGGGCATGGTGTTTTTTCAGAAAACTTTAGCCATCCTTCATCAGAGAAGGAGACATAGCTTTCTGTAGTTAGGATAATATGATCGAGTAATTTCATATCAAGTAAAGCAAGAGCTTGTTTTATACGTCTGGTAATAATTTCATCTGTTGTCGATTTTTTGAGAGTGCCAGATGGATGGTTATGACACAGAAGGACACCAGAGGCATTTGTTAGAGTCGCAAGTTGTATAATTTCTTTGGTGTTTACGAGCGTTCCTGTGGTAACACCAACTGATATTTCGCTGACAGCTAATACTTGATTTGAGTTAGTCAGGAGCATTATCAAGAAAAATTCTTTGTAATCTAATCGCTCGCTGTCAATGAAATCACGAAAGATACTTTGTGCAGATTGACTGCTTCGTATTCTTTTTGTTTCGTCATACAGCGGACGTTTGTAATGGATTTGGACTTCGTTGCATAAAGAAATATTTAAAGGATGAAGTTCTTTTGTTGGTTTCATAAATTATTGAATTAAGGTTCATTTGAAACCAGTATGAAGCAATGCAATTTTAATTATAGATATGCCTTTTTTCCAATCTATCAAATACCACTATATCTCATCAATAGTTATTGTTTTTGCAGAGAAAGCAGCAGATGTTTTTCCATTAATAAGTAGTTTTAAATAGATATGATAATGTTCAAGGTTTGTAAAATCTGTTGTTTCAAATACAGGACTAAATTCTTGTGCCATATACTTAGCATCTGCTTGTCCTAATTTGAAACAGATAATCGTTCCTATATTTCCAAGTACTGCATTTTTAATATTTGGTGTTAGTTGATGTAAATATTGATGGGCAATGATGAAATTTACTTTAAATTTTCTGAGTTCTGCAAACATCCCAGATAAGGATTCTGTAGTATAGTTTTGAAATTCATCGAGATAAATAAAGAAGGGAACACGCTCTTGTTCTTCGGTATTAACTCGTGAAAAAGATGCAGATGCTAATGCCGTTAGTAATAATGATCCCAATAAATTTGCACCATCATTTCCTAGACTTCCTTTAGAAAGGTTTACTAATAATATCTTTCGAGAATCCATAATACCTCGCAAAGAAATTTGCTCTGTATTATCAACCAGTATCTTTTTGAGCATCGGAATGGATAAAAAACTCCCTACTTTGTTTAATACAGGAAGTATGTCAGTACGAGTATATTTAGGGAATTCTACATGCCAAAACCGCTTAACATTTTCGCTTATAATATTTGGTAAGCATTGCTTCTGATATTCAGATTCTAAAAGTAATCTAGGAATATCATTAAAAGTAGCTTTAGGTTGATCGAGTAGAGTTAAGATCACATTACGTAAGATATATTCCAGTTTTAAACCCCACGATTGACCACCCCATAGTTTTTGAAAAGTCTCTAAGATGCTTGATGCTATTAATGCTCGCTTGTTGTAACTCACTTTCCTTAGAGGATTGTATCCGATAGTAAGATTGAAATCAGTTGCATCTAAATACACCACATCTTTTTTACGTCCTTCTGGAATAAACGCCAGTACTTCTTTAAGCAGATCTCCATTAATATCGAAGAGACAACAGCCTCTATTTTTATATACATCTTGATACAAAAGTGTCTTTAATAAGTTTGTTTTCCCGCTTCCTGTCTTGCCAAGTAAGTACATTCCGAACATGCGATCTGCTTGATAAATACCAAAAAGATCATTAGTGTTTCTAAAATTAGTTCTGGCAAAGTATGAGATATCTGGATTTCGTATAAAGTGCATACTGTAAGTATGACGTGTCATAGCAACAAAAAATAGATGTCCCTTTTAGAAAAAAGAACAGCTTAATTGCTGTTCTTTTACTTTATCTATGGAGTGTATATGTATGGTCTCCCTTTTTGGCATTACTTAAAATAATAGTATCCCTTTTTGATGCATTAACCTAAAGGGCATACTAATTACAGTAGATTTTCCGTACGGATACTAACTGCCGCAGCAAAGTTGGACAGTATATGTCCAAAACACCATTTAACCCTTTATTCATAACGTTAATTTCAGGTTCGAACAAATCATGTTGTTGTAATATGGTTTTTCGTCCGTTTATGAACTCTTTTAGCCAATCAGCCTTATTTATGTAGAGTTTTTCTTCATCCCATACTAGGTTCGAACGAAACAATTTTAGTAGTTGCTTTTTGTCATTATAGTCTCCCTTTTTGATAATATCCTCAAAACAGTATAATTTGTCTAGTAATTTGTCTAATTGCTCATACCAATTTTCAGCATATAACTTCTCACTTTTCTTGGAATCAAGTTGAAATTCTAATTTTGAAACATCTTTTTTAAATTCATCAAGAGAAATTATTTCTTCAATAAATAACTTTCGCAATTTCTCTTTTTTTACTTCTAAAGATGCGATTTCAGTATTGTGTATTTCAGCAAGGCGTTTATCTTCTTCAAACTCTTTGTCTCTAAGGATTTTTAAATGTTTTTTAGCCCATTCATATTGTCGTTCTGATAGTTTTAATTCATTGTTATAAAAATCAATAAGAAAAGCATCTATCTTTTTTTGCTCAATTCCTTTTGCCGAATACCCCTTTGTCTTACGGCGTTTAATGTTGAAATAATAAGTATACGAAAGATACTTTGGAGACTTCATTTTTGAAACCTCAATACCGCACTTAGGACAAACCTCTTTACTTCGGTAAGCGAACTTATTACTACAATCGCAAATAACCTGTAATTTAACATCTGCACCGACGGTATTACCATCGCTCCCTATTATATACCCTGTATAAGGGGTTAAATGTTTTTGTAAGTTGATATGGTTTCTTACCCCTAAAAGATTAAGTATTTTAACGTGTTCATCTTCTGATAAAATACGAGGTACATCTTTATGTAATACTCTAAAGCTTTTATTCTCTCCTAACTCATCTTTAGAGTAAAAAAAGCCTGCATATATTGGATTTTTTAAAACGTGTTCTACCATAGAACGACCAATTAATTTACCCCCTTGTCGTTTTGTTTGGTGCGTTTTTAGACAGAGGGTTTTTCTAGCGTATTCGGTAATAGTAGAAATTGAATCATTGCCTTTTAGAAAACGAATAAATAATAGCTTTAATTTTTCTATGCGTTGTTTATCTACAAGCCATCCTCTATTTCCTTTTTCTTCCATTTTATTATTTAGAAAACCAATGGGTGCTTTACCACAAGGGTATCCTTTTTCGTATCGTTTTTTAAGTCCGCTTTTTACAAAACTACTTTTGTCATCAGAATCCTTCTTAGACATCATAAACTCAAACTGAAGCATCATTTTATCTGTAGGCGTATTATAAAAAACACGTGAAGGAGTTTTAATATGATGGAGTTTTCCAATATCTAAGAGATAAATAATAATTCCCGCATCCATTGGATTACGTGATAGTCGATTAGGATGCCAACATAGCCAAGCATTTATTGTTCCTTTTTCAGTGAGTTTTACTAGATTATTAAATCCTTCTCGCCCAATAGAAAAAGCAGACTTCGTTTCCTCAATAATTTCATCATTAAGTATGATTCTCTCTTTTTCAATTATAGAGAGTAAATCATCTTTTTGACGTTTAATAGACTGAACCTGCTTATCTTCTGATTCTGAAGACTTTCGTACATACCCTCCATAGATAAAGTTGTGTGTGTGGTGTGTGTTCATAGATGTAGTGAAGCGTCAAAAAAGGGGCGATAAGAAAGTCCTATTATCGTCAAACTCTAGGAAAACTGACTTATCACCCCGTTTCTATGTACAAGCAAAAAGCTTATACGCAATTGTATATAATTCCTAGAGTTTGACATTTATAGTGTATGAGAATTACGCTAGATTGTCCATTTTATCTTGTTTATATTCCTTTATGCGGACGCGTAACTGGATAGCTGTTAGCGTTAGTAAATGATGCCCTATATGGTGTATATTATCTTCTCCTAATCTATTAATGGCATCTTGTCCTATTTCATCTTGTAACACTTCTACAAGCTCCTTGTAGGCTGTCTCAGACAGTTTAAATGGTGGATTGGCTTGTAGGTTATCATTAGTCATTGCTATCTATCTTACTCGTATCTCAATAGTGGTATAGATATGCCTTTTTGAAGATATGACTAATAGGGATATCTATCTGATAGATCTTTTTATATATATGCTTCTGATTATGCCATATATCAATAGAACAGGTGTACCCAATGCAGTATTTGATATTCATTTACAGCATTTAGGCTATGCAGAATTAAAAGTATTACTCGTTATCATACGTCAGACCTACGGCTGGATAGATAAACAAACAAGGTCTCACAAAGAACGGGATTGGATTTCAAGGCAGTTTTTTGTCAAAAAAACAGGACTCTCCAAACGAGCTGTCTCGAAAGCTATAGCCCAGTTACAAGTGAAAAACCTCATTACCATCACCGATAGTAAAGGAAACTCTTTACACTCTGCAAACTGTCGCAAAAAACGAACAAAACTCTATTTTTCAAGCCATTTCCCACAAAGCAGTTACCTTGGAAGCACAAAAGCAGTTACCTATCGTACCCCTACAATAATTAAACATACAAAATTGTATAGGGAACAATCGTCACTCGCAATGCAGAAGATCTCCTTCAATACTAAAAAATAAGGCTTCCTAACATATTCAAGAAACTACCTTATCCACGAACTATTCACGAATAATAAAGTGACAGCGATTTTTTTTAGACATATTGACAAAAAGGCGTATCTATTTTGGAAGGACAGAATCGGATAAAATGTGTCTCGGTGTTGAACAGAAATAACAATCAACACCCTATTAATTTAATATGAACACATTTTATCACTTAAAAACGTATCGGGAGCGTTCAGGTATTGCTCTTGGAGATATGGCAGAAATTATTAGCATTGACATTGCTAGCCTCTCCAAGATTGAAAAAGGAAAGCGAAAGCCTCCTTTATCAATTGTACTGAGTTATCATTTTATACTCGGTATACCGATAGAAAAGTTATGTAAAAATAAATACACAGAATTACTAAAGAATAATACTTTACAAGCAGTTGCCTTAAAAGATCGTTTGCTTGACGCGATGACGGGACCACATATTAGTGACCGCATTAAAAATATAGATATCATCATCGATCAATTAGTAAATGTTGAAACACAGTATGCAAACAAATGAGTTGATATTGGCACTCTATCCCAATAGTGCAGGAATGGGCTATGTGATTTGCGAAAACCCTAAAGAACTTATTGGATATGGTGTAGCACGCATTAAAATGATTACTAAAGATGTACATTTAAAACGCCTAGAAAAGTTTTTTGATGAGTACCGACCTTCATTAGTCATCTTACGGGGATATCGAGATACAGATAAACGAATAAGTAAACGGGTTATCTCCATCATTAATGCTTTTGAAAAGAAAGCTAAAAATCGAGGATTGCCTGTATTCAAATATGCACGTGAAGATATGAAAAAGACTTTCTTACAATTTGGGAGCAATACCAAGTATGGTATATCAAAAACAATATCTACCTGGTATCCCGAGTTAAAAACTCGTATGCCAGATTTACGCAAAAATACTAAGGGAGAACATTATCAAATGGGAGTCTTTGATGTATTTGCATTAATGCTAACTCATTTCTATGTAGAGTAACTTAAAACACCATTTATAATGGTGTTTTCTTATTGCATTCCCATTGAATTATAAAATATACGAAAGCAATTACAGAGAGATAACTAGGATATCTAGTTGTGTTTTTGCTTTGTAAGAAATAGTAAAAGCTTAGGTTTTTTAATAGGAAGTGTATATTAATTACTAGTCAATGCGAAATTTATTAAAAAACGGATGGTATTGAAATTGTTTTAATCCTCTGATTTTTCAATAAATTATTGATCCAAGTTGATTAATTGAACTTAAAAAGTGTTATTTAGATACTATATTTTTATTTCTTCTTAAAACTATATTTCCATGTAATTTTACACTCATTGAGATTCACATTATGATGCTTTCTTGCATATAAGTAATTTCCTGAGACCCTTTTATCCTTTGGATAATTAATTTCTAAAATTTCTGGGAAAAGTAATTTAATCCTGCAAAAATCTTTTTGGATACTATCGTTTGGTTTCAAATCATTATTCACAGACCAAGGGTCTCTTATATCAGATAGCATAAGGGAACGTTGTTCAGCCTCCGTTTTCAATATAAATGGAAGAACATGTGAAGCTATATAATCATCTTTTGCATTTGGGTTTTGACGCAAAGTCTTTGCTATTTCCAGAGAGTCAGATTGAATGTGTGTTTTAATTCCTATTTTTTTTTGAGTGTCAAATCTATAGTTTAAAATTTGATATCTCTTTTCTGGAAAAATAGAAAGTGCTTCATTGGATAGTTTAATATTCTCATCAAATAAATTCAATTGATCGTTAATTGCGTATAACAGATTAAATACTTCAATACTTGGTTTGATTAAATATGCAATTTGGGTATGAAATTTAGCCAAATCATATTTTTCAAACATAGCATAAAAGTTCCCTAAATTTATATGCGAAATATATTTATTACCATCGCTATAGTTTAAAGATTTATAGATTTCATCTAAAAATAATTCATACTTCAATAACTTTTGAAAAGCTAATGATTTAAATAAATGAATGGTCCCTTTTTTGTCTGATTTTAAATTTAAAAGGATATTGCAGTATTTTATAACTAAATACGGTTTATTTGCATCAAATGCGGTAAGCATTGCATTATAATAAATCAAAAAATCTAGATTTTCTTGTAAAGCTCCTTTATTAAGTTCTTCTAAGGATGTTTCTTTAAAGAGACCGATACTATTACTTGTGAATTTTGGACTAATAAAAGATCCTATATCTGAATAATCAGTTATATAGTTTAGAATGGTTTTGTCATTTTTAGTGTTACTACGGAGTCTATCACTATAAAAACCATAGATTATATGATTTGAATTATATGATTTCCTAAGTTCATCAAAATAGAGCTCATCTTCTTTATTAGGAACGATTTCTTTACAATACTTTAATTCAATATTCAAATTATCAGCTTTATTTAAGGAATCAAAACGTTTATGTATCGTAAATCCAATGTCTTCATTGTCTTTTTCTCCATTAATGTCTTTAAATGGAAGTATTAAAATCTGATTTTTATTTATGTTGGGTGTAAAAATGCACTTATATTCTATTAAAGGTTTAGATTTTAAATAAGTGCCTTGGCTATTTTTCTTGAGGTAACGAAAACCAGAATATATCAACAAAAGCGTACCAATTATAGATAGAATAATTATATATATTTTTGATATAGATTTCCCTTTCGTATTATTTTTCTTAATCTTCTTTATTTTAAACTCCCAAGTCTTTGGACTTATCGAGTATTCGTATTTTTTAAACTCTTCAGATAAGTGAGGTCTAATTAGTTCGATGAAATAACTAAAAGAAGAGATACTATCAATATTCTTGTCGTCATCTTGAACTTTTAAATTTTTTAAAAAGTCTTTTACGTCATCTATTTTAAATACTTTACCTGAATGCTCAGAAAAAAATAAACAAAGTATAGTATTTATATTACGAAGACTTTGAAAGGGTTGATCTTTTATTGTGTTATTGTAAATGTCTTTAGCCCCTCCTTGATAGTTAACCAATGATCTAAATGTATTTTTGTCATCATCTTCTATTAAAAGCTTATCAAAATTTTTAGCTGCATTATTTGCCTTTCTATAATATCCCCTAAAGCCTAAATAAGTATTATAATCTTTAATCTCAATGATATTAAACTTAGTGTCTACATTAAATTTTCCTTCCATAAAAGTAAAAATAACTTAATCATCTAAAAATGCTAATAAAAATGCTAAAATGCTAACTTAAATGCTGTTTTATATGCTTTTTAATCAGCTATATAACAAAAGGTTATTGTGATATTTCCATTATTAAATATTGGCACTCTTGCTATCAAAATTCGGGAGATATTCTAGATAAAAAAACCCGAATTATAAATAATTCGGGACGCCAAGATTCACTGCGAAAATCTGACGATTCGCTTAGAAGAGAGATTACGCCCTCTCGACTAAACTAGGTATAGTATGAATAGCTTAATGGAATTGTCAAGCCTTTTCAAAGTGGTTTCAAATGAAGTATAACCTTTAAATGAAAACCGCAAATGGAACATTTAAATTCAGAGCAAGAAGCTCATCAAAAAAAGACCTATTCAAATAACTACCTAATAGGTTATCTAATTAAACATCATTACTTACCTGTAGATTCTAAAGATGAAGAATGCATAGTTTTCTTTAATCCTAGAAAGAACCAGTTTTTAAAATTCTCAAGTATACAGAGAGCTTTTAGTAAAACGGAAATTAAAGAACTCTTTTCAAGTGAGGCAATGGACTTGCCAAAAAAAGCAGAGTGGTTACGCTTTCGCTTTTTCAAATACACGATATAAGACCTTAAAAAAGATGTATCCAAGATACATCTTTTAGACTTCCTACTACTTGTGATATACCGCAAGTAGTAGGTCATCCAATTATTTTAAAAACATATTCTTATGAAATTTTTTAAGAAAAGTGATCCTGCACATCGTACGCAGATTGTTCACACAGAATTGTCCACGGATATAAAAAAAACCGATGCGACACTCATCACAAAACATAAAAAGACCGCACAACAAATTGCTGCAATGGATTTTAGTAAACTCAAAAAGGGTACTAAGATTCGAGATTTTATTGGTTCAATGAAGTCAGATTACAAACGGTTAATTGATAAAATTGATCAAGCACTAGCTGGCGCATTAAGTGTCTTTCAATCCAAAAAAGATATTGATAATGCCAAAGCAGTTATTGAAGATTATGATAGAAAGATTACTGAAACTGATGACAAACTTGCTTTGTATAAAGGTAAAATTGAAGAAGCCTTTGAGGAAATAGTCAGTAGATGTAAAGGTTGGCTTGGCGCTAAGGTATGGGCGCTATACTTTCTTGCTGGAGTGGAGCTTGTAAGCAACTATACGGTATACCAATTACTTGGCGGATCAGCGCTATCTGCCATAGCTATTTCGGTAATATCAGCCTTTATTATCTTTTGGTGGGGGCATATTACGCCCAAGTATGTTGTACAGCTTGGCAGAGATAATCCCAAACGGCAATTACTAGTATTCCTACTTTTTGCGACTCCTATTTTTGTACTCTTCTATCTGTTTTCAAAACTACGTATCCAGTCATTAATTATTGCAAATCCTGAAATGGCAGATGTCTTTGTTTCTAGTCCGATGGTTCCAACAATGATTAATTTCTTTGGATACTTGATTGCCTGTTACTTAGTATTTGTTTACCGTCCAAGTAAGGCAGAGCTAGATGCATATAAAAAGTATAAGAATGATACTAAACGCATTAAGCAATTTACTGCGCAAAGAGAAACCTTGATTAAAGAGAGAAATGCTCAAATTCCTGAATTACAAAAAAAGTTAACGGAGCATTATAACTTTCTATTATTAGCTCAACAATTAGAAGAAGATGTCGTGACTTGTTATCAAGGGTGTTTTCAAGAGTTCCGAACTGAGTTATACCTACGGACCAATTCTAAATGCGATCCACTCTTTACAGGGGATATTACAAAAGACCTACCTATTCTAGAGCGTAAATATGAACACATTGATAAAACACCATTTGAATTATGAAAAAGCTATTTTTATTATGTATCCTAGTACTATTTTGTGCTTGTGATATTGACGATACCCATACGGTTACTATCAGCATATTAGCAGATCGTACCGATACCATTATCCCAGAACCTAGAATAGAGGATATTACTTCTTTGATTGATATAGATGCCCAACCAAATACAGGCGCAGAAATACGTTTTCAAAATATAGGTGATGTAGATTTTTTACCTGTATATCCATTATCACTAAAGCCGTCAGGGTTATTTGATAACACCTTGCAACGAAAATCAGATGTAAAACGTTTTATACATTCTGTAGATACCCTTATTACACACCATAACAATAAGGAGTATTATTATAAACGCTCTAGTATTCTATTTTCGCTTTTAGATCACTTGACTACTATTAAAGAAAGTAATGCGGATGAAAAATATGTGATCTTATATAGTGACATTACTGAGTTTTCTGATCTTTTCGATAGTTATAGATCGCAGAATCTCTTATTAGAAGATCCGGCGGAGATTGCTAGGGATTTAAAAGATAAGATAGATATTCCTGATTTATCGGAAGTAACACTGTATATCCAATATCATCCTTCTACTGCTTTTGAAAATAGAATGTTCAAAGCATGGTGTAGTGTATATCAAACTCTTTTTGAGGATTCTGGATTAGAAATTCAGATTGGAATGACCAATTTATCTGATATGTAAAACACTTTAACTTACGGTAGTACCATCCTTTCTTGTCCTTGAAACAAGGAAGGGTGGAATACTATTGTCTAAAAACAACGGCAATGAAAACGATAACAACAATACTACAATTCATTTTCAAAGTTGTTTTGATTTGCGTCTATAGCATTACACGTGGGTTGGAACTCTTCTTAGAAGCCTTTAACACGGCTTTCCAGAAACTACTTGGAAAGTAATTAAGGCTAGTACAATTTTAAAATTATATACAATGAACATAAAAGATATGGCAACAATTGCTATGGAAAGAACGGGAGAGTTCTTAGATAGCATTCTTGATAAGATGATAGGTAAAGACCATCGCCTTAAGGCAGGGTTTACATCGGCATCAAAACTAATTTCTGCACGATATAAAGGCTTTTCAGTAACAGGGAATAAGTATTTGTCTGTTGATCAAAGTAGAAAAAATAGCTTTGTGATAAGTCCTAGCGGTGGCGGAAAGACCACTACGATTATATATCCGTCTATATTTAATATAGGTAATAGCAAAGATGGAGGTTCAATGCTTATCAATGATCCTTCTGGAGAACTACTAAAGACCAAAAATTTCCTTCTCAGTCGCGGATATACTGTTAAAATATTAGATTTTGGAAACAAAGAAGGATCACTTTATTACAATCCATTACATCGTATTCAAACCAATGCCGATGTAAATAAAATAGCTACGATGCTTGTTCGTACTTCGAGCAAGAATTCAGACTTTTGGACGCTTAAAGCAACTGAACTTATTGGCCTATGTATCCATCATTTAAGGGAAACGGAGCCTCGTATTCATCAAAATCTTGCGAATGTTTACCGAATTTTAGAAATACTGGCAGGAGAACCCGAAGTAATCGATGCCTATTTTGCGGATACTACACCCAAGCATTTATGGTCTAAGTTCTTATCCCTTATGGGTAATAGTGAAAATACAAGAGCTTCGATTATTAGTTCAGCACAAGCATCCCTAGCATTTTTAGGAGAAGATGAAACCCTATGCTCGCTTACCAGTGTCGACACTTTTGATTTTGAAACATTACGTCAAAAGAAGATAGTTGTGTTTTTAAGATGTCCTCTAGGAGATATGTCATATTATAGCACCATTCTAAGTATCTATTGGGAACAATATTTTTCTCACGTTTTTAGGTCTTTACCATCGAAAAAAGACAAGGATGTCTTTGTCATATTAGATGAACTTTCGAGCCTGCATTTGCCTAACCTTGCAAATATCATTAGTAATTCGAGAAAGTTCAAATGCCCAATACTTGGTGTTTTACAATCAGAAAATCAATTATTTAATAATTACGGTATTCATAATGGAAAAGTCATACTTAATAATGCG
This sequence comes from uncultured Dokdonia sp., assembly GCA_947503305.1. Taxonomy (GTDB): domain Bacteria; phylum Bacteroidota; class Bacteroidia; order Flavobacteriales; family Flavobacteriaceae; genus Dokdonia. Next base: position 656,851 of record CANNDF010000001.1, read on the forward strand.
AATGTTAAAATCTACTTTAGTGGGCTTTCTGATGAATCAAAAAGTATCTCTGAGAGTTTGGGATTGTATGAATACCAAGATGAGAGTGATTTTAAACGTGTACGCCATTTAATGACTCCTGATGAAGTGAGAACAATGAAAGCCGATCATATTATTGTTGTTCCCAATGCTCTTAAACCTCTTAAATGTAAAGTCGTTCCGTATTATAAGCAATCCAAAATGGTTGGGTATATGAAACTGGAAGTTTCCGAAGATGTTAATACCGTCAATCCTGAATATACCGTCCAGTACATCAATCTTGATAAATACCAAGTAGATACTGATCAAACATCAAAGGATGATCCAGTACGCTAGTATATATGAGTATCTGGATGCGGCGTTTGAAGCAAATACCAATCCTACCAAAGAACAGATTTCTTTAGCTAAAAAGGAGTATTACAAGCTATGGCATAAGGAATACAACCGAAAGCGTAGAAAAAAGCGTAAAGAATTTACACTTGGTTTTGATGCTAAAACACTTACTAAAATCAAAGAGCATAAAGGGGAACGTAGTATTTCAAAGTATCTCTATACTACAATTTTTAACGCATTAGATGGTGGGTATACATTAGATTTCGATAACAAACACCTTGTTAGTATTCATCAAAAACTGATGCAGTTAATTGGATTAGTTGAAGAATTGTTAGAGCAAAATGAATCTCCACAAACAGAGAAACTCTTAGAGCGTATAGAATTGCTGGAATTAGAGTTTAGCAAATTGACATCATAGGATGATTATAAAAAGCAAGTCCATAAAAAGTAAACAGAATCTGTCAAACGTACTACGCTACATTCTCGTAGGACACGATTTGACGGATTCTGGATTTGTAATGAGTAGAGCCATTCGTAGAGATAGAACCTATAATAAGGAGTTAGTACAAGCCAAAGGGGACACGACACTTGAAACCGCTATTTTGGAAGCACGTATTCGTAATATGATGTTTCAGTTTGAATCCAATAATGAAAAGCGATTAGTACCGCATAAAAATGCAAATAGAGCCTACCACGAGATAATCAGTTTCCATGCTGATGATTCTAAAAAATTATCAAAGCAAGCGATGCTAGATGTAGCGAGAACCTATGCCAAAGAGCGTAGTCCAAACTCGCTTGTAGTAGCTTCTATGCACAAAAATAAAGAGCATTTACATATCCACGTAATTATATCAGCAGTTGAATTAGGGGGTAAAGTAAAAAGGCTCTCACGTGCTGATTTTCGGGAGTTAAAACAAAAAATGGAACGTTACCAGGAGAGGCACCTACAACTTCAGCACAGCAAGGTTAATCACTCAAAAAAAAAAGACCAATCGCTAATAAAAGATGTAGAATATCAACTTAAACTAAGAACAGGAAAACTATCAGAAAAGCAGCAATTGCAAATAGATCTTGCAGAGATTCACGACAAGGCAACATCTTCACAAAACTTTATCGATCTTCTCAAATCAAAAGGACATCGGTTGTACAAACGAGGGAATCAAATTGGTATCCAAGCTAGCAGAAAATATCGTTTAAAAACATTAGGCTACTCCCAAGAGAAATTACAATTATTAGATGCAAATATTGAACGTAATAAACGCTTATCACAAGTGAAAAGATTACGAAATAATCGCTCGAAAGATAGAGGTCGGGATATAGAACGATAGGTCACTGTAGAAATAAAAGTAAAAGCTGATGGGAGTATTCCTATCAACTTTTTTTGGTTTTAGGGTTCTAGGGTCTCCCTAGCAAGAATGCACCTTGTTTGCTAAGTGTCGCTAGACCTTACCAGATAATGTGCAATCTTGCCCTCAGTGTCTTAAAAGCTTAGGGCGACTTGAGACACTGGGGCAATTTGTCCAAAAAAGAATGACTTTGGACAAATCAAAAATGTCTTTATATATGTAAATGGTAAACATAGATAAAGACATTTTGGTTAAAGGACATTGAATTATTATTCAATAGATTCCGTAGCATAATTGGTTATAAAATTCTCTCTGTATTGCTTAAAAATATCCGTTTGATGACCATAACTATTCGTAGATGATTTACGTCCTGTTACAGCAATTAAATACCATTTGTCATCAGTACTTTTATTAAATACAAAAGTGAGTTTGTCTTTTTGTTTATTACTATTTCTTCTTTTACCTATATGGAGATTTTCAATATAGCGTATTGTTACCTTAACGGTAGCTTGGTTTTCATTAACCATCTGTACTACGCTAATAGTATCAATAGTAACTTCATTTATTTGATAGTTATATTTCCAAATCTTTCTATACGGTTTGTATTCAATAGAATGTTTAAAATAGCTGTTATCTTTAATTTTTTGTTGTATCCAGTTTTCAACGGTTTCTTGTTTGAGTGTGTTTGAAAAACAACTAAGGAATAAGGGGAGAAAGGCAATTAGATAGATTACATTTTTCATAATACGGTTATTTATATTTTTTCAATTGATGTAGCTACAAATTCAATAATCTTTATACCGTTGAGATGGTATTTCTGTACTCGAGTGCCACCACGTAATTGAATCTTATCCCCACGTTTTAAATTGAAAATGATATCGCTTTGGTCTTTTGGGAGAAATACATAATCTCCGAGTTGTCCACCACCAAAGGGAGCATCTTTAGGTGTGCCTCCTATAGGCAGCACTTGAAATACAACATGATCTTTAGGAATTTTGGTAGCTTGGTTACGTGCCTTACCAGCACTATAAAATTCTACTTCAGTAATAATATCCGCTCCAATGTAATCTGTAGCGTATGCAGGATTTACCACCTTTGAATAATTGACGGTAGTACCCGTAGGAACACTTGCTGTAGCTTTTAGTGTCTTTGTTGTTATACAGCTAGTAAGTGAAAAAGCAAAAAGCAGTAAAAGGATGTAGTTAAATGTTTTCATAAATCTATGTTTTTGAGTTACTAATGAAGCAAACATAGATAAAAAATGACAAACACGACAATTTTGTCGTGTTTGTTTATGCATAATACTTCTACATTTCACATTAGCCGTAATAGGTTATTGTATGGAACACGTAGAGATAGATAAATATATAATTGAAATAGGTAAACGTATTCGTGCATTACGAAAAGAAAAAAAACTGACTCAACTTGATTTAGCTATAAGATCTGGCATAGACGAACGACAAGTTCAAAGACTTGAAAGAGGGCATACATCTGCTACATTAAAAACCTTAATTAAAATATCAAAAGGTCTTGATATAGATTTTATTGAGTTATTCAATTTTCCTATAAAAGAAAATTAAAAAACACCACGTATAATGGTATTTTTTGACTAAATGTTACTGAGTGATTTTCCAATTTCGGATCAGAATATCAATACTAATTAATACATAATGCATTAATATCTTTCTTTTTACAGATCTTACGGTCGTAAGGGTAAAAGTCTGTTCCACTGCTTAACTTTCCAAATTCAGGAGTAAATGCAACTCCATGATAATGATTCCCTTCTGTATCAGCACTTGCAATAACTCTCATTTCTAGTAAATCCGGGTGCTTTTTTGCAAGAGCGTTTAAATGGTCTAAATATTCTTTGAATTTCATATATGTTTTAGGGTAATCAGAAATAGACATCGGAATAAAAGATTTAAGTGTAAAGCAAAAATCATCCGATGTCTATTTCTGATCTTAAATCTTAATAATGATTATTGCTTTACTCTATTATTCTATCATAACTGAAAGTATATCGCAAGGTTAGTAAGGTTTTATATTTAAAGAATATGAGTGTTGTAGCTTTGATATGTATATTTATTAGTAATTTGAAAGAAAATATTACATATGAAAGATAATGATATGATTAAAAAAATTGAAAAAGAAATACTGATTAAATATGAATTGGCTAGAATACAAAAAAAGTTAAAAGAGGAAACGAACCAGAAAAAAAAGATATTATCTAAACTACTTGACTATGAAAAACAAATATTTGATTTTATGTATTCAAAACTCAATGATCTAGATAAAAAACACGTTGATAAGTTAATTAAAGAAAAAAGAAAATGCTTAAATTAGAGAATACTTAATTGGCTTATAATGAATGATATTACTTGGTTAGATGTATTTAAAATGTTGGTTCCTATAACTGTGGTAATAATAGCAGGGTTTTTAGCCCTTTTGCGGATGAGAGAAAACGTAAGACTAGATGCTAAGCTAAAATGGAAAGAAGAATTTAGAAATAGAATAATTGAATTTACTAATACGGCAATGAATTTAGAAGATAAGGCGTTTTGGTTGGACGTTAATAATGAAGAAAATAATGTGAAAGAGTCAAAAATATATATTGATGTTAGTCACAAATTACACACAATATATTTTGCTATTGAGATGATGTTAGATTTAGAAGATTTTAGAACTGAAGTCTTACGTGCTAATTATAGACTTATAATTGATCAGGCATACGAAGAAGTATCAAAAATAGGGAAAGAAGAAAAGGAAAATAATATTGATGAATTTTACGAAACAGCAAAAGAAATTTATGATGATAGTAAATATATAAATTATTTAGTACGTTAATTAGTCTTTATATCTTCTTACTTCTCGCGAACCCTACTCAACTCCTCCAACCTCTTCTTCATCGTCACCGCTTGTGACTTTTCAAGCTTGTCCTTTTCAATAATAGAATCTAGTAATATCCCTACCACATTACGGTTATACTCAGACAATCCACCAATAGCTTCAAGCTTCTCAATAATTGTTTGATCTTTCACTTCGCGAGAACGAAATAAACTAACCACAGGAATATCAATAGCATCACATACTCGCTCCAGCGTTTGCAACTGCGGAGATACCTGTCCTGTTTCTAATCGGGAATACGTACTAGGAAGCATATCACAGGACTTGGCAACATTGGCTTGGGTAAGTTTCTTTTCTACTCTATAAAACTTCAAGTTATCTATCAGTAATTGCTGTACTTCGGTCATAACGGCGGTTTTGTTTACCTCAAAAGTAGGTCATTTGACTATAAACACCAAAAAACACACTAATTTATATATTTAGTGTGTTTAAAGTCAATTTATTTATATATTTGTGTGTATAACGCTGACATTCAGAATATGAATACTTTTAATACCACAAATCCGAACCATTACTCATATATCACAGAAGTGTTGGAATTCCATATTCTCGGAGGTATTTCAATCGCTGGACTTGATCGTATGCGAGTGACTTTAAAGATACATAAGGTGGATGCTCCTTTTCACGCCTTACGACATACTATTGATTTATATAATGCGAATGCTCTTGAAAAGTTTGTACGCAGGATTGCTGAATTCCTAGAAGTAGGAACCTCTATTATACGAAGAGCTTTACAAGAACTGATTCATAAACTGGAAACCTACCGATTAGAGTTATTGGAACTTGAAAATTCGGATGAGGTGTTTGAATATGAGCTTTCGCAAAAAGAGAGACGACAAGCAATAACGATATTACGTTCGGAGAAGTTGATGGAAAAGACAAACAAGCTGATTGGAGCAAGTGGCGTGATTGGAGAAGTTGATAATAGATTACTGATGTATTTGATATTTACCTCCCGAAAAATGCAGAATCCACTGCATTGTATTTCCTTTGGAAGTTCAGGTGTTGGTAAGACGCATTTACAATCAAAAGTTGCAGCACTTATTCCAGATGAAGATAAAGTGGAGATGACGGTATTATCTGCTAATGCATTCTATTACTACAAACGAAATGAATTAAAGCATAAGCTTATCCTTATCGAAGATATGGATGGTGCAGAAGAAGTATTATACCCCCTTAGAGAATTACAAACCAAAAAACGTATTACGAAATCTGTTGTACAAAAAGGAACTGGTGGGGAAGGCATCACCAAAAGCTTAACGGTAGAAGGACCTATATGTGTTGCAGGATGTACCACTCAAGAAAGTATCTATGAGGATAATTCTAATCGTTCCTTCTTACTGTATATAGATGAGAGTGAAGAGCAAGACGAGCGTATTATGAAATATCAACGTTTAGAATCGGCAGGACGGGTTAATAAGCAAGATCAAATAGATGCACAAAAGATACTCAATAATGTACAACGACTCTTAAAGCCGGTACGTATTATCAATCCCTATGCAGAGCATTTGATATTGCCTAAATCTGTTTTTAAACCACGACGAAGCAATGCGCATTATCTGCAATTCATCGAAGTGGTTACTTTCTATCATCAACATCAAAGGGAATCACAATTTGATGTACATACAGGAGAGGAATATATCGAAACTACGCTCGAAGATATCAAAGTAGCAAACGCTCTTATCAAAGATACTTTGCTTCGTAAGTCTGACCCATTAAACGGAGCAACCAGAAACTATTTAGAGGCACTTAAAACTCATTTACATAAAAAACAGAATACGGTATTTACCAATCAAGAAATCAGAAGGGAATTACGGATTAAGGAATCAACTTTAAGACGGTATCATCAACTGCTTTTACAAGAAGGATATATCAAACGCAGAACAGATATTCAAAAGGAATCCTTTTGTTATGAAATTGTCGATGTAGATGAGTTTAAGGATTTAGAAACAACCATTGATATGGCGCTGAATATGTGTGTCGAAAAGTTGCAAAGTAAGGCAAAAGTATAATTGTCTGTGGCGACTCGCCACCGCCACTTCGCCACAGGTTCGCCACTGGTCTAATGGCGAGGCTAAGTGTTTGATACATATAATAAAACGAAAGGTTCGCCACAGAAACTAAAAAATGCAAAAGGGTATAGAAATTTATACGCTTTCGCGAAAGCAAACTATGAAAAAACTACAACTTAAAAACGAGGTATTTATACAGCTCCTCTACTCATATACCAACTGGCTGGACGTACTTGGCTATGCCCCTACTACGGTCTATAATCTGCCGAATCATTTAAAAGAGTTCTTTCATTATCTAGAGAGAAGAGGACATCGCAATCTTGATTTAGTAACGACTCTACTTATCCAAGAATATTACAGCCAATTATCACAAAGAGGTAACCAAAGACGTGGCGGGGGATTATCAAAAGCATTTTTAAACAAACACCAACAAGCCTTAAAGAAGTTCTTAGTCTACTTAAAAGAACACAATGCCAATATCAAATTTGGCGTACATCTTAAAGGAGAGAAAATATCCTATCACAATACAGATAAAATAATCCTTACCCAAGACGAAATCAAACGACTTTTTAAAGCTTGTGACTATTCCCACATGAGCGAACACTTTCAAATGAGAGACCGTGCGATACTTGTATTGTTATATAGTTGCGGATTAAGGCGAAATGAAGCAGTTCATATCAATTGTGAAGATATCTTATTTGATAAAGGGCGTATCTATGTACGCAAAGGCAAGAACTACAAAGAACGCTTTGTACCGATTAACCCATACAATCTAAGTGTCCTCCAAGACTATCTCTATGAAGGACGACCAGAGTTTCAGAATAACTATCAAACGGATGCTTTTTTAATTTCACAACGAGGAACCCGTATCAATGATATGTCGATAGCAAATAGGCTGAAGTATATTGTTGATGCCAGTGAGGATGAAAATATCCAAGCAAAGAATATTACCCTGCATACTTTACGTCATAGCATCGCCACGCATCTCATGCAGAATAAGGTGCCTATGAAATCCATTAGTCAATTTCTCGGTCATTCTTCTCTCGAATCAACGCAGATATATACTCATCTGGTAAATATGAATGAACATGAAATCATTTGATACGTATCTTTATGAAAAGGCGTATGCAAAATCAACAATCAATACCTATTTGATCTGTTACGATAAGTTTATGAGTTGGTGTGAATCAAAAGACTATGATCCTTATGCCATTGATTATAAAACCTGTTTAACCTACGCAAAGAAAATACAACGTCCCACAGCAGGGAAGCGACCTTCAAAGAGAACGACCAAACTACGTATTGGAGCCATAAAAGTATTCTTTAACTATCTAATAGAAGAAAACCATCGAGGTGATAACCCGATGGAGAATATGAACATCAGAGGAACAAAACGAACGCTGAATCATAACCTTTTAGAATATGAGGAACTAGAAGATTTGTTTTATAGCTTCCAAACGCAGAATATAGAATTACCCAATAGCCCATCGGTAGCAATACGAGATAAAGTAATTATAGGACTTATGGTATATCAAGGACTTTCTATTACCTCTATCAAACATCTGAAGATACACCACGTAAATCTAGAGCGAGGGAATATCTATGTGCCAAGCACAAGAAAAACTAACTATCGCAAGCTAGAAATCAAATCGCCACAGGTGCTTTCCTTAGCCCAGTATATACAAACGGATAGGGAAACCCTACAAAATGCTATAGCGTGCCACACAGAGGCTTTTATACCGCAAAATTCGGATCGTTTTACCATTGCTTGTCAGCTGTTTAAAAAACTCCGCACCATTAACCTTAATATCAAAAACGCACATCAGATACGAGCATCGGTTATTACGCATTGGTTAAAACTTCATAACATACGTGAAGTACAATATATGGCAGGGCATCGGTATATTTCTTCAACCGAAAGATTTGTACAAGATGATATCGAAAATCTACAAGAAATGATTGATAATTTGCATCCTATCAATTAATTACTGTATCTTACAAATCCCTTAAATTAAATGTATTACTCTAAACAAACCTCAATTTTCATTGGGGATTATTTGTTTGTTCCCCTCTGATTACGGAAAACCGTAAAATTGATTCTGTTTGAATCAATAAATTAGTATAAAACTGAAAGATAATCATCTAAAATAAAAAAATAATATGGGAGGTAATGCTGGGATAAGAGGGTATATAATACAAACAATAATTTGTCTATTGGATGCTTTGGAATTAGATAATGACTGGATCTCTGTAACATTAGAACCACTTGATGAATCTGAGAAAGTAGATATTAGATGGAAATATTCAAATGATATTATTAAACTCACTCAGGTAAAATCTTCAGAAAATATTATCGGATTAGCAGCTGCAAAAAAATGGTGTGATGAACTTAAAGAACACTCTCCAAATGCTTCTCAATATGAACTATCATTAATAGGCCCTACTGCTAAAAATCTACTAAAAAAAGAAAATATTGACAATGTAAGTATTAATAAGTTGGGTTCTTTAGATACAAAAATATTGATAGACCAAGCTTCTACAAAAATTGATTTTTATTACAGTAAAAAAAATAAAAATAAAATTTCTCCTAAAGTTCGTGAAATAATAATACACAATTTAAGCTCTCGTTTTGGAACAAGTTCAATTATTGGAAAAGAAATAAATAGGAATGATTTCGATGAAAGTCTATTGGAATGGATTAACGTTATTGAGAATCAAATAGAAACTAATCCATTTGCTACTTTAGCTCCTCCAATAGAGAACCAAAATGTTCCATTAAACCATAGAATTACAAAAAAAATATTAGAATTAATCGGATGGAATAAATTTGGTGAAAATCATATTGTAGAAATATTTAATGAGCATACATCTGAAAATGATATTCATCAAATGGATTTTATTGGAGATACCGAAAACAAACTCAAGGAGAAGACTGGAGATTCTATTATGATATCTTCTATACACGATTTTAACTATCCAAATTCATCAAAGACTGAAATAGTTAAGTATCTTAATGATACTGAAATCATTTTGGAAGATTTAAAAATTAAAAAAGAAATTCCATTAAAGAGATTTGAATCTACCGATTATTATAGCCTTTTATTTTGGTTAACTACGGACAATGATGATTTGTCTCGAGACTTTATTCACAATACTAAAGATAATTATAAGAAGAATTTACTGAGCGATAAATTAAACTATTTTTTAATTGATAATAAGAAAGCTAATTTTCTAATTAGTAGCATAGTCACAGCCAAGAACTATAGGGAAGATATTCCTGTTAAGTTTTTGTACCCAATAACTGAAGCAAACCATAGTCCTGAAAGAATTGGGCATAGAGGTAGAAAATTACCAGTACAGTATATTAATTCTTCAATCATTCCAATTGCAAAAGAAGATAAATCAAAAATTAGTTTTTTACTTTTTTGTTCAGATCATTATTCTACCGAAGTATTAAAAAAAATAATATGGCTTACTATTCGCTTAACAAGTGGTTTTGGTAATGAGTACTTATTATATTTTCCAGATTATAATGAAGCAGAAGATAAGAACGAAGCCTTAAAAATAATACGATCTTTTGATGAAGAACTTTTAGACGACAAGGTCGAAATTTTAAAATATAATATGGTTGGAGCTGATGCTTTAGATTCTTTAACAAGTACTCAAACTATAGCAAATAAAGATGAAACTTATGTGCAAAAAGAAGAAGTATCTTTACGTAATTCTAAACATTTGAATGAAGCTTTTATAAATATTTTACCTTATGGAGATATTTTAAAACCTTTTCTAAAAACAGAAGCAATTACAGCTAATGATTTAAAAATATTTTTAGCAAAAAAAGGTATTTTTTCAAAAAAAGCTGATAAAACTAATTTGATTGATTTAATGTCTACCTTACTACTTAGTCCTAGTGAGTTAGAAGACTTTAAATCTTTAATTGATGTTAAAGACAGACCTGTTCAGAGTACTAATGAACATTATACAATAAAACAAAATGATAGCTTAGTAAGTGTTTTTAAGAAAGTAAACCCAAACTATGATAACCTAACAGATGGACTTAATACTAAAATTATTAATTCAAATTTAAAGTTTCAGCAAAATCCAAAAAATGCTGAAGAGTTTATATTAAGTTTAACTACCGAAATAAAAGATCCCACTAGCTCGCTACTAGTAAACACGAAATGGGGTAAAGCTGAAATTATTGTAAAAAAAGATAATGATCGTTTAATTATTGCAACTCAAAAAACAATAACAAGAGAAGATAAACTAATAGCAAATAGAGCATTAAAGTTACTACATCAGGAGTTTAGGCAAGTTGATTTTATAGAAGACAAAAAAATAAAAACCTTGTTTACGAGTTTTTCATCTAATAAAGAGAGAGTGAACTTTCTTCTTAGTTTTAGCAATGTTTCATCATCTTCAATTTTAAAAGAACCAGATATAAGGTCTATTAAATTTAAGTTTGACGATAATACAGAAATTCCTGAAAAATATAAAGATAAAGCAGATAAGGACTTAATAATTAATTTCGAAGGTAAAGGGCTTGATACTCTTACTGAATTATCTGTTGAAAATGCAAAAGAATCAATTTTTTTAGAAGAAATAAGAATACTCTATAAATTTGATTATTTAAATATCAAAAATGGTTTATTTAAAGTAACTTATAATTTTTCAAACGCTCTGAAAAACAATATGGAAATTAATGGTGTCTTTAATTCTGCGCCTTTTTTAATTAAGACACCAAGTGTTAAAGCTATTAGTAATATAGGAAGTTTAGAAAGAGAACTCTCTAAAGAAATAGAAAGACTAAAAATAGAAAAACTTAAACAATTCAATATTATCGAATGATAGAATTTACAAGTATTAAACTAGAAGGTATTTACATACATGAAGTTGGTAATAAATTAAGAGATGAAAACGTTAAAATAGCGAAAGAAGAAATTTCCTTTTCAAATGACGAAACAGAAAGCTATTTGTTAAAATACTTTTTATCTCCATTCAACAATAATGAGGTGTATAATTTCTTCCACCCAACAGAGCTTGAGTTAAATGAAGTCTATCTTTTTGTGAAAAGGCTTTTTTCGTCTCCAGAATTACTTTATAAGACATCAATTGATGTGTCTAAGCATTTGTATTCCCAATCTAATCACCCTAAAATTAATGGAGGAGATTTATGCGTGTGTTTTTTTAAAAATTGCATGTTTGATGGTATAATGTGCGATGCTATAGGTTTTTTTAAATCAGAAGTGAAAGATGTATTTCTAAAGTTTAATTCAATAGATAATGGAGTTAATATCAATCACGAAAATGGAATAAATATAAATAAACTTGATAAAGGCTGTTTAGTTTTTAATTTGGAAGAAGAAAACGGCTATAAGGTTTGTATTATAGACTCGAAATCAAGAGACACACAGTATTGGAAAAATGATTTTTTAAATATCAGACCTGCTTCAGATAATTTTCATTTTACAAATGATTTTTTGTCCATGACTAAAGAGTATGTGACAAAACACCTTTCAAATAAGACAGAGGTAAGTAGTACTGACCAAATTGATTTATTAAATCGTTCTGTTGAATATTTTAAAACTCATCAATCATTTGAAAAAGAGGTTTTTGAAAAAGAAGTTTTTCAAGATGAAGATGTTATTAAATCATTTAGAACTTTTGATAGCTCATATAGAGATAATAATAATGTAGAGTTATCTAACAATTTTGAAATATCAAAACAAGCAGTAAAAAAACAAGCTAGGGTTTTTAAAAAAGTTTTAAAGTTAGATAAGAACTTCCATATATATATTCATGGTAAAAAAGATTTAATAGAAAGAGGAATAGAAAAAGATGGAAGAAAATTCTATAAAATTTATTACGAAACAGAAAACTAATGAAAATTAAATGAAGTTCCCTCTTTCCGAAATTAACCGACAAGAATATTTAGATAAAATATTTAACCTATTACAAGATGATGAGTGTAAGGTTTTTGTAGACACAAATATATTTGCTCTTTTTTATAGAATTAATAATTCAGCAAGAGATGAGTTCTTTGACTGGTTAATTAATTTAGTTCAAAAAGATAGAATTAAAACCCCTTTATGGGCTCTTAATGAATACACTAATAGATTTATTAGAAACCAAATAGAAGATTATTTCGGTCCTCTTAAAAAAGTTAAATCTATTCAGAATGATTTTAAAGAATTAAGCTACTTTTTAAAAATGAATGTAGACTTAGCGAGTTTAAGCAACACTGACTATTCTGATTTAAATGCGTTCAACTCTGATTTAGACCTTATAAATGAAAGACTAAATTATATAAAGCAAACCGCTAAGACTAAAGATGAGAGCTATAAATTAAAAATTCATGCTGAAATCCAAAAACTATTTGAACAAACTGTTTTAGAAAGCGATCTACAAAGAATTTTGTTGGTAACTCAGAGTTTAGGAGCTTTTAGATACGAACACAAACTACCCCCAGGATTTGAGGATAAAAAAAGTCTAAACTCTTATGGAGATTTGATAATATGGAATGAAATTCTTAATTACTGTAAATCTAATAAAGTTAAAAAAGGAATCTTAATCACTAATGATTCAAAAAAGGACTGGGTATATGCTCCAAATAGAATAATTGAAAATTCTCTTAATAAACCAAATAAAAATGGGCAATTTAAAATTATTGACCCTAGATTAGTCTATGAATTTAAATCGAAAACCAGTTCTGAAGATTTTCATATCATTAGCTTTGATACTTTAACTCAGATATTACACAGTAATATTAATGGCAAATTCATTAATCTTGCTAAGGCACTTCAACTAGATCATCAAAAGTCAAATAAAACTAAAATTGATAATCCTTTAAAAGGTGAAGTCAAAGATTCAGAATTACCAAAAAATGAATTAACAGAAGCACAATCATCGCCTAGAGAAGAATTAAATTTTACGTACTCAAAAGATGCTCTTTCTGATATAGATTTTCCTTTACATAATAAGTCATTTCTTATTCAAATTATTATTGATTTGAAATCTCATAATTGGTATGTGCAAAATCCCGCAATAGATAGATTTTTGGAATATCCAGAAGGAAAAATTAGTGAAACTGATGACAACAAGAATATTCTATTTGTTATTGGGCGAAATATTTATCAGTCTGCACAAGGAGGTTCTGCTAGTGCGGTGGATTGTATAAATAATTTACGATATATTTTTCGAATACATGGTGACTTTTATATCAATCATTTACTAACTGGAATGATGTATGAAATATACTTCGATTCAAAGAATGAATTCCGAGCCTATAACTATAAATCAAGTTTTTTAAATGTAATTTATTTATTAGAAGATTTAGACAGAGTTAGTGCTTCTTTTATGACAATTAGAAGCTTTTTAACTCCGCATTCTAACCATTTACTTTATTTACCAAACAGTGATAATATAAATGTGGAAATAATATTAACTGGTGAAGTGAGACAAGACAAGGATTGGTTTGGAAAAGAAATACTAATACAAGATGTTTCAAATATTCTTGTTAATAATGAAATAGAATTATTAACTAACATAGAAACAGATGTTATAGCTCATTATTATCACATAGAAGGCTCGAAAACAATGGAAATAGTTAATACTATATCTAATATATATGGGGTTCCTATTGAAAAAATTACAATTGTAATTGATTTTGATGAAAATATTATTTTGAATTTTGGAGATAAAGATTTCAGGAAACTATCTTAATATATATTATCTCTTAAGAATTATACTTTTAAATACCTATTTATTTTCTTAATCTGGTTTTGGTATATGTTAAAAACTGAATAAACAAATATTTCAGTTTTAATTTGTTTATGGGTAATCATATGCAGAAAACGTTTCAAAGTTAACTTTATTTAAATGCATTGAGAAACAACTTATGAGTAGTATGAATCATAAAAATTATAAACTTTCTGAAACTGTAAAACTAGGACACTTACTTTATAATGACGATACAAAAACAATTGTTAGAGTTACCATAAAAGTTTTAGAAGACTTAATTAAACTAGAAAAAACAATATCACAATCTGATAATGGTAGATATTATAACATTTCTTTGTCGCATGATTTGCTAGTAAAGGGTTTCAATTTCAACTTCAAATACCTTAATGCTCAAGCTATGACAATCTACACTTTGCCTGAAAATGGATTTAAGGTGCAAGGGCAACAAGGAAGATTTACCTTGCCGTATACATCTAGAGAGAAGAGTAAAATAGCAGGAATGTCTGGACAAATTATCTCAAAAGCTAAGATAGAATTCGTTAATGATCTTATCGATTATTTATGGTTATTGCAAAGACAGCTATATGTTTTTAAAGATGATAACCTTAATGAAATAAATAGACTATTCAAGATAGGTTAGGTATTAGTTAAATCTATTTGCTAGATTAAAAAGATTTAGCTTCAATTAGTGAAGTTTAAGGCCGAGTAACGGTACATACAACATTCATTATATACACGTAATTCATATCCTCTTTATATAGAACTTTATAATCTCGAACAATTATTCTTCGATACTGAGGATAGATTTCATCTTGTTGAAATTGCTTTGTAAACACAATTTCTTTGGAAGAAATGATGATATCCTTTCTGACAATTTTTCTAGCTTCAGGGATATCCTTATAACGGTAATCTAAGATAGCATTTAGAGATTCTCTAGCTTGGCGAGTCCAAACTACTTTAGCAACTTTCTCAATCATTAGTCTTCTTCTTGCTCAAACTCTTCGGCACTAATAAAATCTCCTTTTTCAATTTGAGTCTCGGCAGTATCCAAGGCTATTTTATATTCTTTGCGTGTCATTGGGGAACCATCAGGGTGGAAAGCTACCTGATCGTTCTGATAGTAGTTTTCAAAAACACTATTAACGATACTAAGAATGCGCTCATCCTTAGCATTATCTAAAAAGGTTTGTATTCTGTTTTTTAATTCTACTGCTCCCATAATTAGAAGTATTATACCACAAATATAACGAAAGTTCCTCTCGCTATAGTATGGGTATCAAAAATCTATCCAAAAGGATTATGACAGTAGATGACAATTCAGTAGCTTCGTAAGTATCACAGATGGGATGTTTAAAATTACATATCGATCAGGAGCCAAGACTAATTGTGGCATACTCTAAAAAAGGTCAAAAGCTCTTAAAAAACACCCTTAGTTACTATCCATTTGGGATTGTCCAAAAGGGATACAATAATACCATTACTTCCAATGCCAATAGTATGGCAGAGCGTTTTGCTTTTGGAGGAAAGGAACTAGGAGAAGAATTAGGACTTGATTGGTATGATGTACAAGCTCGTAATTATGATCCTGCTTTAGGACGATGGATGAATCTTGATCCTCTTGCCGAGAAGATGAGAAGACATAGTCCGTATAACTTTGCGTTTGATAATCCAATATACTTTATAGATCCTGATGGGATGATGCCTCAAGGTTCACAAGGACCTTGTGGAGATAAGCCCTGTCCAGATCCACCAAAAGAAGGAGGGATGACATTTATGGATATATTGAACTCTATAGATTTAGGTTTTACTTTTGGAGCAGGAGAGACATTCGGACTAAGTGGGAAAATTTTTGGTTTTGAATTGGGGGGGAAAACGGATAAAGGGACTACTGCAGTTAGTGGTAGTCTTAAGGATGGTGTATCAACTGAAGCCACTGAAGGATATTCGGCAAACTTTTTTATTTTTGGATATTCAAATGAGACATCTACAGACTTATCTAACCCTTCAAAAAGTTTAACTGGAAATGATGACGGCATACCAACTGTAAATGAGCAATCATTTGAAACAACTCAAACAAATACAGAAACATTTACATTTCTTTTTGCTGATGCTTCAATTGAAAATACTACTAATGGAGAAGCTAATATAGAAGCTACGAGTACGCCAGTAACCGATTTTTCAGCACCAATGCAAAATTTTTCAAAAGTTGCTAGTCAAACTTCATTTTTACCTACAGGAGAATCTACTCCTGAATCTTCAAATGGAGGTCAAATTAATATTATTGGTTTTGAAATAAATGCTGGATTTAGATTAGGAGTAGATATACATATAGATGTTCCTGAAAATTATAAGTCAAAAAGAAACCCATTAAATTCTCTTTGCTTTGTTAAAGGCACTAAAATATTAATGTTTGACTCTAGCCAAAAAAGTATAGAGGATGTAAAGGTTGGAGATTTAGTAAGGACATTTAATGAAAAGACTAAGAAATTGGAAAGTAAAAAGGTTCTGAGAATAGATTCTCCTTTTCATGAAAATTTGATTCAAGTTAGCTTTAATAATAATATCTTTAACGTAAATACTCAAGATCATCCATATTTTGTTGTTGGTAAAGGGTGGTGCTCTTATGATCCTTCTGCTACAAAAGATAAATATAATATGAATGTAGAAAGATTATCTGTTGGAGATATATGTTTATTTATTAATGAAAAAGGTGATATAAGTCAAATAGAAGTTGTTGAGATTGAAATTACTGATAGAGCAGAAAGAACATATAATCTTTCTGGGATTGAAGATAATCACAATTTTTTCGCTAATGGTGTCTTAGTTCACAACAAATTACAAGAATAGATTTATTTAAAATTATAATATGACTGACAATAGTATTAATAAAGAGTTGATTACAAAAATCTCATCAATGAGTATTCTATCTAAAAGATTATTAGCTTTTCTTATTGATCTACTTTTTTTTGGATTCTTGAGTGGTTTAATAAGTTTTATCTTTGATAAGATATCGTCTCTTAATATCTTAAATGATTATGTAATTTATATTGTAATACTAATTTTTATTTGTAGAGATTTATTTTCAGTAAAAGGATCTGTAGGTAAAAAAATGTTAAATCTTCAAATAATGAATAAGAATAGATCTACAAAATCAAATTTCATAAAAAGATTTTTAAGGAATTTAACAACTATAATTTGGCCTATAGAATTAATCGTATTAGTAATTCTTAAAGAAAGAATATCAGACAAATTTCTAGGATTAGAAGTTATCGAAGAGGGTAGTGGGTCAAATTAGGTTATGACTTTAATTTGATATCTAAATAATTGAAAAAGAGTGACTTTTATAGGTAAAGGTCACTTTTTTTCTTCGTTCATTGATATATAAAACAATGTAGAAGGATTGCTTATGTTCCCACATCCCGAAGGCTATGTAGAACCGGTATATGATAGCTCAAAGTCTGTAAAAGGCTTTAGTACTTCTTCTCAAACAGCGACCAACTCTGGGTATCAGTATGCCTTCCAGTACAAAGATCATCTGGGTAATGTACGTCTTACCTATGCCGATAGTGATCTGGATGGAGCAATCAAAACCAGTACAGAGATTATAAGTGAGAAAAACTATTACGTCTTTGGGTTACAACAAAAAGGATACAACAACACCGTAACTTCTAATAAAAACTCGATGGCAGAGAGGTTTGCCTTTGGAGGAAAGGAGTATGGGCAAGAATTAGGGTTGGATTGGTATGATATACAAGCACGTAATTATGATCCTGCAATTGGACGATGGATGAATATTGACCCCCTTGCGGAGCAAATGAGAAGACACTCGCCATACAACTATGCGTTTGATAATCCAATATACTTTATAGATCCTGATGGGATGATGCCTCAAGGATGTTGTCCTAATCCATTCCAAGGTTTAGGTGAAGGTATTGCTCGCTCAATAAGATCTGCAGGGAGTAAAATTACAAAAGGAGTAAGTGACTTTTTCTCAGGTATAGGTTCAAAGATTAGTAGTTTGTTGCCTGATAGTGATTGGGACGGTGGTGGAGGCTTTTCTTTCGTAGGAGATGGCGGAAGTGCGTCTGGTCCTCAAGATTTAATTAGAGAAGGTAGTACCTATCCAGAAAAAGTTAATGTTGAAGGTATAATCCAAGCGGCAAGCTTTGCCAAGGTTGGAAAGAATTCAAAAAGAGGAGATGGTCGTACTAATGTTTCAAAGAAGAATCTCAAACCCAATGTTGCAGATAAGATTAAAAGTGGAATGGACGATGCAAATGCCCAAGTCGACAAAGTAGAGGCAGGGTTAAAAGCTATAGATATTTTAGGAAGTGGAGGTGGAAATGGACCACCTAGTGCATTAGAAGATACGAATAATACATTTAGTAGCGAGAGATCAGCTGGGGCTGTTGACAGTGATACCGTTACTAAATTAGTAATAGGTTATCAAAATGGTCAGGAAGTTATCTCAAATAAAAGTTATCCAGCTAATGGAAGCAAGAATACAACTACAGATTCTATAATGATCAGTTCTCAATCCTGGGTCCCAGTGGACTCCTTGGTTATAAAAAATGCTTATCCTAATCAAAATTAAAAAAATGAAATTTCGATTTATATATATAATCATCATCTTTTTATTTAGCTGTGAATCTGACGATAAAATAAAAACTCAATCTACTTATTATGTTAGTAGAAATTTAAAGCAGAAAAAGTTTTATGATATCAATAGTAATCGATTGGATTCTTCAAAGATCTATTTTGATTCAACAAAACGGATTCTTAAAATAAAAGATGTTTCAATTAATGACAGTGTTTTGAAATCTACCTTTTTTTATGAGAATGGGAGTATTGAAGCAGAAGGTTTTTATAAAAATGGATTGAAGTTTAACAATTGGCATTTTTATAGGAATGATGGAACGTTATCTCAAAAAATTGAGTATAAAATAGTTAATGGCGAGCAATATTTAAACCAAAGAATGCGATTCGATGTTAATGGCGTACCAATATATGAAGGCAGTCATTTTTATGATTATGAAACATCTAACGATACAATACAAATTAATGAAGATGTGAAGTTTCTTTTTCATCTAAAAAATCCATTTTTTTCTCCAAAATCAGACGTGTATATTTTAAAACCTAAGTTAAACTATGAATTCAATAATGATTTTAGTAATCTCAACGAAATAGAATTAGACACAATTTATAGTCTTGTCAAAACACACGATATGAAAAATCAAAATTTATCAGTTGCATTTGCTTTGAATTTTTCCAAACCTGGTAATAAGATTGTCAAAGGAATTTTAGTAGAAGAAATAGATAAAGATAGAATGGAAATGGATAGCTTGGATATTCTTCAAACTCGCTATTATTTTGATAAAGCATTATATGTTTTGCCCATTGACACTAATGATTAAAGGTAATAGGTGATATAGTAAACTGCACTTTTGAAAAATGTAATATTTTGATAATTGATTATCTGTATAATAAATAAAGAATGAGTCTCTAAACTGAGACTCATTCTTGTACTTTGAAATATTGCACAAACAGAATTGAGCGTATGAATCTTACATTACGAATGCATATCAAAAAACTTTCAAGAAAGACAGTTTGTTTTTCAAGATGATTACTGAGCTTGTCGAAGTAAAGCATCAATATTTAGAGGCACATTTACGTATCTATTTTTTTGGGTAGGTTTTTTTAATTAGGATATTGAATATGTGTTCTAATTTTAACATGATGATAATAGAGAATATTTATTAATTATACAGTCCCTAAGTTACCAAATAAATGAGCGATTTGGATTGTAAAAAAACAGATTTCTATGTATGAGTTCTAATTCTTTTTTTCTTTGTTAATTTGCTAACCTTCTTCAAGAAAAAAGGGTATGTGCAAACATCTTAATTTAATATTTTGATTAAAATTTTACTATAAATGATATTTAAAAACATTTCAAAAACGAAGTTCATATTCACACTTATGACGTGCTTTATAATAAGCTCATTATTTGCTCAAAAAAACTCAAAAATTTGGGACGCTCTTTTAACTAATGATAGAAGTATGGCTTTAGAATTAGTTAATAAGACTGATTTTGAGAATGATATAGAGAGTTTGATTTTAAAGAAAATTATTGAAATGGAAAATGGGATTATAAAAGCAGATCCTGATTTTGTAAAAAAGATTTCAAAATACCCTGACTATTCTAATTATCTATTTTCGAATTGGACATTACCTCATTTTTTTAGCGATTATCACAGTAATGGTTTTGATTCTAATTCATATAAAATACCGCATCTAATAGATGCTTCTAGAATTACAAATTCTACAGTAAGAAGTGGATTGTATTATTTGCAAGCTGTAACTAAAAGGCATCAGAGAGAATGGAAGGATTATAGCAAAATTATTAACAAGATTAATACAGTTACAGATTGGGAATATTGTGGAGTTTTTGAAAATTTAAATTCAAGTGGAATTCAAATGCCTTATGAGCCAGAAGAAGAGGTGTCAAGTGAAAAAGTTTTTAATGCTCAAAGTAAGGGAAACACTCAATGGTATCGACCAACTGATGATGAAGATATATATAATTTTTTTACTAATCACTCAGAATATAGTTCTGGAGTTCATTATGCACAATCCTTTATCTATTCCCCTACCTCTCAGCGAGTACATTTAAAACTTGGTAAAGGTGGATTAACAAGGCTCTGGTTAAATGATGTATTAATTGTTGAAGATGACAATACGTATAAAACGGAATTAGATGCATATACCTATGCTGTAAACCTTCATAAAGGTGTAAATAGGATTTTAATAAAACTGGCTACTGGAAAAGGGGAGACCCCATACTTCATTCTTCGGATAGAAGACTCATACGGAAAACCTTTTACAGATTATAGTTTTTCTTTTGATGATAAGAAATATAAAGAAAGTAGCTTGGATGAGGTCGCTCCAAAACTTATTCCTCATAGTGTAGAATCTTTTTTTAAAAAGAAACTTCAAGATCCTCAAAGTGATACCAATGTAAATAATTTTTGCCTGTACTTAACATATTATCGCAATGGTAAATTAGAAGAAGGACTAGAGTTACTTAATAACTGGTTAAAGAATTATCCTAATAGTTCTTTTCTCAAATCATGTCTTATATATATCTATGAGCATATAGGAGATGAAAGCTCTCAGAATAAATTGCAAGAGAATATAAAGCTTAATGATCCAGACTATTATTTATCATCTATTCTTAAAATGGATGATATTGATGCACTATTGGAATTAGATCTTGAGGACTTTAAAACTGAATTAAATAAAGTTAAGAATTCGATAGATCATCCATTAGTAGATAAATCTGTCGATTTTTTTATTCTTTTTAGAGAGAATAATAGGGAGTTAATGAGGCAGAAATTAGATGAGTTATTAGATGATGAAGCAACCCATTCATCAATAAAGAATACCTTTTCAGAATTTTATTCTACCTTTTTTAATGATGATAATGCGACTATAGAGGCACTAGAAAAATTCAATAAAGAAGAGTATAACTGGGAATGCATACAATATTTAGCATACTATTATAAAAAACAAAATAGAATCAAAGATGCTATAGAGTTATATGAAAAATCACTAAAAAGATTCAATAACGATAACAATGTTCATTATAAATTAGTCACACTTCTGCATGATACTGGACAATATGAACGTTCTCTTCCTTATGTTGATATGGCCTTAGAAAATTATCCTAATTCTTTCGTCTTTACGAAGTTTAAAGCTGATGCATATGTACAATTGAATAAAAGGGATGAAGCAGCCGAGTTATATGAATTGGCTTTAACTAGAAGTCCATCTAATCAAAAAATTAGAACATTAATTAACGACCTAAGAAAAGAGAAAAACCCACTTAATCAATTCCATATAAAAAATGCTTACAATTATATTAAAGAAAAAAGAGATGTAATAAGTAACAATAACTATGGGATCAATGTTTTGTTAAGTCAATCGGATATACTTGCATATGAAAATGGAGGGGGAGAATACAAAAATACTTTTATCTATGAAATTACTTCCCAGAACGGGATAGATATTTTTAAGGAATATAGTTTGGGTCTTAGCGGGAATTATATAATTCACAAATCAGAGATTGTTAAAGCCGACGAAACTGTAATTCCTGCTGATAAAAATGGATCAGATCTAGTGTTTGACAATCTTGAAATAGGCGATGTAATACATATTGATTATGAGGCAAAATATAGTAGTACAGGAAGGTTTTATAAGGATTATATTCTAAACCACAATTTTATTGGATACCACCCTACTGTTAAGAATATATATCGATTAGTAACCTTTGACGAGAAAGTAAATTATAAATTAACAAATGGAGATGTTGATTATAATAGCTATAAAAACGGGAAGTTTTATATACATGAGTGGTCATTGAACGATTCTAAAGGTTTGCAAATACAAGAAGACTATATGCCCACATATAATGATATATCTACAAGATTACATATAAGTTCTATAGATGACTGGGATGAGATTTCTAATTGGTATTCTGACCTTGTAAAAAAAGAGCTAAAGTATGATCAAGTTGTTCAAGAAACATATACTACTATTTTCCCAAATGGCTATAAAAATCTTTCAGAAACTGAAAGA
This sequence comes from uncultured Dokdonia sp., assembly GCA_947503305.1. Taxonomy (GTDB): domain Bacteria; phylum Bacteroidota; class Bacteroidia; order Flavobacteriales; family Flavobacteriaceae; genus Dokdonia. The sequence goes on from CANNDF010000001.1 coordinate 679,838, forward strand.
GCACAAAGGATTTATCAATACATAACAACGCTTAACTATAGCCATGTAAGTTTTCGCCAAAGTGGTTATATTCCACAAAAACCATCTAAGACTATTAATACGAAGCTTGGAGATTGTAAAGATTTTTCATCTCTATTTTTAGTACTTGCTAAACAAGTAGATTTAGAGGTTAAGATGGTACTCGTATTAACTTCTGACTATGGAAGAAATCATCTAGTACTGCCAAGTACCAACTTCAATCATTGTATTGTAAAAGTAAATATAGATGGAGATGATCAATTTTTAGAGCTTACAAACAAATATCTTCCATTTGGTACTATTCCTGGATCCCTTAGAAATGCTACATTGTTAGAAATTCCATTAGATAGTTCTAATAAATCCAAATCGAATTTAACATACCTAGATAATTTTACAGGGGAATCTAGTTTTCATAGTGATTACGTTATCGATATAAATGGAGAAGAATCTAGAACTATTCTTACAACCTCTATCTCAGGTAGTGTAGGCTCATATTATATAGAAAAGTTTAAAAGTGAAGAAGGAGAATTATTAAAAGAGACCTTATTAAAAGATATTTCTGATAGGTCTAACAAAGTTGTTAAATCAATAGAAATCAATAGCTCTGAATATGATAAAGACAAAGGGAGACTTGATTTTCAGACTAGTCATATTATTGATATAAATGAAAGTCAAGTAGCTAATATGATGACTTTTAAAGTCCCTTTCTTCTTAAATCCCTATAATAACTCAATCATTAAAAATGATAATAGATCTTTCCCAATAGATTATAAAAAGTATGAGAACACAGATTTTTATACCGAAAACATGCTAATAAGACTTAAAAGTGGCAAAGAATTTATTGATATTCCTGAAAATCAATCATTTAAATTTAAGGAACACAATTTTTCAATTAGTTATTTTTTAAAAAGTAAAGATGTACTTAACATAAAAGTAAAATCTCAAGTAAGTTTCAAAACAATAACGCCTAAAGAGTATTCTGAATTTAAAAGTTTTGTTGAAAATGTGTTAAATACTAGACAAGTATTAATCAAATACAAAATTTGAAAATGTATATAAATTGGGGTAATGAGTCAGATTGGTAATGGGTCAAACTGTTGCTTTTGCAAATTAATACAAAATGATAAGGTTAATATTTATAGCATTGATGCTTACATCGACAACAATTCTAGGGCAATCTCTAAGTAAACAAGATTCTCTTGATGTTTTGTTTAAATCTAAATTGTTGACCACTAGTGAATTTGGTATTGGAAAAAAAGATAAAATTTTAAATGATATAGATAATCAAGATGCAACTTTTTTAAAAACGGCTTATAAAAACTTTGTATTTATAAAGGTTAATTTTTCTCAAAAATATTTCAAGTTAGATAGAAGTGTTTCTATGTTGAAAAGACCATGTAGTTATTATCTAGCTTTTAGTATTAAAGATTCTAGATTTTTTAAACTAGGTGGGTTCGAGAATCCAGATATAGACGACTTTTTTAAATATCTTGAGTGGAGGGAAAAACAGATCTTTTATGGAATATCTGGTAAGGAAGTTAAAGGAATTGATATATACTGCCTAAAAGAATATTTTGAGTTAAGTTCGAAAAAAAGAAGTAAAAAAGGATTCAATTGTTTCAAAAACTGCAAAGAAACGACAGAGTTGGAAATTCGTAGTCACGACGGTAAGGGGTCAAATTAGGGCATAGCTAAGAACTCTTAAAATAAGGTTCTAAAAACAGACATGTGTTAAATTAATGGATGGGAAAAATATATTGTCCATGTTGTGGTGGAAATTCAGTTTAAATACAAACAATATTAAATACTTTGAGACTCTGAATGACGAAAATGTGACTGAGTTTTGCGTTTTGTAATGGGATGACAATATGACTAATGAGATTTTAAAAATTAATAAAAAATTCAATTTACTATTTGTGAATTGGCCTAATTACAACTTAATTGAAAATGATCAGCTTACAACAACAGACACACATAAGTAAATTTCTAAGTTTGGTATTAAGGCACAAACCAGAAACTATTGGTTTACAACTTGATCAAAATGGTTGGATTAACGTTAATGAATTGATTGAAAAATCAAACAAATACGGAGTTAAATTTGACAGAGAAACATTAAATCATATAGTAGCAAATAATTCAAAAAAGCGATTTGCTTTTAATAACAAGTTTGATAAGATAAGGGCAAGTCAAGGACATTCAATAAATATTGATTTAGGTTATTCAAATCAAAAACCACCCGAAATACTTTTTCACGGAACAAGTGAAAAATCAGTCCAATCAATTTTGGAAAAAGGACTTGAAAATAGGAACAGACAACATGTTCATTTGAGTAGTGATTTTGATACTGCAATCAAGGTTGGTCAACGTCACGGAAAGCCAATTGTGTTTATGGTTTTAGCGGAGAGAATGTACAATGACAATTTTCAATTCTACATTTCAGAAAATGAAGTTTGGCTGACTGATTATGTGCCGACAAAATATTTGAAAATAAAAGATGAATAAAAAATAAAAGCAAATAAATAGTTTTATATGCTAAAAAGCTAGGGTGAACATTTTGAATTTATCCTAGCTTTTTAATTCAAAAGTTATTGATTATGATATGTTAAATAGAATAAAAACAGCGGTAATATCTGTATTAATCATCTCATTAGGGTTGTTTTTATACTTTCTAAAAATTGAAAACAACTATACTCTCACTACGTATGAAAAAGAACTAATAAGCTATTTTAAAGAAATTGCCCTAAAATCAGAATATAATGATAACCCTCAAAACGTAATTAAGTGGGTTGAGCCAATGGTACTTTTTGTGAAAAAAGAAGAGGAATGTAAGCCACAAATGTTAGCAATCAAAAAAACTATTAATAAGATTAATCAACTGGCGACAGATGGATTTAACATAACACTGACCAACGATTTTTCGAAAAGCAATTCGGTGCTTTTTTTATGTGATAAAAATATGTTGGCTAAATTAGCACCATATTTTTATGAAATAGTAACTGATGGTATCGATTACGATATTTCAGGTTATGCGTATTCAGAATTTGTTACGAAAACACATATCATAGATAAAGCTCTAATTTTTGTAAGTACGGAATATTCTCTGGATACCCAAGAATCCACAATCATAGAAGAAATAACACAAAGTTTAGGTTTGGCATTTGACTCAGAAAAATACGCCAATAGCATTTTTTATCAAAACAAATCAGAGCAAAAAGTTAGAGTAAAAGACTATTCAGAATTAGATGAAGATATTATTAGGTTATTGTATCATCCAAAAATGAAGCCAAGATTTAATTCTACAGAGTTGGAGAAAGTAATTACAGAAATTTTAAAATCGGAAAAAACTAAATTTTAAAATTCATTTTCGAATCTTTTAATAGATTATTGTTGCTTTACAATTTTACGATTACGTCCTGAATTCGGTGATGTAGTAAACTGATGCTATTGTTCATTGACATATCAAAAAAATGTAGTTGCTTTTCGCGAAAGCGTAAATAGAGAAATATGCGTTCCAGTACAAAGATCATCTGGGCAATGTACGTCTTACCTATGCAGATAGTGATCTGAATAGTGCTATAAAAACTCCATGGCAGAGAGGTTTGCCTTTGGAGGAAAAGGATATGGAGAAGAATTAGGGTTGGATTGGTATGATATACAAGCACGTAATTATGATCCCGTAATTGGAAGATGGATGAGCCTTGATCCTCTTGCAGAAGCGATGCGTAGACACTCTCCGTATAACTATGTGTTTAAGTCTTCCTTTTTTACAGATTTTATGGTCGCAGAGAGCTATAAAAACATATAATTTATTTTGTTTATCATTTTTACATAATAGTTAAACATTTTGTATTTTTATAGAATAATTTTAAATGCAAGTCTCTAAAAATTAAATAAAAAAGATGTTCAAATTATTTAAAAAGAAATCGGAGAAAGAAAAGCTAGAAATTCAATATGCTAAACTTTTAAAAGAAGCGCATCAACTCTCTACTTCTAATAGAAAGTTAAGTGACCAAAAGACCTATGAGGCAGAAGAAATAATGAAGCAATTAGAAAAATTGAGCTAAAATGGGAGCTGATAAAAAGCCTGACAATGTTGTTTTTAATACCGAAAATCAAATCTATGATGCAGCATTAAAACCTTATGCCACAGATATAGGTGCTCCTGTAATCACTACAACAGATACCCTTGCTTGGAAAAATAGGAGTATCAATAAAATAAACCACAAGGTCAAAGCTAGGTATGAAGAACTAAAAATCGAGTATGAAAAAATGATAACCGAGTTTGAATACAACCAACTCATATTCAACGCTAAATTTTCATTCGAGCCTATCATTGGTAAAATATATCATCTGTACAAAAGAGAAAATGAAGAAGCCTTTCTTTCTATTATAGCTCCCGATCAATGCAATTTTAAATCTATGGGGAGTTTTTACCTTAATGCTGGACAGATATGGCAAAAAGTAGAAGATACCAATGATCGAAAATAAAACATTTACAGAAAGAGAACTAGACCGCATCATAGAGATGGCCTGGGAAGACCGTACACCTTTTGAAGCCATACTATTTCAGTTTGGATTGCCTGAAAAAGAAGTGATAAAATTAATGAGAGGTAATCTTAAAAGATCAAGTTTTAACCGTTGGCGAAAACGGGTGAATAGCGGAGTAAGCCAAAAACATCTAAAAAAGCGAAATCCAGAAATTAATCGCTTTAAATGCTCACGGCAAAAAGCTATTTCAGGAAATAAAATTAGTAAACGTTAATGAATGATTTGTTTAAAAATGACATCCCATTATTTCCAACTACCTATGACGAGATAACCCAGCGCATCCGTTCTGTAGACCCTGTAAAATATGGTAAAACCCGAAACTTTGTTAACGGAGCTGTTACGTATTTATCACCCTATATTTCAAGAGGAGTTATAACTACCCAGCATATTTTTTCTGAAGTAGTAAAGCGTGGTTACCAGCCTAGGCATATTGAAAAGTTCATACAAGAACTTGCTTGGAGGGACTATTGGCAGCAAATTTGGATAACCAAAGGCAATGCCATTAATGATGATTTAAAACATAAACAAACTCCTATAGCCAATCTCTTAATTCCAAAAGCAATTGCAAACGCAACTACTGGAATTGAAGCCATAGATACCGCAATTGATTATTTCTACCAAACGGGCTATTTACACAATCACGTACGCATGTACATTGCTTCTATGGCTTGCAACATAGCGCAAAGCCACTGGAAAATTCCTGCGCAATGGATGTATTATCATTTGTTAGATGCAGATTGGGCCAGTAATGCTCTCAGTTGGCAATGGGTGGCGGGAGCCAACAGCAACAAAAAGTATTACGCCAATCAAGAAAACATTAACAAATACTGTCATACCCATCAAAAAAATACTTTTCTGGATGTTTCTTATGATGCATTTAATAAACTTCCAATTCCAAATGTATTGCAAGAAATTGCCTCATTACAATTAAAAACACCCTTACCAATAGCAACTTCAATTACAATAGATGAGTCTATACCTACACTACTTTACAATTTTTACAATCTAGACCCTCTTTGGAAAAAAGAGATGCCAGCCAATAGAATACTATTGCTAGAACCTTCTCATTTTAGAACGTATCCTATATCGCAAAAAACGATTGATTTTATATGGGCACTTTCAGAAAATATTGAAGGTATTCAATACTATGTAGGAGAATTTGAAGAACTCATGCGTTCACATTCTTTTGGAGTTATTTATTATAAAGAACATCCACTTAACAAGCATTACAAGGGCATAGAAGAACCGAGGGATTGGATGTTTACCGTCACGGGTCATTACCCTTCTTTTTTTGCTTTTTGGAAAAAATGTAAAAAAGAACTCGCCTATTGAAAAAACAAATTATAAATATTGTATGGCTTAAACGTGACCTTCGTTTACAGGACCACGAACCACTTTTTGAGGCAGAAAAAGCGGGCATTCCCTATTATATTATTTATGTGTTTGAACCTACATTATTACGTTATCCAGACACAAGTACAAGGCATTTACAATTTATTTATCACTCCTTAAAAGCAATGAATGCTCAGCTAGACATTTTCCAGAGAAAAGTAGTTATTTTTTATGCAGAAGCTGTGGATGTATTTGCTTATCTCAATGACTGCTTTACAGTAAAAAATCTGTTTAGCTTTCGCGAAAGCGGAATACAAACTACATGGCAACGTGATAAACAGGTATCCCTATTCTGTAAAACAAATCATATCCTATGGCATGAATCTCAACGCGATGGGATTATACGAGGGATCAAAAATAGGGATACTTGGAATGCAGAATGGCATCGTACAATGCACCAGCCTTTGATACAAAATACCTATTCCCACGCTAAAATAGATGACTTAGAGCATCCGTTTAGTGTACCATTAAAGTTACTAAAACAACTACAGGTTTACCCCAAACAATACCAACCCGCAGGAACACAAAATGCGTGGCGGTATTTAAAATCGTTTACCGAAAAAAGGGGGTTTAACTATCAACGACATATTTCAAAACCTACTGAAAGCAGAGTAGGATGTAGTAGATTATCGCCCTATATCGCTTGGGGAAATTTAAGTATTAAACAAGCATTCCAATACATAGGCACCCATGAAAATGGCACACAACATAACCGTGCATTTTCAGCAATGCTCACCCGATTGCATTGGCATTGCCATTTTATACAAAAATTTGAAATGGAGTGTAGCTATGAAACACAATGCATTAATAAAGGCTATGAACTACTACCACATCTCAAAAATGAAGATTTTATCAAGGCATGGAAAACAGGAATGACAGGATATCCTCTTATCGATGCCTGTATGCGAGCTGTTGAACAAACAGGGTGGATTAATTTTAGAATGCGAGCTATGGTAGTTTCGTTTTTAACACTTAATCTGGACCAAGACTGGAGAGATGGGGCATACCATTTGGCACGGCAATTTCTAGATTATGAACCAGGCATTCATTATCCTCAATTTCAAATGCAAGCAGGTACTACAGGTATTAATACAGTGCGCTTGTATAACCCTGTAAAAAATTCTCAGGAACATGACCCTAAAGGAATTTTTATAAAAAAATGGATTCCTGAACTGGCAAATGTTCCCGAAGCCCATATCCACGAACCGTGGAAAATGACAGTTATGGAACAAAGCTTTTGTAACGTGACTATAGGCATTGATTACCCATTGCCTATTGTGGATTTACAAGAAAGTGCACGAGTGGCAAGAGATAAAATATGGGGACATAAAAAACATCCATTGGTACAAAAGGAGAAAAAACGCTTATTACAAAAGCACGTAAATAAAAGAAGGTAATGCAATACACCAAACAAGATATCGCACAATACCCCTATGTAAAGGCTGATGAAGTCCCTGAATTTAAGTAATGAAAAAACAGCATTTACCTCATAAGATATGCTTGGTCTGCAAACGTCCCTTTTCTTGGAGAAAGAAATGGGAAAAGAACTGGGAACGTGTAAAATATTGTAGTGAACGTTGCAGAAGGAATAAAATATAAATGAATCAGGCACACCTCATATTCCCCCATCAACTCTTTAAAGATACTCCGTTCTTTAAGGCGAATGCCCCTGTATATCTGGTTGAAGAATTTTTGTTTTTTAATCAATACCCTTTTCACAAACAAAAAATAGCTTTTCATAGAGCTACCATGAAAACCTATGAAGCCTATCTAAACACCAAATATGTAGAAGTACACTATATAGAAGCTATTGATACTATTTCAGATATCCGAAAACTTATCCCTCAGCTTAAGCAACAGGGAATTAAGCACATCAATTATATAGACCCTATTGACAACTGGTTGCAGAAACGTATTCAAAATTCTTGTGTAGAAAATGATATTACAACTACGGTTTTTGATTCGCCTTTATTTCTTAATACAAAAGAGGATTTGTCTGTATTTTTTAGAAGTAACAAAAAAAAATACCATCAAACTTCTTTTTATACGGAACAACGTAAACTGCAAAATATACTTATTGAATCTGATGGAAAACCCACAGGCGGAAAGTGGACTTTTGATACCGAAAACAGAAAGAAATACCCTGCAAAGAAAACACCTCCTTCTATTCAGTTTCCAGATGTTGACTCTTTTTATACTGAAGCAAAAAATTATATAGAGGCTCACTTTTCTAACCATTTGGGAAGCCTTACTCAACATTCTTTATACCCTACTAATTTTGAAGTTACCCAAACTTGGTTTCAACAGTTTTTAGAGCAGCGTTTTATGGAATTTGGGGCGTATGAAGATGCGATTGTTTCAGAGCATTCCATACTTAATCATAGTTTATTAACTCCTATGTTGAATGTAGGGTTAATTACGCCCCAAGAGATTGTAGAAAAAAGTTTAAAGTATGCACAAAAAAATGATATTCCCATTAATTCTACAGAAGGTTTTATACGACAAATTATTGGTTGGCGAGAATTTATAAGAGGCATGTATGAAAGTAGAGGTAGTGACCAACGTATGCTTAACTATTGGAAGTTTACCAACAAAATTCCTCCTTCATTTTATGACGGTACTACGGGTATATATCCGATAGATCAAACCATCAAAAAAGTATTAAAAACTGGGTATTGTCATCACATAGAACGACTAATGGTATTGGGTAACTTTATGATGCTTTGCGAGTTCGATCCTAACGAAGTATATCGTTGGTTTATGGAACTGTTTATTGATGCCTATGATTGGGTTATGGTACCTAATGTGTATGGAATGAGCCAGTTTGCTGATGGTGGTTTAATGGCAACAAAACCATACATAAGTGGTAGCAATTATTTAATGAAAATGAGTAATTATAAAAAGGGAGAATGGCAAGCTATATGGGACGGACTTTTTTGGCGATTTATGGATACCCACCGTTCCTTTTTTCTCCAAAACCCAAGATTGGGAATGCTTGTACGGATGTTTGATAAAATGCCACAGGAAAAACGCCTAAAGCATATAAAAAGTGGAAATGATTACCTGGCAATTTTAAAAACATAGAAATGGAGAAAAAAAAGAAAATATTACTAACAGGAGCAACGGGATATATAGGCAAACGCTTGCTTCCTATCCTTATAGAAAATGGATACTATGTTATTTGTTGTGTAAGGGATTTAAATAGATTTTCTCCTCCTAAAAATTTAGAAAAATACATTACTGTAATAAAAGTAGATTTATTAGATGCTAGCACTCTCAAAAACATTCCAAAAGATATAGATGCGGCTTATTATTTGGTACATTCTATGTCTAGTTCTGAAAGTTATGAAACTTTAGAATTAAAATGCGCAATTAATTTTAGAGAAGCACTTCAAAAAACAAACGTAAAACATCTTATTTATTTAAGCGGTATTATAAATGACAAAGAATTATCCAAGCATCTTTCTTCTAGAAAAAATGTTGAAAATGAGTTATCAAAAGGGAGCTATAATTGTACCACCCTAAGAGCTGGTATTATTATTGGCTCTGGTAGTGCATCATTTGAAATTATTAGAGATATCGTTGAAAAATTGCCTTTAATGATTACTCCAAAATGGCTAAATACCAAATGCCAGCCTATAGGAATTATTGATGTTTTAGCCTTTTTATACAAATCTTTATTTTGTGAAGAAACATATAATCAAAGTTTTGACATAGGAGGCTCGGATATACTGACTTATAAAGAAATGTTGCTAGAGTTTGGACGAAAAAGAAATTTAAAACGCACCATAATCACTTTGCCTGTGATGACCCCAAAGTTATCCTCGTACTGGTTATATTTTGTTACTTCTACTTCATATAAACTGGCAACAGCGTTAGTAAGTAGTATGAAGGTTGAAGTAATATGTAGAGATAATCGTTTAGCCAAAGCTTTAAATATCAAAACACTTTCATACAAAGAGTCTCTCGATAAGGCGTTTGTAAAAATAGAAAGTAATCAAATTGCATCTAGCTGGAAAGATGCCTTTATAAGTGGAGAAATGAATATAGAAATTTCCGATTTTATAGAAGTCCCAAGCTATGGTTGTTTTATTGACAAAAGGGTACAAACTTATCAAAACAGGAAAGAGTGCATTTATAAAATATGGCGTATAGGTGGAGAAACTGGATGGTACTATGCTACCTGGTTATGGAAAATAAGAGGATATATTGACAAGTTTTTTGGAGGTGTTGGACTGCGGAGAGGTCGTACGAATAAAAATTCACTGACAGCGGGAGATTCTGTAGATTTTTGGAGAGTATTATATGCCAATAAAAAAGAAGGAAGATTGTTATTACTAGCAGAAATGAAGCTTCCAGGTGAAGCTTGGTTAGAATTTAAGATTGAAAATGAACGATTGATACAAACTGCTACATTTAGACCTTTAGGCTTATCCGGGCGATTATATTGGTATGCTGTGCTACCATTTCACGGATTCATTTTTAAAGGAATGTTACGTAAATTAACTCAATAATTATGGTATTTAACACCACACATAAAAATGAAGATTACGATATAGAAAGTGCATCTATAGTAGGCAAACCATTTGGTTTGTTACAGCGTATAAAACAAGGTGGTATAGGTTCTGGAAGATTCATGATTTGTAAAGTAAGCCCTAAATTGAATCTTGGTAAATTAAAATTTTCAGAAATCGATTATGGAAATATCGAATTGCGACCTAAAGGCATCATAGTACATTACACCAAAAAACTAGAACGTTTCTCTTGGATTATTCCCTACTATCGTCTGGCCTTCTACAATTCACAATCTTTCAGTATTCATTCCAATGGAAACTTTATTCAGTTTTTGAAAAACAAAAACTATAAAGAGAACAAAAAGTTTATTGACAAGGTAGTACAGCTTAAAAATGATTTCTTAAATCTAGAATACTATGATTATTAATAGAATCATAGTAAAGACTTTCCAGTTTTCGGGTACCGGTTCAAACGAGGGCATAGCTTTAGATTGGCATGTAGATAATTGAAAAGCAGTGATTCATATAAAGAGAGGTCACTGTTTTTCTTCGTTTATTGATATGTTTATAAAAGTAAAAATGCTAAGAACTCTTAAAACATGGGTTCCTCAAATCTTTATGTAGTAAATTAGGTCATGGATTTTTTTTGCGAAAGCAAGTATATTTAGAAGCACATTTGCGCATTTTTTTTTTGGAGTAAGGGGTTTGTGAGTTATCTGGGGAGTAATGTTTCGGTAGAAGTGGGTATGGTGGCAGTAAGCCCTGATGGAGAAGGCTTCAAAGCTATTTTTGAGGAATTCAGTATTACGCATTTACCTGACTTGAAAAGAATGGAGTGGTTAGAAAATAATAAAAAATAACTATTGTTTACAAAAGATAAAATGCATTAAAAAGTATTTTATCAAGACTTTAATCTCAATTAAGCCGGACCAGTAAAGTCTTTACACTTCAACACTGCTGAGTTTATATGAAACGTTTATCACACATTAAATGAAAACAATCACCAAAATATTATTTATAATCTTCTTTTGCCCACTATTGGTTTCTGGTCAGGAACCGTTAACGAAAGATCAGGTAATAGAAGATTTCACCATTTTAAAGAATGTCTTAACAAAAGGGTATCCAAGCTTGTATGAATATACTTCTAAGCCTATATGGGATAGCTTGTTTACAAACTTTGAAAAGGAAAAAGTAAAAACGCTCCACAATAAAAATGATTTATATAAGTCCATTACGGAGTTAACGGACTATACTAGAGACGGACATTTAATTATTATGCGCCCTCAACTCAACTCGATACCCAAACTATTTCCATTATTACTAAAAATAATTGACGAAAAATTTTATACAGATACAGATGATTATGGAATTCCTATAGGTTCAGAAATAATTTCTATAGATGGGATCAACGGGACAGAGTTAAGAAAACGATTACTTAAATATGCCCCTTCAGATGGATATAGTAAAAACAAAAAAGATAGACAGATAGAGCGAGAATTTGGTATTTTACACTTTTACGAATTTGGTAATAAAGATATATATCTGGTAAAATATAAAACACCTTCTAATGAGATATTTACAAAAAACATTAAATGTCAATCCTTTCAAAGTATAGGTAAAAGATTTGTAAATAGGAATTCTTACTTTTCAGAATACCATAATGCTGAGGACAAAGCTAAATTTGTAAAAAATACAATAGGTAAAAAAGAACCCTACTTATATTTTACGGATTCTCTAAATACAGCCGTTTTGGTAATGAATTCCTTTAGACTGGATGTAGAGAAGTTTCAACTAGAGCTTAAGGCAATTTTTAAAAAAATCAAACAAAAAAAGGTTGAACATCTCATTATTGATATAAGACAAAATGAAGGCGGTTATCCATTGAATAGTATTAATGCCTTTTCATACATAGCAAATCAATCATTTAAACAACGAGAATCAACAAGTGTAATTACTTCTAGTCTTCCAGAAGAAGAATACAGCCAAAACTTGGTGAATGGATATACGTATAAAACGTTTTTTGAAAAGTATTACCAAAATGCTTTAAGGAAAGAAAACGAATGGTTATTAACTACAGATGAAAACGAGCCATTTATGCTTCCAAGCAATAAAAGGTTTAAAGGCAAAGTATATATATTAATAGGAGGGAAAACTTTTTCGGCGGGTTCAAGTTTTGCACTATTTTGCAAAAATCAAGGCATTACACTGGTTGGAGAAGAAACAGGTGGCGGATATTATATGCAAACGGGGGGGTATCCAATAATTTATACATTACCCAATTCTGGAATTAAAATTCTGATTTCCTTTGTAAAAATAAACCGATATGTAAAAGACAAAACGGTAAAGAAGGGAAGAGGTATACTACCAGATATAGAAATTCCACTTACGGTTCAAAGTTTAATCAAGGGAAGAGATAGTCAATTAGATTATATTATTAAACAAATTAATAATAAATGAAATACCTGCTATAGGAGAGCATACGCTATGGGGGAGTACCAATGCAATCCCACCAGGAAATCCAAAACCTACTACAGCAATCCCAGAGTTTGTATATGCAATTACGAACAATGGAGGAGGAAACAACTATCAAGTAGAAGTTTCTTTTGCAAGTTAATATATCATGTGTGCTATGTGTAATACACCAAGGTATACTAACTAAAATCCGTACACCGATGTTCCAAGGTCGGGATATCGGTGTACATAAAAAAAGATGCCTCTGGGATAAAAAAGAGAAGCCCACTTCATTGAAGTGGGCTTCTCTTATGACGAAAGTGTAGAACGGGAGCTTATCTTTTTATACTTATAAAGTGTAGTTAACCTAGTTATACCGGTTTCTGAAGATTTTTAATTTATTTTAATAATCTCAATGTAGCTATCACTTGCTGTATCCAATCGAATAGGTTTACTATTATCAGAATCGCTAGTACGCCGTCCTAGGAGTTCTATTTCATCATTAGTATTTAAGTTGAAGGTCTCGGAGAGATGAATGGATTTTGGGACATCATCGTTTTGTACCGTATCTGCAATATAGGTAGAGCCTGTCGTACTGCCATTGATACCCACTCTCATCTCAAGCCCTACGTCATCACCCTGGATTAACCCTAAGTTGGCTCTGATTTGGTATCTGCCTGCGGTTTTGATACGGATTTTTGTAGTGGACACAAATTCAAATACGGATGTATCATCATTCCATGACAGTGAGTTAAAAATTTGAATGGCTGTATAACCGCCTGTATTCAAATTTTGAGCATTACTATTGTTGGTATACTTTACCGAAAGAGTAGGGTTGGCATCGTTAATGGCTTCCCATTGCAAACCATCCCAATAATGAAACCCCTTACTATATCCATAGGTAGTGTCATCTGCAGTTAAATAGACCAATTGTCCATTTACTGATCCATCAACCCCTAGATTATTGATTCGTGGGACCAATATCCCATCGGTGGCTGTGACAGCCCCATTGTGATTTTGAGCTCTGATATCTAAAGTGGTCTCTGGCGAAGTGGTATTAATCCCTACCTGAGCGAAGGCAAAAGTGTATGCTAAGAGAAAGCATACAGTAATTGTAAACCTCATACTATATTTAATTTATAATTCTAAGTTATTTGTTAGTTAATTAAATACAATTGTTGAGGTCTAGGAATTCATAAGAATTTGTGCAAAACTATGTATTATAATCTAATCTCCTAGTAAAGTCAATGAATTATATTATATCTCAAACTAGCGCATCGCTTTGAGTTGACTCTATATTATTGGGAAACAGTCGTTCGTGATTATATAGCATGGATGTTTTTTTTGATTTGTCTGATATTCGTAAGGTGTATAAAGGACTGAATCCTTATTAGGAAGGGTTCGTTGAGGTATATCGGGAGTCTGGCAGTGTGTTTTTCGCGAAAGCGTAAACGCCTTATACAATGTGTAAACTAGGATCGTTCTCTTTCCTTATTGGGAACGAACAACAGCATCATACGGTTTCCAGATCTGGCATAATGAGTGTATGCTTTTTGGGTTTATAGGAAAAGTACCCATCGATATTCTTTCTAAAGGAATGGGATACTTCAAATATGTGGATTATGCTAGGAAGAGGATGACCGATCTTGTATAAAAATTGAGTTGTAGAAATACAAAAATGAGATGATCTAAATAAAATGCTGTACGACACTACTGATAAGCGGAAGGACAATCGATAAGATGATTTTAGCATCTTCAAGGGTGTCTTTACCTATATGCCAGAAGCCTCTGTTGTTATTTGATCCTGTTACTTCTTCTTTTTTTATAAGTACACTTTTTGAGTAATTAACATATAGTAAAGATGGAAGAAAAAATAAGGCTAAGATTAATGTAAATCCCATACCATAGGAGTAAATAAAACTATCGGGGTATATAATGTGTATGATCTCTTTTCCTTTATCAAAGTGCTCAGCAATCATATCTCGTTGTAATCGGGTACCTACAATAGAAACGCCTAACAACAATCCAGAAAACAGGGAAAAAATATTTAAACTGTCTTTTATAGTTTTAAAACTTCCTTCTAGATCATAATCCTTCTTTAAACGTAAGGTATGGAGATTGTGTATCGCGATGTTAATAATCATCATCCCTACTAGTGGAATACATCCAAGAATCAAAAATGCTGCGACAAATCTTTGTATAAGAAGCTGAGGGTTTAAAAATATAATATCAAAATCGGCCATGATATCAGCACCTGAGACCAAACTTGTTATTTGTTGAGAAGAAATGGTAAAATAAAAAATAACGATTGCCAGGATCGTAGCTATCATGGGAAGGATGGCCAATTTAAAATCTATAGACTTGAAATTGACCTCAAATTTATTTTTTATTCTTATAATAAGAAGCACAATAAACAAGATAGAGGATGTGGCTAAAGAAAGAGCTACACAATGGAATACGGTCCAATTAAGCACTCCAGGAAAGACGTTTAAATAGTATTTTTTTACGGAGCCTTTTTTATCAATGAATACAGGTATTTTTTCAACTTTGGAAGATAATGATAGACTCTGATTTCCTATGACAATATCTTTACAGGGGATGTTTTCATCAAGGCGTAAATTTTTAAGTACTATGGTCGTAGAGAGAAGCATAGTGAGTAGCGCCACTAGTATTGATAAAGATAATAAAAGAGGTATATTTTTTTTCTTCAAAGTAATATGATCTTAGTTAAAAATAAATCTCCTTTAGATCATGTCATTTCCCGCTAGAGATTTCTATTTATTGAGTACGATGTTATATCTTTTTAGGTATCAAGTCTATTTTTTAGTAGTTATGTATAAAGCAAGATAAACACTGAAGTTTTTTATATAAAGTGATAGGGGATACTAGAAAATCAAAAAGTATTTATAAAGGCAAAGTAGTAGTAAGAAAATTATGGCTGTCTTCTGGCCTTTTTATTTCTACTACTTCGAAAACTCCTGCCATTTCTTGTAAAGTAACTAACACAAACCATTGCTACAGAAACTAAAATAACTGTAATGATTATTTCGTATGATTCATTAGGTAAGTCCATAGTTATCAATATACAAAAAATATCTGACTTATGAGATAGCACTCTTTTTTACCACTATGAATTCTATATATACGTAATAATAAAAACCCACTTCATTGAAGTGGGTTTTTCTTTTCGCAAAAGCGAAACAATTTGATTAAAGCTAACTATTTCTAGTTACTAGTATCTGTAGTATTCTGGTTTAAAAGGCCCTTCTACAGTCACACCGATATACTCAGCTTGTTCTGGACGAAGTGTCTCTAGCTCTGCACCAAGACGTGCAAGATGCAAGGCTGCCACTTTTTCATCCAGATGCTTAGGAAGCATATATACTTCATTCTTATAGTTATCACTGTTATTCCATAACTCTATCTGTGCAAGAGTTTGGTTTGTAAATGAGTTACTCATTACAAAACTAGGATGACCCGTTGCACAACCTAAGTTTACGAGGCGACCTTCAGCAAGAACGATAATATCTTTTCCATCAATCGTATACTTATCTACCTGAGGTTTGATCTCATCTTTGGTAGCTCCATGAGTTTCATTTAACCATGCCATATCAATCTCATTATCAAAATGCCCGATATTACATACGATTACTTTATCACGCATTGCTTCAAAATGACGTGCTTGGATGATATCCTTATTCCCAGTAGTAGTAATCACAACATCTGCATTACTTACTACATTTTCTAGTTTTTTTACTTCAAAACCGTCCATAGCTGCTTGTAACGCACAGATAGGATCGATTTCGGTCACAGTAACAATAGATCCGGCACCTTTAAAAGAAGCTGCCGTTCCTTTTCCTACGTCACCATATCCACAAACGACCACACGTTTTCCAGCAAGCATGGTATCTGTAGCACGACGTATAGCATCTACAGCACTCTCACGGCATCCATATTTGTTATCAAATTTTGACTTAGTAACAGAATCATTTACATTGATCGCAGGCATAGGAAGGGTTCCATTTTTCATACGCTCATATAAACGATGTACTCCCGTTGTAGTTTCTTCAGAAAGTCCTTTGATATCTCCCACCAATTCTGGGAAACGATCCAATACCATGTTTGTTAAATCACCTCCATCATCAAGAATCATGTTTAAAGGTTTACGATCTTCTCCAAAGAAAAGTGTCTGCTCGATACACCAATCAAATTCTTCTTCATTCATTCCTTTCCAGGCATATACTGGAATTCCAGCATCTGCAATAGCCGCTGCAGCCTGATCTTGGGTAGAAAATATATTACAAGAACTCCAAGTTACCTCAGCTCCCAAGGCTTTAAGTGTTTCTATTAAAACGGCAGTCTGGATCGTCATATGAAGACATCCTGCAATACGCGCACCTTTAAGAGGTTGCTCATCTTTATACTCTTCACGTAGGGACATCAAACCTGGCATTTCTGCTTCAGCAAGTTCGATTTCTTTACGGCCCCAAGCCGCTAGCGAAATATCTTTTACTTTGTACGGTACGTACGGAACTGTTTTAGTGCTCATTTTTAGTATCTTTGATTATAGCAAATTGCGTGCAAAATTACGTAATATCTTACAGTTACCATGCCTCTTTACAAAACAATAACAGTTAATGATCATACAACAGCCTATATCTGGAAGATAGAAGAGGGTATTGACACCCTTTCTGAAGGGATATCTCTTACATCACATTGCCAGAAAAGAGTTGATGGAATGAAATCTGAATTGCATCGCAGAGGGTTTATGAGTGTACGTCATCTACTAGCAGAAGCGGGATATACAGACTTTGACCTGTATTATGATACGTATGGCAAACCACACCTTACAGATGGGAAGCATATTTCTATCACGCACTCTTATACCTTTTCTGCTATTATTATAAGTGATCAGGAAGTAGGGATAGATATAGAAAAACAGCGTGATAAAATTCTTCGTATCGCACATAAATTTACTCCTTTTGAGCAATATAAAACCCTTGCAAATGTGGATGCTGTGATTCGTAAGTTAACCATTGTCTGGGGTGCTAAGGAATCTCTTTATAAACTATATGCTCAGGAAGGATTGAGTTTTTTAAAACATATAGATGTACAGGACTTTTATTTTGACCATGCGCAAACCACAGCAACAATCACCTATAATAATAAACAATCTTCCTATACAATCCGTTTTATAGAATTTGAAGGGTTTACGTGTGTATATGGATATTAGTATAAAAAAAAGGCTATAATGAGTTATTATCAAGACATTATAGCGGCAAAGCATCAAAAACGATCACTTCTTGCAATTCTTATTGATCCAGAAAAATTTAAAGTTGAAAACGCTTTCGCGAAAGCGTACCTGAAAAAAATCCCTTCCCAAACCACTCATATTCTTGTAGGAGGAAGTACTGATGAACGGGGTATGACTGACGCTGTTGTCAACATAATAAAAAAGCATAGTACACTTCCTGTCTTTTTATTTCCAGGGAATTATACTCACATTACTCCAGCTGCAGATGGAATTCTTTTTTTATCAGTACTCTCGGGACGTAATCCAGAATACTTAATAGGGCAGCAAGTAAAAGGAGCAAAAAAAATACAGCAGAGTAATCTGGAAGTGATTCCTACAGGATATATCCTTATAGATGGGGGAAAAATAACAACAGTACAGCGGGTAAGTAATACATTGCCTATAGATCAAAATGCAATAGATACCATTGTATCAACAGCCCTGGCCGGACAGTATCTAGGGAAAAAATGTATCTATCTGGAAGCAGGGAGCGGGGCATTATATCCTGTATCGACTCCTATTATAAAAGCAGTAACCGAAGCTCTGGATATTCCAGTAATCGTAGGAGGGGGTATACGATCTGTAGATGTAATGGAAAAAGCTTATCTCGCAGGAGCTACCATGGTGGTTGTAGGAACAGCTTTTGAAGAAGATCACTGGAGCTCTTAATTAATCGTAGAAAGTCTTACTTTTGGAATATGAAAACCCAAATCCCGTTTTTATTCCTATTGTTATCTGCAACCGTTTTTTGTCAAAAAACAATAGTTGTTGATACTAGTTCAAATACTCCTGTCTCTTTTGCAACAATTTCTTTTGGCGATGGACGAGGAACGTTTGCTAGTGAAGATGGAGGGTTTGATTTTTCAAAAAAAAAATATCCAGATATAGATTCGCTCTTTATCTCTTCTGTAGGATATAAACAAGTTGGGATTGCTACAGCAAACCTTCCTAAAACAGTATTCCTATCACCAGAAACGAGTCAGTTATCTGAAGTAATTGTAACGGCTCCCAAGCTTGGAAAGTTTAAAATTAAAAAACAGAAACCTACTACGCATACGGATATTTTTACATGCTGGTTACCTACAGTAGAGAGTGAAGTAGCCGTGCGGTTTGATAGATATGAAGGGAAGTCTACACAGATTGAAAAATTAAAACTCCCTATTAATGCAGAGTCCCAATACAAAACAAAAGGCAAAGGGAAATATGCGACTATTTTTAGAATACAGTTTTATGAAAATAATAATGGCCTACCAGGAAAGGCTATTTCACATGAAAAAATTGTATTTCCTATAAGTGAAAAAGAAGATAAAATCTTTGAACTGGACATTACTTCTCAACGAATTTTTATTCCTAAAACTGGAATATTTGCATCTTTACAAGTACTAGGATATGCAGATACACAGGGACATTTACTACAATCTAAAAAATATAGAGAAGTAAAAACACGTAAAGGAATTCAAAAAATATCTACCTCTTTCCGACCACTATTACCCTTTTCTAATGAACTTTCTGGACAACAAACATTTGTGAGACGTATATTTTTTAATCGTAGAAGGTGGCAAGTATTTAATAAAAAGTACAATCAGAATTCAAAATTAATACAAACGGGACATCGCAATTATGGGATGGGAGCGACCTTTCGTGTCTATCAAGAATAGAAAAAGAAATTATCAAAAAAACACGTACTTAAGAGAGCATTAAAAATGAATATATCTGTAGAGCTTACCTTAACGCCATTACAAGATGATTTTGAACCTCCTATTCAGGCGTTTATAAAACAATTAAGAGTTTCTGGCTATACCATTCTAGAAAACCCTCTAGCTACTCAAATTTATGGAGATTATGATGGAATTATGTCGCTACTCACTCGAGAGATAAAAGAGAGCCTCACAACAGTAGAGCATGGATTAATTACTTTAAAAATCGTGAAGTCTGATCGTAGTCATTATGAACCAAATTTTTGATTTTTTTATAGATGCTTACAGAGCAACACCCACATGGATGATTGTTCTGGAAGGAATTGCTTTTGTCTTTGGAATTCTTAGTGTTATTTATGCTAAAAAAGCAAACATACTAGTGTACCCAACGGGGCTTATTGCTACGGTTATTACAGTATACTTACTATGGAAAGCAGGATATCTGGGAGATATGATGATGAATTTTTATTACTCTGTTATGAGTATTTATGGCTGGTGGAATTGGTCTCGAAAAAAGAATGATAAACTAGTAGTCCCCATTTCTAGAACAAACACTAAAGAAAAACTCATAGGGATTGGTCTTTTTGTAGTTACAATGATGGTAACTTATATGGTATACCTTTGGGATGGAAGGACAATGGGAATTCCTAGTTATATAGACACATTTACGTCGGGCATTTTTTTTACAGCTATGTGGTACATGGCAACAAAAAAACTGGAAAATTGGACCTTATGGATTTTTGCAGATTTAATCACGGTACCTTTATATGCCTATAGAGGGTTAGGGATGTTATCGTTACAATATTTAATTTTTACAATCCTTGCCATTCAAGGATATCTCGCATGGAAGAAGCACTTAAACAAGAACCTAGCCGTTGCCTAAAAGTCTGCCTTTTTGGACCAGAGAGTAGTGGAAAAAGTACGCTTTCGCAAAAGCTTTCTGAATATTATAATGCTCCTTTTGTTCCAGAATATGCACGTGATTATTTGCAGAATCTATGGGAACAAGAACAAAAAATTTGCAGACCTATGGACTTACTCCCCATTGCAGCAGGACAAATATCACTAGAAAACTCGTTTGCCAAAACGACTAAAAACCTATTGATATGTGATACAGATTTACTCACTACAAAAGTCTATAGTGAGGCTTATTATCATGGGTGGTCACCAGAATTACTTACAAAATATGCATTAAAAAACACCTACGATTTGTATCTTTTGACCTATATAGATACACCTTGGGAAGCAGACGATTTAAGAGATCGTCCAGAACGAAGGCAAGAAATGTTTGATTATTTTAAAAAAGCACTTTTGGATACAGATCGACCATATATAGAATTAAAAGGATCTGTAGAAGAACGTATGAAACTAGCTACAAAAACCATAAACCTACTACTACATTGAATTTTACCCAAAAAGATAAAGAACAGCTATTAGAAAAAGGGATCTCAGAAGACCAGGTACGTCACCAACTTGCAATTTTCAAACAAGGGATACCCTTTGTAGATATTAGAGAGCCTGCAACTATAGGCAATGGAATCTATGTGTATAATAAAGAAGAACAAGCATCATTAATCGCCTATTTTGAGTCTCAAAGGGATCATTTAAGTCTTCTTAAGTTTACTCCATCTTCTGGAGCAGCAACACGTATGTTCAAGTTTTTATTTGAATATTTAGAGAGCTATAATCCCGAAAAAGAAACCGTAAATGCCTATATAAATAGGAAAGATGCACAAGATTTACGTCTTTTCTTTGTAGGGATAGACAGCTTCCCTTTTTATAAAAAAATTAGAAAAAAGCTTAAGAAAGTATATGGTAAAAAGGACATGACCAACGTGAATATAAATAGGCTTAGGTTTGTCAAAATGATGCTAGAAAAAGAAGGATATAATTTTGGGGCTAAGCCTAAAGGCCTCTTCCCTTTTCATAAATATAAGGCTCATAACGCTTCTGCATTTGAAGAACATTTATTTGAAGCGGCACTATATGCTAAGACAAAAGACAAAGCCAGATTACATTTTACAATATCTAAAGAGCATTTTGATACCTTTAAATCTCAATTTGAAAAAACACAGCATAAAATAGAAGAAAAGACCCATACTACCTTTGATATTTCGTATTCATTTCAATCAACTACAACAGATACAATTGCTGTTACAAAAAACAATACGATTTTTAGAAAAGAGGATGGAAGTATGCTTTTTAGGCCAGGAGGGCATGGTGCTTTAATTACAAACTTAAATGAACAAGATGCAGATATCATATTTATAAAAAATATAGACAATGTTGTTGTATTTAAGTATGAAGAAGTGGTTGCTCATCATAAAAAAGTATTGGCAGGAAAATTATTAAAACTCCAACAAGCCTCATTTGCATATCTTAAAAAAATAGATACAGAGACTATTACAGAGACTACAATTCTTGAGATTGTTCAATTTTTACAAAATGAATTTAGTATAAAGCTGGCACAAGATTTTGAAAAATTCTCACAGAATTATCAAATCGAGTACTTAAGAGAGCAATTGGACAAGCCTATCAGAGTTTGTGGGATGGTTGAAAATGAAGGAGAACCTGGAGGTGGACCTTTTTGGGTAAAACATGAAAGTGGGCGTATAAGTCTACAGATAGTAGAGAGTGTCCAGATAGATCCTGCAAATAAAAGACATCAAAAAATAGTACAACAGTCTACACATTTTAATCCTGTAGATATTGTATGTGGCGTAAAAAATTATAAAGGAGAAAAATACGATCTTGAAAAATTTGTAGATACCAAAGCAAGTTTTATTGCATCAAAAACAATTGCTGGAAAAGCAATAAAAGCGCTAGAGCACCCAGGACTTTGGAATGGGGCAATGGCTTTTTGGAACACAGTATTTGTTGAGGTTCCATTAATTACATTTAACCCAGTAAAAACCGTAAATGACCTTTTAAAACCTGCTCATCAAGTGCAGTAAATAAGTTTATAAAACACCTACCTCTTTAATGTTTGATAAGGCACTTCTTATATCAGAGCTTCATTTTAAGGCAACCAGGAGTAGTGGCCCTGGAGGGCAACACGTTAATAAAACGAGTACACGTGTAGAATTGCTATGGTCACTAGATGACTCAAAAGTGTTTTCTGAAGAAGAAAAATTACGCATTCGCAAAAAGCTAGCCCATAGACTTACAAAAGAAAATAAACTACAGCTGGCTTCTAGTCAAACCCGTAGCCAAGTAAAAAATAAAGAAGATGTTATTTGTCGATTTTTTGCTTTATTAGAAGTTGCTATTCAAGTGCCTAAAATCAGGAAAAAACGCCGAATCTCACGTGCATCCCATTTAAAACGTTTGCAATCTAAAAAGGTACAGTCTCAAAAAAAGGCAAATAGAAAAAAACCAGAAAGCTAATTGTCTATACGATAATACGTCAATAAAGTATAATAAGGGTTTTATGACTTATTATTTTTTTGAAATATCATTGCATATAACTCGTATCTCCTATGTATCTTTGTACCCTCTCTAAAGGGGGTGCTTCTAGATATGAGATTGAAATAGTGATTAATAATTAAAAAATAATTACTCTTAAAATCAAGAATTTCGAGGCTGAGATTATACCCATTGAACCTAGAACAGATAATGCTGTTTAGGGACGACCAAGAGTAAATAAATGTATGAGAACGTTATATATAATACGGTTCTTTTACGATACCTTGTGTCGGTGAGATACTTCTCCTAAGAGGAGTTACTCTTCAATTTTCTATACTTTTTTGTATAGGGGTATTACTATAAAACTATTCTGAATAATTACTCCTTTTTATTCGTAACTTAAAACCAATTACGGATGAAAAAGATCCTTTTTAGTGTATTTGTATTCATAGTAACACAAACATTTGCACAGCAACAAACCCCTATAGACACTACTAGTGTAGAAAAATTAGACGAAGTTCTTGTACGTTCAGTAAGAGTTGCTGCAGATTCTCCTATTACCCATTCAAATTTAGATAAAGAAAAATTAGCTGAGCGTAACTTAGGGCAAGATATTGCAACACAACTTAATTTCCTTCCTGGTGTAGTTACCACCTCAGATGCAGGAGCAGGGATAGGATATACAGGATTTCGAGTTCGAGGGACAGGAAATCAAGGAATTAATGTTACAATCAATGGAATTCCATATAATGATGCAGAGAGTCTCACGACATTTTTTGTAAACCTTCAGGACTTTACATCATCTATAGAAAGTTTACAACTTCAAAGAGGTGTAGGATCTTCTACAAATGGTCCAGGCGCATTTGGCGCAAGTTTAAATATCCTTACCGATGCAATTACTGATGAAGCCTATGGAGAAATCTCAAACTCCTTTGGATCTTTTAATACCCGTAGACATAATGTAAAATTTAGTACAGGTTTACTCAACAATCATATCGAATTTTCAGGGCGATTATCTCAAATAAAATCAGATGGATATATAGATCGCGCATCCTCAGATTTAAAATCATATTTCCTTCAGGCAGCATATAAGGATGAAAATACACTTATAAAAGCCATTCATTTTGCAGGATCTGAAGTAACGTATCAATCTTGGTTTGGAGTAGAAGAAGAGGTTGCAGAAAATGATCCTACATTCAACCCCGCTGGACAGTTTACTGATGAGGAGGGTAATATCCGTTTTCATGATAATCAAGTAGATGATTATAAACAGGATCACTATCAGTTACATTGGAACCAAAAATACAATAACAATTGGAGTACAAATCTTAGTTTAAATTATACCTATGGGCGAGGTTTTTTTGAAGAATATAAAGAAGATGAGGATTTTAGTTTTTATGATTTTACACCTATAGTTATAGGCGATGAGACAATAACAACAACAGACCTTATCCGTCGTAGATGGTTAGACAATGACTTTTATGTAGTAAATGCTACTGTAAATTATAAAGACAATAGCCTAGATGTTATCTCAGGAATCTATGCTAGTCATTATGAAGGAGATCATTTTGGAGAAGTGATTTGGGCACGATTTGCAAGTGACTCAGAAATAAGAGATAGATATTATGACGGAGATGGTAAAAAAAGTGAATTTTCAGCATTTGCAAAAGCTACTTATAGAATCAACTCGCAATGGAGTATTTATGGAGACCTTCAAGGTAGGTTTATAGATTATTCTACATCAGGTATTAATTCGGATCGCCTTGAGTTTATTATTGATGAAACATATAGTTTTTTTAATCCCAAAGCAGGAGTAACGTATAAACTTAATGATACAAATCAATTCTATGCCTCATATGCACGTGCAAATCGTGAACCTAACCGGACAGATTTTGAAAACGGAACTCCTAAACCAGAACGTCTTAATGATTTTGAATTAGGATGGAGGCATAATACATCTAAGATCAATCTTAATGTAAATGCCTATTATATGGGCTTTAGAGATCAGTTAGTTCTTACAGGAGCACTAGATGATGTAGGAGCACCTATACGTGCAAATAGTGGCGAAAGCTATAGAGCAGGTATTGAGGTAGATGCTGCCATTAAGATAAGCGAAAAATTTACAGTAGCTCCAAATATTGCATTGAGTTCTAATAAAAATCGAGACTTCTTTTTTCAGAGAGATGGAGTTTTAACAAATCTTGGAAATACAAATATTTCCTTCTCTCCAGAAGTAGTAGCAGGAAATACAATACAATACAGACCTATAAAAGGATTAAGAATTGGGTTTTTATCAAAGTTTGTAGGAGAACAATACTTAGGAAATATTGATAGCGAAACCTCTAAGCTGGATAGCTATTTTACAAGTGATTTAAACATATCATATGAGCTGAAGAATATTTCCGTTTTTAAGTCTATTGTTTTTAACGCACTCGTCAATAATGTTTTTGATGAACGCTTTATTTCTAATGGCTTTTTCTTCACGTTTGATGATGATTTTAGTGTGCCAGGAGAAGTAACTACTGTAGAAGGAGCTGGATTTTATCCACAGGCGGGGACCAACTTTTTAGTAGGAGTAACAGCAAGATTTTAATGCATAGATATTTGTATAAGTTGGGGGACTTATAGATAGTATCTTAATTAAGGCCATTCTTTTAAGAATGGCCTTTTTATTATAAAAATAAAATTTATCTAATTAGAAACAGTAATCGTACCCCCACTTGTATCTACACGATACGGAAGCATAGCAAAGTCAAGTACTTCTCCAGACGATTGCCCCGTAAAAAGATTATAGATATTGGCATCTTCACACTGACATTGTGCCTCAATACCACCAACCTCAACCATTGTAGAACATTCATTAGGAGTATGGTTAGGATCTGTAGCTTCCCAAGCAAGAATACCACTTCCGGTATTAATCACAAAAAAACCACGTATCCCACCATTATTAACATAAATAGCATCACCTGGAAATTCGAGATCCAACATATTTATAGTACTTAATTGAACACTAAAATTTGTATCAAAAAGGAAAGGATTGTTGGAATTGCCATTATCGTCTGAGGAACATCCTAAAAGACATAAAGAAAACGTAAGAATAAGAAATAAACGCATATATAATAATTAAGATTTTGAGTAATGTCTGTCCGCTTTCGCGAAAGCAAACGCACACTATATAATACCGTGCAATTTACTACAAAACGAAGGACTGATTGATATATTTTGTATATTCGTAAGACAAATCCCGTGCAAATGGGATTTTTTGTGTTTAATAAGCTAGTAGAGCGAGATAATTAATATATGTAGCCATGAGTAAAGTAAACTACTACACAGCCGAAGGGTTAAAAAAGCTAAAGGATGAGTTGGATCAATTACGAGATATTGAGCGACCTAAAGCTTCACAAGCCATTGCAGAAGCTAGAGATAAAGGAGATTTAAGTGAAAATGCAGAATATGATGCCGCAAAGGAGGCCCAAGGAATGCTGGAAATGCGTATTTCTAAAATGGAAGAACTAGTGTCTAATGCACGTATCATAGACGAGTCACAACTAGATACCAGCAAGGTATTGGTACATTCTACAGTAAAGATAAAAAACCAAGTTAACGGTATGGAAATGAGTTACAAATTGGTAGCTCAAAATGAAGCCGATGTAAAAACGGGTAAAATATCTGTAGATTCTCCTATAGGGAAGGGGCTTCTAGGAAAAAAAGTAGGAGAAATTGCAGAAATTCAAGTACCTAGCGGTATTATGAAATTTGATATTATAGAAATTTCAAGAGATTAAAACCATGCCTAGTATTTTTACAAAAATTATCAATCGTGAGATTCCAGGATATATAGTCCATGAAGATAATCGTCATATTGCAATATTAGATATAAATCCCAATTCTAAAGGACATACGCTGTGTATTCCTAAAAAAGAAGTTAACCGAATTTTTGAGCTTCCCGAAGAAGAATATTTGGCATTAATGGCTTTTTCTCGTAAAGTAGCTATAGCCCTTGAGAAAGTTGTCTCTTGTGAACGAATTGGAGTTTCTGTGATAGGATTAGAAGTCCCTCATGTGCATGTACATCTGATACCACTTCAAAATATGGAAGATGCGCGATTTATAAAAAAAGAAACACTAAGTGAAGATGAATTCTCGGGTTTAATTGAAGCAATTAAAGAACATCTATAAACTAGAAGATAAGATGTTATGTAATTGTAAGTATTGTAGTAAAATTACGGTTTTTGCATCTTTTATTTCTCCATTTGCAATTGCTTCCATAGCTTCATAAAATGAATATTCACGTACGATAATATCTTCACTTTCGGTGGCTACACCCCCCCCTTCACTAACCTTATCTTTTGGTGCATATGCTGCGATAAATAGATGTAAGATTTCAGTAACAGAACCAGGAGACATGTACAATTCCATGACTTTTTTTACTTCAGATATTTGATATCCAGTCTCTTCTTCTATTTCTTTTTTTATAGCAGTTTCAGGATCATCATCATCCAGAAGTCCAGCACATACTTCAACAAGCATTCCCTTCGGATTCCCATTAAAATAGGTAGGGATACGGAGTTGTTCTGTGAGTAAAACGGTTCCTTTTTCTATATTATAAAGTACAACAGCAGCACCATTACCTCGATCATAAACTTCTCGTATTTGGGATTCCCAGTGCCCTTTTGAATTTTGATAATCATACGTGACTTTATGTAATGTCGCCCAGTTATCAGAAAGTAATTTTTTTTGGATGTTTTTTATTCGATCAGACATTTATATAAGTTTTAAAGCAATTTGCAGGGTTGTTCCTTGGTCTATTTCACTTTTTAAAACTTTAATCTGACCATTATGATATTCTTCTATTATACGTCTAGCTAGCGATAAGCCTAAACCCCAACCTCTTTTTTTAGTAGTATACCCTGGTTCAAAAATGGTTTGAAACTTCCCCTTGGGAATTCCTTTTCCAGTATCTGTAATCTGTATTTTTGCAAACCTTGAATCTCTAGTAATTGCTACGGTGAGGTTTCCCTTCCCTTTCATAGCATCTATAGCATTCTTAACTACGTTTTCTATAGTCCACCCGAACAACTCTCTGTTGAGCATTACAGGAAGTTCTCCCTGAGGGATGTCTAAGGTGAAATGAATCAGTTTAGAACTTCGTTTAGAGAGATAGTCATAAGCATGCTGGGTCTCTGTAATGATATCTAACTTTTCTAGATCAGGAGCAGAACCTATCTTACTAAAGCGATTTGTAATCGTTTCTAGGCGATCTATATCCTTAGTCATTTCCTGAATATATTCAGGATTGATGCGCTCTTCTTTAAGAATTTCTGTCCAACCTACTAGTGATGATAAAGGTGTTCCTATTTGATGTGCAGTTTCCTTAGCCATTCCTGCCCACAATAGGTTTTGAGCAGAAGCCTTAGAGGTAAGATAATAGAAATAGATTAATGCAATAAATAAAATAACAATTACAATAAGCGCAATGGGGAAATAACGAAGTTGACTTATAGCAGGAGAGTTTCCATAATACATGACATCAAACTGGACTCCATCATATGATATAGGAATAGGCTCATTAATTAATGCAAACTCTTCGGCCATTTGAGCAAAATCCTCTTGCGTCATATTCTCAGAGTTAGGAATATTTACAGGTTCATAAGCCTCATTTTCAAGGTTATATTTTAAAACAGGAATGGTCTTATTTTCTCTTAAAATTAGCAGTTGGATGTTGGTGAGGGTATTTGTCAATGCTTTTGCATCGGGATCTTTAGGGTTAGGAGGGACATCGCTTACTTCCTGAAAAGAACGTTGTGCTCCTGCATATACATTCATTCTACTACGTTCGGCATCTTTAAGCTGATCAAAAAATAACGATACATTCCATAGGATAAGCGTTGTAATTATCAAAGAAGAAATAATGATAAACCATCGAGTAAATTTTGGTCTAGCGCTAAAGTTCATAGATGGGTTGTTTTATTAAATATACTGCTCTTTTGTCAAAGCAAAAAAGCATGCATCTTTATTTGAGATAAAGATAACGCAAAGGGTCTTTTAAAAGTATCTTATTTTACAGAAGCTCTACGCATTAAGAGGTTCTTTCTTTTCTCGCTTTCGCGAAAGCGTAACTTCCCTACCTTTGTACTAAAATCTAGAAATTTTGCATACAATAGATCCTAAAGAAATGCCTATTCCTGAGTTGTTTGGGTATTTAACAGCAAGTGTAGGTCCTAGACCTATAGCTTTTGCTAGTACCATTGATCGTGACGGAGCCATTAATCTTGCCCCTTTTAGCTTTTTTAATGTATTTGGCGCAAACCCACCTATCCTCGTATTTTCACCTTCCAGAAGTGGACGAGATAATAGCACAAAAAATACATTAGACAATGTATTACAAGTCCCAGAAGTGAGTATCAATATGGTTAACTATGCAATGGTTCAACAAATGAGTCTTGCCAGTACTGCCTATCCAAAAGGGGTAAATGAATTTATAAAATCAGGACTTGAACCTATTCCATCAGAAACCATACAACCACCTCGTGTAGCATCATCTCCTGTACAGTTTGAATGTATCGTTACAGAAGTAAAAGCGCTTGGAGATCAAGGAGGGGCTGGAAACTTAGTGATATGTGAGATATTACGTATACATATAGATAACTCTATACTCGATGATACAGGGCATATAGACCCGCTTAAAATAGATCAGGTTGCTCGCATGGGAGGAAATTGGTATAGTCGCGCAAACAAAGGCTTGTTTGAAGTTCCTAAACCTATCATGCAAAAAGGAATTGGGGTAGATCAAATACCTGAGCATATAAGACAGAGTACAATTTTAACGGGAAATGACTTAGGAATGTTAGGTAATATAGAAAGATTACCAACGGAAGATGAAATCAATTCTTTTATAGAAAAAAATCCAGATATACAATTACTGTTAAGTACACAAAATCCAGACAAACTACATCAAAAAGCACAAGAATACCTGATTCAAAAAAATGTGGATAATGCTTGGAAAATTCTGCTTGCTCTCCATTAAATTTTCATTATTTTTGTAAAATATCAAAATTTGAAGATGGAAGTACAAGGAAAAGTAAAAATGATTGGAGAAACGCAGACCTTCGGAAATAACGGGTTTAGAAAGCGTGAGATCGTAATTACTACAGAAGAACAATACCCTCAACATATTATGGTTGAGTTTGTTCAGGATAAAACCGAATTACTAAATAACTACCAAATAGGTCAAGATATAAAAATAAGTATTAACTTGCGTGGTAGAGAGTGGGTTAACCCACAAGGAGAAACAAAATATTTTAATAGTATTCAAGGATGGCGTATAGAGCACTTACAAGCAGCTGTCCCTCAAGGAGCACCAGATATGCCTCCAGTACCACCAGCAGATGCATTTGAGCCTGCTAGTAACTTGAATACTGAAGAGCACGATGACTTGCCTTTTTAGGTAAGTATCTAGGAACCCCTAATAGTTCCGATGTGCCCGTAGTTAACCCCTTAGCTACGGGCTTTTTTATGGTTATATTTTTACAAAAATGACAAAACATAATCTAGAGCTGTAAATCATCTCTAGAATTAAGTATCTTTCTACTCCTGACTTAAATGCCCTAGGAAAGAATAAAGCCATCATACTATGTCTATAACAAAAACGATAGAAACTCTTTTCCAAAAATACATCCCTTCTCCGTTTGTTATCGCTGTTTTATTGACATGTATTACCATGATACTAGCACTGTTGTTTACAGAAAACACAACGGAACAGAATCACCCTACCGCTATCCTAACTTTTTGGGAAGAGGGGATTTGGAATAATAGCCTACTTGTTTTTGCTTATCAAATGATGCTTATTTTGGTATTAGGTCATGTACTTGTGTTGAGTACTCCAGTAAGTTGGCTTATTGATAAGATCATTATCTATGCAAAAGATACGGTAAGTGCTGTCATTTTAATAAGCATAACAACAATGCTTGTCGCTTTTTTTAATTGGGGATTAGGATTAATTTTTGGAGCAATTATGGCTCGCAAAGTAGGAGAAGCTTCTTTACAAAGAGGTTTCCCAATAAACTATCCATTAATAGGTGCTTCAGGATATATAGGACTTATGGTGTGGCATGGAGGAATGAGTGGATCTGCCCCTCTTAAAGTTGCCGAAGAAGGGCATCTTTCTTCACTAATGGACGGTATTACAAACCCAGAAATTCTAAGCCAAATCCCTGAGAGTATAACAGATGGACAAACCATTTTTAGTTGGTGGAATCTCCTTATTTTTGGAGTATTACTAGTTGTTGTACCGCTTACATTTTATATGTTAGCCCATAAAAGCAAACCTACGCAACTTCCTGATTTTAAATTAAATGCTCAAATAGACACGTCAAATGAGAAAAAGAATCCTCTAGATGTCTCAATACTTCTTGCTATAGGTTTTGGGAGTATTCTTCTGGCTGCATTCTTTATACAATATTATGGTAAATCACTCACGCCAAATATGCTTAATTTTCTCATGCTGGGATTAGGAATTCTATTTCATGGAAATTTTAAAAACTTTTTGAAAGCTCTGGAAGAAGCGATAGGAGGTGCGAGCGGTATATTAATTCAGTTTCCATTATATTTTGGGATTATGGGAATTATGAAAAGCACAGGAATGGTAACTATGATCAGTGATACATTTATAGCTGTAGCAACAGAGACCACACTTCCTATTTTTACATTTTTTAGTGCAGGGCTCGTTAATATTTTTGTTCCTAGCGGAGGGGGGCAATGGGCCATACAAGGTCCCATTATAATAGAAAGCGCACTATCATTAGGAGTCCCATTACCTAAAGCGATTATGGCACTCGCATATGGGGATCAAATTACAAATATGCTACAACCTTTCTGGGCGCTCCCTTTATTAGGGATTACAAAATTAAAAGCCAAAGAAATCCTCCCCTATACCTTAGTGCTTATGGTGGTAGGAAGTGCCGTATATATACTAGGACTTTTAATATTTTAAATAGGGTATACTTTAAAACCAGTAAAGAAAACATGCATATCCTTACAGAAGATATAACTTTCCCTCATCCTTCTCAGGCAGAAGAAGATGGCTTATTGGCAGTAGGAGGTGATTTAAGTCCTGAGCGATTATTGCTAGCATATCACTCAGGTATTTTCCCATGGTTTAATGAAGGTCAGATGGCTCTATGGTGGAGTCCGGATCCAAGAATGGTTTTAAAGCCAGAAGATATATATGTCTCAAAATCTATGTATAAAATTTTAAATCAAAACCTTTTTAAAGTTACTTATAATCAAAATTTTCTCGATGTTATTCTAGCCTGTAAACGTATAAAACGAGAAGGTCAAAATGATACGTGGATTACAAATGCGATGGTAGAAGCATATCTTACATTGCATGACATGGGACATTGTACATCTGTAGAAGTATGGCAAGAAGATCAACTCGTAGGAGGTTTGTATGGGATAGATTTAAAAGAAAAAGGAATTTTTTGCGGAGAGAGTATGTTTACACATGTGAGTAATGCTAGTAAAGTAGGCCTTATTATGCTTTCTCAAAAGCTACATCAACAACAATATCACCTCATCGATTGTCAGGTATATACCAATCATCTCGCAAGTCTTGGAGCCTATGAAATTCCTAGAGAAGAGTTTTTAAAATATTTAGAGTAATCTTATTAAGAAAGCACTTGCACTTCTTTATAACGATAACATCCAACGGCATGGTCGTTTACCATTCCTATGGCTTGCATAAAAGCATAGATTACAGTAGATCCCACAAATTTAAAACCCCGTTTCTTTAAGTCTTTACTTATTTGATCACTCAAAGGTGTATTTGCAGGACAGTCTTTATAATGCTTCCAGCTATTTTGAATAGGGACATTATCTACATAGTCCCAAAGATATTTTGAAAAACTACCAAATTCCTCCTGAATCTTCATATATAATTTAGCATTAGTCACCGTAGCACGTACTTTTAATTTATTACGTATAATTCCTGCATCCTGAAGAAGCGACGCTATTTTTACTTCATCATACTGAGCGATACGCTTGTAATCAAAATGGTCAAAAGCCACTCTGAAATTTTCGCGCTTACGCAAAATAGTAATCCAACTTAGTCCAGCCTGAAAAGTCTCAAGTACTAAAAATTCAAACAATAGATCTTCATCTCGTAAGGGCGTTCCCCATTCATTATCGTGATAGGCTTCATAAAGATCATCACCTACACACCATCCGCATTTCTGTTTTGTCATAAGTAATCCTTTGTTGGAGGGATCTTATAAAGATATAAGCTTCTCTACTTTTAAAAAAGGAAACGAATAGAAACCATCAAAACAAAAAAATAAATATCTGTAAAGCAACCCTTTATAGATATTTTAGTCTTGTTTATATACAATCAGTTATCATGAAAAAAATTACACTCCTGCTATTTCTATTCATATTTGGAGCAGTTCAAGCCCAAATCATTGACTTTCCTGATGAAAATTTAAAAAATGCATTGCTAGATCATTCTACGACCATAGATACTAATAATAATGGAGAAATTGAAGTAAGTGAGGCTACTAACTTTAATGGTGACTATTTGTTTTTACCAAACAAAGGCATTACAGACATTTCTGGCTTAGAAAATTTTACATCTACAGAGCGTTTTATTCTTGGTAATAACGACATCATTTCTGTCGATATAGGTATCCTATTTTGGGCTAAAAACATAAGTCTAAATGGTAATCAATTAACAGAAATTGACCTGTCATCAAATGTCGATTTAGAAATAATCACTTTAGGGAATAATAATTTATCAACTATAGATATATCTACTAATGAGAATCTACGATCTCTGAATATTGGAGGAAATAACATAACAACATTAGATACTTCTAACAATCTTTTATTAGAAGATTTAAATATTTGGGGTCTAAATATCAATACACTGAATCTTTCATCAAACAATCTTAAAGCGATTAATATATCGGACACATTATTTACTACGTTTGATGATTTTAATTCACAAACTGAGTTAGAAAATATTAATATTGCTACTACACAAATTTCAACACTTGACACGAGTATCTTTCCTAACTTAAATTACCTTAACATACGTTTTTCAGATATAGAAAATATTGATTTGTCACAAAATCTAGAACTATGGTCTTTGATTGTTGGGTATTCTGGGATGACAACTGTTGATATTAGTAATAATGTAGATTTACGGCAACTACTCATTTCAGCTGGATTAACATCAATAGATGTTTCTCAAAACCTTGAATTAAGATCTATTCAACTAACTAACTCTGATATAACAGCTTTAGATCTTAGTGCTAACAATAAACTCTGCTTTGTTTCTGCTTCAGATACAGCTTTAGAATATATCAACATTAAAAATGGGAATAATACAAATCTAGATCCAAGCATCCCATGTTCTCTCGATGATTCTGGAGGTGGCCTTGGAGGCATAAAATTTAAAGTTGAAGACAATGATGATCTCGCTATTATATGTGTAGATGATATAGACTATGCGCTTGAAAATTTTGAAGTTCCAGAGAATGTAACGCTATTAGAGTCTTGTCCAGGAAGTCTAGAAGAAACGAATCAAATAACGGGTATCCTATCTTATGATGAGAACAGTGATGGTTGTGATCCAGATGATCAACCTATTCCTGCTTTGGTATATAGCACAGATGGCGTAAGTGATTTTGCAACCATGTCTACACTTACTGAAGGTTTTAATTTACACGTTTTCGAGGGCGACTATGAAACACGTCTTATAGGATTACCAGTGTATTTTTCGATTGACCCTATGATACATCAAAATACATTTACAGGTTTTAATCAAACAGAAACTATAGATTTTTGTGTAACTCCTACTGCTACAATAAACGATCTTTCTGTTACAGTCATTCCGGTAAATGAAGCTAGACCAGGATTTGTAGCCCATTATCAAATTGTATATAGTAATACGGGAACAACTATATTATCTGGATCGGTAGATCTCAGTTTTGATGATGCTCTTGTTAGTCTCGAAACTTCTACTCCAACTCCTACTAGTAGTACAACAA
This sequence comes from uncultured Dokdonia sp., assembly GCA_947503305.1. GTDB lineage: Bacteria > Bacteroidota > Bacteroidia > Flavobacteriales > Flavobacteriaceae > Dokdonia. The sequence goes on from CANNDF010000001.1 coordinate 715,203, forward strand.
ATACCCTTTCTTGGGATTATGAAAGCTTGGCTCCTTTCACAAGTAGAACTATTAATTTTATAATGCTTGTTGAGCAGCCCCCTATAGTAGAGGGTGATGATATCTTACAATATGTAGCATCTATCTCTCCAAATAGTGATGATCAAACACCTAATGATAACACCTTTGAATTAAATCAAACGGTAGTCAACTCTTTTGATCCAAATGATAAAAAATGTTTGGAAGGTGATCAAGTGCTTATTGAAAATGCAGATGAATACTTACATTATTTGATTCGTTTTCAAAATACAGGAACTGCTTCTGCTATAAATGTTAGAGTAGCAGATCAGCTTGATGAAAAATTAGATTGGACCACACTTGTTGTTGAATCATTAAGTCACCCTGGAAGAATAGAAATAGAAAACGGGCGTGATATTTCATTCATCTTTGATGATATTAACCTACCTCATGAAGATGCAGATTCTGAAGGAAGTAACGGTTTTATTGCATTTAAAATAAAACCAACCCAAGATGTAATATTGGGAGATACAATAGAAAATACAGCATATATTTTCTTTGACTTCAACCCTCCTATAATTACAAATACAACCGAAACTACTTTTGTAGAAACATTAGCTATAGATGACATTTCTACAATAACTATTGAGATATATCCAAACCCTACATCTGACATTTTATATATTCAAAGTGATCAATCCTTAGAAAAACTAACGGTATATAACAGTCTTGGACAGACTATACAAATAGTAGAATTGCAAGGCACAAATAGTCAAATAGACATGAATAGTTTAGACACAGGAATATACTTTATCTCATTACAAACATTTTCTGGAGTATCTGAATATAAACAAATCATTAAAAAGTAAGCAAATCTCCCATTGCACTTGATCATTCTGTGAGACATTCTCATTTTGATATCAAAAAATGTATTTTTGACAATTTTATAATGTAAGTAATTTATTTATTTGCGACCTAGCTAGTATCAAAATATAGCTACAATGGAAATTATGGAATTTATAAGCAATCAAGAAAAAGAAGTTATTGTTCAACAGAGTTTGTTAAAAGCAATGACGTATGAAACATATCGTGTACTAGTAGATGAACATACTACCCGCGGGACAAGTACAGGGCCTAACCAGACTGAGGCACTTACAAATTATACCATGCTCAATCAACGTCGTATGAAACGTTTGGATAAAACCACAAAATTACATCCAGATGATATTGCTACGATAGAAGGATTTAAAGGAGATGTTACTTGGCTCGTAGTTACTGAGAGTTGGTGTGGTGATGCAGCGCAAACAATGCCAGTAATGCAAAAAATAGCAGAACTTTCGGAGGGAATTACACTTAGAGTTGTGTTACGAGATGAAAATCTGGAATTAATAGACGCTTTTTTATACAATGGAGGGCGCTCTATCCCTAAGCTCATTGTTGTAGATAATAAAACAGGAGCGATCATAGGAGACTGGGGACCTAGACCTTCGGTAGCAACACAACTTGTAGATGATTATAAAAAAGAATACGGAAAATTAACCCCTGAGTTTAAGCAAGATTTACAGGTTTGGTATAACAAAGATAAAGGGCAAAATACGGTCGAAGATTTATTAGAATTTATAAAGTAATTACTTCATTTATCCCTGAAAATAAAAAGTAATAGTTCCAGATTGCACCTCACTTGTAGAAGAATTAAACAACGCATTCTCAGCATATTTTAATGCTTGATCCAATAAGCATCCATTAGAAGAAGTGGATGCTTTTTTATTAAATTCCATTTTAGAAATACTTCCCGTGCTACGTACTTCTATATCAAGAACAATAGACCCTTGTGCATCACAGGTATATACAGGATTAGGAATTACAATAGCATCACGCCCTTCTAAGTTATAGGAGACAGTACTCGTACGATTTCCTTTTTTACTATTACGCTCCAATTCACGAGCTTCAATCTGCGATTTGATAAGTTCTCTGCGTTCAGCCATTGCGAGCTCGCGAGATTTTTTATTCTCTTCTAGAGTTTTTTCATTTTCAGAAAGTAACTCTTCAACACTTCCTAGTTGTTGTTGCTCGATAGCTTCTCGGATAGGGTCTTTCTCTTCAAAAAGGGTACGACTCTCGTTACGTAATTCACGAGAGTTGTAGACTAAATTGGATTTTATTTTCTGTTGGTTTTCAGTAGATTTTTCATTTTCAACTTCAGGATTTTCTGTAATATCTTCTTCAATCATCGGGATTTCAAAAAAAGCTTCGGGAATAGGATCTTCATAGGGTTTAACACCTAGAAAGAAGAAAATAAGCACCAAAAAACTAGCACCTGTAAAGGTGATTAACATAGATTTATCTTGTGGACTTAGTTTCATAAAGTGCCTAAAATAACCAAAATCTACCGTATTTATTGTCTTATTAACAGTGTTTTGCCTTTCTATTATGTAGTAAATAGCGCTTCAAAAGTAGTAAGATCTTGTGCATCATTTACGGTTAGATCTCCTATTTTGGTTCTTCGTAAGGTCGAAAGATGAGCACCACTACCAAGTTGTTTCCCAAAATCATTGGCAAGCGATCGGATATAAGTCCCTTTACTACAATGTACTCTAAAATCTACTTCAGGGAGTGCAATACGGGTAATCTCAAAATCATAAATTGTAATTTCTCGTGTGGGAATTTCTACTTTCTCCCCTTTTCGGGCATATTCATACAATCGCTTTCCATCTTTTTTTAATGCCGAAAAGACAGGAGGTTGTTGCTGGATTTTTCCTTGGTATGCTTTCGCGAAAGCATAAATAGCATCTTCCGTAATATGATCAATAGGAAATGTCTGATCGATTTCGGTTTCTAGATCATAGGAAGGCGTGGTACTGCCCAATATAAAAGTGCCGATGTATTCTTTGGGGTGTCCCATAAACTCATTGATACGCTTGGTAAACTTCCCCGTACAGATAATCATCAATCCTGTTGCTAACGGATCTAAAGTACCCGCATGTCCCACTTTGATCTTCTTTATATCTAGATTTTTTCGGATCAACCAACGCACTTTATTCACCAGTTGAAATGAAGTCCACTCCAGAGGTTTATCAAACAGTAGTACCTGTCCATCTTTATACGCTTGATCTGTAAGCATTATCGATTATATAATGTAAACCCTATAGCGATGAGTCCTACAATGAAACAATAAATAGCAAACCAAGATAGCTTACTTTTCTTTACGAGTTTGATCATCCAGGTACAGGCAACAAGCCCTGCTACAAAGGCAGCTATAAACCCTATTATGAGTACAGAGATATTTCCTCCTTCTGTAGTGATGTCTCCTCCTAAAATATCTTTGGCAATCTTTCCTAAAATCAATGGGATAACCATTAAAAACGAAAAACGCGCTGCTTTGCTTTTATCATTACCTAATAAAACGGATGTAGATATTGTAGCACCACTACGAGAAATACCAGGAATCATCGCAATGGCTTGAGAGATTCCTATCACAAATGCATTAGAAAAAGAGACCTTTTTTTCTGTATTTTTTGCTTTATCTGCTAGCCATAATAACACTGCAGTTACTATAAGCATACAACCCACCAAAAGAATATTTCCTCCAAATAGCGCTTCTAACTGTTCCTCAAAAAACAATCCCACAATGACTGCCGGAATCATAGATAAAATAATTTTTGCAGAAAATTGTGTCTCATCATTCCACGTAAAAGAAAGCAATCCTCTTATAATTTCCCATATATCTTTTCTGAAAACAACAATGGTGCTGAGTGCTGTTGCAAAATGCACAACGACGGTAAACATCAGACTTTCTTCAGGAACAGAAGTATCTCCAAGAATGGCCTTTCCTAGTTCAAGGTGGCCGCTGGATGAAACAGGTAAAAATTCTGTAAGACCTTGGATGATTCCAAGTACTAACGCATCTAGATTATTCATGAGTGCAAAGATACTCTAGTCCTTGAAAGTGGCAAGCCGTTACTTCCCTTTATTGGGGTTTAATAAAATGGCATATATCTCAATTCCAAAACCTATAAGAACTACAGCTGGAGCAAGCCGTATACGCCTCCATGAATAAATTTCTGGGTTAAAAACATTGGGGTCATCACTTCCTCCACCAGACATTAAAATAAAACCTAACGCAATCACACCTAATCCTATGAGCATCCATTGGTAGTTCTTTTTTCCAAAGATAAATTCAGTCTGATTTGCTTTTGCTTCTGATTTCCGTTTTTGCTCTCCCATAGTTGCTATACTGTATGCGTAGGTGTCTTTTTGTCTAAAAACTAACTGCTTATTGATTTAATTCTGTGTAGACAATCGTATCCTCATACGCAAGTTGATTGATATGACTGGATACGCCTGCAAGCATATGTCTTAAATGCAAAGTTACGTTTTTATTTAAAAGTTGGGCTTCTAATTCTTCAAGAGTATAATCTTGTTCTAAACCTCTATTGATATAATAGAAATTTCCATTATCCTCTTCAAAAACAATATCCTTCACACCCCCTTCATAAATCTTGGTGATTTTGACAGTCTTAATGACATATTCATTGGAACGGGGAATATTATGAGCAGCTAGGTATACAATCAGAACCAAAAATAACATACTTATACTGATCCATAAAAAGTTAAATATCTTCTTAATCATAATGGGAAGTTTTATTCTCAAACGAATAAGATAAAGAAATATTTTAAGTATCTACCAGTAAACAGATTATGAAGATGGAAAAGCGATGTATATTTGTGAAGTATGTTACAAAAAGGGATTTTTTTTATTTTGATATGTATGATACTTCCCGCTTGCGCACAAGAGCATAAGGGGGTAGAAGTTATAGATATACATACGATTCAAAAAGAGGTCATAGGAAAAGAGGTACAACTTATTGATATCCGAACCCCAAAAGAATATGAAAACGGATATATAGATGACGCTATTAACATCCCTATTGCAGATAAGCAAGCTTTTGTAAAGGCGTTTTCTAACCTTCAAAAAGACAAACCTGTATATATTTATTGTTATTCAGGAATCCGAAGCCATCGTGCAGGAAAATTACTTTCTGAACTTGGATTTACAAAGATCTACGATTTTAAAGGAGGTTGGAAAGTGTGGAGTACTAGAAAATAAACAGTGCGATAGTATTTAAGAATGAATCAATAGTATAATTCATCTGTACGCAAGTTTAAGAAGCGTTGTGTGGCAAAAAACGTACTGACCCATGTAATAACAACTCCAATAATAAATACTCCCAGAAATAAGAGGCCTAGTAGCAATGTATCATCTAGTAATGTCAATTCTGGAAAAGAGATATCAAGGTAATATAAGACAGTAGCCATGCCTATTAATGCAAGAAAGGCACCCAGCATTCCCAAACGGACACTTTTCCATACAAAAGGGCGACGTATAAACCGTTTGGTAGCACCCACCATTTGCATGGTTTTGATAGTAAATCGTTTGGCATAAACAGAAAGACGTATAGAGCTATTGATCAACAATACAGCAATACAAGTAAATACACCACTAATGATCAGGGCCCATAGACTAATCCTTTTGATATTATCATTAAGAAGTGTAATTAATGGTTGATCATAAGTTACTTCTTCTACAAAATCTTTAACAGACAATTCGTCTGAGATTTCTTTTACTTGAACAGCCGAAACATAATCTGCTTTTAAGTATACATCAATACTATTTTGTAAGGGGTTATACCCAAGAAAATCCATAAAATTCTCTCCAATTTCTTGGCTATGCGCTTCGGCAGCAGCATCTTTAGATACAAACGTAGATGATTTTGTATACTCGGCAAGGGCAAGCGATTTTTCTAATTGTTTGATTTCTACCTCTTTTGCAGCATCTTTAAAGTATACTGTAAGAACTATTTTTTCTTTAAAATGATCGGCTACTTTTTTGGTGTTCAGGACTAACATCCCTAGTAAACCTAGCAAAAACAAGACCAACGCAATACTTATCACTACAGAAAAATAGGATGAGATTAAGCGACGTTTTTGGTAACGTTCAAATGAAGATGCCATTCGGGTAAGTTTTTGGTAAAAATAACATAATTATTTGGAGAACGTATGGCTTTTTGCTTTCGTACAATAGGTGTACATTTAATAAAAACTTCAAAGGGTGAGATTATGAAAATTTTAATATACGGGACGGGAGGCGTAGGAGGCTTTTTTGGTGCAAAACTAGCCCAAACAAAACATCAGGTAACGATGATCGCTAGGGGAGAACATCTCCGGGCAATCCAAGAAAACGGTATCACGATAAAGAGTATTACAGGCAATTTTACAGTACATCCCTACGTAGTGACAGACAATCTTGAAGCAATTGACACCCCAGACTTGGTCATTTTTGGAATAAAATCCTGGCAATTAAGCAAAGCTATAAAAGATATATTGCAATATACAAATGAAGATACATTATTTCTTCCTTTACAAAATGGTGCAAACAATACAGAGCAGCTCAATGAAGTCGTGTCAAAAACCCAAGTACTTTCAGGTTTGTGTAGGATGATAAGCTATATAGAAAGCCCTGGGGTCATTTCTAATCCTGATATTGCACCCTCCTTACTTTTTGGAGAGCAGGACAATACACGAACCGAACGAGTAGAAACGATTTTACATGTATTTAAAGAAGCAGGAATTAATGCTGCTATTCCTGAAAATATTCAAGTAGCCATCTGGCAAAAATTTCTATTTATAACTACGGTAAGTGCTATAGGAGGTCTTACAAGAGTACCTATAGGAATCATGCGTAACAATAAGTACATCAAAGAGTTAATGCTTAAAACGGCAGAAGAAATTTATGCAGTAGCAAGGGCAAAAGAGATTCATTTACCAGAAGACACCATAGAAAAGGCTTTTGCTGCCATTGCCCGCCAGGCACCAGATACGACTGCTTCTACTCAACGAGATCTTATGGAAGGTAAACCCAGCGAACTCGAAAACTTCAATGGATATATTATAAAAGAAGGAAAAAAGAGGAATGTGGCGACCCCAATAAATGAGATGATTTATGAGCTTTTAATTCCACAAGAAGAGTTGGCAAGAAAGCAGTAATTACTGATGAAATAATCTTAAATTTGCGCCTTTAAATGATGTAAGTCATGCTGGTTCTGCTTTCGCAAAAGCGAACTTACATGTACAAACCCGTGAGCAGTAATTATGAAATACCATTTTAACGAGATCGAAGCCAAATGGCAAAAATATTGGGCAGACAAAGGCACTTTTCATGCAAAAAATGACAGTGATAAACCTAAATATTATGTCCTCGATATGTTTCCATATCCATCGGGAGCAGGGCTACATGTAGGACATCCCTTAGGCTATATTGCCAGTGATGTCTATGCACGTTATAAGCGTTTAAAAGGGTTTAATGTATTACATCCACAAGGGTATGATTCTTTTGGATTACCTGCAGAGCAATATGCAATTCAGACAGGACAGCACCCAGCTACAACGACCAGAGTAAACATAGAAGGAGGGGTTGATAATCAAGGAAGTGTCATTGCAGGATACCGTAACCAGTTGGATAAAATAGGATTTTCTTTTGACTGGAGTCGTGAAGTACGCACGTCAGATCCTGCCTATTACAAATGGACGCAATGGATTTTTACCGAGTTATATAACTCTTGGTACAATAATGATAGTAATAAAGCTGAAGGCATTGATACGTTGGTATCCGCTTTCGCTAAAACGGGGAATGGAACCATAAATGCAGCCTGTGACGATACTACAGAAATCTTTACAGCCCATGAGTGGAACGCCTATTCTGAAAAAGAACAACAAGCCATTCTTTTAAAATATAGATTGACCTACCTGGCCGAAACCGAAGTAAACTGGTGCCCTGCCTTAGGAACCGTATTGGCTAATGATGAGATTGTAAACGGCGTTTCCGAACGCGGAGGGCATCCCGTAGTCCGTAAAAAAATGACCCAATGGTCCATGCGTATTTCTGCTTATGCCGAGCGTTTATTACAAGGACTGGAAACCATTGATTGGAGTGAGTCTATCAAAGAAACACAGCGCAACTGGATCGGAAAATCGGTAGGGGCCATGGTCACATTCCCCTTAATCCCCCAAAGGGGGACTACGCCTGGCTATATGACGGGTGGGAATAATTCACATATTTTGATTGAAAGAGCAAAAGAAATGCGTGAAAACCCTACGCCAGCTGAAGCTGCTTTATGGGAATCTTTAAAAGAAAAAAACTTAGAATATAAATTTAGAAGACAGCATCTTATCGATAATTTTATTGTTGATTTTGTCTGTCTTTCTAAAAAATTAGTCATCGAAGTAGATGGAGCTATTCACGATCACCAAAAAGAGGAAGACCAAGCTCGTACAGAAGTTTTAGAAGAATTAGGGTATAAAGTTATCCGTTTTAGAAATGAAGAAGTACTAGGAAACCTCGAATCTGTTTTATCAAAAATAAAACAGACATTAGACAATCGTGAGATTCCCCCTTCGGGGGCTAGGGGGATTAGTGTATTTACCACCCGCCCTGATACTATTTTTGGGGTGAGTTTTATGACATTGGCACCAGAACATGAATTGGTGGCAAAAATCACCACTCCTGAACAAAAAGAAGCAGTAGATGCGTATATCGAAGCGACCTCAAAACGTTCTGAACGGGAGCGTATGGCCGATGTAAAAAAGATTTCTGGAGTATTTACAGGAGCCTATGCCGAGCATCCATTTACCAAAGAACCCGTTCCCGTATGGATCGGAGATTATGTATTGGCAGGCTATGGAACAGGAGCTGTAATGGCCGTACCCTGTGGCGATCAACGTGATTATGATTTTGCTAAGAAATTTGGGATTCCAATACCTAATGTATTTGAAGGCGTAGATATCTCAGAAGAAGCCTTTGCAGATAAGGCAGGTACCGTAATTGCAAATAGTGATTTCTTAAACGGATTAAAATATAAGAAAGCTGTAAAGCTTGCGATTTATGAGCTGGAAAAAATAGGTGCAGGAACAGGAAAAACCAACTACCGTTTACGAGATGCGGTATTTAGTCGTCAGCGGTATTGGGGAGAACCATTTCCAGTATACTATGTAGACGGAATGCCACAGATGATTGACACAAAACATTTACCCATCCATCTTCCGGAAATAGAAAAATACCTACCTACCGAAGATGGGGAGCCACCTTTAGGTCGCGCCGATGTTTGGGCGTGGGATACCAACACCAATACGGTTGTTTCTAACGACTTGGTGGATGGAAAAACAATATTCCCGTTAGAGTTAAATACCATGCCCGGATGGGCAGGGAGTAGCTGGTACTTCTTCAGGTATATGGAGAAGGCACAACGTGATGAAGTGTTTGCTTCCAAAGAAGCCTTGGACTATTGGAGAAATGTAGATTTATACATCGGAGGTTCTGAGCACGGGACAGGTCACTTGTTATACTCACGTTTCTGGGTAAAATTCTTATACGATCGTGGTCACGTAGGAGTAGATGAACCCTTCCAAAAAATGATCAATCAAGGGATGATTTTGGGAACGAGTGCTATTGCTTATAGAGTAAGTGGTACTAATACATATGTGTCTGCTGGTTTAAAAAATCAACATGAAACAGAAGGCATTCATATTGATGTAAACATTGTTAATGCTTCTGATGAAATTGATGTTGAGACATTAAGAAATTGGCAACCTCAATTTAAAGATGCGGAATTCATTCTTGAAGAAGACAAATTTATTGTTGGACGTGAAGTAGAAAAAATGTCTAAACGTTGGTACAACGTAGTCAATCCAGATGACATTTGCAATCATTACGGAGCAGATACCTTACGTCTGTATGAGATGTTCTTAGGGCCGCTGGAGCAAGCAAAACCATGGAATACGGCGGGGATTACAGGGGTCCATAATTTCCTTAAGAAATTGTGGAAATTATATCATTCTGGAGCAGAAGAAGCGTTTAACGTAACAGATGCTGAGCCTACAAAAGACAACTTAAAAACACTTCATAAAACGATCAAGAAAGTAGAAGAAGATATCGAGAACTTTAGTTTTAATACCTCCGTATCTACGTTTATGATTGCAGGAAATGAGTTGGCTGCACAAAAGTGTACGTCTAGAGCGATTTTAGAACCGCTTTTGATCTTAATTGCACCCTATGCACCACATATTGCAGAAGAGCTATGGAGCAAGCTAGGACATACAGAAAGTATCTCTGAAACACCCTTTCCTGTATTTGAAGAAAAGCACCTGGTCGAGAGTTCAAAAAACTATCCGATCTCGTTTAATGGAAAAATGAAGTTTACCTTAGAACTTCCATTAGACTATAGCAAAGATCAGATAGAAGAAGTCGTAATGGCACACGAAAAAACACAACAATATCTTAATGGTCGTACCCCTAAAAAAGTAATTGTCGTTCCAGGAAAGATTGTCAATATCGTAGGATAAATCTTCCCCTTACCCCTCCAGAGGAGGGGAAATTACATTGGGAGTTTAGGTACCACATAATTAAAAAACGAGGTGACACTTTAGTAAAACAAAAATCATGGAGGGTATAGAAATCATAGGCCTTATAGCAGCCACACTTACAACAGCTTCTTTTTTACCTCAAGTATATAAAACTTGGAAGACCAAAGATGTTTCTGGGCTATCACTCCCCATGTTTTCTATGTTCTTTGTCGGCGTAGCTCTATGGATTGTTTATGGATTTTATAAAGATAGTATCTCACTTATTATAGGAAATAGTATTGCGGTTATCAATTCGTTTCTTTTGATATTTTTTAAAATTAAATACCACAATAAGAAGCACTAGCCTGCCAAAAATTCATTCTCTGCAAACTGGCGTAATTTTTGTAATTTTAATTACATAAAACTAGAAATTATGTTAGGAGGATATATGGGTTACTACATTATTGTAGGAGCGATAGGACTTATAAGTATGCTGGTAAGTTCAAAACTTAAGAGTAAGTTTAATCACTATTCAAAAATACAATTGCGCAATGGAATGTCTGGAGCAGAGATTGCAGAGAAGATGCTACGTGATAATGGCATTTCAGATGTGCAGGTAGTTTCTGTAGCAGGAATGCTTACCGATCATTATAACCCGAGAAATAAAACGGTCAATTTAAGTGAGGGGGTATACCATAAACGCAATGCCGCCGCCGCTGCCGTAGCAGCACATGAGTGCGGTCATGCAATACAGCATGCTACAGCCTATAGCTGGCTTACCATGAGATCGCAGCTTGTTCCTTTGGTCAATATATCATCCAAAATGAGTATGTGGGTGATCATTGGAGGAGTAGGGCTCATGGCCAGTACACAAATAGGAGGGACCATCGCACTTATAGGACTGGCGCTATATGCGGTAGGAACTTTATTTAGCTTTATTACCCTTCCAGTAGAGTATGATGCAAGCAATCGTGCCCTCGCCTGGCTCAAAGCTGAGAATGTAGTGACACAAGATGAATATGCAGGATCTCAAGATGCCTTAAAGTGGGCGGCCCGAACCTATGTTGTTGCCGCAGTAGGATCGCTGGCAACCCTGCTGTATTTTGCATTACAAGTATTTGGAGGAAGACGATAATAGCCCATATGAATGTGCGCTATAAGAACAGAAAACACTACAGAAAGTATCAGATCTGTAAATGGTTACATAAAGAAAGCTGATACGTTGACTGTAAGCTTTGGAAAATTAATTGACTAAGTTTGCATAACAAATTAGAATTACAACTTTAAAAAAATATAATTATGGCATTAGAAATCACAGATGCAACGTTTGAAGAAACAGTATTAAAAAGCGAAAAACCTGTACTAGTAGACTTTTGGGCTGCTTGGTGTGGACCATGTCGTATGGTAGGACCTGTAATCGAAGAGATCTCAGGAGAATATGACGGAAAAGCAATCGTAGGAAAAGTAGACGTAGATGCAAATCAAGAGTTTGCTGCAAAATATGGAGTACGTAATATCCCTACAGTTCTTGTATTTCAAAATGGAGAAGTCGTAGGACGTCAAGTAGGCGTTGCACCTAAAAATGTATATACAGAAGCAATAGACAGTCTTTTAAACTAAGAAAAATAGTTTCCTAAGATTATACAAAAGGTTTGGTGTAATGCCAAACCTTTTTTATTTTTAACTACTGTGATGAATGTATTTGCTTATGTAAAAACAAACCATCACTACACTTTTAATCAAAATGACTTCCCAATACATTTTATGGAAAAAAAAGCCAAAGTACAAGACGCAATAGACACCTCTCTTCTGGAACAACGTAAGATCTTCCTGTGGGGAATGGTAGAAGATAAAACGGCAAAGCATGTCATAGACCGTTTGTTATATCTAGATGCAATAAACCATGAAGAAATTCAATTATTCATTAACAGTCCGGGAGGCTATGTCACTTCTGGATTTGCAATGTATGATACCATTAAACAAATCAAAAGTCCAGTCGCTACTATATGTACAGGACTGGCAGCAAGTATGGGGTCACTATTACTCTCTGTAGGAGAAAAAGGACGCCGTTTTATACAGCCTCATGCCCGTGTAATGATACATCAACCTTCGGGAGGGGCACAAGGACAAGCCAGTGATATCGAAATTACCGCTCAGGAAATTATCAAAACCAAAGAATTAAGTGCACAGATCCTCGCAGATAACTGTGGACAGCCTTTTGAAAAAATAATGAAGGACTTTCAAAGAGATCACTGGATGGGAGCACAGGAGTCTGTCGACTATGGGATCGTAGATGGGGTATATAAAGGATAACTCACTTATTTTTTTAATAGTATTTGCTTCATGGTAGATATAAAATCAGAATTACATAAAACCCAGGGCTTTGGTAACTTAGAATTACTCGCTAGACAAGTTGTCGAAGGGTTTATTTCTGGGATGCATAAAAGCCCGTTTCATGGGTTTTCTGCCGAGTTTGCAGAACATAAGATTTATAACCCTGGAGAAAGTACAAAACATATCGACTGGAAGCTATATGCCAAGACAGATCGGTTGTATACAAAGCGATATGAAGAAGAGACCAATCTACGATGCCATTTGATTGTAGATAATAGTAGTTCTATGCATTACCCTGAGGTAGAGCATTACGGATTGGATACCCTTAATAAGATTAGTTTTTCTGCATTGGCTTCGGCAGCGATTATGAATCTTATGAAAAAACAGCGAGATGCAGTAGGGTTAAGTATCTATGGAGAAGCGTATGAGTTTTATGCTTCAGAAAAAGGAAGTGATCGACATCATCATATGCTGCTAGATCAATTAGGAGGGGTTCTGGATCCCGCTTTCGCGAAAGCGGAAAAGAAAACAGCAACATACACCCACCTACATCTTATTGCCGAAAAATTAAAGCGACGATCGCTAGTCTTTCTATTTTCTGATATGTTTCAGGATGACGTAGCACAAGAAGCGCTTTTTGAAGCCTTACAACATTTAAAATATAACAAACATGAAGTGATTCTTTTTCATACCTACAGTTCAGAAAAGGAATACAATTTTGAGTTTTCTAATGCTCCTAAGCGCTTTGTAGATCTAGAGACAGGAGAGCATATCAATTTATATGCAGACGCAATACGGGATATCTATAAAGCGTCTGTAGAGACGTATTTTAAAAACCTGCAATTGCGATGTGCACAATATAGGATCAAATATATTCCTGCTATTATAGAGAAAGGTTTTAGTCCTATTCTGACTACCTTTTTGGTAGAACGTCAGAAATTTGTATAATTTTTTAATTTTTTGTTTGTACAAATAAAAAGAGCATGTATATTTGCACCCGCAACAGCGCAACGGTCTGGTAGTTCAGCTGGTTAGAATATCTGCCTGTCACGCAGGGGGTCGCGGGTTCGAGTCCCGTCCAGACCGCTAAATGGGAAATCAAAATCCCTCAAAACCTTGTAAATCTAATGATTTGCAAGGTTTTCTAGTTTTAGGGGAATCATAGAATTTGGTTCTATTTGATTCTAAAAGGTCACAAATCGTCAACATATCTTAATTGTTACCTAGAATGTTGACAGATTGATGTAACTTGTTCATTATTAGTATAGTTGATTTGACTTTCGTCTATTAATTTCAAAGACAACAACTATGCGTACTTCATCTACATTCTCCATCCTGTTCTGGATATATGCGTCCCGTGCAGTGAACAATCAAACAGGCCTCTACTTAAGACTAACCTTAAATGGTCAACGTGTCAACATAAGTTTAAAACGGAAGGTTTGTGTTGATACTTGGAATTCTAAAACTCAAAGAGCAAATGGTTCTAGCAAAGTATCCAAGAATCTGAACATTTACTTGAATAATATACAGTCGGATATTTACAAATTGTACGAAGAACTTCACTCTAAAGAAACTTTGCTAGATGTTCAAACTTTGAAGGCACACTTTTTAGGAGAGGCTAAGAAGCGTTTTTCTTTTCGAGAGATTATTAATTACCACAATGAGAAAATGCAACACAAGTTGCATAAAAACACCTTGGGTCATTATAAAACAAGCCAGCGTTATATGCTTTCCTATATTCTGTCGGAGTATGGCAAAAGTGACGTTGAACTAAGCGACTTAAGTTTTGAGTTTGTGATTGGCTTTGAAAGCTACCTGAGGTCATATATTCCTGAGGGCGGGCTAAAAACGATGGGGAACAATACAGCAATGAAGCATATCAAAAGGTTAAAGCGAATGGTCACCTTAGCATACAGGATGGGGTGGATTAACCGTGACCCTTTTGCCAATTATCAAATCAAAATTGAAAAGAAAGAACGCGAGTTTCTGTCTAAAGAGGAACTAAAAAACATTGAGAGTTTACATTTTAATGTAGAGCGACTAAATGTGGTTCGTGATATATTTATTTTCAGTTGTTACACAGGCATATCATATAGCGATATTATTAACTTGAAATTTTCAAATATCACCATAGGAATTGATAATAAATATTGGATAATGGCTGAAAGGGTAAAAACAGGAACGCCATTTAAAATACCACTTCTGCCAAAGGCCTCTCTAATAATTGAGAAGTATTCAGAGCATCCAAAAGTTATTTATTCTGGAAGTCTTTTGCCCAAACTTTCAAATCAGAAATTGAATAGCTACTTAAAGGAAATTGCGGATTTAAGTGGTATTGCCAAGAATCTTACCTTTCATATGGCTCGGCATACTTTCGCTACTACAGTAACGCTTAGCAATGGGGTTCCAATAGAAACTGTATCTAAACTTTTAGGTCATACCAGACTGGCTACAACGCAGATTTATGCTAGAGTTGTGGAAAGAAAAGTTAGTGATGATATGAACTTACTGAGACAAAAACTTAATACAATATAAGAACAAGATAATTTTTTAATGCTGAATCAGATTTCCTGATAATACATTCTTTCAACAGAACCACCGTTTTCCTCAATCCACTCATACAATTCATCTTTTTGTTCCTTATCGTATTGAGTAACCTGTTTTCGATGTCGTATCAATTGGTCAAATGAAATTTCATAGAAAGATTCAATGATTTGATTTTCATTTTCTGCAGATGAAAATAGTTTCCATTTAATAGCACCTGCGCGGTATCGCTTGTTTTTAATCTTTCGTATTCTCTTTATCGCTTCGCTTCTAAATTGTTCGTTCACCTTGTAAATTATATGTACTAATACCCAACCACCATTATCATTTTCCCTTGAAATTGATAATTCAGGTAGGTCGGTAGCCATATTGAAATTGCCATCCTTGGCTAGGTCTAAGGGAAATCTGTAAGCTAATATTCCTATAAGAGCACTTGCGATACCTGCGCCGTAAAGTCCATACTGAAGACTGGTTTGCTCAGCGAACAAACCCCATATTGCACTACCGATTCCCATACTGCCTGACATCGCCATTAAAAAATAACCCATACCTCTTGCTACATACCATTTTGGTAAGGCATATTGAGCGGAAGTCATTATACTGGTGAACGAAAGTTGCCAACATATACCGGCAACAAAGCAGATGGCTATTGCAACGTATTTTGAAGCAACAAGGCCTAGGAAAAACAAACAAGCCCCAAGTATTATTGAAACAATAATAGTCAATTTACTTGCGCCTAACTTGTTGCTGACATAATTAGAAAATAATACACTACTCACAGCACCAAAACCGGCTGCTCCTAATAAATAACCGTACAAATCCGCTCCTCCATTGAACTGTTCCTTTGCAACTAAAGGCATTAGCGCCCAAAGTGCAGCCGCAGGAAAAAAGAACAAAGTGGCTCTTATAATACTATGATATAAAGCAGGAGTATAACGCAAGAAACGAATGGAATCACTCATTGCCCAAGATAGTTTTTGATTTGGCAACTTAGTTTCCCTTTTTTCCTGTTTCCAAAAAAGTATTACGAGTACCACAGCTCCGAATGAAATACCATCAATCCAAAAAGGCATATCCAACGCAAAAATGGTAATCAAACTTCCGGCTAAAATCGGACCTAAAGCTCGACTTAGATTATATGCAATTCCAGTAAGATTAATGGCCGTTCTCAAATGAGATCTTTGTACCAATTGTGGAGTAAGTGCAGCAAGTACGGGTCTAGAGAATGCAGCGCCAACTCCGTTCAATAACGTAAAAAGAAGCAACAGAAATACACTGGCCTTGTCCAGATATACGATATAAGCAAATACCAATGTATTTACTATAAGTAGGCTTTGGGATATGACTACAATCTTTTTTTGATTATAAATATCACCGATAGCACCAGTAGGTAGTGCAAGAATAAACAAGGGTATCAAAGTTGCTGTTTGAACTAACGATACCATAAAGGGTGAAGAATTCAACTCCGTCATCAACCATCCGGAACCCACGGCAAAAAGCCACGTACCTACATTGGAAATAAAGGTAGCGGTGACAAATAATAAAAAGAAGGTGTTTCTATAAGGGTTAGGCGGTTTTTCTTTACTCATAAAGTTTTGGGAAGAGTTAGGACAATTCGGGTGCGCTAAGTGTTTCGCCTTCTCGGGGTAAATCGTACTGAATCCATTCATCGTTTAAATGAATATCTAATGAATCTAAACGACCTGGCCCAATATTTTTATAGGTGTGGGGAATATTGGCCGGACCAAAGACGATGGCTCCTTCCTCGGCGATAAACTTTTCCTCCCCAACGGTGAATTCGGCCGTACCTTCTAGAATGTGAAATACTTCATCATAAGGATGGACGTGCATATTTGGACCTTCACCGATATTGTCCACACTGTAGCGAATGGACACACAGTTGTATCCATACTGTTTTCCTTCTATAACTCCTTTTGGGGGATTCTCCTTCTTTATCCAGTCTTCTTTTTTTACTGTAAATGGTTTTACTCGTGATGCTTTTGGCATATAATGTTGTTTTTAATTAGATAATCTCTTTAATCACAAAACATCATATTACCATAAAAACCTGTTTCTAAATACCTCATTTGAACAAATTTTGAATGGTAACAATAAGCATTTTGTGAACTGTGCAAAGATAATAAACTAAACCAACCAGTCTATTTTATAAATTTGTTTTATCTTCATCTTAACATGTAATTTCATCATAATTTTGATAGGTTCAAAATCGCTCATATATATTCCGGATATTTCTGGTTTCACTCATTTTGTCCAGACTACGGAAGTGGAACATAGTGAGCACGTCATTGCAGAGCTACTGTAAGTTCTGATTAGTGCCAACACCCAATCATTGCGCCTCGCTGAAGTGGAAGGTGATGCTTTATTTTTTTATAAGGAATGGCAGATACCATCCCAAGAAAAATTGCTTGCACAGATTGAGACAATGTATACTGCATTCTACAGTCATTTGAAAATGATGGAGACCAATCGAATATGCCCTTGTAGAGCTTGTGCGTCTGCGCCTAATTTGCAACTGAAAATTGTTCTCCACTGCGGCGAACTTCAATTTATGACGGTTCAAAGCAATAGAAAACCTTTCGGTGAAACCGTAATACAAGCACATCGACTTTTGAAGAACAATATTGAAAGTGACAATTATGTGCTTATCAGTAAATCTCTTGCCAATGAAGTAGGCTTGCTTCCTACTTATCAAAGTATGCTTTTCAGCTTTCTTGAAAGCTCTGAAACATATGATGGTAAAGAAGTACCTTTCCTTTATACAGAAATGGAGGTACAAAAGCTTAAGCTTTACGGCTTTGAACCACCAGAAATAGTGATTACTAATAGACCGCCCAATTTTGTAACGGAACGCATACTGAATGCGAATGCTTATGATCTTTTTGAAATGATAACCAATTACCGTTACCGACATACTTGGGTGGAAGGTGTAGAAGAATTTAAATTTAATGAAAATGAAGTGACACGCACAGGAACTGAACACGTCTGTGTTATCAATGGAAAGCACTTCAATTTTACTACGGTAATAAAAGACGTACCTGTTCACCAATTGGTCTATGGAGAACTCACTACCGACCCACCACCTGTGGATAAATTGTATCAATTCTATATTATCGAACCCATAAACGAAAAACAGTCCCGCCTTCGGGTTGAGCAATACTGGGTAACTCAAAACCTATGGCAAAAATTCCTTATGGCCGTAACTGGTAAAAATAATTTTATCAAAGGACTTACTTCTTCTTTGGACAAGCTTAAAAGAATAATGGAAAAACATACATTGCACGTTGTCCAATAGGCATCCTCATACGTTTCTTTTGGTCTAATTGTCCAAGGTATTGACCCAATAATCAAATCGTTTCGGCATCGTCACCGCTACTTTTGAACTATCAATAAAAATAGACAAGAGTAGTAATGAAGACTAAAAACCCAAATGTAAATGCGGCTTCAGAAATAAGCATTAATGCATCTGCCGAAAAGATATGGCAAGTACTCGCGGTAGAATTCGGTGATATAGGTAAATGGGCATCAGGCGTAGACGCTTCAGAAGGTTCAGGAGATTCAATTAACGGTAGTACCTGTTCAGAAAGAGCTTGTAAAATCAGTGCGACCGGTTTTAGTGACACTAAAGAAAGAATAACCATTTATGATAAAAAAGGATATCTATTGAGATATACCCTTTTTCACGGTCTTCCCGGTTTTGTAAAAGATGCGTATAACACCTGGCAGCTTATTCCCAAAACTGATTCTGAAACATTAGTAAAAGCACATACCGAAATGCGCGCAACGGGCATTATGGGTACTCTTATGAAAGGCTTTATGACTAGAAGCACACAAAAAGTACTCGTTGCGATGTGTGAAGAACTAAAGCATTATGTGGAGAATGGAGAACCGCACCCTAATAAGGTTAAGGCAATAGCAAAGTATCATCGTAAAAAGAAATAAAACCCTAAATAAAACAGGAAATGAAAAAGTTACTTCAAAATAATATCTTACTACTACTGGTGGTATGTTTTTCCGCTTTCGCGAAAGCGGAAACAAAAGAATCTATTACAAATGAAAAAGAACCTAATGTCGTCGCAACGGCAGAAACGGTAATCAATGCACCCATAAATGACGTATGGGCAATACTTGCCGAAGACTGGGCAGGCATCGGTAAATGGTCGTCGGGTGTATCACATTCCCAAGGTTTTGGAGACCCTATAGGTGGCTCAGACTACACCATAAGAGCTTGCGAAATTACTGCTGCTGGTTTTGACGACACAAAGGAGCAAATCTTAGAGTATGATGCTGAAAACCATTTGATACGCTATGAGCTTGCCGATGGTCTACCTGGTTTTGTAAAAGACGCTATCAATGTATGGACATTGGAGGAAACCGCTGACGGGACGCTTATAAAAGGAAAAACCACAATGCGTGCTACCGGCATTATGGGTGGTATGATGAAAGGTATTATGAAAGGGGCCACGCGAAAGGCACTTGAAAGTATGGCCCGGGAGCTAAAGCATTATGTCGAGACCGGTGAACTGCATCCTGATAAAATTGCGTCAAACGAAAAAGTCGCAAAGAAAGATGCCAAAATGCGGAAGAAAGTGGTCACCGTTGAAGTCGAGCAAGAAATAGGTGCATCAGTCGATAAAGTATGGAGTATTATAGGAGAAGACTTCGCCAAAATTTCAGATAGTAATCCTGACTGTCCTCATTCGGAATGGGCGGAAGGTTTTGATACCGCAGAAGTTGGAGCTAAACGGATTATGTATATGACCGATAAACGCGATAATAAATACTTTGTTGATGAGATAGCAAAATACGATCCTGAGAACCATCATATCACTATTGAGGTGGTCAACAAAGAAGGATTTCCCCTGAATGTGGAATATACCTGGGTAAATATGGACGCCATTGAAATTTCAGAAAACAAAACGCTCTTAAAAATTCGTTTTAACTATCTTACAAAACCGCGTTTTCTTAAGGGTTTTGCCAAAGGTAGTATGCGAAAGGCATTCCAGAAATATGCCTATGGTATTGATTATCACGCCAAAACCGGCGAAGTTGTTGACGAAGAAAAGTGGAAGGAGATTAAGCATTTATATAAGTAAGACTGTGATTTTAACACAACGACATTTGGAATTAGGTGGAAAGGCCGTTATCAGCCATTTCACCTTTACGCCTCCATTGATTGCTGCAGCTGAATTGGATAATATGGCCTGTTTTATATTTCCCATACAGACCCAAGGGAATCTCTATCGTGCTGATGGAAAGACCCAAGTATCAAATTCACAAGGCGTTCTTATGAAATGTGGTACGTATGTAAATAAATGGGAAGGCATCGATGAAAAAAAGGTAAGCGAGGTCGTCATATTAAGACTGCATCCTGAACTTATGCAAAAAGTGCTGGAATCCACACCAGTACCTACAATACATAACAAAGTGGAGGTTGGACCAACGAATGCAGTTGTCGAGTTGGATGTGTTGCTCTCAAAATACTTGGACGGGCTCTTCTTTTACTTTGATAACCAAGAATTAGCCACCGAAGAATTGATTCGACTTAAAATCAAGGAACTTACGTTACTGCTGATTAACAGCCGAAATCCCAACCCGATTATCGAATTGCTCTCTTCGCTTTTTAGAAAAGAGAAATATACCTTAAAGCAAATGGTCGACGCCAATTTTTTAGAAGACCTGTCGCTCGATGAAATGGCATCGATAGCCAATATGAGTGCTTCTACATTTAAGCGAAAATTTAAAACCGAATTCAACACTACGTTCTCAAGATATATAATGGCCAAACGCTTAGAGAAAGCAAGTGATTTACTCATCAGAAAATCCAAAGCTACTATAGCCGAAATCGCCTATGACTGCGGTTTTAATGACCCGGCGTACTTTACCAAATCCTTTAAAAAACATTACGGAAAATCGCCTACGGTTTACCGAGAGGCGAAATTAAAACAGACTATATTGAACTGGAAGAACTAATCTCAATTTATTTAAAAATTCCATCCATACCAATAACTTCCTAAAGAAACCAATAATCCAAAATACAGGAATTTTAAGCTCGTATTTTAAAGTATGATTATTTTAAAGTACATAAGGATTATAATACCCATTTTGAGTATTACCTTAATTGGATGTGCCACAACAAAACAAACTTCGTACAAAGGTACTGATATTCATAACCCTGCTTCCAATACATATTTGACTGCATTTATGAAAATGAGTCGAGTTCATTTGTTGCATAATAAAAAACTCTACGACGTAATTTCTCGGGAGCACTTCGGAGATAGCTTGATACTTCAATTACAGACTTATGCACATAAACAAAAAGAGTTAAAAGGAAACATTATTAATAATATTTTTTACGGCAAATCAAACGGTGTACCAGTACATTTTAAATTTTCAGAAGAGGGTTTTGCTTTAGATGAGAACTGGCAAGCATCAATCCTTCCTGGAGCGATGATTGACCAAAAGGATTTGGCATTTTATCTCAAAATGTCGGGCACAAAAATGATATTTAATCGGTTGTGGACCCATCCACAATCAAACCTTTTGTCAGATTACAAGATACTATGGTATACCTCTAATTACGGTACTCGAATGCGTATCACTTTTATACATCGAAGTCACACCTTCTACACAGTGTTATTTCTTGATAAAAAAGTAAACGGGACTTGGTCAGGCAGAAAAAAGAATTTTGAACTTCCCATTCATAACAATATTTATTAAACCATACCAAAGCCAATAGGGAAGACAAATAGTTCTTACTATCTTTATAGTTTAACTTTTCATTGTATATGAAATCAACAGAACTGTGTATAGTACCATTTACAAACCTCAATTCAAAGGATGACTATTTACGCAAAATTCTGTCCGGCTTTCGCTCAAGTCTGCTCTCCAAACTTGCCACTAACCCAAAGTTAAAAGTATACTCTGAGAATTTTGACCCTTATCGTGATATAATTTTTAAGGGGTTTATTGTAACTGGTGCTTTTGCAATGGTCAAAAATAAGATTACCGTTACTCTAGCCATTCTCAGAAGGGAAAAAACGGTAAAAGTGATAGTAATTGAAGAAAATAATGCCAGCTTTCCCAATTTGGAGGAAAAATTTTTAACTACTATAAGCACCTACGTAATCGGTCAGCGAGTTACTGGATTTTTAACTCAAAAGAATCAACGTCTTTCACAGAAATCCTATGAAAAATTACTCTTGGCTCAATATTACTTCAAAAAATACACGCCAAGTGATAATGACAAAGCTATTGCGCTTTATCAGAAAGTTCTTGAAGAAAATCCGAATCATTCGTTGGCACTTTCTGGAATGGCTGCCACGGAGTTCCAACAATTTCGTTATGGGGTTCATAACATTAGTATTGCTGTCAAATTAAGGGATTGGCTAAAAAGGGCATTGGAAATCAATCCCGAAAATGTACAGGCCCACACCATTCAAGCATTGGTGGCTATGTATATGGACAAGGATTTTTACGCGGCCGGACTCTCCTTTCAAAATGCGCTTCAACTTAAGCGTGACTTTGTGGACACTTTAAGGGAATATGTGTGGTATCTTCTGGCCATAGGTCAAGATGAAAAAGCGTTTGAAGCTATAAACAAGGCCCTTACCTATGACCCCGTTTCCTTGGATTTAATTTGCACGAGAGCGGATATACATCGTTATCGTTCTGAATATGCTATGGCCCTGAAACTGTATGAACGTGCTTATCAACTTGATAAAACCTATTCCAGAGCCGTTGAAGGCATAACAGCGGCAAATACGTATCTAAATAATGAAAAAGAAGCAAAACGCTATTTAGAAATATATTCCAGACGTAGTGACAATCAATTTTTCATCCATAGACTAGCCTGCGAACTGGCCCAGCATTTTGATGACAGGAAAAGTTGGGAACATTCCTTAGAAAAATTGATGACGTATAAACAGAATCACAAAGAAGTCGATATCTCATCCGACCTAATGGGCATATATGTAAAATATGAGCCAGAAATGGCTCTGACCAATCTTCAGAAAGCCTATGAAAACGGAATTGGTCTTGTCTCCGTCCTTCGATATCCTGTTATAGAGCCCTTACGTAAAACAAACACCTACAAAATACTCGTTGCACAATTAGATGTAGCTGTAAATCCTGAAGAATTGGAAAAATCCCAATCTACATTGCTTCACATTAAGTCAGAATTGAATGAATCGTTGACCATCTCAAAAGGTTTTTTTGTGTTCGCTAAGGCCGAAGGAAACTATACCACTATCCACTATCTTAAGGATGCTAAGCTTACGACAAAGTTACTCCGTCTGAAAATCAATGCGCTTACCTCCCAACTCTCCGACCCAGCTTTTATGAGGGTCCACAATTCGTATTTGGTCAATTTAGAGCATCCGGGCCTAGAATTAATAGGTAATGCTCACAAGGCCAAGTTGGTTTTTGAAAGATATGATATTGAACTTCCCATATCTAGAAGTGTGTACCCTTTGCTAAAATAATTCCTGTCCGTACCAAGCTTTTCCCTTTTAAAACAAATAAGACTTGGAAGGAGGTAGATTGACCTTCATTTGTACCTGAACTCTAAAAATCATACAAATGAAAAGATACCTTACCGCCTTAGCAATGGGCATCACGTTAATTGCATCAAACCTTAACGCTCAAAGTATTTACCCAGGTAAAGCAGCTCCGCCAGAGGAAAATGTCTCCGCCGATTTTAACTACGAATCAAAGTTCGTTTCCGTCAACAATAATGAGATACATTATGTGGAATCGGGTCAAGGTGAACCCATTCTATTTCTACACGGTATACCCACCTGGTCCTATCTATGGCGCAATGTCATTGACGAAGTAGATTACAACAAACGAGCAATAGCCCTTGATTTTCTGGGTTATGGAAAATCAGAGCTTCCCCAAGACGGTGATGTTTCCTTTGAAGCACAATTGGCGATGTTGGAAGGCTTTATTGAAAAAATGAATCTGGATAAGGTCACGCTGGTCGTAAATGATTTAGGGTCTTTGGTCGGATTGTACTATGCCACAAAACATCCAGAAAAGATAAAGGGTGTCGTAATGATTGAAGCTGCCTTTATGCCTTCACGGGATTGGTTTAAGCAACTGACCACAAAGCAGAAAATGATGATTTGGATGATGCGTGGCGATAAAATGGCCAATAAATTTCTGATAAAGAGAAATCCTACTGCTATGATGATGAAACAGTTTACCAAACGTAAACTATCCGAAGAGGAATTCGCAGCGTATGCCGAACCTTTTGAAGATGTAAACAGACGACCTGTAATAATGAACGGTCCCGGACCAAGAACCTTTCCGAAGAAAATGAAATCCAAAGCACCCGGGGATATGGCCGATATCATTAATACCTATGCCCCAAAACTCACAGAAGTGACCTATCCAATCCATCTTATCTATGCCAAAAAGGGATTGATTACCCGAAAGAAAGCGGTCAAATACGCAAGGGAGAATTTCAAGAATTACAGTGAACAGTACATTGGTCAAGGAAAACACTTCTTACCAGAAAGTCATCCTAAAGCCATTGGTGCTTCCATTAATGATTGGTATAAGACAATACGATAAGTTGTTTTGATGGTTGGTGTTTAGAGCGCCTTTGCCACAACATAAATGTGCAAGGGCGTTTTCTTCCCATACATACCAACACATTCCTGTACAAAACAAATAATAATAGGAAAGCCTTTCTAAGTAATTCCTTTGTATCACAAATAAAATAAGAAAGATGAAAAAAACAATAGAGACATCGCATTACATCAATGCACCACTATCAAAAGTTTGGGAGAACGTAAAATCAGGTGAGAACTGGGAAAATTGGGTAGTGCTCATTGAGAGCAGTACAATGAACGGTGAAGGTGAAGGTGCAACCCGTGTATGCAACACACACGAAAACGGCGTTTTGCACGAAACCATCACGAAAATTGATGAGGAAAACAAGGTATTCCAATACCGCATCGATAAGCAAGAAATGGTTCCTGCATCGTCTGTCTTGGGCACGCTTACTTTTTCTGAAGAAGGAGAAGGCACTCGCTTGGAATGGATTGCGGAATTAGACCTTTTGGACGAAGAACCATTTCCTCAAATCAAAGAGATGACCTCACAGATGTATGCCGCTTCAGCACAACAATTAGAAACCATTTCCGCGTAACAAGATGAAAGCAATTCGATTTAATGCAATAGGCGGTCCTGAGGTCTTGGAACTTCAAGAGCTCGACATACCCAATGCTAAAGAAAATGAAATCATCGTTCAGGTGAAAGCGTGTGGTATTAATAGGGCCGAACTTTTGTACTTTCAAGGACAATACCTCTTTCAACCAGAGTTTCCCGCAAAAGTCGGGCTGGAAGCTTCTGGAATAATTCACGCCGTAGGTAAGAACGTTGAGGACTATGAAGTAGGACAAGAAGTGTGTCTTACCCCTAACGTGATGCCAACCGAATATGGCTTTATCGGAGAGTATGTCGCTGCACCTATAGAAGCCGTAATCCCTAAACCTGAAAATATCGGTTTTGAAGAAGCCGCTGCCGTTTGGATGTCATACGCTACCGCTTATGGTGGACTAGTTTTTAGGGGTGGACTTCAAGACAATGCAGGTCAAATCGTACTAATTTCCGCTGCAAGTTCAAGTGTGGGTCTTTCAGCAATTCAAGTAGCAAAGAACCACGGAGCTATTGTAATAGCGACCACCCGAACTACAGACAAGAAAGACTACCTGCTTGAACAAGGTGCGGATTATGCCATAGCGACCCAAGAAGAAAACCTTGCCGAAAGGGTGATGGAAATTACAGGTGGTAAAGGATTTGATATTGCCTTTGACCCAGTTGCGGGTACTTTTGTAAACGAGCTGGCGGAAGCCGCTGCCAATGAATCCACAATAGTTATTTATGGTATCCTCTCCCTAGAAGATACGCCGTTACCATTGTTTCCCCTATTGATTAAAGGTATCAGAATCGAAGCTGTCCATTTGGTGTTCCACATACTGCAACACCCCGAACGGTTTGCACAGACGCGTGACCATATTTTAAAAGGCTTAGCAGAAGGAAAATATCAACCCGTCATCGACCGTATTTTTTCATTGGAAGAAGCAAAGGATGCCTTCAGCTATATGGAAAGCAACAAACAAAAAGGAAAAATTTTAATCACTATCAATAATTAATATAAATCATAGAAAAATGAAAAGAGTAAATCAAATTTTGAGTATTGTAGCCTTGGGCCTATTTACGATAACCGCTCAAGCCTGTAATGAAAAAAACACGAAAAAGGAAACGGCAACCGCAAGTACAGAGGTTACCGAAAATAAATTACCCGACCATTCGTCAGGTGTAGAACAAACGGAAACTATTCCGGCAGATGTTAAAACAGGGGAGTTTACCATTAAGGCAGGTGCCGTGCTAGAGACCTTATACTTTAATACGGATGCCAAGAACTTTGCATCTGTCACAAAAGAATATGGGAAAGAAGTTGCTAAAAACGGCGGTCAACTTGTTGCGAAGTTTGAAGTGGTGAAGAAGGATACGGAAAGACCGGTTACACACATTGCCATTGTACAATGGACCAACCCGGCCGGTTATGCAAAGGCAGCAGCAAGTTCCGCTTTCGCGAAAGCAAAAAAGAGCTTAATTGATGTTGGCTTCTTTGGAGCACAACAAGATACCCCAGTGGTGTTGAGAGATGATAAAATCTACGATTTTACCAGTGCGTGGACAATAGCAACGGCTCCTGAGCAAATGCCCGTGATTATGCAAGTGATGCAAACCTATTTTGGAAAAATCGGGCCTGTAATGGGTAAATATGGCATTGCGCAGACGGCTTTTGTAGGGCCACATCCAGGAGCTCCACAAACTTCTGCTACTGCGTATACCCCTCAAATGATGGGTATCTTTCAATGGAACGATGTTAATGACCCTAAGAAATTTCAAAACGACCCAGACTTTACCGCTCACGTGGATATTCGCGATGCCGTAATGAGTAAGATGGAGTTTATTTACACCAAGGCAATTTTGTAACAATTCCCCCTAATGAAGTTCCCCATCCGCCTTTTGCGGATAGGGAGCTTTTTAAATTTAAAAACAATGGCAAAACAGAAAAAAGTACAAGTCGTAGAAATGACTTTCGATATCAATGCGTCCGCCGAAAAAGTATGGCAGATAACGGGTGAGGATTATGGC
Source organism: uncultured Dokdonia sp. (assembly GCA_947503305.1). Classification (GTDB taxonomy): domain Bacteria; phylum Bacteroidota; class Bacteroidia; order Flavobacteriales; family Flavobacteriaceae; genus Dokdonia. The sequence continues at coordinate 742,665 of CANNDF010000001.1, forward strand.
AACACCTATAAATCACATCCCCAAATTATCAATTCCCATTATATAAATGGCTCTACCGAAGGTTGCGAAGGAGCCGAACGTAAGTGCCTTTTTAATGAAAAAGGAACAAAGTTTCTCCAAGAAGTGCAAAAAAACTTTGACAGGGAAAACAAATCTTTTCGAAACCAATTGGTACACGTGGGCAAGTTTCCGATGGTACCCGAGTACAGTTTTGCAGATTATCGCGTGGAGCCCATTAATGATACTAAATCCCGAATGCACGTGAGAATGCAGTTCCGTACCAAACCAGCCTTCTTGGGGGCTTTGGCAAAAGGACAATTAGCAGGATTAATTAAGGATTATGCCATATCGGTCAATCACTTTGCCACCACAGGAGAAGAAGTGACCGCAAAAAATTTCAAAACCATTAAAAAGAACTACAAAGCGGCCTAATCACTTCTCAAGAGATGAAAAAGTACCTTAATTACATACTATTTCTGCTGGCAATATCTCTTTGTGGTTCTTGCAATTCTCAAACAAAACGTATGGAATCAATCGATGGTCAATACCTAGTTGAAGACTATATCAAAAAATGGAAAGCCAATAAACGATATACTTTAAAAGTATTGGAGGCTATGCCCGAAGAAGATTTTGACTTTAAACCAGCCGATGGTATGAAAACCTTCAAAAGCCAAGCAACCCATATCGCCAGTTGGTTAAACAACCATATCAAAAAAGTTGGCTTGACAGGTCTTACTAAAGTGGATGCATCCTCAAAAAATTCGCTTATGGCATCCCTAGAAAAGAACTTTGATGAATTGCTTGCCTATATTGAAACTATTGACGCAACAAAATTAGGTGATACCACACGAATGTGGTATGGGCAATCCACAAAAAGCAGGTTGATGAACTTAATGGACAACCATTTGACCCACCATAGAGGACAAATGGTTGTTTATCTAAGGTTAAAAGGCATAAAAGCTCCCAGCTATGTTGGGTGGTAAAACTTCTTGGACGTATGCAAACTTCGATTACTATTATTGAACTTATAAAACAACCCAAATCAAGGGTTTTTGAAGCGCTTCACGAGTTAGTCAAAGTATACACCGAAATGGGGATTCTGTTTTCCACATCGAGTTGTAAAAGAATGAAATTGATTAGTGGCCAGATTTTATCATCACATCATTCTTGGAAAAATTTGAGAACCATAACTATGGTTAATCTTAAGCAAACTAATGGTGGTAAGCACACCATACTTGAGGTCGTAATTAACCTTTGGGTAAAGTGTCATACGTTCACAAGCTATATCAAGCTTAAAATATATCATCGGCCGATGGCCAAGTATATGGCAAAAGAACAGCTGTTTTTCTTTAAGAGAAAAGCAGACAAATGGCTTTGAAAAACTATGGGAATTATTAAAATTTTAATGTTAACGATGGTTATGGTGTATTCTTCCCAAGGGTTGTGTCAAATCAAAAGACATACCCTTTCCAGTAAAAAGATGGGATATGCCATAGACTATTCTGTGGTGTTACCAAATCAATATGATAATTCAAAAACCTATCCGGTTGTTTATATGACCGATGGCCCTACTGTTGAAAACAAGAGCAAGTTTTTAAACGTGGCAAGTGATTTTCAGCAAAAAAATCAAAAACCATTCATAATTGTTTTGGTAAGTCCTGAGCACCCAGAGACTGGTCGTAACCGTAGAAATGCTGAATTATTGGCAAATCCGAACTATTTCCAATTCTTTATTTCCGAATTACTTCCGCAAGTTGAGAAAGAATATGCAGTTGCAACGACGTCATCAGAAAGGTATTTAAATGGTGTCTCTTTTGGGGGATTAAATTCACTCTATTTTGGATTGGAAGACCAGGGAAAAACTTTTGGCAATATCGCAGTGATGTCTCCCGCCATACATCCTAAACCCTATTTTAAAAAAGCCTATCAAGAGAATCCTAAATTGTCCATACGGTTTTTTTTAAGTACTGGTACTTTTTTGGACGGTGAAAGTACGACAAGAAAATTATTAGAGATACTAAAGTCCAAAGATTATGAAGTTGGATACAATGAAGTACCACACGGTCATACAATGAAGAACTGGGATAAGAATTGGTTGCCGATGTTACAGTTCTTTTTTAATAATTAAAGTAATTATGATGGACTATTTTTCCAAATCAATGACCTTATTATACAGTATTGATAAAATGAAAAAATGGATATTCTAAAATACTCTTATCAGAATAGAGGTCCGATATTTTAATTAGACCGATGAAATTAACTGCATTATATAGAGGCTTCTAAAAAAGGTTTTATGATAAATATTTTGACTACAGGAGGCACTATAGAAGGTTTAGACTATGAATCTTCGCAATCACCACTTGATACACCTGTGAGTATTGAGAAGCTTTTAGCTGATATTAAAGATATTCCCAAATACTCTATAAAAAGACTGTTCTCAAAAGACAGCAGATTTATAACAGACAATGATAGAAAGCTTTTAATTCAAGAAATTCACAATTCACCTTCAAATCAAATCCTAATTACCCACGGGACCTACTCAATGGTAGAAACCGCGCAGTATGTTGCACAATTTGAGCTAAACAGAACCATCATTTTTACTGGTGCATTCATTCTAGGTGACAAACCGAATACTGACGCGAAGTTCAATCTCTATTATGCCATTAGTCAGTTTAAAAAAGTTAGTTCAGGGGTCTTCATTGCTATCCATAATGAAACCTTTCACTGGGATAATGTGGTGAAAAACGAAAGCAAAAACAGATTCGAAAGAGTTACAAAATGGTAAACTATGTTTGGCACATCAATTCATTGGACGACTTTCTTCTATCTATTGGTAGATACGTTCATTGTACTTTTTGCTGTCATACAAGCCACTCGTCTTAAAAGAAACAGCCTATGGAGATTCATTCTCTTAGGAGTGCTCTTTTTGCTTTACAATATTACGGGTGGATTTCTTCCATTCGATTCTTTCCCAGGTCCTTTCATCCTCCAATATGTGATTACCTACTCAGTAGCAATCGTTTTGGTTACGTATATCGTATTCTATCTCTACAAAGAGTATGACATTGTTATACTAAGTACCTATTTATCTGTAAACAATATTGCTGCTATTTTGGTTGGAGGGCTTATCTGCTTATTTCTTGTACCTTTTTACTTCACCCAATCGCTCGATATCTCAAGAAAGATATTTACTATACCCATTGCAGTTATAGCATTCTACTTTCTATGGGCGTTTTACCAGAGAATCAAAAAATTACCAAAACAAAGTACCTTTATTAGAAGAAGGGCGCTGCTCTCACTTATAAGTGCTAGCGGTGTCGTTTTGCTACCGATAATGACGCTTATTGGGGATTATCAATGGCTTACATTTACAATTATGAACACTTCTTTCTACGCTATAACGGCTATAGAAATAGATAGGTATCTACACTTTCTTGAAAACAAAAACAAGATGTTCGAGATTTTTAGCTTTTATGAAAGCAATAAAGAAAAACTAATAGAATCCAAACTCATCTACCAGAGTCTTACAAGAAGAGAAATAGAAATTGCAGTCTCAATTTTAAATAAAAAATCGTACAAGAGCATCAGTGAATCTTTCTTTATCGCACAGCACACAGTGACCAAACACGCCTCAAATATTTTCAAAAAAACAGGTGTCAAAAATAGAGCGGAGTTTCTAAACCGCTTCGAAAGTAAGAAAAGTAGAAAATAACTAGAACCGTACATAAATACGCTTTGAAACGTAGGTAAATACGCCTGAAATATCCAGATTATCATATAGTTACAATTACATTGCTGTAGATTTATTAGCCGCTAAAACTAAATTTTGTTTGACCAAGCTTACCGGAGTATTAGAGCATTGTATATAGAAAAGTCTGACCTGACACATATCGTACTCCCTTAGTCGGTTTGCATATGCAACAAGGGACAATGGTAAACACAACGATACTTTTAACCCAATTTCAAGACGCCTACGCGAAAATGTCTTCTCAATATGATGATATACTTACGCTTTCGCGAAAGCGTATACACCTTTGTCGTGAAACGTTGATTGCTATGCGAGCCGTAATTGTTAAAAAGGGTTTTAACACTACGGCAAATGAAATTAACTTCTTTAAGAACATCAAGCATCCTCCTTTAAGAGATCTCCTTTTTAATAAAAATCTTGCTCGACTAGAATGGTACTGTCCCAGAGCCTCTCTCAAAAAGAAAGAACGTTTTTTAAAACAACAACTTGTTAAGTGCGATGACTTTTTTTTGGAGCATATAGATTTCGGTCAATATTTGCAGATGAAGGCGGAGCATCTGGATGAACTATACTTTACCAGAAAGGCAAATGCAAATCCACAATTTGAACTTCAATTTTCTGAGATTTATGATTTAGAATTTAATACACCCCGCGATTTAATGCTTGCTAAATTCTCGGCTTACAAGGATCTCGTAAAATATATACACAATCGACTAAGCGATTTGCCTGGTGAATTCTATCGAGAATATCTTTCAAAATCTAAACTAGAATGGACGGGAAACAAAGTGGATTTGATAGAACTTATCTATGCTATTCACGCCGTGGGAGTTGTAAAAAATGGCAGGATAGATATAAAAGAACTGGCATCCATATTTGAAACCATTTTTGATGTAGACCTTGGGAATTATTACCGAAAATTCATAGAAATAAGAGCACGTAAAATCGACCGTACAAAGTTTATAGACGCTCTCAAAGAAAGCCTCCTACGTCGAATGGATGAGGCGGACAGTTAAATTTTTACTTCACAACTTGTGACGGTATTGTGAAGAATTCTACAGTCTACCAAACTACAAAGTATATTTTGGTTTTACGCTTTCGCGAAAGCGGGATTAGCTACAAAACATAGCATTTCCTATGGTATAAAAATCGCTCACAACCTGTGATTGCAGTGTGAACAAAACCAATCAATACACATCAAATTTGTAGAACGAAAGTCAAATCAGGTCAGGGACTATCATTAAAAACGTAATTACAGATAGTCCCTTTCTTTAAAACCCGTTCTATCATGCCGACAAGTATTATCACAACCGATGACCTTCGAGATTTCAAAATGGAATTACTCGATGATATTAAAACACTATTGACCAGACAAGCCTCTGGTAAAATCAAGAAGTATCTCAAATCTTCTGAAGTTATGGAGATGTTGCAGATAAGCCCAGGAACTTTGCAAAATCTTCGTATCAACGGTACACTCCCTTATACCAAAGTTGGCGGAATTATTTTTTATGATGTTGATGAAATTCAGAAAGTGATGGAGGACAACCGTGTGCAGCACGGGCTAAACTACTAGCCTATGAACTATATAAAGCTACTTAATGCGGCTTTTGAAAAGTTCTATTTTGATGACCGCCTTAATCCAACCCATATCAGTCTGTATATGGCGCTGTTCCAAGAATGGAATAGTAGCCGGTTTGCTTCAGAAATGTATGTGAATCGTCGTGACCTAATGCTCGCGTCTAAAATTGGTTCAAAATCAACTTATCATCGTTGCATTACAGATTTAGATGCTTGGTTGTACCTAAGCTACTTTCCTTCAAACAATCCATACAAAGGCAGTAAAATTAAGATGTCCATTATTAGTACATGTGATGAACCAGCTTCGGGACAGTACAATCCCACTTTAGAACAACTTGCAGAACAGTACTATCCCAGAGGTGTACCACTCGAAGGACACCACCCTCCCAATAACGGACAGGTTGTAAACCAGCACCGTCCCATCAATGGACAAGCTCTGGTATCTAATACAAACAATAACAAACAAGAAAACAGTATTAAACAGCCAAAGGGCAGGCAGGCTGTGATTTTATTCTTTGAAGAAAAAGGCTTTGAAGCTGATGAAGGAAAAAAATTCTACGAGCATTATGCAGACCGTGAATGGCAAACCAGCGATGGAAAACCCATTCGTGACTGGCGCTCACTAGCCACGAATTGGATGGATAGAACCGAACTTTTTGAGGAAGAAAACAAATCAAACCAAAAACAAGCGTCCCAAACCAAGGACAACTTGCGAACCACTAAAAACAAAGACTATGGACAACCCCTCTAAAATCACCGAAGGCGGTGTTGAATATTTACTAGGTAAGTTCGATGGCAAAAGCGTGGTCTACGATTTCCCTAAAATCTTGATTTATCTGAATGCGAAAGGTAAGTTGCTTTTTGGAAAGAAATTTAGGATTTACGAAGAGGACAAACCAATACTGTTGAAGTTGTGCTCGTATTTCATCAAGGACAAAGAAAACTGCGCAGATTATGGTATAGAAATTGACAAAGGAATTCTATTATCAGGGCCAGTTGGTTGTGGTAAAACCAGTTTAATGAAACTCCTCCGACATATCGTACCAATGCAACGACCTTACGAAATGGTTCCCTGTCGGAACGTTGCCTTTGGTTTTAATCATCTCGGTTTTAAAACCGTAGAGGACTATGGCAATACCAAATTCTATTGCTTCGATGACTTAGGTGTAGAACCAGCTGGTCGATTCTACGGCAAAGACTTGAACGTTATGGGTGAAGTGCTGCTCTCACGCTACGAGCTCTATCTAAACACAAAACACAAAATAAAAACACACGCTACCACCAATCTTAATGCAGAAGAACTTGAAGAACGCTACGGTAACCGTGTTCGTAGCCGGATGCGGGAGCTTTTTAATTTGATTGCTTTTGATAAAGGTGCTGGGGATAAAAGGAAGTAAGGTTATTTCTTCATTCTCTTTGCAACTAACTTCTTTCGAATAGCTTCGATTCTTTCTATGTCTTCATTATTTAAGCCCAAAGTAGAATTTAAAATATCGAAATTATACTTAACCAAAACATCCTCAATGCTACTTTTATTTTTAAAGTCATTTCTGTATTGTTCAAAGTTTTGAACTGCTCTATATGGTAACGGTAGTGCTCTAAATTCATTTGGGGTTACTTCTAACACTCCACCACCATAGTATCGCCCCTCTAACTCTGCAAACGCAAGTGTCAAAGAATTATAAAATGAATATATAATATTTTCAATCTGATATTCTTTTTTTGATTCAACCATATAGGCGCTATCTGTTACATAAGCCTCCGCATTATTCTTTAGTAATTTTGGATACTCGTGGGCTCTTTTGAAAAAGAAAGCCTCTGATTGCTTTGCTATATTAGGTACCTTATACCAGTGTTTTCTTTGGCGACATTTAAATCTCGTATCTAATTTTCTATCAGTACCTAGTTCTAAATAATTTGATAAACTTTTAGATAATTTATTAGAATCAACTTTATTAAAATCTAGTAGATACGCCGGTTTATCTTCTTCAACTAACTTATTGAAATCTTCATCTTCAAATGTTACAGAACCATTTACATAAAATCCTTTTTGGACTATTGGCTTAGAATAACTTCTTAATCTATTCTTTTTAACTGTATCATCGTTAACTATAAAATAATCATTAGCTGCTGTAACTATCCCTGCCTTATTGTCTACAAAGTGAGGCGTTAAATTTAGCTGTGATTTTAAATTTATTAAGAATTGATGTTCATCAGGGGATAAGAAATGATGCGTCCATTTTGTATTAGATTCAGATACCCAGGCATTTTGCATTAACGAGAAATTTCGATTTTCTAGTTCTTCAATATTCTTTATGGTGGTATAATAAGTGCCTGGAACTTGATGCTGTTTATAACCAATAAAGAGCACTGTATCCTGTCCTTTACATTCTTGGAATTGTAATTCATCAAACATAAAGACTTCTAGTCTCTCAAAGCTTGACTTTAGTAAATCGCGTATTTCTTCTGAGAACTTTACCTGAAGTAATTCTAACGGAAGTACAAAAGCAACTACACCGTTATTTTCTAATTTTTGAATTGCGCTTATTAAAAAAGCAGTCCAAATATTATTGATTTTTTTATCAGATAATCCGCTATCCCTGTGAATAGACTTACAAATGTCTTTCTGCTCTTCTTCTAGTAGTGAACTTTTTACGTAGGGCGGATTACCGATTATTAAAGAATATAAACTATTATCAGAATTATGATAATATAAATAATCACTATGAATAGAATTAAGATTTACAGAAGGGCTACATCTTTGTATGGCTTTATTTAATTCTTCAACTTCTCTTTCAACTATGGTTAAGTTAACTCTATCAAATCTTTCTAGTTGTTGGTTTTCAGAAATAGCTACCACAAAATTACCATCACCAACACTTGGTTCAAGTATTGATATATTGTCTTGTTGAAAAAATTCCAAGCAGTAATCCGCTATAACATTTGATAGCCTAATAGGTGTGTAATATGAGCCTAGACTTTTTTTATTCATTGCTCAATCTCTAAATATTCTAAATAACCAATGAACTCATTTGCTAATTCTCCTTGAAGTTGTAATACTTCATTTTTATAAGGTTCATCTGTCAAACCCTCTATTACTTTTTTTAATTGATTCATCTTTTGAAGAAGTAAATCCAACATATAAATTATTGAATATCTACTCAAATATAGCTTTAGTTTGGTGTGCATATAAACTGCCTTCGATGAAGTTTCAATTGGATGTATATTTCCTTTTGTATCTCTGTAAAAATGCTCATTATAATCATCGTCACAGGGGTCTAAGTATTCGAAGTCGTCGTCGCTTTTGGCTATATTCACATAAGAGCAAGAATATACAAGATTGTTGTATTCTGTTTCTAAATGAGGATATTTAGATTTAGGCTTAAAGTGGTCAATATGAAAATTTGAAGAACCTCCAAACCATAAGTGGTTGCAATTTGTATAGCCGCATCTGCCTCCAAAATCACTTTTTAAATACTTTTTGTATCCGCGATAAGAAGCTAATTTGGAACCTGTATAAGTTCTTTGTGGTACATCTTTATCTTCTCTAAATCTTATTGCCATAGAGTTATTCGTATTTCTTGTTATTGATGGCACTAATAATATCATCTGCTTTGTTAATCAAAGCCTGTAACCTATCAGTGTTTGAAGAAACCTTAATATCATTTTTTATAAATCCTCTCTTGTCTAAAGAATTAGAAACTAAAGAATCTAAATCAATCAATTCTTGTTCTTCAGACATAGTAAGCGGATTATCCTTCTGCTTTTTTTTAAGTTCTAAAATTCTCAGTTCTGCACTTTCTATTTTTGATTTATGTTTCTTTATTTGGTGAACAACCTTATCAAAAAACTTCGAGGATTCCTGAACATCAACTTTTTCATAAACTATGTTTACGTCTGAACCTTTATCCTCTGCATCTTGTTCAAATGACGTAAGTATGAAAACTGGAAAATTATCTCTAATTCTAAGCACAGCGTTAATGATATCAGAGCCATTATAGTGTATTTGTGGTGCCTCTTCTGATAGTTTAAAATCAGAAACAATAGCATCAACAGAAGAGGCTAAGATTTCCTCTACAGTTTCATTAATATCTTCTTTAGGCTTTATAACAATTACCTCAAATTTAGTATTAGCCCTGAGTAAAACACTACGTTTAAATGACCTAATATCTGAGTCTACCTCGTCTATATATGCTACTTTATAATTCATTAGCTTGCTGGTAAGTTAATATTCACTTGAAATCCAGGTCTAGTTTTTGTTAATTTAATTGTGCCATCATAGTCATCGATTACAGATTTAGTAATCCACATACCAAGTCCAGTACCAATTTGTTCCCCTGTATGTTCATCACGTTTAGTGCTTACGAAAGGAAGAAATATTTTATTAACGTCAACTATTTCTTCTTCCAACCCTGGGCCTGAATCTTCATAAACTACGTTAATGCCAGTTTTAATATCATATTCGAATCTGAACTCAATCTTTCTTACACTGGAAGCATCTGGTCTATTAAATGCATCTACAGAATTAGCAATTAAATTATTGAATATACTATCTAAATCTATTTCGTGACCTTGAAAAAATACCTCAGAAAAAACACCTCTATGAATAGAAAATTCAATCTTCTTTTTAGTAAGAATTGAGTTCCAAAGTCTTTCAAATTTTTTAAGATAGTCTACTAAATCAATTTTCCTATATGACCTTTTATCCTTTCTAACTGCTCCTAGAGAGAAATCTAACCAATGCTTTAGTTTTCTGTCTTGGTCTTGAATGTCGTCAATAAGAATCATTGGGTCTAGTTCTTCGGGTAGTTCTTTTAGCTTTTCAGCATCAACCAATCCCGTTAAAATTGTTTTTAAATCAGATGTCCTAGGTAGAAGACTGTCACTCATATTTTTCAATTCGTGAGCAAAAGAGGTTACAATCATACCAGCACTGGCCAAAACACGTAAGAGTTTTTGCTCGTCTTTTAAATCCTCATTTTCTTCTTCAAAAGCTAAAACACCATCAACAAGGGTATCGGTATCTTCACTATTGGGTGAATCTTGAGTAGAGTTCCCATCTTTTTTCTCCTTTGCTTTTTTCTTGGCGTCCTCTTTTGCCTTTTCTCTCTTATTTTTTTCGTCAAATAGCTTTTTGAGAGTCATCATTACCTGATTACGGTCGTTTTCGAAAACACCAATAATCTCAATCAAAATATTTTTAAAAAGAGAGAAAGCATCATTTTCTTGAATTCCCTCTCTACTTGATTTATCTTCAAAAGAAATATTATGAATTCTTGAAATATTAACAATCCCATAAGTTTGTTGGGGTCTGACCTTATAGCCAGGACGCGTAACTGTTGGATTTTGTAAAGCACGTTTTCCTAAATCAAGCCAATCAAATGAATTACTTTTAGTCTCGCCATAAGGTCTAACCCTGAAGTAATCGCGAAATAATTTTATACCACCAAACTCATTAAGCCATTTAACTCTATCTCTGTAGTTTACATTCTTATATGGATATTTTTTTATTTCATCTTTTTCTTGACCACCTCCACGCTTCATAAAATAAAACTCGAAGTCAAATGCTCCAATTTTTGACAAATTATTATCTATGTCTTTAAATCCAGGAATTAAACCCAATAATGTAGTATTAACTTCAAAGAAACCTTTTTCAAATATATCTTTCCCATAAATTTCAGGTGAGTTTGATACAATCTCAGAAGAGAAAAAATCTAGTTCGCTAAGTTCGTTTGTATTAAGTTCGTTTCTATAGACTTTGATATTCACTTTCCCATCATCATCGTTAGATGCAACCAAACGATAATCATAATCGTCACATACAGTAGATTCAACTTTACCAAATTCCTTAGGGTTTAAAGCTGAAAAAAGATGGATATTGAAAGTAGAAACTATTTTGGGGGGAATTAATAATTCAAGATTAGAATAGAGATATGAAATATTCTTTTGGTTCCAAACATCCCTTAAATTAGAGATTTTTATTATAGTTCCTTTATCCTCAACCCAATCATCTAATATTGATTCGTCAAGGTTATATTCAGAAAGATATTCATTAGCTATTGCTTTTAAACTATGCTGTTCCGTATATTCAAGAGTGGCTTTTATATCAGAAATAACAGCTGACTTTTTATTGAATTTCTCCCAATCTACAGACCATAAGATAACCTGTTCTTCATCTAAAGTTTTAGTATACATATCGCAATGTGAACCTAGTCTATCGATTGCAAACCGTCCAATACCTTTTGCTCCTGTTTTAATACGCTCATCAGTAGATAATGGGTCATCAAGCTTATCATCTGTACCGATTATCATCCAATGACTTCTTATTTTTTCTTCGGTCATTCCTGTACCGCCATCAATAATCAAAATTTGGTCATCAATAGGGTCAATAATGACAATACCTGTTAAAGAATCTGCATCATAAGCATTCTTAATCAATTCTATTATAGCACCTCCTGCATTGGCAAAGTTTTCTTGACCAATTAGCCTTGCGGTACGAGCTGATACAGTAAAAGGTATTTCTGCCATTATGCTATATTCTTCAATTTTACATTTTTAAATATTTCTTCAAAAACTTCAGATGGGTTTATATCTATCGCTAAGGCAATTAAATAAAGCTCCTCCGCGGTTAAGCGAGCGTATTCCTTTAAACATAAATCACTGAGTCTAGAAGTCGTAATATCAGTTCTCCTTGATATTTCAGCTTTATTAACTGATTTCTTACTTAAAAACTTTCCGAGTTCCGTCATTTTCCTGAAAATTCTAATACAAATCTAATGAATTCGCATATACGTCCTATTTATTAGGATTTTTTATTATTTAAAAGTTTTAAACAAACTTAAAATCAGAGTACTAAAAACAATGAGTATCCTTCTAATATTTTTAACCACCTCAATCCCCAACTCTCTCATAACCATCTATATTTTTAATTAAACATTCCCATATCACTAATGCTAAAGCTGTTACGGACTTAGCTTTTAGCAAATAGTCCCTCTCATTCCCATTACTCAAAAACCCCAATTCTAAAAGCACGCCAGGAACAAAATCCGTTGTTTTTTGCAACACCTGAAAATTGCCAAACTTCACACCCCTACTCTCCAAACCCAGCTCACTATTGAGTTTGGCTTGTAATTGAAAGGCCAACCAGATAGAAGTATGTTGATATCGAGATTCTCTTTCAGCCACATAAACTTCTACACCACGAGCATCGGGATTATCAGAATGATTGCAATGCAAGGACAAAAACAAATCAGCTTCTAGAGCTTTAGCCAAATTCGACCTATCCGATAGAGATATAAGTGTATCGGTATATCTGGTCAGGTAGATGTCTAAAGGGGTGTCTGACTTTTTATTCAGTTTTAAAATAGCATTTGCGATATTAAGTACCACATCCTTTTCTTGAATACCATTTAAACCTATTGCACCAGAAACTTTTCCCCCGTGACCAACATCAATTATTATTCGTTTTTGAATGCTCACTTCTTGACCCAAAATGATGCACATTTTGAAGAGCAAAAAGACAAAACTGACGTTTTTGAGCAGATTCTTCATTTCCGTTTTTTGAGTTATTAACAATGCTTCTTCAAATTTTCATAGCATTTGATATCAAATAACATCAAAATAATTCATCTGAAATCAACGAATATTTTGTTCACAAATTATTGATTATCAGTTATTTGAACACGTAATCTACGTAAATTTTCCATAACGAAAAACGCATCAAAATTTAAATTCTATCGTTATGAAAAAATCACTCTATTTAGCCTCCTTTCTTTCGCTTTTATCCACTTCGCTATTTGCTCAAATTGGTGGCATTGAAGATTCTGTTAATGATGTTGGCGACACCATCAGAACCATATTTCCCATTTTATTAGGTGTCATCTTCCTTGTTGGCTTCTTATTTAATGCGGGGCATTTCTTTGGTGAAAACGCAGACCTAAAAAAGGGAATTACCCGCGTTCTTGTCTTCGTGCTCATCGCTGGCGCCGTGGTAGGCATCTTTACATATCTAATAGGCATCGTAGTCTAATGAAGCGCTTCGAGGTTTATAGAAACATTAGGAAACGGGCGGTCATCTTTGGCTTGCCTATTTCCTTGTTCGCGATGATGATGGTGTCTATTCTAGCATCATTGCTCATCATCATTTTCTCATTCAGCTTTATCACGGTCATCGGAGCAATGGTATTTAACGCTGTACTCTACATCAGTTTGATCCGCATTAATAGCTCGCCTCAATTATTTCAAGTGGCAAAGGCCTTTCCAAAAATTATAACCAACAAAAGAAACTCAGGTATTCATTATGAAGAAGATTGATTTCTCTGCATATCATCCTATAATCGACATTCAGGAGAATATCATTTTTGCAAACAACGGCAATGTGATACTCTGTTACGAAGGACATCTGCCTGAAATCTATTCACTTTCAGAAAAAGATTTTGAAGACATACACGGGGCTTGGTTTCAGGCATTGAAATCTTTACCTGTGGGTACGGTCGTTCACAAGCAGGATATCTACCTCAAGAAAACATACACTTCGGAACAATTACCAAATACAACCTTCTTAGAGCAAGCAACGCACGAGCATTTTAAAGGGCGGGAATATATGGAGCATCGTTGCCGGTTGTTCTTCATTTTGACCAAGAATAAGGCGCTCAATAATCCTAAATATGTCAATCCGTTCAAGAAAGCTTCAGATAAGGTTACCCAGAAAATGGATGACACCATTTCAAGATTTATTGGCGCAGTTAACGATTCCATTTCCTTTATAAACAATAGTAGAAAACTGCTTTTTCTTTCGCTTAAAGCGAAAGAGATACAAGACCTAACCCAAGAGTATTTTAATGGCTTCAATGACGGTTTTGACACCGATGCCATCTTGGGAAAAAATGACATTTACATGGGGGAAAATCATTTTGATGCCCTTGCCATCAATAGCGAACTGTGCTTTGGCGAAAGTGTGCAAAGTAGCAAGACCAATGAGAAATTCACTTCTGACGATTTTGTGTTTCATCAAGGGTTTATTGATGGTCTTGGGCTTACCCTTACCGAAAATCATATCGTAAATCAGATTCTTTATCTGGACGATAAACAGAAGTGGCGCAAACTACTCGATAAGAAAGTTGAAGAACTGAATAAGAGCTCCAACTTCGGTTCACAGAACAAAGTGGTACTCCACAAGATTGAGCACATTCTTGACCAAATAAATGCAGATGATAATGCTCGAATTATACGTGGCCACCTGAACGTGGTTTATTGGGACAAGGATCCTGAAAATTTAAGTCGCATTGGTTCCGCCATAAAAACCGAATTTAAAGAGCTTGACATCATTCCCTATTACCCAAGAGGTGAAGAGCGGAAGAACTATATACTCAATAGCTTCTGTTGCTACGCATCCAACTTTTCAAATGCTGATTTGTATGTGACTGATTTAAAGCACGCACTTTGCCTGTTTATCAATAACACCAACTACAAATCTGACGAAACGGGAATCATCTTTAACGACCGCGAGCATAACATTCCTGTTCTAAAAGATGTCTGGGATGAGAGGAAAAAACGCATCAAAGCACGGAACTTTGCCATATTCGCTCCCACGGGTGAAGGCAAATCATTTTTGGCAAATAATATTCTACGCCAGTATTTTGAAAGTGGTGTGCGCTTGGTTATCATAGACCTCGGTGGTTCGTATACCAAGTTTGCCAAACTCTATCCTGAAAAATACACAGTACTTCGCTATGAAAGCGGAAAGAACCTTGGCATCAATCCATTTTATATAAGTGATGTAAATGACCTTACGCCCGAACGATTGGAAGACCTTTCCGTATTCCTGTTCGAACTTTTTGCATCGGACTTAAAAGTGACCAAAGCGCAGTCCGTTTCTGTGAAGAAGATTCTTCGCTACTACTATGACAGCACCAAGGATAACCATTCTCTGGACGGCTTTTACTCATTTATAGAAGAGCATCAAGATGACTTGCTCAAAACACTTAAAATCCATCCTGACTACTTCAATGTCACGAGCTTCTTGCACGTAATGTCGGAGTATGCTGGCGATGGTCTATATAGCTTCCTTTTTGAAGTCAGCGAAGACCAGACCTATAAAATTGAAGACAAGCGACTCATTGTTTTTGAGCTGGACGAAGTAAAGGATAACAAGGAAATCCTATCTGTAATGTTGAAGCTGATTAAATCTGCCATCCAAAGAACGATATGGAAAAACAGAGCTGAGAAAGGTATCATCCTCTTCGATGAGTTTGCAAAACAACTGAAGTTTGACAATGTGCTGGAAAGTGTGGAATTCTATTATCAAGCCATTCGTAAACAGAATGGAGCGATTGGGATTATTCTTCAGTCCATCAACCAACTTCCGAACAATTCTACATCAGCAAGCATACTAGAAAACACCCAAGTTGTCTATAGCCTGAACAATGAAAAAGGCTATGACGAATTGGTAAATCGTCTCAATCTATCCAGTCACGACCTGAACCAGTTAAAGTCCATCAAAAACAATCTATCAGGATCTAGAAAGTACACCGAGATGTTCATCAAAATAGGAAAGGAAAGCAACATTTTTAGGCTCGAAGTCCCTAAAGAAGTTTATGCAGCCTACCTGACTGACGGAAAAGAAAACGAGCAAATAATGAAGCTCTTTAATGAGCATCACGATATGGAAAAAGCAATCATTCAATTCACATCTAAAACATAATATTATGAAATCGAATATTCACGAATACCAAAACAAATATTTAGCAATGAGTAAGACTAAAATTTTAATACTCGCTACGGCATTCATCTTTTTATTACCTGCACGTGCTGTGTGCCAGGGAATGCCAGTCTATGACAACACCAATTTTGTCAGTTTGGTCAAATCCTTGGTGGAATCGGCAAAACAAACCTCTCAGCTCATCAAGTCCGTACAATTCTTAAAGGATGCCAAGGAAGCTATCGAAAAGGTGTCAAGTGTTGTACAACAACTAAGAGCGGTGGAAGAAATCGCCCAGAATAATCAACGCCTTATTCAGGTAATGCAAGACGATTTGCAGGACATTTTAAACTCGCCTTACATCAAACCTGAAGAAGTCAATCGGGTGGTCGAATCCTTTGATGGCATCGTTCAAAATTCGCTGGATATGGTAGACTTTATTGATGAAGTTCTATCAAGCGACTATCTAAAAATGACCGACGCAGAACGTGCAGAAGTTCTCAAGGAAAAGGAACTGGAATCAAAAGAATTGGTTTCCACCATTACTGCTAAAACAAAACGCTACAAAGACATTATCTCCTTCAGAAAAATGCAAGATAAAATCAATAATCGCGAAACCTCGTATTAACAAATGACAGCGGCAATTCTCTTAGGGTTCGGCCTTGAATATGTGGACACGGTGTTCCAAACGATTCAAGCAAGCGATTTCTCGCAATACACCATTGCGGGAATGAAAACCCTTGCCGTATTATTTTTCCTGGTCAACATTTTAAAGAAATACAATGAAGGTATTGCAGATAAAGACGGTTACAGTTGGGGGCTGAGTCCAGGAGAACTGGCGAAGAATTTCGCCATTGTTCTCTTGGTAATTTTTTCAACTCAGGCTCTAGGATTCTTTGATGGAATTCTAGTGGCGATTGAAGGGCAATATCGCGGTACAGCTCCGGCACTTCTGCCTATACAAATGCAAGATATTCCTATTGAAGAGGACGTGAGTATTATTGAAGTTGCTCAGGCGGCTATGACCCTTCTTTATGAAGCTCTAATTACGCCACTTTACGGATTTAAGATTATTGCTTTCATTTTCGGGATGATTCTGTGGCTTCTGGATTTGTTTATCTATCCGCTTTTCCTTGCCGAAAGATTCTTTCTGCTAGGGATTATGCAAGCCTTTTTTCCGCTGGTCATCAGTCTTGCCGTATTCGAGAAGTTCCGCTCACTTGCCCATAACTTTTTCAAGCTTTACGCTGCCGTGTATATGCTCGTGCCAGTATTCTTTCTGGTCAATGTATTTGTAAACGCGATTTATACAGAAATCAATACCAACTTCTGGACAAACCTTTTCGGTACCGATGTGGGTCAAGGCTTTTTTGCTCCCGTGGTTCAACTAGGTTCGGTCGGGTTCATTGTATTCCTAAAATTCAAACTCTACAAACGTGCAACCACATTTACGCTTAGACTGTTCAGCAACTAAATACTATGACAATGAAAACACCTTATAAAGACATAAAAACCATATTGAAGCTCAACCGCTTCATAGTGCTGGCAGTTGTGATTTGTGCATTTCTGTCTAGTGCTTTTTCAATTTGGATCGCCTACAGTACCAACAAAAAAGTGTTGAATTCTGCTTTCGCCATCAACACGGACGGAAGTGTAATTCCGCTTAAGCTCATCACCCAAAAAGAGAACTTTGAAGTTGAAGCTATGGCACATCTTCAACTGTTTCATCAGTACTTCTACAACATTGATGCTAGTAATTATGAGAGTAATCTGGAGAAAGCGCTTTGGCTTGGAAACAGTTCTGTAGATAACATTTACAGACAGAAAAAGGCGGACGGTGTTTACAACAGATTGCTTCAATACTCTTTGGTTCAAAAAGTATTGAGTATTGATTCTAAGGTTCAGCAAAGTGGGAACAACTACTCTTTTGTAACCACTTCCATTTTTGAAATTAATAGGGGAACTGTAATCGACACCTATGAACTGGTCACGAGCGGAAATCTCATCATTGTCGACCGCAACTTTCCAAACAATCCTCACGGATTACTCATCATAAATTACTTTGAAAAAACCCTAAAAAAGATAAACAATGAAGATTGAGCCGATAATCAGCTTTTAAATACTACTCAAATGAAAATAGAAAAGAACAAAATCGTATTCTCTGCGGTACTAGCCGTGATATTCATTTTCCTCATTTCCTATTCGATGATGGTGATGGGTGATGATGAGGAAGAAACCGAAAGTCTCAACCAGACCTTGGTACCCGAACTAGCCGATGAGCAAAAGGAATACAAGTCAAAACTCGATGCCATCAATGACCTTAAAAAGGTAAGGGAAACCAATGCGCCCAGTATTTATGACGAGAAGTTTCTTGATTCCACAGGCCTTTACAATCCAGACCTTCCCGAACAAGAAAAAGAACGTATTGTGGATAGTATCTATAATGCTAACAAAATTCAGTATTCCGATAGAAGTAAGCGTAGTCTTGGTAAAAGAAGATTAAAAAGCGCTACTAAAAAGGCAGACTCATCGGAAATAATTAGAGAGCAAAAAATTCAAGCGAAAGAACTCGGTCTGGAGCATCAACTCTTTTTTGCTTCTGACCCAAAAGTCAATCAAGATGTGCTTCCCGTCGGAACAGATGCTAGCATTCAGGTTATCGTAGATGGTAATCAAGTCGTAAAAGCAAATTCCCGATTACGTATGCGCTTAGCAGAAGATGCCCTTATTAACCACGCGACTGTTCCTAAAAATACGCCTGTTTTTGGTTCTGTCAGTTTTCGACCCAACCGTACTTTGGTTGAGATTGAAAAAATAAATCAAATACCCATGAACTTCATAGCTTTTGACTTTGAAGATGGTAGCGAGGGTGCACATATCGAAAATAATTTTAGGGCAGAAGCCAGTGGTGAGGTATTAGATGATGTTTTTCAGAATATCAATATACCAACAGTGCCTCAAATAGGAGGCATTACGCAAGTACTTCGCCGTAGTAATCGAAAAGTTAAAGTAACTGTTGTAAATAATTACCGCTTAATCTTAAAACCAAAATTATGACCCATAATGGGCATTAATAAATTCACTCCTATGAAAAAGTATATCACTATCATATTTATTGGAATAAGTTGTGCTTTCGCACCTCGACCTTGCTCGGCACAGGCTTCAGCGTATTCACAATCCACTCAAATCTTGGACACTATTTATGCAAACGATACAAAGAATGTTGCCCTATTCTTTCCTGAACCCATACGTCAAGGAATAACAGGTTCTGACAACTACGTCTTTACATATAATCGCGAAAAAGAACAGTACTTTGGTCTACTCCAAGCCAAACCAGGAAAGGAAAGTAATCTATTGGTAATCAATAAAAATGGGCTTATTTTTTCGTATATTGTTAAGTATAAGAAACAGCTTTCTAAGCTGAATTATTTCATATCAGCCACCGACAGTATCGGCAATGTAAGGCCGGTAACGAATACTCTTGAAGAAGCTACTACACGGATTGCTTTAGCCAATGCTTCTTCTTTGTACTTCGAAAGATTCAGTAACTACTTATTAGCTAAAAAACAGCGCATAGGAAGTATAAGAAAGCGTAGCGAGCGCATCTCATTACGAGTTGAGAATATCGTTTTTGATAAAGAGCAGCTCTACTTTATCATAGAAATTGATAACCGCTCAACTTTGGATTATGACGTGAACTTTCTGAAATTATTTGTAGATACGCGACAAAAGGGGAAGAAGAAATCGCTGCAGCGTATTTACTTGGAGCCTGTGCATAAACATAAATTGCCTGAGCGCGTTACCGCTGGCAAAGCAAAACGATTGGTTTATGTAATGCCAAAATTTTCAATCGCAGACGACCGAAGAGTCGTTTTAGAACTTAATGAACACAAGGGAGAACGAAATATCAAACTAAAAGTCTCCCACAGATATATTAATAACCCAAATTAAAAATTATGAAGTCCATACTCACTTTCGCCCTTTTATTTTTAGCGTTCTCCTGTTCAGAGAAGCAAGAATTATCACATACTGAAACTGCAACAATCGTAGCCCAGAGCTTCTTCTCAAAAGATGAGTCCGCTTTAAAAAAGTATACCACATCAGAAGGATACGCTAGTTTGGTTACTGTGCTTAATATGATTCCAGAATTTAATAAAGAAATCAAAGTAGATATTCTGGATGAAGCGATAGAAGGTGACATTGCCTGGGTAAAGTATAAAACATCATTCGATGGAAAGATGGGTGTTTTTAAACTCGTCAAAGAAAATGGTCAATGGAAAGTTACTAGTAAAGGGGTGAGGGAAAAAGGACCTTTTTAATGACTATCTGTAAGATGTATCTTTACAATTTGCTTAAATGTGAAGCTATTACTTGCCAATTACCCTCTTTAAACATATAAGTATCCGTATATCTTTGTCTTTGATAAAACTTATTGTTGCTGTTATCACATTCAGTTGTAACTATACCACGTAGAATGATGACATTTCCATAATCCTTTGCATAGGATTGAGTTGTATATAACTTCATATTCTTACAAGATTTATCGTCGTTCTTTAAGTGCGCTAAAATGTTTTGCTTTTTTTGTTTGTAACCATTTGGGTAGGTAATTTCAAAATCATCATCAACAATTTTCTTCATAAGCGCTTAGCCATTTTTTTTCTTGCTGAAATACCTCTTTTATATTATCTGATTGCTTTGCTGTCATATTTAAAATCCAATTACTTAAATCCGATAGAAAATAAGGGTTAAATTTTTTGAGTCTTCCTAATTCTGAATCACTCTTAATATTTGCCTGAAGTATTAAATGGCTTGCTTTCTTATAAACTTTTATAACGTTTGACGTACCAATAGTCTTTAGGTTATTCACGACAGTTGAAACTGGTGTCGAAGCATCCAACTCCCCAAAAACGGCATAGACTTTACCTTTATAATTTTTCCAAGACTCCAATGGATTATAATTTACTTCTAAAGTCTGAAACCAAAACTCTTTTTGCTTCATACTAAATGAGTTTGAGGGTGGTGGAAAGTAGTTCAGAAAATTTGAATTCGTGACTTTTGCCAATTCAGTATCAAGATGTTCTTTATCCTCTCTATTGTTTGTTTTGATATACTCATACAAATACTGCCACGATATTTTTGCAGAATCTAGTATATCATCATTCGCGCCAAGGGATATTAATTCAGTAATATTATTATAAATATTTTGCTCCCCAGCTGATACGCCCATACCTGCACCTGAAACACAAAAGATGAATGGGGTGTTAGGTTCTTTCTCTGTTATTTTAGCTAAAATCCAGCCTGCTTGACTACTACCTCCGTAACCAATTAGGCCTTTATCAATATTCAAATGACTCTCAATGGCTTTTTTTCCGTTAATAGCATCTTCTGCTAAATCACTAAATGAAGCATTTTTCCAATTGCCTAATGATTCACCACAACCCCTTTTATCATAGATTAAAACAGCAATTCCATTTTTAACTAGATAATTAGATATTAGTCTTATATAGCCTGCATAACCATCTCTATCTTGTTTGCCGGAACCGTGAATTAAAATAACCGAAGGATGTTTCTCTTCCTTATTAGGTAATAAAAGAGAACCTTTTAGGAGAATTCCGTTACTATTAAATTCAATTTCTTCTTCTGCATATGAGACTTTGTAAGCGTCATAGCTTTTATTCTTTAATAAGGCTTTTAGTTTTTTTATACCATTATCCTGGTAAAAGATAAAACTGGTTTCTTCATTGCTAGAATCCTCGTTTAATAAGGTTGTATATGTCGTATAGATGGAATCATTTTTTCTATACAATGCGCGATAATCCAATGTTTGTGGATTGTATACATAGGGCCTAACAGCTGATTTTCCTATTAAAAACTCATAACCCAAATTAGTAGAATAAACGCCTAAAAAATCACTTTGTATATTGTTTTGTCCTTGAACAGGACTGTAAGAAATAAGAAAAAACAAAAGAGTGGTTATAGGAAAATATCTCACAGCACATTTATTAGTTTGCCCTTTTTTATCATCAAATCAATATTGTCCAAGGCATCGTAGTTTGACAAAGGATTTTCATTCAAAACCAATAATGAAGCTTCCATTCCTTCTGTTAATCGGTTTTTGTCAAATTCAGGAAAAACAAGTTTACGATTTCGATAAGTGGCTATAAATAATATTTCCTGAGGAGATAAAATTTCATTTTTCAACCAATAATCAATCTCTTTCCGGAAGGAATCACCATCCGAGCCTAAAGCAAACTTGAAGCCTGATTTTATCAAATGATACACCGTTTTTTTCTGAAAATTTAAGACACGGTTGTATATGTCTTGGTCAAAACTACCTTCATAATTATTCTCCGCTGTTCTTATAATAGAATTGTCTTCGTTTAGACTTAATGTAGAGACAATCTGTATCTGGTTTTGAGTAATGTACTTTAACTCGTCATTGGTAAATTGAGGCAATTGCGGTAATTGACTTGTATAGTTAACATTATAATGTGGCAAGTGGGCAAATATATCCACGCCTGCACTTAATCCAATTTTCAAATCATCAAATGTCTCAATATGGGCAACTACTCGTAAACCTTCCTGGTGGGCAAGTTCACAAATTTTTCTTGCTGTGCTTTCTGACAAAGAGGGATTGCCGCTCTTTACATCCATCAGGTATATTTTTACCAAGTCTGGCTTTATAGCCAAATAATTCGCCCATTGTTCATTCAGCTCTTTTTCTGAATCAAAGAACCAGTAGGCGTCTTTTTCCAGCTTTTTACTTTTTTTGATTATTTCAGTGTTTTCAGGAAGCCACCATTGCTCAATGCCAGAAGCATTTCTTTCATAAGCAAAACTGGGGTGTGCTCCTGTAGAAGTTATTCCTCCATTGGCATACAGAACATTGATAACATTGAGACTATCTAAAATCTGCCTATTCCTTTTAACCAAAGAACTTCGATTATTGAGTACCAACGCGTAAAAAGTCCCTTCTGAAATGTAATTGTAATACTCATTTAAAAAGCCCTCTTGTTTGTCAAGTTTATGAGTATGGGTTTCAACAAATGGTGGTAACACATACTTTCCTGACAGGTTGATTATTGTGTCTATCTTACGTGGCTCTTTAAAACTAAATCTCCCTTGATTGATATAAACTTTGTCGTAGGTTGTAAATCCATCTATGCCAAAAAAGTTTACATTGGCTAGTTGATAATTTTTGTGTTGCGCTGATATGTTTTGAAATAAACAAATAGCAAAAATAAGATATGATAAACGCATAAGATTTAGTCGTAAGGCTAGATTAATCATCCTTACTCAAGAAAAATAACTCAATATCTTTGTGCTCCTCCTTTTTTGCAATATCAATGGCGGTATCACCATTATCCATTTTTAGAGAATAAGAAGCGCCATTCTTTACAAGCAACTTAACCAATTCTAAATTTCCCCTATGAACTGCCGAATGCAATGCTGTGACGTTTTGCATTTGAAGTGCGTTTACATTGACACCATTTTCTATCAATAACTCACATAGTTCATAGTTTTCTTTTGCGACAGCCGAATGCAGTGCATTTACCTTTGAAGGGTTGGCTGCAGGAATATTAGGGTCTGCTCCCAATTTGAGTAAAGTTTTAGCAATTTCAGTCTGGTTAAAGAAACCAGCTAGGGAGAGAGGAGTAAAACCGTCATTAGAATATCTGTTTATTAAGTCAGCAGGATTATTACTTAAAAGGGTCTCTACAATATCCTTCTTCCCACAGACAATTGCTTCGTGAAAAGTAAATGATTCTTTTAATTCGATAGCCTCGGTAAAAGCTTCCTTAAGCTCACTGTAGGCTAAAAGCATTAGTCCAGAACTGCCGTTTGCATCGGTTAAACTAAGAACTTCAGGATTTCCTTTAATAAATGTTGTGGCTTTTTTGACATCCTTGTTTTTAATTAGTGTTTTGAGTGAGTCTATCATATTAGTTGAATTGGCAGTGAAACTAATGAACGAACAAAAAAATAGTGTGATAATAGTTTTCATATCAATTGAATTTGACACAAAAGAACATATCAAACCTTAGATAGGCTTACTATATATCACCTTTTCTAAGGTCGACTGGAGCAAGCCCAACTATACTCTTAAAATAGCTACTAAAATTTCCAAAACTTGAATACCCAACATCCAGTGCTATATCCTTTATACTCTTGTTAGTTTCCAACACTTGGCGTTTTGCTTCTTGAATTCGTTTTTTAGAAATGTATTGAAACGGGGTAAGCCCGAATAATTGCTTAAAATTGCGTAAAAGATGATTTTCGGATAATAAGCCTACTGCAGAAAGGTCTGATAATCTCAGGTTTCTAGAATAATTACAATCCAAATAATCTTTTACAAAACAAAGTCGCTGGTATAACTCTTCTCGCGTTGATTTTCTTTTTGAAACAAGTTGTTCTGTATCAAAGTATGCTCTAGAATTTTGTTCCAAAACGGCATACAGCAATTGCTGATACCATTCATCTTTTTCTAAATCTTCCATACTGTGAGCAAACTTTGTTCTCCCAAAATTTAGTAGTTGGGAAACTACTCCGTTGTGCCTATAGTTTCTTTCAAATAGTCGAATCCCTTGTTCGTATTTTATGTTAAAATCAAGCAACTGCTCATCTGTAGCGCAAATTTCAGAAACCATTTTTGATATAAATTCTGGGGCAAAAAAAGTGCAAAAAGATTCCGTCTCATTTTGTGTATCGATTGTCAATCGATACTTTGTGCACTCATTTAGTATTAAGTAATTCGTTTTATCGACTTCATACTCTCTTTGCTTCACTTGATAGTTAGCCTTGCCATTGTAAAAGGATTTTATAGAAAGATAGCATTCGCCATACCATTGGTACTGTTTTGCTCTTTGGTGTATGACGAAGTTGTTTTTCAATGGTGTCGAATGGTGTTTTTGTTTGCCTATAAATCTAGTAAAAATATTGAACTAGGTTTTCAAGAGGAGAACAACGCAAGATGTTTACTTAAAAATAGACCTCACATCTTCATAAACCCGCTCAAAATTTGCCTCTAAATCAGCCTGAGAAAACTGCTTCGACTCCTCCGGTAATTCTCGTAGAATGTTAGCCAATTTAAACTGTACCTTTTTATCCTTTCCATCTGCATAGGTAATGAACTCACCTTGCTTTAACCTAAAGAATACATCGGCTCTAATTTTTGGAATTTCCTTTTCTCCAGTAGTGATTCGCGTATCAAAATCAAGGTTATGTCCTCTACTTATACTTTTCGTTGGGTCTTTTATAATTTCAAAAAAGCGCTCATAATATTTGGCAGTATCTGGGTCATTGACTTTACCAAAAAACTGATAAGAAAGATTGCTTAAAATTGCTTTACTCGCCTTATCGCCATACATCATATCGTTCTGAATTTTGTCTTGCATTACATAGATTGTTGCAATGTCATAGCTTCTCAATGTTGCAGGAATTCGATGCATATTCAAAAGCCGAATTGTTGGCGCTTCTTCTATCAATAAAAATGAAGGCTTAGAATTTCGCACACTCATTTGTTTGGTAATGGTGTGAATAATGGTAGCAATTACAGGCGAATACGATGTCTCATATTTTGGATTGTTTACTACAGAAATAATTGCAGGATTTTCTTTACTATTTATATTCAATGGAACTTCATCAGCTGACAGTACCATAAAAATACGCTGCGTGCTAATGCGTTTTAGTGCATTGGCCAAAGTACTTTTTACGCCAGCTGTCTGTCTGTCCGAATCTTTACCACTTATAAAAGCATCTGCCATAGCTCTTGATGTGGTATTGGTTTCCAAAAACTGAATAAGACTATCCGTATCCAATAATTGATAAATCGCTATTAAATGTGGTAGCGTGCAGTATTTAGGATAGTCCGTTTTCAGTTTCCAAATCAATCCACCTATTAATCCTTCAGCTGCATCATTAAAGAATTTTGTTGTGCCTGTTGTTCCAGATTCCCGTTGTTCCAAAAGGTTTTCAATCAACACCCTAGAAACTTCATTTACGCTTTCCTCGTTCTCGAAATATCGAGGTGCAATAGGATTTACTCTATGAATGATTCTATCGAAAGAAATCACCTTAAACGGAATATCGCTATCCTTAAAAAGTGGGTATGCCATTTCGGTCAGTTCAAAATCTTTATAATCGTGAAGGATTCCGCAAAAACTTTCTTTCTGAAAATGTTTTAGAAATCCATACACAACACTTTCAGTCTTACCACTTCCTGCAGAACCGATTACGGATGCGCCACGTTTTACATTTTCAATTTTAAAATTTCCTGATTTAATCTTGAATTTTACTTGATATTTTTCATCCTTTCCGTTCTTTGGTTTACTATCATAAAAGGCATAAATTACTATTGCTAGGGATAGCCCAGGTACTACAACATAAATAACTATTTCTAATAATGACCAACTCATATGCCAATAGAACTTGATTTTATGGCCACTTCCGCACCACGTCTTAATCTTTTAAATACTCGAAGTGCAATTTGCGCTTGACTTACTGGAATACTTGGGACTATCGGCAATCCTGTTTTTGTAATCATTTTGAAAGCCAATGCTTTTTCGTTAGCTGGCAGTTTCATTAAAGCCGCAAAGTAGAGTTTGGGATTTTTTACAAAATCTTTTTTTGCTTTATAGGTTTCAGCAAAATTGCGCTTATAACCAAAGGTCTTGTCAAAAGTCTTTTCTGCTTTTTCAAAGAATTTGTCTCTGTCAAAACCACGCTTTACATTTTTACCGTGCATCTCAACCTCTGAAGCTTTATGTTTACTTCCTGGGGAAAGACTGATGAAATTAGAAGCATCTTTCCGGCTCACAATAATATGAATATGGCTTTGGTTGCCATCTTTTGACATTCCCTGGACAATACGTTTTCCATTTTGTTGATGTGGTGCTTGTTGTTCTAATTTTGAATTTTCCTTTTGTATTTTTCTAATATTACCTTGAGCTCGACCTTTTTCAATATTTCGGATATCGATTTTGAGTTGAAGTATTTTTGTGGCATATGGTTGATTTTCTCGAATCTGAATGTCCGTACCCTTGAACGTTCGTTGATGTTCAATTTTAGCATAGTATTTTATATCATCGATGGTAATAGGTCGTCCATTAATTTCTCTGTTGAAGCTGGCAACATAATCCTTCATCAGCTCACGAGTGTAGATTTTTAAATCTTGACTACTGTTTTGAAGTTTACGCAATTCATACTTTGACGGGCTAACCGTAATTGAATAAAACTTCGGTTCTTTCTTTTTCAATTTTGCGGTATTACCATCAATCTCTTTTATCACTTTTTCAGCAGAAATCTCATCGCCATATTGATTAAAAAAATGTTCCATATCATGTTGTTCCAAGCCTTGATTCTCTTTCTCTAAATACCCAACAAAATCAGCCGAACTTTGCGAGTAATTAACTCCTAATTTTTGAGGTGTTATTGTGATGTACATAGCCTAAAAATTAGAGTTCGTTTTTTAAGTTTCCCTTTTCCTGAAAGCGTACTTCTTTCTTTTCATTGGCATATTTCTTTTCAACTATCAAAGGTTTTTTATTAGGTTCTTCCATTTCAAAAAGTGTTTGAATCATCGCCACGGTAGGTTTGGTTTGGGTCTTCTCTACGTCTCGCATTATGGCAATAACCGCATTGATTCTTTTTAATAGTTTTGCCTCGATAGTACGTCCAGTTGGTCCTAATTTTTCCTTTGGCGAAATTTCATTGTAGAAGAAAAAATCAAGCATCGTGGACATCGCTTCGGTATGTGATTTGAAGTAAGTGCGTGAGAAAGTTTGGAAACGTTTTGCCGCAAAATCTTCCCTAAAAATGGACGTTCTCAGCCCATTTGTCGCAAATCGCTGATTGTTAGGAAATTATACTTATTTTAATCAACTGATTTTCAGTCAATTAAAAAAGAAAAGGAATCCGAAACATCGCGCAGCGTGTTACCCTCTTGCTATTCCTTTTCGTCCCGCTCACGGGACAAAAATCCATACAATCCGACTAAAAAGTCGATTGCCATTTTTTGGAAAAATGATTCTCCGATATGTTATTTTTCGATGTGTAAGGGTATCGGCGAAAGTCGAAAAGTGGATACCTTACTTTAATTTGAATGCTGAATTTCAGCGAAATAAAGATAGTGATTTATTATTGATGTAGAATGAATTACACACAAAAACACCTCTAATATTTTAGAGGTGTCTGTTTCATTTCTATTAAAAATTATGGATTGAAAACGTAGGTATAGGAATATAAATTTCGAAGTGCTTCTTCTTCAATCATCGTTTCAAAACAGCCGTAATTTTCTTTTACGTATTTGCGAATGTTATCCCCAAATTTTCGTTGCACATCTGCTTTAGAAGTTTCTAAAAGTCGGTTTTGAGCTTCCTCGCTTAAGTCTGTAAAATTAAGATATACCACAGCCCAAAGTTTTAATATTCACTAGGTAACATCAAGGTATCATTTACAAAAAATAATCGCAATTCATCCAGCGGAAAATCAGTTGCCCTATAGCCGTGTTTTTGCAAAATATTGTCATTGCCATCACTATAAATTATCTCAGCTTCATAACCTGTAAAATCTTGTTTTTCTTCGTGCAATCTTTTGAAGTCGATGGTTATAAATTCGCTTCGGTTCATCAAACTTTTTGCGATTACCGACGTGTCCGTAATGAGCCAAAAACATTCGGCAACCTCGGTAAGGTATTTAAGTCCATCGGTAAATCTTGTTCTAATGAGCGGTAAGGAATAGAACATTTCTGTTCCACTAAAATATTGCAATCGCTCTTTTATTTCGTTAACTTGTGTGTTCATTGTTTGCTATTTTTTAAGTGTGAATAATGAAAAAGAGGGCGCATCTTTCGACGGTTACGCCCTCTTTCATTTTTAACCATTACTTGTCGTCTTTGCTTCCAAGTAATAGGATTTCATCTGCTACCACTTCAGTAACATAGCGTTGATTTCCATCATCGGTTGTGTAGGTTCTTGTTTTCAGTTTACCTACAATGCCAACTTCTTTACCTTTGCCAACATATTTCTCTACGATTTCGGCAGTTTTGCCCCAGGCTACAATTGTATGCCAATTCGTGTCTGTTTGCTTTTCGCCTTTACTGTCTTTGTAATACTCATTTGTGGCTAGTGAAAAACGGGCTACTTTCTTTCCGCTTTCAAGGTTCGTAATTGTTGGTTCTTGTCCAACATTTCCAATTAACTGTACGTGATTTTTAATAGTACTCATAATAAAATATTTAAGTGATTTATATTTCCCCTATTGATTTAAAACAGATTAAATTTTAAGGGGTGTTTGTTCTTTTCTTTCGTGCATCGCACAATGGATAGAGTGGGTTTTGTCAAGACTTTTAGGGAATAAATCAGGTGTGTTTGCGACGTAGAAAAATGCTCGCATTTTCTAGGAAGTAGAAACCTTGTTTTTCACTAAAACTTGTATAGTCTTGACAAGTTCCATAAGGGCATTAGCAATTCTTTTAAACGCAGTTGCGTTTGAGCGTACCGGCAGTTAAGCGAGATAAGTAGCTGTGGTTAAATTAGAATTGGTTATGTCGTGCCTGTTTTTCGACGACCCGAAAAACAACATAGGCTTTATCCATTATAAACCCCTTAAAATGTGTAAGACAGCGGTTCGGTTTTTAGGGATTTACGAGTGAAGGCTCAAGAAGACTTCGCCGAAAATCCCTAAAAACCGAAGTGATGGCTTTCCGATGAGAAAGCGGACTTAATTCACAATTTTTGCTCTGGAATGTAGTGTTCCTTCCCAGAGCATCGGGAAGGGTTAACGGAATGGAAAGCTAAAATTGGGGATTGTGTCCAAGACCTTTGTAGTGAAGCTCTTTTCCCGGAATGAAGTGGTTGCCTGCCTTTTTCGGCAGGCAGGCGTGGAATGTAGGGGAATGGGCTGAGTGGATAATGGAAAATAATCTAATTTATCTTCTAATAAATTCAGAATAATGAGGAAGAAACAGGTGAAATTTCACTGCTTATCGGACAATTCTACTTTTTAAGAAACATTTTATCCCGATTCAACTTTTTTACCTGAAAAAAGTAAGTTCTTTCAACAACCTTTATGGTCTATATGCCATAATATGAAAATAATAAGGATTGTTACAATTTTATTCATTAGTCTATTCTGTGTTGGTTGTTCAAATAAAATGAATACTATAAATAGTTATATAGGTTTCGATATCCCTGAAGATTCTATTGATAGCTATTTAGATGTAAAGATGAAATCTTTAAACATACCGGGCTTATCTATTGCCATTATCAATGACGGGAAAGTAGTCTATCACCAGACAAAAGGATATGCTGATATAGAAAACAAAAAGATTGTCACAAAAAAGACCATTTTTGAAGGAGCTTCTATATCAAAATCGGTATTTGCCTACTTTGTTATGAAGTTTGTGGAAGAAGGCAAATTAGATTTAGACAAACCTTTATATCAGTATATGGCATATCCAGATATTGCATATGATGAGCGCTACAAAGAGATAACTGCGCGAATGGTATTAAGTCACCGTACAGGCTTCCCTAATTGGAGAGAGGATGAAAAAGATGGTTTATTAAAATTAAAATTTGACCCTGGTACTGATTATAGTTATTCAGGGGAAGGTTATCAATACCTCGCATTAGTACTAAGACATATAGAGCATACGGATTGGAACGGTTTAGAGGCTGTTTTCCAAGAAAAAGTGGCACGTCCTCTAGAAATGAAACATACGGTATTCATTGAAAATGAATATACCGAAAAACACAAAGCTGCAGCTTACGTTCCTGAAGGGAGAGTGGATGTTGCTAATGACTACTGGTCAAAAAAAAGTAAAGGTATTTTTTCTGCTCCAGCTTCTATTCATTCAGAATCTATTGATTTTTCCAAATGGATGATTGCGGTTATGAATAAAGAAGGTTTATCTAAGGAGAGTTTTAATGAATTATTTTCACCTCACTCATTGGTAGATGAAACAGATTTTTACAATATCTATTACACACTTGGTTTTAGCACTCCAGAGATTCCTCTAACCGATATTTACCTACACGGAGGTAATAATATTGGCTTTACGTCTTGGTTCGCTTTAGATAGCAATAAAAAATGGGGCTATGTTCTTTTCACCAACTCTGAATTTGGGGAACAATTAGGTGAAGAATTATTATTCTATCTTCTTGCTGGACCTGATAAAACAAAATTTTATTTAACTCTAGGATTTGTATTATTATTAGTTATACTAGTTGCTCGATATGTTGTAATACGCATCATTCGAAGAATCAAAATAAGGAAACAAGTCGCTAAAATTAAAGAGAAATAAATTTCTATCTTACTATGGGTATTAATTTAAGTAATGAATAACATAAAATTCAACAAAACAGATTATCAGCTTCTAGTAGTTTATTTTTTAGTCTATTGGATTTGGAACATTTTTGATAGTTATTTCACAACGAGTAGTTTCTCTTCTTTGGAATATTTTGTCAAAATTCCTATACGCATCATTCAAATGATTACTCTTTTATGGTTCATTAAATGGGTAATAGAGACATTTCTTATTAAATTCAAAAGTTATATAGCTTTGTTTGGTATTGGTATTTTTGGTCTCTTTGCCATTGGTTTTTGTTTCTTCCTTTTAAATAGATATTACATTCCCTATGGATATGTAAAGTGGGAAGAACTTCCCTCCGTACCAAAAACCATACTTTTTAATGTTGAAGATTCCATCATAAATGTCTCAATGCCTTTGGTACTCTTATTTGGCAAAAAGTATTACAACTATAGAGAAGACCAACTTCAACGTCTTAACGAACAAAAAGAACTCGAATTAAAGGTGCTACGAGCACAATTCGACCCTCATTTCTTGTACAATAGTCTTAACACCATTGATGCTTTGGTAGATTATTCCTCTAAAGAAACCATCAAAAAGTACATTTCTAATTTAGCGGCTTTATATCGATACCTAATTCATACCAAAGATGAAGAAGTAGTCTCACTTGAAGCTGAGTTAGCACTTGCCGACAACTACTTTTTTTTAATAGAAACACGTTTTGAAGGAGATTATGAATTTGATATTGTGAAGCATAATACATATAAGGACAAGTACCTGCCTAGTGGAGCCCTGCTAACCTCCATTGAAAATGTAGTTAAGCATAACACCGCTGAAAACGGTACTCTTGTAACCACAAAAATTCATATTGAAAAAGAAAAAATCAGAGTGGTAAATAATAAATCTAATCAGCAACCAAAAGAATCTTTTGGTACTGGTTTGGAGAACCTAAAAAAACGATATCAATTGTTAGCTGATAAAACAATGCAAGTTATTGATAATGAAGAGGAGTTTATTTTGGAACTACCTTTGCTTAATATAATTGAATAATAGTAACGATTACGAATGAATGTTTTAATAATAGAAGATGAAATACCAGCGTATAAAAAGCTTTTAAATTATATTGCTAATTATTTGGGGAGTAACTTTTCGCATACGCACGTTCGCACTGTAAAAGATGGAATAGTAGCTTTAAATAATGCTGAATACTATGCACTCGTTTTTGCAGATATCAAGATTTTGGGCGGTACATCATTTGATATTTTTAAAGAAGTTGCATTTTCAATACCTGTTATCTTCTGTACGGCCTATGATGAACATTTGCGGAAAGCTTTTCAAACCAATGGAATTGCATATATCTTAAAACCGTATTCTCAGCAAGAATTAAATAATGCCATAAAAAAATTTGAAACACTTTTTGAGACAAAACCGTATGATAAAAATATGTTTGAGGAATTTAAGGCATTATTAGAAAGTAAAGACAAAGTCTACAAAAGGCGTTTCACCGTAAAGAAAAAAGAGGGTATAAAACTCATTGATGTTGAAAACATCTGTCTAATTGAAGCCTTTGGAGATTTATGCAAACTATATGATGAAAAAGGTAAACTTCATATAATTTCTAAAAGCTTAGGAGTTGTTTTTCCTGAATTAAACCCTAATCAATTTTTTAAGATAAATCGTAGTCAAATAGTGCACATCAATTATATTGAAAATATCTCACCGCATAGTAAAAATAGGTTGTATCTTAAAATAAGGAATATAAAAGACCAAGCAATAACAAGTTCTACGATTACAAAGAACTTTAGAGTCTGGCTAGAACAATAATTCTCCATCGCCATTTTAGCCCTTTTCATTCCCTCTTTAACTAGTTTCAACTTTTTTCGATTTTAATAATTGATGTTAAACTGCATTTTAGCACTTTAATTAAAAGTATTCATCAATGAAAAATCGTTTTTTAATCGCCCTTTTCTTAGTCACTTTTCTTTTTAATTCCTGCAATTTATTTGGACAAGACAAACCCATAGGTCAAATTCCTTTCACCTTAAATGACTATGGTCTTATGACAATAAGCCTGAAAATAAATAGTATAGATGTTTCAAACTTTATTTTAGATACGGGTTCTTCCGTTACTGTTATCGATAGGGCAATAGCTAAACAATTAGAATTATCATTACACGAGGAAGGTGCAAAATTAACAGGAGCTTCAGGAGTTAATAATGATGTAATAAAGACTCAAAAACAACACATTTCTTTACACCAAAAAATAGAGTTAAAAGAAATTGAAATGTATGTTACGGACCTATCAAATTTAGACGGAGTCAATGGCCTGATAGGGTTTGACCTATTTAAGGAAAATGTCACCGAAACTAATTTTGACACAAAAACTATATACTTTTATAGGCGTAAGGGCAAGCCAGATACTAAAGGCTATACAGCTATAAATTTTTCAGAATCTTTCTGTACTCCCGAAATAAAAATTTCTGCATCCCTTCCTAATAATGAATCATTTTCAGGAAAAGTGCTGTTTGATACTGGAAATGTAGCTGTACCATTAATTTTCAATTCACCATTTGTAAATAACAACACACTTCCAACAAAGTTTGATAAACTAATTAGTACAGAGTCCAGAGGGATTAGTAGTGTTGAAAAAAAATCTGATAAAGGTGTCATTCCATTTATAAAAATTAAAAAATTTAAAGTATCGGAAATTCCTGTCGCGCTCTCCAATGCACAAGAAGGGATGTCATCGAAAGAAGCTTATATGGGTAATCTTGGGCTTGAATACATAAGTAAATTCAATTTTATACTTGACTACAATAAGAAGAAAATCTATTTAAAACCAAATAAATCTTTCAACGATGCTTTCAATTTTCCATTAAGTGGTATCCGATTAGAAAAGAAGAAGAAAGGAATTTTTATTAGGTCAATTTCTAAGCCTAGTATGGCCGCTGAAAAAGGTCTTAAAGCTGGTCAAGAATTAATCTCTATTAATGGCTTTAAAGATGAGGATATTCGGTTTTATAAAGACGTATTAAAAAATGAAGGGCAAGAAGTTACTATTGTCGTAAAATTAGAAGATGAAACACTAAAAACTGTGATAATTATTTTGAAAAGGTTGATTTGAAATTTCTATATTTTTTAACTTAAATAGAGAACATCGCATATAAGTGAGTATTATTAAAACCGAGTAACTCAATGAACAAGAAATTAACAATCATAATATTTATTTTGAGCTTGAACACGACTTATTCACAAACTAATTTTACTAAAAAGATAGACTCGTTAATGCATCAAGCAAATGATTTAGGCATTTTTAATGGACGTGTACTTGTCGTAAAAAATTGTGGAATTATCTATGACGCGGCAATAGGCTTTTCTGATACCAATAAGAATTTACTCCACAAAAACTCAACTATGCCAGTTGGTTCCATTGCAAAGGAATTCAATGCAGTGGGAATAATGATGTTAGCCGAACAAAGCAAGTTGAGTATCGAAGATACTATTACAAAGTATATTTCTAATTTACCTAATTATGCTAAAAGAATTAAAATAAAACACCTTTTGAATTATACTAGTGGTCTACCAAGGCACAATAAAAATCTCAGTTATCAATCTGGTATGCAGAAAATCAAAGACCTAAAGGAATTAGAGTTTAACCCAGGAACTGGCTATAGTTACAGTTATTTTAATGTCATACTTCAAATTAAAATCATTGAAAATATTACTGGTCTTACGTATAAGAATTTTCTTCAAAATTATATTTTTAAACCTTATAAAATCAAAGGTGGAGAAGTAATAAAGAATAATGAACTTAAGCCTAATATGGCACATTCATTTGACAATGACTTTAACGAAACCACCTTTGAACACGGAGGCAATTCTATGTATTTCTCACTTGGGGATTTGTATAATTGGGTTAAGGCCTTACACCACACAGAGATGATTAGTAATGAATCAAAAAAGATTCTATCAAGAAGCTTTAATAAAGATTCAGAATCCAGCCTTGGGTTTATTAAGGTGGTAAATGGAGAAATTGCAGCACAATCTCATCACGGTTCAGGCGATAACTATGAAGCTGTTATATATGTTGATAATGTAAATGAGATAGAAATTATCCTGATGTCCAATAATCAAAATTTCAAACTTTGGCAACTTAAGGACGCTATTGTCAACATTCTGAATAAAAAGAACTTTGAATTACCGAAAAAATCAATCTACTTGGATATTAGAGGAAAACTATTGGATAATTTTTCAAATGGAATTAGTTTCTATAATAATTTAAAAGAGAATCATTCAAAAGTATATGATATGGATAGTGAGGTGTATGATTTGTATAGTACTGGAAACTATTTAATGCGTAGAGAAAGATTTGAGGATGCAATTAAAATTTTTCATATAAGTGCGAGTACAGAATTTCAGGATAAAGGTGGAATTTCATACTCATATTCATTAATTGGAGATTGTTATAGAATGATGAACGATTATTCAATGGCAATAATCTATTATAAAAAAGCTATTGAATTAGAACCAAAAAATAAGGCCTTAAAAGCTAAATTAAAAACGGTATTGTCTAAAATAGAATCTGTCGGGCAAAAGGGAAATTAAAATAACTACTACTAATAGGGGTGTCTGATTTAAAAGTGGATATAATTCCCAATTGGTTATGTAATGTAGTGTTCCTTCCCAGAGTATCGGGAAGGGTTAACGGAATGGAAAGCTAAAATTGGGGATTCTGTCCAAGACCTGTGAAGTGAAGCTCTTTTCCTGAAATGTAACTTTTCGCGAAATGTAGGGGAATGGACTGAGCGGCAACTCATTATAAATTTTTTAATTAAGTATTAGAAATTATTTCATACCAAATGGTATCAATTAAAAAGAATTTCTATCTTTGCACTCGACGAAAAAAGTTGAACTATCAATCATTAGTAAATAGGTCACAAATCGTCAACATTAATGAAGATATTTGGCAGAAGTGCCACAGCGACTGGGCTCGCTGAGCAAGGTTCGAGTCCCGTCCAGACCGCAAAAAAAAGCCCACAGTCTGTGGGCTTTTTATTTAAGAAGTTGTGTTGTGTCACATAGGTGACCACAGGCTTTGTAGTTGAAGCCAATGAGAAGCTTTTCCTGTCATAAGGAGAGGCTTTTTTTGTATCTTAAAAGAAAGAATAAAAAAATAATGTAAAAGGAACAAAATTTCTTTTGATAGCAAGAAAAAAGTGTATATTTGCATCCGCTAATAAGGGAATACCCTTTTTATTTCTTATAGAAATTCCTCCTTAGCTCAGTTGGTTAGAGCATCTGACTGTTAATCAGAGGGTCCTTGGTTCGAGCCCAAGAGGGGGAGCAAAGCAAACACAAGCCTTAACAAAAATGTTGAGGCTTTTGCTTTTTTATCCTTGCACGTAATTTGCACTCAGGTAGGCTTTGTGCATTTTCTTATCTGATTTTTCTGTCATCATCTCTGTATGACAAGCAAATTCAAATCCAACATCAGTGAAATTTCCCTGACCTATAAGCGTAAGGTAAAAGCAAGTGATCGCCCAAAGATTAATAGCTCTTTGAGTGCCTATCAGTTGTTTCGTGAAAACTGGAATGATCTAACTATTAACTTATTTGAAGAGTTTAAAATCTTGCTCCTAAATCGCAATAATCAATGTATGGGGATTATGACACTCTCCCAAGGTGGTGTATCGGGAACGCTTGTTGATCCAAAGCTCGTTTTTGTTTCTGCATTAAAGGTAAGAGCCTGTGGCATTATACTAGGTCACAATCATCCATCAGGAAATTTAAAGGCTAGTAAGAGTGATATTGCGCTCACTGAAAAACTAGAGCTTGGAGGGAAGTATCTTGATCTTAAAGTTCTTGATCATATCATCTTGACAGACGATAATTATTTTTCATTTGCTGATAACGATTTGACGCCATTTTGAAACAATATGCAACTATTAGTTATATTTTAATTTAGTATGCAACATTTC
The DNA here is from genome assembly GCA_947503305.1 of uncultured Dokdonia sp. Classification (GTDB taxonomy): domain Bacteria; phylum Bacteroidota; class Bacteroidia; order Flavobacteriales; family Flavobacteriaceae; genus Dokdonia. The sequence goes on from CANNDF010000001.1 coordinate 779,972, forward strand.
TAATATTCTTAACCCTCATAAAACAATAAAAATATTTTGGCGTCGTCATCTGATTACCTACTTTAGATTCAAATAAAACACAAAAATCAATTTATAGAAAAAGCATAGAACTCAATAGAATTATAAAATAAGCATTAGCTAAACAATTTCGCTTAATCCGAAAACTGGCACTTTTCAAAGATGAGTCAAGCGAAAGGCACAAAGCTATTGCCCACGGCATGCGTGGGCTTAGTTGTTGTCTTGACTCATGGGTATGCCAGTACCTCGGATTAGGGCGCTCTAAGTTCCACGCTACTTTTTTGCCGTAAAATGAGAATAAAACTCTTTCATATCCGCGACCCATAAAGTCATTTCATTATTAAGCGATTCCAAATCGCAACAGTTTAATTATTCACTTAAAAACACAATGAAATGAAAACAAATAACAGATTTCAAGCAATATTTTTAACAACTCTTTTCACTCTTTCATCCCTTTTATTTAATGCCTGTTCTTCAGATGATAATATTAACAGCGCACCCATTAATTTTGAACCTGTAACAATAGATTTAACTCAAGTTGACTTTGATGTAGATGATACATCATTTACTGTCCAAGGTTTTAATTTTAACAACTTTATGGGTGAACCCTGTGCTAATTTAAATTGTTTCCCTGGTATTGCCTTGTTTCTAGGTAGTAATCAAGATGATTTAAGTTTTATTGAGCTTGATCTTACAAGTACCACAGGTATTTCACGAATAACAAGTCGACTATTGAACAACTGCTTACAATCAACACGCATTACTATTTTTAATGGTGATGAAGTTATTAATGATTTTTCTGCTTTCGTTCCTACTACAACCGAAGAAGGTGGATTTAATGATAATTTATATGAAACTAATGGGCAAACAATAACTGCTGTACGTATTAGTTCCTGTGAAGCAATTGTTCAATCTATAACGCTCGAATAAAACTATGAAAACAAAATACAAACTTAGAACAGTGCTTTTAATGTCTACATTGGCTTTTATATTTCTTCTTTGTGTTGGTTGTTCAACTGATCAGAATACAGATGAAAGCTCAATTGATAATAGTAGTAATAGTAATTCAGAAGCAACCCCGTCAACTGATCCACCAAATAATGTTTTTATCGTCAATATGAATGCGTCAAGTGCAGGAGATAGAGCAAGTATTTTAGGATGCAATAAGTTACCTATTCAAAATGATATGTATTTGCGAGATAGTTTAAACCTAGGAAACGAAATGTTCTTTGGTATTTACGGTAAGAACTTTAATACTAACGGTAGCGTTCCACAGGGGCTTAATGATATTGGAAGACCTAGCAGTCCAATACAAGGAAATAAAATGAGCCTCACATTTATTTTAAAAGATGATGAAACAGCAAATGCAGAGTTAGTTATAAAAGACCCTATTGATGGAGAATTTATAGGTGTTCCTGGTTTTGGTTGTGGAGATCCAAGTTTCGAGCTTTTAAAATTTGATTGCGAATTTAGAGTTTTAGAGGAAGGCTCAAATGCTTTGGGTGGATTTAATACACTCAATTATAGTTTTAGTGATACTGTATTTTTTGGTGATACTTTTTATCGAGTTACTTCTCAAGATAATAACGAACAATTCGGAATATTTAGTGAATATCTGTCGGCTCTAAGTGTACAAGACACAGTAATTAAAGTTAGAATATTAGAAACTGTGAGAGTAGAAGGAGGAGAAAGCATAATAACATTCCCTGATCTCGAGTAAGAGAATTGTTTTATAGTTCCATGTCAAAATCTTTTCCCTTTTCCTTCTGCTTCTGTACTTCTTGTTTATCTAAACTTGATTTACGATCACTAATTATATCAAGATCAAAAGGCGGGATAATATCTTTATCCTGTCTTTTATCTTTTTCTAAAGAGACTTCTTTTTGATGTTGTTCCATGCCATCTTTCATGGCTTGCATTCGATTATTACCGGCACTTAATCCTTCTATAATATCAGGCTTTAGACCTAGCTCTTTTGATAGTGTATAGCCTTGGTTAAATGCTTCTATATAATCCTTATCGACTTTTACGTTTTCTTCCATGATTAAAAAGTATTACGAGCATGTTTATCAAGATATTCATTGATAGAATGGCTGTCATAGAGAATAATACGTGGTTGGGGTTGAGAAAACCGAATTTTTCCTTCATTACGCAGTTTTTGTAACGTGGTCTTAGATGAAATATTAAGCAGTTCCATTGCTTCCTCTCCATCAATCCATTGTCGCTGTTTCTTTTGATACTTTTGATCAACATAATCTACAACCTTATCAAAAAGGCTATAAAATGCTTGTTCTTCTATACATACAACTTCCATTTTTTCTTAGTTTAATCATTCATAATCATCAGCAGGATCAGGAATCTCCCTATACAAATCCATATCTTTTGCATTGTCCTCATAACGATCAGTCAAAAATTCTTGTTTGTTCATTAATGCTTGGGTTTCCTCTAAGGACAGTTTCATTTTTGTATCAATAGAATGGACATTGTCTTTTTCTATTTGAGTGTCTTTTTCAGGAATAGGTGTTTTTTCAATATCATACTGTTTCTCTCGATCCATTTTTAGGACGGCATCAGAACCCTTTTCGGCTAAGGCCACAATCTGATCTTTATTTAATTGATCAAACATTTGCGATTGGTATTCCATCCCAAAAATGCTGACATTCTCTCTCGCTCGATTTTCAATACGATCATCAAAATCAGATTGTATATTTTCTCGCTCAACATGACGCTCAAACGCATGCTCTTTTTGCAAACGATCTACCGATTGCGACCATTGCCTAACAAGTGGGGTAGGCGCATATGTTAATATTTGAAACTCTGTATTCTTATTAGGTGCTAACTCTTCTAAAGCATTTTCTTTATTGATGAGTAATTGATGAATACCTGGTTCTGCCATCGCCAAGTCGTGCAACTCTTCTAGTTCTTGTTTGTTTAATCTTGCCATAACGGTATTTTCATTATAGGATTAGACATTAAAAAAGTGAGGTTTAACATGGCGTTCAAGAGTAAATATCCCCTGATGGAATGGTCGGCTATCGAAGCTTATATGAGTGAGAATATTGCTTATAAAGACGAAGCGAGACACCTTATTACACAGCAATTGGGTTTTGTCCCTAATCTGCAAGCCAGTCGTAGTATCGAAATTGGTATGCGTCATTCGTTGCGATTGCTTGAAGAAGGGAAAATCACTCAAGATAGGTTTAATCGTGAAACTCATAACTGTGTTAAAATGGTTCAACGCAATATTTTGAAATATGTTCCTGAACAAGCTCATAGGGTTGATGCTAATGTGGCAGAGCGATCTTTTATACGCACTTAATAATTTATAAAGACAGGTACGCCTTAAAAAGACGCGCCTGCTTTACTCAAGGGTGTGCCAGTACCTCTGATGTTATTTCTTGATCATCGTCATTATCATCCCAGATATCATAGGATTCCAATTCTTGTCTGAGTTTATTGGATAGTCTTGCCCGGACGTCTCTGTTATCCGGTAATTCGATGGGTAAATAAAGCCCTGCACTTTCCTCAGGAGTTTTATCTTCCATGATAACACTGCGTTGATATTCTGCAACGATTTGATCATCGATTATATCCAAAACAGCATTGCGTGCGTTTTGAATTTTAACAAAGGCACGAAAGGCGAATAAAATCCCACATACCATAAGAAGCAATCCTACGGCTCGCGTATATGGATTGGCAATCAAAATAAATCCTACTAAAAAGGGGGCAGATGGCTCTAATAAGACATGAAATAAATACCGATCTATTTTAATGCCTCCATACTCTTTACCAATAATCTGCCACCAAAAATCATGGATGCGACCATCACTTAAACTAAAGCGATCAAAATTATAAGCAGTTCCGTATTTTTTGATCTCCATACGATGACGAATAGAAAGCCATAAATAAATGCCTGCAAAGGCAAACCACGTTATAAAATATTTATATCCCATCTTATCTGCTAAAGCGACACCGCCTATTAGCATTAGGGTGAAAATTCCTAAACAGGTCGATAATGTGAAATATCTTTCACCAAATTTTCGGCGCATAAAGCACTCAACAATACTGGCAGGCCAGGATGATAAAGAGGCTATAGATGCTGTGATATAAAAGTGAAATAAATTAACGCGCGCACCTTGTGAAATCCGAAATATATTCTGTTCCCCAGTGCGTCTTTGTGGACGTTCGTGTTTACGTTTCATAGTTAAAATAGTTTTTGTTTTATAGTGAGTTTTAAATAATTTCCCATCAATTCATATTTCCCTGTATTTTCAAAAAAGAGTCGTCCTGAACGATGTATAATAGCTTCTGTTAGAAAATTATGGCGTGGTCCGCCTGTTTTTAGTTTGGTAAAAACAGATGGATCAACAATATGGGCTAGTGTTTCTGAAGCACCAGAACTATATGATTGTTCTTTACCACTGGTTTGTCCTTCATTTTCCGACCAATGCCAGTCTTTGCCGATCAGGTCAGCGGCGTATTCATTGGTGTCAGGATCATTATTGGCGTGAAAGATTTTAGTGGCTAGATTACCTGCTAAGGCTCTAAAGCGTGTTTTACCTAATTCTCCTTGCCCTGCATTGAGATAAAAATTAGGCAAGTTTTGTGTGAGATAAACCGTACTGACACGATAGTCACGGATGATGGATTGAAAATGAAAATCTTGTTCGTGAATGAAGGTTTGATACTCATCGCTAAAGAGAAAACATGGTCTGCTTTTTTCAATAATTGTGCGTCTTTGCATAGCACGCTGAAAGACATACTTAAAAAGTATATTAGCATCACGTCCAACACCTTCGTAGGTCAGATAAGGAAAATCAATTAGAATTATCTTGCCTTTTTTATAACAATCTTCGGGTGTAATGGTGGTTTCTGTATTAAAGACGGTATAAAGGGGGTCACTTAAATATCTCGCTGCATATGATGCGAACATTTGTTCAATGATTGAGCGCGTTTTTTCGCTTAAGTGTAACCAATTACCCAGAAAAAAATCTTGAATGGCGTGTAATCGTCTAGCTCGTTTATCAACCTCTGGAGATGGAGACGCTTTAGAAAGGTGCTTTGCGGCGTGGTGCATTAATCTAAAACAATGGGAATTATTCTTCCAATCTTTGCTTTGAAGTTGTTGCTGATTACGTGGCGCTGATTGAATAATTCTATGGAGTATATCAAAACGAATTTCATCTTGGGTTAATAAAATTAAATCTAATACGTTGACTAATAAATTTTTAAAACTTGAATCCCAGAACTGTTTATCGGATTCTTGACCTCCACTATTATCTCCAGCTTTAATGATTGCTTTGAGGGTATCGGCAATATTATGCACAATTCCCTTTCCGGCACCCCCGCGTAAATTGCTTTCATAGTCTAAGAAGTTGAAAAATTCGCCACTATCGGGTCCAAGAATAACCAAATCTTTCTCGCGTCCATAGGCTTTGCAATAAGATTGCCAAAGCTTTTTTTCACCCTTAACAGAGAGAACTAATCCGCCATAACCATTAAGTAAAAAACTACGAGCGATCATTGCGCCACTCCCTGTGGTTTTTGATGACCCCGTTTGACCTAAAATTAAAATACCTTCTGTGGAATCTCGGATCGTCATCTGATCACTGTTTGTCCAACCAAATAGGGTGTTGTCTATTAACGAATGATGCATAATGTGAGTTTTTATTAGACAATAGTTTTTTTGCCATACCTCACGAAAAGCGAGATACAACTATGTTTTGTGTTTAATAAATTGCGGGATAAACTTGTTTAAAAACCCCTCTCCAATTGAAGAGGGGATTAATCACAAAATAGACATTGTTATTTTCGTCTATTTAACTCTTGATTTGCACCAAAAGTACTTGTGTAACGTGTTGATTTGTTTGGATTAGTCACGCACACTCTACCACCGTCGTTTCTAGAGTATGTGCTATTTCCCATTTTTCTAGTTTCATTTCTTTTAATACCAGACATAATGATCAAAATTTAATTAGACAATCGGTTAAATATGATAAATATCATATTATGAGGGATTTCAAGTCCTCAATTTCATTAATCGGGATTGTTAATTGTGGGAAGTCAATTTGTATTCTTTGTGGGATTTGGTAAACCTTGAGCAAATGAATGCTAATTTATTTTAAGCGCACTCACATTCATCTTTTCAAGGTAATTGCATCCCGACAATTTATTGTTTATCAGCCTGTAAATTTCTTTTCATCCAAAAGATATTATTAGGCAAATTTTCTTCTTTCTTTTTTACAAAAGGGTTATGAGATGATCCTTTTTTAGATTTTAAATATAGATTTTGTCTTTGTCGATTTTCCATCTTTATATATTTTATAATATTTTGTTTTTGACCTTAATTATTTGAGGTAAAAAACCCTGACAACTCTTTTCTCACTTAGAACTGTCAGGGACAATTCAACAGCTTACAGCATTACGTCTTACCTTGATTAAAGAGCTTGTTGGCACCGTGCAATGTCATCGTACTTGTAGATCTCGTTGGACCTGTCACTTTTACGACATTACCTTGTCCTCTTGTGTAAGTGCTGTTTCCTAGCGATTTTGATTCGCCTTTTTTAAAATTTCCCATACTAATAAGTATTAAAGGGTTAAACAAAAAAATTAAGTCGCGATTGTAAATTTGTATAGAGATAGGAACTAGATTATCTTTATGGATAATAGAAGGGGTGTCCTAAACATCTATAGATAATCGGCAAATTTTTTATAGATGGTTTGAAGTTGAATCCTGCGGACACCCTTTTTTCTATTATCTTACGATATCCGACCTCTAGTAAATCTCAACCGCATATTTAATTCTGATCTTTATTAAAAAGTTCAGAATTAAGTTGTTTTAGACCTTCACAGTCTATATGCTTGTTGTTTTGATTATAATCACAAAATGTTTTTAGAACATCATGCGATAAGATTTTGTAAGAGGAGCATAAAATCACAATTTGCCGTTGCCATTTTTATACACTTTACATTTCTAGAAGTCTAACTCTCATTAATTTTGAGAGGTACTTTCAAAGTTAATACAGAAAATAATACTCTAGTTAATAAAAACAAAAAATAATTTACAGTTATTAACACATTTATTAACAGTTTATATGTTGACATAAAGCTTCGTTTATTATAAATTCAATTTTTAGATTGATATATATGAGGTTTTGATTGACAAAAAGAAAAGTCATTGATTCTAAAAAGAGCAACGCTCTAGAAGTTATGAGAAGCTGTTTTAGAAATAATTCTGAAGTTATGTTTGAAATAACTTCTATTCTTCCTCTAATTAAAAACAATGATTTTATAGATTTTGTTTTTAAAAATAATGTCAAATTTTCTTCGATTGAGAATAAAGAATTAGCAAATATAATATCAGAAATCATCAAATACTTGTTAGATAACTACTCTGAGAATACAGAGAAAATATCTTTTAATTATACAAGTTCTGAAATTGCTTCAAATGATTTTGCATTACAATTAGGACCAGTGATTGAAAAACTAAAGGATAATAATGAACATAATAAGTGGAGTAATACTGCTAAAAAATTAAATAATTATGGTTTTAAAAGTAGAATAGGTAATTCGTGGGATGGTGTTAAAGTAAAACATGTATGGAATAGGTGGTATAAACTAAACAAAGAACATACTTTAAAGGTAGGACCTCTATTAGATCAACTTGATGATTTGGGTTTTAAAAGTTTTGATACAAAAGCATATATGTTGAATAGCAAAGACTTATTAACTTTAGAGAAAAAAGAGTGGGACTATCTTTCAATTGAGAAAGCACAGGGACTATGGGGTCAAATTAAAGAAGAAGATAGTTTCAAAAAAGTCCTCAGTCCTAATTAATATATAACTCAGAGCAAAAACTAATAAACTCCCTATGTATCTCCCGTTTCAATTTCTCCAAAAATAAAGGGACGTACCTCTTCATCTTCATGAATAAAGAGGATTTCAATAGGGTCATCCATCATCGCTATTTTATCTAAAGCACGTTGTAATCTCGGAGACAGGTTTTCAAATCCTATGTTTGTGTTATTGGTCATTGCAAACTCCTTAAGGTGGCTGGGCGTTTACAATGCCTCAACGGAAGCACATAACACTTTTAAGGATAAATCCTCTGGACATAGTGCTATCACCCAGCCATAAGGCGGGTTCCGTTGAAAGGCTTGTAAAGGCCTATGAATAATTAAAATGTATAACACAGATTATAGGTAGATGTTCAATAAATAATTAAAGTTCTTAGAAATGAGATAAAAAAGTCCTTAGGCACTGTTAAGGGGAGATGTCTGATCCAAATATGCACTGCTTTAAGATGCTAGATATGCACTGTATAATTACATTTTTGAACCTTAATTTAAGCTTGCATAGATAGGCATAAGAGATAAAATAAATATCTATTAGTCATAATTTTCAAAAATAAAACCTTAGCAGTGCTAGCACTTTAGTGTTAACCATTGTAGGCACTGAAAGATAAAATTGTATCTATCTAAATAAGTTGTTCTTTTTAAATGAAAATCTGCTAAGGTGTCTTTTTGATTTGATTAAGGGTAGGATTAAATTTTACAGTTTTTCATCCGACCCTTAGGTATTTTTTGTGAAAAAAGCGAGCGCAGCGCTGCAAGCCCCCAAATCTACCAAAACTAATACTATGCAGTGCGAGGAATAAGTTTCTTGAATTAAAACAAGGTTAGTTGCTCTAGTTTATTATCGGGTTTGGTTTCTTTTTCCTGAATAGGTGGAGCTGTCCAAATAGTTGATTGTTCTTTTTCAATTGGCACAATCCCTAAATCTTGTGCATTGATTTGCCATCCCCCATACCAATCCATAGAGAGTGTATTCATCCAAGCGACCTCTCCACGTAGACCATTTAAAAAGAAATTTAATGTGGTCATTTTTGCACAGGTTACACTTATATCTGCGCCATAAAATGTATTGTTGGGATTAGATTGTGCGAATTTTAATAAGAAACGACCAGACCCACAAGTAGTATCAAGAACACGTTGATTGTGTTGTTCTTTAGCTCCATTTAGCTTTGTCATTAACTCGCAAATAGGTTCAGGGGTAAAATACTGCCCGTTTTCTCCTTGCGTTATGTATAATGTAAAATATTCGCCTAGAAGATCACTATATGGCTCATCATAGATTTTTGTTTGAAGAATACCCAGCAACTTAGGAAATGAATTGATGGTTTCTTTATCATATCTATTGACAGTCTTTAGATATAATTCTTCATTAGCTTGATCTTTTTCGCTTAATCGGGATTGAATATTAGTGCGGTGATAGGCACAAATAGCAAGGGTTAAAAAATCATCAAAGAGTTGATGACGATCATAACGCCGGGCTATAATATCAAGAGTTTGTGTAAAATCTTTAAGGTGATTTTTTTGAGGCATCACTCACCTCCTTTGAAGCTTTGGTTATAGGAAGTATTGAGTTCGTAAATTTCTGCTTCTTCTTTTATATCCATAGCAACAACGGAAACACCTTGTTTATGGGCTTGCATAGACTTTTTTATAAATGCTTTTAAAGCGTCTTTGTTTATGGTTGTTGGAGCCTCAAGGATTAAACCTATATTGACCTGTTGCGTTTGTGGATTTTCGCACGCTGCAAATACAACAATTTCGTCTTTCTGTATATAATTTATAAGTTCCTGACTTTTATCAAATAATTGATTAACAACGTCATCTTCTGAATATCCTTTATCAATAGCCCCATCACCGAATGCTATTTCATACACTCTTTCTTTAAATTCATTCATTTCAAATCTCCTGTTTTGATTAAAAGAAATAGGAAGCCCGGAGGCTTCCTGAAGGGATTACACAACATTTTCGGGTTCTTTTACTTTGTTTTCAAAGGCCACAAGATTGTCCAAGGCAATATTAAAGCCATTGCCTTTTTTGTGCTTCCAAGCGACACCAACACGTAATCGCACCATATTGCCATTAACAGAGTTGGTAGCAAAAAGGGTATGTGTTGGTTTCTTATTGACACTTTGCTGTTCTTCATTTGTGCTTAGGTCTGTCATATAAAATCTCCTTATTGATAATTGTTTTAAGTGAATGGCTGACTCGGCTACCAATAAGCAAAGTCTCTGTGTCTATCCATTAACACGGTTACTGGTGCGGGCCGTGGATAGACACAGAACTGTTTTGGTAAGAGTCAAAAAGCCTGAATGAAACTATTTATCAATTTATACAGGAGATTTATATGCACAAGCATCATGTCGCAGAATGTAGGTGCATTGAAATAATTCTTAACTTTATAGTCCATCCCGCAACATCATCCCGCAATGTTTTATGTGCATTTTTTATGCGCCAAATCTGTCGTATACGACATTTAAAATTGTGGGAACCTTATGTTACGAATGTTTCAAAGCCAGACCTCTGCTCAGGCAAAAGACTATTTTCGAGATGCGTTATCAAAAGCTGATTACTATCTCGAAGACCAGGAACTCAATGGTACTTTCAATGGAAAGATTGCCAAGAGATTGGGTTTAGAAAATCAGTTTATAGACAAGGTAAACTTTGAAAAACTCTGTGATAATATTAATCCTAGTGAGGGCGGATCATTAACACCACGAACTGATATTAATCGAAGAGTAGGTTATGATATTAGTTTTCATTGTCCAAAATCTGTCTCAATTTTGCATGCTTTAAGTCAAGACAAACGTGTTTTAAAAGTGTTTGAAGAAAGCGTGTCTGAGACAATGCTTGATATCGAAAAAGATGTGCAAACCCGCATACGTGTTCAAGGTCAATATAATGATCGAGATACAGGCGAATTGCTTTGGACAAATTTTGTGCATCAGACAGCTCGCCCAGTAGACGGAAATCCGCCCGACCCGCATTTACACAGTCATTGCTTTACGTTTAATGTCACTTATGACGAAGTTGAAAATAGATATAAGGCAGGACAATTTCATAATATCAAACAAGATATGCCCTATCATCAAGCACGTTTTCACAAGCGTTTAGCCGATAAACTCTCTGGTTTAGGGTATGGTATTCGTAAAACAAGTAATGGATTTGAATTAGCGGTTATTCCGCAAAAAGCAATCGATTTTTTCTCAAAACGAACTAACTTGATTGGTCAGGTTGCAAAAGAAAAAGGCATTACAAATCCTAAACTCCTTGACCAACTGGGGGCTAAAACACGTGCTAAAAAGCAGAAAAACCTAACCATGCCCGAATTAAGAGAGAAGTGGTTTGCTCAACTGGATAAGGCAGGCATTAATGGCAAGACAAAAGAAGAAATCAAAACCACAGATAAGTCACAATCGCCAGATAAAGCTATAGAACATACTATAGATCATGTTTTTACACGTAGTTCTGTTAAGCGAGATCGTCAGATATTAGCAGAAGGATATAAGCATATTGTCGATAATCATTACGTTACCTTAGATCAGATTGATCGATCATTAGAGCAAAACGATAACATCTTTAAAATACAAGTTGGCAATCAACGATTATGTACGACAGAACTTGTCCATAAGGAAGAGCGCAAGATGATAAATCTAGCACGTGAGGGTGTTGGTAAACATCGCCCCTTTAAACCTGATTTTGATGCAACCAAGTTTAATAAATTAGGAGAACAGCAAAAGGTTGTTATGACCCATGTGATGACTTCCCAAGATCGTTTAATGATGTTTCGAGGGGTGGCGGGAGCAGGGAAAACAACATTGTTAAAAGAACTCGTTCCTGAAATAGAAAAGACAGGTAAGGAGGTTTTCTTATTTGCGCCCACAGCGGAAGCTTCAAGAGATGTTTTAAGACAAGAAGGATTTGAAAATGCTAATACGGTTACAACGCTTTTGATGGATGAAAAGATGCAAGAAATGTTGAAGGGTCAAGTGATCTTGATTGATGAGGCAGGTATGTTAGGCGTTCAAGATATGAGCGCTATTTTAGAACTTACACAAGAAAAGCAGGCAAGAGTTATTCTCTCTGGCGACCCTAGGCAACATACAGCCGTTCTAAGGGGCGATGCAATGCGTTTACTACAAACGATTGGTAAAGTTCCAATTGCCTCTATGGAGACGATCTATAGACAAAAAAGTGCTAGCTATAAGGAAGCCGTAAAAGAAATCAGTCAAGGCAATATTAAAACAGGTTTTACTATTCTTAAAAACCAAGGAAGCATTAAGGAGCTTAATTCGAAAGATATATCCAAACAACTTGTTGATGATTACTTAGACGCACGGAAAAATAAAAAATCGGCAATAGTAGTGACACCTACAAGGGCGAATGTTGATCAAATAAACTATGATGTGCGTGAGGGTTTACGAAAAGCAAAGCTTATCGGTAAACGAGAAAAGAATTTTACTACGTATAAGAATCATTATCTCACGCAGGCTCAAAAACAAGATACGCGCTCTTATCGAAAGGGCATGATTATTCAAGCCCATCAAAATCTACCATCAAAGAATGGTGGGATAAAAAAAAGCTCTGTAAATACTGTTATTAGCGTTAAGGATAAGAAGGTTCTTGTGCGCGATGTCAAGGGAACAGATCATATCCTGCCCACACATAAGGCAAAGGATTATGATCTGTATTCACAAAAGGAAATTAAATTAAGTAAAGGCGATGAAATACGCATCGTTAATAAAAATGGTTTTGATAAACACAAGAAACGATTGGATAGTCGCACAGTTTTAACTATTCAAGGGTTTACCAAAGAAGGAGATATAAAAGCCGTTAGGAAATCGTCTCATAGAAATTCAGAATTTATCTTACCAAAAGAACACGGCAATTTTGAGCATGCCTATGCTATTACCTCTTATAGTTCACAGGCAAAGACAGTTGATCAAGTTATCATCTCTCAATCCGCAACGACTTTTCCCGCTTCCAATCAAAAACAGTTTTACGTTTCGGTTTCAAGGGGGCGTGAGAATGTTACGATTTATACAGATGATGCAGAAGACCTCTTAAAGCAAATTGAAAAAAGCGGTGACCGGCAAGGGGCAACGGAACTCAAAGACACAGATTTTATTTCTGTAAAAATGATTGACCCAAGTAAGGAGATCGCAAAACCAATGAAACAAATTGAAATTGATTATGAGCCAGAACTATAAATTTTTAAGTGATCAGTTTATAGTAAGTGATACCAATAAAGAGGGTGATCTAACGAATTCTAATGAGATTGTCGTTTTTAAAACAGGCGATACAAAAACAATTGATTTTATCTTGAAGGATGGAACACGTCAAAACTTCCCCTATTCTCATTATCTAACGGCTTGGCTCACAAAAGAAGGTAAAGATCGTGTGATTAAAATCTTCTTTGCAACTCATCTAGTTACTATTTATGGTTATTGCCTTGACGAACTCTATAGCCAACTCATTCAATTCAAAATAGTTTCTATTAAAGCTAATGACCTTCGTTATCTCTATGATGTAGACGAAGGAAAGGCGTTTGTTTCTAATGTTATGCTTGAATGGAAGGGAGAGGAGAAAAGGTAAAACAAACCTAAAATTAGTTTATCAGTTTTAATCTAAAGCATTCTATTCAACATCAATTATTTTTTTAAATAAATTTATATTCCATTTATTACCTCTTTTTGAAACAATGTCTTTATTCCCTACTAAACAAAATCCTTCTTCTACATAGAAATTGGTTAATTTTTTATTTGTGGCTAGAGTATCTAAAAGGATACTCTTAATATTAATTTTTCTACAGTATAATTCTATAAAATCGAGACAAATTTTGCCGAATCCTTTGGATTGATACTTTGGATGGATGGCTAATTTTGATAAAATTACTGAGTCCTCAACATCTTCCCATATTTTATTAGTATAACCTTCATCACTTTGCGCTAGATTAAAAGTAGCAATAGGAATATCATTAAAGTAGCCAATGAATAGTTCCTTATCAATTAAGCTATTTTTGAAATATTCTAAACTAATTGGAGGACTCCAATTGAATTGTTTCAATTCATTTTCCATATAAATACTAACATCATAAATTAATTCCCAACATTTAATTATATCAGAATCCTTTTCTACTTTTTTTATTTTTAATTTTTTCATATTCCAAGTCTAAGCCAGTACATAATTCTTAAAAGTTTAGATTTTTTATATTTTCTATGAAGTTCAACCAAGCCTTCAAAATTATTACCAATATTATTTTTTTTATTTTCCCTTTGATCTATTATATAAAATTCTAATTTCCTCCAGTAATTAGTTAAAGCTGGATTCCATAGGTCTAAGGTAATAGGAATATTCACAATTTTCTTATTAACAGCCACTCCTAATTCTGTGAATAGATTAATAAATATTGTAATCTTTGCTGCCAAACGTTTATCTATTTCTAGTTCATTTAATTTTTCAATTTCATCTTTATCAGAATCAAGCCATTCGTCTACAGAAGCTCTGATATCAACAAAATTAGGATCATTATATCTATTAATAAAACCCAAAGTTTTTGAGAGCTTAAATTGCCTTAATGTTATAAATAATCCAATTATAATTAAACTAAAAGTTATAATATCCTTTAAAGTTATTTCTGGGTTCATAAGATTTTTTTGAGTATAGTTTATTTTAAATGGTTGTCTAAAAATATGCCAAAAACTTATATGTGTCACATTGTCAGATAGTTACAATAAATTGTAATTAACACTTAGCAGAATTTGATTCTCAAAAGCTATTATTTGTGATAATCTGTTACCCAGAATGTTACCCAGATTTTTTTGGGAAATAGTTGGTTAATGGCAAAAGGTTGTAAGTCTTTAGTATAAAATGGTAGCCCTGGCCGGACTCGAACCGGTACGTCCAAGGACACACGATTTTAAGAAGGATTAAGATTGGTTGATCAAATTTGCTAATCGGACGTATTTTTTAATTACGTATATTTCTATATATTAATGTTTTACAATGCTTGACTGACTTATGGCAAATCAAAAACATATTAAAATATTAAATTCAGGGATTTTCGCGCTAGAAGAGTTTCGAAAAGAAAATCCCTTTATTCAACTAGATTTATCAAATTCTGACCTCCGTTATATTCAGCTTAAAGGAATTAACCTTTGTAATGCGAATTTAAATGGAGCGAATTTGGCAGGTGCAAATCTAGAAAATTCTAAATTAACTAATATAGGATTTATTGATAGCAAATTACACGGCACTAGTTTCAAAGGATCTATTATAAATAATTGTGATTTTAGAGTTACTAACTTTACGAATACTGACCTTTCAGGTTGCAGACTAGAAAACTCTAATTTTGGAGGTAGTATTTTTAAGAGAACCTTATTAAATAACACTCAATTTAAGAGGGCTATTTTTGGAGAAACAAAGTTTTATGACCTTAATCTTAGCGATACTTTGGGGTTAGATATGTCAACTCATTTTGCGCCTAGTGATATTAATGTTAATACATTGACAAATTCTTTTGGGCGAATTTCTAAATATTTTTTACAAGGATGTGGTTTTTCTGAATGGTCAGCTATGGAAGTAAGGCTGTATGACCATCGACTAAGTGCTTCTGAAATTGTAGACCTACAGTATTCTATATTTGATAAAAGGAGTAAAGGTTTTTTTATTGGAGGGGTCTTTATTTCATATTCCCAAAGAGACGAAATTTTTGCAGATAAGCTTTATTATCAATTAAAAAATGATGGTGTAGCTGTGTGGATGGATCGTCAAGATATGGTTTCAGGTCCTATCGAATTTCAAGTTCAATCTGCAATAAGAGCAAATGATATTATTCTTCCTATACTATCAGAAAATTCTATTAAAAGCGATTGGGTTGAGGCAGAATTAGATTGGGCAAGAGAAAGAGAGAAAGAAGAAAATAGGTCAGTTTTATGTCCTATTGCAATTGATGATTCTTGGAAAACAATAGTAAATAAAAGTGTTTTATGGAGGCAAGTCAAAAAATATAACATACTTTCTTTTTCAAGTTGGAAAGACGACCAGTTATTTGATCTTAACTATGGTAAATTAGTGAAAGGGATGAAATTATTTTACTCATAACGTATGCTTTGTACGAAAATCCATATTGTTAAATTTTGGCAAAGCTGAGAAGCTTTGTATTTAATCCATAGAACGAAGAATTAAAACATCAGTTAGATATACATATAACGTAGCTATACTAGAAATTTAATAGCCCCTATGACGATTTTTATTTCTTAATAGTCACTTCTGATATACCATATTTATGCTATAATACAGAGTAAACGTTTTTCAAAGTTTAAGGAATTTGCTATAACACTTTAGTTAAGTGGTGTCGGTTGTCGGACTTGAACCAACGACTTACTGATTACAACGTTTAATCAATATTATTTTCTTCTTCAAAATGTTCTATATTTTTCTCAAAATTTTGGAAGATTTTTAATAAAATCTGATAATATATATATACCAGAAAACTAACGGGCAAAGCTGCTAATATAATTGAGAATAACAGATTTATTTTTCCTTGTACTTGCTCAATACCATTTTCAATACTGATCTTTCCTTGACACTCATACACAAAGTAAGAGACTAAGAATACACAAGAAATTAAATATAATATATTATACTCATGATGCCTTCTTTTATACATATTAAAAAAAGATGACTTATCATTTGAGTTATTATATAATCTAGAGTCCCATTCAATTTGATTAAGGCAAGTAATAATTCCTAAAAATCTTCGATAATAAGCAGTTTCTAATAAAAATAGTACCCCAATTAGAATAGCGGTTATATATGCAACTACAGCATTTTGACTTATTTTCCCTCCAATAGTTTCTAAAAAGATTGGTGAATTAGTTGTAAGCGGAATAATTTTAATAATGAAACCAATTGAAACGAAAATCAGAGTGAATATCGAAATCCTTGCCCTAAACATTAATAAAGAATAATGTTTATAAAAATCAATATATGCTTGATATTGGTTAAGTTTTGTTGGCAAGTTAGATGAGTTTTCTCTCATAATTATCTAATAGTATAGTTACGTAAGTCGAATTTACGTTAAACTAATGATCATAAAATCAGTATAAACACCTGTTTTTTATCATATTAGGTTTTTTTAACCTTCAAAGAACCCTTTATATAGTAACTTACTATACAAGAATAAATATTATTTTATTTATCATTGGAAATAGTCATGATAAACTCCTAGCCATATACCTAGCCCGAAAGGTTTCTAAGAACATTAGATAGAGTTAAATGCTTGAAAGTAATGGTGACCGCGCAGAGATTCGAACTCTGGACCTACTGATTAAAAGCGCAACCTTAGTGCATTTTATACTCTTTTCTTAATTCTTATAAAACCTTTCAAGCAATTGTTTTTAAATAAATTTTTAAGTTATGAGGAGTTCATAAGAATGAGTAAGAATTCAAGAAATTATATCAAAAAACCTAGCCATATGCCTAGCCAGAAAGATGTAAAGGCAAAAAAAGTAAGATTTACTGATCTTACCATTAAGCATTTGAAACCGTCAAGTAAACGCAAAATTATTTGGTGTGATAGAAATACAGGTTTTGGACTTCGAGTTTCCCAAAGGGGAAGTAAATCTTGGGTGTATATGTATTACTTTAAAGGGAAGTCACGTATGATGACTCTAGGAAAGTATCCTCTAATGTCTTTAAGAAATGCAAGATTGGCTTATGCAAATGCAAAATATCAAGCAGATTGTACAATTGATCCTGCTAAACAAAAAGTTGAAGAGAATATTTTTGAACGTGAAGCTGATACTGTTAGTAATTTAGCAGTTAAATATATAGAATATTGTATAGCTAAAGGAGAAGTGGCTTGGAAAGAAAAACAACGCCTTATCAATAAAGAAATTCTTCCTTTAATTGGTGATATGAAAATTCATAATGTATCATTTAGAGACATCGCTATTATTGTAAATACAATGTTCGTAGAAAGGAAAAAAGCAACCCAAGCCCAACGTCTCTTATCTCATACTCGTTGTATGTTCAAATATGCCAAAAACTCTTTGGGAATTATTGAAACTAATCCTTGCTCTGATTTGGAAGCACCTAAGAGAACCCAAAAAAGAAAACGAGCTTTAGATACCAAAGAGATTTATTTGTTTTGGAATAACATTGATTATACGTTGATGTCTCCTGTGGTGCGTTCAGGCTTAAGGTTTATGCTCTGTACATTGGCAAGGGGTGTAGAAGTTCGTAAAATGAAATGGGAGGATGTTAATTTTAGTGATAGGACTTGGTTGATACCGTCTGAAAATGCAAAGAATGGACGAGAGCTTTTGTTGCCTCTGAATAATAGAGCAATACAGATATTAGAAGAAATAAGAGAAGTAACAGGTCATTCAAAACTTGTATTTGGGCATCATTCTACAATGAACTATGGCGAACTTAAAAAAGAGTATGAATTATCTGTAATGGGTGGTACGGCTTTCAGTCATGCTATGAGAGATAATTTTGATCTTTTCAACATCGAAGAACGGTTTACGCCTCATGATTTACGAAAGACAGGAGCAACTTGTTTGACAAGTATAGGCTATCCTAAAGGATGGGTGAGTAAACTTTTAAATCATACGCCTAAAGGAGTTACATCTAACTTTTATGATTCCTTTGACTATTTTGAAGAAAAAAGAGCAGGGATGGAAGCTATTCAGTATATCATAGATCGAGTTTTATCATCTAAGAACCTTGATAATGTTCCATCCCTGCGAAGCTTACGAAAAGAGTTCTTTAGTGGGAAACTTATTTATCAATTTCTTGATGAGGGCTATTACCAGTCTCAAAATGCTGTCGATAGTCAGCAGGATTCTCCATCCACTCGATCAAATCCTGTAACTTATAAGCTTTCCTACGACCTTGGGACGTTAAAGGGTGCAGTTTAGGAAAACGCCCTGCTAATCGTTCTCTGTATTGAGTAGTCTTATCTAAGGTTGTTACTATTTCTACTGTCTTAATAGATACAAACGCATTCATCTTTAAAAGCAGTTGTGCGACAATTTCTGTTTCTTGGTCTGGATCAATGAGAATGACAGAATTATTTTCAATAGTTTTAAGCATATAGTTTCCTTTGGTTTGGTTAGGTGAAAGGTCGTTATACAAACCTTCAAAAAACTTGCCTATGCACATAGATAACTACTGGTTATTCCTGTGTTTGTAATGGGTCAGATTCACAAAACCTTTGTGCATGTTTTTTAGAGATCACTCTTTCTAAAAAACAATCTCTTAAAATAAAGGAGCAAAATATGAATTCTAAAACATATCAATCAACAGCTAAAACAAGATTAGACTTTTTAAATGAAGTTGTTAAACCGATGGTCAAAAGGAGGAAAGAGCTTAAAATGACGCAGGCTGATGTCAATGATAAATTAGGTGTTGCAGATTTTCTGGTGGCAAAATGGGAGTGTGGCATGCGTTCTCCCACGGCTTTTAATCTTCTTTGTTGGGCAGAGGTCTTAGATGGGAATATGGTATTTAGATTAAATAAAGCCCTAACTCCTGAAATGACTATAGAACAAGCTAAGAATGATAATTTAGAAAATAGTTAAAAATTTAAGCCCTCTCACTAATAATGAGGGGGCTTAAACCATTGAGAAACATTCCATCTTAGGTAGTTATTCCCAAAAGATCAATTTCCTAATCCAATACAACCAATTCTTATTCTCAAATTTTAGAGGTATAGTCTTTTCTATAAGAGCTTCTCTCTCTTTATCTAAAACAATTGATTGATTATCTCGATAATATTCCTCTCTTTCAACATCGTCTGTTTCTCTCACTTTATGAATCTTATCTTCATTCCATTTTGAAGCCCATTCAATCTTATTATTAGTAATCCAATAATGCGATTTACAATCAAAACTCCAATTTCCAATAGATGGTTTTAAAGTAACACTCTCTCCGTCATAGATCATTTTCCAACCTGTTGGTGACAACGGGGTATTAACCTCGTTGCCACATCCACAGGCGCATTTGTGAATGACTGCTCCATACTCTAATGAGAGATACAAAATACCATTCTCCATTTGATCAGGAATAAAGTCTACAAACTTATGTTGGACATTCATTACTTACCAATTGATTTACATTAATAGAGTACGTACTATTATGCTCCTTTTCTTGATCATTATAGAATTCATAAAATTTCTTCCATTTTATAACAGCATGAATAGCATTAAGCGCATTGATCTCTGCTATTTGAATATTAGAAGTATAATCATTGTCTTCGTCTATATCAGCAAGTGAAACATGTCTATAAATATGATCTCTTTTTAATGGTGTACTTATAGTTGTACGAACCATGCCTATCAAAGAGTCATCAACCCTCTCAACATTAAGTCCTGTATCAATGAATGATACTCCTTCATCTTCAAGCTTCTTAAAAATTAACTTCTTAATTTCACTTCTATCAATACATACAAATACAAAATCCAAATCCTTAAGTATTCCAACATTGGTTTCATTTAAATAAAAACCATGAGGGATAACATACTTATGCACTTTAGAATAAAGACGATCATAATAATCCACCTTTAATATTGATTCATTTAATTCCTCAATGGAAGGCGCTCCTGGTGCTCTAAAAGCATTATGTTGTATAAAGGTATCTCCATCAAATAAATGAATCTCTCCAACAAGTGTCTTTGCTACAAAATCTAAAATATATGATCCTGTACCGCCTAAACCGATAATACCAATCTTAAGGTTTGATATTTTCTGGTTTATAACATCAATTTCTGCTCTTGAAGAATTTGTGTCACTATAATGTAATACAGATTCTTCTTCTGATGATTCTATGACTTTGAATGTCTTAGCTGTGATAGAACTATCTATAGATATTGCAGGTGCAGAAATGATTTTAATATACTGAGTCATTTTCTCATAGTAATTTTTGTAGCCATCACGTGGCTTATTTGAGAAAGAATGATTTATCGTGATTCTATCATTTAATTTACGTACTTGATTAACATGACTGATTTGTCTAATGACTATCCCTTCAATGTTACAAGGCATATCGCCAATAAAGTGTATGACATGTGTGTCTGGTCTTGTAACTTGATTATTAGCAATAGACACGTTGGAAACCAACGTGCCTTTTGCTATCTCCTTCTTACTGTTCACATAAGGAACACTATGTATCAAGAGATAATTTCCAATTATCTCAACTTCATAACCTTCATTACGAAGTTTTTTGATATCTGGACTACGATCTATTAGTTTGAGTGACATTAAAAATCATTTTATTTTTAACATAAATCACTTCTCCTCTGACCATACTCCCTTCTGGTTTACTAGGAACTCCTCTTTTGTAAGTTACAGTGTAAATTACATTTGGATCATTAGAAATTGTCCCATATTGGAGCTTTACAATGTCCTCAAAATAAATCTCATTCTTATTCCAAACCTTATCACGAGCATTAACAATAACACACTCTACAGGATCAACAGCATAACTTACAAAGCAAGACTTTCTAGTGATAGCAACTTTATGCTCTACATCATCTTGATAGGTTACTTCTATATCATTATGCCTAATCTCATTTAAATAGGAATGATCTGTATTAATCCCCGCTGCTCTCATTATTTCGTTAGGGGTCATAAAGCAGTCTTGAACTTCAAATTGCTTTTCATCAACTTTAATAAAAAGACCTTTATAAGGTTTTGCTCTAAAGCCTTCTATCCCTGGAGATTTTAAATCTACTTCTTCATCAAGTTGAATAGGTGTAAAGCCTTTTTCATTGATTTTATAAAGTAGTTCATAGTCCTCTGTAGGAGATAAGTTTGCAATTGTTAATAGCTCTTGTCCTGTTATTTTCGATTTGCTAGACTCAAATCTCTGATTATTCAATTTATATACAAACATATGTTTGATTTTTTAAAATTTAACTCAATGGTTTTACAACGGCACAAGTATAATTTGCCGAAAAGACAGTATGTTTTGCTATAACATTTGTTTGTTTTTAAAAAAAATCATACATTTGTATAACAAAACAAAGGAATCCTTCAAGGTGATAAGCCTCGAAGCGTAGTCGTCCAAACTTTAATTCCTAAATAATTTAATCCAGTTTATTGTTGTCGCAATGGACTGGATTTTTTGGTTTTATATCAGCGTTACTTTTTTAGTTAAACAAATTCTAAATTTGAGAAAACTCAAGTTAACGCAAATATAAGAATAATTTTTCAATATGTAAACTTTTGGAAATATATAATTTCAATAATGTAAATTTAGACAAACGTTTGTCTAATTCAACATAATTTAATATCTT
This sequence comes from uncultured Dokdonia sp., assembly GCA_947503305.1. Taxonomy (GTDB): domain Bacteria; phylum Bacteroidota; class Bacteroidia; order Flavobacteriales; family Flavobacteriaceae; genus Dokdonia. The sequence goes on from CANNDF010000001.1 coordinate 802,146, forward strand.
TGTAAACGCTTACAATCACTATGACAGACGAGAATAAAAAAAGATTTTATTCGCAATTAGGCAAAACAATCTCAATAAAAAGAAATGAAGTTCAACTTAGCCAAGCTCAAGTTGCAGAAAGAGTTTCTATGAGTCGTGCCTCTATTGTGAATATTGAAAAAGGCAGGCAATACCCACCGGCACACCTTTTATGGAGTTTATCTAAAGTTTTTAATATAGAATTAGAAGATCTTTTTCCTGAATTTGATTTAATTACTGAAAAAATTAATCCTAATTTTGAAAAACTTTTAAAAAGTATAAATCCAGAAAAATCAGAAATCATCAATTCATTCCTTCAAAAAAGGGCATAAGAATTGATATTATTACTATTAACAATTAAAATTAGTAGAAATGAGAACAGCTGATATTGAAAAATTTACTGAAGATTTATTAAGAAGGCATGATTTGTTTAAGGCTTCTATTGATATTAAGAAAATTGTCAAAAAAGAAAGTATACCATTAATTCCTTATGAACTAGGCGATGAAATATCTGGAATGTTAGTTCTTGAAAATGGACAGGCTAGAATAGGTTACAATCAAGATCACCATAAAGTGAGACAAAGATTCACAATTGCTCATGAATTAGGACATTATTTTCTTCATTCAAAAAGTGATGAAGATAAATTATTTCTTAGTCATGCTCAGGTAATGTTTAGAAAAAACACATCCAAAGAAGTAAGTTTTAAAAAAGAGAAAGAGGCCAATATGTTTGCGGCATCTATTCTAATGCCAAAATTTCTTATTGAAGAGGCATATGATAAAATTCTCAATGAGAATAGTAAAATAGATGATGATCAAATTGTTTGGCATTTGTCAACTCAGTTTGTAGTGAGCCAACTTGCAATGTCATACAGGCTAAAGAACCTAAATAAAATTTATTTTTAAAGGAATAAAACTATTTGTTGTATCTATGTTGTACCTCAATAAAAAAGCCAAGATTTTAAATCTTGGCTTTTCCTTTGGACGGGCGGAGAGACTCGAACTCTCATACCTTGCGACACTAGATCCTAAGGCTATCTTAACTTTTCTCAGTATTTTCATATAGGATGAAGGAATGATTATTTCAAAAAGCTCATTTGGGGTATTGATTTGAGGCTCAAAATGAGGCCTAACATAAATAATACATTGGCTTTTAAGCAATTCAGATACTTTAGAATATTACTGCCTTATTTTTTACTTGTTTAAACTTTAACATTTTTTGATTAGGATTTATGAAATATATTCTTGTAACTTTAATGCATCAGATAAATTAAAACTCTAAATAAACATTCTACAATTTCCTCTTAAAAGAATGCTTTTTAATTTATCTGACCCCTAAATTTTTATTTATATCGCATCATATACTGATGTGAGCAAAAGTGTTTATCATATTAATACATGAAGATTTCTTTATGTAATGATGACCACATATTTATTGTTGTTTTTAACAATCACATATCAGTGTCTAAATATTAAATTATTTCGTATGAAAATAACCAATTATCAACTTATTGGAACCTTCTTCTTTTTGCTTATTGGATTCCATTTGTATGGACAAGCTCCATCAGTTATTCAAAGAGGTAAGAGAGGAGAACTCTCTGTGATTAATCCTTCTACCGCTCAGTTTACACAACAAAATCTCACTCCTGTAAATCAGTATACAGGAATGGCTAGCCTTAATGTTGGTCTTTATAACATGGATTTTGATGGGTTAAATGTCCCCTTACAACTTTCATACAATTCTGGAGGAGTTAAGGTAGATCAAGAAGCCAGTTGGGTAGGCTTAGGTTGGTCATTGAGTGGTGTCCCTTCTATTGTACATGTTATTAATCAACGGAGTGATGTAGGTAATGGTCCTATCGAACAACCTAGATATTTTGGATACTGTTATGAACCTTTAGTTCCAACATTTCTTAGTGTAGGAGATCCATATATTGGGGAACTTAATCATCCAGACAATCAAATAAATGGTTCCTTTCTAGATACACAACCGGATATATTTATTGCTAATCTTCTTGGAAGAACAGTAAAATTTCAACTAACACAAGAAGCAGCAACAGGAGAAATTGAAGCTCGTATGCTTGATGCGAGTAATGCTAAGATTACTTATGATAAAAATGATCGATCCTTTACGATAATAGATGAAAATGGATTTACGTACGAGTTTAAAGAGATAGAGTATGTTTTTAATTGGACAACTTCTGATAGTTCTTTAGCTCCAGATAATGATTTTACACTAATAACGGGTAATGAAGGGAACTCTTCTCATAGTGGTTTTGATCATAACATCCCTACAGCCTGGTATGTTGATAGGGTAATCTCCCCTAATAATAAGATATTAGACTATACCTATTATGGAGAAAAGGAAGGAGAGGTATACACTTCTGCTACAATTACAAAAACTATTGCTTCTTATACAGAATCGATGTGTGTGAATGGTCCTGCAAATGGTACTGACCTTGCTAATGATACAAATTTAACTCTAACTCGATCTATACAGACATTAAAGATTCCTAAAGAAATTATCAACCTCAGTACAGGAGAACGGGTTTTATTTAGAGGGTCAGATAGAGATGATATTGTTGATTATAGACCTCAAAACTTTGGCATTGTCACTGGAATTTTTGATATGTACAACAATGACGCTTTAAAATTAGATGAAATAGAAGTTTTTTCACCTAAAGGTCAAGTAATAAAGGAGATAAAATTCGGGAATGGATATTTTAACTCAGGAAATCCTGGTAGTGCTACACATCCAGAAAATTTCCTAAGGTTAAAATTAGACACAATAGAGATTGATGGGGAAGTTCAATCTTTTGAATATGAACAGGAGGACAACCTTCCTGTTAAAAATTCTAAAGATGCAGATTTTTGGGGTTTTTATAATGGAGCTGGGAATACGATACGATATCCATCGCTATCTATAAGTAATTTTTCTTGTTTTGTAGGACAGTCATCAGTAAATATTTCTATTAATGGAGGTAGTAAAGGAAGTGATTTTAATTATGGTAAGATAGGAACGCTTAAGCGAGTAACATATCCTACAGGAGGGTATACCCTTTTTGACTATGAAAGCAATACGGTTAGAATTACAACAGATACTTCTTCTATAGATTATGATGCATTAACCTATTACTACCTTTCTGGTAATAATTTGGAGTCTGGATATCCTGTTACATCGCCATCAAATTCTTTTATAAAAACATTCAAAATAGGAGGACTTCGCGTAAAAACTGTAAGTAATTATGATGTTAATGATCAACTAGAACTAAGAAAATCTTATACATATGATGGTCTAGAAACCACAGTAATAGGGGCCTCATCAGGTAGATTGATGAACAAATTGTTGTATTATAATCTATTTGAAAGAACGATTAACCTAGGCTCCTCTAGTCAAGTTGATATTCTAGATGTAAGTACTTCAAGTAATAATAGAGTCCACGTATCTAATACTGCGTCAGGGAGCCATGTGGGGTATGATAAGGTTGAAGAAGTCATTGTAAGTAATAATGATGCTTTAGTAAATAATGGGAAGATTATTACAACTTTTATAAATAAGCCTAATGTAAACCTTCAAGCAGGATCTACAGGCCTGCCAGGGCCAGTTCCTGCTCTTGATGCTCCTCCTATAGATTTTGAAAGCGCAAATGGACAAGTATTACAACAAGAGATCTATGACTCTAATAGTCAACTTAAGATACTGACTGAAAACACGTTTAATTTTATTAATTCACAACGGTTAGTAGGATATAAGGTTTATTTTGGTGGTGGTTCAGGAGATTTTGCAGGTGTACCCGTTACTACAAATTATGTCTTTGATTGGTTCCGTTACAATAGTAAGCGCTACGTTCCTTTACTGGTAGAAAGTAAAACAACACGGTATACAGATAGTAATACTCCGATAGAAAGTACTACCTATAATACCTATAATACGATCACGACTTATTTACGAAGCACTAGGGTCGTAAACTCACAAGAGAGTTTTGATGATGGCGATCTTATCTCTTATTACTACCCTTATGATAGTAATTATGGTGTTAGTAGTTACAGTAGAATGGCAAGTTTGGTTTTATTTAATAGAATTGATCAGCCTGTATATACACGAGTGACTAAGAATGGGTCATTGTTAAGTCATACATTACAGACCTATGACTTTTTTGATGGTCTATTACATCCCAAGAGTGAAAGATGGCAGCGAGTAGATACAGCCTTAGATAATATACTTACTAGAGTTACTTATGATGAGTATGATAGTTATGGCAATTTATTAAAAGTAACTCAGCGCGGAGGGGTTTCTAATTCTTATATATGGGGATATGAAAATATGTACCCGGTAGCTATTGTTTCTAATTCGAAAGTAACCTCAAGTCAAATAGAAGATAAAATAGATAGGATGACCCTATTAGATCCTAGATCTTCAGAGGTAGAGATCAATCAACAGATTGATTTACTTCGTAACGACACTGATTTTGATGCCTCTTTGATAAGTTCTTATGGATTTAATCCTGGAGTTGGTGTTACAGCTATGAAAAGTCCAAATAGTGTTGAGTCTAGTTATCAATATGATGGTAAAGAGCGATTGGTTCTTCAAAAAGATCACAATGGATTTACAACTTCTAGAACTGAGTATAATACCATCAATGAATCTCCAAACTGTGTAAATTGTGGGAGAAAGATTCAGCTTCTTACCGCTTCTTATGATGTCCTTAGAGAAGCACCTGTAACTTTTACTCGGGTTCTTATTATGGGGACTAATGGAGAAACCTTTAGTGGGTACACCAATTATTTAATAGATTATGGAGATGGTACTATAGATAGTGGGGTTGGTAACCCTAGCACTTATACCCATGCGTATCAAGAAGAAGGGTTGTATACGATACGCTTATTTATGAGTAAAGATGATGGGGCGTTTGAAAGTGGGCAAATCAATATACGTGTAGGTCCTAATGCAGATCCAGTAACCAATGTCTATTTTGATATGATTAGTCCAGATCCTTTAACGGGATCTTCAACCATGCGTTTAAACGGAACCCCTGGAGCTGTTGTTGGAGTCGAGTTAGAAGCTAATGGCGCCATCTCTAGTATGAGTGGTGAAGGTGGATTTCCTAGTGTGAGTGGTGCTACTACGACTATATCAGTTGGGAATACACATTTATTTACAGTAACAATCCCCGCAGAAGGCTATTTGAATGCATATATCCAATTTCATAAATCGGATACAGGATCTTCAAATGATTGTGGGGGAAATGCGAAGCTAACAATTATGAGTACAACTATTGGAGATGTAGGAAGCCCTTTGTTTGGAACTACTACTGCAGTAACAGATGTTGATGAGAGTTGTAATGGAATTGTGATTGACGATTCGGAATCATTAGATATTTCTATGTCTGGATTTGAAGGAGAACTTGAAAATATATCAGGCCCCCCTGGTCAACAGACATGTACTGTCAGATATAGTCCACATGTAACTGTTAGTGGTGGCTCTGGAAGTTATACCTATTCCTGGAGTTATAAAACGACTAATTCCACTTCTTGGATATCTGCAGGAAGCGGTTCGAGTATGACAATGAGTTATGATCCAGCCACATCAACCTTTTGCAACCCCGTAGGGCTGTCATTTAATTTTAGATGTATAGTCGATGATGGAGCAGGCGCTTCAGATACATATATAAGTAGTGATATATCCGCTATGTGTAGCTGTGATGTGAATTAGGAATATTATAAATGAGATAGATAAAAGAGGATTTCCTCAATAACAATACAAAAGCATTAATACATAACGTAATATGAAAAAAGGGTTATTATTTTTAGTACTACTTATATTTGGGCTAAGCCATGGTCAAACAGAGTCCGAAAATTATATAAAAACGACAAGTTATCTGGATGAAAGTGGTGAGAGTGGTGATAAGATTGAAGCCGTCAATTATTATGATGGCATTGGTCGTATGAAACAATCTATTATCGTAGGCGCTTCTGGTAATTATGAAAATGATTTCGCGCCAGGTAGTCCTGTAACCGATTCTATAAGTTCCTTGATAGAAGATTGGGATATGGATTGGACAGAAGGTAGTGGAGGAACTCCATTTTTTAATGCTAATGGAAGTGCATCAGAAAGTCGAAGAATTTTTGGCCTTTCCCCAACTGGAGGTAATGAATTACTTTGGGAATGTGTAAATGATGCTGCCAGTAATGGTGATGGTGGATGGAATACAGATTATTTTGATGTCAATAAGAGTTCTCGGTATGTTTTTACCGTTTGGGTAAAGAAAGGTATAAACCGTACAGACGGGAGTACCTATCTAGGGACTAAAAACGTAAATACCCTTTCAGGTACTCCTAATAGTAATCCCTATTTTTGGTCGGGAGATCTTCCTACAGCTGATGAATGGTATTTGATGGTGGGCGTAGTACACCCTTATAACTATTCAGGAAGTGATACTAATATTAGCGGTGTTTATGATGTACATGGAGAAAAAGTTATAGATGGGATTGAGTTTAAATGGCAAAGCACAACAACCAATGCCAATATGCGCGCCTATCTTTATTACGCAACCGATACTACAACACGACAATACTTTTGGAATCCTACAGTTCAAAAAGAACGGAATGATGCCTTCCAATGGGAATTTGATTGGAATGAAGGAATAGGAGGTACAGCATTTTTTAACCCTAATGGTCTAGCTACTGAAAATAAGAGGTTTTATGGCACCTCCCCTAATGGGACTACGGAGCTTTTATGGAAATGTGATAATGATGCTGCTAGTAATGCTGATGGCGGATGGAATACGGATTATTTTGATATTGATCGAACAAAAATGTATCGTTATTCGGTATGGGTAAAACGTACAGGGGGACACGATGGAAGCACCTATCATGGAACTCAGATCGTAGATGACCTGAATGGGAAGGAACAGAGTAATCCTTATTTTTGGAGTGGCGACCTTCCTATTCTTGATGAGTGGTATTTGATGGTAGGAGTTATACACCCCTATAATTATACAGGGGCAGATACGGGAGAAAGTGGGGTTTATGACACTTCCGGAAATAAAGTAATCGATGGGAAGGAATTTAGGTGGCAAAGTGAATCGAAGCATACTCGAATGAGAAACTATTTATATTATGCAACAGATGTAAATGTGGAGCAATATTTTTGGAACCCTATATTTGAGGAGGTAACCTCACAAAACTCTAACCTTCCCAATGCCATTAGAGGGGCTATGATGCAAGGAGGCGATATTATTACCCATTACGAGTATGATGAATTTGGAAGAACTTCAAAAAGTTTTCTTCCTTATGCTAGTGAGATGTCTTCTGGAGGTGATATCTATGTAGATCCTATTGGAGATTTGGCAGGCTTTTATGATACTGCTAAATATGAAAATACGACTAATCCCTATTCTCAAACCATGTATCAAAGTTCACCATTAGATTTAGTAACAACAATAGCGGCACCAGGAGAATCATGGAAGATAGAAAATGATCATACGATCAAAACGGAATATGAATCTAATAATGTAAATGATCAAGTACGTTTGTTTACTGTTTTGTATCCTAGTACTTCGGGATCTCTAGATATACCAAGTTTGAATATAGGAAATTTCTATGATCCCAATGAGCTCGGCAAAACAATTACAAAAGATGAAAATTGGACAGTGGGTGATGGACAAGATCATACGATCGAAGAGTATACTGACAAAAAAGGTAAGGTTATTTTAAAACGCACCTTTGTAAGTAATACACCACTTGATACGTATTATGTATATGATGATTATGATTTACTAATTTATGTGATCCCTCCCAAGGCATCAGATCTTATAGTCACAGGAACTACCAGTGAGATATTAGACAGCCTTTGTTATCAATATCGATATGATCGTTTGAATAGACTTGTAGAAAAGAAGATACCTAGCAAAGGATGGGAATATATTGTTTATAATCAGTTGGATCAACCTATCTTAACACAAGATAAGAACATGAGGACATCTAATGAATGGCTATTTACAAAATATGATGGTTTACAACGAGTTGTTTATACAGGAATCGCTACAATTAATCAAAGTCGTGATTGGTGTCAGACACAAGCAGAAAACACAAGCTTATATACCCAGTTTGAAGAAAAGCTAGATGTCTCACAACAGATTGCAGGAGAGACTGTCTATTATAGTAATACAACATTTCCTATCTCTGAAGTCTCAGAGATACAAACGATATTATATTATGATAATTATGATTTTGACTGGAATACCCCTTCAGATGATTTTAATGGAGTACACCCCGAAAGTAGTGCAATAAATATCTACGGACAGCAAATGGCGATTTCTTCCAAATCATTACCTACAGGAAACAAAGTAAAGGTTTTAGGAAGTAATGACTGGATCTACTCGCATATAACTTATGATTATAAAGGCAGAGTAATATATAGTGCATCTTATAGTGAAACCTTAAATATTCTTGATCAGACATTTACCAATGTAGATTTTACAGGGAAACCCATTGAAGTAAGGAAAGATCATCAAAAGCAAGGGGGTCCTCTTATTAGTATTGTAGATCGATATAGTTATGATGATCAAGGAAGGTTATTAAGAGACAAACAACAAATCAATAATCAAGAGGAAGAATCTATTGTTATTAATAATTATGATGAATTAGGTATGCTTACGCGAAAAGATGTAGGTGGAAAAGTAACAACTGGTAATCCTTTGCAAAGTGTAGATTACTCCTATAATGTGCGAGGGTGGCTTACCGATATTAATGAGCTCATTGATATAACAGATCCTAGTACAGATCTATTCCATTTTTCTATTACATATGATGATATTGCAGATACAGCTACAAGTACTCCATTATATAATGGGAATATATCTCAAACAAGTTGGAGAGGTAGTGCAAATTTAGGAACTAATAGAGGATATGAATATAGTTATGATGCACTTAATAGAATAACTGATGCGCATTATTATAGTGATTCTTTTAGCACAGCAATCGAAGAGTATAGCCTCAAAAATGTTACTTATGATAAACTTGGAAATATCAATACCTTAGAACGGTGGGGGTTTTTTACAACATCTCCTATCTATAGTGGCCCTGATTATTACGGAATTATTGATAACTTACAATATGATTATGAAGTAAATAGTAACAAGCTTAAGGCTATCCAAGAATTAGAAGTTGTAGATAGAGGGCAAGGATTTTATGATGGAAATCTAACTAGTATTGATTATGTATATGATGATAATGGGAACCTTATAAGTGATGCTAATAAAGGGATTACATCTATTACCTACAATCAGTATAATTTGCCGACTTTAGTAACTATAAATGGAACTGATCCGTATGGGCAAGCTCAAATAGGTACTATTGAATATAAATACGATGCAAATGGAATTAAAATACAGAAAAAAGTGATTCCAAATACAGGTTCAGGAAATATAATATCCTATAGTGATGGATATGTCTATGAGGGTAATCAACTAGCTATGATAACACAACCTGAAGGCTATATAGAATACGATCCTAGCGCATCGATACCAAATTCCTATAAGTATGTATATCAATATAAAGATCATCTTGGTAATATTCGGATGACCTATGCAGATACAGATGAAGGTGGAGATATTGATACAAGTAGTGAAATTATTAGTGAGAAACACTATTACCCATTTGGGGGCACTCATAAAGGTTACAATAATGTTGTGAGTTCAAATGGGAATAGCATTGCACAGAACTATAAGTATAATGGGAAGGAAGAACAAAATGAATTAGGTCTTAATTGGATTGACTATGGGGCAAGGAATTATGACAAATGGCTAGGGCGTTGGATGAATATTGATCCATTAGCTGAAAAGTATACAAATCTTTCACCATTTTCATATGTAGCTAATAATGTTATAAATGCTATTGACCCAGATGGAAGGTTAATCATATTTGTTGGAGGATTAAGGCACCCTATTAATAGTAATGATCAGCAATTTTGGAGAAGAACAGGGATTTATAATACGGAGGAAGATTTATATAGAAATCATACATATTGGACTACAGGTCGTGGAACAAACTCCTTTGGAAGGAAAGCTAATTTAATTGAAACCTTTTCTAACCTTCATAAAGATAGAAACCATTTATTTACTAGTGGTTCATCTGGTATAATGAGTAGTGCTAATGGAAGAATGAGACAAGGTAGAAGAAAAGCAAGACAATTTTATAGAAAATACCAAAAAGGGAAAGTTAATCTTGCTGATGGAGAAGCAATAAGGATAGTATCACATAGTCATGGCGGTGCACATGCAGCAGGTTTTGCAGACCAATTAAGGACATATAAAGACGCTGAAGGAAATTCAATTTTTAATATTGAGGTTATCTACTATATTACTCCACATCAAGGAAAAAATATTATAAGTCCTGAAGGAATACAATCTTTTCAGTTTAGTCATCCAAGCGATGCAATTTCTGGAGAAGGATTTGGGTGGATTAGTTTATTTAATGGCGGAAAACATTATGGAAAAATTAAAAACGTAAGTTCTTTCTCAAGTGAGGATATTATGGGTGGAGAAGGACAACCAGAAGCAGGAGGGCCTACAGGAAATCGAGGTGGTCATAATGCAACAGATAATCAACAACATATTTTATCCGTTTTAAATGAGTTTTGTAAAAATAACCCTGGCAAATGCAAGGAAATAAATTTAAATACAGGAAATGGAAATAACAATTAGAAAAATAAAAAAGATCTATTTTCAGTTATTCATTCTATCTTTAGTAATGATCTTTAACTCTTGTAAAGTATACAAATTAAATGCTGATGATAATTCTTGGCAACCATATAAAAAAGGAGATGTTTTAATATTTGAGCATAGAAATGGTAGTATAGATACCATTAGCGTGATTAAGAGTTTTGTGTTCAAAAGCAAGAAAACAATACAACCTTATAATATTAATAATGGGCGTTCTGAATTAAATGTAGCAATATCTACAACAAATAGTAAGTTTACTAATAACAGTTTCTACAATTCTACTACAAATAATATTGAATTTTTTAGGATATCGAATAGCCAAGGCGGAAAGTACTTAGGTTTTGTTAAGTATAATTTTATTGGAGAAGAAGATTTTTCATTGCCAATAGATGAAATGAAAAAGTTTCACTATGTAGATAATAAGTTAGGAGATTGTTATTTAATTAATGAGATAGGACCATTTGCATATTCTGAATCAATATACATTTCAGTATTGTTTTCTAAGCAATACGGATATTTAAACTTTAGTTTAAAGGATGGAAATTTGATTAAATTAAAAGAGTTTATACGTAATGGAGTAAATATATTACCTTAAATCAGGCAATATACTTTTCTTGGAGCAACGCTCCACTTAAAACTAAAAGCTAATAAAGGAGATCCTTTTGTGTTTTATCAAAATTCTTTTTATTTCACACGAGAATTGAACTTGAGAGAATACAATTATAAAGAATCAATATATTTAAGAATTAACCTCTAATTTAGTTTCGGAGTACTTGAGAAACGATAAAATAGTATTAATTAGAAATTTAAAACATCATATTCCTATAGATTAAGTATACTCGCATCATATGTATATTATGTAATAGAGCAGAATTTTTTTAAACTATTTAATTATGCAAAAAGCTACCTTTTTATTTTTTTTCATTATAAATTTTTCACTTTTAGCTCAAAATACTTGGGTTATAGAAACTGGGCATGTTGAACAAATTGCTCCTCAGAATTTTGAATTGACAGCGTGTTCTCAATTTAATCCTGACAATGACTTTGAGATGTCTGTTGTTAATGATGCAACACAAGGTCAATTAGTTGCTAATGATTTAATTGTAGAGCCCAATGAAGTTTTTACATTAGAACAAATTATTGCAAATTTTACTACAATAGAAGGTGTAATACAGGTGGATATAATTATATGGGACGATATCGAAGGAAAGCCTCATGAAATTATTTTTTCAGAATTAGCTTTTGTTCCTGATGAGCAAAATTTAATAGGAGTCGATAGTATAGCCAATGATAATGTATATGAAACTGTTTGTAATTTACCAAATCCAGTACCTCTTGAAGGAGGGGCTTCAGGAGCTCGTTATTGGATTCAAATAGTATGCTATCCAATTACTGGGATTGGATCAGGATGGGGTGTTTCATCTGAGTCGATTGTTGGTTTAGGCCTTGCTTCTAATAATACAGGAGAATGGGTTGTTGAAACTGGATTTGATGGTGTATATATGTTTTCAGGTGACTGTTCCTTATTGAATACTGAAGAACATATAAAAGAATTAATTTCGATTTACCCAAATCCTGTAAAAAATAGTTTGACAATTAATCCTTTTAATAGTTTAGAGATCAAAGGGATTACACTTTTTGACACATCAGGAAGAAAACATGATATTGATTTATTAAACAATCGAATTGATTTAAGTTCAATCCCTAGTGGTTTATACCTTCTTCAAATACAAACAACGTCAGGAGTATTGACTGAAAAGATTATTAAAGAATAGGGATTTAAACAATATCACACTAAACTTAATTAAGTGCTATTTTCTTTTTTATTTGTGTTAGAAATTTGATCATATAGAGTTTACATTTAGAGAAATAGGCATCTTTATAACTAAATACAACAAGATAAGATGAGTACTAAAGGTAACTTTAAAAATCTCATATTTTATATAACGACCTCTTTATTAGATGGTTCGAATTTTCGAACGGATTATCTGAGAAAATAATTGTTTCTCATGTCTTAGGTTTTAATAATAATATGTAATTTTTTAATGATAATTATATTTACTAAAAGTTCATTGACATTTTGAAGCAATAAAATTCCAATTCTATACCTAGAACTTAACAGTTTTTTATGCAAGAAGTTACACTGTTAGAATTATACCTATTTTTAAATACACCATCTAATTTAGGTTTGATATTCTTTAAAGAATAATTTTTGTGAATTTCATTAGGTGTATAGATTTGATGCTCATAATGAGGTCTAACATTATTATAATCGTGTACAAAAAAATTTACTTCCTTTTCAATAGTTGAAGATAAGATGGGTCTATCTTGGAAGTACTTACTTTTTAATATGTTATATGTCCCTTCAATAACTGAATTAGAAAATTTCACATCTTTAAGTGCTATTTTTTTAGTAATTCTTACTTGCTCATTTTTAATAAAATCATGAACGGTATGATTGTTATTCTCTTTTCCTCCATCAACAATTAAATCTAAAGAAGGTTTTTTAATAGAGACATTAAATTCATTTTTAATTGCTCTTTTTAAACTTTCTAAGCGAATTTTAGCAGATAGTTTTTGTGAAACATCTTGAGCTAAAATTTTGCGAGAGAAATTATCTACAATTGTGTAAATATAAAACTGAACATTATCAACTGTCTTATAGTAAGTAACATCCATATGCCAAATTTCATTTACGCTTTTAGCTCTAATAGATATTCTTTTCCGTTTCTTTTTATAAGCTATTCTGGCAGCATTAAGGCCTAAATGTTTAGTATATCGATACCAAGTAGTCCTGGACATAGATGTTTTGCCTTGCTTAAAGGCTAAACCCCATACTGAAGCTATAGACCAGTGGAAGAAACGTTTATTCGTCATAAATCTCTTTAAAACGAAAATTTCTTTTTTTGAAATCTGTTGAGGTACTTTTTTAAAACAAAGATTAATTAAAGAGAACTCACAATAATAGCTTTGATAACGTTTCCAAGTTTGAAAAGATTTTGGAGTAATTCTAAGGAATTTGCAAATTAGCTTTTGATCATTAATATTTGAAGATATCTTTTCAATAAGGTTTACTACATCATTCCTGTTCTTTCTAATAATAGCTTTAAATTCTTTTTCGCCTATAAAACCTAGTATAGTGATATATACTTTACAAAAGGCAATGAACATTTTTTTTAGTTCTGTAACTTTTTGGTCATAGATAATTTGTAAATCATCTAAATTATTACTTACCGTTGATGCAAACTCACTTCCTATATATTTATCAGGGCTATCATTTTTCCAGTAATGTGCTGTAGATCGTTTAATTGACGAGATAAAATCTTGAGGTAAAATGTGATTTTCAATGCCTAAGGAATAACAAATCTTAATTGAAGAATGATAAGTATTATATTTTTTCATTTAACAAATAAACACAAAATTCTATTTTAAGTCACTAATTGTTAGTTGTTAATCATGAAATTTAGAATTCTATGACTGTATTTATAATTGCATAATCCTATCTTGGTAATCATCAATGATGGTGTTGGGAAGGGATTTAAGATAGGTCTGTGTGGTGTTGAGTTTTGAATGACCGAGCATCTGTGAGATTGCCATCACAGGCACATCTTTTAATAAGGCTTGGGTTGCAAAGCTGTGCCGTGACACGTAAGAGGTCAATGTCTGCGTAATGCCACAAAGGATTGCTAACTTTTTCAAAGCTTTGTTGTAGCGTTTTAATGCCCATTGTGCATCTTTATACTTATCTTCTAGTTTCGTGCGCTTTAAAATGGGGAAGATAAATTCTGCCTTACTCTTTTTGCCCTGATAATGATTGAGGATTTCTATCATTGGGTCGGTCAAACGAATATCATAAAGCTTGCCTGTCTTTTTACGGCGATAGATAAGGCGACCATCTTTGATATTACTTCCCCTTAAAAAAGCCAAGTCAATAAACGAGATACCGTAGAGCATATAAGACAGGATAAAGTAATTACGTGCATTAAACAGTTGATGCGTGTTGTCTAGTTCAAGATCAATGATCTTTTTTAACCCTTCCGCATCTAAGGCACGTTTTTCTGTTGGATCTTGTTTGATCTTGTAAAGATCAAACGGATAGGCTTCACGTTCGATTAAACCCTCTTTGATGCCTTTGTTATAGATTGCGCGAATGGTGCGCATATAGGAAGCTAGACCATTCTTCGTATTGCCTTCTTTCGAGAGATGGTATTGCTCAAACCGTTTTAAAAAATCATAATTGAGTTCATTAAAGGCAAGATCACCTCCGCCTAAAAAACTTTTTAAAATCCCCATCACGCCCTTATAAGAACGTGCATTGCCAATACGGCTTGACTGTTTAAGGTCTTGTATACATTGATTGCCGAATTCAAAGAAGGATTGATAGGTTTTATAATTAACAATACGATCTTTGATCTGTGCAACAGATAAAAATGCCAATTCATTATTTTCAGCTAAAGCATTGATCACATCCATTGCTTTGGCTTTTTCCTTTAACAGTTGATTGTTAAAACGGCTGACCGATGATACCCCACCATAATTTTTTTTAACCAATCCCTTTTTATCATCCCAAAACTGATTACCGACAGATTTGCCTAATGAGATGGATGTGGTTTTACTATTATGGGTTAATCGCAAAATAAGTGGGTATGATCCATCCATTTTTGCGCGCCTTGTATCAAGAGAAAGCTTTATATTGGTCTTCATAGACGACAAAGATAAAAAAATATTTGCACGTAGTTTGCACGCATAATATGTCTTTTATTGTTCTCTATTAATTTAAAAATACCACAATCAACTGAATAAAAGCTTTATAAAGAACACGCTTCATCATCAAAAACCAATCATCGCACGACTGTTAATCAGAGGGTCCTTGGTTCGAGCCCAAGAGGGGGAGCAACTCTGTCTTATTCAGACCACCCAATATAGCTTTTTTAAAATCACATAATTTTCTATTTTTTACGTAAAACGTTACGGTTATTCTCATATATGCCCACTTATTACTTCTCTGTTTTAAAAATCAAATAGAAATTGTTCTTTTGAAGTGTAATTAATCATTGAATATTTTGATGATTGAATATACAGAGTTTAATTAATAACTCTAAATGGAATATTAATAAATAAAAGTCCAGTTTGTATTTGAAAGTAACCATTTTGTGTTTTATATCTCCCAACTTTTAAAACGTCAAAGAGGATACACTTACATATATAATGTATAGAATATAAATTATTAACCCCATTTAAGATGGATTCCGGGGGGCGTCCGAGATTATCAATCTTCACAGTAATCATTAATGGGGTTAATTAGGACTATTTATCTTCTGCTAGGGAAGTTTTTTATTAAAACACAATCTAGATAATAAGAGATAATAAATTTAATTCTATAGGCAAAAGTGATAGTATAACTCTAAAAACACATATTTATGAAAAATAGACATCATGAAAAATGCCCGCTTTCAGAAGATCAATTACTCTACTTAAAGCTTTTTATTAGTGAATATGATGATGATAAGATTTTTGAATTTCTCAATGTTACTTCAGAAATAGGAGAAGAAATAAAATACTCTATACGCATACTTATGAAGAAAAAGTATGGCTTGACTAATTGGAATGATATAATCAAAAAATGTTTTGAACTAGATATGCTATGCAAGTTTGAGTTTGTTGATGAATTGGTTAAAGAGCAGGCTAATATTTATGTGAATTCTATATATGAAAAACTCACTGATAAAATGACTAAAAACGCACATTATTTTGGGAGTATTGATAAAGAGATATTTAGTTTTATAAAGAGTTCACAAGTAAAGTTAAAGAAGAAGTATATGCCTAAAGAAAATCAAAAAAGCCATTATAAATTCTCTGCATAAAAATTTATCAAAGGAAAGGTTTTACTATGAATTTAAGTAAAAAAGAAAAAAGATATTTAGAATTAATATATAGAGGTGTAGATGACCCTATCATCATATCTGACACTCTTAAATTACAACGTAATAAAGTATCTACAACTAAAGCAAGAATTTTTAAGAAATTAGCAGTAAACTCTTGGTTTAATGCAATAAGGAGATCGTTTACACTCGATATATTATTAAAGGAAGAATATAATATACACGGGATTTCGGATATAGTTTCAAATTGCTCTTCTAATATTCATGAAATCTATAATAATAGGGAGGAAGGAGAAACTGAGGATGAAGTTAAGTTAAAAATATATTATGCGTTGCTTAATAGTTTCAATGAGTATGAATATGATTCTTTACTTAGGTCTTTTGATGGCGGGGATAGAGATTTTAAATGATATCTTTATAAGAAATAAAACGTCAAATATTCCATCATTGACTAATTAGTGTAAGTGTAGCACTTTCATTTGTATCTAGACTTGTTCGAGTTGTAATAAGGTCAGTACCATCAAGCAATTCTACCTTTACAGTATTTGGAGCAGATGCTCCGACATTAAGAGCTACTACTTTAATAGTTGTAAGCTCTTTTGTAATTGTAATAGGGATTTCTTTTTTTTCTTTTAGAATAGAGTAGTTTTCTAGAATCAATTCTCCATCGACATATAAATTAATACGGTCGTCATCTACTTTACCCGAGTCATGTATAGAGATTACTACTTTTTTGGTTTTAGTAAAGATATTAAGTGTTTCATCTTTCTTTATAACACTCATCGTAAGGGTGTCTAGTGTATTTTTAAGGTTTATTTTATCCTTAAGTTCTTTTTTTATTAAAATAGACTTCTCTATTTTTTTTTGAGTTTTAGCAATACGCTTTTCTACTTTTTGAGCATTGGACATAATAATCATTCCATCTAGACATGAGGTATTATCTTGATATATGCCTTTAAAGTTGCCACTAAAAGCTTTGTTTTTTTTAAGGTTCCGCATATTTCCTTTAAAATTAACAAGGCAAAAGTCTAGCTCGGTAATTGGAGATTTGGTATAAACAATATTAAGTTCTTTGAAGGAGATTTGTTTTGATATTTTATTATATACTCCTTCTATATTTGACTTTGTTTCGTGAGCTCCTCCAGCATCAGTAATAGAATATCCCTTTATAATTCCGTCCAATTCTTCAAAATCAAGTTTGTATGGAATAAATGAAGTGTCATTAAGTTTAATAACTCCAAGATATTCATAGGTATTTTGCTGAGATAAAACGTTTTGTGTAAATAATACAAGTATAAAAAAACTAAAAAGGAAGTGTTTCATTCAAAAAAATTACTACATTAGAAGTGTCTAATTTAATCAATTATCAATATGAAACTTAAAATTATTTTATCATTTGTACTTTTATTATCTGTAATTTCTACAAGCTATGCAGGATTTCCAGTCACTCGTGTTGCACCTACTAATGCTACTTCTATTGACATGGTAGATTCTAACGATACTGAAGATGTTACCATCACATCTCCTGCCGCTACAGCAGCTAAAGATAAAACTACAGCATTATTATTATGGTTTTTCCTTGGAGGATTTGCTGCTCACCGTTGGTATTTAGGAAGTCCAGTAGGTTGGAATATACTATTCATCATTACATTAGGTGGATTATTAGTATGGGCAATCATTGACTTGATTGATATTATAACAGATAAATATCCAGGGTTATAATAATTTAAAATAGAAAAGGCCTCCTTGTAAATACATTTCAAGGAGGTTTTTTTATGTCTCAATATTAGATCTTAATCTGTCTATCGATCTGTTGTTGTAAAGAAATAAATGTTTCTGTTCTAGATACTCCGTCAATGGCTTGTATTTTTTTATTTAAAAGATTCATGAGGTCTTCATTATTTCTACATAAAATCTTAATAAGGATAGACCAATTTCCAGTGGTGTAATGACATTCAATTACTTCAGGTATATCCTCTAGTTGACGTACAGCACGTGCATTGTTTGCAGCGCGATCCAGATACACTCCTATAAAAGCCATAGTACGATATCCTAATACTTTAGGGTCAATAATAAATTTTGATCCGGCAAGTAAGCCTGATTTTTCTAGTTTACGCAATCGTTGATGAATAGCAGCACCTGAGATTCCTACCTTGCGAGCAATTTCTAGAATAGGCTTACGGGCATCTTGCATAAGTTGTCGTAAAATTATTTTATCTATTCCGTCTATGACAAGTTCGTCGTTTTTTATTTTCAAAAGAATGAGCTTTAAATGTTAGTATCCTTATATTATAATGGAATATTACCATGTTTCTTATTAGGAAGGGTAGCTTTTTTGTTTTCCAGCATGCTATAGGCTTTAATCAATTTACGTCTAGTGTGTTGTGGGAGTATAACTTCATCTATAAATCCACGTTGAGCAGCACGATAAGGGTTTGCAAATTTATCGGCATATTCATTTTCTTTTTCTAAGAGTTTTTGAGCAGGATCTTTGGCAGCTTTGATTTCTTTTCTAAAGATAATCTCACTTGCGCCTTTTGCACCCATTACTGCAATTTCTGCACTAGGCCATGCAAAATTTAGATCGGCACCTATATGTTTAGAATTCATAACATCATATGCACCTCCATAAGCTTTTCTGGTAATTACCGTCACTCTAGGAACAGTAGCTTCACTTAAAGCGTATAATAATTTTGCTCCATGGACAATAATCCCATTCCATTCTTGATCAGTACCTGGTAGGAACCCAGGAACGTCAACGAGTACTAATAGTGGAATATTAAAACAGTCACAAAAGCGTGTAAAGCGGGCTGCTTTTGTAGAACTATTTACATCAAGAACCCCAGCAAGATACATAGGTTGATTTGCAATAATGCCTACACTACGACCTCCAATTCTAGCAAAACCAACAATAATATTTTCTGCATAATCTTTATGAATCTCATAAAAAGAATCAACATCAATGATTCCTTTAATAACTTCATGCATATCGTAAGGTTTGTTAGCACTATCAGGGATGATTTTTGTAAGTTGATCTCGTACTTCATCCTGTAATTTATAAGGAAGTTTTTTTGGAGTTTCAGTATTGTTTTGAGGTAAATAACTTAAGAGCAATTTTAGATCTTCCAGGCATTGTGCATCATTTGCAGAAGTGATATGTGCTACTCCTGACTTGACAGAATGTGTACTTGCACCTCCTAATTCTTCTGAAGTCACTTCTTCATTAGTCACTGTTTTTACTACGTTAGGTCCAGTTACAAACATGTAACTAGTGTCTTCTACCATCATTGTAAAATCTGTCATTGCTGGAGAATATACAGCACCTCCCGCGCAGGGACCCATAATAGCAGAAATTTGAGGTATAACTCCAGATGCCTGTACATTTCTATAAAATATATCTGCATACCCCCCTAGAGATCGTACTCCTTCTTGAATACGTGCGCCTCCAGAATCATTAAGTCCTATTAGCGGAGCGCCTGTCTTCATAGCTAGATCCATGATCTTACATATTTTTTCGGCATGTGTCTCAGAAAGAGCACCTCCAAAAACAGTAAAGTCTTGTGCAAAAAGATAGACTAATCGACTATTTATTGTACCATATCCAGTTACTACACCATCTCCATAATAGATTTCTTTCTCCATTCCAAAATCTGTAGTACGATGTGTAACTAAGATTCCGATTTCTTCAAAAGAACCATCATCTAGCAAGTAGTGTATACGTTCTCTAGCAGTTAGTTTTTTCTTTTGGTGTTGTTTTTCTATACGATGCTCTCCACCACCTTGATATGCCAGTTGGATTTTATCGTTGAGTGCTTTTATTTTTGAATCCATAATTTATGTCGTTGGTAAGCGCAAGATTTGCTGCTCGTGCATATGTTGTTTTAAAGCTATAAGTGCAGCAATTCTAGCCTCTTCTTCAAATCGTTTTCGTAATGCTTCTGGGGAATAATATTTTTTTACAAAATGGGTGTCAAAATTCCCTGAACGAAATGCCTCATGTTCACAGACGAATTTACCAAAAGATAAGGTTGTCTGAACTCCTTCAATCTTATAAGCATCAATAGCTTTAGAAAGCATTTCTATAGCTTCCTCCCTTGTGTCTCCATAAACAATGAGTTTTGATAGCATAGGATCATAATAAATAGGGATATCCATGCCTTGTTCAAAACCATTATCTACACGTACTCCTTCACCTTCGGGTAATAAATAGGTGGTTAAATTTCCTACACTAGGTAAGAAATCATTTAGTGGGTCTTCGGCATATACTCTTAACTCTAATGCATGCCCTTTTATGGTTAATTCTTGTTGTGTTATGGGTAATTTTTCACCTCTTGCGACTCGTATTTGCAGTTCTACTAGATCGGTGCCAGAAATTAATTCGGTGACAGGGTGTTCTACCTGAAGTCGAGTGTTCATCTCTAAGAAGTAGAAATTAAGTTGGTCATCAAGAAGAAATTCTACAGTACCTGCACCTTTATAATCACATGCTTTAGCAACTTGAATTGCTGCAGTCCCCATAGCATCTCGAAGTGTCGGAGTAAGTATGGAAGAAGGAGCTTCTTCTACTACCTTTTGATGTCTACGTTGAATACTGCATTCTCTTTCAAAAAGATGTACAACATTGCCATGTGTGTCTGCCATTACTTGTATTTCAATATGTCTAGGTGATGACACATATTTTTCTATAAACACGGATCCATCTCCAAAAGCTGCTGTTGCCTCACTAATGGCTAGTTGCATTTGTGATGGGAGTTCTCCTTCATCATTTACAACTCGCATTCCTTTACCTCCTCCTCCAGCAGATGCTTTGATAAGAATTGGAAATCCAATATCATTTGCGATTACAATGGCTTTATCAATATCGGTAATAGCTTTGTCTATACCAGGCACCATAGGGATATCATATGCTTTTACTGCTTCTTTGGCTGCAAGTTTACTTCCCATAACCTCAATGGCTTTAGGATCAGGTCCAATAAAAATGATATTGTTTTGGGTGACCGCTTTCGCGAAAGCTGCATTCTCACTCAAAAATCCATATCCAGGGTGTATTGCATCTACATCTAAGTCTTTTGCTACAGAAATAATTTTATCTCCTAATAAATATGACTGATTTGAGGGGGCTTCGCCTATACAAACGGCTTGATCTGCATATCGGACATGTGGGGCATTACGATCTATTGTAGAGTAGATAGCTACTGTTTTAATACCCATTTTCTTTGCAGTTTTCATCACTCTGATAGCGATTTCGCCGCGGTTTGCTACTAGTATTTTTTTAATATCCATAAGAGTACCTAACTAGATTTATTCTTCAAATTCTACTAAAACTTGCCCTTTGTCTACTGCATCATTTTTTGAAACATGAACTGCTTTTATCACACCATCTTTATGTGAGACAAAGTTATTTTCCATTTTCATTGCACTTAAAATAACAAGAGTATCACCCTCTGATACTTTTTGACCAGCTGTTATATGAACATCTATAATCAATCCAGGCATAGGAGATACTAGCGTATTCTGTTGTTTTGAAGCACCTATAGAAAACCCCAAATCTTTAATAAGCATATCGATATGATCAGAAATAATGACGTCATATTTGGCATTATTAACGAGTACTTGATACGTCTTCTTTGCAAAATTTGATGCACTTACTTTTGTTATAAAAGAAGTGTTATTATGTAAGACGTGATATGCGGTATCGCTTGTTCTTACAGCATCTAGTGTAGAGAGTGTTGAGGGGGATATGTCAAACTCAAATTCCTGATTGACGATCGCCTTATAGTTAGTATTCATAGTTGTCATTTAAAATGATGATATAAATATAACTATCCCTATAGCAAATGTCTAGTTTTTTTGTTTTTTGTTAACGTATAGTATCGTCAAAAAAATAATCATTTCTATATGAATATTGTATTTTCTATAGCATTTTACTCTTATGATTGAAAGAATGACAATGTCAAAAGAGATTATTCCTCTTCTATCGTTTGTTTTTTTAGACTATTACGCCCGAGAATATATCCAGAAATACCTCCTATAAGCGCAGCAATTTCCTTGCCTCCTAGTACTTCTGTAATCCCAAATAAAATAATCGCAATAATAATAGAGAAGATGGTAATAAATTGTAAACCGGCATCACCTGTAAATATAGATTTTCTAATTTGGTCATCCCTATTGGCTATTATAAAAAACCCCACAATGACAATTCCAACAAGAAAGGCAAAGGACCAACTGATTTGTTTTTTAAAGTTTTGACTTACATAAGATGTATTATTAAGCTCAGTAACTTTTGCGCCGATACTAGAGAGTTGATCGGTTTTTTTTAGAACATCCTGCACTTTATTTTCAATAATTCTTCTGAAACCTTCTGTAACTGTCATAGATTCTAAGTCTTTTAGATTAGAGCCTTCTTTTGGTATAAGATTAGGTAAGATAAATTGTGTTTTAATATCGTTTAAGCGAGCTATATACTGTTGTTCATGTACAGTTAAAGAATCTATGTTTATACTATTGAAATGATATTCTTTTGCATCACTTAATAGATTTTCTAAACTTTCTGATCTCTCCAATTCTGTAAAGAGACCACTTATCTCATACATCATTCCATACATATCAGAAATTAGCTTTAATCGTTCACTTTCTAGTTTCTTGAGATCATTAGGAAGGTCAACTTCTTTTATAGACACATTATTCGGGCTAGTTTCTTGAGCACAGAGTACTGATGATAGTGATACTAAAATAAGTACGATGAGGTATATGATTTTCTTCATTCTAAACTGTGGTTAAAAGGGTGATGAGTAGTAATCTCAAGGTATCGTAAATGATATCATGATTTTAGGGGGTATTCACGTGTTTTTATAATTACTACTTTAAATATACTCATACCAGAAAGAGAGTTTATAGTATATAATTCAACTAGTCAAAACCTAAAGAGTTAATCATAAATACTACTTTTAAGCATCTAGTTATTAATTATTTAGTATATTTAAGAAACCTAAATATACTTTTCTATTAAAACTGAGTATTGTGTTTGTTAATGATAAATACGATACTATAAACGCGGATTATTTTTACATTAATCCTGTGATGACAAAGCATGTCCCTGCTTTAAAAGATTAATGAATACGAGTTACCCTTTATTATATAATCATTTTAAAAACGATTGATATGCCATTTTATCCTAAACTTAAAATCCGAAAATCGGATTCGGAAGAAAAAAAGATCAAAAAGAAAAGGACTGCACAACGCATACAGCTTCTTAAAGAAATGCTAGAAGAACATTTTGTGTCTTCTAGAAAAAAGGAATCACAAGTAGGCTCTGTAAAAATAGCTACATGGAATATCCGAGAGTTTTGCGGAGGTAAGTATAAGGGTAGAGACTTTGAGGCATTATATTATATCGGAGAAATTATATCTCATTTTGATATTGTAGCTTTACAGGAGACACGATCTTTACTTGATGAATTCAGAGATTTGACTAAAATATTAGGTCCTGACTGGAGCTACATTGCTACCGACGTTACTGACGGTGATGCAGGAAATGGAGAACGTATGATCTTTCTTTTTAATCGCAGGAAGGTTCAATTTAGAGACATTGTTGGAGAATTGACTTTAAAAGAAGGGGCAAAAATTAAAGCCGCTTTTGGTGAGCGTATAAAACTTGACACAGGGATGGAAGTCGTTTTGCCTAATGGATCTCCCTCTTTATCCGGGACCTATGATGCCAGATTAAAAACAAAAAATGGGGTCAAAAAACTAAGTGCCGATTTGGAAATACCTTTACCCGATGATACCGTTCTTAAACTCCCTTCGGGAAGCCATTTAGTGGTTACAAAAAATACGGAAGTAGTGAGCCCAGGCAGAGGAAAAGCTACGGTAACTATCCCTGATCATATTACTGGAGAACGATATCGTTTGCGCTTTCCCGAAAATTCATTTGATGATTCCTTACGACAGTTTGCACGTACACCGTTTTTAATATCTTTTCAGTCTGGATGGCTTAAATTAAATCTATGTACCGTGCATATTTATTATGGAGATGCGAGTGATAAACGTAAGTTAGAACAGCGCCGAAGTGAGATAGAACTTTTGACGGAAGCCCTAGCAAACAAAGCCAAAGGAGAATTTTTGCAAGATGGAGAATCATTCTTAGGAGTATTGGGAGATTTTAATATTATCGGAGAAGGACATCCTACTATGGATGCCTTGGAGTCTAATGACTTTGAAATCCCTCAAGAATTAAAATCTATCCCAGGATCTAATGTAGCAAGAGATAAAGCCTATGATCAAATCGCTTTCTGGAAACCTGCGCGTACAAAGAAGTATGCAAAACTTGATATTTTAGGGGCTAATATTTTTGATTTTTATAAATATGTTTTCACCAAAGATGATGAATCTATCTATAGAAATGAAGCCCCTAAAAATGGTCTTAAAGACTCATCGTCATTTACTACTTGGCGTACCTATAAAATGTCTGATCACCTACCTATGTGGATTGAACTACGCACTGATTTTAGTAACGAATATTTAGATAAAATTAGTGAGTCAGATATTTGATAAAGTAAATGAAAACTTTGAGATTAATCACTGACTTGCTCAATGATTAATACCGTTTCTACAATAGTATAACTACCTCCACATCCTAAACAAGGTCTTACTTCCATCTGTACAGTATCTGATGCAGATTTTTGAATTACGATAGTTCCTACAATTGTTCTGGTATTACTAGTTGCAGTAGCGTATGTAATATCAGTACGTTCATTTATAAACTGATCATCTATAAATATTGTAAAGTTATTTGATCCAGAATTTCCAGTAAGTGTATAGCCTATAGTAAATGAAAAACGATAGGTGCCGTCCTCAGGAACAGTATACGTATCTGTTGTTAGATTAAACGCTCCATCGTCTACATTTAAATTATTGAAGTTGATAGCAGTAATAGGGTCACCATCAAAGAAGGTCTGATTAACACCAGTGACTGTTGGAGCAGATACTACGTGAGGGATAAACTCACCAGATTCTACAATTGCTATTTGATCCCAGCGACTACCATTCCATGTATAAAATCGGTTAGCAATGACATTATCGGGGCTTGTGCCTGCATTTACTGTATTATACACCATCAATCCTATTGCAGGGGAGGTGACAGGAGAAGCCATATTTGTGGCAGACAATTCAACTCTAGGAATTAAAATTCCAGTATCAGTACTTGAAATATCAAGGGCCGCACTGGCATCTGGAGATGTTGTATTAATTCCAACCTGTGGATAACATATATATCCAACTAGTGCTAAGAAAATAATAAGAGGAGCTTTCATATAAATATAAGTTTTAATTTATAAAGCCCAAATGAACAATTATGCGCAAAAGAAACCTACTGCAAAGTAATAAGTGGGGTATATATGGAATAAATGCTTGCTGTTATGTGATAACCGTAAAATTAATAAAGTGTACCATAGTCATCATTTTCCTTTTGAAGTACAATAATTTTGACTTGTAAATTATAACTCATAACAATTATAAACGCTTTATATGTAGAAGGAATGTTAGTGGTTTTTTTATGAAATTAACAATGTTAAGGTTTTGCTTTCGCGAAAGCGTATACTTTATGGAAAATGTTTCTGCCTAGATTAGATGGTTTTATTACGGGAAACCGTAATAGACTATAACTTTAAAATCACTAAAATTGTAGCGTCTTCAGACTAGAAGGACTTGTCCTATGAAATCAAAAGCTACCCTTTTATTTATTACCGTACTATTGATTTTAATATTTGTTAGAATTCAAGTATTAGGTCAAGGGTTTATTCATGTTGCCATATGGTTGGTCAGTTTATTCCTGATTTCGTTTTTTAGAAAATATATATTCAAGAGGTCTTCCAAAGGTACTATTGATGACCTCATGCTCTCCAAGAAAAAAGAAGATTTTATTTTGGAAAGATTAAGGAGTCAGGCTCTTGATCGCTGTACAACAACCTTAAAGGGAGCTACTAAAAATCTTCAGTATATAGAAACCCGTAATTGGCGTTTGCATAAAGAAGGGACAAAAAACGAAATACACAATGGATCCTTATCAGATGTTTTACATGCTGTCAAACTCAATCAAAAAAATAATTTTATTGTTTTTGGAGAATCAGGAGTAGGAAAGACTTTTGCTGTTTTTGATTACATCCGAAAACGGATTGATACTGATCCTAAATTTGCTCCTTTATTTATTTCTCTTTCCGACTGGAATGGAAAAAAAAGCCTTAGTCAATGGACCATCAATAAGGCTTCTAAGATATATCACTTGGATAAAAAAAAGGTAGCTCTCGGACTTAAGAGAGGGCTGTTATTTCCAATTTATGATGGACTTGATAGAGTAAAAGAAGGAAGTACGATACCGTTATTTAAAGAGTTAATGACGTTGACATCCGATATTTCCATTGCATTAGTAATGAAAACGGAAACCTATAAAAAATTAAAAAATGAGCTCACATCTATTGATGAACAATGGGAATTACCGTATCATTTATTTGAACTTAAAGCGCTAAAACCACAACAAGTAGAAGACGTTTTAAAAGCAAATAAAGAACATCAAAAATTGGAAATATTTCGCACCAACCCTAAATTTAAATATGTTTCTAGATATCCGCTGTTTTTAAATTTGATGATTGGGATAGATGCAAAGTTTATAAAGAATAATTTAGGAGCTGATGATTTATCACATGAGCATTTTTTTAAGCAGATATGGAAGTGGTACGAGTTAAGGATGATCGATAATTCTGAGGAGTTATCACTCAAAAGAAAAATAAAGATTAAGGTATGGTTGCGCAAAATAGCTAAAAATACAGGAACCTTTTTTATGGAAGAACTTCAACCCTCTTTTCTTGAATTTAGAGGGTCCAAAGTCCTATATTATATGACAACTCGATTGTTGGGAGCATTACTCGTTTGTGGAGCTGCAGGTTTATTTTTGGCCGGACTTTTTGATTTTTGGGATGCAGCTATTATTGGAGGGATCGTAACCGCACTTATTGATCTCATTAAAATATATTTTAACAAGTCATATACGTCTGTAGAATCTTTTTTGAAAACCAAAGGATATACACATATTCCTCCAGTAGTAAATATTTTGAAACGAACGATTCCTTTGATTCTCGTTTTAGGTATTTACTATGGATTTACAACACCTCGATCTCAAGAGTCTGGGGGGGAGATGTTGCTGGGAGGTCTGTTTTCAATTACCGAAGCTGTTGTAGGCATTCTGATAGGGATATTACTATCTCTATTTTTTGGAGCCAGAAGTAATTGGCAACACAATCATTTTGACATAAGACCTGTTGAACGAATGAAAGGAAGTCTTAAGAACTATTTTATTTCTGGATTTGCGGGAGGTTTACTATTGGGAGTGATCGTAGTACCTGTATTTTATGCATTTAATCTTTTCACCAATGATGAGTCCTCAATAAACAGATGGCTCGATCAACAATTATATGTTCATGATAAATATCTTTTTGCCGGATTTGCCGGATTTTTCTTAGGATATCTTTTCTTTGGATTATTTGGCTTTTTACAAGGAGATAAAGTAATCTTAAGAAAAAACGAAAAATTAGAAGTAACAAAGCGTACTCCAATAAAAAAATCGATTTTTAATGGTCTCAAAGCATCGCTTATCTTTAGTTTAGTAACAGGAGCCCTTTTAGGTTCGTATATTGGTATTACAGAAGTAGAAATTAAAGCAGTATTTAAAGCATTGATTACGGCTGGGGGCTTTGGAGTTCTCGCTTTTGCATGGTTTGGAGGTTTGGATGCTATTTGCCATGGGGTATTGCGCGGTATTCTTGCCTTAGAATTTGGAAATCGATTAGTCAGTAAATCTTTTTTACACAAACTTTCAGAGATAGGATTTATACGATCGGTAGGGACAGGTTATGAATTTATACACCCTTCCTTAAGAGACTATTATAAAAATAAAATGGGAGTACAAAAACAAAAACCACGCATGTTCATCATTCCTATTGTACTGTTAGCAGTACTACTAATTCCTGTTGGGTTAAAATTGGCTTCAAGATTTCAAAATGAATCTCATTGGCAAAATGAGTATGGATTTAATACAAACATAAACAGTACCTATATACACCATTATAATGGTGCTAAAAATAGATTTATAGTTAAGAATATAGAAGATAGTCTGGATAGACTAATTCGAATAAAAACAAGTGGGAAAATAAAATTGGGCTCCTTTGTAGGGCTAGCATCTTCAACAGGAACAAAGGCAGGGTTTTTAGGGATGAGTTTAGGAGATACCTGGAATAGATCGGGATTGGAACATCATAATCATGGGGCTCTGGTCTTTCGAAAAAATAATGGGCCTTGGATAGGCTTTCCGGAAAATGGGATATGGGATTATGGACAGAGTAAATCATATATGGACTTTACAATAAAAAACGGAGACATATTTGAGGCGCTCATCAATGATAAAGAATGGGAAAATAATTCAGGAATAGTAGAGATGACTTTTGAAAATGTAAATAAAATAGGAAAACAACCCAAAATAGTGGCTCATCGGGGAGGAGCTGTAATGGCTGAAGAAAATTCTATGGAAGCTATAAAAAAGGCGATACAGCTAGAAGTAGATATGATAGAAATAGATATCCGAATAACTAAGGACGGTCATCTGGTTCTAATGCATGATAAGAGTGTAAATAGAACTACTGATGGTAAAGGATATCTAAAAAAGATGACATTTGAAGATCTTAAAAAATTACAGCTAAAAAATGGGGAACCGATCCCTACTTTAGAAGACGTACTGGATTTGATTTCAAATCATTCTATAAAACTGTTAATTGAAGTAAAAACAGGAAAAAACTACAATCCCATTCTCGAGAATTTAGTTGCTCTAATTAAGAAGAAGAGCATGGAGGAGCAAGTAGCTATATTTTCATTTAACAAGCCTTTTTGTAAAGATCTAAAAAATCGCTTTCCAGAATTTACAGTGGGGACATTTGTATTGGGCCCTTTCAATCTAAAAGAACTTCCTAATGTAGATGCCATAGGAGTACACTATCATAGTTTATCTGTATTCAAAAAGTGGCATAAAAAACTAAAAAAACAATATGGCGAAATATATGCCTGGAATGTAAATTCCAGAAAATCAATGCAACGACTTATAAATAATGGGATAGATGCTATAATTACTGATGATCCAAAAAAGCTTCAAGACATGCTTAGTCAATAGCTCTTTTTTAACTTCCTAATTCAGAAATGGACTCAAGGAGAGAGTCATCGATATCATGATTACTTACGATATCTATTCGATACGTTTCAATAGCTTGAAAAAGATCCTGTTCAAACAGGAGTTGATTATCTTCTGTATTTATAAAAAGAAGCCCCAAAATTCCGAAACGGCCGTAGGCTCTTTTAGAATCTCGAATCTTTTTATCCAATTTTAACAAGCGTTCTTCAATAAGATTTTCAAACAAAGGGATTAACTCTTTTTCCTTCCAGTCTTCGAGCATGGATCGCAATTGTCGCTGTGCTAGTTCGCCTAGGAGTTTTTCAAATTTTGGTAAATTAAAATTGGCAAGAAGATCTTCAAAATCTTCTTTTTTTATTTCCAGACGTGTTATGGGTTTTGGGATTTTCTTTTTTGAGACTGGGTATTTACCACTTCTATTGGATATATGTTGAGGGCTATGAACATATACTTCTTTTTCATAATCGCGTAGTGGTCTTGGTTTAAAATCAATTAACCAAGCAATAAAATCTACATTGACGATTGCGGTCGTATGAGAAGGATCTTCTTGATACCGACTTATAAATTGAGAAATCCGTTTATATTTTTTATAGGCACCTATATCTTTTACCAGTTTGTCATAATTCCTGGGGACATAGGCTATTTGTTTGGGGTTGAAGTTTAAAAAATTATTTACAATCCGAGCATCTTTTCCTAACTGGCTTTTGTCACTCAATAGATATAAAGCCAAACTCTTAACATTTTCTGGACTGGGACTGTTTAAATAAATAGAGAGGTTCTCGCCGTTACGCTTTTCGGAAAAATCTTCCATCACAGTCTCTAAATAACTTCTATCTAAATCGCGCATGGCGAAAAGTACAAAATTAATGTTGAAAAACCGGAACTCATGGAACCCATGGAACAGCACTTGATGCAGTCACCAAACAATAAGATATTTGAGTATCAATATTGAAGTAGCTACGAATTACAGGGTCGCTTAAAACTGTGGGGGCGGCCCGAAACCCACTATATGTTTAACGTATAAAAGGTAGATTATGAATAAGAAATTCTTAGGATTAGTCGGATTTTTAGTTCTTCTGCTTATGGCTTCATGCGATATAAATGGGATCGAAGAACAAGAGATCCTTCGTGCAGCAAGTAAAACAGATGGCACACAGACAAGCCCAAAAGGGGGAAAAGATTAAATAACCAGGGTTACTCTTAGCAAGAGTAACCCTTAAATTCAATTATGTCTGCAATATATAGTAACTTTAAAGTCATAATCTTCTTCTAATGAGTATATACAGGGCTTTAATGATCATAATAGGGGTATTCATAGTAAGCTCTTGTGAATCAAAAAAACCAGAGGACATCTCTCAACAAAGAGACAACAAAAAAGAAATAGTTTCTCATAGGGTCCCTAACAAAATCAGTAGTAAGGATATTGATACCCTGCTTCTTGAAAAAATTATTGAAAATTCAGAATTTTACAGCACTACAAACCAGAAAGATTCCATCTTTAAATATGATAGTCTCTTGAAGAATCTGGCAACAAAAGCAAATTTAGTATCCTATCGTGCAAAAGGAGAATCCTATCTTGCCTATGATTTTAGAGAAGTTGAAAAATATGATAGTGCTTTTTATTACTACAATAAAGCCAAGAACACCTATAAAATACTGAAAGATAGCACTCAGGTTGGGAAAAAACTCATTGAAATGGGAAAAATCCAATACCGTCAGGCAGATTATTATGGATCCAAAGAATCGATTACAGAAGCCCTTGAGTATCTCCATTCCGAAGAAGATGCATCCTATTGGCCAGTGGCAATGAATGAACTAGGGAATAACTATTTTGCATTGAAAGATTATAAAAATGCTGAAAAGAGTTATGAAAAGGCAATTTATTATGAAGAGAATCTTCACAATAAAATCTTATACAAAAACAATATGGCAAATGTTTATGCCGAGAATAATCAGGAAGAAAAGGCGATAGAAATATTAGAAACCGTTCTTAATGACCTCCCTTCTGATTTTGATACGATTGAATATGCACGATTGGTTCACAATTTAGCCGTTGCAAGATGGAAATGGGGTACTACCGATGTATATCAGGATTTTCAAAAAGCACTTCAAATAAGAAAGGCCCATAATGATCAGTGGGGTTTGCTGTCAAGTTATACGAGTTTGCTGTATTATTATGGCGATATAGATCCAAAATTGGCAATACAATATGCAGATTCAGTAATACAAATTTCAAAAAAAACGCATACTCCTAATTCTGAAAAAGAAGCGCTAGCAGCCCTGTTAAAATTACAGCCTCAAAACCAAAAAACTAAAGATCGGTATATATTCATAAGTGATAGTTTAACTGAAAACGAACTCAAGGTAAAAAATCAGTACGCCTTTTTTCGATATCAAAATCAATTAGAAAAAGACCAAATACTTACACTTCAAGCTCAAAGTGCCAAACGGAAAGCTGAACTCGCTGAGCAAAAGAATCAAAAAATTATTTTTCTAGGAGTAATAGGACTCCTCCTGATGATTACCATCTTTATAATTTATTACTTAAAACAAAGTAGTCACAAACAAAGAATACAAGAACGGCATAGTACAGAGAAGAGAATAAGTCAACAACTACATGACGAACTTGCCAATGATGTTTTTGGGTTAATGATGAAAATTGAAAATAAAGAATCATCCAATAATATAGAGCACCTCAAACAATTAGAAAATATCTATTCCAGAGTACGTAATATATCCCATGAAAATAACCCCATACATTCTAGCGACGAATTTTTAGAAGATTTAAAAAACCTTATAAATTCCTACAATAGTAATGATGTAAAGATAATTACCAAAGGACTTGAAGATATTCATTGGAATCGTCTCGAAGAAGAAAAATGTATCGTGATATACAGAACGGTAAATGAACTATTGGTCAATATGAAAAAACATAGCCAGGCTTCTTTAGTAGGGCTACAGTTTTTATATCATAAAAAAAACATCAGATTATCCTATAAGGATAACGGGATTGGTTTTCCAGAGGATATAATTTTTGGATTTGGACTTAATAATACGGTTTCCCGTATTCACAATAACAAAGGGACCTTTAATTTTACATCAAAACAAGGGCGCGGAATTTCTGTAGAAGTTTTGGTTCCTGCTAAATTTTGAAATTAAAATGTTTAAAAAAGTTTTAGTAGTAGAAGATTTAGATAGTATTGGGTATGGAATATCTCATATGCTCGAAAAACAATTAGGAGTTGATGAAGTAGTGCTCTCGCAATATTGTAGTGATGCCTATTTAAAATTTATACACTCAGAACGAGAAAGTATTCCTTTTGATTTATTAATCACTGATTTGTCTTTCCATAAAGACCATAGAGATGATAAAATAGCAAATGGGAAGCACTTAATAAAACAAATCCGGGCTCTAGGGTATAGTACTCCAATAATTGTGTGTTCCGTAGAAGAAAAATTAACAACAATTAGAAATCTGTTCAAACAAGATGGGATATCAGGGTATATCGTAAAAGGAAGGCAAGGGTTGAGATACTTAGCCAAAGCGATAGAAACCATAAAAAAAGGGAGTACCTACCTTTCCCCTCAATTATCTGACTTGATGCATCGCAAAGAAGTTTTTGAAATTAAGGATTATGATATAAAACTCCTATATTATTTGTCTAAAGGACAATCACAAGAAGAAATATCCCGATACCTCAATCAGAAAGGTGTGTCACCTAACAGTTTAAGTTCTATTGAAAAACGATTGAACCGCTTAAAAGACGAACTTAAGGCAAACTCTACGATTCAATTAATAGCAAATGCTAAAGACATAGGCTTGATTTAATACAACTTCATTTACTAATAATCATCGTATATCAGGCAAGATACGATGCCTATAAGTCTACTATATCAATGATAATTTAAAATGCAAAACCCGATTGATATACAGTAAAATTCTTTTGTAAGAGATATGAAAGGATACGGTTAATTATTTCCATCACGATTCAATATACTTTCAATTACCTAATTACGGGATCCCGTAACTACTTCCTGTGTATAGTTGCTAGGTTTGTTAGTATATAAATTTAGAGTAAAAAACTATCCATAAGCTCGATAACTGATAGTGTTTTATACCTAACTGAAATCCTAAATGGAAAAATTGATAACCATATGCTGTTATATTCTTATCACAGGCATTAGTATTTTAAATACAAATGCACAGGAATTATTTGATACTAAGGATTCAGTTTTAAAAAATAAGGACATCATAGGTTGTGGTCATTTACTTGATGGCCCTTCCTCATATCTTAAAAAGATTGAGAACAGATCTTTAGATACGATGCTTGAGCTTACAGAAGATCAAAAGAAACGCATAGGAAAGAATAATTATGAACAAGTAGTAAAAAATAATACGATACTTGTTGAGTATGAAAATAAGGAGAACATCATACAAACTTTTGAAAATATCAAATCAAAAGTAAATTCTGAAATAGGCTATAATCTACATATCATCGATTCTCATAATATCAATGCCTTTACCATGCTAGGAGGACATATATATCTAACAACGGGTTTATTGTCCTATGTAGAATCTCTTGATGAATTGGCTTTTATCATGGGGCACGAAATCGGGCACAATGAGGCGTATCATTTAGAAAGGAAAATAAAAAAAATAATGATTACATCTACCTATTTTGGAGCTACAGGTATCGATGAATTCACAAAAATAGCTATTGATTTAAATCATAAGTTCTCGGCGCCATTTGACCAAATAGATGAGTATGAAGCTGACAAATATGGTTTCGAAATATCCAAAAAAGCAGGTTACGATGTAAATAAATTTGCAGATTTTTTTAAAAGGATGGAAAAGAATGAGAAAACATCCATACTTCAAAAACTAAATGCGACCCACCCTTTTTCCAGAGATAGAAGAAAATGTCTAGAAAGCTATAATAATCAATAAGGGAGTATGAAGGAAAAAAATCTATCCATTCAGGCAATAGGGATCACCAAAAAGTACCCTAAAAACAAAATTGGTCTACAACCGCTTTCACTGGATATAAAACAAAAAAGTTTTGTAGCCCTTATGGGACCTTCAGGTTGTGGAAAATCTACCTTGTTAAAGTGCCTTAACGGAGATAATCCAGCAACCTTAGGAGAAGTATATATCAATGGACTTTCCTTAATTGATAATTATGATGAGGTGAAGAAAAGTATAGGATATGTCCCTCAAGACGATATTATACATAGAGAGTTGAGCGTATATAATACACTTTTCTATGCAGCAAAACTACGATTGCCAGATGGCACATCCAATGAAGAGATAAAACAACGTATCAATAAAGTGTTGAAGAGTTTAAAACTTAATCAACATGATCAGGGAGATTCCCAGCATCAAAAAAATATCAAGCATAAAAAAATAAAGGAGCTATCTGGAGGACAAAGAAAAAGGATTTCAATCGCTGTTGAACTACTTACGGAACCTAGTATTTTATTTTTGGATGAACCTACATCTCCATTAGACCCGGAAACTATTGATAGTTTTCTAAAAAGCCTGCAAGATCTTGCCAAAGAAGGAACTTCGATCATCATGGTTACTCATAAACCGGAAGACCTTAATTATGTAGATGAGGTAGTATTTCTGGGGGTAAAAGGGCATCTAGTATATAAAGGAATTCCAGAAACTATTACAAGTCACTTTAATGTAGACAGTATCATTGAAGTGTATAGTAAAATGAGTGATCTCGAAGAAGTAAAAAAAAACTATATCAAACCCAAAGAAACCTCTCATTTATTAAATACCAATCCCAAGCCTACTAAGAGCAAAGCTCATTCCAATCTACGACAGCTTTATTGGTTGTCAAAACGATATTTAAATATAAAAATCAATGATGCCAATAACCTACTATTACTTCTTTTACAGCCTATTATTATAGGAGGATTGGTAAGTTTAGTATTTACAGAATTCAGGATCGGTGTTCTATTCTTAACAGCAATCTCGGCAATTTGGTTCGGAGTAAGTAATGCCGCCAAAGAAATTGTTGGGGAATTACCCATATACAAAAGAGAGCGAATGTATAATCTTAATATAAATACATATATCGTCTCAAAAGTGATCATATTAGCTCTTATCGCTTTGATTCAATTGATTGTATTTGTTGCCATCATTCATTTCAATTTTAAATTTAATACAATCTCAGAATTCCCAGAAACCTACCTAAGACCTTTTTGGGATGCGGTAGGATTTCTATTTATGATATCATGTTCTGCAACGCTGATAGGGTTATTTCTGTCTTCATACTTCAATACTACAGAAAAGGTAATGACAGTAGTTCCTATTACTCTTATGCCACAAATAATGTTGGCCGGAGTAATGACAAAATTGGATAGCCGTATCATTGAGATTTTGAGTTTTTTTACCCTAGGAAGGTGGGGAACCGAAGGT
This sequence comes from uncultured Dokdonia sp., assembly GCA_947503305.1. Taxonomy (GTDB): domain Bacteria; phylum Bacteroidota; class Bacteroidia; order Flavobacteriales; family Flavobacteriaceae; genus Dokdonia. The sequence goes on from CANNDF010000001.1 coordinate 838,428, forward strand.
TTTGCAAGGTTGCAAGATGACTATTTTAAAACCAACAACTTAGGAGCAGAAAGTATTATTATACCTGAATACAATCCAGATGGATATCATAAAAACGATTGTAAATGCGAAGCCACAAATGCACTGGATCAATTGGCATTGCATGATGAAAGCCTCACAGATCAAGGGATCCTGATAGGAGATTTGTTTAATAGTATAACAGCAAATAGTATAGCAGTACTGGTGTTGAGTATTATCATGTATTTGCTCATTTTTATTTCCCTAAGCAAAAAAGATAGTATATGAAAAAGTATCTAATATATACGATTCTATGCCTATTCTTCCTTAGTTCATGCGGAGTCTCTGAGCCCGTATTTTTAGCTAGTGATAATTTGGAATTTAAGAGTGTAAAAGATTCTATTTTCAATTTCTCCATTGACACTTATATATACAATCCTGCAAGACTTACCTATCGATTAAAAGAACTGAATTTTGAGGTTCAATATGAAAAAGAAAAGATAGGTTATGGAAAACTGATACATCCAGTCAAGATAATAGCCAAAGATACTATGGTGCTTCCTATGGAATGCAGTATGAATCTGGATCGACTCCAAGAGAAACATAAGGAGTTATTAAGAAATCAAAACGCAAATTTTATTCTAGAAGGGACCGCCGTCGCAGTTCATCCATTGAAAACAAGCAGTAAAGATATTTCACTCAATTTAGATTATGACGTCAAAAAAATTATTGCCGATAATATGTTTAATAATAGCGTGACTGTAGAACAAATCGGGATAGAAAAACTCAATCCTTTTTCCAGAAATGGACTCACAAAGTCAGCATTACTTCTCAACATTGAATTACAAAATCGTCAGCACTTTGATTTTCAAATAGAACAGATAGAAATTTCCTTACGATCTCAAGAAACCAATAAAATAGCATTAAAAGGATTTATGAACACACCTATAAATGTCAATAGTCTAGAAAGCATTAAAATCCCTGTTGAAGTAGAATCCAATAACTTCAATGTACTTCAGGATATGGGAAGGTTTATTCTTGGGAAAGGAGCTATAAAATACATAGGCACTGGTTACGTGACCATCAGAATTCAAGAATATCAGTTTGAAATACCCGTACAGAAGACATTTAATATAGAAGCAAAACTATTTGGGAATACGGGGTCAAAAATACGTATTCCCCTATTACAAAATAATAAATAATACAGCGTTCAGCATTTAGGAATGATTTATAATGGAAACACCACACAGAAAAAAATCTCGATCCAGAAGAAGAAAAAAACGAAGGCTTCCCCTATTGATTTTGACCGTAATGGTTGCAATGCTAGCAGCTAGTTATTTTTATTTTTCTAACCTCAATAAAATAAGAGCAATAGCTCTGGCTAGGGAAGGGACGCATTGGGGATTTATCGATAAAGAAGGAAAAAAAGTAATCCCTTTTGAATATGAGATGGCATGGAAAATATCAGAGGGGCTTGCATTAGTGAAGAAGAATGGAAAATGGGGATTTATAGATAGCAATAATACCATTGAGATCCCAATAATATACCAAAATGCATACCCTTTTTCAGATAGTCTTGCCGCCATACAAATGGATACAAATTACTGGGGGTTTATAGATCATAAGGGGATTACTGTTATAAATGCAGAGTATGAAGACGCCGGATCTTTTTCAGAAGGACTTGCTGCTGTCAAAAAAGAAGGGAAATGGGGGTATATAAATACATCAGGAAAGGTCATCATCCCTTTTGAATATTCTAGTGCTTACCTGTTTTCGGAAAGTCTAGCTCCCGCCGGGGTTAATGGACGAGAGGGATTTATTAATAAGCACAATCAGATCGTTATCCAACCGCGCTTCGATTTTGTTTTACCCTTTTCAGAAGGTCTAGCCCCAGTAAATGTTGAGGGTAAATGGGGATTTATAGCAAAAAATGGGAAAGTCATTATCGAACCCAAGTACGAACAAACCTGGGGATTTTCTGAAGATCTGGCCCCAGTCAAAATTCAAGGGAAATGGGGGTTTATCAATAGAAAGGGAGAAGAAATCATTCTACCTCAATATCAAGATGCCTACGTTTTTTTGAATGGACTGGCACCTGTAAAAGTCAATGGACGACAAGGGTTTATAAATAAAGAACAAGAAGTAACCATACAATTTACATATGACTATGTAGACGCTTTTTATGACACTAAATAAAACACATAATTCCAAAAACAAACGAACATGAAAATTAAAAACATCTTTATCATTTTAACAGTATTTGTAGGAGTACTGGCCTATGGACAAGAAAAACCTACAATTGGTTTACAATCTATTAAAGCATTAAATCCATCAAAAGATTATATAGAAGCTGAGTTAACCTTTCAGAAAATAAAAAAGTTACTAGTCGATTCCAGAAGCTTTAGTGTTTTGGATAGAGAAAGTCTGGGTATAGTGCTCACGGAACAAGAAATACAGACTCAAATCAGCTCTATAAATGCTCAGGTAATAGATCAGGGCCGAGTAGCAGGAGCCGAGAATGTCGTCGGAGGAAAACTTATTAATGTCGAATATCAGAAACTACTTGGATCTAAGTCATTACGACGGGCAGCAGTAACTTTTTCATTGGATATTATTGATGCAGAAACCTCAGAAACATTGGAGACAGAAACCTTCAAGATAGGACTGCTTAATCTTAAAAATGTAGGAGGAGTCACAAATCAGGAAGCCTATAGCACGTCATTAAAACTAATGACAAAAAAAATACAAAATTTCCTCAATAAGTTTATCTCTAAATCAATAGCCATACTATCCATAGAAGAACAAAAAAATGGAGTGGCTAAAATGATTTTAGTAAATACTGGAAAAGCAACAGGAGCAAAAAAGAACAATAAAATAAGTATTTACGAACTGTCGACCATGAATATAGGAGAAAAAACAACCCAACGTGAAAAGTGGGTGGCAGATGTAAAAATAGAGGTAGTAGAAGGAGATGAATTGTCTATTGCCAAAGTAACTAAAGGTGGCAAAGAACTTTTAGAAAAATTCAATGCGCAAGCAAAACTCATTTGTAAGTCTAAATAATATGATTATGAAAAAAAGTATTGCACTCATACTAATAGTTTTACTTGCTTCATGTGGTAGTACTAGCTATGGTAATTTTGATTCGGCTATGGTCAATTACGTGTCAAATAATGGACAACAATCCCTCACTGTAAGTAGTTCGCAGGTTGGAGGAAATCAAGATGAAGCCATTTTTTTTGCAAAAAGACTGGCATTTCAAAACCTGTTTTTCAGAGGAATTTCAAACTCTCCATTCCACAAACCTTTAATAGGAATCAATGAGCAAGAAGAAAGTAGAAAACACAAAGACTATTTAACCACTTTTTATAACCAACGTATGGGGACATTCATTACCTATTCCAGCGAGTCGGTATCAAAAGTAAAAGGCGGAGGCAAATTAGCGAGGGTAGATATGACGATTAATATGCTGGCTCTAAAGAAGGATTTAGAAGAACATCAGATCATTAGAAAATTTGGATTATGAAAAATATAAAGTTAGCAGTAGCGATCATCCTTTTTGTCCTCCTACAGACAGTGGGTTCCAGAAAAGGATTAGCACAAAAAGATTGCAATCAAGGCAATAATCTTCAACCCAGTGTCATGGTCTTACCAAGAACTGTGCAAGGAGAAGATCTACGATCTATCATGGACGAACAACCCGAAGTGCGCTATGCCGTTTCCAAAATAAAACAAGCCTTCGATGATCGAGAATTCACAACCATGGATTTTGAAACAACCCTGACGTCTATTACTAGGGATGAAACAGTAACCAAAGATTCACAAACAGAATTTAAGAATCGCCTATTTCGAAATATCCCTTCAGATATCATAGTAGAGATAGACGTAATTATGAACAATTCAGGAAAATTAAATCGAGCTACAGTCGTGCTGGAGGCAAATGTCACAGACAATGGAAATTCGATGGCAAGCGTGTCACTGGCTGGAAATTACTTTCAAACAGAAGATAAAATACTCTTGATAGGATCTGCCTTAAGAAAGGTAAACAAGGACTCCGAGAATAGTGAGCTGTTGATTGATGAATTTTTAAGGAAGATTTATGAAAAATGGGGAGAAATGCACAATACCGGAAAATCGGTAAAAATGGAGTTCAGTCTTTCTCAAGACGCAACGATTACAATGAATGATGAGGTGGCCTCCAGGGGAGAAAAGCTAAAATATGTAATCGAAGATTGGTTGGAAGAAACAGCTCTGGATAATTACTATGTGGTCACCTCAGTAACAGAAACGAAGTTGATCGTATCAGACTATAGATATCCCATACGTGATCCTAAAAATTGTACCAATATGACGGCACGAAAAATCGAACGGAAACTGGATCGGTTTTTTGATAAAATAAACCTCCCTGTAAAGTTTAATAATAGCCGAGGTTCCCTTTATATCAACATTTTATAGCATACGTATCATGAAAAACAAAATAATCATAACGGTAGTTTTTCTTCTGATTACTATTTGGGGGATAAACGCTCAAAAGACGGAAGAAAATGAAGACAATCTCAACATATCTGTCGTTATCCCCGCACAAATAGACGGATTAACCTATGGGCAACTTTCAAAATTACAGTCAAAGATGTTGAGAATGGTCAGTAATTACGGAGTTGCAGGAGAAGGGTATACCGATAAGTTTATCATATATCCAAAATTTGAAATATACGATCATAAAATCGTTGAAGGGATGAAAAATGTACATGTCCTGGATGTTGAACTCAATCTTATTATTAAGGAAGTAAAGACAGGAAGTGTATACAGTGTGTTTAGTCAGGAAATAACAGGCGATGGATACTCCAAAAAAGAAGCTATAAATCAAAGTATCTCGCAAATAAAAACAAGAGGTGATAATATCAAGACCTTTTTACAAACAGCCAAAACAAAAATCTTAGACTATTATCGTGCTAATTGTGATCGATTATATGATGAAGCAAACACAATGGTCCGTCAAAAAAGATATAGCGAAGCCATTGCCTTACTCTATCCGGTACCAAAACAAGTAGGAGGAGACTGTTATCAAAAAATTCAGAGAAAACTGGACGAAGCCTATGACGGATACTTAAATAAGACCTGTGAAAAAAATCTGGTAAGAGCCAAAGCAGAAATTTCTAAAAACAATAAAGGAACCGCCTTGGAGATATTAGGATCTATAGAAGTAGAATCCAATTGTCATGAATCCGCACAAGAACTAAAATCAGAAATAGCAAAGAAAGAAGAGCAAAAAGGAAAACAAAAAGAAGATGTAGCTATAGTAAGTCCGCCAAATTCAGAACAGCGTGAAGAAAAGAAAGAAGTTGAAGCAACAACAGCATCCGCTACCAAAATAGCAGAAACCGATAAAGATAAACCACAAACGACAACACCTACCTCCGATAAAAAAGAGGGAACACGAAAAACAAAAAGAAGAGAACGAATGAAAGAAATTGCTCAAGTAGAGTTTAAACGTACACGACACCAAGGAGAAATAGATAGGGTCATCCGAGAAGGGTGATAGGGGGATTTTTAACATTCAGTAAGAGGGCCCTATGGTTATTAAATACACTTTCGTGAAAAAGAAAAAAGAGGCGCCACACAGTGATGCCTCTTTTACCAGTAGGACTACAAAAGTTATACTTTATTCCCAATAACGACAATTCATTACATACCACTTCAGTAATGTATCGTTTGTGCCTGTCTTGATCTTCCCAAGAACTCAGATTTTTAATAGTAGGTCCAAATTAAAATCACTCCATATATATTAAGAAAACCTTATCATGTTTTAACCTTTCCTTCAAGTTTTGATCATTGGTTATGGTCTATATTGATTCTTCTAATCAACTCAATAAGATCATTGTATAAATTACACATTTCTTTTTTCTTGTTTTTTATATTCCAATGTATCGTGGCACAAAGCATTACAGGAACTGTATATGATGATAAGTCAGTCATCGCAGGAGTTTTGATTAAAAACCTAAGAACTGGAATAACTACTATTTCGGATTATGAAGGACGTTTTATAGTAGATGCAAAAGCATACGACTCTATTTCTTTTTATGTCTTTAACTATCAAGAAAAAACAATCATTATAAAGGAAGGGGTAGATTATAAAAATTTTGTAATTGAGCTTACGCATAAAGTAAACCAGCTGGATGAAGTTTTTATAGAAAAGGAAATTTCATTTAAAGAAGATGCCTTTAATGAAGGGTATGAAAGTGCTTTAGCAAGACATATAAGATTATATCCAGAGCAATATGAATTCAACTCAAACCCTAATAACAACTTAAACTTTGTCAATATTGGAAAACGACTATGGAGACTTATTAAGAAGAAAAAACCCCAACCCCCTCCTTTTATCCCTATAAGTTTAGAAGAATATATAGGTGTTTTTAGAGAAGATACTATTATAAATGACAGGTTCTTAATAGAGACTGTAAAAATCCCCCTTGAATTTAAACCTTTGTTTATTGATTTTTGCCTTTCAAAAAATGTAGATTCAAAACTTCTCAAAGAAAAGAATAAACTTATATTGATACAGACATTTATTGACCTTGGAGAAGAGTTCTTAGAACTATTACAAACGAAAGTAGATGATTAACTTTCAGTATATATTTTTGTCTTGAGCGCATTAAAATTAATAAAAGAGACATCTTATAAGACATCTCTTTTATGTATTCTAAAAATTGTATGCTATGACTTATTACCCAATAACAATAACTCATTACAAACAACCTCAGTAATATATCTTTTTTGTCCGTCCTGATCTTCCCAAGAACGATTGGTCAGCTTTCCTTCGATAGCAATTTCTTGCCCTTTTTGGACATAGTTTTCTACAATAGTTACAAGGCCACCTCGTACAACAACATTATGCCAGTATGCTCGTTCTACTTTTACACCATCTTTGTCTTTATAACTATCATCAGTAGCCATAGAAAATTTTGCCATTTTGTTACCATCTTCAAAAGTGATGATTTCTGGTTCTTGTCCTAAACGTCCAATTAATTGTACTTTGTTTCTAAGTGCATTCATAATCATGTGTTTTTGTCTTTCTGGAGTATGTCCAGAAAATTAGTTATTGTTTTTACATCTTCAGGTTCGTCCTGAAAAGCTCCGTCCATATCATATATAAATAGATGTTGATACTTGAACAATGCAAACTTACCCAGAAGCAATATCAGGATTCGGTTACTAAATAATTACTTTCGTTTACAAATGTTTGTAGTCGTTTGTAAATGATTAAAAAAGCAAATTTTAAATAGCATAAAAATAATAATCGAGTTAATATCTCTCTTTTTAAAAAGAAGTATAAATACGTCTTTGATTGTACAAATTCAGGTATAAGTACGTGATTTTAAATACAGATTTATTTTTAAACTTGTCTCCCTAGAATATATTTCTTAATTATGTAAATTATGTAAGACATTTCTTACTTTATATAGCCTATAAGCTTATATGTAAGTATGACCCTTATAATTAGCTTTTAGAGCGATTAAAAAAATCTATAATGCATAAGTCCAAAATTATAGTTTTACTATTGTACGTGGTACTGACATTATGTTGGGATGGTCATCTTGGAACACCACTATATGCACAAGACTCTACTGCTACAGAGAAAGAAGACCCCAAAAAAGATCTAAAATTTATAGAGAAACTATTATCATTTAAAAATTTTTTTCATCATAGTGATTCTACAAAACTTGCCAAAAGATATATTCGTTGGCATCAAAAACTAACAAGAGGAAAAAAAAACTACCGTTATAAAATCCCTCGCGATAGCCTCAAAAACTTACTACCTTATTTACGCTATAATGATAATGAACTCACTCATGAAGTTTTAGGATGGTATCCTTCGTGGGAAAAAGACTTACACAAAACCTTAAACTATTCACTCTTATCGACAGTTGCCTATTTTTCATACGAGGTAAACCCAAAAACTGGAGAAGCAGATAGTATCGGGGATTGGTCTACAACGCCAGTGATAGATTCTCTTCATAAATATGATAAAAAAATACTGCTCACAGTTACAAATTTTGGGAATAAAAAAAATAGAGAGTTTTTAAAAAATCCAGCAGCGGGAGATACTCTTATTAAAAGAGCCATACAGTTATTAAAAGAGCGTAATGCACATGGAGTGTGTATAGATTTTGAAGGAGTTACAAAATCACAAAGGAAGAACTTTAATAGTTTTATTGCTTTTTTTAGTCAAGAACTTAAAAAAGCAAATCAAGACTATTTGGTTTATCTCACTGTTCCAGCAGTAGACTGGAATAAGTATCTGGATTTTGAAGTTCTAATTCCTGTAGTAGATCAATTTGCAATCATGGGATATGATTATTATGGATCTACAAGCAAAGTAGCAGGACCTGCAGCTCCTTTAAACAGCGGAAAAATTTGGGATCCATTTAATTTGACCACCTCTGTAGATTATTATCTGGCTAATCATGTCCCTCCATCACAACTTATTCTCGCATTACCTTTCTATGGAAACATATGGAATACTAAGACTGGCCAACTAGGCTCTAGAGCAGACTCATATGTAGGAGCACGTAGCTATGATTATATCAAATATGAAATGGATAAAGTGCCAGAGATAAAGGAACAATATGATTCTATAAGTCAAAGCTCATGGTATAGTTATGTAATAAAAGGCGATTCTAAGAAAGGAAAAAGACAATTTAGACAGCTTTGGTTTGATAGTGATACCACGATGGCGACCAAGTTAGATTTTATCAAAGAGCGAAATCTTAACGGCCTTGGAATTTGGGCATTGGGATACAATAAAAAATACCAGAATTATTGGAAGGTTATTGAAAAATCATTCAGCAAACCCGATATAGATAGCAGTTCATTACGTCCTTATGTATTAAAATATCCAGACTCTATTGTGGTCGTTGTAGTAGATACAACAAAAGCACAAATTGAATCAGAAAAGAAACCAGAAGAAGAAAAAAAGGATGAAGGGGAAGAAGAGGCTGAGGAAGAAGAAGTATCTCCTTTTTGGGAAGGGCTTTCAGATTTTTGGGATACCCTTACCGATATCAATGGAATGCTTAAAAAAGTATCAGACAACAGGTCACTCCTTCTATTTGCTTTAGGTTTTGTTGTGTTTTTTGGAGGAGTAGGTTTTGTCATTGCCATGTTTAAACCAGATACCCGTAAGTTTTTCTTTAATAGCAGAGCATATACGTTTTATTATGTGTTTATCATATTAGGAATTCTAATCATATGCTTGCGATATATACACTCTATCGAAGACCCTTCCATGATTTTATTGTTTGGATTTATTGCAGGAGCTGTAGTGATATATGTGGTGAGTAGGTATGTACAAAAAGCAAAACGAGACTTGCCATGACAAAAGCAAGTTTAAAAGATATAAAAGAAGAAGAAGGGAAGTTAAAAAAACTCCTTAAAGCAATCAAAAAGATCATTGCTGGAGAGTTTTTATGGCTATTATTTATAGCCATTATAAGTATCCCGATAGCACTAGCCATTCGTTATCTCTTTCTTAAATATGCCACAGAAGCTATGATAGAAACAATAGTTTACATACTCGAAGGGAATTCCATATTGGTAGGAAGTTATGCATTAAGTGTAGTAGGAATTTATTTTTCAAGAGCAATTGTAGGCGCTATAAAAACAGTAGTAGAAAAATCAGAATCATAAAGTATGATCGCAAAAACTCTCACATTCATTACACAAATTCTTAATCAAGAATTGAAGATGTCCTATGGAATAAATGACCTTGTTGTAGCGAGTAGTCTTGTTAATCCAGATGGGAGTAGTCCTGATACTGCAGAAAATAAGATTGTGGTTTCTATCATAAATATAGAACGGGAAACAAGCATGCCTACGACCACTTACATTAAAGATGGGAATAAGAATTATGGAAGCGTAGCCCCATCACTTCATTTGAACCTTTATTTACTAGTATCTGCCAATTATAATTCTAGTAATTATTTAGAAGCAAATAAAATGCTTTCTACAGTCATCGGTATCCTTCAGGCAAATCCACTCTTTACAAAACAAAACTATCCAAATATGCAAGAACCATTAGAGAAACTCACCTTTGAGATCTTTAATGTTCCTATCAATGAATTGAGTCATATCTGGAGTGGGATAGGAGCAAAATATGTGCCATCAATTATATATAAAACACGAATGGTAACTATCCAAAATGCGATCATTAAGAAAGCGGTTCCAGGTATCACAGGTCTTGGAAACGAAGGAAAACCTAAAAAGAAATAAGATGAATATACAGTATAACAAATGGCTCGATATAGTATTCTCTCATACTTATTTTAAGGATGGGAAAAGTAACATATTTGAGCTTATTCCTTTACAAGACACTTCTCGGATATTACGTAATTATAATATCCTAATGGATAAGAGAGTCAATGTGTTTTCTTTTTTCCTGGGCTTACAAAGTGGAGAAAATCTTAATGAACAGTTACAGAGTATCAATGATTTGTACTTCCAAATGACAATTAGTGATTTTCAGTTTTTTAATTATACAGAATTAGAACCAAATAGTGGGAGTAAACTGTTTTACTTATCCAATGCTATTACAGATGAGAATACACATCAACTTCAAAAATCAGCAAATGTAAGTACGCAAGATCTTATAGAAATAAAACCTAAAAGATTTACGGTTAAGGTGCCTTCTGGCGAAACAACCATAGATATAAAAAATGCATCCGGGATATCCATATTTCAAAAGAGCGTGTCTGTCCTTAATGAAGTAGATTATTCTATAGATATAAGCAATCAGGATGATGGTAAGTACGAGCTATGGATCAATAATGCATTAGAAGAGCTATTCTTTGCAAGCTCTCAAGAACTACTCCCCAACTGTTTTGGAATTGTCCATCTCAACATCGCAACATTGCTTAAAAATAATCAAGAGGATATGGGATATCGTATAGATTTTAAGTCACGTGAAGTCTATAGAAAGTATCAAATCATAATACCAGATTCTCGGAATATAGATGTGACCAGTATACAGATTAAAAGTCCTCAAGGAGATCTTTATGAAGGCCCTTTAGAAAATGAAATTATAGGAGGGCAAACAGCTCAAGTATTTAAAAGTAAAAATAAAATAGCATTTCAACAAGAGCCCGATGCATCCCCAGAATTAACAGTATCATACACTAGCAGAGTATCACATACAGCAAGTACCCTGGATATAAAATTACCCAATCCAGATGTAGGAAGTATTTCAAAAGAAGAGAATGAAGAATCATTCTTTTCATCAACTATAGTTTATGTCTAATTTAAATTAATTTTTTATGTCAACAACAATGAAAACCCCAGGGGTTTACATCCAGGAACTGGATGCATTTGGAAACTCTGTGGTCCCCGTGCCAACGGCTATTCCGGCCTTTATTGGGTACACAGGTCAGACCTCCTATAATGGGAAAAGTCTTTTAAACAAAGCCGTTAAAGTTACTTCTCTAGCAGAGTTCTTATCCATTTTTGGGAGCAATGCCCCAGAGGTTAAGTACACCTTATCATCTGCATTATTACCAGAAAGACTTGTCGAACTGGAAGCAGAAGTAAAAGGAACAGCACAAACACTTGCCGATGCAAATGCTGTCGTTAAAAACGCAGGAAAAAATGTAACTGCTGATGAAACAGCGGCAGCAGCTAGTGCAAAAGAGGAAAATACGGAAGCAGTCAATAACTTGGCAGAAGCAAAAAAGAATCCAAGTATTGCTGCATTATTAGCAGCAAAAGACGCAGTTGCCAAGGCAGGAGCCAAAGCGACAGAAGATCAACTTAAAGCAGTATCAGATGCCGAAGAAGGATTTGCCAAAGAAATAAATAGAGCAGATTTTGTAGATCATGGATATGCTTATTTCGTTACACAAAAGAGTATTAATTACCGCTTGTATAGCGCTATTAAATTCTTTTATGAAAATGGAGGTGCCGCTTGTTATGTAATGAGTATAGGAACCTATGATTACACGCAAGCAGCGATTAAGGATACAACAGCATTTACAAATGCGATTACATTACTTGAAAAAGAAATGGAACCTACCATGCTTGTCATTCCAGATGCTGTAGAAGTATTTGACGTAACAGTAACAGATACAACAGCAAAAACCTATTTACAGGATCGCTATGCAAATGCATACTCACTTCAAAATGCGATGATTAATCACTGTGGGAGCATGATGGATAGAGTTGCCGTTTTAGATATTCCTGGAGGTTTTTCAGAACCGGCAGTAGGGACAAAAAGTTTTGAGCAATTTAGAACAAGTGTAGAGCCCGAAAATCCAAAATTCAATAGTTATGCTGCGGTATATTATCCTTGGTTACATACTACCGTATATCAAGCTACAGAAATTTCATATAAGAACATAGATCAAAGTTCTTATGGTCAAATCCAGCAATTATTACAAAATGAATATACGGATCCTAAAACAGGAGTTGTATTAAAAGATATGCAAGAATATATAGCTGCATTTAATACAGACGCTACTAAGGTTATTCCAGGTGATGTAAAAAAATCTGATAAGATATTACAAAATCTAAGTAAGTCATATCAATTCTTAATGAAAGGCGTATTAAATCACATGAATCTTATGGCACCTAGTGCAGGGATGGCAGGTATTTATACATCTGTAGATAATAATGATGGCGTATGGAAAGCCCCTGCAAATGTAGGAATGCAAAGTACAATTGCTCCAGCAATTAGTATTGATCATGCACAACAAGAAGAATTAAATGTACCAATAAATGGTAAATCTGTTTGTGCAATTCGTGCTTTTGTAGGTCGTGGTAATTTAGTATGGGGAGCCAGAACACTAGACGGTAATTCTAATGACTGGAGATACATCAATGTAAGAAGAACGCTCATCTTCCTTGAACAATCTGTAAAAGATGCTGCAAAAGCATACGTATTTGCACCTAATGATGCCAATACATGGGTCAATGTAAAAAGTATGATCAGTAATTTCTTAACAGGAATTTGGAAACAAGGAGGACTTGTAGGACCTAAACCAAGCGCTGCATTTTCTGTAAGCGTAGGGCTAGGAAGTACAATGTCTAACGATGATATTCAAAATGGAATCATGCGTGTGTCTGTTAAAGTCGCCGTATCACATCCAGCAGAATTTATTGAAATCACATTCCAGCAACAGATGCAGGAAGCATAAACACACAAAAAACAAATAATTAACTTTTAAAAAATAAATATTATGGCAGGAGAAGCTCAAGATGCTGTTTGGCCTTTACCAAAATTTCACTTTACAGTAAGTTTAGGATCACAAGATAGCACCGTTTCATTTCAAGAAGTATCAGGACTTGATACAGAAACACAGCCTATAGAATACAGACATGGGGATAGTCCTCAGTTTTCAACAATTAAGATGCCAGGGATAGCAAAATCGGGTAACGTAACATTGAAAAAAGGAATCTTTGTAAACGATAATAATTTCTGGAAATGGTACGATGCGATTAAAATGAATACCATCAAAAGAGAGACGGTAACCATTCAATTATTAGATGAAGCTGCAAAACCTACAATGACGTGGACACTTAGTAATGCATGGCCTACCAAAATTACAGGGACAGATATGAAATCTGACGCAAACGAAGTAGCCGTTGAAACCATTGAGTTGGCCCATGAAGGCTTAACCATAGCTAATGGAGGGTAATTATGGATGAATTTTATCCACCAGTAGCTTTTTATTTTAAACTATCCATTGAAGGCGCATCAGGAGATGCGTCGTTTAAGGAAGTTTCTGGAATTTCTATGGAAATGGATACAGAGGAGATTGCAGAAGGTGGGAACTCATATAAACATCGTGTTCCTACCTCTGTAAAATTCTCAAACCTAGTATTAAAAAGAGGATTAGTACCTAAAGATTCGGAAGTGGTACAATGGTGTTTAGACACCTTTGGTTCTGGACTCTCATCAGGTATTCAACCCAAGACGATTACAGTAAGTCTTTTAGATGAAGAGGCAAACCCATTAAATACGTGGAGCTTTTCTAATGCGTGGCCGGTAAAATGGTCGGTATCAGATCTCAATTCTATGAATAATGAGATTGTTATAGAGACATTAGAGTTTGCCTATAGTTATTTTGAAAAGGTGAGCTGATATTTTATGAATGATAGAGGGTGCGTGTGTTGTTTCCGCTTTCGCGAAAGCGAAATATGAACCCTTACCATTTTATAAGAATACAATTACATACTGAAATCATATTAAAATTACAGATCCAAAATACGATGGCCATTGAAATAAGAGAACTACGCATTAAAGTAAAAATAGAAGAAGCGCATACCTCATCTAGGGATGATTATGATATGGACCAAATGCGACAATTTCTTCTGAAAGAATGTAAAAAAGAGATCAATAAACAAATAAACAAATATAAAGAAAGATAGTATGTCACTTGATAAAATGACCATTGTAGCATATGCAGATGATCAATACTCGGGAAGTGGAGATCAGACATGCACGGTTAAAATTAACCCTGCATCCTATACACATAATCATCAAGTAAAGTACGATAATTCTACAGCCCAAGGATCGCCGGGAACAACATTAAAGTTTAAAGGAATCCCTCCAGAAACCATATCATTTGATATTTATTTTGATGCTACAGGAGCTATAGAAAACGCAACAGAAGATGTAAAAACACAATTAGATACTTTTAAAGAAGTGTGTTTTGATTATAATGGAACAATTCACGAGCCTAATTACCTCATCCTATCATGGGGAAGCCTGGTTTTTAAATGTAAATTAACGTCCCTGGATATAAGCTATACATTATTCAAGTCTGATGGGACACCTTTACGAGCAAAAGCTAGTGTAAAATTTGAAGAAGCAATAGATTCTAGTATGATCGCTGCAGAAGCAGCACCAGAATCGCCAGACCTTACACATCTGGTTATTATAAAACAAGGAGATACCCTACCGTTATTATGTAAAAAAGCATACGGTGATGCGAGTTATTATCTAGAAGTAGCCAAACATAATAAATTGGTCAATTTTAGAAACTTAGTTCCTGGGACAGAATTGTATTTACCACCCATAAAATAAATAAGATATGCCTAGTTCACCGATACTCCCAGACACTAATATCGTATCCTTTAGTATTCTTTCTGAAGGAAATGAAATTCCAACGACATATGAAGTAAGATCTATACGAATAGAACAATTTATAAATAGAATTTCTGAAGCAGAAATTGTACTTAGAGATGGAGATGCTGCCGATCAGGAATTTAGTGTAACAGATGCCGACACATTTAAACCCGGAGCAAATATTGAGATCCAATTAGGATATCAGAATAGTAATACATCTATTTTTAAAGGAATTGTTGTAAAACAAGCATTAAAGATTGATGATCATGATGGGTCAAAACTCCAAGTATTATGTAAGGATGCCAGTCTTAAATTAACAACATCTCGCAAAAACACCATTTTTACCAAAAGTAAAGACAGTGATGCTATTAATACACTTGCTGGCAATGTAGGATTAAGTACCGATATTACAGCAACAACTATAACCCATGATGAGATCGTTCAGTACTATACAACAGACTGGGATTTTATTGTTAGCAGAGCCGAAATTAATGGGATGATCGTTGTGACAGACAATGGAAAATTAGTTGTTGTAAAACCAGATGTATCTGCAACTCCAGAATTAAAAGTGCAATATGGATATGATATTCTTGAGTTTGATGGAGAAATAGATGCTACCTATCAATATTCCAGCACAGAAGGGAATACATGGGATATGGCTACTCAGGCAGTTATTAATGCTTCTGGAAGTGAACCCACTATAAATGAACAAGGAAACATATCTGGAGCGACGCTCGCAGATGTCTTAGGAGCAGACGCAGCATTAAATACTTCGGCTACAATTACTCAAGAAGATATTCAAACATGGGCAGATGCAACACTTCTAAAATCGAGACTATCCATGTTTAAAGGGAGTGTTACTTTTCATGGATCTGATAAGGCAAAAGTAAACTCAAC
Organism: uncultured Dokdonia sp.; assembly: GCA_947503305.1. Taxonomy (GTDB): domain Bacteria; phylum Bacteroidota; class Bacteroidia; order Flavobacteriales; family Flavobacteriaceae; genus Dokdonia. Next base: position 854,437 of record CANNDF010000001.1, read on the forward strand.
CATTGCAATAGAAGGAGTAAGTGCTCGTTTGAGTGGCAATGCATTTATATCGGGTGTTATTCATACCGTTGAAGAAGGACGTTGGACAACCGAAACAAAAATAGGACTCTCTCCAGAATGGTTTGTAGAAAAACATAATGTAAGTGCACCTACAGCATCAGGATTAATTCCCGGAGTTAAAGGCCTTCAAACAGGAATTGTAAAAAAAATTGATTCAGATCCTAATAATGAATTTAGAGTACAAGTAGAGATTCCCATGCTTGGAGAAAATGACGATGCAGTATGGGCACGCTTATCTACTTTTTATAATGGTAATGGTATAGGAGCATTTTTTATGCCCGAAATAAATGATGAGGTTATTCTAGGTTTTATGAATGATGACCCTCGTTTCCCGATCATATTAGGGAGTGTATACAGTAGTTCTATTCCAACTCCAGAAGTTCCCGATGAAAACAACACCATCAAAACAATTATTACACAAAGTAAGCTTCAGTTAAAATTTGATGATGAGAATAAGGTAATCACTTTGGTAACACCTGGGGAAAATACAATTGTCATTAGCGATGAGGATAAGGGAATTAGTATTAAAGATCAAAATGGAAATACTATTGAAATGAATGATAGTGGTATCACAGTAGATAGTGCTTCTAGTTTAACCTTAAAAGCAGCAGATGATGTTACGATCCAGGGATCTTCTGTTTCTATTTCTGGAACGGAGTCTATAAGTGCTAGCGGAGGTTCTGTATCTATATCGGGAGATCAAAGTACTTCCATAAGCGGTAGCGCTCAATGTGATGTCTCCAGTGATGGTCAAATGAGTGTTAAAGGAACTATAGTAATGATAAATTAATGGATAATTCATATAAAAAAAATAAGTCGTTTCTAGGGACAGGGTGGAAGTTTCCTCCCACATTCAATGAAAATCCATTGATAGGGGTAGAAATGGTAAAAAATGAAGAAGATATAAAAGAGTCTTTAGAAATTTTATTGAATACCAATCCAGGAGAACGGATCATGTTACCAGATTTTGGAAGTGAGCTTCAGAGGTATGTATTTGATATTATCTCAAACTCTAAGCTCCATTATCTTAAAAACATTATACGAACAGCTATTGTAAAATATGAGCCCAGAATTATTGTAAATGATATCATGATTGATCAAAAAGAGCATCAGGACGGGATCATTAAGATCCTAGTGAGATATACGATAAAATCTAATAATACTCGATTTAACCTTGTCTTTCCTTACTATAAAGTAGAGGGTACAGATATACCCGTTCTTTTTCATAAACATGTAAAACAGAGTCAAGATCATACACGCTAATGAAGAGAGAAGGGGCACATAAAACGAAGATTGAAAAAAGGAATGGAACCATTCAGACCAAAAGACTGGATTCTAATTTATTGAATACTCCATTTCAAATAGATGGTCGTTCGTCCTGGGACATCTTAGCGTATATAGCAAACTATTTAGAAAAAATAAATTATTACACTCTTGAAAATAGAGTAGACGGGAACTGGAAAAAGTTTGCAGAAAAAGACACCCTCATTTTTATCGCATCTATAATTAATTATCCTACAGACGGAATAGATAATTTAATTAAGACGTATGATAAAAAAAAGGTGGAGGAAGATCCATTTAAACGAAGAGAGGTTATCGTAACGCTTGGACAGTGGTGGCGTAGGGTAAATCAATGGTCCGCCAACTTGGAAGCTCTTAATGAAAAAAACCTAGCAGAAAAAATAAATAATAGCTTGGTAAATGGGGTGACATTTAATCGAGATTATATCCAGATAAGAGAAGGTAAAATAGATATAGCAAATCTTTTGGAAGCTGCTCAAAAAGCAAAAGATATTGGAGATATTTTAGATGAAATACTTCATGATTTTCAAAAAGCAATAGCACATATCAAAGAAACAGCAAAGCATTATTTTGAAAGAAATGTATTATCAAGTAATCAGCACTTACCTCATAATGCAATGTATATTGCATTTACACTTTTGTATCAAAAAATACAGGAAAAATTAAATGGATTGTCTAAAAGACATCTTGATTTTTATTATAAAGATGTGCTACATTTAGGATATCAAGAAGGAGAACCTACAAGAGCCATTGTTAATTTTGATTTGCAACCTATGGTTTCGGGAGCTATCATTCCTAAAGGAACCCGGCTTTCTGCAGGTAAAATATTAGGAAGTGCTACCGATATCCTTTTTAAAACTACAAAAAACCTAAGAGCATATCAATGTGAACTGGTAAACATTCAAACACTATTTATTAATTCAAATAAATATATAAAAGTAGGTACAGATGCTCCTATTATCTCTTCTATTAATTATACACGACTTTTACGATATAGTGAAGAACAACTTCCCAGAGACAAATGGTATGTTTTTGGAGCAAATAAAAAGACAGTACTTGATAGTAAAGTAAATGAACAACAAATCGGGAAACTAGGATGTATTATAGGGAGTCCAGTACTTTTTTTAAGTGAAGGGAAACGAGAGATAGATCTTCGGTTTAATCTGGAAGAAAAAACATCACAAACTACATTTTGGAAACTATTGAATGAAATAAAATGCCATAAAAATATTTCATTACGATCTGTAGTGGCTATGGTATTTAATGAAGGATTTACTATTTCATATACGAATAAAAAAGGATGGATTACATGTGAATCTTATCTTATAGAAGTAGATCAAATTGAAAATCAATTTACGATAAAAATCGTATTAGATATGACACATCCATCTTTAGAAGTAGGAGTGGACATAAAAGAAGAACTCACCTGGCCTTCCATAAAATTAGAACTTAATGAATACGCACCTGTTTATGTATACTCATTCTTAAAAGAAGTAGAAGTAGACACCATTGATATTGATGTGTCTGTTCAAAAAATAAAAAATCTCTCTTTATATAATACGATAAGTAAGATGCCACTGGGGAAACCTATAGAACTTTTTGGACCAGAACCCCAAAAAGGGTCTTATGTAATGATCGGACATAGTGAGTTGTTTAAAAAACAAATCAATACGTTAGAAGTACAACTAGACTGGGATACTATTCCATCAGATTATGGAGGGTTTGAGAAGTATTATGAAGGGTATAGCACGCCCATAGATAATGATACATTTAAAATCCAGTTTTCTACATTGTCTAATGGATACTGGCTACCGCAAAAAAGTAATCCTGCCATTACAAAAAATCTTTTTACTATGGAGGATTGCATTACTCCAGAAGGATATAACGAGACACGATTACAAGAAACAAGTCTACTTGAATTTGATACGTTTAAAGAACTGGGAATCGCACCAGATTATACACTTCAAGACCCACTATTATATACTGTTAATTCGAGAGGAGGCTATATTAAAATGTCACTGGTAGGTTCTGACATAGGCTTTGGAAGCGAGATTTATCAAAAAGACTTTTTGAATATTGCTACGTATAACGCAAAAAACAAAAAGCAATTACCCTTCCCTAATAAACCTTATGTTCCCAAAATAAAAGGAGTTTCAATTAACTATAAGGCTTCAGATACCTTATCATTTGTAGAAAAGATTGTGACAAGTGATACTTCTAGCCTATATGAAGGAGAGTTTAAGCATATTAAACCTTATATGGTAGAAGACGTAATCGTAGATCAATTGGTAAAGAAACATACCCTACTTCCAGATTTTAAACAAGAAGGCTATCTTATATTAGGAATAAAAGGAGCGCAAGGAGGTACAGATCTTAATATCTATTTTAATTTTTTGAGATCCAGTACTACCATTAATATTAAAGATAATAGTCTGACATGGGAATATCTAAGTTCTCCAGATTGGAAAAAATTTGAGCCCAGTGCGATTATAAGAGATAATACAGAAGGATTTATAAAATCTGGAATTGTTCAACTTATTGTCCCTTATTTAAGTGATGAACAACGAGGGAATAATTCTTCTATTTTATGGATTAGAGCTTCTACTAGAGATGATGTCGAGAATTATCCAAAAATAAAAGGGATTTATCTCAATGCTGTAGAAGCAGTTTGCATGAATAATGATCCTACCTTAATAGGTAAAAAAATTAAAAGTAATGCCATTCATAAAATAGATGGGAAACTCCCTGATGTAAAACGAGTTCATCAAGCTGCCGAAACATTTGGAGGGAGGCCTCCAGAAGAAGAAAGTCAATATTATACCCGAATAAGTGAACGACTCAGACATAAAGGAAGGGCAGTGACTTTATGGGATTATGAAAGATTACTTTTAGAAAAATTTCCAGATATCCTCATTGCAAAATGCACAAGTTTTAATGAGCATTTTAATCCAGTTCCGGGGCATGTAAAGGTAGTTGTACTCAGTAAAAGATGGACAACTATAGATCCATATTATTACAGTAAGATGGCACTTAAAAGGATGAAAGATTTTTTAAATTCAATTTCGTCATCGTTTATTGATATTGAAGTTATAAATCCTAGGATAGAACGATTACTGGTAAATTGTAAAGTACTATTTGATAGGATAGATGCTGGACGTAACTACCGTCAAAAACTAAGTGAAGATATAACGCGTTTTTTATCTCCTATTGATAATATGGGGCCCAATTATGGAGGGATAGGAGGTTCTATTATGCCTTCTACTATATCTAATTATATAGAGAATATCCCTTATGTAAAACGATTGGAAAAATTTAATGTTGAGCATATTGTCAGTAATAAGGAAGAAGCCACTTTTTTTGAACTAGATGTCCATCAAAAGGAGAAAAAAATCACAGCAGAGACCCCATGGTCAATTCTTGCTCCAGTGGGACAGCACCGTATCATTACTCGTGCAGATATCGATGAAATAGAGGAGGTAAAAAAATTAGAAGTAGGATTAGGACTTTTAGGAATAGGAGTAGATTTTATTATTGGCGATGAACATTAAGCCATAGATTTTCAATACAAAAATTGTATTGATTTTATAGAGAGGAGTTTGCGATAGTTTGCTTTCGCGAAAGCAAAAAAACACAAGCTATTATCTACAATATGTAGATCAAAACAAATGTATTATATGTTTAAGAATAAACGTAACGACACATGAGTAAGAAAAAAACCAAACCTGACAATAGAGAGACATTAAAGAGCTACTTTAAAAATGGGAAGCGTCCTACTCAAGAGAATTTTGAAAGACTCATAGATTCTGTAATTAATAAAGCCGATGATGGGATTTCAAAAAATCTTGACGATGGATTGATTCTTGCTCCTGAAGGTGAAAGCTCTAATAGAACATTGAGTTTTGTAGAAAAAATTGGTCAAGACCACCCTAACTGGAGTATTGATTTGGTAGATGGCGCAGATGGCACTTCTTCAGGTTTAGGTTTTCTCCAACCTCATGAAAAGGATACGCATAAAGCAAAATTATTTTTTAATAATAACGGACGCGTAGGGATACATACAAATGATCCCAAAACAGACCTGGAAGTACAAGGAACAATCGGAATTCAAAGTCGTATAGGAACCTACAAAATGGGGACAATTGAGGCAAATGGAAGGTGGCAACCTATCCTTAAAAATCTAGATGGGTGTAATGCCTTTGAGGTGATTGCTCAAGTAGGAATAGCAAATACTGGAAAACATGCGTTATTACATGCTACAGCCGTAAGTACATTTGGACAATTTAAAAATAGAATACGTCGTACACAATCTTCTTATGGATGGTGGTGGTGGAATAGGCTTGCGATACGATGGAAAGGAGATCAAAAAAACTTTCGATTAGAACTTAAAACAAGATCTGATTATGGTGCAAATGCAAAGATAAAATTTCATATCACTAGACTTTGGAGTCCGGATATGATGGACTTTTATGAAGAAGAGGATAAAACCAAATAATAACCATGTCTGAAACGCTTAAAAAAGGATACATAGAAAAAAAAGAAAAAGGATCTGGGGAATATCAGGAACTTTATTTAGAAGGGATAGAATTCCTTCAAAACCTTTCTGGAGGAAATTGGACAGATTATAATGAGCATGATCCAGGCGTTACGATTCTTGAAAATTTGGTGTATACACTTACCAATTTATCACATAAAATTGAGATGCCTATTCGTGATATCTTAACAGAATCTAAAGGCGAAGCACTTACATCTGGAGATAATGGATTTTTTATCCCCTCAGAAATACTAACTACAAACCCTGTTATTAAAGAAGATTATAGAAAGTTACTGATAGATGGAATTAAAAATGTCAAGAATGTTTGGGTAAAAACACATAACGAACTTCAATCAGAAAGGATTAATGATAATAGAAAACACAACATTAAAGGGCTGTATCATATATATGTAGAACTTTATGATTATAACACAGATGGAGAAAAAAGGAATGAAGAAGAAAAAAGAGTAAAAAAAGAAGTAATAGAAATCTATAATAAACATCGCAATCTATGTGAAGATTTATATGAAGTGACCATTCTTACTCCCTTTTTTCTAGATATAACCTTATCCTTAACTATAGATGTAGAAGCAGATGGAGAAGAGGTATTTGCAAAGATATATTATGCCATAAATAATTATTTGGCACATGAAGCAAAGTATGAATCTCTCTGGGAATTAAAAGAGCAAAAACTAGATTTTAATGATATTTATATAGGTCCAGCTTTAGCAAATGGATTTATAAAAGATAAAGAATTACACCCTCAAAAAAATAATATATTCTTATCAGAGCTCACAAAAATTATATCAGTCGTTTCGGGTGTGGTAAGCATTGATTTTTTTGAAATAAAAGAGGACTCAATCTATAAACCTCCTTTTGTTGACGAAATAAAAATTCCAGATTATAACTTACCTAGGCTTCGTATCCCTGTCACAAATGATAAACTACTGTTTAGTACGGCAGATGTAGAATTGAGACCTAATATTAGGGAGATCAAAAGGAGATATACAAGTATTGAGGCAGCGCATTATGGGAGTTTTAAAGTCACCTCAGAATCAATGAATATAGAAGACGTCCCTCAAGGAGAATCTCTTGATCTGGCATCTTATTATTCCATTAGAGAGCAGTTTCCTGCAATTTACGGAATTGGAAAATATGGACTTCCAAGAGCCAGCTCAAAAGAGCGGAAAGCACAAGCAAAACAACTGAAAGCTTATTTACTTCCTTTTGATCAATTAATGACCAATTTCTTATCACAACTTACCCATCTTTTTACATTATATGATACTCAGGAATCTGGTTTCCAAACCTATTTTTATCAGCAATTACAGGATATGCCTGACTTAGTAGACTTGCTTAAAAGGAGCGGTGCAAATAAAAAGAAAAAGATAGATCAATGGGAAGAAACATTAAGAGAACTCAATACACAATCTGATATTCTAGCTATCCAAAGATTGAATCAAGTTGCAGATAGTCTTCTGGCAAGATATGCAGAACAATTTCCTACCTATGTATTACAAAAAATTAATACAAGTTGTTTTGGTAAGAATTATACAGATGAAGAATTTGATAAAAAATTATTGTCTTGGAAACGAAAGCTAATTGCAGACTATGGGTATCTGAGCTATAACAGAGCTAGATCTTTTGATTATACCAAAGACGATGAAAGTCAATCCGTAGTCTCGACTCAAACCCCTGTAATTGTTAATAAGATCTCAATTTTATTAGGGATTCAATATCCAGAAATCAGACATATATCACGATTGATAAATGATAGTCATCTAGGATTCCAGATGTATGAAACAAGAGCGCTGGGCCATAAAGATAAGACAGAGATTAAAACGATTAAAGACATTATTCATGCGTTAAAAAATCAAATGGATCGTCTTAAAACAAATCAATCTCATTTTATGGACTTTCTTACCAAAGGAATTTTTAATGAGAATTATAAAATAACACCTCATAAGAATATAAAAGAATCCTTTGAACTTCTATTAAAAACAAAAACAAAAACCATTAAAATATACAATACAAAGTCTTTGAAAAAAGCCGAAGAAGCAAAAGAACACGCAATTTCAATTTTTAGAAAACTAGATGCAAAAAGTGAAGGAATCCATCTAGTAGAACATCTGTTGTTAGCTCCTCCAGTAACGGGGGATTATTTTGGATTTTCGTTTATGTTATGTATAAAAAATAAAAAAATAGTATCCTTCAAACAAGAAAAATTACTATCTAATACTAACCGTAATCGCTTTGTAGCATCCATAAAAGAGAAGTATGAGAATAAAGAAGCATTTACATATAGATATAAGAACGCTCAAGGAAAGTATTGGATTGAAGTTCTTAACAGTAAAAAAAGAATAGTTGCTAGATCTGAAAAGAATTTTGAGTATTTACATGAAGTAAAAGAGTTGGTAGAAAAACTCACATTACGTTCTGATGATTTGGTTATAGGTACGATCAATTACTATTCATATTATGGAACAAAAAGAGTAAATGAATCATTCTTTTCATTTAAGATGAGTTTTGTTCTACCATCATGGCCCATACGTTTCCAGAAAGAAAGTTTTAGAAAACAATTTAATAATATAGTATATGAGCATTCTCCTATACATATCAGGCATAATACCCACTGGTTAAATCTTGAAGAAATAAAAGCTTTTGAAACGGCATATTATAAATGGCGTAAAGCACTTTCTGAAAATGATAAAAAGGCAAAAATGCCACTTGCCTATGAACTTATTAAAAAGATTAATAGCTATCAAAACAAGTGATACGTACAGGGCATATCATAAAAGAACAAGAGTATGAAATTGATATAGAAAATCAAGAAGAAGCTTATGAACTACAATCACGTATAAGTATACTACAAAAATCAGAAATACAAGATGTATTAGATCGTGTATTAAACCGTTTTGATAACAGCAATTTCACCTATCAATTTGATCTAATTGAACTCAATTTAGGAGCCATTTCAAAATCTAATTATGAGAATGAACTGGTATATCGTATTGAAGAAGAGTTAATAAAGTATTTGAGTTATACAATTCAAGAGAACGGGAATTTAAGAGAAGGAAAAAGTAGTACTCATATAAATCAAAAATTAGAAGCATTAGAACATTTTTTAGAAAAAGGATATTTTGCATGGAATACTTCCTATCATTTTTCTCCTTCAAAGTTATTTAATGAATTAGTGCAGACTCAATCTATAGCAATAACTAAATTATTACGAAGATTAGGAAAAAAGGAGAGAATCCGTAAAAGGATGATATCTCAATACAGTGATAAAATGCTAGAGACTATTGTTATGCTAGTTGCTCAAAAAGAAAGCGATTATATCATAGCATATAAAAATAATGTCATTGAGCAACAAGAAAAGAAACCTTTGGTAAAGACAAATCACTATGAATTTAAGACAGCAATTTGGGAAATTGTGCTGGCCTATCTTTTTTCAGAAAAAGGGTTTTATGATAAAAAAAACTTCTTAAGATTTTTAATAAAAAAAGTAGCTCAAAAATATACAATAGCATACCATAAACTATTAATAATACTATCTAAAGCCATTCAAAAAGATAAAAGATATAGAAATAAAACCATTGAATTTAAAAATATTTTAATTGAATTAACCACAGAAGAAGTTACTCAAGAAAGCTCTCAAAAACAGATACAAACAAAAGAAAATCTAACACTATACCTAAAACAATTTGCTCATTATGTAAACCATGGAACAGTAGGGGATTCTCCATTATTTACATCAAAGCAAACAGTAAATAATTATCTTTTGAAGATGCTTAAAACTAGAGATGCACGTATCTTATTTTATATAGATAAGTGGTTACAAGTTCACTCGACAAAGCAACGTATTCTAGCCATTGCTTCAAAAGAAGTTTTACTTGAGATTCTAAAAATAAGTACCCTAACTGCTATAAAAGTAAGTAAGGCGTTTATAAGTGATTTAACAGAGAGCTCTACATTCCTCTCTAGTTCTTCAAGAACAATATTTGATACAATAAAAAACAAGCAAACGAGCGTAATCTTTAAACAGGTTTTCTTGCCTGTTATATCAGAAAAAAAACTCCTCTATGACCTACTATATGAAGTTAGGATACAAGCGAGTCATAGCCAGGAAAACTTTATACAATTTCTATTAGAAACAAAACCACAGCTCTCTAAAGAACATAAAAAAGTGGTCTCCCAGTTTTTAAATTCATTTGAACAGGAGCTAGAATATACAGTAATTAAAACGATTACTTCAGAAATTCAAAAATATACGATGTTCAATGATCTATCGTCTTGGAGATGGTGGTTAGAACGTAAATGGCCAGTGTGGATTCAAAAAGTTGGGGTGTCTCAAGAAGAAATGCGCTCATATATTATAAGAACTTTAAAAGAACAAAATGCCTCACAAGTACTTATAAATCACATTAAAACGACATTTAAAAACGAGCTAGCATTAACAAAGGATAATTCAGATAAAAAGGATAGTTCACGGGCTGTGCTGGATGAAGTTGTTCCTTATGTCTTAACAAATGGGAAGCTCCCCTGGTGGGTAAAAACACACTATTCTTGGGATAGATTTAATGTAGACTTTACTGCTATCTGGACTTCGGATCAAACTAAAAAAAGACTTCTTACCATAATAATAGAAAATGCACATCGTATATCATATACAAAAATACTGGATGATCATAATTTAAAAGATATATGGGAAGCTATAGACACCGCTACAACAAAAAACAATGCACATGTACTTCAAGAAATACTCCAGTTTGTAAAAGGAAATCTATTTGCTCTTGGAAGTATATCATTGAGTCATTATCATGATTTTAAAGCAGGAGCCTTTCAATCATTACTAGATGCAACAAAACATAAAAACCCAAATAAAGTCGTTCATTTTATAAAAAAATGGGGAGAAAGCGTAAAGATATACAGACATCCAAGTCTATTTGAAATCTATGTTTCAATCTTAAAAAAATATTTTTCGATAACAGATATCTATATAAAATTCAATCCGTCTCTCATAGTCAAAAATGAGGATCTTCTTCAAGACCCTAAGATACTAGAGGGTCATAATTTAATACAGGTATGGCAAGCCTTAGATACTACGACATCAAAAAACAATGCATCTTTACTTCAAGAAATGTATCAGTTTGTAAAAGAAAAATTACGTGCAACAGGACATATTTCATCGAGCCATTATGACAATTTTAAAGCAGGAGCTTATCAATCTTTGCTAGATGTTACGATCGATAAAAACCCAAAAAGGGTAATTCACTTTATAAAAAAATGGGGAGATGATGTAAAGATACATAGGGATACAGATCTTTTTAAAATCTATAAATCCATTTTAGAAAAATATACAACAAAAACGGATTTTGATATAAAATCTGATCCATGGGTTTCTGCAATCTTAAAAGATGTATCTACGACTACTGAAGCAATATCATTACAAGGGTTTATAGCTTCCGTACAATCATCTATAAACATTAAAAATTCGAATGCATCAATAGAAGAACAACTAGAAAAACTACGTGTAGAATACCCTCAAGGATATGATAACCTATTTGCAAAGAGTAGCTTTAGAAAAACCTTGATCTCAGAAGTAAAAGAGAATAGCCTAAAAAAAATAATCCTATCAAGTATCAATACAAAGCAACAAGCATATTATAAACAAGCGCAGTTGCATATGGAGCGATACCAATCGTACATTTCCCATCAGGAGTATAATCAGAGTATCACTAAATTTAATACCCTTCTACTCTTAAAACTAAGTACAAAAGACATACAGATATGGACTCAGAAAGATTGGAGCCGTGTTATTTTTCATATACTCAATCAAGTAATAGGGATCAAAAAGCATCGAAGTGTCATTTTTGATATTCAAGAAAAACTACAAGTAGAAAAAACCTTATATAGCAAAGAAAATCAACCGTTAATCATACAATTACAAAAACTGGCAGTTAAAAATTTTGAGAACACAGCTATACAGAACAAGAAGATTATAAAAGAGGTTCTATCACAAAAAATAAACATCTTAGAAGATGTAAAAGAAAACCCCAAAGAATACCTGTTGCGTTCATATCCCTACTACAAGAAAGCAATAGAATATTTACAAAAAAACAGAAACGCCTTTTCTGTAAAAGATGTTACAAACATAGAAAAGATGTTTTTAAAGCTGCTAAGCGCTATAGATTTGATAACGCTCAATTCTTGGAAGATAAAAGAATGGAATACACTCTTGTTTTATAGTATAACCCAAACAATAGGAAAGAAAAAAAGAGATCACGTATTCACAAAAATAAAGGAACAAAGAAGTTCACAAAATAACATACAGGAATTTACAATACCATTAGAAAATTTATCCAAAGAAAGTTCGGATGATACGATTCAAAAAAGACTGGCAGCGATCGTATTAAAATCAGATCTATCAACTTCTAAGTCTTTAAATATAACAACAGTAAAAGAACTAGACGAGCAAGTTTTACAAAAGATAACAACCTCTCAACATAAGCTTTATAAGCAGGCAACCGCTTTTTTAAAGACCTATGCATCATATATATCCATACGAGAACATAAGATGCTTACAACCATATTCCTCAAATTTATCACCACAAAACTTACGTCAAATAGCTTGCGACTTTGGAAAATAGAAGATTGGCTAGCAGTAATAATTTATTTGGGCAATCAAGTGCTTGGAAAAGAAAAACATGAAGAGGTAATAGTACGCTTTCGCGAAAGCATAAACAATAATAATCAAATGGCCATTGCAGTACATCTTAACTTCTTTGAGCAGCTATATAAACTTGGCCAAAAAAAACCTAAAAATGTGATACGTAAAGATTCTGAAAAACCGAGTGAAGACAAAAAAGAATATAAAAAGCTAGGCGAGGAGGCACCACATGAATTTATAGACCCTATGTTTATAACTAATGCAGGGCTCATTATCATAGCTCCCTATTTAGGAATGTTATTTCAAAAATGCGGATTGATGGAAAATTCAGTATTTAAAGACGAACATAGTAAACATAAAGCAGTGCAATTATTGAGTTATGCAACCGCAGGAGATACACATCAAGAAGAGCATGAATTGGTACTCCACAAAATACTATGCGGTTTGTATGTGAGTACACCACTAGAAGCACTAGAAGAAATATCGGATACAGAAAAAGAAACCATAGAAGGACTCCTTAACGCTGTAATACAACATTGGACTGTACTGGGTAATACAACAATAGATGGACTTAGGGGATCATTTTTACAACGACAAGGGAAGCTGGAAGAAGAAGAAAACCGATACTATTTAAAAGTAGAAGATAAACCCTATGATATGCTATTAGATCAAATCCCATGGAATATTACAAAAATAAATTTAAGCTGGATGCATAAAATACTTCAGGTAGAATGGAGAGTATAAATAAAATAGCAAAAACGATTATAAAAGAAATACAATGGTTTGAAACTGTTGTCAATACTGCATTGAGTCTCTATTTTCAAAATGAGAGTGCGTATAGTTCGGTACGAGAGCACACCCCTCCATTGATAGAAGAGAAGGATTCGATATATGCTTCTGTAATACAGGAATACGCATTAAATTTTGAAGAACGTCTGGTACTTATTCTGTCATTACTCCCGTATGTAAAACCACAAAGCCTTGATGTATTTTTAATCAAAAATCAAAATTTGAATAGTGATTTTGCAGAATTTGGAGGGATTAAAGGGGTCAATAAATCAGGATTTATCCCTAGTTTAGAAACCGCTATTTTTATACTAACGGGACAAGAATTAAACGCTCGATTGCAGTTTTTAAAACAATTTAATAAAGACAATATCCTATTTAAAAAAGGGATTTTAGAATTTGACGGGAATCAGAATTTTGATCCCCATCAACGATTGACTATTTCAAACGAATATTTGGGACTATTGACTACGGGTGTTTTAAAATTACCACAATACAGTTCAAAATTTCCTGCAAAAGAAATTCAGACAGACCTGTCATGGGAGGATCTGGTAGTAGACAAAAATGTTGCAGAAGACCTTCTCGAAATAAAAGATTGGTTAGTCCACAGTGAGCGTATCCTTACCGACTGGCAATTACATAAAAACCTGAAGAGAGGCTATCGGGTATTGTTTTATGGCCCTCCAGGAACAGGAAAAACATTAGCGGCAACCCTATTAGGAAAAGAGACGCATCGTCCTGTTTTTAGAGTAGACCTTTCGCTGGTAGTCTCTAAGTATATTGGGGAGACAGAAAAGAATTTAGGGAAGCTATTTGATGAGGCAGAACATAAAGACTGGATTTTATTCTTTGATGAAGCAGATGCCTTATTTGGTAAGAGAACGCAAACCAAAAGCTCTAATGACCGTCATGCAAATCAGGAAGTTGCTTATTTACTACAGCGTATCGAGAATTTCTCTGGCTTAGTGATTCTAGCTACAAATTTACAGACCAATATTGACGAAGCATTTTCAAGAAGATTTCAAAGTATGATTCACTTCCCAAAACCAGACAAGGCCCAGCGTATGATGTTATGGAATAAACTTTTTGGAGCTTCCTTCGAACTGGAAGAGAGTATTGATTTTAATGATCTGGCAGATAAGTATGAACTCACAGGGGGATCTATGATTAATGTACTACGCTATTGTGCTTTGAATGCTGCCAGAAGAGATGAAAAAAAGATAGAATTAAAAGATATATTAAAAGGGATTCAGCGAGAATACCGTAAGTCTAATAAAACACTGTAACTATGCCACAACAAGTATGTATGGGTGCGATGATGACCTGTTCTTTTGGAGCAGCACCATCCTCGTTAGTCGTATTACCCAAAAATAAAGTAATGACCAGCAATATGCCAGCAGCCAATATTATGGATAATATCCCTATGGTCAATATTCTTCCATTTGCTATGTGCTCTTCCTTGGCAAACCCTACAGTAGCAGCAGCGACTACTGCTGCTCTGGGAGTATTAACACCCATGCCATGTGTCCCTGTAACAGTGGCTCCATGGGCCCCTGGAAGTGCTACAGTTATGGTTGCAAACATGCCAGCATTAAATAATACCTGTACCCTTAATTGTATGTGGGGAGGCGTGATTACCATCTCACAACCCGGACAGACTACAGTGCAGATACCGTAATAATATATGCCGTACAATACGTACCTAACTTTAAAAATAGAAAGAAGTAAGTAGTAAAGGAATCTTTGGCCAGACTGAACTTCGTATTTTATTTATGAGTATTAATCAGGATCATTGAGCTCTTTGATCATCTCCACGATCTCCCCCCTGATAATGAATGCCCTCTGCACCTGTATGTGTTTGAAGCCATCTAGCTTTTAAGACATCAGCTAGAAAGTCAGGTACCACACCAGCTCCAGCAGGAAGTATATTATGAGCGACAAGACGTGCTCGGATTGGTGCCGACTGAACTGCAAGATTCAAATTTTCTGAAGCCCCCTTTATAGCATATACTGAGCTATATGCTGCCTTCCATCCAGTTCTGTTTAATTGCCCAACAGCAAGCCCATAATGAATATTCATAGGGATATAATACATATCATCTACCGCTTGGGAAGGAGTAAGTTCTGCAATTAAACGGTTGATTCTCCCAGTACGGCCATACTCTTCGAGTTCGGCTACAGAACCTACTACGACACTGCCTAGCATATTGGTATATTCGGCAATTGAGCTTGCTCCATTGGTTAGACTAAGTAATTGTGCAAAAATTGGTTGTGCTGGTAACACATGACCTCCCAAGCCTACACCTCCCAAATCTGCTAACTGACTAATTTCATTTTCAGGACGTGCAGTTGCCGATAACTGTCGTAAATCTCCATAACTATTAACTTGAGGTAGAGCTGCAAGTGTTACAATATCTGCATTAGCCCTTGGTAAGTTATGAAGAGTTACTACTTGATCAATTGTATTTACTTGCCCTAAAATAGAAAGCGTATTTAGCTGTAAATTATTAAGGGCTGCTGCAGTAGCAATATTTCCTAAAGTAGCTGTTACCCCATTTGCGGCAAGGAGATCTAACCTTTCCACTAAAGGTTGTTCAAGTAAAACTTCTGCTTTTAAATCGTTAACAACAGCTAATCTTGGATTAGTAGGATCTGAAAGTTTACTATTACGATATTTACTTATAGCAGTTAGTAAACGACTCATTTCCAATAATTTATTAGCTTGTGTAGCATTGTGATAATCGTCAAGTGCTGTATCAATAGCATCTATTGTCCTTCGAGGTCTTAACAAATTACCAGGAGTTTGAGTCCTGAAAGTATCCGAATCTATAATAGCTTGAACTATTCCCTCGCTTGTTTGTACTCCAGACTTTAATGAGATAGATTTCTTTTGAACTGTAGATTGTTCTATAGCTTTGGCTCCCATCACATCAGCCTCTTTTTCTAAATCTTTATCGTCATTAATGTTTACTTTTTCTTTTAATTGTGTGGTAGGTTGTACCCGCCCCTGTTTTTGCTGTACCACATGCCAAGCTTCGTGAGGGAGGTGTTTTTCTTGCCCAGAAGCCAGATGAATATCAGTACCTTGGGCATAGGCATGGGCATTGAGCTGTGCAGGCTTATCAGAATTGTAATGCACTTTTACATCATCCAGACTATGACCTGAAAGATTTTCTATGCCCGATTTTAAGTTGTCAGGAAGCCCCGTGTCATTCTTTTTTTGTTGGATGACAGGCTGTGCATCGGTATATGCATCTGCCAACCCCTGTAACTTTAGCTGTAAAGCAGTTTCAGGGCGATGATCCTGAAAACCGATAGCTTCAGAAGTATCATTTTCTGGAGTATGCTGTACTTGTTTAGAAGGGGTAGTCTCTTTAGATATTTTTTTTTGAGTTCCCATGCATATCAATTTTATATAGATAAACCTCTTCTATTATTAGATATCATAGTAGTTATGATTTTTTAGAATAAGTCTTGTATTGTACATCCACGTATGTTTCTCCTGGTAATAAGGCGGCTTGCGCAATGAGTTGAGCAACGGCGCCATAATCTGTATATCCAGGATGTCCTTTTTGTGTTTTGGTCCAGGTTTCATCATACCCCACAGCTTTAGATTGATTACCAGGAACACCTGCTACCGTATAGGTAACACTTTGCACCTTTAAATATATGGTTTTTCCATGACTCCCCTTCCCCTTAAATTGGAGAGGAATATGCGATGAAGTGGCGCTTTGTTGTATTTTCTTTAATTGCTTCGTTTCAGGACGATTATCCTCAAAATTTTGAGGAGTAGCTTTTGAACTCTTTGCATCTGCAATAGTAGGTGATGCAGGTTGCTTTTTTTCTGTAACGTCTTTCATAATCGGAGATAGTAAATACCTATAAAAGTAGTAGGTAGTAGTACAAGATAGCTATAAGCACAGGAGTAAAAATACGTATAAATACCTGTTTTTTAGGATAGAACGCAAGGATTGTAACCTGCAAAAAGAAAAAGATCCTCATCTCTTAATGCAATTGTGTAGTTAAGGGACCAAAAAAAATAGGATGTCTCTTGTCATATAAAAGTGCGATCTTATAGACTCATAGATAACGATGGACAAAAACCGGTTAACGCAGTTGTTACAAAAGCACCATAAAGATGCTTTTTTATGGGCCTGTCATTGCTGTTACCATAATCGGGAAGACGGAAAAGAAGTACTACAGATGACCTATGTAAAAATATGGGAAGGCAAAGCGCACTATAAGAAGCAATCTTCGTTTAAAACATGGTTGTTTTCGGTAATTCGCTATACCGCCATCGACTATAAAAAAAAGAAACACACACACGAAGCATTGGAAAACGTACGAGTAGGAATCGAAGAGACTGCATTTGAAATGCAAACCATAAATTATAAAGCCTTACTCAATAAACTTCCCGATAGGCAACGGCAAGTACTATTATTGGCTTTTTATCACTCGATGAGTTTGACAGAAATAGCTAGTGTAACACAGTTACACATAGGCACTGTTCGAACGCATTACGAACGTGGAAAGCAAGCAATGAGAACCTTAATATTAAAAGCGGCAGTATGACAAAAGAAGAAGAAGACCTAAAGAAATTTTTTATGGCGATGCGCAAAGAAGAGGTCCAGCATGCTATTCCCGAATTTGAAAGTCTCTTCCCGAAAAAGAAGCCTTCCAAAATACGATATGTAGTACCTCTGGGTATAGCAGCAACCGTATTGATAGGCCTTGGTCTATGGACAGAACGTCCACAACCCATAGATCCAATAGAAGAAACGCTATACATAACCATTGGAGAAGAAGAAAGACCTACAGATATACTATTACCTCAAGAAGATCCAATGATGACGTGGGAATCCTCTACTGCGATATTAATTAACGATTTTAATGACTAAAACGATGAAAAAACAAATGCTCACAGTACTGATACTCGTACTCGGATGGACTGCTTTAACCGCTCAGGACTCCTTCCAATCAGCCCTATTTCCAGCGGAGACCATCCTAAAACATCGATCCGAATTAGAACTCTCTGAAGCGCAGATAACGGCCATAAAAGAGATATACAACGAAAACATAGAAGCATTTAATACCGCAAAATGGGATCTGGATGCCGCCCAGGTAGATCTCAATAAGCTGGTAGAAAAAAGCAAGGTAGACGAGGATGCGGCATTGGCCAAAATGGATGAGATTGCCGCTTTAGAACAAAAGCTTAAAAACAAGCGTCTTAAAATGCTTATTAAACTCAAAAACAAACTGTCTGTATCTCAGCAAACGAAACTCAAAAGCCTCCGCAAAGATACCGATCTGTCTACCCATAAGCTGACGGCTTCCATAAGTGAAAGCCCGAGAATTGTATTGCGAGGGAGCGCTTCCAAAGATGGAGAAACCCCACTCTTTGTATTTATCAATAAAAAAGGAGAGGTAAAATACAAATCCACAGAAGCCAAAGCCAGATTGCAAAACCTCAACCCGAATGAAATAGAAACCGTAAATGTACTCAAAGGAGAAAGTGCCGTTAGAAAGTATGGAGAGGAAGGTAAAAATGGGGTAGTCGAAATTAAAACCAAACAGTAATGGTATCTCATAGCAGATGGCTCATCCTATGGGTAAGTGGCTTTTTCATGATATCCCTAAACGCACAGGAACTTCATAGAGCCGCCTGTAGGGGAGATGTCAAAGCTCTGGATTCCTTGCTGCAAACAGCAGATATACAGACAAAAGACCAGCGAGGAAGATCCCTATTGCACTACGCGGTAGGATGCAATCAAGAAAAAGTCCTGGACTATTTATTGGAAAAAGGAATAGGTACAGATCATGTAGATCACCAGAAACGTACACCGATATACGTAGCTGTTCAGTTAAACCGTCAATCTTTTTTTGACAAACTCATAAAATCCAACGCACGGATAGATATAGGAAATTCCTTATTGCATATGGCAGTACTCAATGAAGAGCTGGACATGGTCAAACAACTGGTTACTGAAGATATTGATAAACGTAACGAAAGAGGAAACACCGCCTTGGCCATTGCCCTGCGTCAGAACTCGGAAGAGATTGTCGACTTTCTTATAGAACGAGGCGCTTCCAGAGATAAGGTAGAAACTCCGGAGCTTAAAGGACCCTATCTGGGACAAAAGGATCCGGGAGGAGTAGCTCAGCGATTTGCACCAGAAATGATCTCTACCGAAGACGGTGTCCATACCGCCACATTTGCTCCCGATATGAATACCTTTTACTATACACTGGAAGCCAGAAGGCACGATGGAGCCATCATTATGATGACCACCCGCGTAGGCGATACATGGACCCTTCCCAAGCCTACAACTATCTCGGGAGATTATAGGGAGGTAGACCCCTTTATGACGAGTGATGGTACCACCATTTTTTACAGTACTAACCGACCCATCGTCGAGGGAGATACGCTCGTCAATAACATTGATTTGTGGAAAGTCCGAAAAGAAGGAGAACGCTGGGGGACTCCCACCCATTTAGGAACTGAGGTCAATACCCCTGATTCTGACTGGTTTCCTACGCTGGCAGAAAACGGAAACCTCTATTTCTCTACAGGACCCGGTCGTAAAAGCAATATTGTGATATCCCATCTTAAAGAGGGGGTCTATCAAAAAGCACAACCCCTGAGTGATGCCATAAATTCAGAATATTACGATTATGATCCCTTTATATCTCCGGACGAAACCATCCTGATTTTTGCCTCTAGACGTCCGGATGGATATGGCAATGCCGATCTGTATGTGAGTTTTAAAAATGTGGATGGAAGCTGGACCCCTGCAAAGAATATGGGGGATGCTATAAATACAGAACAGAGTGAATTTGCCCCCACTATATCCCCTGACGGAAAATTCGTATTTTACTGTAGTGCAGGAGATATCTACTGGATACGTTCTGAAATACTAAACACGCTACGTAAATAGGATGTATATACTAAGAAACACATTAGTCATTTTGAGTATTCTGGTTTATAGTACTCTGCATGCCCAGACGATTTCGGGCATAGTATACGATAGCAAGACACTGCAACCGCTACTTGGAGCGGCAGTCTATTACGAAGGTACTACCATAGGAGGAATTACCGACGAAAAAGGGCAGTTTAGACTCTATCCTAAGAAAAATAGTACCTCCCAAATCATTGTGAGTTATCTAGGATATGAAGATGCTGTGATACCTCCCACCGATCAGAAATTTGTAAAAGTATATCTTACCCCTCAACCCGAATCGCTTTCCGAAGTAGTCCTAAGAGGAAACCCTTTATTTTCCCGAGCACAACTACTAAAGGCGTTTAAAAGGGAATTTTTAGGAGTCACTCGCGGAGGACAGGCCTGTAAAATTCTCAATGAAGAAGTGTTAGATCTCTATTACGATCCAGATACCTATGAAATGATCGTACATGCCGATGAATCCATACGCATTCAAAACCCTTATTTGGGATATGAGATCCGTTTTAAAATGTATGACTGTACCATACGTTATTTTTCAAAATCGATAGCACCTTTGGATGTCAAGCAGTCTTATTATGCAGGCACTAGTTTTTTTATCGACCAAAAAGAAGGAAAATCGAAGTATGCCAAAAGACGCCGTGAGGTCTATGAAGGATCTTCTTTACATTTTTTACGAACCGTCGCTACCGCCCAATGGGAACTCGAGGCGTTTGATGTATACAAAAAGGGATTTCCTGTAGATCCTATTACTCATATGATTGTCACGGATACCTTAGGGATAAAAAAGGTACGTTTGACAGATGCGCTATCGGTAACCTACAAAAAAAGGAGGCAATCCTATATAGAAACTCGGTATGATTACTATACGATAGATGGTTTCGGAAATGCATATCCGCCAGATGCTCTTATCTTTAGTGGAGAGATGGGGGATCAGCGCATGGGAGATGCCCTTCCCTTGGATTACGGTTTGAGCGAGTAGTCCGATTCCGCTTTCGCGAAAGCGGAATTCCAAACAACCCCTATGACATACGGTACAATACAGATATTTTGTGTAGCTTTAGCCTATCAGGATCCATGAAACGGGACGCAGGAGGAGAAGATTCCCGAAATAGCACAGCAACTCTATACCCTACCTAAATAACATGATGAAACCCTCACGATCCCACCCCAAAGCCTATTGGAAAGAAAACCTACGATACCTCTTTATCTTACTAGCTATATGGTTTGCCGTATCCTACGGTGCAGGAATCCTCTTTAAAGAAGCGCTGGATACCATTAAAATAGGAGGGTTCCCACTTGGATTTTGGTTTGCACAGCAAGGCTCTATTTATGTATTTGTAATTCTCATTTTTGTCTATGTACGACTGATGAATAGACTAGATAAGAAATACGGATATGACGAATAGCAAGCATCGTTTTCAACACTCAACATTAATACCTACCTCATGACAGTACAGATCTGGACATACATATTGATAAGCATCACGTTTATGATTTATATAGGGATTGCTATATGGTCACGAGCGGGATCTACCAAAGAATTTTATGTAGCAGGAGGAGGAGTTTCACCACTGGCAAATGGGATGGCCACTGCTGCAGACTGGATGAGTGCCGCTTCTTTTATATCCATGGCGGGGATCATCTCTTTTGGCGGTTATGACGGATCGGTATATCTGATGGGGTGGACAGGAGGGTATGTGCTCCTTGCCTTATTACTGGCACCCTATCTGAGGAAGTTTGGTAAGTTTACCGTTCCCGATTTTATAGGAGATCGATACTACTCAAAGACGGCAAGAGTCGTCGCTGTTCTCTGTGCATTGCTTGTTTCTTTTACCTATGTGGCAGGGCAGATGCGAGGTGTAGGACTTGTGTTTTCGCGATTTCTGGAAGTAGATATTAATACTGGAGTTATCATCGGTATGGCGATTGTATTATTTTATGCGGTCCTCGGAGGTATGAAAGGCATTACCTATACTCAGGTAGCCCAGTATTGCGTACTTATATTTGCCTTTATGGTCCCGGCAATCTTTATATCCATACAGATGACCGGACATGTTGTACCTCAGATAGGAATGGGAGGAACTCTAGACGATGGATCAGGGACTTACCTACTGGATAAACTCAACGGACTCTCCGAAGAACTGGGATTTGCACAGTATACCGATGGGTCAAAATCGACCATAGATGTATTTATGATCACTCTGGCCCTGATGGTCGGAACCGCAGGATTACCCCATGTGATCGTTCGGTTTTTTACGGTAAAACGTGTCAAAGACGCCCGTAAATCGGCTGGAATTGCATTATTGCTCATTGCTATTTTATATACGACGGCCCCTGCTGTAGCGGTCTTTGCACGTACCAATATGATTACAACGGTAAGCAATCAACCCTATGAAGAGATGCCCGAATGGTTTACCAAGTGGGAAACAACAGGTCTGATTGCCTTTGACGATAAAAATGGTGATGGGAAGGTGCAGTATACCGCTTTCGCGAAAGCAGAAAATGAACACCCCGCAAATGAGCTTACGGTAGATCGGGATATTATGGTACTGGCAAATCCAGAAATTGCCAATCTCCCTGCATGGGTGATTGCACTGGTAGCTGCTGGCGGACTCGCAGCCGCCCTCTCTACTGCGGCAGGATTACTACTGGTGATCTCCTCCTCAGTATCACATGACCTCATCAAAAAAACATTTAAACCCAATATTTCTGATAAACAAGAATTATGGATCGCTCGTGGAGCCGCTACAGTAGCAGTTGTGATTGCTGGTTATTTTGGAATTGACCCACCAGGATTTGTAGCCGCAGTAGTAGCCCTGGCATTTGGACTGGCCGCTGCATCCTTTTTTCCGGCGATTGTTCTAGGGATTTTCTATAAAAAAATGAATAAAGAAGGCGCTATAGCAGGCATGATCGTAGGGATAAGTCTGATGCTATTCTATATGCTCAAGTTTAAATTTGGCATTTTTGATGGAGGAAAAGTTGCTGTGGCAGGACTTCAAAAAGACTGGTGGTTTGGCATCTCTCCCGAAGGGTTTGGAAGCATTGCCATGCTTGTCAATTTTGTCGTAGCAATTACTGTAAATAGATTTACACCTGTTCCTCCCGAAGAGGTGCAAGCTATCGTAGAAAATATCAGAATTCCTAGCGGCGCTGGAGAAGCGACTCCCCATTGATAAAATACTCATTAGTATCTATGTTTTACTCAAGCAATCACTTGGTTCCCTCAGTATCACTTTAAAGAGGAACTAGGGATACCTATGTTTGAGAAACACTAAAACATATATCTTATGAAAACACAACGTATTCCAATTCGTCAAAACGTAGTAAAAACCATCGGATCCTTATGCGCAGCGCTCATGCTAGGACTTTTTACCCATCCTACGCATGCTCAAAGTGCAGAACGTACTGTAACAGGGATCGTAAGCTGTACCGACGGGGTATTACCCTTAGCTACGGTTATTTTAAAAGGAACGCAAATAGGCGTCTCTACCGATGAGAACGGGGCTTTTACATTTCCTAAAAAACTGAAGGAGAAAGATGTATTGCTTGTAAGTTACCTGGGGTATGAAGATGCTGAGGTGACTATTACTGGCAATACTACATTTATCAAACCCTTTTTAGAAGATATTCCTCTGATCATTATAGGATCTCTAAGAACCGAATCTTTAGAAAATAAGGAAGACTAAGGATATTTTCTGATGAAGAATTTTATTCTTTTACTGAGCTTTACCTTTATACTGTCGTCGCATGCACAACAAGAAGATTTTAATGAAATCAACTTTACAAAAGCAGACCAAATGGCACAACGGTATAAAGGAGAGTCTCTTTATAACTTACCGCTTCTTACCCATCGATTAACCGCTCACTTGGATACAGATGCAGAGCGTTTTAGAGTCATTTATTATTGGGTTTGCCACAATATCAGTGGTGCGTATGATATGATGGCTATGAATAATCGGAAACGCCATAAATTTAAAAATGATCCCAAAAATTTACAGCAATGGAACACCCGATTTAAAAAAGAAGTATTTACAACACTACGCCGAGACAAGAAAACCCTCTGTACAGGCTATGCCTATCTGATCCAGGTGATGTCTACCTATGCAGGACTGGAAAGTGTTATTATAAATGGGTATGATACAACACTACGATCTAAGGAGATGGAGCTACCCAATCATTCCTGGAATGCCATAAAACTTAATGGAAAATGGTATCTGTGTGATGCCACCTGGTCGAGTGGATATACAGATATGTCTACCTATTTATTTGAGTTTGAATATGACAATAGGTATTTCTTAATGGCTCCAGCCGATTTTATTAAAACCCATACCCCGGTAATTAAAAAATGGACATTACTAGATCCTGTTGTTGATTAAAAACTATTGAGAAGACGATAGCCCTACTTACTTCATGAGTTGCATACAGGAATAGTATGTTAATTTTCACTATTTTAACAAAATGAAAATAATATATAAGCTCCCCGTTTTTATCCTATTTATTACACAAATAAGTTTTTCTCAAGAACTTTCGGATAAGGAAATAGTACAAAAAATCATTAGTTTCAATTTAACAGATCTTATAGAATTTGAAGAAGAGCTTGTATTTGACAAGCTCGTATCCTATAGTATAGATGCTACGTCAGATAAGTATTGTAAATCTTCTGCGTATGAAAATCATAACAGAGATGTGAAACGAGGTTTTCCTAATTATTTGAGGCTTGTAGACAGAAAAAAAATAAAAGTAAGCTACCTTAATAAAGATGGGAGAAGCCTTGTTTTTAATGATACTTTTGAGTTGTTATACAATAAGACACATAAGAAATATGAAATCTCTTGCTGTGATAATAAAAAAGAACCTATTTCTCGATTTGGAGAATGGAACTATTCATATGATGGGGTTTTATATGAAACACAAATGTATAATGACCAAGGAGAATTAGAAACGACAAAAGGAATTGATGAAGAAGGAAACGTAAGTTATATAAAGACTAAGGATACGTATTCGGAATATTTCAGTGACGGGACTTTAAATTATAAAGTGGGTCTGCGTAATGATCGCAAATATGGAGAGGTTGTATCGTATTATGAAGATAAAAAAACGGTAAGACTTAGATGTACGTATGTCAATGGACAAATAACAGGTGCTTATGAAGAGTTTTTTGAAAATGGATCTCCAAAACAACGTAGCACCTATAGTAATGGCGATATGACAGGTGATTATGTATCTTATATAGAAAATGGAGATATAAAGGAAAAAGGGACGTATGAAAATGGTGAGAAAGATGGAGATTGGATTGTCGCTTTTGAAACAGAAGCAGATTTTGATTTTCCGTATTTAACCTATAATGATGAATATATAGATGCCTCAAAAGAATTGGGAATAGGGGATTATTTCCAGAAATTGGGACGGTTCAAAAATGGAGAACCAAGAAGTGTATCCAGAATACAATACACCTCGGGAGAAGAACTTATCAAGATTAAAGGAAATACAATCACATATTTCTATCGCAACGGAAACAAATATGCAGAGGGGAAAGTAGATTCTTATGGAGAACCTAAAGGGCAATGGTCTGTCTATAAAAAAGATGGGAGCCTACTTCAAAAGATTCCTGTAGATTAAAAATCTAATCAAATAAATGAATGAAATAATAAACGAAGAGATAATTCCAGAAGGTAAGATATATAAAGGTAAAGCATTTTGGGTAGGGTCATTCTTAGGAGGACCATTAGTTATAGGATACTTATTTGCTGAAAATTTTAAAGTACTTGGCCAGCCAGAAAAAATAAAATGGGCTTGGATTATTTCTATAGTTTCAACAATCGTAATTTTTTATGGGGCTTTTGAAATTCCAGAAAACATTAATTTCCCTAACCAAATTATTCCGATCACATATACTCTTATTGCTTATGGCTTGTTCAAAAAATTTCAAGAAGAAAAGGTCAATGAACATATAAAAAGAGGAGGAGTACTATACAGTTGGGAAAAAATTATAGGAGTAAGTATTATTGGGCTTCTAGTTACTCTAGGAACTGTTTTTGGTATTGTATATGCATCTGATACGATAAAGCAAGCCAATATTTCAACAAAAACATATGGTATGGTAGTCAAGCATGAAATTGATTATGATACCACCAATATCTCTGAGCAAGAAGTAGATGAGATAGCAGCAGGGTTTAGAGAAACTGGTTTTTTTGATTTTTCAATGGCAAAATACGTCTATGTCTATAAAAATAAAGAGGGATATGAAATTACGATTCCAATATTTAAAGGCACAGAAAACAGCACGACTGGACTTCAGCCTTTTATAGAATTAAGAGATCAAATGGATACTTATTTTCCAAATAAAAGTATTGAAATTAAGTTGGCGGTTGATTATTTAGAAAATGTAGTAAAGGTTTTAAAGTAAAATAATCTGTCATATTAATTAGAGCCTATAATTAAAGAGTGTCGTAATCAATTCTAGTGAACGAAAAAGAAGATTATTTTAGAATATCAAAAAACGGAGCAATACATATACTACGTGACCGAATTCCTTTGAGTTGGAAAACCTTGATTGTTTGGCCATTTGTTTCCTTCATTATAACAGTATATTGGTTAGGTTTATTGGTAGGAATCATTATTGCAATTTTAACGTTGGTAGGCTATATACTCTATCGATTTACAGCATGGATATTTTATTCTGAGATACACATTGATGAAGAAAAAAGAGAATGCACCCTTCATAAAAAAATACTTAATCGGACTCAATCTGTTCATATAGTAACAGATACATTTGATCCCAACCAATTTAAATTTATACCTATACAACGTAGCGGAAAAAGCAAATACCTAATGCAATACAGAACCCATAAAAACTATGATCTGTTGATTCTGAAAAATGAAGCCGATAAAAATCTTGTAGAACATTATATTCGGGAAATATAGTATCTTTTTAGGCTCAAAAGAGCAGGGCCTATGAGCAAGTATCACATCCAGGGATTAGAAGAATATTTTCAGGTATATCGTACCTCTGTAGACCATCCGGAAAAGTTCTGGGAACAGATAGCAGACGAGCATTTTAGTTGGCAAAAACGATGGGATTCAGTATTGAACTGGGATTTTACAAAACCTGAAGTTACTTGGTTTGCAGGTGCACAACTCAATATTACTGAAAACTGTATCGACAGGCATCTCGCTACAAGAGGAGATAAGACTGCTATTCTTTTTGAGCCCAATGATCCTAATGATCCTGCAGAGCATATTACCTATACTCAACTTCATAAACGCGTTTGTGCTTTTGCAAATGTCCTTAAAGACCAAGGCATTCAGAAAGGCGATCGGGTATGTATCTACCTGCCTATGATTCCGGAGCTCGCAATTTCGGTACTCGCCTGTGCTCGGATAGGAGCGATCCATTCGGTGGTATTTGCGGGGTTTTCGGCAACAGCATTATCCACACGAATTAATGATGCATCTTGCAAGATGGTGATTACGAGCGATGGTTCTTTTCGCGGAAGCAAAACCATAGACCTCAAAGGGATTGTAGACGAAGCATTGGATCAATGTCCGAGTATCCAGTCTGTACTGGTAGCACGACGTACTCATACAGATATCCAGATGAAAGAAGGGCGTGACCACTGGTTACAACCTTTACTTGACAAGGCCGCTACAGACTGTCCTATAGAAGTGATGGATGCCGAGGATCCTTTGTTTATTTTATATACTTCAGGATCTACAGGACAACCTAAAGGGATGGTACATACCACAGCTGGTTATATGGTCTATAGCGCCTATACTTTTAAAAATGTATTCCAGTATCAGGAAGACGATGTGTACTGGTGTACTGCCGATATCGGGTGGATTACGGGACACAGTTATATCGTATATGGCCCTTTACTTAACGGAGCGACCACCGTTATGTATGAAGGCGTACCTGCCTATCCTGATTGGGGGCGATTCTGGCAGATTGTGGCTCAACATAAGATCACACAATTCTATACAGCACCCACTGCCATACGTGCACTTGCCAAAGAAAATCTGGACTTTGTAGAAGCTTATGACCTCTCCTCTTTAAAAGTGCTGGGGACTGTGGGTGAACCTATAAACGAAGAGGCATGGCATTGGTATAACGATAATATCGGTAAAAAACAGAGCCCTATTGTAGACACCTGGTGGCAGACAGAGACAGGCGGGATTATGATAAGCCCTATCCCTTTTGCGACGCCTACGATTCCAACATTTGCAACCCTGCCTTTACCAGGGATTCAACCCGCTTTAATGGATGAACATGGAAAAGAGATACATGGCAATCAAGTAGAAGGCCGGTTGTGTATAAAATTCCCCTGGCCGTCGATGGCGCGTACTATCTGGGGAAATCACCAGCGGTATAAAGAGACGTATTTTTCGGCTTTCGCCAAAATGTACTTCACCGGAGATGGTGCCTTGCGAGATGCTACGGGATATTACCGAATCACAGGCCGGGTAGATGATGTGATTATCGTCTCAGGGCATAACCTGGGGACGGCTCCTATAGAAGATGCGGTAAACGAACATCCAGCTGTCGCCGAAAGTGCGATTGTAGGATTTCCACATGATATTAAAGGAAATGCACTCTATGGCTATGTCATCCTTAAAGAAACTGGCGAAACCCGAAACCATAACAACCTCCGTAAAGAAATCAATCAAGTTATTACAGAAAAAATAGGCCCTATTGCCAAACTAGATAAAATACAGTTTACGACTGGCCTTCCTAAAACGCGATCTGGAAAAATTATGCGACGGATCCTCAGGAAAATTGCCAGTAAAGACACGAGTAACCTGGGTGATACCAGTACCTTACTCAATCCCGAAGTAGTCGAAGAGATTATAGAAAACGCACTCGTATAAAAACAAATACTATATATTTTGTGTATTACCTAAAATAATAGGTAAGCACTATATGCTAATGTTGCACATCGATCCCTTCCTTAAAAAAGAGGAGCGCTTTTTTTTAAAATTTCTGTATCTTCACAATCAGCGCAAACCCGCCCCTAAATAGATTGTATACTATTGAGAGAGAGATCTCTCAAAAGAATTGCTATATGTAGAAACAGACAGCATATTATAACGAACCAAAATACGGCAAACTCGCGCATGAAAACTTATAGAAATTATCGGTACTTGGTGTTATGCATCCTTAGTATCACTCTTTACGGCTGTAAAGCCATCGCCCCAATCACTACGATTCCCGATCCATATGAATCTCCTAAGGATATTGTTATCCTTATCGATGGGACCAGTAATACTCCCGAAGACAATACCAATATCAATAAACTCCGCAAGCAGCTTAAAAAACGAGACGACCTGGTATCGTTTTATACGGTAGGTGTAGGCGGAGGGCCAGATTTTGCTATTACTGGTATGGCTATGGGTGTTGGGATTTCAAAAGATGTACGGGAAGCCTATCAGTTTATCAGCGAAAACTATGACGCCTCTCGGAATGACAGGATCCATCTCTTTGGGTTTAGTAGAGGGGCCTATACCGCACAGATCCTTTCCAATTTTATCTATACGGCAGGGATAGTAGACTTGAGTGCGATCTCTACCCAGCAGGAAAAGACCAAACTCTTGCGTAAGATGTACAAAGCTTATCTGGGCGATAGACCATTTACATGGCGTAAACGCAAAGTCACCGATGTCCTAAAAAAATGGAAGACAAAAACTGGCACTCTCATCACCCGCGCTCAAGATGTGGAGATCGATATTCTAGGTCTTTTTGATAATGTAGAGGCACTGGCTGCTCCCGATTATAAAGAGAAATTTTGTGCCGTTAATACCAATCACCTTAATCAATATATCAATGTAAAAAAAGTACTGCATGCAGTAGCTCTGGATGATAACCGTGCACAGATATTTACTCCCATCCTCGCTACCTGTCCTAACATACGTCTTAAACCCGAAGATCGCCTGGATGATATCGTCACCGAAGTTTGGTTCTCAGGGGCTCATAGTGATGTGGGTGGAGGGTATACCGATGATCCGGAGATTTCATACGTATCCCTCGATTGGATGATCCGCCAGACACAAGACTATAATCTCTTTGATGAGGTTACCGTAACCGATACCCATATCAATGGTGTTCTCCATGACTCGGAAGACAACCTTATCGGGGCCTTATACCGCCGTCGCAATCGGGATATCGTACTGTATTTTGAAGAAAACGGACCGTATTACAATCAAGGGAAACTCAAAATCCATTCGTCTGTGATCAAACGTCTGGCACAAGGGTTACAACCGTATTTTAAGTATTCAAAAAAATACACTCAAGACTGGTTTGATCAGGATCCTTTTTGTGACTGCTTTGTAAAAGATGGTGACAAAAGAATTTTCCAGAAAGATGATTGTACTGTGATAGAAGAGATTGATTAATAGTACCTTTAGTGTTTCACATAAGTCCCACCCCTAAATAAAAAATGAGGATTACGGTAATTCGTAAAGGATTACGGTAGGGGATTTTTATATTTACAATAGGGAATAACTATATGAGATTTAACGAAGATTCAAGAGTAAAACTACCTGCAATATTGCATCTTACGCAATTAGGCTATACCTATATTTCTTTGAAGGATGCTGTTTGGGATCTTGATACTAATATCTTCACAGATATTTTCAAATCCTCTATTGCTAGGATTAATCCTCATCTTGAAGCTTCAGATATAGATAGATTGTATCAAGAAATAAGCTTGTCTTTAGAAAATGAAGACTTAGGAAAAGTGTTTTATGAAATGTTGATAGAGCGTTCGGGAACACGACTCATAGATTTTGAGGATTTTTCTAATAATGATTTTCATGTTTGTACAGAACTTACGTATAAGAATGGTGAGGACGAGTTCCGTCCTGATATTATTTGTTTGATTAATGGAATGCCATTGGTGTTTATAGAGGTTAAGAAGCCTAATAATCGAGAAGGGGTTTTAGACGAATTGAAACGTATTCAAAGAAGATCTCAAAATAAGAAATTTAGAAAATTTATAAACCTTACGCAGTTTATGATTTTCTCTAACAATATGGAGTATGATCCTAACGAGATAGAACCTTGGCAAGGGGCTTTTTATGCAGCTACTTCGTATAAGAATCCTATATTTAATTATTTTAGAGAAGAGATAGGGTTTAATCTTTCTCAAGTACTTAAACCATTAGATCCAGATACACAAGACTTCTTATTAAAGGATACGAATTACCAATCACTCAAGAATAGCCCTGAATTTATAACCAATAAAAATCCAGATTCAGCTACTAATAGAGTACTTACCTCGTTATTGAATAAAGACCGCTTGGCTTTTATGCTGCGATACTCGATCGCTTATGTAAAGGAAAGTAAAGGATTGCAAAAACATATCATGCGATACCCACAGCTTTTTGCAACCAAGGCTATCGAAGAAAAACTAGATTCAGGGATAAAAAAAGGAATTATTTGGCATACACAAGGAAGCGGTAAAACGGCGCTTGCGTATTACAATACACACCATCTTACGGATTATTTCCAGAAGCAACATAAAATCCCTAAGTTCTACTTTATTGTAGACCGTTTGGACCTATTGACACAAGCCAGGGACGAATTTACGGCAAGAGGACTAAAAGTACATACCGTAAACTCTCGGGATGAATTTGTGCGAGATTTACGTAAAACCACGGCTTTAAATAACGACAAAGGAGAACGCGAAATTACAGTAGTCAATATCCAAAAATTTAAAGATGATCACGAGATAAGTAAGACGACCGATTATGATATTAATATCCAGCGTGTCTACTTTCTGGATGAAGTACATAGAAGTTATAACCCAGAAGGAAGTTTTCTGGCAAACTTAGAACAAAGTGATAAAAATGCGATAAAGATTGGTTTGACAGGGACACCACTTATTGGAGATAGTCTAAAATCAACAAAACTCTTTGGGAAGTATATTCATAAATATTATTACAACAAATCTATTGCAGATGGATATACCCTTAAGCTTATACGAGAAGAAATAGAGACCGAATACAAAGTACTTCTTAAAAATGCACTAGACGGGATTAACATAAAAAAAGGTGATGTAGATAAGAAAACCTTATATGCACATCCTTCTTTTGTTGAACCTATGCTCGCTTATATTGTTTCTGATTTTGAAAAATTTCGTCAGACTAAAGATGATCCAAATGTGGGCGGTATGGTCATTTGTGACAGTAGTGAGCAAGCAGAAGAAATGTACAAGATTTTTAATGCTACATACGCTTTCGCGCGTCGTACTGAGCCTGCCGAAGTAAAAGCGAAAACAGAAAGTTCAGACCGCATTGCAGCAGAACCAACACCTACGTATGGAGTACAACGAAAAGAAGCCTATAAAGTAAAAACAGCCGCTTTAATACTTTATGACTCTGGAAGCAAACAGGAGTTAGAAGCATGGCGAGATGCTTTTAAAGAAGGCAAGATAGATTTATTGTTTGTGTACAATATGTTGCTTACAGGCTTTGATGCCAAACGATTAAAGAAACTGTATTTAGGACGTGTGATACGTAGCCACAATCTTTTACAAGCGCTCACCCGTGTGAATAGAACCTATAAAGACTATCAATATGGATTTGTTGTAGACTTTGCTGATATTTCCAAAGAATTTGATAAAACCAATCGAGCGTATTTTGATGAACTTCAAGACGTGCTAGGCGATGAGATGGAGAGCTATTCAGATTTGTTTATGTCTCGGGAAGAGATGGAAGAAAAAATACGAGATATTAAAGAAATCTTAGCCGACTATGATGTAAAAAATGGAGAACATTTCTCTATGCAGATTTCTGAAATTTATGATCGTAGTGAGATGCTTAAGATCAAGAAATCTCTGGAAGACGCAAAATCATTGTATAATATCATTCGTTTAGTAGGAGATTATGAATTGTTAGAACGTCTTGATTTTAGAAAACTAAGTGCATTGCGTATTATGGCAGTAGATAGACTTGCTTTACTCAATGCAAAAGAAGCCTTTAAAAACAATGATGAGGTAGGCAATTTATTAAACATTGCTTTAGAAGACATTCTATTTGAATTTACCAAAACGGGAGAAGCAGAAATGATTCTAGGTGATGCTTTAAAAGATATCCTTAAGAAAACCAGAGAAGCTCTTGGAAATAATTTTGATCCTAAAGACCCACAATGGGTAAGTCTTTATGATGAACTAAGACGTTTGTTTGAAAACAAGAATTTGAATGAAGTCACTCAAGATGAGATGCGTG
This sequence comes from uncultured Dokdonia sp., assembly GCA_947503305.1. Classification (GTDB taxonomy): domain Bacteria; phylum Bacteroidota; class Bacteroidia; order Flavobacteriales; family Flavobacteriaceae; genus Dokdonia. The sequence goes on from CANNDF010000001.1 coordinate 887,969, forward strand.
AGAATATGAAATCGCTCAAACACATTCATGAAGCCATCAAAGAACTTAATCGTAAAAACGACCTCTTAAAAAGTAAATACGAAGGCGATCCTAAATATGCACGTGTACAAAAACGATTACTGGAAGCAGGTCGTCCTTCTAAAATAAAGACTGCTATTATAGAAGCCTTACAAACCATAAAAGCAGCAACAGACACCCGAGTCTTACAACAAAATGATATCTTGACCAACGAAAGCTATTTTACAAAACAAGTAGCCAAAATGGTCAATAGTACCTTTAAAGAAACCCTACAACAATCGCTAGATTATGATACCGTCGTTTTTATAAGCGACATTATTGTAAAAGAATACCTAGACGAATATTTTGACAGAACCGCATGACAGCAGACCTTACAACACAGCATATCCTAAAAACCAAAGAACTCATAGACGACTTAAAAGCCGTCTGTGCCAACTATGGATTGGGAAATGATGGGAATGAATTTAAAATTATTACCCAAATATTTTTATATAAATACCTCAATGATAAGTTTACGTATGAACTGAAGAAAATACATCCGGATTGGTTTACAGATAAGCAATGGATAAAACGCTTGGAAACCTTATCAGACGATGATTATAAAAAACTAGAATTTGAGATTGATAGTGATATTGCGTTTTTAAAAACACATCATTTTTTACCCTATTTATTCAATAGGCAAGACGAGCCTGATTTTGCTAAGCAATTGGATGAAACTTTACTAGATATTGCAGCAGAAAACAACGAACTTTTTGCCGTAACCACGCAAGATGGTGTCAAGATTAGACTGTTTGAACCTATCACAGAATATGTAAGTAGTAAACGAGATGCCTTTGCTAAAGCCTTAATTAATAAATTGGTGATCTTTAATTTTGAAGACGTCATGGGAGAAGGTTTTGATTTTTTCTCTACCATTTTTGAATATTTGATCAAAGACTATAACAATGATGCAGGTGGGAAATATGCCGAGTATTATACCCCACATGCGGTGGCTAAGATTATGGCAGCCATTATGATCCCTTCTCCTGTAAGTAATGTCACTATTTTTGATCCCAGTGCAGGTTCAGGAACTTTATTGATGAATTTGGCACATGCCATAGGCCCTAAAAAATGCACCGTATACTCTCAGGATATCTCTCAGAAATCCTCCAATTTATTACGATTAAATCTCGTACTTAATAATTTGGTACATAGTATTCAGAATGTGATACAAGGAAATACCATGACAGATCCCTACCATCGCGATCAAAAGTTTGATTATATCGTGAGTAATCCTCCTTTTAAGTTAGATTTTAGTGATGATATAGATACGCTTTCGCGAAAAGAAAACAAGCAACGTTTCTTTGCAGGACTACCAAATGTACCAAAGAAAGCCAAAGATAAAATGGCGATCTACCCCCTATTTATCCAACACATCATGCATGTGTTAGCAGATGGTGGTAAAGCAGCGGTTGTTGTCCCTACAGGATTTATTACCGCACAAAGTGGGATAGAAAAACGAATTAGAACCAAACTTGTAGAAGAAAAAATGTTGGCAGGTGTAGTGAGTATGCCAAGTAATATTTTTGCGACCACTGGCACCAATGTCTCCATCTTATTTTTAGATAAAGCCAATACCACAGATGATGCTAAAGTCGTATTAATAGACGCTAGTAGTTTAGGAAAAACCATTAGAGAAGGAAAGAACCAAAAAACCGTTTTACAACCCGACGAAGAACAACAGATCATTAATACGTTTATCAAACAGGAAGTCATAGACGATTTTTCAGTGGCTGTAGGATATGAAGAGATCAAAGAAAAAAACTATTCCCTAAGTGCTGGGCAGTATTTTGAAGTGAAAATTGAATATGTAGACATTACCGCGGAAGAGTTTGATAATAAAATAAAGTCTTTTGAAAGTAATTTAGAAAGTTTGTTTTCTGAGAGTGAAAGGATAGAAAAAGAGATTCAGAATAATTTGAAGACTTTGAAATATGACTGAATATTTTTTGAATGATTTGTTGAAAATTAAGAATGGCAGGGATCATAAACACCTTGAAGAAGGTGAAATTCCTGTTTATGGGAGTGGTGGATTAATTAGGTATGTGAACAAATTTCTTTATGATAAGGAAAGTATTTTGTTACCTCGAAAAGGAACTTTGAATAATATTCAATATGCAAATAAACCATTCTGGACAGTTGATACAATTTACTACTCAGAGATAAATGACGAAATAGTTGATGGATATTACTTATACAACTACTTAAAATTATTGGATTTGAGTAATTTAAATTCAGGCACTGGAGTTCCAAGTATGACTTTTGGAGCTTATTATGGAATTAAAATCAATTTACCTGAATTATCGATTCAAAAACAAATCGCCAAAGTCTTATCCGATATAGATGCTAAGATAGAAGTCAACAACAAAATCAATACAGAATTAGAGTCTCTTGCCAAATTAATCTATGACTATTGGTTTGTTCAGTTTGATTTTCCAGATGCCAATGGCAAACCCTACAAATCTTCTGGTGGAAAGATGATATATAATGAGGAATTGAAAAGGGAGATTCCTGAAGGGTGGGAATCTGGAATAGCTACTAAAATAATTGAGTTTAACCCTACAGAATCATTACCTAGAAATGAAGTGGGGAGTTATATTGATATGAATGCTTTACCAACAAATGGCTATATGACTTCAAAAGTTCAGAAAAAGCAATTTGGAGGAGGAATGAAGTTTAGAAATCATGATGTTTTGGTTGCTAGAATTACACCCTGTCTAGAAAACGGAAAAACTTGTTTAGTTTCTCTTTTAGATAATGACGAAGTTGGTTTTGGGTCTACAGAGTTTATAGTGATGAGAGGAAAGAAAAAACCATTACCAGCGTTTATATCATTTTTGTCTCGATCAGAGTATTTCAGAAAATATGCTATTATGAATATGGTAGGTACTTCTGGGAGAAAACGTGTAGACGCAAAACAATTAGAACTCATATCAATCCCTATTCCACCTGAAAATCTTCTTGATCGTTTTGAAGAAATGATTCAACCTTACTTCGAGAAGATGACATTAAATACTAAAGAAAACCAAGAATTAGCTTCGTTACGCGATTGGTTATTGCCTATGTTAATGAATGGGCAGGTGAGGGTTGGAGAGATAAAAGAACAGTTGGGTATGGTTGCGGAGGAGAATATTAAGTATGGGTAGGTATGAGTGGGTTTAAGCTTTTAGGGATACGTCCTTTGGAAGGGTGTGGAGATAGATTTAAAAAAAACTTAAAAGAAGGGGAAGTCTATAAATTTTATGGAGATTATATCTTTTTGGACAAAAGAGGTAATGAAATCTCCCATGCGCATGAAAATATAAATGATCCTATATACAACGTAAAAACGCCTGAAAACGATATTGATATTTATTCTAATAATGATGATCTAAAAATTCATATCTCGGCTATTGTAGGGAAAAATGGAAGTGGAAAAAGTACACTTATCGAATTGTTTTTTCTAGCTGTTTATTTATGGGATTATAAGAATATTATTCAACATAAGAAAGATGTAGAAGAGGAGAGTATTGAAATAGATCCAAAGTATTCATTTAATAAAATTTTAGAGAAAAATAAGGACTTTGTAGACGTACATGCTGATGGTCGTATACAACGTTTTTTTGGAGGTGTTAAAATATTTATAAAAGAAAGAGTACATCTGGAATTATACTATAAGATTGATACAACTATCTATAGATTTTGCATTGATACGGATCGTAAAGATGACACAAACTGGTATCAAATAGAACGTTTAGTAGAAGGTAATTTTGAATCCTATGACTATGAAGAACGTACTCCTTTTTATAGCATTGCCTTAAATTACTCCATACATTCATTAAATACTGTTGATATAGGGATATGGCTAGACAGTATTTTTCATAAAAATGATGCGTATCAAACCCCTTTAGTAATCAATCCAAAAAGAGAAGAAGGAACCATAGATATCGATAATGAAAGAGGGTTGCAAAAGGCAAGGCTGTTAGTAAATACAATGGATATTATCAGTAATAGTCCAGAAGATAATGATCCACTATTTAATTATAAAACAATCGAGAAAATTGTTTTTAAGTATCGATATACTAATTATAAAACGAGGTTTAAAGGATTGTCTGACTTGTATTTAGACATTCCTTTAATAGGTGCTCCGTACGATAATGTAAATGAAAGGCTTAAGTATGAAATTACTCAACATCAAGAAATATTTAAGCTAAAAGCGTATAAATCGTGTTCTTGGATAGAGAAAGAAGTATACGGATATTTACTATATAAAACAGATCGTATAGTTAAAAATTACCCTACTATTTTTAATGAAGGTGATTATGAACGAAACCTTAAAAAAATAAAAGACTATGACAGCCATATTACCTATAAATTAAAGCAGGTGATTCATTTTATTAATCACGATAATTATATAAAAACAAAATGTGAAGAGTATCAACCAGAACTAGTTAAAGACGCATATGGAGAGGGAATGGATGGATATTCATTCAGAGAGGATCCAGGTATTGAAATAGCAATACGAAATGAAGAAGATAATTTGAGAGATCAGATCTATTCTAATCAAACTAAAGTATCGCTTGACCTTATAAATTTTTTGCCCCCTCCCGTTTTTGAGTATGATTTTCATTTTTCTGAGAAATTAAACGATACATTTGAGAATGTAAGTTCAGGAGAAAAACAACAGATCTACTCGATACATACGATTATGTATCATCTGCGTAATGTTTCCTCAATCAAAAAGTCTACGGCCTTATTCAAGTATAATAATATTAATATTCTATTAGACGAAATTGAATTATACTTTCATCCAGAAATGCAGCGACATTTTATTGATAGATTACTTAAAGGGATTGGTCAATTAAGTAAATATTTTAAAGGCAGTATTAAGTCCATTAATATATTAATAGCTACGCATTCTCCTTTTATTCTTTCAGATATCACATCTTCAAATATTTTAAGACTAAATAATGGAACAGTTCAAACAATTAAACAACAAACATTTGGGGCTAACATACACGACTTATTAGCAAATGATTTCTTTTTAGAGAATGGGTTTATGGGGGAGTTTGCTAAAGTTGAGATAAAGAGAGTAGTCAATTCATTACAATATATAATTTTAACTAATGAAAAACTTGAAAAAGAAAGATTTTTAAAGAGTTCAACTATCGATTTAGATAAAATAAAGTTAAGAGATCAGATCAATGATATTACTTCAAAATTAAGAGGTCTACTTCCTCTTTACGAAAAGAATTATGATCAAGATTATTTTGAAAGTGTTATTAAAATTGTTGGTGAACCTATGTTATATATGAGTTTGATGGAGTTATATACAGACGCTTTTAAAACTAAAAAGGATACTTTTTTACAATCACAAATTGATAGACTTATAAATTTAAAAGAGAAATGATAGCGATCCATCAAAACAGAGTAAAAGTTGTTCAAACTCTTTTTGCTGATGACATAAAAAAACAAAGAGAGAAAGCTTTAGAAAAATTAATTGTTTTAAATAATAAGACAGATAATAGAGACGATAAAACGTATTTAGAGAATGTTATATCACTATTTGAAAATAATACTGATATACTACTTTGGGATCAAGTTAAATTAGAGACAGAAAAAGATAGCATAGGTGATGTTCCTCTTGTTGAAAAGCTCTATAGAGGTAAGCTGAGGTTAGTTAAAAGTCCAATAAAAAATATAATTATAAAAGAACTAGGTTATAAAAGCTTAAGAAGTTCTTTTTATCCACAATATTTTGAGAAAATAGGGATTAAAGCTTGTGTGTATTGTAATTCACAGCTTACAATAACAGCTATTAAATCTAAAGGTAAATATTCTGCAAAATTTGATGTAGATCATTATCACTCAAAAGATGAGTACCCTTTTTTAAGTATTTGTTTGTATAATTTATATCCAGCTTGTGCTTCTTGTAACAGAGCAAAAAGTAATGGCGAGGTTGAATTTAATTTATATACAAATGATGGAGTCAAAACACTCCAAGCTGATTACCAGTTTAAATTAACCCCTTATTCTAAAGCAAAATATTTAGTAACTAGAGATGTTGAAGAGCTCTCCTTTATTTTTGAAGAGCCAGATTATGATAATCCAAATGTAAAGACTTTCAATGAGGTTTTTCATATTGAAAGTATTTACGAAACTCAAAAAGATGTAATTGAAGAGTTGATTATCAAAAGTCAGATATATAACCAAGCATATTTAAAAACATTAAAATTGAGCTTTAATAAACTATCATTACATCCGAGATTGTATAAAAGAACATTGATAGGTAACTACACAGAAGATAAGGATATACATAAAAGGCCTATGAGTAAATTTATGATGGATATTGCTAAAGACCTCGATTTAATTTGAAAGAGATTATTGAAAAATTTATTATTACTTCCGATCAAGAGTTTCATCGTTATAATTCTTGGAATCATTGTTATGCTGCTTTTGGTGATAATAAGTTGAGTAACGATATTTTGGCATTACATCTTGGATTTTACCTAGCTAGTTGGGGGATGTATCGTGGCTCTAGTGGATTGCTTCAGAAAGATTACAAAATACATATTGGGGCTGTTGAAGTCATCCATCGATATCCTGAATTAAGATGCTCAAAAAATAAAGAGGTAACCTCTTCTGATATTGTCACAATAAGAGCTCTAATTGAAGATTTGGAAGAATATTATCAACCCTATTCATTTAAAACATCAGAGGGGGTAGTTAAGAATATAAGTGCAACAGATACACTGATAAGTAAAATACTATTAGGGACATTAGGATGTCTTCCAGCTTTTGATCGGTTTTTTATAGATGGAGTAAGAAAAGAAAAGAAAAAATTTACAACATTAAAAGAGCGAAGTCTTAAGAATCTTTTTGCCTATACAGAAGAGCATGAACACCTTCATAAATTGCAGAAGGAATATCCTCAGTATCCTGTCATGAAATTAGTGGATATGTATTTTTGGCAAATAGGCTTTGATTTATAATCCTCAATCCCCATATCCAATCCGTTCTCGAATCCCGCCACTGGCTCGATGAATAATCACATCGGCTTTCTTTCTTTTGGCAATAATTTTGGCTTTATTGATAGCGGTACTCTGTTTACGATGTTTGGAGGTAATCCGTTTATTGCCTTCTCGACGTACGGCCCAACCCTCTTCATACGGCACCACATGCTGATGCCAGGTTCTCTTTCGTGAGGTACCATTTAAGCTTTCAGAGATCGCTTTTGCAAGATCTAAAATGAGTTGTTTCCAGGATGTGTTTTTAGACATAGCATTGCGTTATAGAAAGGGAATATACTATTTTTAGAATTGTGATCTATTCAATATGTGATGGCTGGGTCATTTTGGTCTGTCTATCGGGTCATTTCGATACACCTCGCCTCTGGCGAGTCACTCAATGACCTAATGTGTAGAACGAATTACAGGTGGTTGAGTGATTTTCACGAAAGTGAAAATTGTATCGAAGCTACCATGTCAATGCCGCTATATGCAAGGAAATCTAGCAGATCAGATATAGAAAATAGGAGTCGGTTATTTAAGTCTGTCTGCTGGGTCATTTCGATACAATCACGCCTCTGGCGTGATCACTCAGTGACCTAGTTCTGGAACGAATTACAGGTGGCTGAGTGATTTTTGCGAAAGCGAAAATTGTATCGAAGCCACTGGGTCTGTCTTACGTTCATTCATTATATTTAACCATGGCAAAAGGGTTTATGTATATTCTAAGATGTAATGATGGTACTTATTATACGGGTAGCACAAAAGATCTCGAACGTCGTCTCAAACAACATCAGGAAGGGTTAGGCGCTGTATATACTAAAAATAGACTTCCCGTATCATTGCTCTATTATGAAGAATATGATCGTATTGATCATGCTTTTTACCGTGAAAAACAAATACAAGGCTGGAGCCGTAAAAAGAAAGAAGCGTTGATGAATGGAGAAGAGTACTTATTGCCAGAACTAGCAAAGAAAATATTCAGAAAATAGGAGTCGGTTATTTAGGTCTGTCTACTGGGTCATTTCGATACAATCACGCCTCTGGCGTGATCACTCAATGACCTAATGTGTAGAATTAAGTAAGGTGGCTGAGTGATTTTTGCGAAAGCGAAAATTGTATCGAAGCCCCGAGTATGAAGCTATATAATATGTAGTTTTTTATAGGATAGGCTTCGGTCATTTCGATACAACTCGCCTCTGGCGAGTCACTCAATGACCTAGTCCTGGAACGAATTACAGGTGGCTGAGTGATCTCGATGAAATCGAGATTGTATCGAAGCCACCGTATCAAAGTCACCTTAGATATATGTACTATTTTTGTATTCTAATTTAACATCAAAAACATGAAATCCTCTTTCTCAGAAATCATCAACTCAGAAACCTCTGTTTTAGTAGACTTCTATGCCGATTGGTGTGGGCCCTGTAAAACACTGGCACCTATATTAAAAGACCTCAAAGCAGAACTAGGCGATGCGGTGAAAATTGTAAAAATAGATGTAGACAAAAACCAACCGCTCGCTGCCCAATACCAAGTCCGGGGAGTTCCTACGATGATCTTATACAAAAACGGCAAACAGGTATGGCGACAGTCGGGTGTGGTCCCAAAAGAGCAGTTAAAACAAATTATCACCACACGTTAAATCAATACAAGAAATGCCGATAACACCCACTCAAAAACTTATAGATCTCCTTAAAAATGACAAGGTAATTCCGGTTATTGGAGCAGGGGTGTCTAACGCAACCGCAGGATTGCCAGGGTGGGGTGGGTTACTACAACATGGGATTGAATATGCCACCATCCGACACTTAGATGAAAATCTCATTTCAAATGCAACACAAGCCTTGCAACAAAAAGATTTGCTGGAGACCTCTACACATCTGAAAGCGGTACTGCAAGCCCCTGGGTATTTATATACAAACTGGCTTAATGAAGTATTTGATGATCTTGAGATTATATCCAAAGCGTTGATCAATAGTATTCTTGATTTATCAACGCCCATCTTATGTACCACTAACTATGATACACTACTTTCTGAAGTAAATAACCTGACCAATAGGCAACGCTATGATCAAACAGAATACCAGGAAATCATAAAAGCAATCAGAAACAACAATGACCTTGTTATCCATTTGCATGGGGTGTATGATAAACCAGACACTGTTGTTTTAAGCAAAGAAGATTATGATAACCTGACGGATCAGGTGGGATATAAAGAACTACTTAAAAAACTTCTATCGGACTATCATTTCTTGTTTATAGGATGTAGTAAAGATGGAGTTATGGATGAAGATTTTTCGCAACTTTTTGATTTTATAAAAACATGGTTTCCTCATACGGCACATCAACACTATATGCTGGTTCATGAAAAAGAGATAAACACCAAAAATCATATAACACTCCTGACAGAAGGGAATATAGAAGCCATCAGTTTTGGAGACGATTATAAGAAACTTCCTCAATTTATAACGTCTATCAATCCTAATCTTAAAAAAAGACAAGAAGCACTGGAAACTTTTAAAATCCAGATAGAAAGAGAAGTAAGACGAATAGCAACTACCGAGGCCTCCAGAGATCAGCATGCAACAAAGGCACTAGAAAAAATACTGACCGATAATTTTACTTCTGAATACGATTGGGTTGATTCGGCAAAAATGAGGGCATTTGAACAAATACTCGAAAATGTAAATGCTTCTATAGACGAAAAAAGAGACAAATTGATTTTTTCGCAAAATATGATTCAATCCATGTTTAATACCCATGAGTTGTCAGAAAAAGTAGCGCTATGGAATAAAAATAGAAGCAATCCCAAAAAATTAAAACCGGCAGAATTCATCAATACAGGAATTTTTGCCTTCCAGAGTTTACATCGGATTCCCAAAGATGTACTGGAGGATATTAAATTTTCCAGACCTAACGTAATACACGGTTATTTTTATGACGGATACTTAGGAGGCTTTATACAGAGAATAGAAAACACCAAAAAACGGAAGCTAGATCCTGCCGAATTTTATAAAAATGATGAATACCTTTTTGAAAACTTAAAACGTATCATCGACTCTCTGAATGAATTTCTGAAACTAGATCCCGATGATCTGTATGAACCATTAGGGAAAGCGACTATCACAAAAAAACTGCCTGATTCTTTTCTTTTGTGTAAAAGTGCCGAAGAAGTTCTATTGCGAAGTCATGAAGATTATCATAAGATGTATGCCAGACTCCCGATATCCAAAAATGATAAGATCATTAAAGTAGCGGCACTAAAATATGAAGAAGCGATATATATAATAGGATGCTCGAAGAGGCATTGCTTTTTTTGGAAACCCCAAGAACATATATCTTCCAAGCGTTTTTACACATTAAAGACTGGAGAAGCACTACGAGATATTTTTTGTTATGTAGAGGGCTCTGTATTGCATATTGATGTATTTTCTCAAAGCCACGTGATCCATTTTGAAAATTTTATAGAGACAAGTAAAATCCGGGTAGATATGCCATGGCAAAAACCGATCGCCTATAACCATGGGTTTCTGTTATTAAAAAGGTTTGATTCGACCTACAAAGGGCTGTTTTTAAAATGGCTTCATAATGATGGTACAATGACACAATTGCTTACGATAGATGATGTAGATGCTTTGTTAGACCAGGATACAAAAGTTGGAGATGATATCAACGCTTACAAAGACTATAGAGAAGAAATAGGATTAGAACGGGAACCTTATATAAATATCATAAACTCTTTTGATGCCACTGTTTTACAGTATAAAGGGAAGGAATATATCTTGCTGGGAGCAAATATGAAATTGGTAAAGTCTACAACCGTTTTATTTTTATGTGAAATAGATGCAGGCGCCATCCAGGTTTTGGATACATTATATTTGACATCGGGAAGTGGGTTTTCTTATAATTATTATGTTAACAATGATACTATAAAAGTTTGTTGTGGGTATCTGGATGTAAATAGGAGTGATGTGATTGCTGAGATTATTGAAATCAAAAACCTGAAGTTTGTAAAAAACCATTCCATAGAAATACCTAAAATTGAAAGCGGTGTGCGGGATATATTTCAAGTATTTTTTTTAGATGAAAAAACGATACTGATGAATCAAGAAAACGAAAAATTAATTACCTATACTAGTAGAAGTTTAGTAAATCGTTATTCTGAATTAGAATTGAGCCAGTATATTAATAGTATCGCTTATGTTTCTTTTTAACTAGTTAATCAATTATATATGATCCTTCTGATATCCCCCGAGCAAACCAGTGACACAGAAATCCAGACGCTACATGGACTGTTTGAAGCAGGGCTGCAACACTTTCATTTCCGAAAACCAGAAGCGACACTGGAGGATCACCGTGTGTACTTAGATCAAATAGATCCGGCGTATTATAAATATATAATGACGCATAACTTCCCGCAGGAATTAACGCAGGAATATGCCATCCAAGGGATTCATCTGGAAGAACGCAAATGGCGAGCACAAGGAGATCAATTAGGAAGGTATGTAAAATCCTTTACAGATAGAGGTTTTGCAGTGAGTAGCTCCTATCACGAGTCTGAAGATCTGGCAGCACAACCGGTAGCCTTTGCGTATCACCTGTTAAGTCCTGTATTTGCTGCAATTTCCAAAAGTGATATGCAGGGCCGAGGATTTGATGTACGCCATATCCCTAAGTTTATTGCAGGGATGGGAGGGATCAACGCTCACACCACTCCAGAAGCTGTTAGGTTAGGTTTTCAGGGGGTAGGTGCCCTAGGAGGCGTATGGAATGCTTCGGATCCTGTACGGGCTTTTATGGAGATGCAAACCGCTTTCGCGAAAGCGAACTAAAATCACAACCCATGGCAAAAAAAGGAACTCCTAAAAATACCAAGAATAAAGCAAAACACGCCAAATTGATGGATCGTAAAAAGAAAAAAGAACGCGAAAAAAAAGCTGCACACGATGCTCGCTTAAAAGCAATTAAAGAAAAAATCAAAGCGCAGGAGGCTACCAAATAAAAATAGGTATAGGCAGTCTAGAAAAAAAGAAATCCTGTAACAATACGATTCTTTATTCGTCACTTAGAATATCCATAGACAACGTTTGTCGTTTTATTTACGTCTAGTCTATAAACTATCATTTGTTATGACGACCCTTATAAAATACATCCTTACGTTACTATCCTTATTATGGATAAGTACGATACATGCACAATCTGTTTCGGCAAAAGTAGTCGATCAAAATACAGGTGATCCTATTCCTTTTGCCACAGTAATGTACGAGGAAAATAAAGGAGTCATTACCAATGAAGAGGGTATTTTTAATATTATTCTATACAAAACTCCTACTGCACAAGATTCTATCCATATTTCTTCGATGGGGTATGAAGAAAAAGCAATCGCTTTAACAGACTCTATAGACAATACAATTGCACTTGTTGTCAAAGAATTTGAACTCAAAGGTGTATTTCTGACGAGTAATCCTCTATCTCCCGAAGAGATTATAGAAAAGGTAGAGGAAAATCTATCAAAAAACTATTACAGCCAAAATCTCTCCCGTAAGAAAATTTTCTTCCGCCAGTCTGATCTTAATAAAATGAATAAAGTAGATTTTGGATTTAAAAAATCGACGATAGAAGAGCTGGACAAACAATTGATAGATAGTATTGCACAGCTGGTTCCTAGATCTTCAGAATATTATCGGGAAGTAGTAGGCGATTTTTATGGGAATTACAGCAATCATAAACTCTATGTGGACAAAGCTGCTGAACTCTATGATAAGTCCAAAGATGTATCCATGGATGGATTAGGAAAAAAAATGGAACGCATCTTTAAAGAAAATATAAAACCCGATTCTTACTTAAAGATTAAGTCTGGAATTTTTGGCACCAAAGTACAGTTAGATTCTATTACTGAAGCAAATGAAGATGCAGATCGCGTAAAAGTTGAGGTAGAAAAAAATGGAGAAAGTCATACGGATAACCACCATGGTTTTAATGAGCAAATTGTAAGCCGTATCTCAGAATTGTATGAGCAATTGTTTTTTAATGAAGACTCAAAACTTGATATTATTGAAAAAGCAAATCGGTATGAGTTTACGCAAGAAGATTATACGTATATCGATAACGAACCTGTATATATTCTCCATTTTGAACCTAAGGGGAAGAAAGATTTTAAAGGTACGATGTATGTCAATACTAATGACTTTGCAGTCGTACGATTAGAGTTTGATAATGTGCGTCCGCTGTTTAAATTTGGACTCTTAGGAATTACTTATCGGGAGAATGTATATCGAGGTAAAATGCTATTTCAGAAAGATGCGTCTGGAGTGTATAATCCACGTTATATTTCTTTAGAACAAGGGAGTTATTTTGGAGTAGACAGACCTCTTAAAATCAAAGAAAAAAATAAAAATGTTAAAGGGCGTCGTTTGCAAAATGAGCTATCACTGGCCTTAGATGTACGGGGTACCGAACTTCAAAAATATGAACTTGTCGTTTTTAACTCCGAAGTCATTTCTGATACAGCATATGATATTGCTCCCGAAAATAAAGAAGTAAAAGCTAGTTACCTCTCAAAATATGATCCTAGTTTTTGGGAAGGATTTACTATTATGGAGCCCAATGAAGCTATTCAGTCTTTTGAAGTAGTAGAGTAACGCTATAAAACGAATAGGTCTTTTTTATGAATGTAAAGAGGGGATATTAAGTATTTCTATTTTTTTGCGACCAAAAGTGCAAACCAATGATACGTGGTTTATTTTAACTAACTTTTCATCCTAAAGCATTTTGACCATCATGAAATCTATAGTCCTCCTTTTTTTAAGTCTTTTGAGTATATCTAGTACTATATATGCTCAATCAAATAAGCATGCAAGTCCTAAAATACGATTAACACCTACCTATTTATCTGAAGGAGAAGCAAGTGTGTCAAATATTTATAAAAAAGTAATCCCTTCTGTAGTCACAATATTTACGAAGTCCAACAATTTTACAGAAAAAGGGACAGTACAAAGCCAGGGGCAAGGATCTGGAGTCTTGATTTCTCATGATTGTTATATCCTTACTGCGGCCCATGTAGTCGATGGGTCTTCAGAGATTTTTGTCAAAACACAAGATGGTAAAATGCGTAAAGCTAATATCCTTTTTAGTGAAAAAACGGCAGATATTGCTCTCTTACAATTGCAAGTACTAGATGCTACACTCTCGCATGCCAAACTAGGAGATTCAGATATTCTTACTGTAGGACAAAATGTTTATGCTATCGGAAGTCCATATGGATTGGAAAATTCATTTTCTTCGGGTATAATCTCGGCGTTTAGAGGGTTTAATATGCTGTACGATGGAACGGTAAGTGTAGAATTTATTCAGACAGATGCTGCAATTAATTCTGGGAATAGTGGAGGTCCTTTATTTAATTCTCAAGGAGAAGTTGTTGGAATTGCATCCAGTATTTTGACAGTTTCTGGAGGTTTTCAAGGTATCGGAATGGTTGTCGCTATTAATACTGCAAAAGATCTTCTAGCATTTGAAGATCGTCCATGGATAGGGGTAGATAGTGTGTTTTTGACACAAGAGGAATATGCAAAATTGTTTAACCTTCAGATAGAAGGGGGGCTTCTTATTCAAAGTGTAGCTACTAATAGCCCTGCAGCAAAAGCAGGCTTACGTGGGGGATATATTTCTGCAAATGTCGCTGGACGTGAAATCCTTTTTGGAGGAGACATCATCCTACAAATAGGCGGTCAGGAAACCTGCCACGTAGGTTGTATAGAAGGGGTAAAGAAAGTTCTTAAAGATGAAAATAAAGTTAATATTAAGTATTTAAGAGAGGGGAAGGTATACAGTGCCGTATTGGATATTACAGATACTCGGCGTAACTTCCTGGTTAAAAAATAAGGTGTGTATTAAAAAGATATCACTTCTTTTATTTCTTATATTTTAACTCTTTTGCATCAATGCGATAATCCCATACTTTCTGACCCTTACTATCAAAAATAGTGAGTAATAGCGTACGATCTGTACGGGGTCCAGATACATTTACAAGTCCAAAATTACGTTGGTAATATGTTTTATCTTTTACTTGATGGGTATTGCCTTCGTCACGTGCTTTATGGGTTCCTGCAGTAAGGGGTGAGCAGGTAATATCTATAAGAGGGTAAGCATCGGGGCGTTCCATACGAGAGATTTCTGTATGATGACGGTCCCCACTCATAAAGATTACGCCTTCTATTTTTTCGGCAGCAATACGATCTAACAAACGTTTACGGGCTTCGGGATAAGTAGCTACATTTTCATACACAGCAGCATCACTGATGGTCTGCCCCCCTACACATACAACTTTAAAAGAAGCCTTACTTGAGGTAAGGGCATCAATAAGCCAGTCTAATTGTGTATCTCCCAGATAGTCTTTGTTAGGATCAAGACTGCGGTTAGGCGCCCGATGATATCGGTTGTCCATCATAAAAAACTCGACATCATTCCATAAAAAATGACTGGTAATACCTCCTTCTCCTGTAACATCGGTATTGAGATTTCCCCAGTAATCATTAAAGGCTTTTTCGGTAAGCTTTTTATTGGCATAACTACGGTCGGCATCATTTGGGCCATAGTCATGATCATCCCATGTGGCATAGTGATGTACACTTCCTAGTAAAGGTTGTAATTCAGGAAGTGAGCGGGTATGCCTGTTACGATGTCGAATACCACGTTCGGTTAAAAAATCGGGGGTTCGTAAATAGATGTTGTCTCCCAGCCAGACCATAAAATCCGGATCTTTTTCTAAAATATTTCCCAGAATTTCATAATTGCCTCCATATGGTTGTGGGCGATCATCTTTGGCTTCATTTATAAAAAAACACGATCCGATGGCAAATGTAAATTCTGGTGGATCTGTACGGAATTGCCACAAAGGTTGTGTCTGAAATTCTAAGGAATAGTCTCTTTTTACATACTGGTTATTAAGGTATAATTTGTAGGTATACGTAGTTCCATAGGAAACCTCACTAGGAAAAAGTTTGGCGATATGATCGCCTTCTTCTGTGGTTTGAACGGTCTTGGTAAATCGTTCCTTTTCGCCTTGAGCAAAATACCCAATCTTTACCTCTGCAGGAGCTTTAGTTTGTACCCAAATTAATACCTCACGATAATCAGAATACCCAACCATAGGTCCTGATTGTAATATGTCTGCTTGTGCAAAAAGCGAGTTACTACTTAGTAATAGAACGATCAAAGCAACCAGTATATGTCTCATAAGAAGTGTATTTTACACAAAATTGATAAAAACAAATGAGATATGTATTATTAAATGGTCAAGTCTTCTATTTTTAAAATAGTGTATATTTATAATCATGACCTGCCATCGATTTACATTATGTATCGTACTTTTTTTGAGTAGTCTTACTACCTTGTTTTCACAATCCTATGTCGATCTTGTAAAAATAAGATATGGGACTGTCTATAATGCAGGGTTTGAAAATACTACTGCCGAAACTAATGCCATTCTTTTTGATGTGGCGACTACGTTTCCGATCGTTGTCAATGATAAGATTGCTATAATTACTGGAGTGGATGCTGTACGCCAGGAAGTTGACCTTTTTCCTAATGGAAATGCAGTAACATTGGGCTCTATTACTGCAAAAATAGGAGTGTCATGGAAACATAGTGAGCAGTGGTCTGGGACCTATATATTACTTCCAAAAATCGCTAGCGAAGATTTTCGTACGGATGGAGATGCTTTCTTTTTTGGAGGTTTTGGATTACTTAAATACCAAAAGAGTGCGCGTATGCAATATCGTTTTGGGATCTATGCGAGTAGTGAGGGTTTTGGAGCTCTTGTGACTCCTGTTCTAGGGCTTTATTATCAAAGCGAAGATAATCACTGGGAAGTGACAGCAAACCTTCCTATCAATGGGGATGTCAATTATCGTTTTAATCCTGGAGTTACCGTTGGTTTTGGGTTTCAGGCACCTATACGATCGTATCGATTGCGATCTACGACTCTGACGCCAGATTTCTATACGCAAACACAGAATATTGAGGTAGGTCCTTATATCCAAAATAGTTTTTTAGGAGAAAAAATACTACTTCGACTACAAGTAGGGTACGCTAGTATAGATTATGAAGTCTATCAGGAGGGAGATACTTTACCTTTGCGAGTAGCTGCTTTTGAGTTTGGAGATGATCGCAATCGCTTTAATCCAGAAATGACAGGAAATTTCTTCTTACGAATAGGTGCCATCTATCGATTTCATCTGCCTACGAAAAAATAAAGATAGTTCCATTAGAAAACCTATCTTTAATTATATAACCATTTATAGATGAAACAAATAAGATTTTTTTTAATCGGATTGGTAAGTGTCTTTTCGTTAGAGATACATGCGCAAGAACCTATTCTTTTTGAAGGAAGGTGGATTTTAGAATCTTTATTTATAGATGGAGAAACATTTTTCCCACCTTCCAACCCTGAAGTCCAATTTATAGACCTTTTGTTTGAAGAAGATAATGGCAATCTAGATACTATTATTGGATGTGTATGTGATTGTTTTGCAGGAGAAGTGACGTTTCAAGAAGGAAATGGGTCACCACCCACTTTTATTATTGCTAATTATACAGAAACACTAGGAGGGTGTTTTGGGTCTGACGAGGAGGTTGCTGAAAATACTGATTTTCAGAACAGATACTTTACATTTTATGAATCCTCCATAGCAGATCCTTTTGAATATATAATTGTTTTTTTAGGGGATAATGTGAGTTTGGAGGTATATTCTTCTAGTGGGGATGTAGCTATTTATGGAAATCCCTCTTTATCTGTTCAGGATTTTATAACACCTACGGTTTCTATATTTCCTAATCCTATAGAAGATGTTTTAAACATTACATCAGATACTGCTATTGGAGCTTATCGTATGACTATTTTTGATCTTTATGGAAGAAAAGTATCTATTTCTGAAATAGCCTCTACTAACCATGAGATACACACTCAAGATTGGGGAAGTGGGATCTATTTACTGCAAATAGAACGTACTAACGGTATTACTACCACCAAGAAACTCATAAAAAAATAAGAGGATACTCTTCTTTTGAGAATATATAGTGTCTTAAGGTAAAAATGACAAGAAATGTTAAATCCCTCCCAAATGTTAAATTTGACATACGATTTATTTTAACACTTCCGTTTCAGAAATAACCACATCAATTATCTTATTTCAATTATTTAGTAATCTGTTTAAAATCAGCTAACTTTAAGCTTGATATTGAACACCCCTTTCTAAAATTCTTTTTTCTTTGAAAATAGAATGACGATAGGAAAACACCATCAATTATGCGCAACATCCATCTTGCTCTGACTGTCGTCCTATGCTTTTTTTTAAGCAATTGTGACATCAAAAAAAAGGAAGTAAACCCTACTGACAATCTCTTTGCTTTCAAAGAATACATTGCTTATACGACCAGTGGTAGGCAGTCGGTTGCCAGCACGATCAATATCCAGATGGCAAAAGCGCTTACGCAGTTTGAACTGGATCAAGAGATTCCCTCTAGTTTGATCAAAGTAAGTCCTAAAATTTCTGGAAAGCTTAAGGTTTATAACCAGCGATCACTGCAGTTTACACCAGATGAAAATTTAGATCCGGATACTTCGTATAAAATTACAGTAAAGTTGGATCAACTCTATGATGATGTGCCTAAAAATAAGCGGTCTTTTTCTTTTGAGATTAAAACTATAGCCCCAGATTTTAATGTAAACCTATATGCATTACAATCGTATGATAAAAACTATCAATATGTAGAGGGTCAGATAGAGGGTGCCGATGTGATCGCTTTCGCGAAAGCGAAACAACTTATATCCGTAGTCCAAAACGGGAAACCTGTCTCTATAAAATGGACAGGAGGTGATCCAATAGCTCGTTACTATAGCTTTAGAATCGATAGTATCACGAGAGGGGAAGATGACTCAAAAGTTCAAGTCTCATGGGATGGGAAATCAATAGGAGCACGTAAAACCAAAGGGAGTAATGAACTTCTTATTCCTGGGCGTAATAATTTTAAAATTGTAGATGTAGATAAAACCAGAGGAGCAAATGCATCGCTGGCAATTAATTTTTCGGATCCGATAGAAGAATCGCAAGATTTTAAAGGGTTGGTCACAATGCAACGATCTGGAGATATACGGTTTGAAGTAGATGGAAATGTACTATATGTATATCCGGAAAACCGTATCGTAGGCAATACCTTAGTAGAAGTATTTCAAGGGATCAAAAGTATTGATGGGTACAAACTCAAAGAGCGGTTTTCTGAAACCTTATCTTTTGAACAGTTAAAACCTGCGCTTAGAACAGTGACAAATGGAGTTATTTTACCAAATTCTGGGAGTACTCCGTTTTATTTTGAGGCTGTAAACTTAAGTCATGTGGATGTCCGAATTATAAAAATATATGAAGATAATGTTCTCGATTATTTACAGACGACATCATTTAATAGTAATAACTCCTATGACCTAAAACGAGTAGGAAGGCGTATTGCAAAGAAAACCATTACCCTTAAGAACAAAGATTTTGGGGATAGTCAGTGGCGTGCACATGGAATTGACCTTTCAAAGATATTTAAAGCAGATCCAGGAGCATTGTATCGTGTTGAAGTGAGTTTTAAGAATGATTATGTAATATTCGAATGTAACGATGATACATCAGAAAATATAGAAGAAGATGCATATGATGAATATTATGAAGACGATTATTACTATGGAGATGAATATACTGAAGTCAAAAGCACAGATGAGGACGAACGGGAAGAACAGTATTGGGATAATCGTATTTATAACTGGCGCAATCAAGTGTATAACTGGAGACAAGAAGACAACCCATGCCATGCTGCTTATTACCAAGACAATAAATTTATTAGAAGTAATATTCTTGGTTCGGATCTGGGACTTATTGTAAAAAAAGGAAAAGACAATAGCTATCATTTTACAGCGACAGATCTCATTACTACTACTCCTGAAGCCAATACAAAAGTGACATTATATAACTATCAAAAACAACCTATAGGTTCTGTCATTACTGAAGCTACAGGATTTGCTAGTATAAAGCCTACAGGGTTTCCAGTATTTGCGGTAGCTCAAAAAGGAAGTAATTATGCCTATTTAAAACTAGAAGATGGTAATTCATTGTCCATGAGTACATTTGATATCTCTGGAAAAGAATTACAAAAAGGATTAAAAGGCTTCTCCTATACCGAACGAGGAGTGCACCGTCCCGGAGATAGTATCCACTATACATTTGTTCTTAATGATGAGAACAATCCACTACCTCAAGGGCATCCTGTAAAATTAGAAGTTACTGATGCCAGAGGGAAGCTAGTATATAGAAATGTACAAACGTTAAGAGATACGGGACAGCAAGAGGATACAGGAGGAGGCTTTTATTATTTTCCAATCTCTACAACTCAAACCGCACCTACAGGCAACTGGAATGCAATGATCAGTGTAGGTGGGGCTAAGTTTTCAAAAACAATAAAAGTTGAAACGATAAAACCCAACCGATTAAAAGTACACTTAGATTTTAAAGAAGATATTATAACGGCGAGTGGCAATCTGGAAGGAAATGCAAAAGTGACCTGGCTACATGGTGCTCCTGCTCGTAATCTTACCATTAAAACAGATGCTACAATTCGAAGTTCTTCTAGTAGTTTTACAACCTATCCTACGTATAATTTTATAGACCCTATCCGTAGCTTTAACGAGGTAGACATTCCTATTCTTGATGGATCATTAAATACAGAAGGTACGATCGCAATTACCAAAAAACTGAGACTAAGTAAGCGTGCTCCTGGGATGCTTAAAGCTACTTTTGTGACAAAAGCCTATGAGGGTGGTGGTGATTTTTCATTAGATGTAGTCACTAAAGATATTGCTCCTTTTGATCATTTTGTAGGCTTACGATCTCCTAAAGGGAGAGCTTATGGAAGTTATTTTACTGATGAAGATATTAGGTTTGATGTCGTTTCTACAGATGCAAAAGGTAAAGCACAAGGAGGTAGAAAATTAAAAGTCAAAGTGTATAAAATGGCATGGCGCTGGTGGTGGAATAGAGGTCGGGATAACTATTCTAGTTATGAGAGTGGATCTGTTCATATTCCAATGAAAGATTTTGAAATTACTACAGGTAGTAATGGAAAGATCGATTTTGATATTCAAATTCCAGAACGGGAGAGTGGTCGCTATTTGATCAGAGTTATTGATGAAAAAAGCGGTCATGCTACAGGTCGAATTGCTTATTTCTATCGTAATTGGAGTGGATTGCAACGGGATTCAGAAAGTGCAAAAATGCTTATTTTTTCTGCCAATAAAGACGCGTATCAAGTGGGCGATATTGCGACCATCACGTTTCCTTCAAGTACCTCGGGACGCGCATTAATAAGTATAGAAAACGGCACACAAGTACTCGATAGTCAGTGGGTAGAAACACAGCAAGGAGAAACGCAATTTGAGATACCTATTACAGCTCAAATGGCGCCTAATGTTTATGTGAATATAGCGCTATTGCAGCCTCATGAACAAACTAAAAATGATCTTCCTATCCGTTTATATGGTGTGATTCCATTACTGGTAGAAGATCAAAATACGATACTCAAACCTGAGATAACAATGCCAGATGTACTTGAGCCAGAAACATCTTATACTATAAAAATACGTGAGGCTAATGCACGATCTATGACGTATACAATAGCTGTGGTAGATGAAGGACTCTTAGACCTTACACGATTTAAAACGCCTGCGATTCATTCCCATTTTTACAGTCGTGAAGCCTTAGGAGTAAAAACCTTTGATATGTTTGATTATGTAATAGGAGCTTATTCTGGTAGTGTAGATAATATATATGCCATAGGAGGAGGTGATGCCGCAAATGCTGCAAAAAACAGAAAGGCAGAACGCTTTAAACCCGTAGTCACCTATATTGGTCCATTTGTATTAAATGCAAACCAAACTCAAACGCATACACTTACGATGCCTAATTATGTAGGATCGGTACGTGCAATGGTTGTTGCAGGAGATCCTACAAATGCCGCTTATGGATCTACCGAAAAAACAGTACCCGTTCGTAAACCGTTAATGGTATTAGGTTCGCTTCCGCGAAAATTGTCTCCCGGTGAGCATGTGACCTTGCCTGTTACTGTTTTTGCAATGGAACCGCAGATAAAACAAGCAAAAATTACCATAAAAACATCTGATGCTTTTGAAGCGACAGAGGCCATAACAAAAACCATTCGTTTTTCTGAAGTAGGAGAAAAAATTGTTCCTTTTGAGTTTGATATCATAGGGAGTAGTGGTATTCAAAAATTAGAAATTATTGCAGAGGGTCACGGAGAAAGGGCCACGTATGATGTCGAAATTGATGTTGAAAATCCAAACCCTATTACACAAAGACTTAAAGATTATGAATTGCCTCCGTCAGATACAAAAACAATAACGTATACTGCTTTTGGAGAAGCAGGGACCAATGCAACGGCGATAGAATTTTCTACATTACCTCCTATGGATTTTACAAAACGGATGCAGTACTTGATCCGTTACCCTCATGGATGTGTAGAGCAAACGACCTCTAGTGTATTTCCACAGTTATTCTTGGATGATATTTTTGATCTTACCTATGAGCAAAAGCAGGAATCCCAGGAGAATATTAAAAAGGGGATCAAACGCTTAGGATATTTTCAAAACGCAGATGGAGGTCTTGGATATTGGCAAGGAGAATCAAAAGCAGATGCTTGGGGGACTTCATATGCAGGGCATTTTATGATAGAAGCCCAAAAGAAAGGATATGCATTGCCACTTACATTTATAAGTAACTGGTTACGTTTTCAAAAGAAAACAGCGCGAGAATGGCGTTATGGGCAAGAAAATTATAATACTACGCTTACACAAGCCTACCGACTATATACACTTGCTCTTGCAGGGCAACCTGATCTTGCATCTATGAATCGCTTACGCGAAAATAGAAACCTAAGTAATGATAGCAAATGGCGACTTGCAATGGCATATGCGCTGGCTGGTCAAGATAGAATAGCACAACAACTGGCAGGTACTGCAAATATAGATTTTACTCCAGATAGACATAATTATCATACCTATGGTTCTGTATTTCGTAATCAGGCAATGGCTCTAGAAACCATGGTAGTTCTTGGAGATCCTAAACAAAAAAATCTTGCTGTTTCGATTTCTAAAATACTTTCTTCAAATCGCTGGTTAAGTACACAAGAAACTAGTTATGCTCTGCTAGCCATGGGGAAAATGGTAATAAAAAATGGAGGAAAAGCACTCAAACTTTCTTATACTATTAATGGAAAACAACAAACGATTGATACCCAACAAGCTATTGCACTGCGCGAGTTAGGAAAATCTGACGGGGTTCAAACAATGACAATTACCAATGAAAAAGAGAATGTAGTCTATTTACGTCTTGTACAAAGTGGGAAATTGCCTCTGGGAGAAGAATTGGCAACCCACAGTAAACTTGCTGTAACAACTGCATTTGTAGATGGTAATGGAAAGCAGATAGATATTTCTGAATTGAAACAAGGGGAAGAATTTGTGGCTAAAATAAGGGTGAGTAATGATAGTCGTGATTATGTAAATAATGTAGCGCTTACTCAAATATTCCCATCTGGGTGGGAAATTGTAAATACCCGTTTTGCAGATGTAGATGGGAGTACAGATAGTAATGCACGTTATACAGATATACGTGATGACCGAGTCAACTTTTATTTTGATATCTCAAAAGGGAGTACAAAAACCTTTACCGTACGCCTCAACGCATCGTATTTAGGAAACTATTACTTGCCAGGTACGCAAGTAGAAGCTATGTATGATAATACCTATTACGCACGTAACCAAGGACAATGGGTAGATGTCAAAAAGTAAATATGTTATTTAAATTAAAAGTCATATCGTTTATAAAAAAACACAAGGTCAAACTTTCGATTTTGGCATTGCTAGTAATATATTGGCTTTTTAGCATTCCTCAAGAAGTATTTACTGACCCTACGTCTACGGTGGTAGAAAGTCGAGAAGGAGATTTATTAGGTGCTCGTATTGCTACTGATGGTCAATGGCGTTTTCCTGCGTTAGATAGTATTCCTAAACGATTTGAAACCTGCGTACTATTATTTGAGGATGAACATTTTTACAAACATCCAGGTTTTAATCCTGTTGCTATGGCAAAAGCACTATATAGCAACCTTACTACAGATAAACGTCGTGGAGGGAGTACGATCACACAACAAGTAATTAGACTGGCACGCAAGAATAAGAAGCGTACCTATATAGAAAAGGTAGTAGAATTAATCATGGCTACTCGATTAGAAGTACGTTATTCTAAAACTGAAATTTTATCTATGTACGCAACATATGCTCCTTTTGGAGGTAATGTCGTAGGGCTAGAGACTGCATCTTGGCGTTATTTTGGTATACCTGCAAGTCAATTGAGTTGGGCTCAAAGTGCCTCTCTTGCAGTGTTACCTAACAACCCTTCGATAGTGCGACCAGGAAAAAATGAAAAAACGCTTTCGCGAAAGCGGAATCGTCTTCTCAAAAAGCTTTTAGATAAAGGTATTATTGATAAGATAACCTATGATGTTTCAATATTGGAGGCATTGCCTGGAACCCCATATCCTTTACCTCAAATAGCGGCACATCTTACAGAACGCGTACGAAAAGAAGCTATAGGCACTCGTGTAAAAACAACAATAACTGCAAACCTTCAGTCACAATTAAACAGACTATCAAAAGAACATTATAATCAATTACGACAAAATGAGATTTATAATCTAGCAATTGTTGTTATGGATGTGCAAACTAAAGAAGTATTGGGGTATGTAGGAAATGCACCTACTGATGTAACACATCATAAAGATGTAGATATTATTACAAAACCCAGAAGCACAGGGAGTGTGTTAAAACCTTTTTTGTATGCTGGTATGCTCAATACAGGGCAGGTTCTTCCTGAGAGTTTGGTAACAGATATACCTACGAGTATCAATGGATACCAACCTCAAAATTTTGATAAAACATTTCACGGGGTTGTTCCTGTAAGTGAAGCTTTAGCAAGATCTCTCAATGTTCCAGCTGTACGGATGTTACGCACTTATGGGCTGGATAAATTTTATGGAAATCTGCAGGAAATGGATGTTAAACATATAGACAGACCTGCTAGTCATTATGGGCTTTCTATGATTTTAGGAGGTGCAGAAAGTAGTCTTTGGGAGATTACAAAAACGTATGCTGGACTTGCAAATACATTGCATAATTATACGATAAGTTCTAGTGAATATATAGAAGATGCGTTTACAAATTATAGATATGTTTCAATACCTAGAGATGAATCTCGTATGTTACATACTCAAAGATTGAGTGCAACACCTCAAGTTTTTGATGCAGGAGCTATCTATCATACCTTAGAAACATTAAGGACTGTAAATCGGCCTACAGGAGAAGAAAATTGGCAGTTTTATGAAGACGCACAACCCGTTGCATGGAAAACGGGAACGAGTTATGGATTTAAAGATGCTTGGGCAGTAGGAGTGACCCCACAATATGCAATAGGAGTATGGGTGGGAAATGCAGATGGGGAAGGACGTCCTGGGATTACAGGAATACAAGCGGCGGCTCCTTTGTTTTTTGATGTACTTCGTATGTTGCCTACAGATGGAAAATGGTTTGCAAAACCCTACGATGCTTTAACCGAAGTCACAACATGTATAAAAAGTGGATTTAAAGCAAGCCCTTATTGCTCTTTAACAAAAAAAGGATGGGTTCCAAAAGCGGGTATTCAAAGTAAAATATGTCATTTTCATGAACAAATTTATGTTACAGAAACGGGTAATTATCGTGTAAATTCTGATTGTTATGAATTAGATAGTATGCGGGCAGAAACTCGATTTACACTCCCCCCCACAGCGGAGTATTATTATGCATCAAAGCATCCAGATTATCTGGAGCTTCCTCCATTACATCCGGATTGTAATGTGCTCGGTGAGCATCCTATGGCATTTATTTACCCTAAGGTAGACCAGACGGTTATTTTGCCAAAAGATTTTAATGAACAGACTAATGATGTAGTGTTTAAACTTGCACATCGTAACCCAGAAATAAAAGTGTTTTGGTACTTAAACGATAGATATATAGGAGAAACAGAAACCTTTCATGAACTCGCTATAACACCTCCTGAAGGTCAGTATTCATTACTCACTATAGATGCAGAAGGGAACGAATTACAACTTCCAATAACGATCTCAAAATCGTAAATAAGTAAAAATGTCTTTTTTTTTAAGACAAAATGCATATCTTTGTGATAGATATTAATATGATGAACGAAGATAGCATATATAATAGCTTATCAGAACAGGAGATAAATCTTGTTCAGAACCTTGTTTCTGGAAGTGATATCGATATTTCTAGTGTTTCTGAACCGGCGCTGGCATATCAAGGATATTCTGATAATGATAGTTCTACGTTGCGTTTGGTACACGTGTCGAGAGAAGGCTTGTCTTATGCTAAGTTTTTACTGGCGGTAGAGGCTTTTGGATTTTCAAAACAAGAGCTAGCTCATTTATTACATATTTCTGAGCGTACGTTGGACCGTATTCATAAAGATAAAAAGCGTTTGTCTACACCTCAGACAGAGCGCATTTTGGAAGTATCTATATTGTTTGAAAAAGGCTGGGATTTTTTTGGGAGTAAGACTGGGTTTAGAAAGTGGTTAAGTATTCCTAACTATGCTTTTGAAAATCATACCCCCTTATCTATGTTAGATACAAAATATGGTATACAATCTGTTATTGTCTTATTAGAAAGACTAGCTCAAGGGATTGTTGTATAGTATGCGTGTATATAGAGTTTCCAAAACAAAATATGCGCATGATTTATCTGGAGAAGGTGCACGACGTTTAGGAGGTAGGTGGAATAGTAAAGGGACTTCAGTACTATATACAGCTTGTAATAGTTCTCTGGCTATTTTAGAAAAACTAGTGCATATACCACCATTTATTCTTCCAAAAGATTTAAAAATCATTGTATTAGAGATTCCAGATACAATCATCTTAGATAATACAATTGTAGACGATTTGCCTTCGAACTGGATATCACGATCTGAACACCCTAAAATACTAGCTATCGGGGATCAGTTTATTTTGGATAAAAAATATGTGGGTCTTAGAGTTCCTTCTGCTATTAATATTTTAGATCAAAATATTTTATTAAATCCAGCGCATCCTGATTTTAAGGATATTAAAATTATTGATGAACTTCCAATAGACTTTGACAGGCGGTTACTTAGAGAAGTATAATAGTATTAACGTAAAGGGTATCCTTTACCAGCCCACCATGGTTTTATTTCTATTATAAGTCTTCCTGCTTGTACCATTGGATCTATATTTGCTAAGCTATCTGCCATTGCAAGGGTAGGGACATTATATACTGTAATACCACGGAGCTCTCCATCATCTCCAAAAGGGCCTGAAATATCTGCATATCCTTCTTCATACATTCTTCCTAAGTGTGCCATATGTGCTTCTTGAAGCTTTGTAGCTTCTTCTTCTGACTGATCTCGGTTAGGTCCGCTTTTTAGGAAAGCCATAAAGTATTGTTGCATAATTACGGTGTCGCCAGTAGCTTCATCTACATAATCAAAAATTTCATATCCATCTGCCTTTAATTTTGCAATTTGTGAAGCCATGGTTTCTTTTTTAGGAGCTTCTACCCATGTATTTTCTTCTGTTTTTTTTGTACATGATATAAGTAGTATTATGCCACCTATAACTAAAACTATTTTTTTCATAAATGAGGTATTAAAATTTAATTCCAAGAGGAATACGGGTGTTTACTAAGATACGAATTGTAGTATTTTTTATTTCCTGTTACTTCCTGGCCTATCCAATGGGGTTTTTCGAAAGAATCATCTTCATTGCTTAGTTCAATTTCGGCGAGATAGAGTCCTTGGTTTTTATCATAAAACTCATCGACTTCCCATGTATTACTTCCCACAATGACTTCATACCGTGTTTTATCTATTTTATTGGGGAGACATATTTTTAGGAGTGCTTCTGCTTTTTCTATAATAATTTCTTCTTCTATTTCTATACGTGTAGTACCACTTATATTTGATTTTCCTTTTATAGTGAGATATCCTTTATTCCCCTTGATACGTACACGGACTGTACGCTCAGGATCTATAGATAGATAACCTTGAGTAATTCGAAATTTTTTTGAAACACTTTTTTTAAATGAATCATTTATTATTAAAAACTTACGTTCGATCTCTTGCATATTAGTCTACTCTCCAAGGTGGGTTTTTTCTATTATCTCCTGCAAAATACAAAATGAGTTGGTTCCCATCAGGATCTTTTAATCTAGCTTCTCGCCAAAGCCATAACTGATCTGTAGGAAGGAGGTCAAAATGAATTCCGTTTTTACGTAAGCGTGTAACTTCTTCATCTATATTTTGAGTTTCAAAATAAACATAGACCCCTTCTCCTTCTGGAAGCTTTTCAACGTTGTGTATAGAAAAAGTAGCATCTCCATTTGGACATTCAAAACGAGCATAATGGGGTATTGCTTTTACGATGATACGTAATCCTATTTTTTCGTAAAACTTAATGGACTTTTCAATATCCATAGATGGAACTGTAACTTGATTAAGATTCATAATGAGTGCTTAAGATTTTGATGTGGTGATTGGAGATGTTCTGTTCATTATGAGAGTGTATTCCTAGATATGCCATAGCTTTTGCAATTTGTAATGCTTGTGTAGATCTATATTTTTTTAAGGGTCCTATCATTAATGCATCAGAAATACGCATCCAGAATTTAAGTCTATTCTCTCCTTTACGGTCTGCATCAGGACGACCATTAATAAAGGCAGGTTTCATAATATACGTATTAGGTATATCCATTGTTATAATATCCCGTTCCATTTCTCCCTTAGTATGGACATAGAAAAAAGGACTTTTGTCAGAAGTCCCTATAGAAGAAATAACAATATAAGTACCAATACCATTTTCTTTAGCAAGTTGGGCAGAAGCTATAGGGATGCCATAATCTATTTTATAATAGAGGTCTCGATCTGGAGTTTTTGCTTTTGTAGTTCCAATACAGCAAAAGACGATATCTCCTGTAAATTGTTCTTTTACACTTTCTAATGTAAAAAGATCACATTGAATTTCTTCTATTTTGGGATCAGAAAATGGAGTCGCTCTTCGAGTAAAGAGTTTGATTTTTGAATAGTTAGGATCTTTTATCAATAGGGTTGTCAAAAGTCCTCCTGTAAGTCCAGTAGCTCCTAAAATTATTGCTGTTTTTGACATCTATCAAAGTTACGATTTCCATTCAAATTAAAGTACCTTGCAGTTTATGATTGAATCACTTCCCATACGTAAGATTATTCATGTAGATATGGATGCTTTTTATGCATCTGTAGCGCAGTTGGATAATCCTGATTTACGGGGAAAGGCGATTGCTGTAGGAGGAGGAGGTGCTCGTGGGGTCGTAAGCGCTGCGAGTTATGAAGCACGAAAGTTTGGTGTACGCAGTGCTATGGCAGGTGCACTTGCTCGAAAATTATGTCCTGAATTAATTTTTGTAAAGTCGGACTTTGCTCGATATAATGAAATTTCAAAACAAGTACGTGCTATTTTCTATGAATATACCGATTTAGTAGAACCATTATCACTAGATGAGGCATACTTAGATGTTACCGAAAATAAAGTAGGAATGCCTAGTGCTACTGTAATAGCGACATGGATACGACAGAAAATAAAAGAGAGGACAGGACTTAATGCAAGTGCGGGAATAAGTATTAATAAATTTATAGCCAAAGTGGCTAGTGATATTAATAAACCCAATGGACAAAAAACAATACCTCCGGAAGAGGTTATCTCTTTTTTAGAAGCGCTAGATATTCGAAAGTTTTATGGTATCGGGAAGGTAACTGCCGAAAAAATGTACCAAAGAGGGATTTTTACAGGACTGGATATGAAGAAAAAGTCCAAAGAATATCTGGCAGAGAATTTTGGAAAAAGTGGAAGCTATTATTATGATATCGTACGCGGGATTCAACATAGTCAGGTGAAGCCTAATCGTATTCGAAAATCTCTGGCTGCCGAACGTACGTTCAGGGAAAATATTACTTCAGAAATTTTTATGATGGAACGTTTGGAACATATTGCCAATGAGATAGAAAAACGACTTTCCAAAAGTAATGTAGCGGGTAAAACCATCACGCTTAAGATCAAATATTCTGATTTTACATTACAGACACGTAGTAAAACGCTAGGGTATTATGTGCGTACAAAAGATATTATATTAGAAACTGCCAAAGATCTTCTGTATCAGGATACAATGAAAGATAGTGTGCGATTATTAGGGATTTCATTGTCTAATCTTAATACAGAGAAGAAAGAGGAACCCGTAAATGATAAAAAAGAAGAGGCTATAGATGTTCAATTGCGTTTTGAATTTTAATTATGGATAATGTATTAGAAGAGTTTTTACGCTTTCGCGAAAGCGTAATTATCCGTACTTTTACGCAGATGTCAGATAAAAGCTGGACATATCTTCCCTTATTACTTAAGTTTCTGATTAAGAGGAATCCTGAGTGAATATAGATTGCCAATATTTTAAGTAACTTTAAAGCAATCTAAATCGTAAACAATGCCTTTTTATCATAAGTTAGGAGAAATCCCTCCTAAACGTCATACACAATTCCGAAAACCGAATGGAGAATTGTATTCAGAACAGCTATTTGGAACCATAGGTTTTGATGGGATGAGTACAAATAGTTATCATGTACATCGGCCTACACAAGTAAAAGAGATTCGTAAGCAATATTCTGTAAAACCTAAAGTAGCTTTAGAGAATAATATGAAATCCTATCGTTTTAGAGGGTTTCAAGTTGCTCCGCAAAAAGACTATCTAGAAAGTAGAAAACCCGTACTTACAAATAGTGATTGTACGATCATTCTTGCAGCACCTCAAGATCGCATGCAAGATTATTTTTATAAAAATACAGATGCAGATGAACTCCTTTTTATTCATAAAGGATCTGGAAAATTACGTACGCATCTAGGAAATCTTGATTTTACTTATGGTGATTATTTATTAATTCCAAGAGGGGTTATTTATAAGATCGATTTTGATACAGATGATAACCGTTTGTTCATAGTAGAATCCAGAAGACCTATTTATACACCAAAGCGATACAGGAACTGGTTTGGTCAATTGTTAGAACATTCTCCATTTTGTGAGCGTGATTTACGTCAACCGTATGAATTGGAAACCAATGATGAGAAAGGGGACTTTTTAATTAAAGTAAAAAAACAAGACGATATTTTTGATATGGTATATGCTTCTCATCCCTTTGATGTGGTAGGATATGATGGATATAATTATCCATATGCTTTTAGTATTCATGATTTTGAACCTATTACGGGGCGTATACATCAACCTCCACCTGTACATCAAACTTTTGAGACAGATGCCTTTGTTGTTTGCAGTTTTGTACCCCGTCTGTATGATTATCACCCCTTAAGTATTCCTGCGCCGTATAATCATAGTAATATAGATAGTGATGAAGTCCTTTACTATGTAGATGGTGATTTTATGAGCCGCAATGATGTAGAGGCAGGACATATAAGTTTGCATCCAGCTGGGATTCCACATGGGCCACATCCAGGATCTGCAGAGCGAAGTATAGGAAAAAAAGGAACCGAAGAACTAGCGGTGATGGTAGATACATTTAAACCATTAAAAGTATGTGAGGATGCAATGGGTATTGCAGATGAAAGCTATCATACCTCTTGGTTAGACCATTAAATTAATTTGAATTTTAAATAAAATTATATAAACGAGCAAGAGCCGAAGAAAGTAGCTTTATCATCTTCTGATCTTCTCATTTTCTAAATATAAAATTATGAGTAAAGAAGTTAAATCCGTTAACTACGGTCTCGAAAAAATATTTGAAGGCGCACAAGATTTTTTGCCTCTTCTAGGTACAGATTATGTAGAATTTTACGTGGGCAATGCAAAGCAAGCAGCTCATTTTTATAAAACCGCTTTTGGTTTTCAATCGTATGCTTATAAAGGCTTGGAGACAGGTTCTAAGGACGAAGTGAGTTATGTGTTAAAACAAGATAAAATAAGACTTGTCTTAACAACACCATTAAATAGTAAATCTCCCATTAATGATCATATAGTAAAACATGGTGATGGAGTTAAGGTAGTCGCTTTATGGGTAGATGATGCGCGCAAATCTTTTGAGGAAACAACAAAGAGAGGGGCAAAAGTATATATGGAACCTATTGTAGAAAAGGACGAGCATGGAGAAACGGTACGAGCAGGGATTTATACCTATGGAGAAACAGTACACATGTTTGTAGAACGTAAAAATTACGATGGGATATTCTTACCGGGTTTTAAAAAATGGGAGTCTGATTATAATCCCGCAGCTGTAGGTCTCAAGTATATAGATCATATGGTAGGAAATGTAGGATGGGGACAAATGAATACGTGGGTAAAATGGTATGAGGATGTAATGGGGTTTGTAAATTTTCTTTCTTTTGATGATAAGCAAATTCATACAGAATACTCGGCATTGATGAGTAAAGTGATGAGTAATGGAAATGGCCGAATTAAATTTCCAATCAATGAACCAGCAAAAGCAGCAAAACGATCTCAAATAGAAGAATATCTTGATTTTTATGAAGGTTCAGGAGTACAGCATATTGCAGTGGCTACAGATGATATTATAGGAACGGTATCACAACTTAAAGCTAGGGGTGTTGAGTTTTTACCACCACCACCACAAGCTTATTATGATGATATCCCGAGACGACTGGGAGAGCATATGGATATCATGAAAGAAGATATAGGCGAGCTTCAGAAATTATCTATTATGATAGATGCAGATGAAGAAGGATATCTATTACAAATTTTTACAAAACCAGTAGAAGATAGACCTACTCTATTTTTTGAAATTATTCAGCGGATGGGGGCTAGAGGTTTTGGAGCAGGAAATTTCAAAGCTCTTTTTGAATCTATCGAGCGTGAGCAACAAAAAAGAGGAACTTTATAATATATTTAACGCAATAAATCGATAAAAACTTCGTCATTAACATGGCGAAGTTTTTTTGTATAGCTTATTTTTGGAATAACTATTGCAAATCATCATGTAGAAATACTAAATAACTACATTATGATTGTAATAATAGCAAGTATGAAGCAGGTTTTTGTCATTATATCTTTTATGTTGGGTGTTTTACATCCAGTAGATAGTCTTGCGCAAGATTCTGTACAAGTAAGCTATAAGACAGCTCTTGAAACAACAGAGACTATAGAAGAACCGCAAATAGATGCTTTTGGTACTGGAGAGTGGTTTAAATTTAGAATACACTATGGGCTTTTAACTGCAGGTTATGCTACATTAGAGGTTACGGATGATGCTAAAAATTCTAAGGGGTATCATATTAAAGGATTTGGAGAAACTACTGGGCTTTCAAGAGTCTTTTTTAAGGTCGAAGATTATTATGAATCAAAGATTGATAAAACAACACTATTACCATATCAATTTATTAGAAAGATAGATGAAGGCGGACATACTAAAAATAAAGTCATAGATTTTGATCAAGATAGTCGCAAAGCCTATGTACATGATAAAAAGCATAATGAAGAACATATAATAGAAACACCTGGTGATGTTCAAGATATGGTAAGTGCTTTTTATTACTTGCGTAATTCTGTAGATACCTCTAACCTTAAGGTAGGTGATGAAACAGAGGTGACAATGTTTTTTGATGAAAAAAATTATCCATTTAAGCTTCGTTATCTGGGGAAGGATGTACTACGCACAAAATTTGGCAAAATAAGTGCTTTAAAATTTAGACCTTTAGTTCTTGCAGGAAGAGTCTTTAAAGAGCAAGAAAGCCTTACTGTGTGGGTAAGTAATGATGAAAATAGAATTCCTTTGCGTATTAAAGCAAGTCTTGCTGTAGGTTCTATAAAAGCAGATTTAGAAGCTTTTAAAGGATTAAAGCATTCTTTTAAAATAATCGTAGAATAACCAAAAGATAATACCGACCAACCTAACTATGAAAAACCCTATCCAGCCTGATATTGAAAAGCTCATAGGGCAACTAGACGATAAGTACGAAAAAATCGATCAAGATCTGGATGATCATTTGGAAGGATTGTTGCAGAGTAAGCCTATTACATATTGGGATTATATTCATACGGATGCATTACTCAATTTACAAATCCCTAGGACAAATTTTCCTGATGAGAATGTGTTTATAATGTATCATCAAGTCAATGAACTTTTATTTAAAATGGTACTATGGGAAATAGAGCAAGTAGCCCATCATAAGGAACTCACTGCTGAATTTTTTGCCTCAAGGCTTATGAGAATAAGTAGGTACTTTGATATGCTTACCTCTTCTTTCGAAATAATGAAAGAAGGAATGGATATCGATCAGTACATGAAATTTAGAAAAACCCTTACGCCTGCTAGTGGTTTTCAAAGTGCACAATATCGTAAAATTGAGTTTGCTAGTACTGATTTGATAAACTTAATAGATGCTCGTTTTCGTCAAAGTATAGACCGTAATACCCCCTATGAACATGCATTAGAACACCTTTACTGGCAAGCCGCAGGGAAAGATTATAATACAGGAAAAAAATCATACCTACTTAGTGCTTTTGAAGAAAAATATAAAAACGAATTTATCGCCTTCACAAAAGAATATAATACCATAAATTTGTACGCAACATTTAAGAACCTCCCTGAGAGTGCTCAAAATGACCCCCAATTGCGAGAAGCAATGCGCCATTATGACTATACAGTAAATGTGACATGGGTAATGGCTCATTACCATACGGCAAATCATTACTTAAATAGTGGAAAACAAGTTGCAGAAGCAACGGGCGGTAGCGAATGGACAAAATATATGCACCCTAAATACCAGCGCAGAATTTTCTTTCCAGATGTATGGACTGCAGAAGAACTTGCAAATTGGGGGCATGATGTATAAAGGATAAATAAAACCTGTGAAGTTAAGAACACTTTTTTTTGGATTACTAGTAGCTTTTATAGCTCTCGCCTGTGGCGATAAAAAAGAGACCCCCCCTATATCTGAAGAAGTATATATTCCTAAACTAGCGCCTATAGAAGCTTATGGATATGTACTAGATGATTATATTGTACAACGAGATACTGTAGAGTCAGGGGATAGTTTTGGGAAGATATTATTTGATTCTCATGTAGATTATGCAACCATTCAGGAGATCTCAGATTCTATAAAAGATATATTTGATACACGCAGAATACAAGTCGGTAAGCCTTATGTTCTTTTAAAATCAAAAGATACTACAGAAGCTGCAAAGGTTTTTATTTATGAAAAAAATAAAGAAGACTTTGTAGTTGTAGATTTTCAAGAAGAAGTAAAAGCAGAGGAAAAATCACATCCAGTTACTATCGTAGAACGAGAAATTTCAGGGATTATAAATAGTAATTTATCTTCTACTTTTGATGAGCTAGATACCAATGTATTAGTTGCTTATAAAATGGCCGATATATACGCTTGGACAATTGACTTTTTTAAACTCCAAAAAGGAGATCGGTTTAAGGTCGTCTATGAAGAACGCTATGTGAATGATACGGTACCAGCGGGTATAGGAAAAATAAAGGCCAGTTTG
This sequence comes from uncultured Dokdonia sp., assembly GCA_947503305.1. GTDB lineage: Bacteria > Bacteroidota > Bacteroidia > Flavobacteriales > Flavobacteriaceae > Dokdonia. The sequence continues at coordinate 923,726 of CANNDF010000001.1, forward strand.
TTTGAACATAAAGGGAAACCTGTGTATGCTTATTATTTTGAGAATGATTCTCTTCCGGGAGGGTCTGATTATTTTGATGAAAAGGGCGATAACTTAAGAAGAGCTTTTTTAAAAGGACCTCTTAAATTTAATAGAGTGTCATCACGTTATAATCTCAAACGTCGTATCAAATACTATGGATATAAAATACGTCCACACAAAGGGACCGATTTTGCAGGAGCAATAGGGACGCCTATACTTGCTACAGCAGATGGAACTGTGACAAAATCAGAACGCAGAGGAGGTAACGGGAATTATGTAAAAATACGACATAATGGAACCTATGAAACCCAATACTTGCACATGCAAAAACGTATAGCAAAAGTGGGCGATTTTGTACGTCAAGGAGAGGTAATAGGAACGATAGGCATGACTGGAAATACAGGAGGACCTCATGTATGTTATCGTTTTTGGAAAAATGGGAGGCAAGTAGACCCCTTTAAAGAAGATTTACCAGCATCAGAACCACTTGCAGATGATCTACGTCCTATTTATGAAAGTGTTATGGGGCCTTTACAAGAGCAATTGGATGCTATTCCTTTTGTTTCTGAGATACGTGATGATGAATCACTTCTATTAGAGTCTGTAGAAAGTCAAGAAATCAAACTATAATATACCCAATCTTACCCAATGAAAAATGTTAACCCAACCCAAACAAAAGCTTGGCAACAACTTCAATTGCATTATGAAACTATAAAAAGCACACATCTTAAAACGCTTTTTGAAGATGAAAATCGCGCAAAAACATTTACGATAGATTGGCAAGATTTTCTTGTAGATTATAGTAAAAACAGGATTTCTGAAGAAACAAGGACGTTGTTATTACAACTTGCAGAAGAAGTAGGACTTGCAGAAGCTATTGATAGTTATTTTGGTGGAGATGCTATAAATGCTACAGAAGGGCGTGCTGTAATGCATACAGCATTGAGAGATTATGGAGATAATGCTTTCGCGAAAGCAGAAGTATCTCAAGTAAAATCTTCTATACAGCAATTTACAGATCGTATTATCAATGGGGAGCATAAAGGAGCTACTGGTAAAAAAATTACAGATGTTGTAAATATAGGAATAGGTGGTTCTGATTTAGGACCAGTGATGGTAGTAGAAGCTTTACAATACTATAAAAACCATCTTAACACGCACTTTATTTCAAATGTAGATGGAGATCATGTGATGGAAATCATAAAAGACCTTGATCCAGAAACAACATTGTTTGTTATTGTTTCAAAAACATTTACTACTCAAGAAACCTTAAGTAATGCAACTACAGTAAGAGAGTGGTTTGTAAATGCTCTAGGAGAAAAAGCCATAGGAAGTCATTTTGTAGCTGTTTCTACAAACTTAGAAGCCATACAAAATTTTGGAATTGCTTCAGAAAATGTATTTCCTATGTGGAACTGGGTAGGGGGACGTTTTTCTCTATGGAGTTCTGTAGGTTTATCTATTGCTCTTGCTGTAGGCTATGATCATTTTGAAGCATTACTTAAAGGGGCACATGAAATGGATGTACATTTTAAACAAGCACCTTTTGATAATAATATACCAGTAATTACCGCATTACTAAGTGTATGGTACAATAACTTTTTTGGTGCCGAAAGTGAAGCTGTAATACCTTACACACAATACCTGCATAGACTTCCCGCATACTTACAACAAGCTATTATGGAGAGTAATGGTAAGAGTGTGGACCGTAATGGAAATCTTATTGATTATGAAACAGGAAATATTATATGGGGAGAACCAGGTACCAACTCGCAACACGCCTTCTTTCAATTAATCCATCAAGGGACAAAATTGATTCCTGCAGATTTTATAGGCTTTAAGAAAAGTTTGTATGGAAATACAGATCATCATGATAAGTTAATGGCAAACTTTTTTGCTCAGACAGAAGCTTTGATGAACGGTAAAACAATAGATGAAGTTGTAAGAGAACTTTCTAAAAATGGAGTTTCACAAAAAGACATAGAACAGTTATCTCCATTTAAAGTGTTTTCGGGTAATAAACCTACAACTACAATACTTATTGATAAGCTTACTCCTGCTTCTTTAGGAGCTTTAATTGCAATGTATGAACATAAAATTTTTGTGCAAGGAGTTATCTGGAATATTTATAGCTATGATCAATGGGGTGTAGAACTTGGAAAACAGCTGGCTAAACAAGTGCTTACTGATTTTAATGATCTTGAAAATGCACATCATGATGGCTCAACACAACAGCTATTGACTTTGTATAAAAAAAGTTAAAGAATTAGAAAATTCATACAAAAACTACTTTTTTGTCTAGATTTAGTATAAATAATTAATGAAAAACTTATTGTGTTTATAAAAAACGCAATAATGTTAATTAATTAACATTAGGATAAACTTAACAAATAAAGGGATTGGTTAATTTTGCGATGCTTAATTCAATCAATTCATTATGAAGAAAATTACAATTTTATCCGTAATTGCTCTCTTTTTTATGACCGCTATGTCATATGCCCAGGGGGTAACTACCAGTTCTATTAACGGTCGTGTACTAGACAACACAGAGAGCCCTCTTCCAGGAGCAAATGTTGTTGCAGTTCACGTCCCTACAGGTTCGGTCTATGGAGCGATCACTGATTTTGACGGTTTTTACCGTATTTCTAACATGAGATCAGGAGGCCCTTACAATCTTACGATCTCTTATGTAGGTTTTGAAGATTTTAAAAATGAAGGGTTTAGTCTTACACTTGGAGAGTCTAAACGAGTGAGTACAACAATGGCAGAAGCTGCAAATGCACTAGATGAAATTGTTATTACTGCTCAGAATAATGGCATTTTTAATAGTAATAAGACAGGATCTGAGACATCTATATCACAGCGTGATATTAATACATTACCTACAGTATCTAGGGGGATTGCAGATTTTGCACGTGTAACACCTCAAGCACAACTTACAGAAGGGAATGATGGCTTCTCCATCTCATTAGGAGGCCAGAATAACCGTTATAATGCTGTCTATATAGATGGAGCTGTAAACAATGATGTATTTGGTCTTGCTGGATCAGGTACCAATGGTGGACAAACAGGGGTTAACCCTTTTGCTGTAGATGCTATTGAGTCTTTTCAAATTAACCTTGCTCCTTTTGATGTACGTCAGTCAGGGTTTTCAGGAGGATCTATAAATGCAGTAACACGTTCTGGTTCTAATAACTGGGAAGGTTCTGTATATGGTTTTTATAGAGATGAGAGCCTTGCAGGTGAAACACCTGTAGATCTTGTAAATGAAGGTGACGAGCGTGAAGAACTTGATGAGTTTTCTGCTGTAACTTATGGTGTTCGTTTAGGAGGGCCGATTATCAAAGACAAATTATTTTTCTTTGTAAACTACGAGCGTCAGGAAGAAGAAACACCGCAACCATTTACATTTTCTAACTATACAGGAAATTCTTCACTAGAAGATATCAATACACTTTCTAACTTCTTACAGTCTGAGTATGGATATAATCCAGGAATCTTTGATGCAAACACACGTACATTAGATAGTGATAAGATTAATCTTCGTTTTGACTTAAACGCAAGTGAAAATCATAAACTTTATTTACGTTTAGGAGTTGTTCAAGCAGAAAACCTTGAAGCACGTAGTTCTGGTAACCGTAATATTGGATTCCTTAATGGATCAGAGTTTTTTGAAACAAATGCATACTCTGCAGCTTTTGAGTGGAATGCAACATTTGGAACTAAATACGCAAATAACTTAAAAATAGGATATACTGTAGTTGATGATGATAGAGATCCATTAGGTTCGCCATTTCCAACAGTAGATATTCAAGATGGAGCAGGTACTATTTCTTTTGGAGCTGAGCCTTTTTCTACAGCAAATTTATTAGAGCAAGATATCTTTACAATAAACGATAACTTTGAAATTTATGCTGGACGTCATACAGTAACCTTAGGTACTAACCTTGAATTTGCAAGTGTTAAAAACCTTTTCTTCGCATTTAACTTTGGAGATTATACATTTGAAGATCAGTTTGATGATGATGGAAACTTATTATCTACAGGACTTAATCAATTCTTAACAGGTCAAGATGCAGATGTATATCAACACGGGTATTCATTGGTAGGAAATGGTGTGGTAGGAGATGAGTCTGCAGGATCTGCAGATTTTACTACATTCCAGGCAGGGTTCTATGTACAGGACGAAGTTCAGATAGCTGATAACTTTAAGTTAACAGGGGGTATTCGTGTAGATTTACCTTATTGGGAAGATGGTTCTGTAAATGATGATTTTAATAATAGAACCATTCCTTTATTAGAAAGAGAAGGTAAAGATTTACAAGGGGCTCGTGTAGGACAAGGATTAAATGGTCCAGCGATGATTGCTCCTCGTTTAGGTTTTAACTGGGATGTATTTAGTAATAATACGACACAAGTACGTGGAGGATTAGGTGTATTTACATCAAGATTACCATTAGTATGGCCAGGAGGAACATTTAATAACAATGGTATTACAGGTGGATTTAACTTTGAGTTTGGTCAGCCTTTTGTTGCAGATGTTAATAACCAGTTTGAAGATCCAGCTCCAGGAACTGGAGGTCTAGGTGGAAATATCGATCTTTTTGCTAAAAATTTCAAACTTCCTCAAGTAGCAAAGTATAACATTGCTATTGATCAGAAACTACCTATATGGGGATTAGTTGCTACAGCAGACTTTACATATACTGATGTTCTTCAGGATATATTCTATGAGAACTTAAACTTAAGAGGCCCTGTAGGGAACTATTTAGGTGCTGATAATCGTCCTTTCTATGATAGAGGAGATGAAATAGATGACACCTATGGTCGTATCATTCTTGCTTCTAATACAAGTGAAGGTAATGCTACTAATGCTTCTCTTACTCTTAGAAAACCATATGAAAATGGATTCCAAGGACAGATATCGTATGCTTACGGGGAATCAAATAAAGTATTTGATGGAACTTCGTCTCAAAACAGCTCGCAGTGGAGAAATATCCAGACTGTAAATGGTAAAAACTCTAATATACCTACATCTCGTTCTGACTTTGCTTTAGGAAGTCGTATATCTGCGAATGTATCTTATGGTATTGAGTACGGAGGAGAGTATGGAGGAAAGACAACACTTTCTCTTTTTTATGAAGGTGCGCAATCTACTCCATACAGTTTTACATATAGAGAAGGACGTGACCTTTTAAATGATGATTCTAGAGATAATGCTTTAATTTATGTTCCTAGAAACTCTAGCGAAATTAATTTTAGTGGAGATGCAGCTGAGCAAGCTAGACAATGGCAATTACTTAATTTCTTTATTGAAAACGATGATTATTTAAGAGATCGTAGAGGAGATTATGCAGAGCGTAATGCATCAAGAGGACCTTGGAATCATGTAGTAGATTTAAAATTCTTACAAGATTTTTACATGAATGTAGGAGGGAAGAAACATACACTACAATTTTCTATTGATATCTTTAACTTCACAAACCTTCTTAATGAAGATTGGGGAGTACGTAACTTTGTTCGTAGTGAAGTTCAACCATTACAGACAGTATCTACATCAGACAGTACTCCAGTATTTAGTTTTGTAGATAGTGTGCTTACATACGATGCAAATGGTAATCCAATAGGACTTAATGTAGAAGAGGTAGATGATTTTGGACTTCAGTCTTCAAGATGGCAAGCACAAGTAGGGTTACGTTACATCTTTAACTAACCTACATTAATAGTTATACATTAGTTTGTGCTAATGTAATACAAACCCGATACTACTAGTAGTATCGGGTTTTTGTCATAAAATAGGCTATATTTGATATAGAATTTTCAAATCATATTTTATGTATTCTACAATTCAATTTGTACACTCTATTTGGGCCTACCTAGTTGTTATCATATTAGTACTGGCAACGTTTAATGCACTTATAAAGTTTTTTGGTGGTAAGGAATACGGTGCAAAAGATATGCGTCTTGCATTGTTTACGCTTATTGTTTCGCATTTGCAGCTTTTGATAGGACTTGTTTTATGGTTTATATCACCCAATGGATTACAAGCAATACAGGCAAATGGGATGGGAGGATTATCAAGTCCAGCGCGTAAACTTGCTGTAGAACATCCATTTTTGATGCTCATTGCTGTAGTATTGATTACTATAGGATATTCTAAACACAAGAAGAAATTAGTATCTACTCCTAAGTTTAAAATGCTAGCTATTTTCTATACATTGGCACTTATAGCTGTATTGGCAATCATTCCATGGAATCAATGGTTTTAATGCCTTTACAGTAATACTATAATTTATATAAAAAGCGGCATATTTTATAATACGCCGCTTTTTGTTTTAGTAAATAGTATGCTTTCGCGAAAGCGAAACTTACTTTGAAACTTCTTTAATCAATACAATATATACTGGGAAGTGATCACTATATCCGCCTGTATAGCCTCCGTTTGCAAAACTACGGTATGGGTACCCTTTATAGCGCCCTTTGGGATTGCTTAAATAATTTTTATTATGGATACGAGCTTTAAAGAATCGATATGAGCTGTAATCTTTACGTAGAAGAGGTTCGGTGATTATGATTTGATCAAAAAGATTCCATCCATCACGATATGCTAAGGTGCCAATTCCCTTTTTAAACATAGGTTCCATAGGATTATATAGCTCCTGATCTTTTACTTTTTCTTTATCTCCTTTTGCATACATTATTTTTTTTACACTAGGGCTTGTAGGATCATCATTAAGATCTCCCATGGTAATAATTTTTGCATAAGGGTCATTGCTTTGTAGGCTATCAATAATTTTCATGTTAAGTTTTGCGGCAGCTATACGTTTTTTTCGGCTTCGGGCTTCCCCTCCAGAGCGGGAAGGCCAGTGATTAACAATAACATGAATCATATCTCCGTCTAGTAATCCAGATACAAGTAATTGATCACGGGTAAATCTACGTTTTTGAGAATCTTCATTATCATATATTATAAGCTCATGCTTACTGATATTTATAGGTTTAAAAAGGGCTTTCTGATACATGAGTGCTACATCAATACCCCTTCTATCTGGGGAGTCAAAATGAGCTATTCCATAATCTTTAGAGAGCAATTGAGGGTCGTTTGCAAGTGCTTCAACAGTTTTTCTATTTTCTATTTCTGCTAAGCCAATAAGTGCAGGGGCATTTTTGGTTATATCAAAACCAATTTCGGCAATGACACCTGCCATTTTATGAACTTTATCTGCATAAATTTCTTCAGTCCAATTGTCTTTTCCTGTAGGCGTTCTGTCATCATCAAAAGTGATAGGGTCATTTTCTGTATCAAAAAGATTCTCAACGTTATAGAAGGCTATTGTTTGAGGTTTGAAGGTTTTATCATTTTGTGCTTTTGCAAAAGCAAAACTTAATAAAACAACAATAATCAAGTGCTTTTTTAAATTCATTTAGCAGGTTGTATTAATTTTATGTAAAGAGATAAACATATCTCGTGCCAAAGGTACTGAATACCTTTAAAATGAGTATTTTTGCGCGGCAAATGTTAACAGTTTTATAATAAGTAACTGTTACACTAATCTAATTTATTTTATGAAGCAACTTATTTTAAGACTTTTATTCGTTTTTGTAGCTGTTCCAGTAATTGCACAATCTTCGGTAAAAGGGGTAGTTATAGATGCTCTTACTACAGAACCATTGCAAGGTGTTGCAATTACTGTTGAAGGTGCAGGTATTACTACAGAGACAGATGCGACGGGCGCATTTTCATTGAGTCAAAACTTACCTTTTGGAGATCAGATACTATCGATCGTAAAAGTAGGTTTTGTATCGAGACGTCTTCCTATAATAATACAGGAAGGTAATTTACTTGATCTTGCAGAGATCACTCTTGAAGTAGATCTGGCAGCAGAGCAAGAGCAGGTAGGGTTGATTTCACTATCTGATAATGAACTTAATGGGGACGATGGTGATTTGGGTAGTTTTAATGTTTCTGGTTTACTTTCTGCTGGGCGAGATGTATTTTTAAGTGCAGCAGCATTTGACTGGAGTGCTACTTTTTTTAGACCAAGAGGCCTTGATAATGCAAATGGAAAAGTTCTTATCAATGGTGTTGAAATGAACAAACAATTCAATGGACGCCCACAATGGGGTAACTGGGGAGGTCTTAATGATGCTCAGCGTAATCGAGAATTTACACAAGGGCTTACTGCTAATGAATACTCTTTTGGGGGACTTGCAGGAGTAACAAATATTATAATGAGAGCCTCTCAATACCGTAAGGGGGCAGGTGTTTCTTACGCTGGAGCAAATCGTTCTTATGAAGGACGTATCATGGCCAATTATAGCACGGGGCTTCTTTCAAACGGTTGGGCTTTTAGTGTAATGGCATCGAGACGTTTTGGAAACGAAGGTTTTATAGATGGAACATTGTATGACGCAAATTCCTTTTTTGTAGCTATAGAAAAAAAGATTAATGATAAGCATAGTATTAACCTTACTTCTTTCTTCACTCCAAATAGAAGAGGTAGAAGTACTGCGTTAACTCAAGAGATATTTGACTTAAAAGGGCGCCAGTATAACCCTTTCTGGGGATATCAAGATGGGGAAATACGAAATACACGTACTAGGGAAATAGAAGAACCCGTTACATTATTAAGCCATTACTGGAATGTTTCTGATAAAACATCTATTAATACCAATATTGGATACCAAACGGGAACAATAAAAAATAGCCGAATAGATAATAATGGAGCTACACTAGTAGAGATTGATGGGCAGCAGTTTTTCTCGGGAGGTGCTCGTAATCCTTCTCCAGATTATTATCAATTACTACCTAGTTTCTTTTTACAAGATGAAACGCCTAGTCTTTCAGATTTTCAAAATGCTTTCTTGGCACAACAAGACTTTATCAATGACGGGCAATTTGATTGGAATAACTTATATGAAGGAAATGCTATTTTAAGATCGCAAGGTAGAAATGCAGTATATGTAGTTCAAAATGACGTAATAGAAGATTCTCAATTAAGTGCAAACATTATATTAAATACGATCCTTACAGAAAACATAACGCTTAATGCTAATGTAAGTTATCGTGGTTTAAAGAGCGAGAATTATGCTGAGGTAGAAGATTTATTAGGTAGTACAGGATATTTAGATATAGACACATTTACTGAAGCCGAGTCTGGAGATGCTTCTGGGGATATTGCGACTACAAAAGCGCAGAGTGATGTCCGAAACCCTAACCGTATTGTAGGCGTAGGAGATCGTTATAAATACAATTATGAGATAGATGCCGATGTGGTTTCTGGTTTTGCACAAGCTCAATTCAAATATAATAAGGTCGATTTTTATTTAGGAGGAACGATTTCTCAGACCAATTATCAACGTAACGGATTATATGAAAACGGGAACTTCCAAAATATTGAAGGCCAGGTAGGCTCTTTTGGAAACAGTGAAAAACTAGAATTCACAAATGGTGGTTTCAAAGCTGGACTTACATATAAAGTTACGGGTCGTCATCTTATAGATGTAAACGGAGGATTCTATTCTAATGCTCCTACAATACGAAATTCTTTTGTAAATGCACGTCAAAATAATGAAGTAGTTGCTGGTTTAGAGAGTGAAAAGATTCGATCTATAGATGCAAGTTATATTTTTAGATCCCCATTAGTAAAGGCTAGACTTACAGGATATTATACTGGTTTTAGCGATGGTACAGATATAGGGTTTTACTTTACCGAAGATCTAGGAGGATTGGGTGCTGGTGAAGGTGATGCTTTTGTACAAGAAGTGGTAAATAATATAGAACGTCGTAATATCGGAGCAGAAATAGGAATAGAAGCACAGGTACTACCTACATTAAAACTTAAGGCAGCTGCTAGTATTGGACAATATACATTTACTAATAACCCTAATCTATACTTGAGAAGTGATGATTTTGAAGGGGCACTTACTTTTGGTGATGGGACAACACAATTGGAAGATTTACATGTTGCCGGCGGACCTGAACGCGCGTTTCAGTTAGGGTTTGAATACCGTGATCCTGATTTTTGGTGGATAGGTGCTACAACAAACTATTTTTCAAATGCATATATAGATGTAAGTAATCTTGCACGATCTGCAAATTTTGCTACCGATGCAGATGGATTACCTTTTAATGATTATGATGAAGGTGTTGCAAGAGATTTATTAAGGCAACAACAATTTGATGACTATTTCTTAGTCAATATAGTAGGTGGAAAATCTTGGAAAATAAAAGATTATTTTGTTGGCTTTTTTGCGACTATAAATAATGTTCTTGATGAACAATATGTTACTGGAGGATTTGAACAATCACGTAATGCAACTTTTAGAAACGTACGTGAAGATAAAGCCAGAGAAAATGGCCCTGTTTTTGGACCTCGATTTTTCTTTGGAAATGGAACAACTTATTACGTAAATTTTTACGTTCGCTTTTAAATTGATATGAATTTTAGAATAAATGATTATGAAAACAAATAAATTAACACAATTATTTACAGCACTTTTTGCCATGATGGTAATCGTAAGCTGTGTGCAAGATGACGATTTTTCTATCCCAGATTTGGATAATGAAGTTTTGCAGATAGAAGGACAGTTAATCCCTATAAGTAGTGTTGCTGGGCAAGTTGCACAAGCTAATGCTAATGGAGATGCGACTGTTACTTTTGAGGATACGGATACTTTTATTGAAGGATATGTAATTTCTAGTGATGAAGCAGGAAACTTTTTTGAAGAAATAATTATTCAAGATGCTCCTGAGAATCCAACTACTGGAATACGTGTACTTATAGATGTTAACCCATTGTTTACTAGTTACGAATTTGGTAGAAAAATATTTGTACGACTAAACGGACTTTCGGCAGGCTTTTCCAATGGAGTCCTTACATTAGGAATTAGAGATGGTGACTTAGCCGAAAAAATACCAGCTTCTTTACAGGATCAGGTAATTGCAAGAAGTAGTGAGGTGGCAACAATTGTACCTTTGTCAATATCGTTTAGTGATTTTTCAGTTGATAGAACAAACCTTTTTATATCTCTTGCAGATGTACAGTTTAATGCGAGTGAAGTTATTGTACAACGTAAATCATATGCTGCAGAGCCAGAAGATGAGTTTGATGGTGAACGTGTATTAGAAGACTGTTCTACAGGAGGCCGTACTATATTTAGCACAAGTACTTTTGCAGATTTTAAAGGATTATTGCTTCCGGTAGGAAGAGGTAGTATCAATGGGATACTTACTAGAGATTTCTTTGGGGAAGTTTTTAACATAACAGTTAATGATCCTAGTGGAATGGATTTTCCAACAGAAGAGCGTTGTGATTTATGTGGGCTAGCAGAAGAAGTAGGTGATGGTGATGTATTTGTAGACTCACTTGATAATGGATCATTAAGTAGTGAATGGACTAATTTTACACAAGAAGGGACAGAGTCATGGGAACCTTTTAGTGCAGGTGGTGGTTTTGGTACTGCTGCTCGTATAGGGTCATTTATGTCTGGAGATGAGAGTACAATAGCATGGTTAATTACACCAGAAATTGATTTTGATGCTCAAGAGATGGAAACTATGAATTTTGAAACGTCTAATAGTTTTTCTGATGGTAGTGAACTTGCCTTACTTTTTTCTGATGATTGGGATGGAAATACCGATAATATTGATGATGCAACGTGGAGACCTATTTTAGAGGCTGTTATCGTATCTGATGATACGTTTTTTGAGGATTGGGTACCTTCTGGTAATATAGACTTATCTTGCCTTACTGGAACAGCGCATATAGCATTTAGATATATGGGAAGTGGTGATGCCGATTTTGATGGAACCTATGAACTTGATAATTTTGCTATCAATGGTTTAGGAGAGGAGACACCTCCAGCCGGATCTGTAGATTGCGGTGTAGCAAGTAGTGCAGGAGCGACTGTACTTTTTGAAGACTTTTTTGAAACACAAACAGTGGGGCAAATTATTTCTGGAAATGGGTGGACAAATTTCCAAGAAGATGGAACACGTACTTGGGAAGCATTCACAGGTAGTGGAGATAATGTTTCTTTAGGTATTTCTGCTAGAGTGAGTCCATTTATGTCTGGAGATGCATCTACCGTTGCATGGTTAGTAACCCCAGAAGTAAACTTTGATGCACAGGAAGAAGAGACGCTTCAATTTATGACTTCTAATAGTTTTTCTGATGGGAGTACATTAGAACTTTTATTTTCAAGTGATTGGGATGGTGTTCCAGAAAATATTCCAAGTGCAACTTGGGATACGTTATCATCTGGTATTATCGTTTCTGATGATGAATTCTTCGGAAATTGGGTAGATTCAGGAATTGTAGATCTTTCATGTATTGAGGGATCTGGATATATAGGATTTAAGTATGTAGGAAGTGGAGATGGAAACTTTGACGGGACGTATGAGCTTGACGAAATACAGATCAATGCACAATAATTAGATAGAAAAATTATTCTATTATAGATTGAATACCCGATACTTTTAAAGTATCGGGTATTTTTATGGATAGTAAATTATAATATAAAGGCATACCGAAACTTTATATTTTATATGTAATTGTGTGTTTATTAAATACATAAATACCTATAGTAAGAGGAGCCTATAGTATTTTAGTATAGGATTAATTTAAAAAGGGTAATACTATTTATGAAAAGGGATAATAGTGTACTTTTTTACTCATAAAAAAAGGCTCTAAATAAATAGAACCTTTTTTAAGAGTGATTAAGAGTATGATTTGTTAGCTTTTATTTTACAATTTTAAAGACACAACGTCTATTTAATTGGTGATCATCTTCACTACAGTTAGAAGCACAATTTACGGCTAGGTCTGTTTCTCCTTTTCCAACACCAGAAATACGACTTGCATCTATTCCTTTACTTATGATATAATCTCTCATAGATTTTGCTCTTTTTTCAGAGAGCGTCATATTATACGAATCTGATCCACGAGCATCTGTATGACTTTCTGCAGCGATTACAAGATCTGGATACGTATTCATGGCGAGTATAAGACGATCTAACTCAGCTGCTGCAGAAGGTCTTATATTCCATTTGTCAAAATCAAAGTAGATAGGGTTAAGTACTACTTCTGTAGGTGTAATTTCTGGTTGTTTGATTTCTTCTAGAGTAACTATATTATTACTACTAGCTTTACCTACAGAAAGTTTTCTTGTTTTGGACTTAAATCCATCGGCAGATATTGTTACTGTATACTCTCGATTACATTTTGAACTGAATAAATATTTTCCTGTAGTTGTTGCTGTATCTGAATCGGATGTGTTTTCAGAATCATTTTGAATGGTTACTAAGGCTTTACTTATTCCGTTTCCAGATTCGTCTTCTACATTAATAGCTACATCCACATCACATGGAGGTACTTGACCTAAGATATAGATATCATCACTTCCTTTTCCACCATCTCTATTGGAAGAGACATATCCAGTTTCTTTAACAGGATCAATACTAATTGCAAAGTCATCACTTGTACTATTTACTCCAGGTCCCATGTTTGATGGAGATTGGAATGAGTTCGCTTTCGCGGAAGCGGAAAAAACATCCAACCCACCTAATCCTAAATGACCATTACTAGAGAAGTATAGAGTCCCATTTGCATCTACGAATGGAAAAACTTCAGATCCTGTAGTATTTATTGTATCATCTAGGCGCTGTGGCTCACCGAAAGTCCCATTGTCATTGATAGCAACCATGTATAAATCTGATTGCCCTTTTCCTCCTGGTTTATCGCTAGTAAAGTAAAGTGTTTTCCCATCGGGACTCAATGCGGGATGTCCTGTAGAGAAATTATCATCATTAAAAGGAGCAGAAGTGATATTTTCCCATCGTCCAGCAACTTTTTCGGCAGTATATAAATTAATTTGATTAATTCCTTCTTCACTTTTGTCATAATCTCCTTCAAAATAATCATTACGATCAAAATACATTTTCATTCCGTCTGGCGAAATTGCAATTGTACTTTCATGAAATCGAGTATTTACATCTCCTTCTAGTATTTCTGGTTTTCCCATGGAAGATCCATCAGTAGTAGCTGTATATATATCTAAAAAAGGTTCTCCATTAAGTTTGTGATTCTTTCTAGACATATTACGAGAAGATGAAAAATAAAGGGTATTATCTTTTACATATCCTCCAAAATCTGCATACTTTGAGTTTAAACTTCCAGCATTGGTTACTGTATATAGAGGTTCTCTGTTTTTTAGATTTTCCAAATAATTTGGTGTTTCTAAAAAGGCGATAGCTCTGGAATCATTAGGAGCGACTTTTGCAAATTTTTTCATCCAAGTAGTATATCCTTTTTCATCACCATTTGCTTTTAGTGTTTCAGCATACGTAAGCATAGTACTCGGAGAAACATCTTTTTTATTTTTGACTGCTCGTTTAAAAAAGGAAGCTGCTTTTTTTGAATCATTTAAAATGGCATAACTTTTAGCAAGTTGTTCATAGACATAGGTGTCTGCTTTACCCTTTTCAATAAGGCCTGTGTATGCATCTATCGCTTCTTTATATTCCAATCTACTAAAGAGTTGATCGGCTTTTTTTGTGTCTTTATTTTGTCCATACGTATAAGATATACTTAGTACGGCTAGCAATATATATATGTAAAACTTCTTCATGTGTAACATATTTTATTTTAGAAGTATCTAGGTGAGCGAAGCACACGCTTGTTAAAGATAATATTATACGTAAGGATGATCTCATGTGATGATGGTGCTACCTCATTAATATCTGATACAACAGCATCATATGCATATCCTATTCTTAAATCTGGTGTCACTTGGAATCCTACAAGACCACTAAAAGAGTCGTCAAGTCTATAGGAAACACCTAGTTCAAATTTTTCTAGGAATAATGCATTTAAGTTTACATCAAATGAAAGCGGAGCATCAAATGCTGATTTTACTAGGGCAGATGGTTTAAGTTTGATATTATCTGTTGCTTGGTATACATAACCTACAGTAGCAAAGTAATGACTTGTTTCTGATCCAAAGCTTAGGCCATTTTCATCGAGATGCGTTGAGTTTAATATATTAGGTACGGATACTCCTAGATAAAAATTATCACTATATAAGAATGCACCAGCACCTATGTTAGGGGTTGTGTTATTTACATTTTGTGAGAAGAACGGATCTCCAGGATCTTGTAAATCTAGTCCAATAAGTCCAACGTCATGGAAAGTGGCCCCTGCTTTTAATCCTAATGCAAGTTGGAAATTAGTACTCACCTGTAGGGTATAAGAAAAATCTACATAAGCATTGGTTTCCTGAACAGGACCTAATTCATCACGTATAAGTGATATTCCTAACCCTGTTTTTTCTCCTATAGGGGAATGCGCATTAAATGTATAGGTTTCTGGTGCTCCATCAAGGGAAGACCATTGATTTCTATATAGTAAATTTAAGGCTAGTCCCTCCTTTAAACCTGCATATGCCGGATTAACCACATTCATATTATACATATACTGTGTATACTGAGGGTCTTGTTGTGCAGATGCAAAATCAACACTTAGGACACTCGTAATGAAGATTAATAAAATTAGTTTTTTCATTATCAAAAAGTTATTTATTGCATATGAATGCGTTAATAGGTGATAAGGTTTTTAAATATTTGACATTTCATACTACCTATTATTTTGTGTATTAAATCTATCTTTTATTCGGCTCTATTTATATATATCCATCCTGTAGCTTGTCTTCCAAATGCAGGATCTTCTGCAGTAAAATCAATAACATAAAAATAGGTTCCAGTAGGAAGTTCATTTCCATCATCTGTTTGACCTTGCCATTCATTTACATAGTTTTCACGCTCAAATACAAGTCTACCACTTCTGTTAAAAATCTGTAGTTTTTCAATTCCTGTTCTGTCTGATAAGAACTCTAAATCTAGTGAGTCATTAAATCCAGGAGAACCATCTGGAGAGATCCCTTGAGAGATTGTACAGTTTCCTACATCGTATAAAGTAATTCCAACAACACTGCTGCCAGTACATTGCCCTTGGGTAATAGTAACACTATACTCTTGAGTTCCTACTGTTGTTTCTGTGAGGGTAAAGACGAGTGTTGCATTTGTTTCTCCAGCAATTGCATCGCCATTTAAGAACCATTGATAGGTAACTCCAGCTTCTTCGGTACTTGCGGTTAATGTTTGTTCTTCATTAGGGCAAGTTCTAAAATCTCCTTCAATAATTGAGACTAGTAAATCTGCTCTTGGACTTATTATAATAGCATCTGTTCCTGTACACTCTCCTAGAGTAATAACAACTTCATACGTACCATTTTCAAAAACATCTAGGGTCTGATTTACTTCTCCTATTATTTCTTCACCATTAAAGAACCATTGATAGGTAACTCCTACTTCATCAGTAGTGGCTGTAAGGGTTTCTATTTGCTCAAAACATGTTTCAAAATCGTCACCTAATGAGACTTCTAAATCACTTCTTGGGTTAACAGTGATCGTATCTGTTCCTGTACAATTACCTAAAGTCACTTGCAGTTCATAAGTTCCATTTTCAGTAATGGTTAATGTAGGATCTATAGCTCCAGTGATTTCTGTGCCGTCTAGGAACCATACATATGTTGCCATAGTAGCATCTACATTAGAAGGAGTTCCATCTAATGTAACGACATTGTCAAAGCATGTCTCTATATCACTACCAAGATCAAAATCGGGAGTTGTACCAAAATCTAATGTGATACTTTGCATTTGTACACATGTATCTATCGTTACTTCTACAGTGTATGTGTCTGAATCTGTAACTGTGATAGATTGCGTAGTTTCTCCAGTACTCCATAAGTAAGTAGCACCATCTATGTCTTCTCCTTCTAATGTGGCAGTAATTTCAAAAGAGTCTACATCACAGAATTGTTGATCTTCTCCTATATCTAGTGTAAACGGAATATCTATCGTCACTGTAACATCATCGGTCACAGTACTTACTGTTCCATCTGGGAGTGTAATTGTAAGAGATGCGGTATATACAGTAACGGGCTCTGTAGGACATACTTCAAAACTCAAATCATTACTAAGTACATTTCCATCTGCATCTAACCAAGCAAATACATCTTCTCCTCCTCCAGCATCTCCATTTGGAATGAATCTCCAGCTTTCGTTCATAGCTGCCCAGTTATCTGTATTTCTTCCTGGGGCTACTGCAAATTCGGTAAGATCATTACCCATAATTCCTAACGTTGCAAGACCATCATTCCAAGTCTCACATACAGGCTTATCAATAATATTAACTTCAATAATATTTAAAGATTCATATAATAGAATTTGCTGTGTGGTGAGTAAATCTGTACAGCTAAATTGAGGAACTTCATTAAAGCTAAGAACAAAAACTCGATAAGGAGCTGTTCCGGATATAAAGAAATTAATAGCGTCTGGATCCCCATTAGTCCCTGGATTTATATCATGGAATGCACCGTAAATTGTATTTAATGGGAATGTTCCAGGATCATCTACAGGGATGAGTTGCCCTACATCCGAGTTCCAATCATTAAATCCATTTGCAAGGGATGTGTCGAAAGAAATTTGACCATTGGCACCTACAACGAGGCTTGTATAATCATTTTGATAGTAATTAAATGTAAATGGTAAATCGATCACATCACTCCATACATCATCTGTAGTTAAATTAGTAGGATCTCCTCCATCTATAGGAGGTAAAGGACAATCTATATCATTAACAACATAAGAAGATGTTGTCGTAAACGGAATCGTAATAACCGAAGCTTCTAAAGTTGTACATGGAGTTTCACAATCTAAAGCGACATCTTCTCCAGCGTCTAAAATTTCGCAGATTTCTATAGTACACGGACCTCCATCTGGATTCTGTCTTGTGACAAGAATGTCATCTGTTATTGTGTTTGTAGTTCCATCTGGCAATTCAAAAGTAAGAGATGCTATATATGTTGTCTCTTCTTCTGTAGGGCATACCTCAAACATAGGATCATTACTAAGTACATTTCCATCTGTATCTAACCATTCAAATACAGAGTCAGAGTCTACATCTCCATTAGGAATGAATCTCCAACTCTCGTTAGAAGCTGCCCAGTTATCTGTATTTCTTCCTGGAGCTACAGCAAATTCGGTAAGATCATTACCCATAATTCCTAGTGTAGCAAGACCATCATTCCAAGTCTCACATACAGGCTTGTCAATAATGTTAACTTCAATAATGTTTAATGATTCATATAGAATAATTTGTTGTGTAGTCAGTAAATCTGTACAACTAAACTGAGGTACGGCATCAAAATTAAGAACGAAAGTACGGTAAGGCGCATCGCCAGATACAAAGAAATTAATAGCATCTGGATCTCCATTAGTTCCAGGATTTATATCATGAAATGCACCATAAATTGTATTTAATGGGAATGTTCCTGGATCATCTACAGGGATGAGTTGTCCCACATCAGAATTCCAATCATTAAATCCATTTGCAAGAGATGTGTCAAAAGAAATTTGACCATTGGCACCTACAACGAGGCTTGTATAATCATTTTGATAGTAATTAAATGTAAATGGTAAATCGATCACGTCACTCCATACATCATCGGTAGTAAGATTTGTTGCATCTCCACCAGAAACAGGAGGAAGAGGACACTCTATCTGATTTACAATATATGATGATGTAGCGGTTAGAGGTAAGCTAATTAGAGCAGCATCTAAAGTAACACATTCTGTATCACAATCAATAATAATGTCTTCCCCTGCTTCTAATAAAACGCAACCTGCTCCTCCATCTTCACAGATACTTCCATCAGGATTTGCTTGTTGTACAAGTATTGTATCTGTAAATGTACATATACCAAAAGTAATCGTCACTCCATAACTTCCCGGATCTACAATCGTTAGCGTAGGTAGTGTCTCACCAGCTATTACAGCACCGTTCAATGTCCATTCGTAAGTAGCAAGAGTTGGATCTATATTAGTAGGCGTTGCATCTAGCATAGCTACATCTTGGAAACAGGTATTAAAATCGTCTCCTAAATCTGAGTCAATTGCAACAGGAGATACTGTAACAGAGTCTGTCGCAGTACACATACCTATAGTAACGACTACTTGGTATGTTCCTGCAGCGTCAATATCTAGTGTTGGACCTGTTTCTCCTGCAATAACTACCCCTCCAAGTGACCATTCATAGGTGGCTGTTGCGGGGTCTGCATTTGATGGGGATGCATCTAATGTTGTTGTGTTTTCTAAACAACTTTCTATAGCATCTCCTAATTCGATATCTGGTGTGGTTAAAAAGGTCACCATAGCAGTATCACTAAAAGCACAACCAGCATTAAAAGTGACTTGAACTTCATAATTTCCTGTAATTGGCGCTACAAGTGTAGGTCCAAATTCATCGGGAATAGGGATATTATTAAATAACCAAGCAAAGGTTGCAGAGTCTGATGGAATTCCTGTATCTAAAAGGACAGTGTCTCCTTCACATGCTTCTATATCATCTCCAAGATCTACAGAATCTTCAGTAATAAATTCTACAATAATTTCATCTTCTATGGTACAATCTGTCCCATTTAAAGTAACAGATACACTATATGTGCCAGCAACGGTTACATCTAGTGTTGAACTCGTTTCTCCTACTATTTCTACACCATCCATGAACCACGTATATGTAAGAGCATCTGGATCTTCGGCATCTAGAGTTATAACATCTCCTTCACAGCCAGCATTTCCTGTAGAGACTAAAATATCATCTCCTAAGTTGGTAGCGCCTATATTAAAACTACCAGCTTCTAGAAATACGCCTATATCAAAATTACTATCTCCCTGATCTGCAACGACAAGTTTTATTGTATATAAATTTCCTACAACAACATCTGCCATAGCACTAAGAGGAACTGTCTGTCCATTGAAGTTTGTTGCAGAGGTATTCTCATCATTAAATGGTAAGAAATTATATCGATCAAAAAACTCTTCATTAACAGCAGCACATTGTCCAGGTACTTCTGGACGTATATTTGTAACTTCAATAGGAATAGTTGTCCCTGGAAGAACGGCTAAATTTTGAACCGTTCCCGTAGTTTGATCTGTCAAGATAAATGCAAATGCATCTGAGAAAGTACATTCAAAATTTTGGTCATACTCTTCAGAAGCCATGATAAAATTAAAACTTATCTGTTCAATAAAAGGGGTGAAGTCAAACTGAATAGACGAAGCGTTATTTGTATTAACAGCAGTAGTATTTGCTTCCAGGTCTGCATCTCCCGGCCAGCCTCCAGCACCTTGTATATTTGTATTGGGTCCAGGTACATCAGTAACATCTCCTGAAATAAGAACAATTCCTGCTTCAAAAGGAAAATCACTTCCGTTTGCATCAAAAGCAGCGATTCCATTAACGTCTCCAAAATCTGTTCCTGTTGAAGAAGAGAAGTTTGAAACTTCTGCACATGAAGAATTAATCAAGATATCTTCTACAAGTTCTTGAGTCGTTAATGTATCATCTATAGTAATTTGTGAAAATACGGATGTGGAGAATACCCAAAAAACGAGTACGACTAGTTTTTTCATTTGATTATTTTTTGCTGTCTTAATCTGGTTTGACTATGATATCAATAACTATGATATATAGAATAATCCCATTATTATATAGTAATCTTTAGACTGGACTAAATAATCAAAAAAGAACTAGTTTTTGGTGGTTAGTTAGTTTTTGAGTGTCAGAATGTAAATTCTATAGACAGTGTTCTATATAATAATAGCGATTACTAAGGTGTAACAAAAAATGATGCCTACAAAAAATTAACTTTTTTTTTAGATATAATGCTCAAAATCATCGATAACTAACAAGCGTTAACATTAATTAATTTAAAAAGAGTAGAATCTGTTTAATGGATATTAGTTTTTTTAATACGCGTAATGTTAAAATAAATCAATATGAACAATATTGTTAGACCAGTTGCATCTTATGGATACATGAAAACATATAGTAGGGTTAATTGATTTTTTTGATAGTTAAAAGATAATGATAATACTTGTCCTAAAGGTACGTGATCATTTATAATATTATTGTTTGTATATTACACATTACTAACAATTTAAACTCAAATCATATGAAAATCAAATTATTATTTCTTTTTTTTGTTTCAATCTCATTTACGGGGTTTTCTCAAAATAACAACAAAACCAAACCTTTTTATAAAGGAAAAATTTCTTCTGTAGAATATGTGACTTCAATGGCATCAAGACCTAATGATCTTGTCGCATCTGAAAATTCAACAAAAGAAGCAAAAGACAAAAGATCATTAGCTCCTCAAATAGTAACAGGGAAAGATCCTCAAACTGAGAATGATTACTTTGTAAGGAATAGACATGAAATGGAACAGAGTGTTCGAATGGCATCTGCCAGTCTTGTTTTTGATGCGTACGCATCAGGTTCTCAACCTACTGACCCTTCTCTAGCAGTTGGACCTAATCATGTTATGGTTGTATTTAATACAGGTTTTGCTATTTATGATAAATCGGGAAATCAATTACTAGGTCAGACAGCTCCTAATCCAGCAATTTTTCCTTCTGGCGGATGTTGTGATCTTACGGCTTCTTATGATAACGCTGCAGATAGATGGGTACTTTCTTTTTTAGGATCTGGAGCGCAAGTAGCAATCTCCGATGGGCCTAACCCTCTTACTTCTGGATGGTTTGTATATACTATTGCGGGAATACAAGATTATCAGAAGTTATCTGTATGGAGTGACGGTTACTATATTACCGAAAACACAGGAGGGGCAAATAGGCTATGGGCATTAGAGAGAAATGCTATGTTAATAGGAGATCCAAATGCTCAAATTTTAGGGTTTAACCTTCCTGGAATAGTTACTAATGGATTCTTTAGTCCACAAGCTTTAAACGTGACGGATAGCAATTTACCAGCTCCAGGAGGAGCAACAATTGTTTATCTGCAAGACAATGCATGGAATGGTGTATCTGTAGATCATATTAAGATATGGACTGCGGATGTAAACTGGACCAATCCTTCAAATTCAACAGTTTCAAATCCTACAGAATTTAATACAACACCTTTCATTAGTGTTTTCGATAATGGGAGTTTTTCAAATTTATTACAACCTGGAAATGGTAGACGTATTAATATAGATGCTTTGCAAGCAACTATTATGAATCAGGCACAGTTTAGAAAATTTGCTACTCATAATTCTGCAGTTTTTAATTTTGTGGTAGACGCAGATGCAACTTCTGGAGAACAAGCGGCTGTACGCTGGTATGAATTCCGTCAGAATGGAGATAATCAACCTTGGTCTATGTATCAGGAAGGAACATATACTGCTCCAGATGGAAGACATGCGTGGAATGCAAGTATGGCGATGGACGCTCAAGGAAATATTGGTATGGGATATACTTCAATGTCTGGACCTTCTACTTCATCAACTGTATTTGTGAGTTCTTATTTTACAGGAAGATTAAGTACAGATCCATTGGGAACCATGACAGCGATGGAAGGACTAATTGCAAACGGTGATGCAAAAATACCTGGAACTCGTTATGGAGATTATAGTAAAATGGATGTTGACCCATCAAACGGTTCAACATTCTGGTTTATCAATGAGTATATGAATAATGGAAGAAGAGGCGTTGTAGGGACTTTTCAATTGCAAACAGGACCTCCAGATACCGAAGCACCTACAGACCCAATAAATATTGTAGCTTCTAATATTACTTCGAATAGTGCGACTTTAAGTTGGGATGCTTCGACAGATAATGTAGGAGTGACTCAGTATAATGTTTTTATAGATGGAGCTTTGGTTGGAACTTCTGCTACAACCACTTTTGATGTGACTGGACTTTCCGAATTAACATTATATAGTGCTTCTGTAAATGCTGAAGATGCAGCTGGAAACACATCAGGAAGCGCAAATACATCATTTACAACTTTAGAAAATGGAGGAGGAACACCTGGTGTAATTGCTGGATACTTTTTTGAAACTGGATTTGAAGGTTGGATAGATGGTGGTAATGATTGTGCTAGACAATCTACATCAAACTCATTTGAAGGATCTTTTTCAATACGTTTAAGGGACAATTCTAATTCTTCAAATATGGTGTCTCCAGTTTTAGATCTGTCTGGAAATAACCAGATTACTATAGAGTTTCATTCATTTGCTAATAGTATGGAAAATGGGGAAGATTATTTTGTAGAATTTTTTAATGGATCTTCATATCAAGTAATTGGTCAATATATAAGCGGAACAGATTTTTCTAATGGTTCTTTCTTTACAGACACAATTACATTGGATAGTAGTAACTTTAACTTTAATACTTCAAATAGATTTCGGATCCGTTGTGATGCGAGTGCCAATAATGATCAAATTTGGATAGATCAAGTTATTGTTTCTGGAGATAATGTAAGTTCTGCACGAGTTTCATCTCCAGAAGAAGCGCCTACAGTTGTAGCATTACGTTCATTTACGGAAGCTTCTAAGGATAATATCAAAATATATCCTAACCCTACACAATCTCGTCTAACCATTGACATTTTAGATAGTGACTATGATGAAGTTATGATTTTC
The DNA here is from genome assembly GCA_947503305.1 of uncultured Dokdonia sp. Taxonomy (GTDB): domain Bacteria; phylum Bacteroidota; class Bacteroidia; order Flavobacteriales; family Flavobacteriaceae; genus Dokdonia. Next base: position 947,291 of record CANNDF010000001.1, read on the forward strand.
TCATCTACTGGGACATTAGTTAAGGTTATAAATCCTAAAACAGATGAACTCTCTATAGACGTTTCAAAATTATCTTCAGGAATGTACTTTGTAAGGTTTGTTTCTAAAGAAGGTCTTGCTGTAACCAAAAGATTTATTAAGCAATAATAAAATAGAGTGACATTAATAAAAGCCTGTAGAAAATTTCTACAGGTTTTTTAGTTTATAATCGATTCTTAAAAACACAATACACAGGAAAATGATCACTATAGCCACCTAAATATTTTTTACCTGCATAGGTGCGAAAAGGGTTGCCTTTAAAACGCCCTTTAAATTCAGTTAAGTAATGTTCATTATAGATATCAGATTTACTATATCTAAGCGTGTTTTCATGCATACGCATAAAATTTGTAGACAAGATAATTTGATCAAAGAGGTACCATTCAAAACTATGATTAAGGCTTCCCTCATATCTGGTATTTAAAAAGACCATTGGATTATAAAGATCTTTTTGAACTAAATTGTTTTTAACACTTTCATTATGTGGCCCATCATTAAAATCTCCCATGACAATAATACGAGCATCTTCATCTTCTGCTTTTATTTTTTCAATAATAGCCCTGTTTTTTAAAGCAGCTTCTATGCGTTTGTGTTCCGTTTCATTTTCTCCACGCCTACGAGAAGGCCAGTGATTTACTAAAACATGAACTTTTATTCCCTGTAAGTTTCCGATTACATATAAAATATCGCGTGTATAATCTCGCTCACCAGAGGGTGTTTCTAGATAGACTGTAATTGTCTCATGGGATAGTACTTCAAAACAATCTGTACGGTATAGCAAGCCTACGTCAATCCCCCTCTCATCAGGAGAATCATAATGTACCACATCATATGGGTACTTTTTTAACGCTTTGGTATCTATTAAGTCCACTAAGACGTCTATGTTTTCTACTTCTGCAACACCTAAGAGAGCTGGAGGAGCCTTGGTCTCTTTTTTGCCTATCTGGGCGATGACCTTTCCTAATTTACGTAGCTTGTTTTTGTACTTTTTTTTATCCCAGTTTTTGTATCCTTTAGGAGTAAAATCATCATCAAGGATAGTGGGATCGTCTTCGGTATCAAAAAGATTCTCTAAGTTATAAAACCCTACAGTTAGTTTTTTTTGTTTTGAGTATGCTTTCGCGAAAGCGGTATCGTCATCCATAAGTATATAAATTAGTATATACGAATTTAATGAAAATGGTTTCAACGCATTTGCTACCTTTGTGGCATGCTAGAAACGGAACGAATACAGTATGAAAAATGTGTCCTTATTGGTCTGACAACACGTCATCAGAATGAGGAAAAAATGAACGAGTATCTGGACGAGCTCGAATTTCTTGCTTATACAGCAGGAGGAGAAGTGATCAAACGCTTTACTCAAAAAATGGACATGCCTAATCCCAAAACTTTTTTAGGATCTGGAAAGATGGAAGATGTAAAAGCATTTGTAGATGAGTATGATATTGGAACTGTAATTTTTGATGATGAACTTTCTCCTGGACAACAACGTAATATAGAAAAGTTATTAGAATGTAAGATAGTAGATCGAACCTATCTAATCTTAGATATATTTGCTCAGCGGGCACAAACAAGCTATGCACGTACACAAGTAGAACTTGCTCAGTATCAATATTTATTACCACGTCTAACAGGATTATGGACGCACCTTGAACGACAACGAGGGGGTATTGGAATGCGTGGGCCTGGAGAAACAGAAATCGAGACAGATAGGCGTATTGTAAGAGATCGTATTACATTACTCAAAGATAAAATGAAAACCATCGATAAACAGATGGCTGTTCAGAGAGGGAATAGAGGTTCTTTAATACGTGTCGCATTAGTAGGGTATACAAATGTAGGAAAGTCTACTTTGATGAATGTAATTAGTAAAAGTGAAGTGTTTGCCGAAAATAAACTCTTTGCCACACTAGATACTACAGTACGTAAAGTCGTGATTGGGAATTTACCTTTTCTACTTTCAGATACTGTAGGGTTTATACGAAAGCTTCCTACGCAACTGGTAGACTCCTTCAAGAGTACACTAGATGAAGTACGAGAAGCCGACTTGTTATTACACGTAGTAGACATATCTCATCCTCAGTTTGAAGATCATATTGCTTCTGTAAATCAAATTCTGGATGAAATCAAAAGTGCAGATAAACCCATGCTTATGGTTTTTAATAAAATAGATGCATATCAACCGACACCTTTTGATGAAGATGATCTTGTGATAGAACGTTCTGAGCAACATTTTTCTTTAGAAGAATGGAAAAAAACATGGATGGCTCGTACTAATGGAGATTCTATTTTTATATCTGCATTAAACAAAGATAATTTTGAAACATTTAGACAAAAAGTATATGCTCGTGTACGAGAAATACACATTACACGATTTCCCTATAACAATTTCTTATATCCAGAATATGAAGAAGGGTTATTTTAAATACCTATAGTCTATAAAAAAAAGCGATCTAGTACTAGATCGCTTTTTTTTATAGATATTGTTTTATGCTTAAAAGGAGTAGCTTAACCCTAAGGTCCAATAACTTTGTATTTCTGTATCTATGCTATCAAAAGTGGCATCGGCTTGTTCTAGAGTGTTTATAGTATAGAATAAGGTTTCTTGTGGACTATTTCTCAATCCAAATTCAAATCCTACTCCAATCTTTTTCCATAATGTGTACCCAAAAGAATTGGTCCATGTCCAGTTTGATAAATCACTCGTGTCATAGCTTTGAAAAGCAGATAGATTACTTTTAAAGTTAATGGCTCCGATTTTTCGAGTATAATCTATTAATATTTTTGCTCCTAATGATGAGTCAAATGTTGATTCTCCATCTGCAAAAACAAAATTGTAGTTTAATGGATGTACTACGACAACAAGGTCTTTTATAGGTAGCCATGTAAAACCAACTCCAAGATCAAGATATCCAGGGTCATTAAGGTTATTTAAAAGTGTAGTTCTATATTCTCCGAGAACAGAATATGCCAGTTTCTCTGTAATATTTCTTCCGTAAAGAGAGCTTATGTTAAATACATCTGTACTTTGTTCAAAGTCTTCACTATCAGTATCTATATCTTCATCGTCAAATTTTACCCACCCTAGATTAACATTTAATGCATTACGCCAGAAATCTTTTTCTCGTTTTAAATTTGCAAAGGCATTTGCATTAATACCAAAATTACCAGAAGATACATTAGGATTACTTTGATTGAACCACTGGTCAAACTTAGAAATATTTCCACCTATAGTTCCAAACACTCCTTTTTTCCATCCTGGGAGTGCATCTATTTGAGCCTGTATAGCATCTACACGAGCTTGAATTGCTGCTATCGAATCTTTCTTAGGACCTTGAAGAGCTTTTAATTCTTCTTCCGTTTGCTGTGCAAATAATGTAATGCTTGACAGCAATATAATACTAGTGAGTAGTATTCTTTTCATGTGAATATGTTTAAAATTGTTGGTGCAAAGATAATTTTTATACCAAAAATTATATCTGATTGTCAGAAAAATAGACAATTAATATCTTTAATCGATAGTATAGTGCAGTTAATCCTTTTTCTTTTTATAAAGAGGAACAGAAGAACACGCTTCTCCAAACATCAAGCTTTTTGCTACGGGTTGTAGTTTTTCGATTAGTAAGAGGTATGCATTTTCGGGCACAGGTTTATGAGTACATCCTTTTACAATAACTGGGACATTAGTATACGGAGATATATCTATCATACTGATACTTTCTGTATAAAGTATCGTTTCTAGAGTTTCTAGAGTTCCTGTTATAGTTTTTTTTGCAATACCTTGTAATTGTGTCGCTAGTAACATATACGCCCATGCAGGAACGATAGCATCTGTACTACAATAAAATGCTACATAACTATTTTCATACTGAAGCCAATTGTGATCTTTTACACTTGTGCGAAAACTATTTTCTCGTAACAAAAAACCTTCTTCTAGCCATTGAGAAATATCTATAAGTACTCGATCTCCTTCTTGATATAAATCCTCAAGATCAAAAGTGACTAGTTTACTATTTGCAACTCTATTTACAATTTCTTCCATCTTGCATGTGTGCTTTATAATGGGTTTTGATACTCTAGATCATAAGATTAAAGCATTCCTAATTCCAACTTTGCTTCTTCACTCATTAAATCTTGTGTCCATGGAGGATCAAAAGTAATCTCTACTTCACAATCTTTTACATCTTTAATAGATTTTACTTTCTCTTCTACTTCCAAGGGTAATGTTTCAGCAACAGGACAGTTGGGAGTTGTAAGTGTCATTAAAATCTTAGTATCGTAATCTTCATTTACAAATACATCGTAGATCAATCCCAATTCATAGATATCTACGGGTATTTCTGGATCAAAAATAGTCTTTAATACACGTACAATTTTTTCTCCTAAATCTTCTGTGTTTATCGTCTCACTCATCAAAATATATTTTATCTCCGTTTATACGGATATCCTTAGTTTACTTGTGTTTGATATGCTATTGCATATAGTTTTAATTGTTTTATCATACTTACAAGACCATTTGCACGTGTAGGGGATAAGTGTTCTTTAAGCCCTATCTCATCAATAAAATCTGTATCGGCATCTATAATTTCCTGTGGCGAGTGGCCTGAAAATGCGCGTATTAAAATTGCAATAATCCCTTTTGTTATGATAGCATCACTGTCTGCTGTAAAATGAATTTTTTCGTCTTTCATATCTGCATGCACCCATACTTTACTTTGACACCCTTTTATAATATAATCATCGGTTTTATATTGTTCATCTATAAGGGGTAATGATTTACCAAGATCAATCATATACTCATAGCGTTGCATCCAGTCCTCAAACATAGAAAACTCATCTATAATTTCTTCTTGTATTATATGTATTGCGGCCATATTTAAAATATAAAGAGTGTTGCTTTTAGAATTTCTTTCTGATTATCATATAAGGTGAGTTTATCATCCTTAATTTTATATTCTTTACTCGACTTAAAGATATTCAAAAAGCGTGTTTCTAGCTCCATAAGGTCTGCACAAAATCGTTTTGTAGCAGTTACTGGAGCAAAGTTAATAGTGTTTGCATTTTGTTCAAAAGATACAGCGTAGGTATTACATCCTGAAAGCCCAGAAATTTCAGAGGTTCGATCATTAATCTTTAAATTAAGGTCATACCCTTCGATAGTTTCTCCATATAATGATGTGACCATATATGTCCCTGCAAAAACAGAAGACTCTTCAGTTTGTGGCAATGCGTCTTTTGTTGATTTACAAGAAATCATAAGACTTAGGGGTACTATGAAAAATAAAAATCGCAACATCTTTTATATATAGGCAAAGATAGTGCCTAAAGTAAGATCTGTCATTCTGACGTCACTTTAATTATAGTTTTTTATATAAATACCACATAGGACGATACGGTGCATGTAATAAGTCAAAATCCAATAGTTGTAATCCTCCTTTCTGAAATCCTAAGCGTTCGTAAAAATACATAGCTTGTGGATGTTTATCCATAGCGTCAAGCCAAATAATTTTGTGATGCGTTTTACGTGCACGCTCTTCAGTATATTTAATAATTTTCTTTCCTATACCTTTTCCTTGTATAGCGGGATCCAAATAGATACGATGCACTTTAAGGCTTGGGGACTTTGGTAATTCTGGGTAAATGTAATTTTCTATAATTTTTAATATACCTATATAGGAGTCGAATTCTGATAGTGCGCTTTCGCGAAAGCGTATAAAATAATAATACGACCCTTCTTCTAAGAGTTCTTTTTTGAGGTTTTTATGTGTATATAATGTATCTATGTACCATTTTCCTTGATCTTTCCAAAAATGTGAATATGCAGGCGGGTAGATACGTTTCATAAGTGTATATAACACTTCTTGGTCATCTAGAGTAATTGGAATAAGTTGAAGTTGATCTGAAATAGAAATCACAACAAGTACATTTAAGATAGCATCATGACAGCACGTTGCACTCCTTGTATAAAAGTGTCTATCTCTTCTTTAGTATTATAAAACGAGAACGAAGCCCTTACAGTTCCTGGGATTTGATAAAAATCCATGATAGGTTGTGCACAATGATGGCCCGTACGTACTGCTATTCCTAGTTTGTCCAGAATAGTTCCTATATCATACGGATGGATATCACCTACATTAAATGAAATAACCGCAGTCTTATGATCTGATATTCCATATATTTTTAAACCTTCAATCCCTAGTAGCTTCTGTGTTGCATACTGTAATAGTTGATCTTCATAGTAAGCAATAGTTTCAAAACCTATAGCATTCATATAATCCAGAGCAACTCCAGTAGCAATCCCTCCACAGATATTAGGAGTACCTGCTTCAAACTTATGTGGAAGTCCGGCATATGTGGTTTTTTCAAAAGTAACTTGATCAATCATTTCACCCCCTCCTTGGTATGGAGGTAGTTTTTCTAACCATGCTTCTTTTCCGTACAATATGCCTACTCCTGTAGGACCACATATTTTATGCGCGCTTGCCACATAAAAATCTACATCGAGTGCTTGAACATCAGGCTTTATATGGGGGCAAGCTTGTGCCCCATCTATTAATACAGCTGCGCCTACATTATGCGCTTTTTTTATTATTAATTCGATTGGGTTTACTGTACCCAAAGCATTGGAAACATGATTTACAAATACCAATTTAAGATTAGATGAGATTACTTTGTTAAAAGCATCCATGTCTAATTCTCCACTTTGAGTCATTGGAAGCACTTTTAGTATAGCTCCCGTTTTTTGACAAAGCATTTGCCATGGGACTATATTACTATGGTGTTCTAGTGCCGATACGAGTACTTCATCTCCTTTTTTTAAAATAGCGGCAAAACCGTTTGCTACGAGATTTATAGAATGTGTTGTTCCAGAAGTAAGTATTATCTCATGTGATTTTGTTGCATTAAAATGTTTCTGTACTTTGATACGTGCTTCTTCATAGGCATCTGTAGCTTCCTGAGAGAGTGAGTGTACACCACGATGGATATTTGCATTATACCTAGAGTAGTAATCTACGATAGCCTCTATTACAACTTGTGGGGTTTGAGAAGTAGCTGCATTATCAAAATAAATAAGAGGTTGCCCATTTACTTTTCTCTTTAGTATCGGGAAGTCTTTTCTGATAGTATGTACATCAAAATCGATCTGTTGAGAACGGTTTTTCATATGCTGTTATACTTATACAAAGGTTGAAACCTTATTTAATTATTTTGATGAGCGTCTATGAAATAACATTTTGATATCTAAATATCAAAACCAATGTTAACACCTATTTTATTTGCTATAAGTTTAGTTATACGTTGTTTGAGCTGTGGTATTTTTACACTTGACAACACTGTATTAGCAAACGCATACATTAATAAAGCTCTAGCTTCTTTTTGAGCAATACCTCTTGATTGTAGATAAAATAATGCACTTTCATCTAGTTGACCTATTGTACATCCGTGTGAACAACGTACATCATCTGCAAAAATCTCTAGCTGAGGTTTTGAATTAATCGTCGCTTTATCATCTATCAAAATATTATTATTAGATTGGTAAGCGTTGGTTTTTTGTGCTTCTTTTTCTACAACTACTTTTCCGTTAAAAACTCCTGTTGCACTATCTGCAAAGATGCCTTTATAATCTTGATGAGACTCGCAGTTAGGTTCTATATGGTGTACAAGTGTATTATGATCTACATGTTGTTTTCCTTCTATGATAGTCACCCCTTTAAGGATAGAGTTGATATGTTCTCCTTTTTGGTAATAGTTAAGGTTGTTTCTAGTGATATTACCTCCTAAAGAAAAGGTGTGTAATGAAACAACACTTTCTCTATGTTGCTCAATTTCTGTATTGTCTATTAATGAGGCTTCTAGTCTGTCATTCTGGATTTTGTAATAATCGATCATTGCACGTTTACCAGCATATACCTCTGTAACGGCATTTGTAAGTATGCGTTTATCTGTAAGGCTTTGATGGCGTTCTACAATTTGTACTTCACTGTTTTCTTCGGCAATGATAAGGCTTCTAGGTTGAAGCATGCTTGCTCCTTCTGCACCTGTTGCAAAATGAATAATCTGAATAGGCTTATCGGCTACTTTCCCTTTAGGAATGTATATATAAGCACCTTCTTTTGCAAAGGCAGTATTTAATGATGTGAGACTTTCTTCTTTTGCTATCTTATTAAAGTAAACATCAATAATTTGTTTGTACTTAGGTTTTGTAAGTGCCGAATTTAATGTACAAACATCTATACCATCATGAGTGGTAGACGACAAATGTGCATTAAAGGTTCCATCTACAAAAACAATTTTATAGGTATCCAGATCATTGAGGAAATACTGTTTGATATCATTAAAATCTAATGGTGCATCTTTACTTGGAAAAATATTATAGTTTTCCTTTAAAATGCTATTTAGAGATGTGTATTTCCAAGCTTCATCTTTCTTAGTTGGAAAGCCTTCTGCTTCAAATGTTTTGATAGCCTCGCCACGCAGATCGTATATAGGAGAGTCTGAATCAAGACTATCTTGAAATACGATATGTGAACTTAATAATTTGTCTTTTAAACTCATTTTCCTTCTCGTTATAACATAAAACGTTTAAACGTTTACTTCGGCTTTTAACCAGTCGTACCCTTTTTCTTCTAGTTCATGTGCGAGTTCTTTACCTCCCGTTTTTACAATTTTACCATCCATTAATACATGTACAACATCCGGAACAATATAATCTAGTAATCGCTGGTAATGAGTGATTAAAAGGACCGCATTGTCTTCGCTACGTAATTTATTGACTCCATTTGCGACAATACGCAATGCATCGATATCTAGTCCTGAATCTGTTTCATCTAGAATAGCAAGTTTTGGCTCTAGCATAGCCATCTGGAAAATTTCATTACGCTTTTTTTCACCTCCGGAAAAACCAACATTAAGAGATCTAGACAAGAATTTACGATCTATTTCTAATAATTCTGATTTCTCACGAATCATCTTCAGCATATCACTCGCAGGCATATCTTCTAGTCCCTTTGCTTTACGCGTTTCGTTAATAGCAGTTTTAATAAAATTTGTCACAGATACTCCTGGAATCTCAACAGGGTACTGGAAGGAAAGGAATATACCTTCATGTGCACGTTCTTCTGGGTCCATTTCCAGAATAGATGTTCCATTGAGATTAATATCACCATGAGTTACTTCGTATTCTTCTTTACCTGCTATTACAGATGATAGTGTGCTTTTCCCAGAACCATTAGGTCCCATGATCGCATGTACTTCTCCTGCTTTAATCTCAAGATTGATTCCTTTGAGAATATCTTTTTCTTCTATACCTGCGTGTAGGTTTTTTACTGTTAACATAGTATTTTGTTTATCGTTGAGAAGTATTAACTTCCTGATTCTATTTTTAAGGGTTCCTCTCCTGTAGGAGAAGAAACTTCTATGATTTCTTTAATAGTTACAATCTCATCCCATCCTTCGGTGCCTTCTGGTTTTGGATTTATCTCTGCTTTGATAGTCACTGGCACCATATCAAACTCATCTCTTTTTAATGGAGATACTTTTGCTTGGAGCTCGTGCATTTTTTCATCAATTTTTACACCGTAAATAAAAGTGCCACCCTTGAGAACAGCAGCATCTGCTAGGTAAATAAATTCACCTTTGATCGTTTGGTAGTTATCACTTGTAGTAAATGCAGGAGTATCAGTAGTAGATGTTTCTTCTTTTTTAGAATCATTTTTACAACTGATGATAGCTAGTGTCAAAACAAAAAGAACAACAATTTTTTTCATCTTAGTAATAATTAATTTAAAGTGTTAGGAGTTACAGGCATTTTATCAAAGTCTGCTTGCTCATGTTGGATATATACTTTTGCATTTTTTGCTTTAGCAAAAGCTTCAAAAGCGTCTATTGAGGTTTTGCTCATAGGAATATCATGATTAAACCCTGGCACTATTTTTCCGTCTCTGTTTTCCTGAAAATGATATAAATCTCCTGATAATAGTGTTGAGCCATTCTCAGGTAAATCCAAATACAATACTTGATGACCTAATGTGTGTCCAGGCATTGATTTTATAATGACACTTCCATCTCCAAAAACATCATGATCTCCCGAAAGCGCAATAACATTGGTAAGTGCCTTAAAAGAATCGGGTGCGTAAAAGCCGTTGGTTTTGATCTCTTCACTGATAGCAAAGTCAAATTCTGGTTTTTGAACGAGCCATTTTGCTCCAGCAAAATGATTTGCTGCACCTGTGTGGTCAAAATGGATATGAGAAAATGCAATATAATCTATATCTTCCTTTTTAAGACCTATTGTGGCGAGTTGATTTACAATAGAATCTTTTCTTGAAATTGTAAATGCACCGTCTGGGGTTGTATATGGATCTTGCCCTATAAGACCTTCTGGAAGTCCGCTATCCCAGAGTAATATCCCATCAGGATGTTTTATAATATAAAAAGGATTTGAAAGTTGTTTTGATTCTCCTTTGTATGTGTCACCTTGTGCAAATAGGTTTAAGTTATTTGCACTAATAGCTCCTCCATCAAACGTGTAAAGTGCGATAGCAGGTTTTGTGATTGTCTCTTCCTGAACAACTTCGATTTCTTTTTTTACGGCTTCTTTACAAGAGATAACAGCAAAAACGACTAGTATAAGAAGGATAGTATTTTTCATGATATAGTGTTGATTACGTATATTGTTGAGGTTGTAGCGTACAAGATTAACCTACACTACCTTCCAGACTAATTTCTAGTAATTTTTGAGCTTCTACAGCAAATTCCATAGGAAGCTTATTTAATACTTCTTTACTAAATCCATTTACTATAAGTGCAATTGCTTTTTCGGTATCTATACCTCGTTGATTACAATAGAAAATTTGATCTTCTCCTATTTTACTTGTAGTTGCTTCATGTTCAATCTGAGCAGATTTATTTTTGGCTTCTATATAAGGAAATGTATGTGCCCCACAGGCATTACCCATTAATAAACTATCACATTGCGAAAAGTTACGAGCATTGTGTGCATTAGGACTTATTTTTACTAGACCTCTATAGGAGTTTTGCGATTTACCAGCAGAGATTCCTTTTGAAATAATCGTACTTTTTGTATTCTTTCCAAGATGAACCATTTTAGTCCCTGTATCTGCTTGTTGGAAATTATTGGTAACAGCTATAGAATAAAATTCTCCTATTGAGTTATCTCCTTTTAAAATACAACTAGGATATTTCCAGGTAACAGCACTTCCTGTTTCTACTTGTGTCCATGAGATTTTTGCGTTTTTCTCACAGATACCTCGTTTTGTCACAAAATTATAAACACCTCCTTTGCCTTCGGCATTTCCAGGGTACCAGTTTTGAACGGTAGAGTACTTAATTTCTGCATCATCTAATGCGATAAGTTCTACGACAGCAGCATGTAATTGATTCTCATCACGACTAGGAGCTGTACACCCTTCCAGATAACTTACATAACTTCCCTCATCTGCAATTACAAGAGTACGTTCAAATTGCCCTGTACCTGCTTGGTTAATTCTAAAGTATGTAGAGAGTTCCATTGGGCATCGTACGCCTTTTGGGATATAACAGAAAGACCCATCTGAAAATACAGCACTATTTAATGCTGCATAGAAGTTGTCTTTTTGAGGAACTACAGAACCTATGTGTTTTCTTACTAATTCTGGATGATCCTTAATCGCTTCAGATATAGAACAAAAAATAATTCCTTTTTCAGCGAGTGTTTTCTTGAAGGTAGTAGCTACAGAAACCGAGTCTACAACAACATCCATTGCTACATTGGCAAGTTTTTTTTGCTCGTCAATAGAGATCCCTAGTTTTTTAAATGTTTCCAGTAATTCTGGATCTACTTCATCTAGACTATCATACTTAGGTTTGGAGTTAGGTGCCGAATAATAGGAAATGTCCTGAAAATTTGGTTTTTCATAATGCACATTTGCCCATTCTGGTTCTTCCATTTTTTCCCAAGCATGAAAAGCGTCCAAACGCCAATCGGTCATCCATTGTGGTTCTTCTTTTTTCTTAGAAATCGCTCGTACAATGTCTTCATTAAGTCCAACTGGAAACGTTTCAGAATCGATATCGGTATAAAACCCATATTCATATTCTTTAGTTTTCAGTTCTTCTCTTAAATCATCTTCAGTATATGCCATTATTTTTTTTTCTAATGATGGTTTGGATGTGTACGCTTTCGCGAAAGCGTACTAAAGATTTGTTGGTTATAGTGAAAAACTTTCTCCACACCCACAAGTACGTTGTGCGTTGGGGTTATTAAATACAAAGCCTTTTCCATTAAGACCTCCACTATATTCAAGGACAGTACCTATAAGATACAGAAAGCTTTTTTTATCTACGATTAATCGAACATCGTTATCTTCAAAAACCTTATCTCCTTCCGTTTGTTCTTTATCAAATTTTAAGTCATACGAAAGACCAGAGCATCCACCACTTTTTACACCTACACGTACGTAGTCTGTAGTGATGTTATAGCCATCATCTTGCATAAGACCAGCAATCTTACTTTTTGCTTCTGTGGTTACTTTAATCATAATGATTCTAAATAATGTACAAATATAAGATATAGGTAGGGTTTTACCATAGAACCTAACATTATTCTAACAATATTATGATAAGCATTCTCTATAGAAGAAATTCCTATTCCTTTTTGATAAATCGCCTCACTACTTGATTTTGATCTCCTTTAAGTACTAGAAAGTAAAGTCCTTGAGATAAGTAGTTTACATCAATAGTGGATTGAAAAGAATCTTGCTGTTGTATTTTCCCTTGAAGATCAATGATGGTATAGGATTTTATTTGTAGCATTTGATCACTATCAATAGTAAGAAAATCTGATGTAGGATTAGGATGTATAGTTATATTGAGTAGTTGATTTATAGCTTCTATACCTAGGAATGCGTTGGTGTAAAATATACGATCTCCATTTTCATCCGTAAGAATAAGCCTGCGTCCTTGTCCTTCTTCTATGATCTCATAGGTATGTGTTTTTCCCTCTAGCTGTCCTGTAAATGCAAAATCATAGTCATTTAATATCTGGACATCACAATCCAAAGCAAGTTGCGCTAAAAAACCGATAGAAACAGTTGGAGTTCCAAAATAATTGTACGGGGAGAAGGAACCTGCACCACCAAAAAAACATAAATATTGTTGTTGAAACCCGCTTTGAGTATCAAAAAAACTAATGCTATTAGTATTAAGTTGGCCTTCTTGTATAGGAGGAGGTGTTTGAGCATTCCCATTTATTTCAAAAAAATCCAGATACCAACCTTCTTCTGTAAGATCTGTAGGAGGATTTAGGTTAAATGCATTATAGGTAGCTATATCACCATTACTTTTAATAAGTGTCAATTGCAATACTTCTAAAATATTTCCACTGACGCTATACATAAACTCTTGCGAATCTGGAGCTCCTAAAAAATTGAAATAAGCCGTTTCAAAATCGATTTCTTCAGAAGTATTACATATAGCAAGTGTAGGAGAGATATTAAGTGTAATGGTAGTTTCGGTAGCAGTTACTGGAGCAAGGATTTCATCAGAAAGAAAGCCATTACAAATCCCATTTCCTTCTACCTGACCCTCAGCATCATTTATGAATATAGAAATTGTTGGATATCCATCTTGGAATTCCTCATTTGGGATACTAATGTCTTCATCGTTTACAGTAAGTCCAGTTAAAAACCAAGTACGATTTAAATCTTGTTGCGCATTTAAAAAGAGGCTTATAAATAAAAAAAAGAACAGGTAAAAGTATTTCATAATGAGTAGTTTATCTCAAAGATAAATTATTTTTTCAATACAACCTTTTACTAGAGAGTACGACCTTATAATGCGTAAGCGTAAATGCGTTTCATAAATAGATGTTATAATACGCTCAAAAGTTTTGAGAACCGTAAACTTCGTATTACTTTTCTCAAAAATTTCTCTTTTGAAGACAATCATTTATATTTTTTTGACAGGACTATTGTTTTTTACGCTACCTGTTGTTTCTCAAACAAAAACGATCTCTTCTCAAAAACTAGATACGGTCTTCATCTCCTCATCACGCATTTTAAGTACTTCTCAAAAATTACCTTTTTCTGTTTCTGTGTTTAAGGCAGAAGAAAGTGATGCTATAAGGCAACAGAAATCTCTTCAAGAATATGTACAAGGAGTCCCTGGGTTATTTACTCAGAATGCCAATAATTTTGCACAGGATTTACGTATTTCTATTCGAGGGTTTGGTGCACGGTCTGCTTTTGGAATACGTGGGGTTAAACTTATTGTAGATGGAATTCCAGAAACAACTCCAGATGGGCAAGGACAATTAGATAATCTTAATCTTGGAATTATTGATCGTATAGAAGTGATCAAAGGGCCTAGTTCTAGTTTGTATGGTAATGCTTCTGGTGGGGTTGTATCTATAAGTACACTTTCAGATTTTGACAAAAATTTCTCAAAATGGAAAGCTGCGGTTGGGGCTTTTGGTTTTCAAAACTATCAGGCTACTGCGGGTATACAAGCAGGTAATGCGAGTTATGTACTTCATGGTAATTATGCACGATCTAATGGATATCGTGATCAAAGTGGGTTTGAACAAATTAATACGAACTTCTCAGGCCGTTTTCAGGTTTCTGATCGTCTAGTCATTAAGGCACTTTTGAATTATAGTGATTCTCCAGAGGCAGAAGACCCAGGGAGTTTAACCATGGAAGATGTAGAAGAGAATAGAAGACAAGCGAGAGATCGCAATGTGCTATTTGATACAGGAGAATCGATACAACAATTTAAAATAGGAACTAGTTTGGAATGGGAACACTCACCACATACCAATATTGAAGGATATCTCTTTTATACGAATAGAGGTTTTGATGGGAAGTTACCTTTTGAGTTTGGAGGAATTATAGATTTGAGCAGAAACTTTTTGGGGCAAGGAGCAAGTATTACATACAAAAAAAATAAAAATACCTTGCGTGCAGGATATGATTTTGGATATCAGGATGATGATCGACAACGTTTCAGAAATCTGGAAGGAGTACAAGGCGATCAGACACTCAATCAGAAAGAACGATTTACCAACATCGGAATATATGTCACAGATCATTGGGAAATAGGGAAGTGGTACCTCACAGGAGGAATTCGATTTGATTATAACAAACTAGCAGCAGAAGATGCGTTTTTAAGTAATGGAGATGATTCTGGTGATCTTACACTTAATGCTGTAAATCCTAGTGTTGGGGTAAGTTATGCTTTCGCGAAAGCGCATACGATCTACTCCAATTTTTCTACAGGTTTTGAGACCCCTACCTTATCAGAGCTTTCTGCAGACCCGAATGGAGGTCAGGGATTTAATGAAAATCTTGAAGCACAAAGAGCTACCAATTATGAAATAGGATTCAAAGGAAGTTTTATAAATAAACTCCGATATCAAATAGCATTTTTTAGAATTGATACTCAGGATGATCTCGTTCCTTTTGAATTAGAAGCTTTTCCGGATCGTACATTTTTTAGAAATGCAGGAAAGACCAATCGCAATGGCATTGAAGTAGAAGGAGTCTATGCTTTTTCAGAATTATGGAATATCACGGCATCCTATGCCTTTTCAGATTTTAAATATCGAAACTTTACAACTCCATCTGGAGCTTTTGATGGGAAGGCGTTACCCGGAATACCTAAGCATGTTGCAAATATAGGAGTGCGGTATGGTACTGATGATGGATTTTATGCTAGTTTAAATACCAGTATTGTAGGAATGCAATATGCAAATGATAGTAATGATGCAGAAGTAAATGGATATGAATTATTACATGTGAGAACAGGCTATCTTTTTAAATATAGAAAGGCAGAATTAAGACCATATATAGGAGTAAATAATTTGTTGGATCAAGAATATACAGACAATGTACGTATCAATGCATTTGGGAATCGATTTTTTGAACCTGCTCCTGGCATTGCTGTATATGGTGGGTTGACAGTACAATTCTAAATAACGCACTTTTTATAGAGTAAAATTACTCTACACGCTAGCCCTCTATGTACTTATAAGTTGTTAAGTGTGTCCTATTTATGTGGTTATAATAACCGAAGAAAATGGCGTATACAATTTGTGCAAACTAGAGTATCTTTGGAATTTATGATAGAACCAGAACTATATGTAATCGCTATTGTAGGGGCTATGCTTGCAGGAGGGATCAATACATTGGCAGGTAATGGAAGTGCTATTACCCTTACAATTCTTACCGAAGTTTTAGGACTTCCACCTAATATGGCCAATGGGACTAATCGTATAGGTGTTTTTACACAGTGTACAGCTACTTCCTGGGTGTTTTATAAAAATGGAAAACTCAACCTATCTGCAACAAAAAAATATGTGCACCCTATTTTTATAGGGGCTATAGCCGGTGCGATTCTTGCACTTAATGTGAGTAATGAGCAGTTTAGAGCAGTCTTTCGATTTATGATGGTATTTATGCTGGTTGCCGTATTAGTCAAACCGAAACGATGGCTACGAAAAACCGACACAGATTTTCAACCTCAATGGTATATCTACTGGCCTTTGTTACTAGCCTTAGGCTTTTATGGAGGCTTTATTCAAATGGGGATGGGGGTATTCTTTTTGATTATCATGGTTCTGGGAATGCGTCTTAATATTATAGAAGGGAATGCTTTAAAGTCTTTTGTGATTGCCTTGTATACTCTTTTTGTAATCGGAATGTTTCATTACCAAGGACTTATTGATTGGAAACTAGGAGGTATTATGGCTGTAGGACAGACGATAGGAGGCTATCTTACGGCTCGATTTGCTAGTAAGAGTAAGAGGGCAGACCAAGTGGCTTATTATGTACTTATTGTTGTACTTATACTCGCGGTAGGTAAGTTGTGGTTTGGATAATAACGATTAAATAAGAAATATTTATTTTTTTAGTATTTTAGCTTCTCTCCCCCTTATAAGAGTAGCGTGCTCTTATTAATTCCGATCATTTTTAATTCATATTACGATGAGGTCCGTTCAGAAAAAAATAAAAGCACATGTAATCTTGATGCTATTACTTGTCATTATATCTGTAATCTCATGTCAACAATCTCATACAACAAGAGCCTTTGATTATGGGACAAAGAGTGATTCAGCATTGTATTACTTTGATTTAGGATGGGAACAAATTATGGATAAGGGAGAATGGACAAATGCTGAAACTTCGTTTCGAAAATCAGTGGCATTTGATCCTGATTTTTTAATTGGAAAGAGTCTTGTAGGGCGTATTACTCAAAACTTAGATGAACGTATACAACTTAAGCAAGAACTAGAATCTCAAAAGAATACAGCTACTTCTGAAGAACGTCTTCTACTGGATGTATATTTATTAAATATAGATATTATGAATATGCGTAATCAAGCTACGCCCGAAGAAGCACAGGCGATTACTCAGAAATTCCAATCATTATCCGAAGTTAATTTTAGAAAATTTGTACATATGTTTCCTGAGGAGAGTTATGTAAAGGCAGAATATATAGAAGTATTGCGGTCTGTATATGGAGCAAAACCTGCATTAGATTCTTTAAAGAGTCTGGTGAGTGAAACGCAAAAGAATATTCCTTTCTTTGCAAGTTATAGTGCATCACTTGAAACCGAACTGGGGAATTTTGAGCAAGCTTTAGTACAAGCAAAACAGCTTAAAAAAATCACACCTCAAACATCTCCAAGTCCAGAAGTGCTCTTTGCAGAAATTTACTTTAAAATGGATAGTCTTATGCTTGCAAAGAGGCATATTGAGAGGGCTCTTCAAATTGATCCTAATCATATAATAGCACAACGATGGAAGCAAGGAATTGATCAAACCATTTTAGCTAGAAATACTACTGAGGAATAATAATTTAAAACTCGGCAAATCGTCTGTCTTCTAGGAAATCATTATCCGTTAATGTTTTTAGAAAGGCTACAAGTTGTACTTTTTCTTCAGGAGTGATATCAAGTCCTAGTGTTCCGTCGTCACGTCTGAATTGCTCATCTAGGGTTTCGCTATCTACCATTCCGTCTGTATAAAAGTCTAATACATCTTCTAAGGTTGCAATACGTCCATCGTGCATGTATGGGAATGTGATTTCTATATTACGTAAACTAGGAACTTTAAATTTAAGATGGTCTTGTGGTAATCCTGTAACACGCTCACGACCTATGTCATTAAAGGGGTCGACCATGGCTAGCCCATTGTTACGATAGGATTGATCTGTTTGTAATGTGCCTGCATGACAACTTGCACATTTCGTGTCAAATACAATTCGACCTGCTTCTTCCTGAGCGGTAAATGTAACAGCTTCACCACGCTCCCATTTGTCAAACTTAGAGTTTGCACTTACCATCATGACCATAAATTGTGAGAGGGCCTTAAACATACGTTCGGCAGTCACTCCTTCTGATCCAAAGGCATCATAGAACATTGTCGGATACGTATCATCTGCTTCTAGCTTAGAAATTACATTAGAAATCGTTTCATTCATTTCTACCTCTGCCGTGAGAGGAATTATAGGTTGTGTGTCTAAAAAAGCTGCGGCTCCATCCCATGTAAATTCGTTCATAAATGCCAAATTATGCAAGGGCTGTGCATTACGGGTTCCTATTCTCCCGTCTACTCCATGACTAGTAATATGCGTATGATGTGTAAAAGCAAAGGACTGAATATGACAAAAACCACACGATACCACTCCATCTGAAGCCAATTGCCCATCATAAAACAGTTTTTTCCCTAATTCAAACCCTCTTTCTGTAGGGGGATTTTGAGCAATGCTGTATGTGGCATCTGGAAAATTTGTTGGTACCGAAAAATCCAATAATGCATTTGTTACAGTAGCAGGGGTGTCATCTGTAGAGACAATGGCATTTTCGTCACTACTATCGGATGAACATCCGTTTATAAAAAAGATGATGATAATGTATTTTAAATATCTCATTATTCACTTATACTAAATGCTGTACTGATATTTTCGGCAATTTTAGGAGCATTTTCAGGATCTACCATGATTTCATTTTTCGCTTCAAGCGAAAGTGTATGTATGCTATCAAAAATTTTGGCAATATCAAATTGTATGTTTCTTTCTGTAATATTATCATTCTCGCCATTACTTTGGATAACCATATTAGAAACAGGAATGATAATTTCTTTATAATTATCTAAGGTAGCTCCGTGACTTCCTACATGATATAAGAAAGGTATTTCAGATCCAGAATTTACACTGTAATTACCTTCAAACTTTATAAATTTATAACCTGCAGACCAACTCCAGAGCATATCTGCCTCTTCTGCTAGTGGTACAAAATTAAGAGTTCCCGATTCGATAGGATATTTTGTAGGGTCTACTCCAAATCCAAATTTTATGGCTTTATAAGTGTCTGCTGGGATATTTACTAAAGAAGCCGTTTTGTTCCCTTCTTCATCTATTAAAAAATAACTGTCTTCTACTGGATAAATATATTCTGTATCATCTAGTCGTATGAGCGTGATATTTGAAATGATATATTTAAGTTCATTAATCCCATAATTTTCATTACTGGTATTTGTATAAACAAGGTCATTCATCACTAAAGGGCTCGCATCTATTGTATTTTGAAATACTAAATTTAAACTTCCTGGTGTAGGAGTATTAGTAGATTCATCATTATTACATGCTATAGCTAGACTTACTAGTAGGCATAGTACAATTAATTTTTTCATTTTTCTTAGTTTATTTTTATTAATACAGCATCAGAGGCTCCATGAGTACTTGTTAATTCACCAGAGGTACTTTGCGTATCGCCAGCAACTATAATTGATCCTTGTGGATTACTGGCAATTCCGTATCCAAAATCAATATCATTACCTCCAAAAACTAACTGGTTTTGTAAAACACCTGTATCAGATATAATAGCCACCCAGATATCATTTTGGCCATTATTTTCTGTTACATCTATATCTGTGCTTCGCGATGTGCCCGTAAGGGCAAATCCGTTTGGAGAGGTGGTAATAGCTCTTGCAGAGTCAAATCCAGTTCCTCCTAGGGTTTTCTCCCATAATAAAGTGCCTTGATCATTAATTTTTACTAACCATACATCGGCATTTCCCTTAAAGTTTGTTACATCGCCATCATTACTACGTGTATCTCCAGCAATCAAATAATTTCCATCAGGGGTTTTTGTAACGGCATAGGCAATATCAATTTCAGACCCTCCATAAGATTGTTCCCATAAAAAACTTCCTTGCGCATCGAGTCGTACAGCCCAAAAATCATAACTTCCTTTGGGGTCAGATATATCAAAGTCGTTACTTTCACTGGCTCCTACCATAAGAATTCCTCCATCGTCCGTTTGTACCGTTGCATAAGCTCTGTCATTATTGGTTCCTCCAAAATAGCGTCGCCATTCTCTGGTTCCATTGGCATCAAGTTTATGCCCCCAAAACTCTCCGACACCATGCCGTGCTCCTCGAGTAGGCTCTCCATCATCGCCTTCTCCATCAGAAGCGGTTACATCTAGAAAACCAGCAGTAAAATAACCGCCGTCACTTGTTTGAACGAGAGAAAATGCTTGATCAGATCCAGAGAATCCATAGTTATTTTCCCATTCTATTGTTCCATTGGCATCTAATTTAACCAACCAATGATCATGGAACCCTTCATTGGCACTTACATCTCCATCACTACTTCTACTGTACCCAAGAATGGCATATCCTCCATCAAAGGTTTGGATTACTTTTTCTCCGCGGTCATCTTCACTACCGCCATAGGTTTTTGACCATTGAATATTTCCAGCATTATCTATTTTTGTAAGCCAGTACATATTTACTTGAGTAGTATTATCTGTAATGTCTCCATCGATACTTTGAGTATATCCCAGCGCAGCAAAGCCTCCATCTGATGTAGCAATTACATCATGATAAGTGTCATTTTGGCTTCCTCCCTGAACAGCTATAAAATCTAAGATAAGATCGGTATTAACAGGATCTTCAGAATCTGTATCTGGAGTGGGCGCCTCTGCTTCAGAATCAGTATTTTCAGGGGTAAGAGTATCACTATCATCATCACTACAACTTATGGCAATGATAATGAATAGGAATAGGAAAGGTATGCGCTTTCGCGAAAGCATACTTTGTAAATACTTCATTTTTCTTCTTTTTCTTGCATTATATATACTTAGGTTCCTGTTTTTCTAATTATGAAAAGGCCACCTTGTATATCACTTATAATAATATTATTACTAGAGAAGTACGGGTATAAACTCCATACTCCATTAAAAGAGGTGCTGTTATTGCTTGGGAATGTATCAAAAGATCCTGTGTCAAATAGTTCTCCAGTAGCGATTCCTGAGAGGTTTGCTACCCGTATTCCAGCTGTATAGTTTGATAAAAATAGCTCATTATCACGTATATATAGATTATGGTCTATTGCTAAAGTAGGTCCTGTAAACGTAGAAAAGAAAAAGGGATTGTCGAGGTCTGTAAAATCAAAGAGCAAGGTACGAGTATTAAATCCTAAATTGCTCTCATCGAGTTCGTCATTTGCAATAAAATACTGGTGATCTTCTGTGAGCCATCCTTGATGTGTGAAACCCACATTGGTATACGAAATCGCAGAAATTTGTGATACGTTTGCCTTATCGGTTACATCTAGTATAACAACTTCATTTTCATTACTTCCTATATAAATTTCTCTTCCTGTATAATCTGTATCTGGCCCATTATAGGTTACGACTTGTGCATCATGTGTGTAATCTGCATTTCCAAAACCACCTGCAAAGGTAGGATTGAGGGGGTTTTGAATATCTATGATATGAGGTCCGCCACTAAAAGTTGTTGTCCCTACAGCATAGGCAAAACTAGAGGTTTCATTAATTACAATATTATGTGCATTCCCAAACTCTGTATATAGGGCATCAGCGTCAAATACAGGGGATTCATCTGGTGGAACATTACGGAGTCTTGTAAGATCAAATACCTGCATTCCATGCCCCTCAGCTTCACTTACAATAAAGGCATAATTCTGATATACTTTAATATCTCTCCATGCAGATGCTACAGTGGCTGTAGGTAAATTACCTATAATTCTAGGCTCTTCAGGGTTAGAAACATTAATAAAAAATGTTCCTTCTCTTACGCCAAGAAGCGCATATTCCTCACCTGTTGTAGGATCTGTCCATCCCCATATGTCATTTGCGCCTTGTGAGTTGTTGAGAGTTGCAAGATCTATTCTACTCATAAAATCATATCCATCGCATGGATAGATGTCTGCAAATCCATTTTCACATATAACCCTATTTGTGATAAAAGGTGCCGTCTCTGGATCTGTTATTGGAATAGGATCTAGTGCATTATCATCGTCGCTACAACTGTAGAAACAACTTATGAATAGAAGGGTGATAAATAGAGTTTGCCTCATTGTATAATCAATTTTTGTGTAGTAGTATCTGTTTGTACAAAATAAATACCAGTTTGTAAGTAAGACAAATTGTATTGTGTCTGTAATCCAGGAACTTTTCGTTTAAAAATGGGTTGACCTAATGCATTAAAAATAGTAACAGTCCCTAAAGGTTTTTTACTTTCTATAAATACAGTTCCGGAAGAGGGGTTTGGATAGATGCTAGTTTCAGTAGTCGCTTGAAAAGTGTCAACGGCTAGAGTTTCATTTTGTTTTACCAATGTAAAGCCATTATTTCCACTAAGAACAATATTTCCACTTTCAAAAAATGGATATACATTCCACAATCCGGAAGTACCTACATTATTAGAACTTGGGACTGTATCAAAGTAACCGATTTCGGTCATATTTTCACTTCCGATATTTGTAATATCTATGACACGCATTCCTGCTCTATAACTGGCTAGGTAATAAATATTGCCTAGTACATAGCCATTATGATCTGTTGCGTTGTTTGTTCCTTCATAATCAAAATAAAATTCTGGAGCATCTAGATCTAAAAAATCGAGTACGATAGTACGTGTAGGAAATCCAAAGTCTAACTCATCTAGTTCATCACCTAGTAGAAAATACCGTTGATCTTCTGTAAACCATCCTTGATGGGTATATCCTATAGCAGGATAGGTAAGTGTTGAGATTTCTACAGGGTTGTCCTTATCTGTGATATCTACAATGGCAATTTCATCTTCATTACTTCCTATAAGGATTTCTCTTCCTATGTAATCTGTATCAGGTCCATTATAGGTGACAACCTGAGCATCATGACTATAACTATTATCTGCATATCCTCCAGCAGCAACAGGGTTTAAAGGGTCTTCTATATTTATAAAATGAGGCCCTCCTTCAAATGTTTGAGTACCTACACCATATGCAAATCCAGAACTAGGGTTAATCACAATATTGTGAGCATTTCCAAACCCATCATAATGTGCATCTTCTGTAAAAGTAACAGGGGGGGCTGGCACATTTCTTAATCGAGTAAGATCAAAAACCTGCATCCCATGGTCTTCTGCTTCGCTTACTATAAACGCATAGTTTTGATATACTTTTATATCACGCCAGCCACTATCTACAGTATGAGTAGGAAGTTTTCCTAAGTAAATAACATTTACGGGATCTGAAATGTCTATAAATGCAGTGCCATTTCGTAATCCTATTATAGCATATTCTTTCCCATCCTCTGGATCTGTCCATCCCCAACTATCATTTGAAAAATCGGTATCCATTTGTTCGTTGGTCAAACGGTCTTGAAGGTCAAACCCTGAACATGGAAATCCACCCGCCATATTATCAACACATGGTGTTTGAGCAATAAACGTACATGGGAGTATAACAGACAATAAAACAATGAAAGTTTTAAAGGAGTAGGATTTCATAAGAGGTGTTTTGAAAAGTGTAATTGCGTAAAGTTACAAAACACTGTCAGTTATTAGTAATTTCTGATAAAGTATTCCATGTCAATTTCTCCAAAGTGGGAATAGTACCATAATATAATAGGCTTAAAACTACTATTTAGTACCTTTGCGGCTATGTTAGAAAATAAAGATCAACAGCGTACTTCATTAGGAGATTTAGGAGAATTTGGGTTAATAGATCATCTCACAAAACACTTCGATATCACCCATCAAAGTACGATAAAAGGAATAGGTGATGATGCTGCGGTACTAGCTTTTCCAGATGAACAGATTGTAGTTACTACAGATCTTTTGGTTGAAGGGGTCCATTTTGATTTGAGCTATATGCCTTTAAAGCATTTAGGCTATAAAGCTGTTATGGTAAACCTTTCTGATGTATATGCAATGAATGCTTCGGCAAGTCAGATCACCGTTTCTATAGCAGTATCTAATCGGTTTCCTCTAGAAGCTCTTGAAGATTTGTATCTAGGGATACAAACCGCATGTAAAAATTATAAAATAGATTTAATAGGAGGGGATACAACATCTTCTAATGTTGGTCTGGTGATCAGTATTACTGCAATTGGACATGTATCTGCACAAAATGTCACTTCAAGATCTAATGCAAAGCCTAATGATCTTCTGGTGGTGACAGGAGATTTAGGAGGGGCGTATATGGGATTACAAATTTTAGAAAGAGAGAAAGAAGTATTTAAGGTCAACCCTAATAGTCAACCGGATCTTGAACAGTATAGTTATATTGTAGAAAGACAACTAAAACCCGAAGCTCGAAAAGACATTGTTGCATTATTTGCATCCCTAGAGATCTTTCCTACAGCAATGATCGATATAAGCGATGGTCTTTCTTCTGAGATCCTCCATATATGTAAAAACTCTATGGTAGGGTGCAATCTTTATGAAGAAAAAATACCTTTAGATCCGCAAGTAATAAGTACTTGTGAAGAGTTTGATATAGATAGTACAACAATAGCATTAAGTGGTGGTGAAGATTATGAATTATTATTCACAATCTCACAGGATGATTACTCAAAAATTAAAGCAAATCCTAACTTTACTGTAATTGGTCATATGACGCAACAAAGTGAAGGGGCACACCTTATTACTAGAGCAAATACAAAAATTCCTATCGTAGCTCGCGGATGGAATGCGTTACAATCTGAAGATTAACGCGCAGCTAGCTTTCTAGTATAGAAATTTTCATAAACTTCATTGATACGACGTAACTTTGGAGTAAGTGGTGTATAATGACCATATCCATCTAACGTAAATTGTTTTTTGCAATGTGCACATTCAAACTCTTTGATGTTAGATTCGTATCTTTTTGTAATACGATATTTATGACCAAATAATTTACATTGTAGGTTTGCAAAGGGACTGTAAGTAGGTTGAGTTTCTATTGAGTTCATAGTTGTTTGGGGTTTTATGAGTACTAATTAAAGTAAAAATCCATGAAGTACACAAAAATATCGATGAAATACACAAAAATTTAACAAATTACTCTTAATTTCCTTAAATAAGTGGTATTTTCTTTCTTTAAAAAATAAAGAGATACGATCTATTATGAATACAACTTCTTATCTTTCAGTAATTTTGCCTTCTTAAACAAAAATGTAACGTGTTTTACATTTATTTTACAGAATAATACAAAAGAAGCTTCTATATAATAGTAATTAGTAGTAGTCTTAGAATATCTGGAGGTTTTAATGTAAAAATTTTAGCAAGGTGCTAAGTGTAGCCTCTCTATTAGAAATATGACTCATATGTCCACCGCTTAAAATCTTAAATTCATGGGTGTATTTTTCAAAGCGCTTTTTATGGTCTATGGCATCTATGATCCAATCTGTTTCTCCTAAAATCATTCCTTTTTTAATGGAACTGTTTTTCCAAAGCTTTCCCATATCATCTCTTAAGCGCATTCCTTCATTTGCAGCTATATATCCTTGTATAGGTGTTTTTAATGCTTGAATTAATGCTTTGTCGATCTCAAGTTGGTGTTCATTCTGAGTTTTTGGGTCAAAAAGATTAATAAACGACATACGGATGAGTTGCTTATAATGAGCCTTTGCCATTTGGTTTGCTCGAAGGCGTAATTTTTTACGGTCTTCTTGATCTTGATCAGGAGTAGCATTTAATAAGCACAATCCTTTTAAGGCTTCTGGATACGCTTTCGCGAAAGCGCAACCTACATATCCTCCCATTGAATGACCAATAATTGTAACCGAGTTTATACCTAAAAAATCGATAATGCCTTTTACAACATCTGCCATATCATACATGGTATGAATGTATCCTATACATTCAGAACGCCCATGACCTAACATATCTATACATAGAACCCTATGCTCTTTCATCAATTCTGGAAGAAAAGAATTCCACATTGTACTATTTTCTAAAAACCCATGTATTAAGATAAGGGGTTCTCCAATACCTTGATCTGTGTAAAAAATGTGTGAGCCTTTATGTGTAAATTGCATTTTCTAGTATATTCGGGGCAAATATCTAGCAACCTATGCGATTCACCAAACAAACTTTTGTAACTGCTTTTGCCCTATTTTCACTTTTTTTTGGAGCAGGAAATCTTATTTTTCCAGCTTTTTTAGGATACAATGCAGGGGATGGTTGGTTTTTAGTCGCTGTTGGATTTTTGTTATCTGCCGTTGTCATTCCTATTCTTGCAATTATTGGACATGCAAAGTTGCAAGGAACAATGATGGATTTTGCAAAAAAAGTATCTCCTGTCTTTGCACTTATTTATTGCTTAATAGTATACGCAATTTCAATTGCATTGCCGAGTCCTCGCACAGCATCAGTAACATATGAAATGGCTATTCAGCCATATTTTGAACTATCTTCATGGGGATTAAGCACGATCTATTTTATACTGGTATTGGTATTTGTTTTGAACCGTTCTAAGATCTTAGATATTATAGGAAAATTTTTGACTCCTGGTATTCTGATTATTTTAGGAGCCATTATATGTATAGGATTGTTTGGAGAATATGAACCTATGCGGGTTTCTACATATACAAGTAATCTCACTAGTGGTATTCTGGAAGGGTATCAAACCTTTGATGCAATAGGAGGCGTTCTTGTAGGGGGTGTTCTAGTAATATCTTTAGGGTTAAAGGGAGTTTCTGGAAAGGAACGTCAAGGAATTATTGCAAAAGCAGGACTACTTGCTGGTTTAGGATTTGTTTTGATGTACGTAGGGCTTATAGCATTAGGCGCTTTAAACAGTGGAACCCTTGTTGTGGAGAATCGTACAGATTTATTAAATCAACTTAGTTTTAACACACTAGGAGCGATGGGAAGGTCAGCACTTGGAGTCCTAGTATCACTTGCCTGTTTTACAACTGCTGTAGGGATTGTCACAGGAACTGCAGATTTTTTTAAAGGCTTGTTTAATGAGTCAAAACTTGCCTATAGTAGTACTGCAGTTATAAGTTGTGTATTAGGTATAGTTATGGGGCAGTTTGATGTACATTATATTGTTGAGGTGGCTATCCCTGCGCTCATGTTTATATATCCTATTACTATTGTATTAATACTTCTCAATGTATTACCAGAGCAGTATGCATCTGAAAGGGTTTTTAAAGCAGTTGTGATAACAACGATCTTATTTAGTCTCCCAGATTTTCTATCAACAATAGGCCTTGCTACATCTGTACAGTCTATAAAGGATATACTTCCCTTAGGTCATATCACATTAGGATGGTTATTACCATCTATTATTGCTTTTGTTGTCTCAAATCTGATACCAAAAACTAAATAATATTCTTACCAAAACATCCTTTTGAAAATGCTTTTATTTAATAACTATCTCCCAAAAGCTATATGTGTTTTAATAGTATAGGTACTTAAAAACTGCATTAAAATAAGGGCTTTTATGATTAAATTGTAAGAAAAAACGTACATATATAATTTTCCTGTGCAAAAAACATCATTTAATTTTACTACATACTAACTAACCGAATCTTCCCCCTACATTAGATTTTTGAAACTTAATGCTTTGAGCATTAGAAAATATAGGAATTATGAAAAAATTCATTTTTATAGCCGTGCTACTAACGTGTTTTATATCATGTCAAGATGATGATGATTATCAAAATATTATTAACGACAATTCCTTAGATGAATCTCTCAATCTTTTAATTTCTGAATCCTCTAATGGGGAAGGAAATTCATTTTTTACACTTCCAGAAAGTGGGGATTATGCGGCAATTCCTCAAGACCCATTAAATCCAATAACAGATGCTAAAGTTGCACTTGGGCAAATGCTTGTTCATGAAACAGCTACTGGAGGGGATCCAAAAATGGAAGATCGTAAATTCCAATATGCATGTGCAACATGTCATCCTGTAGCAGCAGGTTTTAATGCAGGAAGACGACAGGGTATCGGAGAAGGAGGTGTCGGTTTTGGGATACGTGGAGAGGGACGATTTATGGACCCTACAATGCCTTTAGACTCTCTAGATGTTCAACCTGTAAGAGTACCTACCTTGTTAAATCTTGCTTATCAGGATGTTGCTTTATGGGATGGGCGTTTTGGAGGAACAGGAACAAATGCTGGTACAGAAGCAGGATGGGATCTTATTCCAGAAAATTTTGAAGGCTTTCAAGGAATAGAAGTACAGGCAATGCAAGGTCAGGACGAACATAGACTGCTTGTAGATGAAAATTTTGTAGATACCTATAACTATAGGACAATGTTTGATGCAGCATTTCCTGAACTATCTCAAGAAGAGCGTTATTCAAGAAGAACTGCGGGACTCGCTATCGCAGCTTTTAATAGGACATTGCTTTCAAATGAAGCACCATGGCAAGAGTATCTGAAAGGAGATTTAAGTGCTCTATCAGACCAAGAAAAACGAGGGGCAATTGTGTTTTTTGACGAAGGAAAATGTGTATCCTGTCATACAGGGCCAGCATTAAAAGATCGTAGATTTCACTCTTTTGGATTTGGAGAATTTGATAATACTCCAGATGCTATTGTAAAACCAGGGGTAGACATTACTAGTATTGCCAAAGGAAGAGGTAATTTTACAGGAAATCCTAATGATGATTTTAAATTTAAAACACCAACATTATATAATCTTGCAGATAATGGATTTTTTGGACATGGGAGTACGTTCTCGTCAATTAAAGACGTAATTACATATAAAAACGAAGGAATTCCTCAAAATTCAAACATACCTAGCAGTCAACTAGCAGATGAGTTTGGAGGTCTAGAACTTACCGAAGATCAAATAAATGATCTTACGGTTTTTATATCTGAGGCGCTTAGGGATCCTAATCTCACAAGATATGTCCCTGAGGCAATAAATAGTGGCTTTTGTTTTCCTGCAAATGATGATCTAGCTAGGGCAGACCTAGGATGTGATTAAATAACGTTTATGAGTTCATTAATTCCTCAATTTCTTCTACGGTAATAGGGATATCACGCATAAGATTAAAAGGTTGCCCATTTTCTTGAATCACTACATCATCTTCAAGTCGAATACCAAAACCTTCATCTGGAATATAGATACCAGGTTCTACAGTAAATACATTACCTGCCTGCATAGGTTCATGAAGTAATCCATAATCATGTGTATCCAGTCCCATATGATGTGAGGTGCCATGCATGAAGTATTTTTTATAAGCAGGCCAGTCTGGGTTTTCATTTTGAATATCGGCTTTGTCTAATAAGCCTAACCCTAGTAGTTCGGAGGTCATTATCTTTCCTACTTCTATATGATATTGTTCCCAGTATGCTCCTGGGATCAGCATTTTAGTAGCTTCATCTTTTACTCGTAATACAGCATTATAGACATCTTTTTGTCGTTGTGTATAACGACCATTGACTGGAATCGTACGTGTCATATCGCTAGAATAATTTGCATATTCTGCACCGATATCCATTAAAATAAGATCTCCATCTTTACACTGTTGGTTATTTTCTATATAGTGTAATACATTGGCATTATTTCCAGACGCAACAATGGGTGTATAGGCAAATTTCTTAGAGCGATTACGTAAAAACTCGTGCATATATTCAGCTTCGATTTCATATTCCCATACTCCTGGTTGTACAAAACCTAATACACGCCTGAAACCTTTATTAGTAATATCACATGCTTTTTGTATTAAGTCTATTTCTATAGGGTCTTTTACAGCACGTAAACGTTGTAAAATAGGATTACTTTTTGCAATAGAATGCGCAGGATATTTTCCTTTAAGCCATTTTGTATATCGATCTTCGCGCGTCTCAGTTTCTACAGAAGCTCTATAATGCTCATTGGTATTTATATATACAGTATCGCATTGTGTCATCAATTCAAACATAATCTTCTCCATGTCCTGAAGCCAGTATACTGTTTTGATTCCTGATACTTCTAAAGCGCGTT
Source organism: uncultured Dokdonia sp. (assembly GCA_947503305.1). Taxonomy (GTDB): domain Bacteria; phylum Bacteroidota; class Bacteroidia; order Flavobacteriales; family Flavobacteriaceae; genus Dokdonia. The sequence continues at coordinate 977,556 of CANNDF010000001.1, forward strand.
CTTTGGTTAGTTTTTCTCCTTCCCAAACAGCAATGTGTTCATTGGTTTCTTTTAAGAAAAGAATCTCTCGATGCTTTTCTTTTGGACAATCTGGAAATACCACTAGGATAGATTCTTCCTGATCTACACCGCTTAAATAAAAGATGTCTCTATGTTGCTCAAAAGGCATTGTAGAGTCTGCACTTATAGGATAGATATCATTACTATTAAAAACAGCAAGACTGTTAGGTTTCATTTGCGCTGCAAAATTCTTACGGTTTTTTATGTACAGGTTGCGATCTATAGGATGGTATTTCATAATTATAATATTTCAAAAAATAATAGATATCCAAAAATAAGGATTGCAGTTTTTAATAAATACGCCAAATGGCATTATTTTATATTTTTTCGAATCCTACTCATATGTCTAAGTGAGATACCAAGAAATGAAGCTAAATAATGCAAAGGGACTTTTTGGATTAATGTAGGTTCGTTTTGGAGTAATTTATGATACCGCTCTTCGGGTGTTAATGTAAGTAAATCAATACGGTGATCGTCTATTTTGTATATCTGATTTTCGATAAGATTATAATAAAAAGTATAAAATGCCTTGTTGTTTTGCATTAAGTATTTGAATTCCTGAATCGTAATGACTTGTAAATCACAATCGGTTATGGCTTTGATATTCTTTCTAGAAGGCACTTTGTTTTTAAAGCTATTAAGTGCTGCGGTACACGAGTTTTTTAATGCTAAGTAGGTCGTTTTTTCTTCATCCAAAACCTCTAATGAATGCTGTAAAATCCCAGATTCTATATAGCAAAAATGTTTGCAAACGGTTCCTTTCTTTACAAACAACTCGTTTTTTGAGAGGTTTGTTTGACAGAAAGTATTAAGAATTTCAGGAACAAGATGTGTAAGTGATATATCATTAATGACAGTATGTAGATAAATCTCAAAAGAAGTAGAAGGTGTCATTATAGATACGCTGTTTTATAGAATGGATTAAAAGTACAAAAAGCAATAGTAGCTTTTTTGTAACTTCATAAGGATAATAATGATTCCGTATATATAAGTAAAGGGATACTTTGATGATGAGTAATCCCTTAATCGTGTTAAACCCATATCAAAAGTTTTGGCAACATCTCACATTTCCGTACTTTCAAGCCACTAAAACGAAAACCAAAAATGAAATTACGTTATCTTCTCACTTCGGGAGTGATGTTATTTGCTTTCGCGAAAGCAAATGCACAACAACCCGCAACATCCGCTTTACAAGTAGAACAGGCATTGATGCAGAAACGAACTGCCATGCAAAAATCACTGGTGAAGAATCTTCCTTTTGAAAATATAGGCCCTTCTGTTATGAGTGGTCGTGTTGTAGATCTAGCTGTAAATCCAGATATGCCTTCGGAGTTTTATGTAGGATATGCAAGTGGTGGTGTATGGTATACTCACAATAATGGAACTACGTTTGAACCTGTATTAGATACTAGCGATACACAGAACGTAGGAGATATTGCTGTAGATTGGAAAAGCGGTACGATATGGGTAGGAACTGGAGAAAATAATTCTTCGCGTTCAAGTTATGCAGGAATTGGAATCTTAAAATCTACAGATAAAGGAACGACATGGACACATGTAGGACTTTCTGACTCACATCATATAGGACGTATTCTTATCAACCCTCAAAACCCAGATGAGGTTGTGGTGGGAGTAGTAGGTCATTTGTATTCTGATAATGATGAACGTGGGGTATATAAAACCAAAGATGGAGGAGCGACATGGACCAAAACTCTTTTTGTAAATTCAGAAAGTGGGATTATAGATATAGACCATGACCCTGCAAATTATAATCTGATGTATGCTTCTGCTTGGGATAAAGATCGTAAAGCATGGAATTTTGACGGATCTGGATCTGGATCTGGAGTCTATAAAAGTACTGATGGGGGAGACTCCTGGGAAAAGTTAAATGGATTCCCTTCTGGAGATGGGGTAGGACGTATAGGATTGGCAGTATATAATTCAAATACAGTATATGCCGTACATGATAGTCAGTTTCGCCGGAAGGCAGACAAGAAAAAAGATAAGACGTCAAATGCTCTTACAAAAGATGATTTTAAATCAATGACCAAGGATGTTTTTCTTGCTATAGAAAATAAAAAACTGAATAATTTCTTAAAACAAAATGGGTTTCAGGAAAAATATCGTGCAGAAAATGTAAAAGCGATGGTCAGAGAAGGTTCTGTACAACCTGCAGATCTCGCAACCTATCTAGAAACGGCAAATACACAGCTTTTTGATACACCCGTAACTGGAGCAGAAGTGTATCGATCTGATGACGCAGGTAAAACATGGAAAAAAACTCATGAAGGATACCTTGATGATATCTATTATAGCTATGGGTATTATTTTGGCGAGATTCATGTAAACCCTCAAGACGATCAAGATATTTATATCTACGGAGTACCTATTATTACCTCAAAAGACGGAGGAAAAACGTTTAAGAATATAGGTGCAGAAAACGTCCATGCCGATCATCATGCGTTGTGGATTAATCCCAAAAATGAAAAACACTTAATCAATGGAAATGATGGAGGGGTAAATATAACCTATGACGATGGCGAAAATTGGATCAAAGCAAATCAACCTAATGTAGGGCAGTTTTATGCTATTCAGGTAGATAATGAAGAGCCCTATAATGTATATGGAGGTCTACAGGACAATGGCGTGTGGGTAGGTGCAAATAATGCTCCCGAAAACAAAGGATGGCATCAAAGCGGACAATACCCTTGGGAAAGTATAATGGGAGGAGATGGAATGCAAGTACAGGTAGATAGTCGTGATGCAAATGTGGTATATACAGGATTTCAATTTGGAAATTATTTTAGGATCAATCGAGAGACCGAAGATTTTAAGCGATTTTCTATCAAGCATGAGTTAGGAGAAAAACCATATCGTTTTAACTGGCAGACTCCTATATTATTAAGTTCACACAATCAAGATATTTTATATCTGGGAGGTAATAAGTTAATGCGCTCTATGAATCAAGGCGATGACTGGACTGCTGTAAGTAAAGACCTTACCAATGGTGGTAAAGACGGGAATGTTGCTTATGGAACATTAACTACGATAAGCGAGTCTCCATTTGAGTTTGGTCTTATTTATACAGGAAGTGATGATGGTAAGGTATATGTGACTAAGAATTCAGGAGGGAGCTGGACAGATATCGGAACGAGTTTTCCTAAAGATTTATGGGTATCTAGAGTGGTCGCGTCAGAACACAAAAAAGAGCGTGTGTATGTCACTTTAAATGGATATCGTTGGGATGACTTTACTACCTATGTATATGTATCTGATAACTATGGGCAATCATGGAAAAATATTTCGGCAGGCATTCCTATGTCTCCTGTGAATGTGATTGTAGAAGATCCTAAAAAAGATACTATTATATATGTAGGGACAGATAATGGAGCCTATGTAAGTGTAGATGGAGGAGATTCATATCACGCTTTTGCTCAAGGATTACCCGCTGTGGCGATACATGATATAAAAATTCAAAAAAGAGAAAACCACCTATTACTAGGAACTCACGGGCGTAGTATTTATAAGGCAGATATAACACCTATTCAAAAGATGGATGTATCCAAAGGAACCCAGCTTTTTGAAGTGGCTTCTGTACGCAATTCATCACGTTGGGGAAATAGTTTTAGTGTGTGGAGAGATCCATTTGAACCTAAGGTTGCTGTATCCTATGTTACAAGTTCGTTAGGTAAATTCTCATTAGTAGTAAAAGATGAAAATGAAAAAGAATTACAACGGATACCTTTATCTTCACAGGTAGGAGTAAATGTCGTAGACTATGATCTTACGATTACTGAAAAAGGAAAAAAAGCACTTGAAAAATCAAACGCTGAGTTGGATATTCAAAAAGCCAAAAACGGCAACTATTATTTGCCTAAAGGGAAGTATACCCTTGTATTAGATGCAGGAGGTGGAAATTCGAGTGTTGCAACAACGATGTTGGAAATAAAATAAAAACAAACGAGGCTAACTTAGATATATAAAACCCATTGAACATAAACAATGGGTTTTTTTATATCCCATTAAATCATTAGAATTTTTTTAGATTCATAGATAAAAATCTTTTCAGAAATGGCTTAAGAAAATGTCATTTCTCGCATTTCTTTAGGAGTGCATATCCACATGAATTGCGAGGAATTACTATGACTAGGCTATGAGATTTCTGATGCAGTAATAGTTTTAATATCTTACAATAAGATAACCCGATCTTTTGTAAAAGGTCATTAATACCATTTTTTTAATACGGTACTATAGTAGCAATAGAATGCCATTTTTTGTATTTTTAAAACATGTCTCACAATCATCATCATCATGGACATACACATGATACAGGTAATATAAAAGTTGCTTTTTTTATAAATCTCGTCTTTACTATTATTGAGATTATAGGAGGAGTAATGACTAATAGTATTGCTATTTTATCAGATGCTGTACATGATTTAGGAGATAGCTTATCATTAGGTCTTGCATGGTATTTTCAGAATTACTCAAAAAAAAAGGAATCAAAAAATTATAGTTATGGATATAGTCGTTTCTCCTTATTAGGAGCCATCATTAACTCTATAGTTTTAGTAGTAGGTAGTTTTTTTATTATCATAAAGGCCATCCCAAGATTAATACATCCGGAACAGCCTGAAACCCAAGGGATGATAATCTTGGCCATTATGGGGGTTGTTTTTAATGGTGCCGCCGTATTACGTTTAAAAAAAGGGACGAGTATTAATGAGCGTGTCGTTTCCTTACATTTACTAGAAGATGTTTTAGGATGGGTAGCCGTACTTATAGGTTCTATAATAATGCACTTTTATGACATCCCAATAATAGATCCTATTTTATCATTAGGGATAGCATTGTTTATTCTTTTTAACGTATATAAAAACCTTAAAGAAACCATTCAAATTGTGATGCAGGGAACTCCAGAGAATACAAATCATGAAGATGTGACAAAATGCATATTAGCATTTTCTGAAGTTCAAGAAATACACGATTTGCATATTTGGAGTATGGATGGAGCATTCAATATTTTAACAGCACATCTTGTGATAAAAGGAGATCCATCGTTATCAGATATTATTTCGCTTAAAGCGAAAGTAAAAGAAGCGCTTCATTCACTCTCTATTGAACACGCAACGATAGAGTTTGAAGGAATTGACGAATCATGTAGCGTACATCACAAACATTGATTGATGTATTTCTAACAATACTATAATAACAGATTAATTACTTTGTGCGACACCTAATAGTGAATAAACGTATTAAAGTTTGTTAAAAAAACGTTTGCGCCGTACTTTTGATATTCATAAATCAACCTTCTATGAGCGGATTATTAAAATCATCGATAGGCAGAAAAGTGGCAATGGCTCTTTCTGGCCTTTTTCTCGTTGTCTTTCTTACACAACATTTTGTCATTAATTTACTGTCAGTTTTTTCTGAAGAAACACACAATACAGTATCTCATTTTATGGGAACAAATCCATTTGTGCAGTTTGGACTCCAACCTGTACTAATCTTTGGAGTATTTTTTCATTTTATAATGGGAATCAAATTAGAATTACAAAACAGGAAATCTAGACCTGTAGCCTATGCAAGCTATAAAGGAAGTGCAAATGCAAGTTGGATGTCTCGTAATATGATCTACACAGGTCTCGTGATACTAGCTTTTTTAGGACTCCATTTTTATGATTTTTTTATTCCAGAACTCATTCATAAATATGCAGAAAATCATACTGCAGAGGTAGGAGACTCTACACGTTATTATGCTGAGACGATACATAAGTTTGAGCAACCATGGAGAGTAGGGATTTATGTAATTTCATTTGTGCTGTTAATGCTTCACTTATTACATGGATTCCAGTCTTCTTTCCAATCTATAGGATTTAATAATAAGTATTCTAAGGCTCTTAAAGGGTTTACAAGAGCATGGGCGATTCTCATCCCTCTTGGATTTATCTTTATAGCAATTTATCATCACTTTAATCAAATCCCACATTAAAAGAAAAGCTATGGCATTAGACTCTAAAATACCTCAAGGACCACTAGCAGATCAGTGGACAAATCATAAAAATAAAATAAACCTTGTAAATCCAGCAAATAAGCGTCTTATAGATGTGATTGTTGTAGGAACAGGTTTAGCAGGAGGTTCTGCAGCAGCAACTCTGGCAGAACTCGGATATAACGTAAAAGCATTCTGTTTTCAGGATTCTCCTCGTCGTGCGCACTCTATTGCAGCTCAAGGAGGAATAAATGCAGCAAAAAACTATCAAGGAGATGGAGATTCTACCTATCGTCTTTTTTACGATACAGTAAAAGGAGGAGATTACCGTTCTAGAGAGTCCAATGTATATAGACTTGCAGAAGTATCTACAAATATTATTGATCAATGTGTGGCACAAGGAGTTCCTTTTGCACGAGATTATGGAGGATTACTAGATAATCGTTCTTTTGGAGGGGTATTAGTAAGTCGTACATTTTATGCCAAAGGACAAACGGGACAGCAATTACTCTTAGGGGCATACTCTGCAATGAACCGTCAGATAGGACGTGGTAAGATCAAAATGTATAACCGCCATGAGATGTTGGATGTCGTCATTGTTGATGGTAAAGCGAGAGGTATTATTACACGTAATCTTATTACAGGAGAAATAGAAAGACATAGCGCACATGCAGTTGTATTAGGAACTGGGGGATATGGAAATGTATTCTACCTTTCTACCAATGCAATGGGGAGTAATGTAACTGCAGCATGGAAAGCGCATAAAAGAGGAGCGTATTTTGCAAACCCTTGTTATACACAAATTCACCCTACCTGTATTCCAGTATCTGGCGATCATCAATCTAAGCTCACATTAATGTCAGAGTCTTTGCGTAATGACGGACGTATCTGGGTGCCTAAGAAAAAAGAAGATGCTATTGCCATACGAGAAGGACGTTTAAAACCTACAGATCTGTCTGAAGAAGATAGAGATTACTACTTAGAACGTCGTTATCCGGCTTTTGGAAATTTAGTGCCTAGGGATGTTGCTTCTCGAGCTGCAAAAGAACGATGCGATGCAGGTTTTGGAGTAAATAAAACAGGAGAAGCCGTGTACTTGGATTTTGCTTCGGCAATAGAACGTTATGGTAAAGAACAAGCATATATACATCATGAAGATGCCAATAATCCAGCTGTTGTAAAACGATTAGGGCAAGAGGTCGTAAAAAATAAGTATGGAAACCTCTTTCAAATGTATGAGAAAATTGTAGATCAAAACCCTTATGAGACCCCTATGATGATATATCCTGCGGTACATTATACAATGGGAGGTATATGGGTAGACTATAACCTGCAAACTACAGTTCCAGGATTATATGCAATAGGAGAAGCAAACTTCTCAGATCATGGTGCAAACCGATTAGGAGCATCTGCTCTTATGCAAGGACTGGCCGATGGATATTTTGTACTGCCTTACACCATAGGAGATTATCTGTCAGACGACATTCGTACAGGTCCAATTTCTACAGATTCTCCGGAGTTTGAAGAAGCAGAGAAAAATGTAAAATCTCAAATAGAAACTCTAATTAATAATAACGGTTCAAAACCTGTAGATCATTTCCATAAGCGTTTAGGTAAAATTATGTGGAACAAATGCGGAATGTCACGTAATGCTACTGATCTACAAAGTGCTATAGATGAAATTTCAGCACTTCGTACAGAATTTTATGCAGAAGTACGCGTGCCAGGAACAGCTTCAGAGTTTAATGAAGAACTTGCAAAAGCAATGCGAGTAGCAGACTTCTTAGAATTAGGAGAATTGTTTGCAAAAGATGCACTTACTAGAAATGAATCGTGTGGAGGACATTTTAGAGAAGAGTCTGTAGAACTCGATGGTCCTCAAAAAGGAGAAGCAAAGCGTGATGATAAAAATTTCACATTTGTATCTGCATGGGAATATAAAGGAGAGCCTAAAGATGCAGTATTGCATAAAGAAGCGCTTACCTATGAAAATATTGAATTAAAACAAAGAAGCTATAAATAAGAAAGATATGAAACTAACTTTAAAGATTTGGCGTCAAAAAAACGCTCAGGATAAAGGAAAGATGGTTCAATACCCGATAGATGGTATAGATGGTGATATGTCTTTTTTAGAAATGCTCGATGTTCTGAATAATCAATTGATAGAACAAGGAGATGAACCTGTTGCATTTGATCACGATTGTCGTGAAGGAATTTGTGGGATGTGTTCTCTCTTTATAAACGGGGAAGCCCATGGGCCAGATCGATTGGTAACAACCTGTCAATTACATATGCGTAAATTTAAAGATGGAGATACCATTGTGATTGAACCCTTTAGAGCAAACGCATTTCCAGTGGTAAAAGACCTCGTGGTAGATCGCTCTGCTTTTGACCGTGTACAACATGCAGGAGGATTTATATCTATAAATACATCGGGGAATACACAGGATGCAAATGCGATCCCTATAGAAAAAGTAGATGCAGACGCAGCTTTTGATGCCGCTACATGTATAGGATGCGGAGCATGTGTGGCAACCTGCAAAAACTCAAGTGCAATGCTCTTTGTAAGTGCTAAGGTAAGTCAGTTTGCATTATTACCACAAGGACAGGTAGAAGCAACAGATCGAGTGCTTAATATGGTAAACCAGATGGATGAAGAAGGATTTGGTAACTGTACAAATACAGGAGCTTGTGAAGTAGAATGTCCAAAAGGAATATCCCTCGAGAATATTGCTCGTATGAATCGTGAATTCATGTCTGCAAGTTTAAAAGGTTAATTTTTCTGTTTACGCTTTCGCGAAAGCATAAAAAAGATAAAAAAAGTCTGGGTGTACTATTCCCAGACTTTTTTTGTTAAATACCGTATAGATCTAGTTGTATTTGTTTCTGTGTGAGGACTTGAAAGATGATTATTTTTTTGTCTAATACTTTTTTTTGAATTGAGCTTCATTTTAAATACCAATGTTATCAAAACGTTATCAAAAATCTCGCAAAGCAAGTGTAAAAACCCTTGCTGAGGGCATTTTTAGAGGTAAAAAATACTTCTTTTTTATGTCAAAAAAATAATTTTTAAACAACTGGAAATCAGCAATATGATATGTCTGTTTAACATTTATATAAGAAATTAAAAATTTTACTCGTGTTGAAAACTTTGTGAATAACCACATAGAGATGACGTGTAGCCCGCTGTGTTTTTTATTGATATTTGTTAGTCCCTAGAGGGATGAAAAAGAATTGAAATTCAAACCTAAAAAACAATGAGTGTAGTAGAGCCTATCTTAGCAGAAAATAAAGACAGATTTGTGATTTTTCCAATCCAGCATCATGATATATGGGAATGGTATAAAAAATCGGAAGCTAGCTTTTGGACTGCAGAAGAAATTGACTTGCATCAAGATCTTACAGATTGGTCTACAAAACTTACCGATGATGAACGTTACTTCATCAAACATATCCTTGCTTTTTTTGCCGCATCAGACGGAATAGTAAATGAAAACTTAGCAGAAAACTTTGTAAATGAAGTACAATATTCTGAAGCTAAATTCTTTTACGGATTCCAAATCATGATGGAAAATATCCATTCTGAAACCTACTCTTTACTCATCGATACCTACGTCAAAGATGATAAAGAAAAAAATATGCTCTTTAATGCTATTGAAACTTTTCCTGCTATCAAGAAGAAGGCAGAGTGGGCATTAAAGTGGATCGATAGTCCAAGCTTTGCCGAACGTCTTATTGCTTTTGCTGCAGTAGAAGGGATCTTTTTCTCAGGAGCTTTCTGTTCTATTTTCTGGCTTAAGAAAAGAGGGCTTATGCCTGGACTAACCTTCTCTAATGAGTTGATCTCTAGAGACGAAGGTGTGCACTGTGATTTTGCAGTACATCTCCATAACCATCATTTAATAAATAAAGTGCCTAAAGAGCGTATCACAGGAATCATTGTAGATGCCCTTAATATAGAACGAGAGTTTATTACCGAATCGCTTCCTGTAAGTTTAATCGGTATGAATTCTAACCTAATGACACAGTATCTAGAATATGTGACAGATCGCTTACTCACAGAATTAGATTGTGAAAAAGTGTATAACACAGCAAACCCTTTTGACTTTATGGATATGATCTCGTTACAAGGAAAAACAAACTTCTTTGAAAAACGAGTGGGAGAATATCAAAAAGCAGGTGTTGTAAAAGATGCAAATGATGATGGCAAAGGGCAACAAATTAGTTTTGATGCGTCATTCTAAAAAAGAACAAATCCTTGGTTTTTTAGATAGTAATCTAAGACCGCTTCGCAACTAGGTAGGTTGTCTATTAAAGTTGCGAACCCTAATAATAACAAATCATAATTAACGACATCGTTTGAGAAAATGATGGAGTACAAGTCAATTAACCTTTTTCTCAATTGGGGGAACACTTTTGAGAGCGTAAATTAGTAAAGTGTATGTATGTAGTAAAAAGAGATGGCCGTCAGGAACCGGTCATGTTCGACAAAATTACCGCTAGGGTAAAGAAATTATGTTATGAACTTAGTGAATTTGTAGATCCAGTAAAAATCTCGATGCGTGTCATTGAAGGTCTTTATGATGGAGTAACTACAAGTGAATTAGATAATCTCGCCGCGGAGACAGCAGCTTCGATGACAACAAGTCATCCAGATTATGCAAAACTAGCAGCACGTATTTCTGTATCAAATCTACATAAGAATACAAAAAAAACATTTAGTGAGGTAATGACAGACTTGTATGAGTATGTCAATCCACGTACTGGTAAGAAAGCACCTATGGTCTCTGATGAGGTGTATCAGGTGATTATGGATAACAAGGATCAAATAGATTCTATGATTATTTATAATCGTGATTTTGGATATGATTATTTTGGCTTTAAAACCTTAGAACGATCTTATCTGTTAAAAATTAATGGAAAAATAGCAGAGCGTCCACAGCATATGTTGATGCGAGTTTCTATAGGAATTCATATGAATGACTTAGAAGCAGCAAAAGAGACCTATGAGTTAATGTCTAAAAAGTACTTTACACATGCAACTCCAACACTTTTTAATTCAGGTACTCCAAAACCACAGATGTCTTCTTGTTTCCTACTTACAATGAAAGAAGACAGTATCGAAGGGATATACGATACACTTAAACAAACAGCAAAAATTTCTCAAAGCGCAGGGGGGATAGGATTATCTATCCATAATATTCGTGCAAAAGGCTCTTATATTGGAGGTACTAACGGTACATCAAATGGAATTGTTCCTATGCTTAAAGTATTTAACGATACGGCAAGATACGTAGATCAAGGTGGTGGAAAACGTAAAGGATCATTTGCTATCTATATGGAACCTTGGCATGCAGATATTTTTGATTTCTTAGACCTTAAGAAAAATCACGGTGCCGAAGAAATGAGAGCACGTGACCTTTTTTATGCGATGTGGATTTCAGATCTGTTTATGAAACGTGTACAAGAAGATGGCCCATGGACATTAATGTGTCCTAATGAGTGTCCAGATCTTTTTAATGTATATGGAGATGAGTTTGAAGCTTTATATACAAAATACGAAGAAGCAGGAAAAGGGCGTAGAACAATTAAGGCTCGTGAACTGTGGGAAAAGATTATGGAGTCTCAAATTGAGACAGGAACGCCTTATATGTTGTATAAAGATGCAGCAAACCGTAAGTCCAACCAGAAAAACTTAGGAACGATACGCTCTTCAAACTTATGTACAGAAATTCTTGAGTATACTTCTGAAGATGAAGTAGCTGTATGTAACTTAGCTTCTATCGCATTACCTATGTTTATAAAGGATGGAGCTTTTGATCATGAGGAGTTATACAGAATTACGGTACGTGCGACTAAGAACTTAAACAAAGTTATAGATCGTAATTACTACCCAGTTATAGAAGCAGAAAACTCTAATATGCGTCACCGTCCTATCGGACTTGGTGTACAAGGACTTGCAGATACATTTATCAAGTTACGTTTGCCATTTACGAGCGATGAAGCTAAGAAATTAAATCAAGAGATTTTTGAGACCTTATACTTTGCAGCAGTAACAGCTTCTAAGGATATGGCAAAAGAAGAAGGCGCTTATCAATCATTTGAAGGATCGCCTATCTCTCAAGGAGAATTCCAACATAACCTTTGGAATATTAAAGATGAAGAGTTGAGCGGTCGTTGGGACTGGGCGGCTTTACGTAAAGAAGTAATGGAACACGGAGTACGTAACTCATTACTTGTAGCGCCTATGCCTACAGCATCTACATCACAAATTCTAGGAAATAATGAAGCCTTTGAACCGTATACGTCTAATATCTATACACGTCGTGTGCTTTCTGGTGAATTTATCGTAGTCAATAAACATTTACTAGAAGATCTTGTGTCGCTTAACCTATGGAATGATGATCTAAAAGCAGCTATTATGCGTGCTAATGGATCTATCCAGGGAATTGATGTAATCCCTCAAGAGTTGAAGGATTTATATAAAACTGTATGGGAGATGAGTATGAAAGACATTATTGATATGTCTCGTCATAGAGGATACTTTATTGATCAGTCTCAATCTCTTAACCTTTTTATGGAGGGTGCCAACTTTGCAAAACTAACATCAATGCATTTTTATGCATGGCAAAGCGGATTAAAAACAGGAATGTACTATCTACGTACAAAATCTGCTGTAGATGCAAAGAAATTTACACTCTCTGCCGAAAAGAAAAAAGCACCACAACCTGCACAACAACAAGTAGCCGCAAGAGCAGCTCAAAAGATGGAAGCTTCACAACAGCCAGTTACACCTCTACCGCAGAGTACTGTTAACGTGCCAGCACAAGTAGTGCAACATGCACAAGCTGCTGCAGAAATGCAAGTGCAAATGAACCTAGAAGAACCTGCTGCACCTTATGAAACGCAACAGGCTTCATTGCAATCTCAAATACAAACTCCATCCAATGTCAATACAGATCCTATGACGCCAGAAGAAATGAAAGCAATTATTGCACAGGCAAAAGCAGGACAGGGAGATGACGATTGTTTGATGTGTGGATCTTAAAAAATTAAATAAGTGTTATTATAAACCCGATTATTTTATCATAAATAATCGGGTTTATTTTTTGTAATAAATTGGTATAAAATATTTTACAAGTAACACTTTAGTTTTCCTAATTTTTAGAATATCTTCCGTAAAAAAAGGATTGTATTTATGGAAGAAGTAATACCCCCGTCATTTCAATGCTCATTCTGTGATTCTTCTATGGAAGAATCACAAGTCTTTTGTATATCATGTGGATTTCCAGAAAATGGAACGGAACAGGAAAAGTCAAAATTCCATGCACATCGTGTATTGGAGATGAGAGATACTAAAGATGCTAAAAAAGGTATTAGTAGTGCTAGAAATACACTATTTGTTATTGCTGCTCTTACGATGTTATGGGGGATTTATTATTTTTTCAAAAGTAATTGGGATATATCTATTATTATAACATATATGATTCTTGCTTGTATTTATATGGTACTTGGGTATTGGTCACAACAGAAACCACTTATAGCTCTTATATTAGGTTTGCTTGTATACTTAACGATTATTGTATTGGCAGCATTATTTGAACCTTCAACTATATTAAGTGGAATTATCGTAAAAATACTAGTGATTATCTATTTAGGGAAAGGGATAAACTCAGCGTTACATATACGTAAAGTATAATGGAAAATAAGATACCACAAATAGCATCCTTATCCTGTGAGCAGTGTAATACCCCTTTGCAAAAGAGGGCTAAATTTTGTGGTACTTGTGGGGCGGCAGTCAATAAACAGCAGAATGATAAACTGCAAAAAAGTGTACAGTACATTATAGTGTTTTATCTTTCTTTTTTAGCATTGGCTATAGCAAATGCTATTCTTTTTGAAGAAGATACTAGTCTTTCTTCTGAGATTGTCGTTGAGGCGGTATTTATTTTAATGACATTAACCTTTTGCCTACTAGATATAAAAGCAATTCTCAAATTATATGGACTAGGGGATATTGATTTAAAATCAATAGTATTATCAATAGTGGCTCCCATTATAACAGCTATTATTGTCTACTATACTATAGGATGGATTAATGTTGTTTTGGAAGGTTATGATAATAATATGTATGAAGCGTATGTCTATTATGATTACCCATTAGTATACGCGATTATTTTTTTGGCAATTTTACCTCCTATATTTGAAGAGCTTGCTTTTAGAGGGTTTTTATTCAATCAGATGCGTAAAGTAAGTTCTGTGCAGGTGACTATTATTGGGACTTCTTTTATTTTTGCATTAGTGCATTTCTCTTTGATTTCTTTTATTTGGATCTTCCCCTTCGGAATGCTTTTAGGGTATTTGCGACAGCGATATCAAACATTATGGTTAGGAATGATTGTACACTTCATTCATAACTTTTTAGTATTGATGTTGGATTATTATTACTATAACACTACAATTTTAGAATTAGGTTTGTAAAAAGTACGCTTTCGCGAAAGCGTACCTTATATCAATAGGAATAGATAGCCTAGTAATATGGTATATCATATTAGATTTTACTATAATATACTAGGTATTGGTGTCTTCTCTTAACCTCCGAAAACTAATTTAAAAGAGAAGCACTCCTTCTTTGAGTCTTGTTATGATAGGTATACTGGCTTGACATTTAAATAAAAGCCAACACTAATAAAAATAGGGTTGCCTATTTTTAATATGATAAACTAAACAGTTTATGACTGTTGGTGCTCATTGTGATATAAATCCAAAAGATTCATAATCTCTTCAATAAGATCTTTGGTTTCTAATAATAAACCAAAGTATAAAGTTGTATTCTTAGGACTTGACTCTTCCGTTCGCGTACGAGCTACTTGCTTTTGGATTTTTTCAGTGACACTATTGTATAGCGTTTCTTTCTGGCCTAAGAGTTCCCCAATCTGCGCATAGTTACGTTCCTTAAAGGCGACTTGTGTAGCTGTCAAAAACTCATCCAGTTTCTGATCAATCTCCTGAAGATCCCTAATTTGATTAAAGCGCAAAGGCTTATGATTGTTGTTTACGTGCTTGTAACTTGCTTTGGCTATATACTCCAGAGACTGTGTAATGTCTTCTAAAAACCCTAAAATCTCGATGTAAAAGTTACTTCCGCGAACACTGGTCTCTTCCAGATTTTTAATAAAATAGAAAATATTGCCCCGCAGTTCATCAATTTCATCATTCAATTTTTCGACACCAGCACGACTCTTTTTCAAGCTTCCTACTTTGCCTTTGGCCAAGCCTTTCAGGACATTAGAATATATTTTATTGGTTCTTGAGACAGTTTTGGCAATATTATCGGCGCTTTCTTCTATAATCCCTGAAATCGTTTGGCTTTCTGCTTTTTGTAGATCCTCCTCTAGTTGCGCTTCTTTGTTTTTCTTTTTACTAGAAAGATAGTTGCGTACAAGCATTAGGATAGCAAAGAAGAAGAGTCCAATAATTGCATAATGTCCTCCAAGATACATAAGATAAGCAAAGATACTGGCTGCGGTAAAAGCGGTTATGGCTGTTAAAAACCATCCTCCAATGACGTTAAGAACTCCGGCAACACGATATACGGCACTTTCTGCACCCCATGCGCGATCTGCCAATGATGTACCCATGGCCACCATAAACGTGACATAGGTAGTAGATAATGGTAGTTTTAATCCAGTTGCTATTGAAATAAGGACACTAGCAATGATAAGATTTACAGAGGCCCTGACCATATCAAAAGCAGGGAGTTCTGATTTTGGGACAGTAGTAGCACTTTCTGAATCTTTAAAGCTAGTATTAATACCATTTTTTGCACTTTGAGGTAGTATCATATTGATGCTTGCATTTGCCACGATAACAGAGCGCACTAAATTTTGAGAAAGCCAATTAGGGCGAAAACGTTCTTTTACTTCATCTTGACGAGATAAATCAACAGATGTTTTTACAACACGACGTGCTTTTTTACTAAACCATAATGTAAGAACCATTACAAGTCCAGCAACTAGTAATAGTAATGGCTGCGTTGGTACTTTGGCAGCTAAGCCTTCCATGCTAAATAATTCAGGCGCAGTACCTGATGCTGCCCAATCTAAAAATGAATTATATGCTGCCATAGGAACTCCGATAAAGTTAACTAAATCATTACCTGCAAATGCCATGGCTAAAGCAAATGTTCCTAAGATGATAATAAGTCTATATACATTTATTTTTAGAGCACTTTGCGCGATAAAAGAAATGACAGTCCATATAGCTACATTAAGTCCTAAGAATGCTAATAAGTTTTCACTTGCCCATGCGCTAAATTCAGCAGGTAGAATATCTGCTCCTTTAAGTCCTTTTATAATTATAAAGTATGCGATTCCTGTAATAGACAATCCCCCAAAAAGAGCTGCTGTCCACCCAGGCTTTTTATCAAAATTAAAGGTCAATAATAAACGAGTAATGAACTGTATAATAGCTCCGACAGTAAATGCAATAAATACAGAGAGGAGAATTCCAGAGATTATTTTTACTGCTTGTTCTGTATTTATATAATTAACTATGGTGGAAAATGCTTCATTGTTGTTGGAGATTTTTACCAATGACATAGCTACAGCAGCGCCTAATAATTCAAAGACAATAGATACGGTAGTAGAAGTGGGCATTCCCAAACTATTGAAAATATCTAGTAAAATAATATCGGTAATCATGACAGCCATAAAGATGATCATGATCTCATTAAAATAAAACTGGCTTGGATCAAAGATGCCTTTACGTGCAACTTCCATCATGCCGCTAGAAGATAATGCCCCAAAGGCAATACCAATACTGGCAACAATCATAATAGTTCTAAAAGAAACTGCTTTAGAACCTATGGCAGAATTTAAAAAATTAACGGCATCATTACTTACACCTACTACCAAATCTGCAATAGCAAGAATAGCCAATGCAGCAATCATAAAAATATATATGTTCTCCATATGTTATATGCTATAAAAAGCCCTTAACTGCAAAAGTCTCAAATTCTTATTGCCTGTATGTTATATAAAGGTTATATCGGGACGAAAGATAAGAACTTTTGCTTGTTTCTACAGTGTTGTTTGGGTATTAAGATGTAAGTATGATTTTGGTGAAATAGGGCTACTTATGCATTTTGCTCACTATTGTATATTACTAAATGTTATGAAATTATTGAAATATAAATTACTGATTTATAATTAATTATAGGTTTAATGTAAACTTAATGTAAATAAAAAGTTATGTAAACTTGTTTTTAATGTAAATTTTTAATTAACTTAGCGTTAAGTTTAACGGTTAAAGTCCCAAATAATGAAAAAGATAATGATGTTATTGGTTGCAGTTTTGATGATCACTTCTGTACAAGCTCAAAATAAAACTAAGAAAAATACATATATAAAAAATGGAGATCTTATTGAAGCTACATTGTATCATGATAATGGTGTGGTAAGTCAAACAGGTTTTTATACAGAAAAAGGAAAACTTACAGGAGAATGGGTGAGTTATAATGCTGAAGGAGAAAAAACAGCTACGGCTCAGTATGATAATGGTGTAAAAGTGGGAAAGTGGTTTTTCTGGAATAAGGATACACTTACTGAAGTAGATTATAAAGATTCTCGTATTGCTGCTGTAAATACTTGGAAAAACGAGGGAACTCGTGTTGTAATTAATAAGTAATTTTATCTTAGATTGATATTAAGCACTAGATAGAAATGAACTATCATAAAAAAGACCTTCTAGCTTAGAAGGTCTTTTTGTTGGTTAAATAAATTCGTACTGAATTAATTACGTGTCCATCCTGAACTCCAAGAGATGTAGTCTGTACCTGTCCCGTTTCCTATTCCTGAAAAAAGATCTGACTGTGTAAAAGGGAATCCAGTATTATTCAAAAGAAATGTAGTAACATCATTAAAAGTAACATCAACTATTTGTGTTTCGTTGTCTACTACTCCTTGTCCTGTTTGGCTTTCTCCTGCATCACCTACAAGTTCAAACCCTTCTTGATATCCCTGAATAAAAATGTTATTATATTGTACTCTTGTGCCTGCTCTTAAACGAACAGCTTCGTTTTGATTAGTCGAACCAAGACCTATGATAGTGATGTTATTAATCGTAGGGAAAGAAAAGAATCCAGTGCTGGAATTATTGCCGATGTCTGTGTTAAAACCATCACCTTCTACTCCCTTGT
This sequence comes from uncultured Dokdonia sp., assembly GCA_947503305.1. Lineage (GTDB taxonomy): Bacteria > Bacteroidota > Bacteroidia > Flavobacteriales > Flavobacteriaceae > Dokdonia. The sequence goes on from CANNDF010000001.1 coordinate 995,807, forward strand.
CGTGCGCTTGTCTGTGTTCAATATAAACATCTGTAAGTGTTCCAGAAAAACCTTCAGTCCAATCTACAGAATCATCTTGAGCTCCTATAACAGAAATATAATTCACATTTACGGTGCCACCAAAAAATTCAACTCCGTCATCAAGCCCTTCAAAAGTTTGTATATATTCTATGGTAGTTCCATTACCTACGGCATAAAAAGTAAAACCATTATTTTCAGAAGAAGCACTGGCACTACCTCCTGAATATTCTACTCGTACATAACGTATAATCCCAGAACTATCGTTAGGGTTATTTCCTCCATAGGGAAGTCCCCCTATTTCAGATGTAGATGTTGCGTTACCTCCAGTAACAGAATTAATAGGTGCTCTGCCTAAAACAATAATTCCTCCCCAGTCTCCAGCATTAGGTGAAGTAGCATTAGAGGTAAATACGATAGGGTTTGAAGAAGTTCCTTGCGCTTCTATGATTCCGCCTTGTTCGATAGCAACAAAAACATCGGCTCCTGTATTTGCTCTTATGATGACCCCTGCATTAATAGAAAGAGTGATTCCTTCAGGTACAATAAGTGCTTCGGTTAATACATATTCTTGACCAAATTCTAATATTAGGTTTTCAGTAAGCGTACCTCCTATACTATTTGCATTGTCAGTATCATTTGTAGTCGTGTCTATTGAAATTTCAATAACAATATCTTCATCAGGATCGTTAGAACATGAATAGCATAAAAATAAGAGTAGTAGTGGTAATATATAAAGTGTTTTCATGGTATGCTATAGGTCTTAATAAAATCAGTCGTATACTACTGTTCTTATTTTTATAGAATAAGAACGGATGGATATTAGTCTTTATATAAACCTATAGCTTACAATTTAATTCAACTTTTTCAATATATGTTTTTGCGAAAGCATAAAAAAAGCAAAAACTCGATCTATTATAGACCGAGTTTTTGGAATTGGCTAAATCTGTTATAATCTTATGAGCTAGTTACGAGTCCATCCTGTTCTCCAAGTATTGTAATCAGTACCTGTTGCATTTCCTATTCCTGTAAAAAAGTCTGCATCTGTAAAAGTAGCACCTGTATCATTTTTAAGGTTTAAGATCACATCTATAAAAGTCGCATCTGTAACTCCTGTATCTCCATCTAAAACTCCTTGTCCAGTTGGGCTATCTCCAGCGTCACCATCAAGATCAAATCCTTCTTCAAATCCTTCGATTAATACGTTTGTGAATAAAGCTCTTGTTCCAGCTCTTAAACGTACAGCTTCGTTTTCATTAGTAGATCCTAAACCTACAATCGTAAGATTGTTAATAGTAGGTGCAGAGAAGAAAACAGGATTTGCATTATTTCCTATATCTGTATTGAATCCATCTGCTTCGATTCCCTTGTCATGTGCTTGTCTGTGCTCGATATAAACATCTGTAAGTGTGCCTGTAAAACCTTCTGTCCAATCTACAGAATCATCTTGAGCTCCTACTACAGAGATATTACTAGCATTTACAGTACCTCCAAAAAATTCTACCCCATCATCAAGACCTTCAAATGCCTGGATAAATTCTATAGTGGTTCCGTTACCTACTCCATAAAAAGAGAATCCATTGTTTTCTGAAGAAGCGCTGGCGCTACCTCCTGAAAATTCGATTCGTAAGTAACGAATGATTCCAGAGTTGTCATCTGCGATGCTTCCTCCGTATGGAAGACCTCCTATTTCTGAAGTAGATGTAGCATCACCTCCAGCAACAGAGTTTATAGGTGCTCTTCCTAAAATAATAAGTCCTCCCCAATCTCCAGGGTTTGGAGTAGCATCATTTGACGTAAATACAATAGGGTTTGAAGAAGTTCCTTCTGCATTGATAGTTCCTCCCTGAGCAACTGCAACAAATACATCGGATCCAGTGTTTGCTCTTACAACAACACCGGGATTAATTGTTAATGTGATTCCTTCAGGAACAATAAGAGCTTCTGTTAATACATACTCTTCATTTGCTTCTAAAACTAAATCGGCACTTAATGTTCCTCCGATTTCATTTCCATCTGTTACAGGATCTGCTATTGGATCTGAATCTGGATTAATAATAACCTCTACATCTCCATTATCATCGCTAGAGCAAGAGTTAAAACCTGTAGCTAACGCTAATAAGGCCCCGAAAAATAAAACTGATTTTCTCATTTTTTCTGTTAATTTTTTGATTTAAATAAATTGGATTGATTCGTATTAAAATTTGTATTTGAATTGTAGGCTTAGATTTACTCCTCGCTTGTATTGTGCAATACTACTACTACCATTTGCAGCACTTACAGGAATATCTCCTAAGCTTGTCCCTTCTCTAAAGAATTTGATGGTAGGGTTTAATATGTTTTTTGCGCTTGCGTTAAGTTCAATGTGTTTTCCAAAACTGTTTTTCCATACAAGATCTAATGTAGGAATCCCAGTTTCTATAATATTTCCTAATTGTCCAGAACCTAAGGCATCAATACGATCTGAGAAATAAGAGAATACTAGATTTGCAGTAGGTTTATAGTTTTCATACTTAACAAATGTGGGGCTGTAACTTACATCTGCATTAACTAAGAAAGGAGATGCTCCTTGTAGCTCGTCTGTATCTCTATCAAATGTTGTGTTAATAAATCCTTCCGAGTTTCTTAAGTCTTGTTGTGTATATATGTATGTAGCATTCAGGCCAAAAGAGAGAATTGCATCTTCTTCTTCGTTTTTAAGTATTGACTTACGAAGCTCTATTTCTGCTCCTAATACTTCTGCTTGATCTCCAGAACGAACAAAACGTTGTGTTCCTGTAGCGTCATTTGCAACAACAAGGTTCACAGGATCATTGATCTGTTTTGCAAAAGCAGCCACAGAAAATATCTCCCCTTTTGCAAAGAACCACTCGTATTTTAAATCGATATTATAAATATCTGAAAATGGATTGTTTCCTAATACATCAGGGTTACCTCCTGTCTGATTGGTAACATCTTCGTATACAAAAGGCGCTACTTCTTTAAATTCAGGGTTAGATACGGTACGACTGGCAGAAAAACGTAAGTTTTGATTTTCTTTTAAAGCATACTTAATATTTAAACTTGGTAGTATAAATGTTTCACTAGCACTTGCAAATCCAGGATCTGTAGATAATAGGTTAATCACATCATAGGTAATGTCTTGGCTGTAAGATTCTACACGAATTCCAGGGGCAAATGTCCATTTCTCTCCAAGTTTAAGAGTCGCATCTACATATCCAGAATGTATATCAAGATTTCCCGTATAGGTATTTTCTGGATCTCCAGGGACATTTCTGTTTCCAATCTCAAATTCATTGTCATTTAATGAATTAAATACAAATGTATCATATACAACACCGAGATTCTCAGGAGTAAATATTGCATCAAGATTATTAACATCCGTAACAGGGGTGTTAGGTTCTATAAAATCATATCCATATCGGATATTCTCAAAATTACGTTCTTTAACTCTCCCATTATATCCAAGATTAAAAACTACATTTTCATTAAGATCATATTTTAAACTGAAACGCGCATTGATTTCTTTGTCTTCTATGTCTTGGAAGTAACGTTGGTTATCAAAAGGGATATTGTTGAAGAAAATGGGGTTTGTAGTAGGATCATTATCAAAAGTTCTATCAAACCCTTCTATACTAACTCTTCTACGATCTGGTTGACGTGCTAATACAGTATTGGCTCCTACGGCCCAGTCTAATTTTAATTTTTCGTCTAATGTATGTGTACCTAATAATTGGTTAACAAAAATCATGTCTTGATCAAACTGAATATTTGATACATAAAAACCTTCGTCAGTATCTAGAATTGCATCTCTGTTACGTCCTTGTCCTTCTGTTCCAAAATATCCTACTTCATCTGTGGCATCATTAATAAATACAGAATTGAATTTTAATTTATGATCACTATTTATTTTGTAGGTAAAATTTAATAAAGCAGTTGTGTTTGTGTTGTATACATACTCTTCTGCATTAGGGAATACTACGTCTTCTACAATCGTAAAGTTTGCAGCTTGTCCTTCGCGGTATTCAAAACCATTACTAAAAGCAGCAGTAGCAAATACACTTAAACGAGATTCTTCTCCGATATCCCAAGAATTCCCCCCTGTAATTTTACCTGAGATATTTACAGGTGTTCCACCATCTACAGGGTCAAATCCATTCTGAATAATTGTTGCAAATGGATTGTTGTTGTATCTATTATAATATCCAAAAAAACTAGTTCCTTCACTTCTTACAAAGTTTTCTCCTTGTGCATTTGTATTAATACCTGTACCCAAGCTACTTTCTATAAAGAAATCACCAGTGTATTCTTTTGAAACTATATTAACATTACCTGCAGCAAAATCTCCGTAAAAATCTGGAGCATATGTTTTACTCACACCAATATTTTGGATAAGATCTGAAGAAAATAGACCTAAATCTATATTTTTTTTATCAATATCATTAGATGGTAATGGAAGTCCGTTATAAGTTGTATTTTGGTAACGATCCCCAAGACCACGTACATAGACATTGCCTCCGCCTTCTTGTTTTGAAATACCAGAGATTTTAGTAACAGCCGCAGCAGCATTATCAACTCCTTTTCTTGCAAGTTCTTGTGCTCCGATACTTTGTTTTTGAACCACGGCATTTTGTTGGTCTAATAATAAAGCAACTTCACTTTCTTTACGTACTGTAGTAGTTATAATGACTTCATCAAGTGCAGCAGCACTTGCTCCAAGTCCTGTGTTAACTCGTGTTATTTTATTAGACTCAACAACAATATTAGGAACTTCTATTGTTTCATATCCTACAAATGAGATCTCTAGCGTATACGTGCCAGGGACTACATTGTCTATGATGAAATTACCATCAAAATCGGAGGTGGATCCTTGTGTAGTTCCTTTAATGACCACACTTGCAAAGGGTAGAGGCTGTCCATCAGCACTTTCTTTATCGGTAAGCGTTCCAGCGATTGTGCCATTCTCTTGAGCTTGTGCTACAAGTGTAAACAGTAAAATGGTAAAAAGAAAAAATTGTTTCATTAGTAGATTTAATTTCTGGTGCAAAGATGCTGTAGCTTTCTTGAGATGGAGTTAAGTCAGTGTTATTGTTAATTTAGGAAGTTGTAAGATTTATGTTATGCTAATGTTATGTGTAAAGCCTTAATGTTTCGTTTATGTTTCTAATCCTGTTTTTGGTTTATAATTATGCTTTCGCGAAAGCATAACAACCCGTATCTTGCAGTTTTAAAATCACGATGTATGATGCAATGGGAACACCTTCTTTCTTTAAAAAGGCAGGGGGATGTAAATAAAAGACTTCGTTTAGAACAAGATGAAACTCGTTTAGGTTTTGAAGTAGATTACGATCGCATTATTTTTTCTTCAGCATTTCGAAGTCTGCAGGATAAAACGCAAGTAATTCCCCTTTCTAAGACAGATTTTGTGCATACGCGACTTACACACAGTCTTGAAGTAGCTGTTGTAGGAAGATCTCTAGGACGTCAAGTGGGTAAGCGTATTTTAGAAAAATACCCGCATCTTTCTGAAGTACATGGATACCGTTTTAACGATTTTGGAGCGATTGTCGCTGCCGCCGCTCTTGCACATGATATCGGAAACCCTCCCTTTGGACATTCGGGAGAAAAAGCCATAGGGGATTATTTTAAAAATGGCAATGGAAAGCGTTTCCAATCACAACTTAGCGAAAAAGAATATCAAGATTTATGTGCGTTTGAAGGAAATGCCAATGGATTTAAGATCCTTACCGAATCTCATCCTGGAGCCCAAGGAGGGTTACGACTTTCGTACGCGACACTGGGCGCATTTATGAAATATCCTAAAGAATCATTGCCTGTAAAACCTACATCACATATAGCCGATAAGAAATTTGGCTTTTTTCAAAGCGATAAAGCTGCTTTTCAAGAAGTGGCACAAGAATTAGGACTTTTTCAAACAAGATCGGGGAAGGATATAAGCTATGCACGTCACCCGCTCACATTTTTGGTAGAAGCCGCAGATGACATTTGTTATACCATCATTGATTTTGAAGATGGAATTAACTTAGGATTAATTTCTGAAGAGTATGCCCTAGAGTATATGGTAAAGCTAGTTCCAAATATCAATACGCAAAAATATTATGAGCTTACGACAAAGGCTGCTCGTGTAGGGTATTTAAGAGCGCTTGCTATAGGAACATTAATAGACGAAGCTATTGCTGTTTTTATGGAGAATGAAGAATCTATTTTGAATGGAACTTTTGGAAAAGCATTACTGGATAAATCGCGATACGAAGCTCAAATTAATGATATCCTTAAAATTAGTGTTTCTAATATCTATCAAAGTCAGGAAGTTATAGAGAAAGAAATAGCAGGTTATGAAATCCTCTCTACATTATTGGATGTAAGATGTAATGTGGTAGGTAAAAAACAAACACATTATGACAGACTTGTGCTACAATTGTTTGAAGCACAATCAAAAGATGAAGAATTGTCAATTTATCAAGAACTCATAGGTATTTGTAATTATATATCTGTCATGACTGACAGTAAATCTTTAAGAATATTTCAAAAAATAAAAGGATTTAATGTAAATTAGCAACATTTTATGTTAATTGTTGTTATTTTATTTTAATATAATCAATTTTGAGATATTTTCGTTTATTCTTTAAATCTTTACTAAAACAAAAAAAAATGCTAAAAACTTACAAATTATTCATTTTGGTATGCCTGCTTGCATTTGCAGGAGTATCTCGTGGACAAGAGTATACCACTCTTATTAAAGATCACCTTACGGCAAATAGAGCCGCTTTAGGAATTACTGATCAGGACATTGAAGAAATAGGGATTTCTAGCCAGGTTTTTTCTGAAAGAAATAGTGTAACACATGTATACGCTGTTCAAAAACATAATACTATTGAAATTTTTAATGGGAACGTAAGTGTTGCTTTTAAAAACGGGGAGGTTATTCATGTAGGTAATAATCTTCAACAAGACATTGCAAGTAGAGTAAATGCTACAGTAGCAGTATTAAGTCCAATACAAGCAGCGACTAGTGCTGTAGGGGCTTTAGGTCTTGGTGGAGCAAGTTTTTCTATAGATCAAACAATCTCTTCAAACGAGTTTGTATTGAATCAAGGAGGCGTTTCTTTAGAGAACGTTCCTGTAAAACTGGTATATCAACCTACACTTACAAACGAACTAAAACTGGCTTGGGATTTAAGTATTCATACGTTGGATTCAAAATACTGGTATAGTGTTCGTGTAGATGCACTTAATGGAGAATTAATAGAACAAAATGACTGGGTTGTAAGCTGTACGTTTGAAAGTCATGGTCATGAGAATGCCTTTGCTAGTAGTAAAATACAGGATAAAAAAGAGACTGGATTTGGTTTAAAAGAAGAAATGATTATAGATGATCTTCTAGCGGGAGAGCAGTATAATGTATTTCCAGTTCCTGTAGAAAGTCCTAATCATGGAGATCGTTCTATAGTAACAGAACCTCAAGATCTAGGAGCTTCCCCTTTTGGATGGCATGATACTAATGGTGCAGAAGGGGCAGAATTTACAATCACTCGTGGAAATAATGTATGGGCACAAGAAGATGCCAATGGTAATAATGGCGTAGGTGATGCTCCAGACGGTGGAGCAGAACTCGTATTTGATTTTCCATTAGACGATAGTCAAGATGCTAGTACTTTTACAGAAGCAGCTACAACTAACCTTTTTTATTGGAACAATATAATGCATGATGTTTTTTATAACTATGGTTTTGATGAAGCTAGTGGTAACTTCCAGGAAAATAACTATGGAAATGGAGGAAGCCCAAGTGACTTTGTATTTGCAGATTCACAAGACGGTAGTGGTACAAATAATGCAACATTCGGTACACCTCCAGATGGGCAGAATCCAGGGATGACTATGTTCTTGTGGACTACTTCTGGAGAAGATGCAGAGCTTACTATAGATGCAGGGCCTCTTGCAGGAACATATCCTATTACATTTAGTACGTTTAGTGATAACTGGCCAGCAGATGGACTTACAGGAGATTTGGCAATTGCTTTAGATGATAATGCATCTGCGAGTACAGATGAGCTTGATGCATGTGACACACTAACTAACGGTCCAGAGCTTGATGGTAATATTGCAGTTGTGCGAAGAGGTGAGTGTAACTTTACAGTAAAAGTAGAAGCTGCTCAAGCAGAAGGTGCATTAGGTGTTGTTATTGTAAATAACGTAGCTACTGCCCCTATCAACTTAGGAGGAGATAGCGCTATTGCTACGATTCCTGCAGGTATGTTAACACAAGCTGATGGGGAGGCTATAATAGCAGCATTAGAAGGAGGAACCGATATTAATGTTACTATAACTGGAGGACGTCGTATCGATGGAGATTTAGATAATGGAATTATTGCTCATGAATATGGACATGGAATTTCTAATAGATTAACGGGAGGTCGCTTTAATACTAATTGCTTATTTAATGATGAGCAAATGGGTGAAGGATGGTCTGACTATTTTGGAATGGTGCTTACTATGGAAGTAGGGGATACTGCAGAAGAAGGTAGAGGTGTTGGAACATATGCCATTAACCAACCTATTACAGGAGGAGGAATTCGTCCTAGACCTTATAGTACAAGTTTTGCTGTAAATGATCTGACATATGCTGATGTAGCAGATCCTAACATTTCACAACCACATGGTATAGGAACTGTATGGGCAACAATGCTTTGGGATATGACATGGGCTTTTATTGATCAGTACGGTTTTGATACAGATTTTTATAATGGTACAGGAGGTAATAATATTGCAATACAACTGGTGATGGATGGTTTAAAACTTCAGCCATGTAATCCTGGTTTCATTACTGGACGTGATGCTATAATTGAAGCTGTAGCAATTAACAACCTTATTCCTGAAGAAGAAAAAGATTTTGCTGTTTGTACAATATGGAATGTATTTGCAAATAGAGGAGCAGGATTTAGTGCATCTCAAGGAAGTTCTCAAAATAGATTTGATCAAACAGAGGCTTTTGATCTTCCGCCAGATGAGCTTACAAATTGTGATCCTCTACTTAGTACAGAAGAAAATGCTCTAGATAGTGGATTCCGTGTATTCCCTAATCCATCAAATGGTCAGATTACAATTAATGTAGCTGGTACTTTTGGAAATGGTCAAGTACGTATTTTTGATATTAATGGTAGAGAAGTATTTAACATGGATGCTACATTACAAGGTAGTATCTCTGTAAATGCTGCAGGTCTATCTAAAGGTGTTTATATTATGAGTATTACAAGTGAAAGCAATAGCTTTACTTCTAAACTTATTATAGAATAATCCTATACTAAATAAAGAATAAAAAGCGGGAGGTCATAAAAGATCTCTCGCTTTTTTATTATAAATATTTTTTAAGTGTCTTGGCAATGGCTTGTGGAGATAATCCTATTTCTTCCTGAAGTTCTTCTATAGTGCCATGTTCTATAAATTTATCTGGGACTCCAAGAACTTCAATAGTTCCTTTGTATGCTTTTGCAAAAGCGTAATCACTCACACTACTTCCTAACCCTCCTTTGATAGTTCCATCTTCTATAGTGATAATGGTTTTGTAATCATGGAATAACTGGTCAAGTAAATCGAAATCCAAGGGTTTTAAAAATCCGATATCATAAACACTTATGGAAATGTTTAAAGATTTTATCGCTTTTAGTGCACTGTGAATAATAGTCCCTATTGATATGATTGCGATGTCTTTTCCTTTCTGAATACAGTTCCCTTTTCCTATTTGTATTTTCTTAAATGGGGTTTTCCAGTCTATCGTAACACCTCTTCCTCTAGGGTACCTAATGGCAATAGGATGTGTAAGTCCTTGTTGAGCAGTATACATAATATTACGTAAGGCCTTTTCATCCATAGGCGCATATATAATTATGTTAGGAATACAATTTAAATATGCCAGATCAAAAGTACCATGATGTGTGGGTCCGTCTTGTCCTACAAGACCTGCGCGATCTAAACAAAAAATGACAGGAAGATTTTGTAAGGCAACGTCATGTATGATTTGATCATATGAGCGTTGCAAAAATGTCGAATAAATATTACAAAACACAACCATTCCTTGTGTTACCATTCCAGCTGCTAATGTTACGGCGTGCTGTTCTGCAATTCCAACATCAAAAGCACGTTCAGGAAAGGTTTCCATCATATATTTAAGAGAGCTTCCCGTGGGCATAGCAGGAGTAATACCTACTATATTTTTATTTTGTTTTGCAAGTTCTACAAGCGTGTGACCAAATACATCTTGGTATTTAGGAGGTTCTTGTGTATTATTTTTTGCATGTAACTCCCCAGTTTTTGCATCAAACTTACCTGGAGCATGATACGTGACTTGATGTTTTTCTGCAAGAGCAAGCCCTTTGCCTTTAGTAGTAATAACGTGTAAAAACTTAGGCCCTTTAGTGTTTTTTAAAATCTCTAGGGTTTTAATAAGAGTATTTAAATCGTGCCCGTCTATAGGTCCGAAGTAATTGAAGTTAAGTGCTTCGAAAATATTTTCTTCGCGAGCTGTACCTTTCTTAACATTGGTTAGGTATTTTTTTAATGCTCCGACACTAGGGTCTATACCTATAGCATTATCATTAAGAATTACTAATAAATTGGCATCAGTAACCCCAGCATGATTAAGTCCTTCAAAGGCCATCCCACTAGCTATAGATGCATCTCCAATAATAGCGATATGTTGTTGTTTGGTCTTGCCTTGTATCTGAGCAGCAATTGCCATTCCCAATGCTGCCGAAATAGAAGTACTGCTATGTCCTACACCAAAGGTGTCATATTTACTTTCTGATCTTTTTGGAAAACCACTAATGCCTCCTTTTTGTCTATTTGTATGAAAGACCTTTTTTCTTCCAGTTAAGATTTTGTGACCATAGGCTTGATGCCCAACATCCCAAATAAGCTTGTCTTCAGGAGTATTAAAAACATAATGTAATGCTACTGTTAATTCTATGACTCCTAGACTTGCCCCTAGATGTCCTTCTTTTGTAGCGACAATATTTATGATATACTGACGTAACTCATTCACTATTTGAGGGAGTTGGCTAAGTTTAAGTTGTCTTAATGCACTAGGCGTGTCAATATGTTCTAGCATAAAACAAAGGTACGTCTTGATATCGTATTTTTGAATATTGAAAATGATCATTACTATGATAAATCCATATGACGATGTTTATTTTATGAAACGTGCCCTTGTAGAAGCAGAATATGCTTATAAACATGGTGAAATACCAGTGGGGGCTATTGTTGTAGTAGATAATACAATTATTGCACGGGCACATAACCTTACAGAACGTCTTACAGATGTAACTGCTCATGCGGAGATGCAGGCTATTACTGCTGCGGCAAATTACTTGGGAGGGAAGTATTTGCATAAATGTACATTGTATGTAACTCTTGAACCTTGTCAAATGTGTGCAGGAGCACTCTATTGGAGCCAGATTAGTCGTGTGGTCTACGGAGCGTCTGATATGAAAAGGGGATGTGGTGTCATGGGGACTACATTCCATCCTAAAACTAAACTTAAAGGAGGGATTCTTGCTGAAGAAGCAGAAGAGCTAATGAAGCGATTTTTTGAAGAACGAAGAGATTAATATGAATTATTCACTATAATAAAAAAAGCCCGCTATATAGCGGGCTTTTGCAATCGTAAAAAGATATATCTTATTCTTAATCGTGCAATACGCGTACTTGCGCAGCAGTCATTCCTTTTCTTCCTTCTTCTTCTACGTACTCAACTTTATCACCTTCAGAGATAGTTTCTCCATTAAGACCTGTAACGTGTACAAAGATGTCTTTACCGGTGTCGTCGTTAGTTATAAAACCATAACCTTTTGACTCATTGAAAAATTTAACTGTTCCTTCCATTATAAAAAATAAAAATATTAATAAAGCGCAAACTTACGTTTTTAATTTTTAACATTTTGTTTCTTGGATGTTTTATTTTTGTAAACAAATGAGATTCAGGGATTTTTTCCCTTGTTTTCTCGTTGCATTTTAAGAATATTTTCTTTTGTAAGCATGTAATCCTTAATGCTTTTGTTCTTCCATCGGTGATAAATAAAAGTTGGCATTAAAATAAAAAAACCTCCAGCTACAGCAAGACCAATCATTTTATGGCCTTGTGCTTCATTTTTATTCTGTTTGTGATAAAAACCATATCCTAGTAATCCTGCAAGTGCAAAAAAGAGTACTATAATAAATATGCGTCTTACTTTATGCATTCAATCTTAAGTGTAATTCTTTAAGCTGTTCTTCATCTATAGCAGCTGGAGCATCAATCATGACATCACGACCATTATTGTTTTTTGGAAAAGCTATATAATCACGTATAGTTTCTTGCCCTCCTAATATTGCTACGAGTCTATCTAGTCCAAATGCGAGTCCTCCATGTGGAGGAGCGCCATATTGGAATGCATCCATTAAAAATCCAAATTGAGCTTGGGCTTCTTCTGGAGTAAATCCTAGATAATCAAACATCAAGGCTTGTGTTTCTTTATCGTGTATACGTATAGAACCACCGCCTATTTCATTTCCGTTAAGGACTAAGTCATATGCATTTGCTTTTACCGCCCCTGGGTCTGTTGCTAATAATTTTATCTGTTCGGGTTTTGGAGATGTAAATGGATGATGCATCGCATGGTAATGTCCAGTTTCTTCATCTAGTTCTAACAATGGAAAGTCGATCACCCATAAAGGTGCAAATACTTTCGGGTCTCTGAGACCTAGGCGTTCTGCAAGTTCCATACGTAAGGCACTGAGTTGTGTTCTTACTTTATTTACATCACCAGATAAAACACAGATTAAGTCTCCTGGTTTTGCACCTGTGACTTCTGCCCATTTTGCAAGGTCCTCTTGGTCATAAAACTTATCTACTGATGACTTGTAGGATCCATCATCGTTACATCGGGCATAAACCATTCCTAATGCTCCTACTTGAGGACGTTTTACCCAGTCTATAAGCTTGTCAATTTCTTTACGAGTATAGCTGTTACCTCCAGGGACAGCGATACCAACAACGAGCTCAGCATTATTAAAAACATTGAATTCTTTATGTTGCGCAACGGTATTAAGTTCTCCAAATTCCATCCCAAAACGAATATCAGGCTTGTCATTTCCATACAGACGCATTGCATCATCATATAGCATTCTTGGAAATTTGTCTATTTCTACACCGTTAACCTCTTTAAGTAAATGACGAGTTAAACCTTCAAAAGTGGCTAGTATATCTTCTTGTTCTACAAAAGCCATCTCACAATCTATTTGTGTAAACTCAGGTTGACGGTCTGCTCGTAGATCTTCATCTCTAAAACATTTTACGATTTGGAAATATTTATCCATTCCTCCAACCATAAGAAGTTGTTTAAATGTTTGAGGAGATTGTGGTAGGGCATAAAATTGGCCTTCGTTCATACGAGAAGGTACTACAAAGTCACGAGCTCCTTCAGGAGTAGACTTAATGAGGTAGGGTGTTTCAACTTCTATAAATTCCTGATTTGAAAGATATTTTCGTACCTCCATTGTCACTTTATGACGAAAAATAAGACTGTCTTTAACAGGATTACGACGTATATCTAAATATCGGTATTTCATTCTAAGATCCTCACCTCCATCTGTGGTGTCTTCTATTGTAAAAGGGGGAGTGATCGCTGTATTAAGGATCGTAAGTTTGTTAACTAAAATCTCAATATCTCCGGTGGGGATATTTGGGTTTTTAGAAGCACGTTCTATAACAGTTCCTTTTATTTGAATGACAAACTCACGTCCTAGTGTACGTGCTTGTTCCATAATAGGAGCAGGTGTTCTTTCTTCATCAAAGATAAGTTGTGTTATGCCATAGCGATCTCTAAGATCTATCCATATCATAAAACCTTTGTCTCTTGATTTTTGTACCCATCCAGATAGTGTTACTTCCGAATTGATATCACTAGTCCTAAGGCTTCCGTTGTTATGACTTCTGTACATGTATTTTAGTGCGTTTTTTAACTGAATTGCAAAAATAGTAAGTTATAGATTGTTAATGGCTATCACTAGATATTTTTTGAGAGTATGCTTTCGCGAAAGCGTAAAAAAACCCATAACAATAGCCATGGGTTTTTATATTGAGAGGAGTAAATCTATTTCTTGTTTACTTCTTTTATATATTTTTCTAAGGCCATTGTCATAGATGGTGTTTCAGGAGTAGGCGCTTGTATGTCTATTTTAAGTCCAGCTTCTTTTGCTGCTTTAACCGTGGTGTTTCCAAATACAGCAATACGTGTATCATTTTGTTTAAAATTAGGAAAGTTATGAAGTAAAGATTCTATACCACTTGGGCTAAAGAAAACAAGAACATCATAAAATACATTTTCTAAATTGGATAAATCACTTACTACTGTTTTGTAAAAAATAGATTGCTTCCAGTCTACTCCTAGGTCATTTAAACTCTGCGGAACAATAGGCTTTAACTTATCGGAAGAGGGGAGTAAGAATTTTTCATTCTTATGTTTTTTTACAAGAGGAGTCATCTCTGCAAATGTGCGTTTACCAACATAGATTTTACGTTTACGATAGACCACATATTTTTGTAGATAGTAAGCAACAGCTTCGCTCTGGCAAAAATATTTCATAGTATCTGGTACTTTGAATCGCATTTCCTCAGCAATTCTAAAGAAATGATCTACAGCATTACGACTTGTAAGTATAATTGCTGAATAATCATTAAGATCTACCTTTTGTATACGTACTTCTTTACTAGAAACTCCTTCCACATGAATAAATGGAATGAAATCTATCTTTACGCGTTGTCTCTGCTCTAACTCAAAATAAGGTGAGTTTTCTACTTTTGGCTTAGGTTGTGAGACCAAAATAGTTTTCACTTTCATATACGCTCTTTAAATTTTATAAAACGCCTACCTATTTATGTATAAATGATACAAAATATAATAGGGTGCTATTTCGAGAGTGCAAAAATACAAAATAAAATAAGACGGGAGGCTAAGAATTTGATCTCTATATTTCCTTAATATTGAGATTGTTGAAATTAGGTATAATATTATGATTAATACTAAGCAACCGTAGATAAAAAAATGTGAAATAGGATCGTTATAAACAATAAAACTGCAGATAATAATAAGTAATAATCCCAGAAAGTTTTTAAACCCTAACTTGCGAAATAAGTATATATTCATAAGGTCTTTAATATTGAGAAGATAGCCTATTATTTTTTCAAAAGACATTTTTACAATTTCAAATAGTGTATATCCTATTAAAATTTTTAGATATAATCCCAACATTTCTGAAGATTCCTGATTGTGTAGAATACAGTATCCTAAAAAGATGAACAATGAAAACAAGCAGAGCTGTATAAGTAATAAAATAGCATTGAAAGGATTCCATAATGCTTGTTCTTTTGAACGAACAGTTGCATATTTATCTATTCCAATGAGTAAAACAAAATCTTGAAACCGTTGATTATAAGCAAGTTTAACAGCAGCAATACCGATAATACATACCAGTAGCAGTAGTGTTATCCAGTCTTTGTTTAGAATAGCTCTTAGTGTTGTCTCCAATGGTCTTATTTAAGATGCGTTAAAAATACCATAATTAAGTACAAAAGCCATAGTATTGTTATTTTCTCCATTCATAAAATAAGTACATTTGTCCCAAAGTAAATGTAATGGCAAACGCATTAGTTGTTATACCAACATATAATGAAATTGAAAATATAGAACGTTTAGTGCGTAATATTTTTACATTACAACGCGCTTTTCATATTTTGATAGTAGATGATGGCTCCCCTGATGGTACTGGAGCAAAAGTGAAAGAGTTACAATTGCATTATAATGAGCGTTTATTTCTTATAGAACGAAAAGGGAAATTAGGCCTTGGTACTGCTTATATAGAAGGGTTTAAATGGGCATTGCATAATGAATATGATTATATTTTTGAGATGGATGCCGATTTTTCTCATAATCCCAATGATCTTATTCGATTGTATAATGCATGCGCAAAGGATGGCGCCGATATTGCTATAGGTTCTAGATATGTAACTGGAGTAAATGTGGTAAATTGGCCTATGGGAAGGGTTCTTTTGTCATGGGGAGCTTCTAAATATGTAAGGCTTGTTACTGGAATGAATATACATGATACAACGGCAGGCTTTATTTGTTATAGAAAAGAAGTTTTAGAAGCTATAGATCTAGACAAAATACGTTTTGTAGGATATGCTTTTCAAATTGAAATGAAGTATAAGGCCTATAATAAGCAGTTTAAAATTAAAGAAATACCTGTAGTGTTTACAGATAGAACACGAGGACAAAGTAAAATGAGTTCAGGAATTATCTCAGAAGCTATTTTTGGAGTAATTCGATTACGATTACAATACCTTTTTAAGGGGAGAAACTAATGAAGAAAGTATTAATAAAAGACGCGCACATAGTAAATGAGGGAACCATTTTTCATGGAGATATCCTTATTGATGACGGTATTATTATTGAAATAGGTGAGAGTATAAGTGCAAAATCATCTGATGTAAATGTTTTTGATGCAGAAGGGAAACATTTAATTCCTGGAGTTATCGATGATCAAGTACATTTTAGAGAACCAGGGCTTACTCATAAAGCTACCATACATACAGAGTCTAAAGCAGCTGTTGCAGGAGGGATTACCTCTTTTATGGAAATGCCTAATACAAATCCTCAAACAACAACTATTGAAAAATTAGAAGAAAAGTTTGCAGTTGCTGCGGCAACTTCTCATGCCAATTATTCTTTTATGTTTGGTGGGACTAATGATAATCTTGAAGAAATTCTAAAAGTAGATTCAAAGAATGTTGCTGGATTAAAACTATTCTTAGGTAGTTCTACGGGGAATATGTTGGTAGATAATGAAGACGTTTTAGAGAAAATATTTTCTTCTACAGATTTATTGATTTCTGTGCATTGCGAGGATGAGGCAACTATACAAAATAACCTTGCAATATATAAAGAACGCTATGGGGACGATATTCCTATACATTTACACCCTATTATTCGCAGTGAGGAAGCGTGTTATATTTCGTCTTCAAATGCAATTGCTCTGGCCAAAAAAACAGGAGCACGTCTTCATGTATTTCATATCTCTACGGGTAAAGAAACAACACTTTTTGACAATAGTATTCCTTTAGAAGAAAAGAAAATTACTGCAGAAGTGTGTATTCATCATTTGTGGTTTTCAAATGAAGATTATGAAAATAAAGGGACCCTTATAAAATGGAATCCTGCTGTAAAAACAACACAAGACAGAGATGCATTGTTTGAAGCATTACTCGATGATCGATTAGATGTTATCGCAACAGATCATGCACCTCACACATCTGAAGAAAAGGATCAGGTGTATACAAAAGCACCTAGTGGGGGCCCTCTTGTACAACATGCATTACCTGCTATGCTAGAGTTTTATCATCAAGGACGTATTACCTTAGAAAAAATTGTTGAAAAGATGTGTCACAATCCTGCTATTCTATTTCAAGTAGAAGGTCGTGGTTTTATAAAAGAGGGATATAAGGCAGATTTAGTTTTGATAGATTTAAATGCACCCTGGACAGTACAAAAAGAGAATATCTTATATAAGTGTGGATGGTCCCCTTTTG
Organism: uncultured Dokdonia sp.; assembly: GCA_947503305.1. GTDB lineage: Bacteria > Bacteroidota > Bacteroidia > Flavobacteriales > Flavobacteriaceae > Dokdonia. The sequence continues at coordinate 1,013,466 of CANNDF010000001.1, forward strand.
AAGGGACTACTTTCAAATCTAGAGTAACCCATACCTTTGTAAATGGGCGTTTAGCGTATAAAAATTTTAAGGTATACGATGAGAAATTTGGAGAACGATTAACGTTTGATAGGTAATGAAAAGTAGCGTTTACATACTTTTAGTACTCTTTTTATTAAGTAGTTGTCAAGATATTAAACCTATAGAAGCTCCCGATGATCTTATAGACAGAACGACTATGGAGTCTATTATCTATGATATCGCAATTGTAAATAGTGCGCGAGGACATAATGTGCAAAGGCTTAGTCAAAATGGAGTTTCTCCTGAGAAATATATTTTTGAAAAATATAATATAGATAGTTTACAGTTTAATAGTAGTACGTTATACTATGCCTCGGATTTAGAAAGGTATAAAGAAATGTATGCCACTGTTGAAAAACGACTAGTAGCAGAACATACCTACTATGACTCAATTGCCAAAGAAGAAAAAAGGATAAAAGATTCTATACGTACTGCCACAGCTCAAAAAATCCGTAAGAAAAAAGATAGTTTAAAAAATAAAAAAGAAAAGAAAGATAGTATCCCACAAAATAGAGATAGCATTATAAAAGGAATAGAGTCTGTTATAGATTCTGTACAATAATGTGTTTTTTGATACGATCTAAGGTTTCTTGAATGGGAGTAGGGATATAACCCAATTCTGACTTTACTTTATCAGCACTATATTCTTTAACTTCTTGTACCGATAATGCTCCTATCTTAGTAAGTCTTCGTTTACGGGTAAAAACCCCTCTTAAAGCATCCAATACAACAAGTATTCGTAATAATCCACTAGAAAGTGGTCTTGTAGGCATTTTTTTAGAAAGACTTTGAGCGATTTTTTTAAATAATGTTTTGTAGGAGATATTTTGTGATACAAGGATATATCGCTCTTTAGTGATATCGCTTTTTTGTCCAATAATCATAAGCTGGACGACATCTTTTACATCTATAATACCAGAGCTTCCTTTTGGAAAAAAGGAACGTTCTTTTAAAATATGATCAAATAAAACGCCACTTCCTTTTGTATAATCTCCTTCTCCTAAAATAATTCCCGGATTAAATAGTATCGCAGGTAATCCTTCTTGAGTGCCTCGCCATACTTCCATCTCTGCTCCATATTTTGAGATAGCATATACAGAGTTTTCTTCATTAGGATCCCAGATATTTTCTTCTGTAATAGGATTTGTAGGTAATTTACTTAAGGTCGCAATAGAACTTAGGTAACAAAGCTTTTTAATACCTTTTGAGAGACACAGATTTACCACATTTGCAGTGCCTTCAATATTTGTTTTTACAAGTTTATGGAAATCATAGGGATCAAAAGAAATCAATGCCGCACAATGATATACATATGTTATATTTTTAAAACAAGGGGTTAGTGTTGGGATTTCTGTAATGTCTGCTTGTAACCATTCTATAGTTTTAAATCGGGATTCCGCTTTCGCGAAAGCAAAAAAATCCTCCACTTTCTGTAAGCGATCATAAGTTCTAAATAGCGCACGTACAGAGGTTTCCTCTTCTGTGAGTTTGAGCAATAAATGCATTCCGACGAGACCAGTACCTCCTGTAACTAAAATCATTGGTATAAATATAATGTACTCTGTCGATCTAAGGCTAGAACGACACTTTAATTTTTATCTTTGCACCTTCTAAAAAGAAATATCAATGATCAAAAATTTTGTTGAAGAACTACAATGGAGAGGAATGGTGCATGATGTAATGCCCCATACAGAAGAACATCTTATGGAAGCCATGCGTAGTGCATATGTGGGTTTTGATCCTACTGCAGACTCTTTACATATAGGTAATCTTGTTCCTATTATGTTACTTGCTCATTTCCAAAGATCTGGACACAAGCCCGTTGCGTTAGTAGGTGGTGCTACAGGAATGATAGGAGATCCTTCGGGTAAATCATCTGAGCGTAATTTGCTGGATGAAAAAACACTCCGTCACAACCAAGAATGCGTCCGTAATCAATTATCACAATTCCTAGATTTTACGTCAGGAGAGCAGAATGAGGCCGTCATGGTAAATAACTATGACTGGATGAAGGATTTTTCTTTTTTAGATTTTATAAGAGATGTCGGTAAGCATATTACTGTAAATTATATGATGGCAAAAGATTCTGTAAAAAATCGTCTTTTTGGAGAATCTACAGAAGGAATGTCTTTTACAGAGTTTACTTATCAGCTTGTACAGGGGTATGATTTTTTACACTTATATCAAAACAATGATTGCTCCTTACAAATGGGAGGTAGTGATCAATGGGGAAATATCACTACGGGTACAGAATTAATACGTCGCATAGGTGGAGGAAAAGGATATGCACTTACATGTCCATTAATTACAAAATCTGATGGGAGTAAATTTGGGAAGAGTGAAGGAGGTAATGTGTGGTTGGATGCAAAACGTACTTCTCCTTATAAATTTTATCAATATTGGTTAAATACTAGTGATGAAGATGCTGCGAAGTACATTAAGATTTTTACTTTTTTAGATCAAAAAGAAATAGAAGCTATTTGTACAGAACATGATGGTCAAGAACATAGGAAAATACTTCAAAAACGTCTTGCTAAAGAAGTAACTATCACGGTACATGGTGAAGAATCTTATGCTAAAGCCGAAGAGGCTTCAAATATACTTTTTAGTAAAACTGCTGCAGAAGATATTAAAAAAATAGATGAAGAGACATTCTTAAGTATTTTTGAAGGTGTCCCCCAAGCTGAATTACCACGATCTGAATTTGAAAACGGTTTGGATATCATTGGTGCATTAGCAGGGAAAACAGATTTTTTAAAATCTAATGGAGAAGCAAGAAGAGCTCTCAAAGAAAATTCGGTATCTGTGAATTTTGTAAAAGTTAAAGAAGGTTTTATGATTGAAGAAAATGATTTGATTAATAATCGTTTTGTTTTGGTCCAGAGAGGGAAGAAAAACAAGTACCTTATAAAGGTGATCTAAGTTCCATTTTCTATAAAAAGAAACATCCTGTTAGATTCGTCTAACAGGATGTTTCTTTTAAGCGTTGTATAGATATATGTGACTAGTTTTTATACTTTACTTCACTCCAACGTTTATCTGCTTTGGGTTTAAGTGTTTCTGGGCCTTCTTTTTTCCACTTTTCATGTGTATTTCTACCCCAAGAGTTATAAAACATAAATAGTTTACCATCTCGTATTTCATATGTTTCAGGATCTGCATCTACCTTTTTACCATTTGTAGCAAGAGCGTATGCACAATAGCCACCATATTGAGGGACATATTTACTAGGGTTTGCATTAAATTTATCTAGATTAGCTTGAGAAGCAAACTTATATTTTGCCCCATCATGTGTAGCAACATATTTTTTATTTCCTTCTACAGTTTTATTGTTAAAATACTCGGTTACATCATAACCTTCTGCGATATATCCTTTATCTAAATAATAGTCAATTTGCTGTGCGTATGTAGACATTCCTATGAATAATCCAATAAGCATAATCGTTAATTTTTTCATCTGATAATTGTTGTTTGTTGATTTTTTACTTTATAACCTCTCTGTCGTCATACATTTGTAAACCTTAACAGAAATAGTCAATTTTTCCTTATTTTTTTAATCCTCATTTATGGTAATGTGATTTTATATGGGTTTAATAGAGTACAAGCTGTTAGTTTCTAAAGAAAATTCTTAGCGTGATGAATGCACTACATATTAAGGATACATATTTAATTTAGAAATATAGTTTAGATATAGTTTTGTATGGTATCATGAAGAAGATGTAAAATTAAGACATGCAAAAACCCTGGCGGGCCTTAAGAAGCACAACCAGGGTTTTCTAACTAACTAACCAATCAATTATGAATAACTTTTATTAACTTTTATTATATTTTACATCTCCCCAAGCAGCGTCTGCTTGTCCTCTTAATTTTTCTGGACCTTCTTCTGTCCATTTTTCTAGAGTATCTGTTCCCCATGAATTATAAAAGAGATATAATTTTCCATCTCGTATTTCAAAGGTTTCTGGGTTAATACTTACTTTTTTTCCTTTCTGAGCAATTGCATAGGCACAATACCCACCATATTGAGGTGTATACTTATCAGGATTTGCTTTAAACTTTTCTAAATTTTCCTGATTTACAAATTGAAACATAACTCCATCATATGTAGTTACAAATTTCTTATTGCCTTCAACTGCTTTGTTATTAAAATATTCAGTAACATCATATCCTTCAGCTACATATCCTTTTTTAAGGTTGTAATCTATTTGTTGTCCAAATGCATTAAAACTTATAATTGCGATAAAGGCGACTAAAAAATTTTTCATCTTACTGTTTGTATTTTAATTGTTAACTAGGTCGAGTAAAAATGATAATCATTACAACCCTCTCCTAAAAAAATGTATTTATTTATATTTTGAATACTTATAACATTTATAATGCCATAAGATTACACCCTCTTATATCAGAGTTATCAAACCTACCCACAACTGAAAAGCTGCCATCATGATAGACCTTTCCTAGATCTTGTGTAGCAATAAAAGAACAAGAATGTACATTTGCAAGATCTATAATATTAAGTCCTCCTGTTTTTGAATCTGTAAATAGTGTTAATGGATCTTCTGGGTCACGTGTCATAATTTTCATCCAAGGAGGGGTTGTAAAAACCCCTTCCCCTTTTGAGTAAGCTTGTGATAGTAGTTCTGTCATTCCATATTCACTATGGATATTTTGTACTCCAAAACCGACTTTTAATTGCTTGTGAAGCTCTTCGCGGATGATTTCTTTGCGCCTCCCCTTCATACCTCCTGTTTCCATAATGACGGTATTTTTAAGAGAAAAACGATACTGTTCTATAAGATCCATAAGTGCAAAACTTACACCTATAAGTATAACTTTTTGTCCTGAAGCATCTAGAGCAGTTAACTTTTTGCTTAAAGCGAAATGATCATTTAAATAAAAACCACTATCCTTGTGAAGACTTTTTTTAATAAGGTTATCTACCATATATACTAAAGAAGACCCGCTACGTTCCAGATAGGAAGGGAGTAATGCTAGGATAACATAATCTTCTATTGAACCGTATTTTCTTTGAAATGCGAGGTTAAAACTTTTTTCATATAGTGTAAGATCTTGAACTAAATGTTTACTTAAAGTGCTTCCGGTAGTACCACTACTTGTAAATGTAGTTTGTGCAGATTCCTTTGAAGAGATGACCTCGTGAGATTTGAAAAAAGTAATTGGTAAAAAGGGAATGTCTGAAAGGGTCTTTATATCACTGGGATGTTTGTAAAGTAAATCGCAAAAAGAGCGATATACAGTATTATTTTCAAACTGATGATAAAATACTTCAAATGCTTTTTGCTCAAATTCTTGAGTACTTTGAATAGTAAAAATAGCATCTGAGTTCATAAATAATATTTAAAGCAAAGGTATTAATAGCTTCTTCTATAAAAAATAAAAGCGCCCTTATTAGGACGCTTTTATAAATAATAAATAGAATTATTCTATTTATTTGATAATTAATTTTGTGATTACCGTAGCATCACCTTCAGTAATGTTCATAAGATAGATCCCTGTTTGTAATCTACTTACATCTAGTGTGTTTGTTATTGTCTTGTCGAGGACTAATTTTCCTGTAAGATCATATACAATTACGGCTTTTTCAGTATTTGAAGCAGATGTAATGGTAAGAAGATCTTGCGCTGGGTTAGGATACATAGAGAATCCAGCAATAATGTTTTCTTCTGTAGATAACGCATCTTCAAAATCTGTTAACTCACGAGCTGTAATGAAGTAATCTCCATTATTGCGCTCTGTAATAATACCAGAAACATTCTGTGTAGTTGTAGGTACCGTTGCTCCGATATAATCTACATCAAAAAACGAAGTTCTAAATACATAAGTCCCATCACCAGTAGTAAGTGTATACTCTGTGCCAGTTTCCCATGTTGGAATCGTATTATCTATAGTGGCTACAACTAGCTGAACAAATTCTGATTCATAGTTATTAGGGTTTGCATCTAACTCTGTTGTTGTTACTACTTGCGCTTCGATAGCATTTCCTGTAGAAGTAGGCGCACCTGCATCTTGTACAGGAACAAACTGTAACATTCCATTAAATTCACTTAAAACTCCTCGGATGCCTGTAAGACCATCTCCTATAGCATAGGTTGTAGTGATAATGCCGTCATTATCATCTATCAATATTGCTGCAGTGTCATCTTCAATAAATTTCTGTCCTCTAAAATCTTGTTGGAACGTTAATACGGCTTCTCCAGTAAGTGTATATTCCTCTCCTAGAGTTCCTGCTCGTAAAGCAGCAATGTCAGCGGCTTGTAAAGCAGGCTGACATGCAGGAGTGTCTATATCTATAGAAAGGTTGCAATCTGCACTTGTGATTTCTAGAGTTACAGAAGTAGCTTCAGACACAGCAGATATGATGATAGTTCCAGAAGCCACTGTAGATGGATCATCTCCAGCTACACTCCCTCCGCCTACTACCATAAGGGTATAGGTTGCAGATCCACCTCCAGTATAATCGATCATAGTTGTAACACTATCCTGTCCTGAAGTCTCAGAATCACATGTTGAATTAATATTTCCAATAACAAGTTCACAAGAAGAAATATTTTCTATATCATTTATATCACGAGCTGTAATAAAGTAATCTCCATTATTACGCTCAGTAATGATTCCAGAAATATTTGCTTCTGTAGGTACTGTCTCTCCAATATAATCTGCATCAAAAAATGAAGTTCTAAACACATAATTTCCATCTGCATTTGAAAGTGGGTATTCTGTGCCAGTTACCCATGTTGCATTTGCTGTGTTGTCTACATCTACTCCAGTAATTTGTACATACTCAGATTCAAAATCGTTAGGGTTTGCATTAAGTGCAGTAATTGTTACTACTTGTGGTGTAACAGCATTTCCAGTTGAACTAGCCATTCCCGGATCTGCATTAGGTACAAATTGTAACATTCCGTTAAAAGAAGAAAGTGTTCCAGAAATTCCAGAAATTCCATCTCCTATAGCATAGGTAGTTGTAATCGTACCGTTACTATCGTCTATTAAGATAGCTCCTGTTGCATCTTCAATAAACTTCTGGTTTCTAAAATCTTGTTGAAAAGTTAATACTGCTTCTCCAGTAAGTTGATACTCTACGCCTTCTACACTAGCTCTTAGCTCAGCAATGTCTGCAACAGTAGAACTAGGAATACAGTTCGTAGCAAATAAATCTATAGAAACATCACAAGTAGCCCCTGTTGCTGTTAAGACTAAATCGAGTCCTTCATTTGCAACAATAGTAATTGTTCCAGCTTCTTGTGTACTAGGATCATCCCCAGAAATTGTTCCTGCTTCGTCAAGATCTAGCATTACTGTTTCTCCATTACCACCTGTAAAATCAACAAGATAAGTAACGGTATCTACACCAGTAGTTACATCATCACACGTTGCATCATTAAAACTAAATACCAAGGTACAATCAGAACATCCATTAGTTGCTCGTAATGTAGGAGTAGCTGTACAAAAAGAACCATCATCACGACGTTGTATTGACTCCAAACTTGGGTCTACTGCAGACTCGTTATATTGTACAGTTTCTCCTAATGCTGCTAGAAGATCAGCATCTTCTCCATCATTTGTACCATATACAACTGCATCTACAAGGTTTGTTGTAGTAGCCGGAGTATCTGTAGGAAAATCACCGATAACTCCAGTATAAACGGCAACGGCATCTGCACCATTTTGAATTGTGTTTGTGGCTCCTATCCCTATATCTACTCCAGGAACATCATCACCTCCAACGATAAAAAATCCGTTGGCATCTGTAGAAAAGCCATTTAAATCAATAGCATTATAACTTGCATCATCAGATCCATTAATAAGAACTAGGATAAGTCCATCAAGAGATTGATTTGGAGTTGCAGAAAAAAGCTCTACAAATTCCATGGCATCTGTGCCAGCCTGGTCGGCATCTACTTCATTGATAACTACCTGTCCAAAAGAAATACTTACGATAAATAACGCAAGTAAGAGGGTAATTTTTTTCATAATTAATTGGTGTTTTGTGTATAGCGCAAAAGTACTGAATTATAATGATTTTATACGTTTTTGGTTTGGCGAAAGCGTAAAGATTTAACCCATTCTTAATATTGATAAATAGTAGGTAATACGAAGAATGAATTACCTTCCAACTTTTAACGAAATAGGTCTTTTAAAATTGGCTTATATTTACAATCGCATAGCGCATTAGAGCAATGAAAAAAAAGGATATCAAAATACTACTTGTAGACGATGAGCCAGATATATTGGAAATCGTGGGGTATAACTTATCTAATGAAGGATATCAGGTTATTACGGGATCCAATGGATTAGAAGCTGTAAAATTAGGTAAAAAGCATAAACCACATCTTGTTATTCTAGACGTAATGATGCCAGAAATGGATGGTATAGAAGCATGTGAAATCTTAAGAAGAAATCCAGATTTATCAAATACAATCATCACTTTTTTTACGGCTAGAGGTGAAGACTATTCGCAAGTAGCAGGGTTTGAGGCTGGAGCCGATGACTATATTACAAAACCTATCAAGCCTAAGGTTCTTATAAGTAAAGTAAAAGCTTTGTTGAGAAGGCTTAAAGAAGAAGATCAATCTTCTGAGGTGATAAAAGTAGGTAATATAGTTATTGATAGAGAAGAATATAAAATTCTTAAAGACAAACAAGAAATTATTCTTCCTAGAAAAGAATTTGAATTACTGTCTTTACTCGCTTCTAAGCCTGGGAAAGTATTTAAAAGAGAAGACATTCTTGATCGCGTATGGGGTAATGAAGTGGTTGTAGGAGGTCGTACCATCGATGTACATATAAGAAAATTAAGAGAGAAAATAGGGGATAAATCTTTTAAAACCATAAAAGGGGTAGGCTATAAATTTGTAATCTAATGAGAAGGGACTTTAGAAGGTCATATAGTTTTTCATTAGTTACATCACTTTATGCAACGCTTTTTTTTTCAGCAATACTTATTGGGATAGGGTATTATCAAAATAATATAGATTTGCAAATTATAGTCTTGGCAGCTGTTTTTTGTTTTCTTTTTCTTTTTGTAGTTATTCATTATAGAACAAAGATTTTTATTTTTCAACGGGTAAAGAAAATCTATGATAATGTAAGTCTCTTAGAAGAAGCAAGTTTAACTCCAGGTCGTATCACAACAGATATGGAGTCTCTTACTGAAGAAGTAGAGCGGTATGCTACGAGTAAAAAACTTGAAATAGAATCTTTACGAGTAAAAGACGAATACCGTAAAGATTTTCTAGGAAATGTGGCCCACGAACTTAAAACACCTCTTTTTACTGTACAAGGGTATATCCTTACATTACTTGATGGAGCTATAAAAGATAAATCTGTTCGTATGAAATACTTACAAAGAGCAGATAAAGGAGTAGAACGGCTTATATATCTCGTTAATGATCTAGATATGATTACAAAACTAGAGGTAGGAGATCTCAATCTTAATTACAGCTATTTTGATATAGTAGCATTGACAAAAAACACCTTTGAATTATTAGAAATAAAAGCATTAAAAAAGAACCTCACATTAACTTTTGATGTAGATTATGAGGTGCCTATTATAGTAAATGCTGACGAAGAACGTATTCAACAATTACTTACTAATTTGATTGAAAATTCAATCAAATATGGGAAAAATGACGGAACCACAGAAGTAAGTATACAAAACTTAATACAGAATAAAATTTTAATAAGAATTACCGATAATGGTGAGGGAATAGAAAGCGATCATATACCACGTCTTTTTGAGCGTTTTTATCGTGTCGATAAGTCAGGGAATCGTAAAGTAGGAGGATCGGGACTAGGCCTTTCTATTGTAAAACATATTGTTGAAGCGCATGAGGAAAAGATCTATGTCGAAAGTGAGTTTGGAGTAGGGTCTGAGTTTTCTTTTACGCTTGAAAAAGCCGAAGAATTGGCTTAAATCTGTTTCTGTAGAAGACGTTTTAAACCCTTTGTAAACAGTAAGTTTAGCAAGATCTTTAATTTTGAAGGAATCCTGATTTGCATAGGGTGCAATTCCATGTTCTTTAAGACGTTTAGCAAGATATTCTTGCTCTGTTTGCCCAGGTGTAGGAATAAAAAAAGCTTTCTTATTAAGAGCTTCGAGATCCATAACTGTAGTGTAACCAGATCGAGCAATAACAAAACCACTGCTATTCATGGCACTTTCTAATTCTTTTGATGTAAGAAAATTTACAATTTCTATAGCTCCTTGTTTTGTAGTACGTTTTTCTTCCTCTACACAACCTTGAACTAATAAAACATTACCGTTATATTTTTTAAACTCCTTTAATAAAATTTCTTCTAGCATAGACCTTTGGGGTTCTGGTCCCGAAAGGACTGCAATAGCATCATATTTTATAGATACTGTCGCAATTTTCATTCTACTTAAAGGCCCTATGTAGTGTACGGGGTATTTTTCTTTTTTTGGATGTCCTAACCTGCCACTTAGATTTGTATTGCCTTTATAATCTGGTACCCAGCATTCATCAAAACGCTTAATAAATTGTTTGTGTAAATACGTGGTAAACCATGTTGTATTGCCACTAAATACTTCTAGTTGATGTGTAATAAAAACGGTAGGGACTTTTGAAGTATATAGACCTAATCTGTTATCAGAAATAATGCCTTGAATTTGATACTTTTCTATATAGTTTTCTATAGTTATGTGTTCAGTTCTTATAACTTTTGCAAGTCTGGGAAGATTTGCGAGCATTTTACGTTTAAAATGACCTCCCTTTTTTGCGTACTCTATATTATATGATGGCAATTGTAATGTCTGTAATTCGGGAAATTCTTTATGCAGTAATTGTAGGGCAATGCCGTCACTGGCAATAATAACATTAAAATTATCTGCTAGTAATGCTCGTATAATAGGAATACATCTAGTCGCATGTCCTAAGCCCCAATTAAGAGGCGCTACAAGTAGATTGATGTTTGGGTTCATACTGCAAATATCTAAGGGTTATACCTACTAAAAGTTTCCTTAATTTTACCAAAATATTAAATTACACTTTTGGGAAGTAAAAATAAACTTAAGCGATTTAAAGAAAACGAAACTTTTAGTAACGTAATCCAACCTTCACGGGAAGAATTGGTGAGTCATCAATTCTCACTTAAAGGTAATTGGAATAAAGAGTTTTTCAAAAATAATAACCCTATAGTTTTAGAATTAGGGTGTGGTAAAGGAGAGTATTCGGTAGGACTTGCTCAGACATATCCGGATAAGAATTTTATAGGGATAGATATTAAAGGCGCTCGTTTTTGGAGAGGAGCAAAAACTGCAATAGAAGAAAAGATAGGTAATGTAGGTTTTATGCGTACCCAGATAGAGCTGATTACATACGCTTTCGCGAAAGCAGAAATCTCAGAAATATGGATTACGTTCCCAGATCCTCAGATCAAATACAAACGAACAAAGCATCGACTTACCAATACTGAGTTTCTTCAGCGATATAAACATATCCTTCAACCAGATGGAGTAATCAATCTAAAAACTGATTCAGAATTCATGCATGGCTATACATTAGGTCTATTACACGGTGAAGGGCACGAGATTTTACATGCAAATCATAATGTATATAAAAATGAGTATTCTCCTAAAGAAGTAACAGGGATTCAAACTTTTTATGAAAAACAATATCTAGAGCAAGGAAAACCGATAACTTATATTAAATTTAGGATTAAATAACCAACCATTTTTGGAGACGACTAAACTCTTTTTAATTACGTACTTTGCAGCTCTTGCAGGTGTTATTCCTCCTGGACTAATCAATATGTCCGTGGCAAAGACATGTGTGCAACATGGCAAAAACAATGGCACTCTTGTGGCTATAGGGGCTTCATTTGTAGTACTCTTCCAAGCACTGATAGCCATTTTACTAGCTCGATATATTTTTGGAAATCCTTATGTACGTAATATGTTGCTTCGTACGGGGTTAGTGATTTTTCTTATTATGGCTGTTTTCTTCTTTATTAAGGCAAAGCGGAGTAAGGTAAAAAAAGTTAAGATTTCTAAGAATAGAGGCATTAAGAGTTTAGGAAAAGGAATGATGGTATCCGTACTTAATGTACTACCGATACCATATTTCTGTGCATTAGGAGCAGCCCTTAATGTAAGTGGTAAAGTAGAATATGATGTGATGGCTATATCTATATTTATAGCGGCAGCAGTTCTTGGAACATTTACATCTCTATACTTATATGTTATTTTCTTTGCAAAAATTGATAATAAAAGTGCCACTTTTACTAAGTACTCTAACTATTTTATGGCAGCACTTATGGTGGTGCTTATGATTATTACATTAATAAGAACTATCTATTTTGAATGAAATATTCTCCAAAGACAGAAGGCTTTTTTGAAAAAGTATATGCCGTAGCTAGATTGATTCCATATGGAAGAGTAACTAATTATGGAGCTATTGCAAGATATATAGGTTCTGGAGGAAGTGCTCGTATGGTAGGATGGGCAATGAATGGAGCAGGAAAACATCCAGATGTTCCTGCACATAGAGTAGTAAATAGAATAGGAATGCTTACAGGGAAACATCATTTTTCAGGGACAAACTTAATGCAACAACTACTGGAGAGCGAGGGTATACGTGTGGAAGAGGATCAAGTGGTAGATTTTAAAAAAGTTTTTTGGGACCCTTTGAAAGAATTGGAATCCTAAAAACATACTGATACTACTATAGTTAAAACAAATATAACCCCTTTCAAATTCCCGATTTTACAACGTATCTTTGCGTTTAGAATTAGTCTAAGTAAGATTAATTCCATTTTCAGACTATTAAAAAATGAAATTGAATAAGAAAGAGATATTAGAAGCACTTAAGACGATTACTGTTCCAGGTGCAGGAGAAAATATGATAGATAGTGGTGCTGTCACCAATGTATTGACTTTTGGGGATGAAGTAATCATAGATATAACGATTAATAATCCAGCATTACAGGCTCGTAAGAAAACAGAAGTCGAGATCATGAAAGTAATTCATGAAAAGGTCTATCAAAAAGCTCAGGTAAAAGTTAATCTTAAAGTGAATGCCCCTGCAAAATCGGAAAAAATAGAAATTAAAGGGAAGGCAATTCCCGGGATTAAAAATATTGTCGCTGTAGCCTCAGGAAAAGGAGGGGTAGGAAAATCTACTATTACAGCAAACCTTGCAGTAACATTAGTAAAAATGGGCTTTAAGGTGGGACTTTTAGATGCAGATATCTATGGACCTTCGGCACCTATTATGTTTGATGTTGTAAATGAGAGACCGCTATCCGTAAATGTGGGTGGAAAGTCTAAGATGAAACCAGTAACAAATCATGGTGTAAAAATCTTATCAATAGGATTTTTTACAAAACCAGATCAAGCTGTGATATGGAGAGGCCCTATGGCAGCAAAAGCATTAAATCAAATGATTTTTGATGCGGCATGGGGAGAGTTAGATTTCTTATTACTTGATTTACCCCCAGGAACTGGTGATATTCATTTAAGTATTATGCAGTCTTTGCCTATTACTGGAGCAGTAGTAGTGAGTACACCCCAAACAGTAGCATTGGCAGATGCAAAGAAAGGAGTAGCAATGTTTAAACAAGAAAGTATTAATGTTCCTGTGTTGGGTATAGTAGAAAACATGGCTTATTTTACACCAGAAGAACTACCAGAGAATAAATATTATTTATTTGGAGAAGGAGGTGCAAAGTGGTTGGCAGAAGACCTTAATGTTCGTTTTTTAGGAGAGATCCCATTAGTACAAAGTATTAGAGAGGCGGGTGATGTAGGACGCCCTGCTGCACTACAAACAGCGACTCCAATAGAAAAATCATTTGAAGAACTTACTAGAAACGTTGTAGAAGAAACCGTACGTCGAAATGATGATTTGCCCCCTACAGAAGCAATAAAGATAACAACAATGGCAGGTTGTAGTGCCGTAAAAAAATAAGGTATGACAGATCAAGAATTACAAGAAAAAGTAGAAGCTGCATTAGAAGAAATTCGACCATTTCTTCAGAATGATGGTGGGGATATTGCTTTGTTAAGTATAGAAGAAGGAAAGACCGTTCGTGTTCAACTAGAGGGAGCTTGTGTAGGATGTTCTGTAAATCAAATGACTTTAAAGAGCGGTGTTGAAATGACAATTAAAAAACATGCACCTCAGATAGAAAGTGTGATTAATGTAGAAGCATAAACACCCGATATAAGTAAGAGGAATTAAAGTTATAAAGAAAAGATTTTCACTTAGGTGAAAAATATTATGATCAAAACAGATATACTTATTATAGGAGCTGGCCCAACAGGACTCTTTACTGTTTTTGAAGCTGGCCTTTTAAAATTAAAATGCCACCTTATAGATGCCTTACCTCAACCTGGTGGTCAGTGTTCTGAAATTTATCCTAAAAAACCTATTTATGACATTCCTGCATTTCCAGAAGTATTGGCAGGAGATCTCGTAGATAATCTGATGAAACAAATTGCACCCTTTCAACCTGGATTTACCTTGGGAGAACGTGCACAAACTATAGAAAAACAAGACGATGATACCTTTATCGTTACTACAAATAAAGGAACCCAGCATCAAGCCCCAGTAGTAGCAATTGCCGGCGGACTAGGAAGTTTTGAACCTCGTAAACCACTAATCGAAAATATTGTTGCCTACGAAGACCGTGGAGTAGCCTATATTATACGAGATCCAGAAATATATAGAGATAAAAAAGTTGTAATAGCAGGAGGAGGAGATAGTGCATTGGATTGGAGTATTTTTTTATCAGATGTAGCAAGAGAAGTAACTTTAGTACATCGTCGTAATGAATTTCGAGGTGCCTTAGATAGTGTTGAAAAAGTACAAGAACTTAAAAATCGCGGGAAAATAAAACTCATAACCCCTGCAGAAATTACTAAACTTTCTGGAGATAAAAAACTAGAAAGTGTCACTATAGTAAGAGGAGAAGAACAAATAAATCTTGAAGTAGATCATTTTATTCCCCTCTTCGGACTAGCTCCTAAACTAGGTCCAATTGCAGATTGGGGATTAGAAATAGAAAAAAATGCAATCAAAGTAAATAATAGTCTTGATTATCAAACTAATATTCCAGGGATTTATGCTATAGGAGATGTTAATACCTATCCTGGAAAATTAAAATTAATTCTTTGTGGTTTTCACGAGGCAACACTTATGTGCCAGAGTGCTTACCAACGTATATTCCCAGATAAACGATATGTGATGAAATATACAACAGTTGGAGGTGTTACAGGATTTGATGGGAGTAAGAAGGAAGCCCCTAAAGCAGTTATTAAGGCTATAGAATAAAAAAGATGTCCAATATAAAAGTTTTTATCATAGATCGGGATGGAATTACCCATGAAGTAGATGCTCCTACAGATATGAATATGAATTTGATGGAAGTGGTTAGAGCTTATGACATAGCTCCAGAAGGAACTATTGGAGTATGTGGCGGAATGGCCATGTGCGCTTCGTGTCAGTGCTATATAGAATCCGATCATGATCTTCCAGAACTATCAGATGATGAAGATGCTATGCTGGCAGAAGCGCTATACGTAGAAGATAATAGCCGTTTAGGATGTCAGATTCATATGGTGCCAGAATTAGATGGACTGAAAGTCACTCTAGCTCCCGAATCGTGATTTTTCGAAGTTTTGATTAACTTTGAAATATGTCATTTTTAGGACTTATTAGTTTTCCAGATTTTAATATCCATAGTACCCCTTTACTTTTATTAGTGTTTCAAGGGCTTATTTTTGTGGGCTTACTTTTATGGAGGTATGCTATGAAACGCAATCTTTCAGATCTCTTTTTAGGATTAATCTTATTGATCGTATGCTATGAACAAATTTGTTATACCGTAGGATTTATGGGGTGGTATGATACCTTTAGAAATACTAAAATTAATTATTGGTTAATCCCAATGGGAACGGCTATTGCACCGTTAATTTATTTTTATGTAAAATCCATTACGATTTCGTCTTTTGTATTTAAACGTAGAGATATGTGGCATTTTGCTATTCCCATTGCATTGGTAATTTACCGTACCTCTATCTACACCTATGATGCCCTGCAAACGGGATTCAATGACACTCAAAATGGCTATCTCAAAATTCATTTGGATGAGCCCTATATATTGCCGGGTTTGGGTTTTGTAGCTTTTGTAGTAACCCTATTGTATCTCGCATTTACATTCCAGTTATTCTATCATTATCGCAAAAAAATAAATGAGTTTTTCTCCAATACCTATAAACTAGAATTACGTTGGATTCTGAGTTTTCTCATAGCCTTTACGATTCTTTTTTTGTATAGTACAGGACAGGATATTATTGCCAATGTATATACCGATCTCAGTTACACTCAGCGGTATTGGTTGAACATACTCATGGCATTGGTAGTACTCTATGTAGGTATACGAGGGTATTTTACCGATACGGCCAAACTCAAAAAACTGGAGTTTAGTTTTACGCCACATCCGATTACAGTACCCGAGCATAATGAAGTAAGCGAGATTTCTGAAGAAGATGTGGCCACCGTACGACAGTTTATGGAAACTGAAAAACCCTATTTAGATCCGGAACTGAATTTGATTACGCTTTCGCGAAAGCTACAGATGTCTCGATCCCAACTATCAGAAATTATAAATGACGGTTTCGGAAAGAACTTCAATGACTTTGTCAATTCCTATCGGGTAGACGCTGTTAAAAAAATGCTCGGAGAAGGAAAACAAAAACAACTATCCTTATTGGGGATTGCCTATGAATGCGGATTTAATAGCAAGGCTACTTTTAATAGGGTATTTAAGAAACTGGCTACGATTTCACCCACAGAATTCTTAAAATCGATATAGGCATCTTATTTTTTGTGCTTTTCCATTACAAGGATACTTCACTATTTTAAAAATTCGCTCGTCCCTTTCATAATAGGGCTTTGCCGACTACTGCCTATTATTATGTATACAATTTAAGACGTCTCAAATCGTATTTGAGCCGTTTTCACATGGATTGAGTCGCAAGAAATCTGAAGATTGAGCAATTTTGACCTGTCGAATCAAAAATCATATTCAGATGAAAAAAATAATCACACTGGTAGTAACACCCGTCCTACAAAAGCATTGGTTTGCAGATCTCTGTTTTGCCGTCATACGGTTTGTATGTGGGATGGTATTGGCATTGGATTTTGGTGCTTCCAAGTTCGGAATGCCTTGGACAGAAGAAGGGCAAAATTTATCCTTGTTTGAAGTCTCCGCGTGGTTCCCAGAAGATGTAGCTGCCTATGGAGGTATTTTTGCTATGGCCCCTGTGTTTTTTGCATGGATGGGTGCTTTTAGCGAAGCCGTAGGAGGACTCTTTTTAGCCTTTGGATTAAAGACAAGAATTGCGGCTTTCTTAATTATGTGTACCATGCTCGTCGCTATTTTTCTTCAAAAGTGGGGACAAGGAACCTGGTCTATGCTTCCGGCAATGGGCTTTCTATGGGTAGCCATTTATCACACCTATCTAGGGTCTGGTCGATTTGGACTGGACTATATCATCAGTAAAAAAATAATCAAAGCATGAAAACAAACATATATCCACACCTAATAGGTATGCTACTGATACTATGTCTATCCAGTTGCGTACAGAAAAGACATCCTAAAACGATCACCTTTAAAGTAGATATGAATGGAATAGAAGGGATTTCGGAAGTAGGAATAGCGGGAGAGTTTACCGCAACTCCATGGAAAGAAGTACTCCCACTCAATGATGAAGATAGAGACGGTATTTACGAAGGAACCTTTTCTAAAGAAACAGCTTATAATGGATTTGAATTTAAGTTCGTGGCAGACGGTACTTATGAATTAGAGGGAAAAGACAACAGAGCGATCGTGTTGGAATACAAACCAGAAACATTGGTTTACGAAGCGACTTTTAATAACCCCAACGGACAAACAAAAATAATAGACTAACCTTTTCGCTTTAAGCGAAAGCAAATTTTACAATAATGAAAAAAATAGTAATGATTGTATTCCTGATTTCAATAGCGGGGATAGCACAGGTAAAAGGAAACAAAGAAATAATCACTAAGATGTTTCCTGCAGAAGGACTGACAGCCTTAGAAATGGGCTTATATGCATCGGTCACTATAGACGCAAGTGCAACGACAATGATGACCATCACTACAGATAGCAATCTGATGGATCTTATCGATACAGAAATTGTAGGAGGAACACTAAAACTAGCGCAAAAAGAATGGATGCAACCATCAAATGGAATCCTAATTGCCATAGGGGCTCCGGCACTGCAGCGACTGCAAGTGGAGGTGCATGAGACAGTCCGACTGGATAATGTGCAAAGGGAGAAAATATCTCTAATGGCTATCAATGGAAAAATAATTGCTTCGGGAACAGTAACAAATGCGGGAATAGGTGCCGAAGGAGGCATTGTAGATGCTTCGACATTAGAAGCCAAAGTAGTTAATCTAAATATCTGGGGCGATGGAAAAGCTATTGTAAACGCATCAGAGGTGCTGGAAAATACACTCAGTGATGAAGCGCGTGTGGTTTTGGTACAGCAACCTGTAAAAGTAAAGGGAAGTATGAAAAAAGCATTGGCCAATGCCCATCCAATTGCCAATGCAAAAAATCCATACATTTCGATTAAGATTAAAAACAACTCATGGAATCGCAATCATTTTACTGTACGGGGCCCTAAGGCAGATGGCAGTCATTTTGGGTACGGATTTCCTATGATGCCCGGAGCTGTTAAAAAAGAGCGCTGGACAGTAGGGACTAAAATTTATAAAGTAAATAAGCTAGGATTTAATAAGCTGCTAGTGACAATCACTGAAGACGACGAGAATCAAATAATAGAATTATTTAAATAGGTATGCAAGTATTTAAGAATATAAAGACAGGGTTAAAAAGAGGTAATACAAATATGATTGTAGCGGGAAGTGCTCTTTTTATAAGTGCATGCGCATTACTTATATCTGTGCAAGAAGTACGCATTATGCGTACACAACAAAAGGCAAGTATGTATCCATACATTACTGTAGATCAAATATATAATGGAAAAGGTTTTGGATTTAGGTTACGTAATAGTGGTAACGGTCTGGCAAAAATTAATTCCTATCAGGTATATAATGATAGCCTGTATTTTAAAGAATGGATCGATGTAGCTCAAACACTAGCTCCTCATATCACAGGAATAGATTACGGAGTTATAGGTACAGTAGGAGATATTAAAGATCAAATGATCACTCCAGGAGAAAGTATTAATCTTATTTTTTTACAATGGACTCCTGAAACTAGGGAAATGGAAAAATATATGAACGGATTAAAAGTTAGAGTATGCTATTCATCTTTATTAGAAGAACATTGGCAGGTAGAAGATGGGATTCCACATGCTATAAGTAGCCCATGTGTTTTAGATACAGGAAAAGAGTTTGGGCAGTAAGTTATTCTGTTTTGTAATCAATTAATTTTTGAGGCCCTTCTAATAATACACGTATCACTCGTAGTGTCCCATCATCATGTGTAGCAATATGCCATTTGATTAAAGAGATAGTACCATTTTCTATTTCAATCCCAGTAATACTTCGAGGATGTACACAACTGCCATCATTAAAAAATGCAATATCTCCTGGTTCTGGAAATCGAGGTCTGTGTGTATGTCCTACTATAGTCATTAAGTTGCCTTTCTCAGTAATCCATTTTTTTAATCGGCGTTCTACTTTAATGAGTTCTTTGTAGTTTTTTGCAGGGCTTGTGGGATCTGAAATTCCAAAAATCTGTAATGGTTTCCATAATACACGTACAAGAAATCGATTAAAACGCCATCCTCTGTAATTCATCCAGTCGGCTTGATGACCATGACATAAGAAAAGTTCCTGTTGTGTATCACAATGTTTTAAAATAATAGCCTCATGGTATTGAAGGTCATTAAACAATATTTCTTCTCTACCATCTTTAGGATCAAAATAGGTAGTAAGATGTTTTTGAACAAATTTTGGATCTCGATATACCATGTCGTGGTTTCCCCATATAAGATGAAGTCTATTTTCTAGATGAAATTTTTGTAGCAAATGGTATACATTTTTATGCGCTTTTAAAATATTTTCAAAAGACGAATTTTCCCAGAGTTCGTCTCCATCTCCAAGTTCGCAATAAGTAAAACCTTCCTTATAATAATGTTTGAGGGCATGAAAATAAATATTCTCATTACGAGCAAAATCATCTGCAAAACTCTTATCACCTCGGTGGCAATCTGAAAAAAAGATAATCTTATCATGATCACTAAAGTTGACAACTTTTGCAGAATTATAAGCCCTGTTTAGACGTTTACGAGAGTTCATATCGTAAAGATGCATAAAAAAAGCGAGTCTTTTAGGACTCGCTTTTTAAAGTTTATATCGTGAGCTCTTACTTAAAAGCATTTTCACCAGTAATATCTAGCCCTGTAATGAGTAAGTGAATATCATGAGTCCCTTCATAGGTAATCACACTTTCTAGGTTCATCATATGACGCATAATACTGTACTCTCCAGTGATCCCCATACCTCCTAGGATTTGACGAGCTTCCCGAGCTATTTTTATAGCCATATCAACATTGTTACGTTTGGCCATAGAAATTTGTGCAGAAGTAGCACGATTTTCATTTTTAAGCTGTCCAAGGCGTAATGCAAGTAATTGAGCTTTAGTGATCTCTGTGATCATCTCAGCAAGTTTCTTTTGTTGTAATTGGAAGGCAGCAATTGGTTTTCCAAACTGAATACGTTCTTTAGCATAACGTAATGCAGTGTCATAACAGTCCATAGCTGCTCCGATAGCACCCCAGGCAATTCCATATCGAGCCGAATCTAAACACCCAAGTGGCGCTCCAAGCCCAGATTTGTTAGGAAGTAAATTTTCTT
This sequence comes from uncultured Dokdonia sp., assembly GCA_947503305.1. Lineage (GTDB taxonomy): Bacteria > Bacteroidota > Bacteroidia > Flavobacteriales > Flavobacteriaceae > Dokdonia. The sequence continues at coordinate 1,034,426 of CANNDF010000001.1, forward strand.
TAGGTACTTTGACATCCTGAAAAATCAATTCTCCAGTAGCACTCGCACGTAAAGACCATTTGTTATGAGTTTCTGGTGTAGAAAAACCTTCCATACCACGCTCAACAATAAGTCCGTGGATACGTCCTTCTTCATTTTTTGCCCAAACAACAGCTACATTACAAAAAGGGGAATTAGAAATCCAGAGTTTTGCTCCGTTTAAAAGATAATGATCTCCCATATCTTTAAAATGAGTCACCATTCCTCCAGGATTAGATCCATGATCGGGCTCAGTAAGACCAAAGGATCCCATCCATTCACCAGAGGCAAGTTTTGGTAAGTATTTTTTACGTTGTTCCTCAGTTCCGTATTTCCATATAGGATACATCACCAGTGATGATTGTACAGAAGCTGTAGAGCGTACACCTGAATCCCCACGTTCTATTTCTTGCATGATTAATCCGTATGAAATTTGATCAAGTCCGGCACCACCATATTCTTCTGGAATATAAGGCCCAAAAGCACCTATATCTGCAAGTCCTGGAATAATAGATTTTGGAAATTCTGCATTTTGAGCAGCTTCTTCTATGATAGGAGATACATCACGTTTAACCCATGCACGGGCAGCATCACGTATAAGTTTATGTTCTTCGGTTAAAAGATCGTCTAGATTGTAATAATCGGGAGCTTCAAAAAGATCTGGCTTCATGGTTTGTAGTTTATGTGCGGCAAATTTAACGAAATCGTTTGCAATAACCGTATACCCAGCCCTTACATTTTTAAGTAGAAGTTTTTAACAAGATTTCTGTAGTCATTTGTATAATCATGACGAGCGTTTTCTATGGTAAGTTCATCAATTACAGGAGAGTAGTTTTGGGGTTCGCTTTCGCGAAAGCGAAATTCTAATAAACTCCTCTTTACAATGGATGTTGGAGTACCTTTTACTCTTGTAATTCGAATAGGAACTAATCCTGCTTTTTCCGAAAGTGCGATAAAATCTTGCTCTCTTTTTGAAGGAATGATAACCGCAAATACTCCATTTGTAGCTAGTAGTTTTGCAGTTGCTCCTACAAGTAACTCAAAAGGCATTGCTTCTTCAAACCGAGCCCGATCACGTGCTGTGTTTTTTGTTTTATAATCTTCCTCATAGAAAGGAGGATTAGAAATAATCAAATCATAAACATCATCTATTTCGGCAGCAAATTCATATAAATGAGCATGATAACAGAATAAACGATCTCCCCAAGGACTGTCCTCAAAATTTTCGGTAGCCTGCTCGTAGGCATTATCATCAAGTTCTAATGCATCTATGGTTTGGGCATAACTGCGCTGTGCCAGCATTAAAGCAATAACTCCTGTGCCTGTGCCAATATCTAAAATAGATTCTGGATTATGATTAAGAGATGTCCAGGCTCCAAGTAAGACACCATCTGTCCCAATTTTTGCCGCACAACGATCCTGTTTAATGGCAAATTCTTTAAATTGAAAAGGTGAACTCATAAAACGGGGACTCCAGTACTTGGAGAGATATTATAGGTATAAATCTATCAACCCATCAGGAGCTTCTAGAAAAATAGTCTTTGCTTTACGATCCAATTTTTTTATAAAATCATCGATAAGTGGAATAAGGACTTGTTTGCCATTACGGTCTATCTCAAAGATGGCTTGAGAGGTATTATCTTTAATGCCTGTGATGGTTCCTATAGGTCCAAAATTTTTATCAACAGCAGTAAAACCTATAACTTCATGATAATAAAATTTATCATCATTTAGTGTAGGTAAAAGATCTAAGGGTAGGTATAATGCTGCTCCTATAAGATCTTCGGCATCTTCTTCGGTATCTATGTCTTCAAATTTAAACCGTAAAAGTGTCGATTTATGAAGTTGAGAAGATTCAAAAAAAAATGGAACCAGATTTGGGTTATAATCCACAAATACTGATTCCATTCCTACATACATTTCGGGTTCATCTGTATCTAGCTTTGCTAGTAACTCTCCCTTAAAGCTATATTTTCTTACGATTTTACCTAGATAGAAGCAATCTTCTTTCTTCATATCGTTAGAAAAATTAATAGTTACTCTTCTGAGTCTGTTGCTGTAGCTTCTACTCCTCCAGGAGCATCTTCTGCGTCTGCAACTACTTCTGGCTCTGGTTGTGCTGCAGCAATACGTGCTTCATTTACTGCTTTTTCAGCGGCAAGAGCATCGGCTTTAGCTTTAGCAGCAGCTTTAGAAAGATCTCCTTCTTTAGCCGCAACTTTAGAAGCTTTTTCTTCTAACCAAGCATTGAATTTTTCTTCAGCTTGCTCTTCGGTAAGAGCGCCTTTACGTACACCCCCAGCAAGATGATTTTTAAGCATCGCACCTTTATAAGATAATAAGCGCTTTGCAGTTTCTGTAGGTTGTGCACCATTCTGTAACCATGTTACAGATCCATCTACATCTAATTCTATAGTTGCAGGGTTTGTGTTTGGATTATAAACTCCTAGCTTTTCTAAAAATTTACCATCTCTTTTTGAACGAGCATCTGCTGCTACGATCCAGTAAAAAGGTTTTCCTTTTTTACCGTGTCTTTGTAATCTAATTTTAACTGACATAAATAAATTAATTGTTGAGGTACCCGACCTCTATTTTTAATTAAGTGTGCAAAGATACTACAATTTTCTATGCTGTTAATACGTTATTTGCTTTTTTACATTACATTTGTTATTAATCCTACCTTTGTATTATTATGAAACGTTTACTTCTATTATCTATTCTATCTATATGTATGTTTTCATGTGAACAAGATGTTCAAGAAAACAGCCCCGCTTTTCAAGGAGTCAGAGATAGTCTTCTTTATAGAACCGCAACTAGCCAAGCCACTTTTAATGAAGACGGAAGTCTTATTATTCAGGGGAGCTCTGGTCCAGAAACATTAAGCATTCTTATAAGTTCTCTTAATCAGACACAAGTAGCGCTAGGAGGATCGAGTGCAAATGGAAATGTAGCAGCATTTACAGATGCATTTGGAAATGTTTTTTCTACAGCGAGTTCAAGCGCTACAGGTCAAGTAAATTATTTGATTAATGCAAATAATACGGTCTCTGGTACATTTAATTTTATGGCATTGCGTAATGGGACATTAGACACTCTTACTTTTAGTCAAGGATTTATGTTTGGTATTCCTATTCTTAGTAATGCTGGACTTCCTGTTGATCCAGATGCAGGGATATTAGATGACTTTACAGCAAGAGTAAATACAATAATTTTTAACCCTACTATTTTAACATCGTCATTATCTGGAGGATTTTTAACAATAGCTGCAGAAACTGCAGATACAGCTATTCAGCTTTCATTACCTCAAGATACCCCTGCAGGGACCTACGATTTATTAGAAGGCACCGATTTTTCGGCAAGTTATAGAGTGGCTACAGGTGATACATTTGGTGCTATATCTGGGTCTCTAACTATTGTTTCTAATGATACAGAAAATAGAATTATTGTAGGTGATTTTATCTTTTCTACATTACAAGGATTTAATATCACAGACGGAGAGTTTACATTAAATTATTAAAAGACACATATACACAATAAAAAAAGCGCCGCATATAGATGCGGCGCTTTTTTTATTGTGTATAAATGCTGATAACTCCTATTAAATAATAGGAGTGTAAGCTTAAGAAAATCCGTACATTTCTTGTTGCAAAATTTAGCACAGATGTACCTTATTTTTGATACTGAAACTACAGGATTACCTAAGAATTGGAATGCTCCTATTACCGACTCAGATAACTGGCCTAGAGCGATACAAATTGCATGGCAGTTACATGATTCTATGGGACGTGTTATAGAGCATCAAGATTACTTGATCAAGCCAGAAGGCTTTGACATTCCTTATGACGCAGAGCGTATTCATGGGATATCTACAGAACTTGCTATGCAAGATGGGATAGAACTTCAGGAAGTATTAGAAAAATTTAATATTGCATTAAGTAAAACGACATTTGTCGTAGGACAAAATGTAGGGTTTGACATCAATATTATGGGAGCCGAGTTTCACAGACAGGCTCTTCCCAATGATCTTCAAGAACTCCCTGTATTAGATACCTGTACAGAAGTAACTGCTCAATTATGTCAAATCCCTGGGGGAAGAGGTGGGAGATTTAAACTACCTACACTTACAGAATTACATAAACATCTTTTTGGAGAAGCTTTTGGAGAAGCCCATAATGCTACGGCAGATGTTGAGGCCACGACACGTTGTTTTTTAGAATTGATACGACAACGTAGTTTTACGTCAGAGCAGCTAGATGTACAACCAGATTATTTTGAGAGATTCTCTCAAGAAAACCCACAACCTATTCAGTTTATTGGGTTAAAGCATATCAATCTAAAAGATGCTTCAGATCGTATTAGGAAATCTCTCAAAAAAGAAGAAACTCCTGAGATTTCTAAAACTGAAATTGTAGCCAATGAAGCTCAATTGGCTACTGTTCGATTTGCACATTTACATAACCATTCTCAATTCTCAATTCTTCAGTCTACAGCAAATATTCAAAATTTAGTGGATGCAGCTGTAGGGCATAAAATGCCGGCTGTAGCAATGACCGATACAGGGAATATGATGGGAGCTTTTCATTTTGTAAAAGCTGTAGGAGGATATAATAAGCAGGCCAAAGCAAAAAATAAGATCCTCATTGAAGAAGGGAATGACCCTACAGAAATAGAACTTAAAGCAATTGTAGGGTGTGAATTTAATGTATGCTCAGAACATACTAATAAAAGCCAAAAAGATAACGGGTATCAGATAGTCATGCTTGCCAAAAACAAAAATGGATATCATAATTTGGCAAAAATGGCATCTATTGCCTATACAGATGGGTTTTATTATGTGCCTCGTATTGATAAAAAAGTCATCGAACAATACAAGGAAGATATCATTGTATTGACAGGAAATCTTTATGGAGAAGTCCCAAGCAAGATTCTTAATGTAGGAGAGAAGCAAGCCGAAGAAGCTTTAATTTGGTGGAAAGAACAATTTGGCGATGACCTCTATATAGAGTTGATGCGCCATGGTCAAGAAGATGAAGATAGAGTAATGCCAGTATTGGTATCGCTTTCGCGAAAGCATAACATCAAAATACTTGCAACCAATAATACATTTTATATAGATAAAGAAGATGCAGATGCACATGATATTTTATTATGTGTAAAAGACGGAGAAAAAGTTGCTACTCCTAAAGGTCGTGGCCGAGGATATCGGTATGGATTGCCTAATAACGAGTATTACTTTAAGAGTGCCGAAGAAATGAAGACACTCTTTAATGATCTTCCAGAAGCGATCCTTAATGTTCAAGAAGTAGTAGATAAAATAGAAGCTTTTGAACTTGCTCGAGATGTATTATTACCCGCCTTTGATATTCCGGAAGCGTTCCAATATGAAGAAGATGCTGTAGATGGGGGCAAACGAGGGGAGAATAAATTTTTGCGTCATATCACCTATGAAGGAGCCAAAAAACGTTACGAAACCCTTACTCCAGAAATTACAGAACGATTAGACTTTGAACTGGATGTTATTGAAAAAACAGGGTATCCTGGATATTTCCTGATTGTAGAAGACTTTATACGTGAAGCACGTAATATGGATGTATCTGTAGGCCCTGGTCGTGGGTCGGCAGCAGGAAGTGTCGTTGCATATTGCTTATGGATTACAAATATAGATCCTCTTAAGTATGATTTACTTTTTGAGAGATTCCTGAATCCTGATCGTGTAAGTATGCCAGATATTGATATTGATTTTGATGACGAAGGTCGTGGTCGTGTAATGCAATATGTTATAGATAAGTATGGAGCAAATCAAGTAGCGCAGATTATTACCTATGGTACCATGGCCGCAAAGTCGTCTATACGTGATACCTCTAGAGCATTGGATCTCCCTTTAGGAGATGCAGACCGTATAGCAAAGCTTATTCCAACAATGTCTAAGCTTAAAAAGATTTTTGGCAAGACAGATGCAGAGTTAAAACAATCATTTAGAGCAGATGATCTTGTCAAAGTAAATGAGCTTATCAATCTTTCTGAAGGAGATGACTTAGAAGGGAAGATGCTACGTCAGGCACGACAATTAGAAGGGTCTCTTCGTAATACGGGGATACACGCCTGTGGAGTTATTATTACCCCAGATGATATTACTAATTTTGTTCCTGTAGCTACCGCAAAAGATTCTGATTTGTATGTCACCCAGTTTGATAACTCAGTGGTAGAAGAGGCGGGTCTGCTTAAAATGGACTTTTTAGGGCTTAAAACATTAACGCTTATTAAGGATACTGTAAAGCTTGTTAAGTACCGCCATGATATTGACCTTGATCCGGAGAATTTTCCGCTAGATGATGAAAAAACCTATGAATTATTTCAGAGAGGAGATACTGTAGGGATTTTTCAATATGAATCTCCTGGAATGCAAAAACATATGCAATCTCTTAAACCTACCGTTTTTGAAGATTTAATTGCTATGAATGCATTGTATCGCCCAGGTCCAATGGAATATATTCCTTCTTTCGTACGAAGAAAACATGGGGAAGAAGATATTGAATATGATCTTCCTGCTATGGAAGAGTATCTAAAAGAAACTTATGGTATTACTGTCTACCAGGAGCAAGTAATGCTTTTATCCCAAAAACTTGCAGGATTTACTAAAGGTGAAGCCGATGTCCTTCGTAAGGCGATGGGTAAAAAACAAAAAGCAGTACTCGATAAAATGAAACCAAAGTTTATCAAACAAGCTTCTGAAAAAGGGCATGCTGAAGATAAACTAGAAAAGATATGGAAAGACTGGGAAGCATTTGCAGCCTACGCTTTTAATAAATCGCACTCTACGTGTTATGCCTGGATAGCCTATCAAACAGCGTATCTTAAAGCACATTATCCTGCCGAGTATCTTGCAGCAGTACTATCTAATAACATGAATGATATTAAGCAGGTTACTTTCTTTATGGAAGAATGTAAACGTATGGGATTAGAAGTATTAGGACCCGATGTGAATGAATCTTTCCGAAAGTTTACTGTAAATGATAATGGGGCTATTCGATTTGGAATGGGTGCTGTTAAAGGCGTAGGTACAGGAGCTGTTGCTACAATCGTAGAAAATAGAAAAGAAAGTAAATACAAATCAGTATTTGATTTTGCTCGTCGTGTAGATTTACGCGCGGCTAACAAAAAAGCGTTTGAAAGCCTTGCTTTAGCTGGTGGCTTTGATGAATTAGGAGAAACCCATCGGGCGCAATACTTTCATCAGGAAGGTGATGGAATTACGTTTTTAGAAAAGGCTATAAAATACGGCGCACGATATCAGGAAAATGAGAATAGTGCACAAGTAAGTCTTTTTGGAGATGCCAGCGAAGTACAAATTCCAGAACCTATTGTACCTCCCTGTGAAGAGTGGGGGACTATGGAAAAATTGCGTCGAGAAAAAGAAGTTGTAGGAATCTATATTTCAGGACATCCCCTAGATGATTTTAAAACAGAAATGGGAACTTTCTGTAATGCTAGTGTTGCCCATTTTCATACTATGGAAAACTATGTCAATCGTGAACTTACTTTTGGAGGGGTTATTACAGATGTGCAACATCGTATTTCTAAAAATGGAAAAGGATGGGCTGCTTTTACGGTAGAAGATTTTACAGATACATTTGAGTTCAGAATGTTTGGAGAAGAGTATTTAAAACTTAGACATTTTTTGATTCCCAATAGCTTTATACATGCTAAGGTATTTATACGAGAAGGGTATGTAAATCGTGATACAGGGAGAAAAGGAGATCCACGCACACAATTTAATAGTCTTCAGTTATTACAAGATGTGATGGATGCTTATGCAAAAAAACTGACGATCAATATCGATATTAATGAAATTGCAGAAGCACGTGTCCAGGAAATAAAAACCATTCTTGATCAACATAAAGGCGATGGAAAATTACACTTTCAGGTATTTGAGCCTAAAGAGAAATTATATGTACGGATGCCAAGTAAAAAACAAAAAGTAAAAATCTCTCAAGAATTACTCGATGCCCTTGAGGAAAATAAAGTGCATTATAAGCTTAATTAAACCCATATGAAAACAATCTTTTCAATTACATTTTTTTTAGTATCATTATTTATTACTGCTCAAACCCTTACAGGAACTCAACTTCTTGAAAAAGCGATTGCTTATCACGATCCTAATGGGAATTGGGACTATTTTAATGGAGATCTTACGGTGCATTTAGAAACTCCCAATCAACCTGTTCGTAAAAGCAAGATTACCATCAATCTTCCTGAAGAATATTTTAAAGTAACCACCGATCGTGATGAAAAGACTAGCTTTCGCGAAATAAAAGACGGTAACTGTCGCTTCTCTGATGATCAAGGGACCATCAAAGAGGGGAGTATGTCAGATCCCGATTGTGAACGCACCGTAATGTTTAAAAACTATTACACCTATCTATATGGGTTACCTATGAAACTCAAAGACCCAGGGACACATATTGCACCTACAGTTCAAAAAAAATCTTTTAAAGGGGAAGAATATCTTGTGTTACGGGTTACCTATGATGAAGCAGTAGGAACAGATATCTGGCAATTTTATTTCAATCCTGAGACCTATGCGATGGAAGTATATCAATTTTTTAAAGGTGAAGATGAAAAAACAGGAGAATACATCCTGCTGACAGATGAGATCATTATAAATGACATAAAAATGCCTAAAGATCGTGCATGGTATTACAATAAAGATGATGGATACCTTGGAACAGACAAGCTAGTTTTGGATTAGTCGGTAGACTTAGGCAAAATAGCTTGATTGTAATTACTTGTTCTTAAATATTCGTTTTTCAATTCTTCAATATGAGCTAGTATTTTCTGTCTGCCTATATAATCAGGATGTAAAGCATCCTTATAATCAATATCAGAGACCATAAGGGCAATATACCAGGTCCCAGTTCTAGAAGAATAGATATCTTCAAGCAAAGGATCATTCCCGTTATTTGATCTAGCAGCGTCAATAGCTAATGGAATAAGATTAATCGTTTTTGTAGATTTTTCTGCTTCGTAAAATGAAATAAAATACTCCTTTCCATCTATTAATAAAGGGGTGTTATCTTCTACATTCGTATTACCTCGTTGGTATTTTGTATTGATATAGTAGTAAAACTCATCTGCATTTTTTGGGTCTGTAAAAACATAGGAATACCTATTAGGTAATTTTCGTTTAAACTTCTTACCCCTTATGACCTTTCCATCCTCAAGGTTAGGTGCTATTGATAGGGGAATGCATGAAGTAAAAATAAAACAAGAAACAAATAGTACTAGTACTCTCATAGGTATTAGGTTTTTACAATACGCACAAACAATATGCCATATCGAATGTAAGGTTGCATTTTTACTAAAGAAACTAAAGGTTGTCTAGGAAAATAGAAATAGCGTTATATATAGATTAAGAGGTGTTTATACGCTTTCGCGAAAGCGTATGTATCACCACTATATGTATTTGTGATATAAAAATGATACTTTTAAGGATCAATACATAAAACCATGCTCAGAAAAATTACACTCCTTATTGCGTTGATTTCGTATATCTCAATTACTGCTCAAATTATTAATGAAGCTCCTTATATTCTAACGGTAGATGAACTCAAAGCATGGACACAAGATGGACCTACAGCCAGTACGTCTTTGATCGCTACCGAACCACTTGCCGAACGTTTTGTCAATACCGAAACGCAATTTAATCCAGAATTACCTAATGATATGGAGATTGCCTATCTGCCAGATGGGATGAATAATTTTGGGAATTATGGAGAAGAACAGTCACAGTTTAATCTATATAATTTTACAAATTGGTCTTATATAGATCGTTTAGTATGGTTTGGAGGAACAGCAGATCAAACAGTACAATTACCCTCTGCACCATGGACAAATGCAGCCCATAGAAATGGAGTAAAAGTGTTTGGGAATGTATTTTTTGCGCCTAATGCCTTTGGGGGGAGTACCGCTACTATGAATAATTTTTTAGAGCAAAACGGGGACGGTAGTTTTGTAGCAGTCCCGATTATGGTTGCTATTATGGAGTACTACAATTTTGATGGATGGTTTATTAATGAAGAAACAAACACAAACAGTACTACTGCAGGTCTTATGAGAGCCTTTCTCGAAGAACTTACTACTGCTGTTGAGGCGCTCGATAAAGAAGTTATGTGGTATGATGCAATGCTCTTGAGTGGATCCGTTTCCTGGCAAAATAGACTTACTGCAAATAATAGTGTTTTTGTACAAGATGATGCAGATGGTGATATGACCAATGGATTTGAAACACGTGTAAGTAGTAATATATTCATTAACTTTTTCTGGAATACAATGAGCTTTCCAAATGCATCCAGATCTAGAGCAAATGCTATAGGGAGATCTCCATTTGATGTATTTACAGGAGTCGATGTATGGCCAGGGAGAAATCAAGCACGATTCCAATCGGGAGGTAATAATTGGATGTCATTAATGCATGATGACCCTACTTCGCCTATCACTTCTTTCGGTCTTTTTGCTCCCAACTGTGTCTATAATAATGCCGAGTATTCTACTTTTAATACCAATCCTAATGATTATGAAGATTTTTATAGTGAAGAACGCCATATGTTTGCTGGAGCAGATAGAAATCCGGCGATAGAAGATGTATCAGGGTTTAAAGGGTATTCCAATTGGATTCCAGCCAGTTCTACAATCCAGACATTGCCTTTTGAAACTTATTTTAATACTGGACATGGTCTTTCTAGGTTTGAATCGGGAATAGAAGTGAGTACAGCTCCGTGGCATAATATGAATGAACAAGATATATTACCTACATGGCAATTTGCATTTTCAGAAAATGGAGCGCTTACTGCAAATTGGGATTTTGAAAATGCGTTTATGGGAGGGAGTTCACTACGTATAGAAGGAGACTTGGATACAGGAGTTCCAGTGGACTTAACGTTGTATAAAACAGAACTTCCTGTTACAGGAGAAACAAAAGTAGATATTATATATAATCAGGTAGATAGTGGTGATGGCAGTCTTCTTGTATCTCTTTCTTTTGCAGATCCCGATATGAATGCCGTTACTATCTTTGTAGATCCTAATGCAAGCAATGGATGGGCAGGAGAAACTTTTAGTTTAGAAGAATTTGCAGGGGAGGAAATTACTACCATAGGACTTCAGTTTTTAGCACCCACAGAAGTAACAAATTATGGTGTCAATGTAGGATTATTACGAGTACATGAAGGAGAGCCGTTGTCCCTATCAGAAGCACAACTTGCAGAAGATATGGTTGCAGTATTTTATGAGAAAGATTCAATTATACTTAGTGTAAATGATACTTTTTCTAGACAAGATATTCAGTATGATCTCTATGATACTAATGGAAAGCGTATAACAGATGGAATTATTAAAAACTCAGAGAAAGTAAGATATCTATTACCTATTCAAAACGTATCAAAAGGGGTCTATTTTATTGCTCTTCAGAGTGAATCAAGATCGATTACAAAAAAAATAATTATAAAATAAGAGAAACGTATAAAAGGAAGTCGGTAAGATTACATATCTAGCCATTTTTTAAAATTACTCGTTCGCTCTCTAGAGACTATGACTTGTTCTTCTTCTGCAGGAATTAATTTTAGAATCAACCTACTATTGAAATAGGTGTTGATCTGAGATACTGCTTTTACAGAAATCATAAACTTACGATTCACTCTAAAAAAATCTAGTGGATTCAGAATGTCTTCGAGTTGATCGATAGTGTATTCTATAGGAAATTGCTGGTTGGTATGTGTATGAAGACAAATAGCTCCTTCCTGAGATTTAAAATAGGCAATGTCTTGTACATTAAAACTATTGTATTGATTACCTACTTTCACCATAAATCGATGTTTATATTCTTTTTTAAATAGGTTTTTAATATGTGATATCTTATGCTCATCCATTATTCTATCATGAGGGACTCTGGATTTCCTAAACTTAGTTAAGGCTCTACTTAAATCATTTTTATCAATAGGTTTTAGTAAGTAGTCCAGACCATTGTATTTAAAACCTCGAATAGCATATTCATTATATGCCGTAGTAAAAATGATGGAAGGGTGGTCTTTTAAGGTGTCCAAAATGTCAAATCCATAGCCGTCATTTAATTGTATATCTAAAAAAATAAGGTCGGGCATAATGTTATTTTCAAACCAGGAAATTCCATTTTCTACAGAAGTAATTTGTCCCACAATTTGCATTTCGGGAGCTAGTTCAGCAATTAAATTTGCAAGTCTGCGAGAAGCAATAGGTTCGTCTTCTATGATAACAGCATTCATCATTAGGATACGGATAAAATAGTTTTTTTAGTTTGAGTTTTTGATAATAATGGCATAGTAACTTTGAAAAACTCTTTCTCATTTTCTATGAGTACGCTAGCATTAGTGTAAAAAGCATATCTTTTTTGTATGTTTTTTAAACCTAGTTGTGTAGATATTTCCTCAGGGATTCGTTTTCGAAGGGTATTTTGTACTACAATACTTTCATTCTCTATAGAAAATATAGTAATTTCTAAGGGTTTTTCTTTAGAGTAATAGTTGTGTTTTAATGCATTTTCTATAAGCATTTGTAAAGATAATGTAGGGATAAAAAGCTCTTTTCGATTTGCAGAAACCAGGGTTGATATGTGAAGCGCACCCTCATGGCGCACATTCATCATAAAGATAAAAGATTCTAAGAAATTAAGTTCTTTTTCAAGAGGCACAATATCTTCATCGCGATTATCCAAAATATAACGATAACAAGAAGCAAGTCGCGTTACAAAGTCAGATGCAAGATCACGATCTTCATACATTAATGAGGTCAAAATATTAAGGCTATTGAATAGAAAGTGCGGACTAATCTGGCTTTTTAATGACGCATATTGAGAAGCAATAAGCTCTTTTTGAAGTTTTTCCATTTTTTCTTCAATTCGCTTTTTTTGACTTAAAGAATAATAAAATAGATTGGAAGTCCCTACTGCAAATGTGAGTAAAAGTGCTCTAAAAAAATCGACTCTAAATCGTAGCGGTCTATCTTCGGGGAGGATATTACACAATTCATAAAGTTGATAGTTTATGATATAGTAGGTTATTGCAATAATTGGAATAGCAATAGCCATGTTAATTCCCAGAATACGGATACTATCTTTAAAATACATCGTATTCTTCTGCTGTTGATGTCTTCTTATTAACCAATCACTAGCTTCCCAAATCACCATAAAAAGAAAGAATGCCGAAAGGTAGTATGCAATAGATACAAATTCAAATACCTTCTCTTCTCCATCATCATCATGATCTATAGTAAGCTTTACCAAGAGGTAGACTACGGTAATTACTACAACCCTAAAGCCAAACTTTTTGAAATTAAAATGGGTAAACATACTTTTCATGATCCTGTAAATATACATTTTATAGATAGGTGTCTTTTGTCAAAAAGAATGAATTGTCAATTTATCTATTGAGTTGTATTATAAGTTATATGACTTGAAATAATGCAAGATTATTTTACAAAATATAGTTCAAATGATTTTTTGACAATAAGGTGAGTGTATCTACAATTGAGGTTTTTTGAGTAGGTATCTTTTTTCTAAAAAAGAATATTTACATCATGGAAACAAAAAAAATGAAAAATCTAATATTTATTGTTCTTATTTTATGTACTGTAATAGGAACAGCTCAAAATGGAATCATTAAAGGGAATGTAATTGATAAGCAATCAGAGATTCCCCTGTTAGGCGCCAATGTAGAATTGATGAATTCTAATCCTCCCATTGGCGTTATTACAGATGAAAACGGAAAATTTAAGATAGAAAATGTACCCGTAGGGAGACAAAGCATCCGAGTTACGTATTTAGGGTTTGAATCTATTACAATACCTAATATCGTCGTAACATCCGGAAAAGACGCTGTGGTCGATGTAAGCTTAATAGAAGCTTTTGGGCAACTAGATGAAATTGTTATAAGTTCGGGAACCAATAAAGAACGGGCTGTAAATAGGTTGGCTACAGTTTCTGCTCGTCAGTTTAGTGTTGATGAGGTAACCCGTTTTTCAGGCGGGAGAAGTGATGTAGGAAGACTTGCAGCAAATTTTGCTGGGGTTTCTTCGCCAGATGATAGTCGTAATGATATCGTAGTACGAGGTAATTCACCTACAGGCTTACTATGGCGTTTGGAAGGAATTCCAATTCCAAGTCCAAATCATTTTTCTACAGCGGGTACTACAGGAGGTCCTGTTTCTGCACTCAATCCAAATATGCTTAAAAATTCTGATTTCCTAACGTCTGCATTTCCCGCGGAATATGGCAATGCTTTAGGAGGGGTTTTTGATTTAGGGTTTAGAAAAGGAAATGCAGATAATAATGAATATTCATTACAGATGGGTGTCTTTTCTGGAGTCGAAGCAAATGCTGAAGGACCTCTGGGGAAAAATGGAGGGTCTTTTCTGGTCGCAGCAAGGTATTCTTTGGTAGGTATCCTAGGACAAGGAGCCGGAGGTACCAGTGCAGTACCTAATTACGGGGATTTATCACTTAATATTGATTTTGGCAGAGGGAAAGCTGGAAACTTTTCGGTATTTGGAATTTTTGGAACCTCTAATATCGATTTTATGGGAGATGATATTGATGAGGATGATCTTTTTGCAGCTACAGATGAAAATACGTTCGTAGATTCTGGTTTTGGAGTTTTAGGATTAAAACATCGTATCAATGTAAGTGATAAATCCTATATCAAAACCACGGTTTCTGGGTCTTTTTCGCTCAATGAATTTATGGTAGATCGCTTTATTGATCAAGACACAGATCAGGAACGTTCTATACTGTATACAGAGGCAGATAATACAGAATCCAGATTGAGTATTTCCAGTTTGTTTAATAGCAAACTGAATAACAAATCTACCTTACGGGCTGGTTTTGTATATGAAAATATAGGTTTTGATACACTGGAACGTGATCGAGATATGCAACCGGATCTAGATGGAGATGGCGATCCGGATTTGTTTACCTTCAGTGATATTGATGAGAGCTTTGGAATCCTCCAGCCTTTTATCTCCGGACAGTATCGGGTCACTGAAAAAATAACCCTCAATGGAGGACTGCATGCGCAGTATAGTACATTAAGTGATCAGTTTGTGCTAGAACCTAGAGCCGCTGTTAACTATGCGATAGCTCCTAAGCACAAAATTAATTTCGGATATGGTCTACACCATCAAACACAACCTTTACCCATACTATTCCTTAACGAATCTATTGACGGTCAATTGGTACAGACCAATAAAGAATTGGATTTTACACAAAGCAACCACTTTGTACTAGGGTATGACGTTCGGCTTGCCAAAAGTTGGAGAGGAAAACTAGAAGTGTATTATCAGTCCATAAGCAATGCCGCTGTAGAGGCATTCCCATCTAGTTATTCATCGCTCACCGAGGGAGCAGACTTCGGATTTGATAATGATAGAGTATCATTAGTCAATGAAGGAACTGGTTTTAATCAGGGGGTAGAAATCACTATTGAGAAGTTTTTTGATAAAGGATTTTATGGCTTGTTGACTTCTTCCTTTTTTGAAAGTAGGTATGAAGGGAGTGATGGTATAGAGCGCAATACCCCATTTAATAATGGCTATGTGATCAATCTATTGGCAGGAAAAGAATTTAGATTGGGTGCTTCTGGGCGCAATACATGGTTTGTAGATACCAAATTAACAACCTCAGGAGGGCGCTATTTTACGCCTGCAAATCTTGAAGCTTCTCAGGCGGCTGGTTTTGAGGTGTTGAGAGAGGATATAGCATTTAGCGAACAGAATGATGCTTATTTTCGATGGGATGTAAAATTTGGAGTCAAATTAAATAGTGCAAAAAAGAAACAATCACATCAGTTTTTTATTGATTTACAAAACGTAACCAATAATAGTAACTTATTTCAACAACGCTATAATCGAGTTACCAATAGAATAGATGAAGTAGATCAGACTGGGTTTTTTCCAGATGTAGGATATCGCTTTCAGTTTTAATAATGAGTGTATATATTTTGCCTTTAAAGATTAAGGATATTATGTCATATATTATAAAAAGTTATTTAATAATCAGTAGTGTTATCGTGTTCATATCTATGAAAACTTCTACAGTTTCTAATAAAAATGAATTTTTAAGTCGTGATCTTAATGAGATAAAATAGATGATACGCTTTAGCAAAAGCATAAACCCTGAAGTATCTGAGGTTCCGGTCGAATGGCATCTATATCATATGCTTAAAACTATAAACGAGATTTATAAAACTCTTGAACGTTCTGATCCAAAAAAATATAAGACCAGTTTTAATATATCTCGGTTTTTTTTCACATACGTTTAATTATATTCCAAGGAGATTTGCTCAATCATTAGAAGCTGTAAGACCTCCTGATATAATTACATGAGAAGGTATCGAAGAGCAGTTGAAAGAAGCGAGAAAAAATATTGGTGTAATAGATGAACTAGATAAGAAGTCTTTTTTTGAGTATCCTGTTTTTAAGAAACTTAACAGAAGACAGTCAAAACGATTTTTGCAAGTACATACAAGACACCATCTTAAAATAGTGCGCGATATTCTAAAAGAGAAAAACTAGTTATTACTCACAAAGAATACATTATTTCATAGAAAAACCCTTTTCATACTAGTATGAAAAGGGTTTTTAATTCTAGGAATGAACAGTTTCTTAAGCCTCAAAAGGGACTACAGAAACGTAAGATTTGTTATCTTTTTTCTTAGTGAATTTTACAACACCATCCACTTTTGCGTGAAGGGTATGATCTTTTCCACCGTATACATTTTCACCTGGGTGATGTGTATTTCCTCTTTGACGTACGATGATGTTCCCTGCAATTGCAGCTTGACCTCCGAAAATCTTTACGCCTAAGCGTTTTGATGCCGATTCGCGACCGTTTTTAGAACTACCAACTCCTTTTTTATGAGCCATCTTATTTCGGTTTTATGTGTTATACGTTAAGCGGTAAACTTATGCTTTTCCGCCGTCTAATTCGTCTTGTAATTTTTTAAGCTCATCCCACTTACCATCTGCAGCAAGTTGTGCTTGTTGTGGCCATGTATCTGGAACATGGTTTCCACGCACACCTGAGATAATCTCAGCAATATTCTTTGTATCTGCTTTTGCAAGATCTGCAAATGTTGCGATTCCTGCAGCAGTTAATGTCTCAGCAATTTTTGGTCCGATTCCTTCGATTTTCTTAAGATCATCTCCTTTTTTTGCTGGTGCTTTTTTTACTTCTTTTTTAGGAGCAGCTTCTTTTACAGGTGCTGCAGCCTTAGGAGTAGCTTTCTTAGCAGGAGCAGCTTTTTTTGCTCCAGAAGCTGTAATGTTTTCAATTACGATTTCTGTAAGTGACTGACGATGTCCGTTTTTCTTACGGTATCCTTTACGTCTCTTTTTCTTGAAAACGATTACTTTGTCACCTTTTAGGTGCTTTACAACAGTAGCTCCTACTTGAGCTCCGTCTATAGCCGGGGCGCCGATAGTAACATTGTCACCGTCACTGATTAAAAGAACATTGTCAAAAGCAACTTTCTTTCCTTCTTCAGTATTTAAACGGTGGACAAAGACTTTCTGGTCTTTTGCAACTTTGAATTGCTGCCCTGCTATCTCTACAATTGCGTACATAGCGATTAATTAAAATGATTGTTATTACACTAATAAAAAACTTAATCTTTCGATTTAAGCGGGTGCAAATATACCACTAATCTATTAATTTACAAGGGTAGGATATGTTTTTTATTGGACAGTAACAGCTTCTCTTAGATATCTTCTAAAAGGGAGCATCTCTAGATACATTTCTATACAATAATCTTGGAAGTCTTGTGTAAGTATCTGCTTTCGCGAAAGCGCAATTTCAACACCAAAAGTTTTATGACGTAATAAATGAATATACTCATGATCTTTTGCATATCCTTTTGGAGCTGTTTTTAATGGATCGTCTACATAGAGATCCCCAAAAAGATTTTTGAATGATGGTTTTTCCAAAATAGCTATAAGTTCTTCACCATTATAGTCTATTGCTTCTCTAATACTTTTTAGTATTGTTTTTTCTGGCCTCCAGAAACCACCTGCTAATAGACATTGCTTAATGCCTATTTCTATATAAAAATCACCTTGTTTTGTACGTTGATCTAAACCTGCACCAAAATGATCTTTATACACTGGTTTATTAGGATAAAACATTAGATTATTATTGATCCTATTAATTCCTTTTTTTCCAGGAGTATCATAATATTCAGGGTCTACATCGGCAAGTTTTGTATTAAGTTCATCTAGCCATTTTATAAAAAAAGTACGGACCACTTGATATTCTTTACGGTTTTGATCCATCCATTCCTTATTGTTATTATGCTGTAAACGCTCTAAGAAATCAAATAATTGGGGGAACCCCATATCTTATGTATTTAGTTTTTTGATTTGACTTTTAAGTTCTAACATAGATGCTTGTAACTCCCGTAATAATGTATGTTCTGAACCATCGTCAAGATTAAATGTAAGTTTACTATTAACTTGCCATATTTCTTGAATATCACTTACAGATACTTCGTAGGGTACATATTCTTCATTTAAAGATACAAGTAAGATTTTTGAAGAGTCAGGAATTTTTTGCATTTTTTTGACTACTACAGCGTCTTGCATAACAACGACATATACTTTATTGTCACTAGCATGTTCTAGACTTTCTACACCTTTTGCTAGTACCCAATCATCTGGTTTAAAATTTGGAAGCATACTATCTCCTTCTATCTGAAAACCTCTATAAGTTGCATTGCGATACTGTGGTAATGGTAAGTCAAAAGCTGGCAGTTTTTGATACCATTCTACATCTTGAATGTTATTTGGATATCCTGCAGCTGCTTTTTGATTTACTAATATCATATTCTCTTGATCTTCTTTATCTACGGCAACTACTTTTGGGCTTACATCTCCCTTATCTGTATTTAAATGTTTTTGATTACTATATCCATACAACCATAATGGGTTTACATGGAATAGACGCAATAATTCTGTAACAACGCTACCAGAGAGTTTAGTTCGTCCACGTTCAATATCTGCTGTAGAGTGTTTAATGCCTAGTTGCGTTGCAAATTCTGATTGTGTAAAATTATGATCTTCACGGATTTCTTTAAATCGTCTTATTTCTGAAGGTAAATCATTTATTCCCATATGGTAAATGTATGAAAATTAGGAAATATTCCTAGTTAAATTTTTGCATTTTTTATACTATTAATGTAGTATCTATAAACTTTTTGTGTACTTCTGTCGTATCTAATAAAAAGAGCACTAGTAATTAAAGAAGGTAAATGTGTACTTTATAGATGCACTTGTGTATTTTAACGATAAAAATATCATATTTATCTATAAAAACGTACATAAGAGTATTTAAATGTTAATTTTAGTGCTTCTAATCATCAAAACAAATTTTTAGTATGAAACGATTTTTTTTAAGTATAGCTGTTATTGCTATAGTATGTAGTGTAACTTCATGTAGAGAAGTACAAGAAAAAACTACGGAAACTGGTAATGCTGTTGAAGAGGCTGCAAATACTGCAGGACAAGCTGTTAATGAAGCTGCAAACACAGCAGGAGAAGCTGTGAATGAAGCTGCCAATGCTGCAGGAGAAGCCGTGAATGAAGCTGCAAATGCTGCAGGTGAAGCTGTAGATGGGATAAAAGAGAAAGCTGGTGAAGCTGCTGAGAAAGCTGGAGAAGCTGTAAAGGAGGCTACAGATGATGCTGCAAACAAAATAAAAGAAGGTGCAGACAAGGTAAAAGCAGCTGTAGATCATTAAGATTATACTTACCTAAAAGTAAAACGCGGCATTTGCCGCGTTTTTTATTAATATATAATAATGTAACCTATTATTCTGGCAATACAGCACTAGAAGCAGTTACTTGACGATCTATTTTTCTAAGTAAACCTTGTAAAACCTTACCAGGTCCAACTTCAATAAAGTTAGTACCTCCATCTGAAATCATTTGTTGCATACTCTGTGTCCACTTTACAGGTGCAGTTAATTGTGCCATTAGATTTTCTTTAATGACTGAAGGATCTGTTACAGCCGTTGTCGATACATTTTGATAAATAGGACATGTCGGTGTATTAAAATTTGTATTTTCTATGGCTGCTGCAAGTTCTTCACGAGCAGGTTCCATAAGCGGTGAGTGGAAAGCACCTCCTACAGGAAGTACTAGTGCGCGTCTGGCTCCTTTTTCTTTCATAGTTTCACAGGCAGCTTCTATGGCATCTATTTCTCCTGAAATAACTAACTGCCCTGGGCAGTTATAATTTGCTGCAACGACAATTCCAGGAGTATTTGTACATACATCTTCTACTATTTGATCTTCAAGTCCCAATACTGCAGCCATTGTAGACGGTTGGAATTCACACGCTTTTTGCATGGCCAGTGCACGTTGAGATACAAGTTTAAGTCCGTCCTCAAAATTTAATGTACCATTTGCAACTAGAGCACTTAATTCTCCTAAGGAATGTCCCGCAACCATATCTGGTTGGAAAGTATCTCCAAGTACTTTGCTTAAGATTACAGAATGCAAAAATATGGCAGGTTGTGTCACTTTTGTTTGTTTCAGAGCTTCTGCGTCACCTTCAAACATAATATCTGTAATACTAAATCCTAAAATATCATTTGCCTTATTAAATAAATCCTGAGCGAGTCCAGAAGCCTCAAAAAGATCAAGCCCCATTCCAGAAAATTGGGCACCTTGCCCTGGAAAAATATATGCGTTCATTCGAGTTGGTTTTAAGTTGAATCTTGAATGCAAAAATACAATAATCTGTAAGGAGTATCCTAACACAGATATAAACAAGTGATAATCACAAAAGTTATTCTACACACTTTTTACTTTTTCTTCCATGTTTCATAGGTAAACGCGTACTTATGCCTATCATCTTTATCATGAAATGTAGAGGTTATAAGTTCCCACACCGAGAGGTCTATATTTGGGAAAAAAGCATCTGCGTCAAAAGTTCCATGTACTCGAGTGAGTTCTATGTGTGTGGCATATGCTAGTCCTATTTTATAAATCTCTCCTCCACCTATAATATAGGTGTTGGGATCATCTTTTGCATATGTAAGAGCGTCTTCCATAGTATGAACAACAATGACACCTTCAGGATGATAATTTGTATTACGAGTAATTACAATATGTGTACGGTTAGGCAGGGGTTTTGGGAATGATTCCCAGGTTTTTCTTCCCATTATAATATGATGCCCTGTTGTAAGCGTTTTAAAACGTTTAAAATCATCTGGTAAGTACCATACTAGGTCATTATCTTTTCCCAAGGCATTATTTTCTGCTGCTGCTGCAATCATTGTAATCATAGGGGAGAATTGGGGTCTGTAGGTGTTATTGGTTCTGAGTTGGTGAGTGGATTTTTTTTTTCAGGTAGGGGATAGTCCATGGCTACCTTTTCTTCTAAATGTGCAATCCTATCTTTTTGTTTTTTTACTAATTTTTCAAGTTGCGCATTCTCCCATTGTTTATTCATAAAATTGCCTAAGAAGACTACGTTTATGAGATGTACGAGGAAGAAAAATGTCCATAAAAGGATAGCCCATACAAACCAATCTACGTCAAAAAGAGTGTATGCTTTCCCAAATCCCAGTACAAGATTAATTACAATAAGAAGTATAGCACCAGCTAAGAAAAGTACAAAATGGCGATACAGTTTTTTTTTCTGCCGTATTCGTGCTTGTGCATTTTCAAAGAGTTCCTTTTGCTCAGGATCTATTATAGGTGTTGTTTTTTTTGAGAATATACCCATTTGTACGACCTTTATATAATCGTATAAAATTACTGTTTTTAACCCGTATTCAAAAGCTATGTCTGGATATAAAAAATACTTTCCTCTTACAAAGCAATATGTATATCTCAATACACCAGCTTCTGGTTTATTGTCTGCTCCTGTATTGGATTACAGACAGGAGCATGATCTGGATTTTTTTATACAAGGGAGTATTTTAAAAGACAAACAAGGAGCTATTTTAAATAGTATTCGTGAGAAAGTAGGTGAGTTATTTTCTTGCGCTCCTAATCGTGTAGCTCTCGTTCCTAATTTCTCTTATGGTTTTAATACGCTGTTAGATGGAATATCAACCCCTAAGAAGGTGCTTTTATTGAAACAAGATTATCCATCAGTAAATTGGCCTTTTATATCTCGTGATTTTAATATTACCTATGTTCAAATTGATGCTAAACTTGAGGAGCATATAGAGGCTGCTTTCGCGAAAGCGCAACCCGATATATTTGCATTTTCAGTAGTACAATGGATCAATGGGATTAAGATTGATCTGGCATTTTTAAAACAATTAAAAACCAAATATCCAGATACGTTATTCTTTGCAGATGGCACACAATATCTAGGTTCTGAGTCTTTTGATTTTGATACTTCTGGGCTAGATGTTATAGGTGCAAGTTCGTATAAATGGTTAAATGCGGGTTATGGGAATGGGATATATCTATTTAAAGAATCTGTAGCTCAAAAAGTAGCACCTAGGACTACAGGCTTTAACTCATTACAAGGAAAATATAAACCTCATGAAGGAAATTTTATAGGTCGTTTTGAACCAGGACATCAAGATACGTTGAACTATGGAAGCCTAGGTGTTGCAATAGATTTGATTAATGAGATTGGGATAGAGACGATAGATACACATATAAAGCAACTAGCTTCAAAAGCTAAGAAAGCGTTTATAGAACGGGATTTATTGGAAAAGAGTATTGTATCCAGAAAAGAACATTCGTCTATCTTTAATATTAAAGGTGATCAATCGTTGATAGATCTCTTATATGAAAAAGGGATCATATGTATGGCAAGAGGAGAAGGAATACGTATAGGGTTCCATTATTTTAATACTGAAGAAGATTTGGAGGCTTTACTCGACGTTTTATGACTTTTTTTTAAGGAATTTATCATTTTAAAGCCATAAATAAGGTAATTTGTTATCAATGATTTAGCTTATTTGTACAGTATATCAAAAATTGAAAACGTTTGCGTTTTAAGCTATTACAAATTATAAGGGGGTAATTTTAAGATATTGTGAAAAATCACGTTAAATGTTTGATAGTGTGATTTTTATATAGGGTTGTTATTATATTTGACCTTTATTATAAAATAGTATAATTATGCCACTTACAAAGAAATATTTAAAATCAAAACCTGTATGTAAAGTAACCTTTACAGTACCTGCTGCCGAAGCTAACACTGTTGTTGTTGCTGGTGATTTTAATGATTGGAATACGACAGCAGAATTAAAGAAATTAAAGAATGGTACATTCAAAGGGACTTTTGACATTCCTGTCGAAAATTCATATGAATTCCGTTATGTTGTTGATGGTCAATGGACCAATGAAGAAGAAGCAGATCGTTTCCAATGGAATGAGTATGCTGCTACAGAAAATAGCGTATTAGACATATAATTAGTAAAAGGGTACTAATTTTGGTAGGACTGTTCTTTACAACTATGTAAAGAACAGTTTTTTTTGAGGTATTACTGATTTATTCTACAACCTCGACTCCTTTCCAAAAAGCTACGCGATTTTTTATGCTTTTTGCAAGCTCACTTACTTCAGGATAAAACCAAGCAGCATCTGTATTTTGTTTTCCATTTACATCTAGTGTATAGTAATGAGCTTCTCCTTTCCATGGGCAGGTAGAATGTAATGTACTTGACTTATAATATTCTTTTAGTATACTGTCATGAGGAAAGTAATGATTTCCTTCAATAACTATAGTGTCATCACTCTCTGCAATAACGGTATTGTTCCAAATAGCTTTCATTGTTTTTTGCGCTTTATTAATACTGTAGGATTATATCTGGGATTATCTTTTGGCAAACAGATAGTTTTTATAGTATTGATTGCTGTCGGTATACTGATTTATAATTTTTAATCCTGCTTCTTCTGCAAGCCAGCTTACGACATCGTCATCATATTTTTGACTTATTTCTGTGTGTATAGTCTCCCAAGGAGAAAAATGGATATTTAATTGAAGTTTATTGATATGGACTTCTTGTTCGGTTTTACTCACAAGATAGCTTTTTGCTGTGCCACTTTCTGGGTCATATACTTCCCAGTGCAAGAATTGATCTACATTAAAGTTTGCCTCCAACTCACGATTAATACGGTGCAAAATGTTTTTATTGAAAGCAGCAGTAATTCCTTCAGGATCATTATAGGCGTTGAGAATAGTTTGTGGATTCTTCTTTTGATCAAATCCCATAAACAATACATCGTCTGTATTCATTCCTTTTTGAATATTTGCTAAGAATTGTATCGCTTTTTGATGAAGAAGGTTCCCTATATTAGATCCTAAAACCATAATCACTTTTTTTCGAGAGTTATAGTTTACTAGTCCTTCCAAGACTTCAAAGTAAGTTCCTTGCTGGGGTTTGATTTTTACACCAGGGATTTCTCTTTCCACACTTTCTTTTAGTCCATCGAGTACATTCTGACTTATATCTATAGGTAGGTATGTAAAGTCAATTCCTTTTTCTGAAAAATAGTTTAATAGAATTTTGGTTTTTTTACCATCTCCTGCACCTAGCTCAATAAGATCAAACCCTTGATTTCCATAAAAGGCATTACAGATTTCTTCTTTTTGAGTAGAAAATATCTCAAACTCTGCATCGGTTAGGTAGTAGGTAGGCATTGCCATAATATCTTGGAATAGCTTGTCTCCTTTTTCATCATAAAAATATTTTGATGATAATGATTTGGGAAAAGAAGTAAGTCCTTGTGCTACTTCTTTTTCAAATGCAGATGTATAGTGTGTTATTTTTGTTGTCATTTTTTTAAGTTGTAAGTGAGGGGTTTATTTTGCAAGTCGGATGCCTGTATACTGCCATCGTAATCCAGTCTGGAAGAAGTTACGATAGGTTGCTCTTGTATGTTTTTTTGGAGTAGCAATAGATCCTCCTCGTAATACTTTTTGATTTACCATAAACTTTCCGTTATACTCGCCTAGGGCTCCAGCTTCTTTAGTATATCCTGGATAGGGGAGGTATGCGCTCTCTGTCCATTCCCATCGTTGTCCCCAATCAAAATGTTCTTGAGCGGCTTCCCATTCGAATTCTGTAGGAAGTCGCATATCTCGCCATTGCGCATATGCAAATGCTTCATAGTAGGATATATGGGTGAGAGGAGCATCAGGATCTACTTTTTGTAATCCTTTAAGTGTATATTGATGCCATTCTCCATCTATGAGATGCCAATATAAGGGGGCTTTAATTTGTTGAGTTTGTATCCAATCCCAGCCTTCTGCATGCCATAATAAAGTTTTAGAATATCCTCCTGCTTCTATAAAAGCGATATACTCGCCATTTGTTACTAAGCGATTTGAGATTTCAAAATCATGGATATATACTTTGTGTCTTCCCTGCTCATTATCATAGCAAAATCCATTTCCGTTATACCCTATTTCATAGATGCCTTCTGGAAAGGAAATCCATGATTGAGCGGTATTATTAATTTGATTTTCGAGATCTTGATGACTACTCGTACGGGTATCATATATGGGCATTAAAGGGTTATTCCCTAGAATGTATTTGATATCAGTAAGGAGTAATTCCTGATGTTGTTTTTCATGATGTATGCCTATGGTTACTAGTTTGTTAATTTCTAAATCTTTTGATTCTTCTAGTAATTCAATAAGGTGCTCGGTTACATAGTTACGGTATGCATATACTTGTTCTACCGTAGGTCTCGATAGATTTCCGCGATCTGTACGAACAACACGTTTGCCTACGCTTTCATAATAACTATTAAAGACAAATGCAAAATCATCACTGAAAAGCACATACCCCTTTTTATGGTGTTTTAAAATGAATTCTTCAAAAAACCAAGTCGTATGTCCCAAATGCCATTTAGGAGGAGATACATCTACTATAGGTTGTACAACATAGTCTTCTATTTGAAGTGGTGCGCATATAGTTTCGGTATGCACTCGAGTTTCTTTAAAAAAATCGAGGAGGGTTTGCGTAGCGATCATAATAAAAAAGAGTGACCATTTTTATGATCACTCTCAAAGTTACAAATTTTATGCTTTCACAAAAGCATATACACGTTAACGAGAAGTTAAAACGTAAATGGTAATTTAAATTTACGTACTTCCGGCTTTCCTCCTGTATGCCCGGGTTTTACTTCTGGCATAGATAGGATTTTACGTTTGATCTCTGCTTGAAGATCTTTAGAACCACCTTCCATTTTCTTTATTTCTGGTTTTCCTTTAGTATTAATGATCATATCTACTACGACACGGGTTCCTTTTTTATGGTTTGCTGGAAATTTAAAACCACGTATTACATGGTTTGCCAGTTTCTGTCTAAAGCAATTATTTTTTTGATTTACTGAGCCATTACATCCTGGCCATGTAGGAGGTACTTGTTTAATTGTTAAGGTAGTTGTTCTTTTCATAGAAACTCCTTCCTGTGCAAATGTGATACCTCCCGAAAGGAATAAAAGAATGAGAATTAACTTCTTCATATATTGATTTTTAGTAATTAAACCGCAACTACTCCTTTAATATGAGGATGCGGATTATAGTTTTCTAAAGTAAAGTCTGCAAATTTGAAGCCAAAAATGTCTTTTACTTCAGGATTTATTTTTAAAGTGGGCAAAGTACGGAATTCTCTAGACAATTGTAGCTCGACTTGTTCCATATGATTGTTATATATATGAGCATCTCCAAAGGTATGTATAAAGTCTCCAGCTTCATATCCACATACTTGTGCCATCATCATTGTAAGTAAGGCATAACTTGCAATATTGAAAGGGACCCCTAGAAAAATATCTGCACTTCGTTGATAGAGTTGACAGCTCAATTTTCCATCGGCTACATAAAATTGGAAAAAGGCATGACATGGGGGTAATGCAGCTTTTCCATTTGCCACATTTTCAGAAAAAGACTTTGTTGTGTCTGGTAGTACGCCTGGATTCCATGCACTTACGAGCATTCGACGACTATTAGGATTGGTTTTGAGAGTTTGAACTATCTCTTTTATTTGGTCGATTTCTTCTCCATTCCAACTACGCCATTGGTGCCCATATACAGGGCCTAAATCTCCATTTTCATCGGCCCATTCATTCCAGATACGCACGCCATTTTCTTGTAGATAACTTACATTAGTATCTCCATTCAAAAACCAAAGTAATTCATAAATAATAGATTTTAAATGAAGTTTTTTTGTGGTTACCATTGGAAAACCTTCAGAGAGGTCAAATCGCATTTGATATCCAAAAACACTTTTGGTACCTGTTCCTGTACGGTCTCCTTTTTGATTTCCGTTTTCTAAAACGTGGCGTATAAGATCATGATATTGTTTCATAGGAATGTCTCTTTATCGAGACTTTTTTTATGTTTTTTACGCTTTCGCGAAAGCATACTACTACTCTTTTTAAAAAGTGGTGTAAAATAAAAATACCTTCCGTTTTATACAACGAAAGGTGATTGGATTTATGATGAAGTTGTTAACGATTTATTCTAATTGATAATCTGGATGTCCTGTTTGCCAGAATGCAAAGGAGAGCAATTTTGTAATATCATCATAATACTTTTGTGTAGTTCCATCTCCAGAATGCCCAGCGTTAAAATCTATTGTAAATAATATAGGATTGTTTGAAGTGGTTGCTTGTTGGATACGTGCTACAAATTTTGCAGGATCCCAAGGAGTTACTAAACCGTCTTTTATACCTGTATTTACGATAATTGATGGATATGCTACTCCTTCCTTTATATGATGGTATGAATCCATCTCATACAAAGCAAAAAATTCTGTAGAGTCTTTTACGGTTCCAAACTCTTTTACGCTATTTAATCCGTAGGGTTGCTCTTCTGATCGTACGAGATTTAGAGATGGGACATCTAAGATACCTACTTTAAAGAGGTCAGGGCGTTCCGTAAGTGATCGTCCAGCAGCAATGCCTCCAGCGCTGGAGCCCATATTTACTAGATAATCGGGAGATGTATAGTTGTTTTCTATAAGGTATTCTGCCGTAGTAATCACATCGTTCCAAGTATTGGATTTAGTAGTTTTATAGCCTGCTTTATACCAAGCGTCTCCTTTCTCGCCACCACCTCTTACATGGGGTATTACCCATATTCCTCCTTGTTCTACCCATAACATAAAAGGGGTATAAAAGAAGGGTGTCATTGATGCTCCGTAGGCCCCATAACTCAGCATTATGGTTGGATTTTTTCCGTTACGTTTTATGTTTTTAGAATGTATTATGGATACAGGAATGAGCACACTATCTTTTGTGGGTACTTCAATCTCTTTTACTATAAAATCCTCAAAATTGGGAAAAGATGGCTTATCTAACATTATATACTCGAATGTTTCATGCGAGGTATTGTATTTATATAGGGTATATGGTTTTGTCCATCCTTTTATAGAAATATATAGTTCGTTATTCAGCAAAGAGAGATCACTATTCCCTGATGTATAGGGTAATTTTATTTTTGTTTCTACTCCTTGCTTAAGGCTATAAAAACTTGCGTGGACACCATTTTTTATGGTTGTATAATAAAGGTCATTATTAACGATTTCATAAGTTCTAATGACTTCATCTTCTTTTTCTTTTACTAAGATTTTTGGTGATTCAAAATTAGGATTTGAGAGAGGTGTTGTGCAAATACTAAAATTGGAGCTGTTTTTTGAAGTGAGATATATTAATTGATCTCCTATAATTCTGAACCGTGTAATTTTTTGATCCTTTGTAAATAATAGTTTCCAATTGGGGTTATCTACATGCGCAATATCTTCTATATAAACCTCTTTATAGCCTAATCCTTTATCTATACTTCCAAGAATGTATTTTTTGGTACTTTGATTTATTTGAACAAAAGGAAAATCTTCTTTTTTAATATCTAGCTCGGTATTTTTTTGTGAACTAAATATAACCTTACCCCTAGCACTCATAGAGCTAGTATCATAAAGCATAGATTGTGTATTGGTTAAATACGATTTGTCTTGATAGTCAAAATGCGGGATTTCTAGATAAATAAAACGGTTGTTGTCTGGTAGCCATGTAATATCGCCTACTAAGCTTGGGCTCACATTAATGATTGTTTGATCAAATGTTTTTTTGGTAGTCATATCATAAATGACAAGGATAGAAGCATCTTCTCCTTTTTTTGAAAGGCTTATAGCAACCTTTGTAGAGTTGTCATTAAATTTATAATAGTTAATTAAGTAATTGTCCCCATAAAGAGCCGAAGTATATAAAGGAATTTCTTCAGGGCTATCTGATTCCTTCATATATAATGTATTTGAGTTTTTTGATGGATCTATTTTTAAATAAAAGAAGACTCCTTCTTTATTGATATGTAAATGTTCTTTTGTAACTTTTTCTTTATTACTTATTTGGAGTGCATGAGTTAAAAACTGTTTTCTTCCTTTAATTTTATTTAGATATTCAGAAGCTAGATTATTTTGAAGGTGCAGCCATTTTATGACTGTAGAATCATTTAAATTTTCAAGATTTCTATAAGGATCAGGAACTTTCATACCATAGAAGGTATCTATAGTTGTAGATATATTTGAAAACTCAGGATAAAAAAGAGCAACCTCCTGTTTTTTAGAACATGAGGTTACTATAAATAAGATGCAAATGACTATTGATTTTGTTATTTTAAAATTCAATTTATTGTCCATCTTGTGTGGTTATGCCTGGATTTGTACCAGTAGGTCTGTCTGGACACCATGGTTTATTACTTCTTCGAGGGTCATCATCTCCTCCTTCTATACTATCACCACCTCTGATAGAATGTAGATTATTAAGTTTAGCGATTTTAAATTTTTCTAAGAGTAATTTTTTTGTTCTCATCTCGTAATGTTTATATTGATTACTTATGAGACAAATGTATTTTTATTTCTTTTTGCGCCGCTATTTTTTGGAAGATGATTGTCGAAATTCAAGAATATAGTATCTCGAAATTCTTGAATTTCTACTATGAGTTAGTCTTTTTTACTATTTAAATTCCTTACAAAATAAGAAGGGTTTAATCCAGTTCTTTTCTTAAAGGCAGATGCAAAGGACTCTGCTGTGTTAAACCCAGCTTCCTGACTGATCCCTTTAATAGTATATTTTCTAAGTCGAGAATTATGTTGGAGTTCCTCAAGGATATAGTCAATTCTTAAATCATTGATATAATTTGTAAATGATTGTTCCTTAAATACATTTATGACTTTGGATAAATATTTGGTATTTGTGGAGAATTCTTTGGCTAGTTTGGTTGCATTGAGATCATTTTGAAGAAAATCATTATTGGTTTCAAAGATGCTGAGTTTTTCAATAATTGTATTGACAATGGCTTGATCAATATTAATCTCATTGGGAGCTTTATTTTTTGAAACAGAAACAGCAATTTTATCTAACAGTCCTTCTTTTGGTAGTGAAGAGTTAGTTACAATCTCATTAAACCTTTTTTTATAAAACTTTTGTTTCTTGAATTGAATAATGACAAGTGTTATAAGTGTAATTACAATAAGGATGAGACTTATTACACCATATGTTGAGTATTTAGTTCTCTTCTCTAAACTTTGTATAACGTTTTCTTTATTTTTAAGAAGTTCTGGAGTATCAAATTCAGAGTGTAATCTATTGACAGTGTTTATTTTTCTTGCAAAAATAATGCTATCAAAAGTTAAGAGCTTATTGATAGTTTTTAAATGTTGATTTTTGTTTTCAGTTTGACTATGATATTTTATGAGAAATTCATAGACTTGTCTTGTTTCTGGAATTGTATGATTGGATATAGTGAGGAGGGAATCTACTTTAAGGAAATATTTCTTTGCATTTTCAATATCATTATAGAGCTCTAGTTTTATTTTTCCTCTATATAATTGTCCCAATGTATAATGCTTTAATCCTTCTATTTCATTAGTATTAACCCCTGAAATCCCCTTGTTTAAAAGAAATTCAGAATTTTTTAAATCTCTCTTGTTATATAAATTAATTCCTTCATTAATATTGGCAAGATCGAGGTAATATTGTGTTTTAGAATTACTTTCCTTGATGATTCGTTTATAATAGAATGAAGCTGAATCATATTTTTTATTGTATCTATATGATTTTGCTAGATCTACCATGGTTTCAATTCTAGCAAATGTATCTTGGTACTTTTTTGAAGTTTCATAGGCAAAGCATCGTTTGAACAAATCTAATGCTTCATCATGTTTACCTACTTCTGATTTTAATATAGCAATATTATGTAAGGCTATATATTCATAATCTTTATTATTATGCTTTTTTGATAATCTAAACACTTCAAGATACTTTTCAAGTGCTTTTTCATATTCATAATTGTCATGATAATAACTTCCAAGAAATGAATAAGGAACAATAGGATAATATTCATCATTTAAATCTTGACTCTCTAGAATAGATTTTTCAAGGAGACTGAACTTCTCTTGTTTCTCTGAAACGTAATAAGAAAGATAGTTTAAGGCCTGAGCCTTCTTAAGTTTATTATTCGTTTTTTCAGCTTTTTTTAGATAGGTTTTTAAGTAGATTTTTGCCTTAATGGTATCATTATAGTCGTTTTGAAATCTACTAAATATATAGTCAAAAGATTTGTCATGTAATGAGTCTGGGATTGTAAAAGTATAATCTTGGGAATATAGAGGTATTGAGAGTAGATAGATAAAAAAGGTTATTACAGTACTATTTAAGTGTAGTCGACTTATTTCCATAGTTATAAAGTTCCTTTTATTGGTAATTTATATAGTATATACTATTAAAAACCTATATATGCTATGAATAACAAAAGATATAGGGGGCAATTATATTCACTACAAAGATTTTGTGTAATCATCTAAAAATCAATCTATTAAAAATAATACAAGTGCTCTAAATTCCTGAATTTCTACTTAAAATTCAAGAATCTCGATGAGATCTCTTTGTATATGCATTAAAAATGAACAACATTTGAGAAGCTTAAAAATAACTTAAAACAAATATATTTTACAAATGCGATAAAGAA
Organism: uncultured Dokdonia sp.; assembly: GCA_947503305.1. Lineage (GTDB taxonomy): Bacteria > Bacteroidota > Bacteroidia > Flavobacteriales > Flavobacteriaceae > Dokdonia. Next base: position 1,066,470 of record CANNDF010000001.1, read on the forward strand.
CTAATATACAAAAAAAGAGAAAGCCTCTACTAGGTAGAAGCTCTCGCAGTTTTCAAAAAAACAAACTAATGTCTGTTTCAGTATCAAATATACTAAAGTTTTATAGAACAATAGACAATGGTTTACAAATGTGGGGTGCTCCCACTATAAACTAAGTCGCGGTAGCCGAAAAGCGCATGAGTAGGCTGAATCTAAATAATTATTATTTATGAAACAGAATAATAAAATAATGTATCTAATTCCAATCCTCTTATTAAGTTTTGTGCTTATTAGCTGGAATAGTACTAAGGAAATAAAAAAACCTTCTGTGAATGAGTACTTAAGTGGAGAAAATATTTTTAGAGAAATAATATTTTTTGAAGGGGCTGATTTGAAAAAAGAGGTTTCTGAATTTTCTCGATTTAGCTCTTTAGCTAAACAAAGAGGAGAAAAAGAAAATATGCCTCTCTCTGAATTCAAGGAGTTTACTATTAAATTAATTAAGGATAAAAACCCTAATTATTTCAATGAGTTTAGATCCATAATTGTTTCAAATAATCCATTAGAAATTCAGAGCTTACTTTCAAGTAGTTTTTCTTTAGTAAGTATTTCACAAGCAATTTATACTTCTGAAAAGAAGGAGAAAGCAGATTATTTGGAAATTTTTAAAGCTAGTAAAAATATTCTTGATCTTAAAAGTACTAAAGAAACACTCCATATGATTGATGATATGTATCAAAATTTACATGGAAAAAATAATGCTGCAAAAGCTGGGGAAGGGCTTATAACTTACCCTATGATGCCTGGAATAGTATATACGTTTATACCTCCATGTTCAATAGTAGCAGTATGTGCAATAGTCACTGTTATGGATGCTCAAGCATCCTTAGATAGATCTAGTTTACTAACGGAGAGAGTTGTTTCAGCAATAATAAATATATATTAAAAATTTAAACAAATGAAAACAATAAGAACGATAATCAACAATAAATTTTTTGGAGCTTTTATGTCTTTTTTAATTCTTTTTGCAACTACTTATAAAGGTAATGCTGCAACATTAGATTTAGGCATAAGTGAAGAAATATCAGGACAGCAAATGTTTAAAGAAATTTTCTTCTTTGACAATGGTTTTACTCCAAAGAATATACCAGCACCTCTTGAAGCTAAAATAGAAGTCATGAAAAGCTTTACTACTGAACAAAAAGCAGAAAGGTCAAAAATGATTAATGATGTTGTGAAGATAATATCAGAAAATAGTCCAAGGTTCTTCTCTAAATTAGAAAATAATGTCAAGAGTAAGAATCCATATATGGTCCAAAGTTCACTAAAAGAAGGAGCAAATTTAATTTTAGGAGCTCTTAATTTGAAAGAAGACTATGAAAAGGTTAAAGCCTCCTTAAAGGGAGAAAAAGTGGATTTGACAAACAATGCTGAAGTAGAAAAACTTACTAGTCAATTTAAGAATAGTGCAAAAACAAGCCAAATTGATGAAGCTGCATGTGTTGCATTTGCAGTAGTTGTCGTGGTGGTATTAGCGCTAGCAGCTGCAGCCGCTGTTGCATGGATTGTATTTTTAGTTGAAGTTATTGATCATGCACATTTAGAATCAGAATCAGGGCGCGGTTCACTTCTTATGGATCAATATGTAAATACAATTATTACTAATTATAATTAAGGATACATTGCTATACAAGATAGTATCCACTTAATAAAATAATTTAATAATTAACATAGGCCTAAATCAATAATATAGTATTTGGGCCTTTGTATAAATTCATTATATCATTATGAAAACATACAAGAATATATTTTACATTTCTGTAATTGCATTAGGGATCTATTTTGTAGCATCGATATTCTTTTCATCAATTTCCTATAATGTAAATACGCCTAATCATACTTTTAAAATGCTTTTTAATCTTTCTGTACCTGAGGGATGGGGGTTTTTTACAAGGAGCCCTAGAGAAGATATAGTTGATTTATATACCATAAATAATGGTGAATTAAAGAAAGTTTTACATGAAAACGGAGATATGTCAAATTTTTTTGGATCATCTCGGAAAAGTAGAAAAATAGGGATGGAGACATCTATTATTTTAAGTAGAATTCAAGACTCTTTATGGCATAAACAATCGGATCTAGAACATATAAAAATACCAGAAGTTGTTGATGATAAAATAGATAATGAAAACCTATTTTATTTAACTAATGGAGATTTTGTATTAATTAAAAGGAAAACAACTCCCTGGGCTTGGAAAGAAAATATTAATTTAAAAAATATACCATATGAAATCACTAGAATCAAAACCGAATAAAGGAATCAATAAGGCTTTATTAGATTTTAATACTAGATGTGAATCAATTGCGTCTAAAAATTATTTTACAAATGTATATGGATTTGGAAGGACTGCATTAGCTTTTGGAACTTTGATTACATTATTGTTTAATGGTAAACAAATATTATTCCCTGCACATCTTTTTAATAAAGTTGAATTTGGACATTTTGTAGAAGAAATAAACTTGTTTTTCCTATTAGGATATGAAAACCTATTCATAGCGAGAATTATAGGAATAGTTATTTTAATTTTAGTTATAAGTGGTTATCGTCCTAGGATTACAGGCATATTACATTGGTGGGTTAGTTTTAGTTTTTTTCAAGCAGCAGTCATTGTAGATGGAGGAGATCAAGCAACAGCTGTTTTAACATTATTGTTGATCCCAATAACATTATTGGATTCAAGAAAAAATCATTGGTCAAAATCTAATAATGTCAGTAAGTATAAAAATTTTATTGCATACGTCATGTTTTTGATTATAGAATTACAAGTGGCAGTAATCTATTTATTAGCGGGTATTGAGAAACCATTTAAAGTTACCGAATGGGTCGATGGTACAGCAGTATATTATTGGTTAAACCATAATATTTTTGGAACTTCTGAATTCTTACTTAGTATTTTAAACCCATTAATGAACTCTTCATTTTTTGTTTCAGCGATGACTTGGGGAACAATCATTTTTGAATTAAGCTTGTTTGGGATCTTTTTTATGGATAGGGAAAAACGCAGTAAATTTTTGAAATTTGCAATATTATTTCACTTCACAATAATATTATTCCATGGCTTAATGAGTTTCTTTTTTGCAATGTTAGGTGCTTTAGTATTGTATTTAATTAAGAAAGATTCGCATTTAAACCTTAATCTTAATAGAAAGCTATATGATAAACTTCTTTACTATTTTAAAAAGAAAGAAAAAATAGCTTCTGTATCTAAAAGTGTTACTGCTTAATGAAACGGAATAGGTATAATATAATACATTTTTTAATTGCACTATTTTGTGTTACTGTACTATTAGGGCAGGAAACAAAAGTTGCATCTTCTTTTATTTCTAGAATAGAGACAGGTCATTATGAATCGGCTTATGAAATGGTTGAGAATGATTTTAAACAAAAACTCTCTAAAGATAGATTTATAAAAGTATGGGAAACTGTATTTGCTCAATTAGGCAAAATAGAGGGATATGCCTTTAATTGTTTTATTGAAAAAGGGGATAGAATTTCTAATTTCTATAAAGTTTCTTTTGAAAAAAGTATCGTTAATATAGAAGTAAAAGTGATAGAAGGAGATAAGATAGGAGGTTTTTTTATTGTACAGGACGTACCGTGTAATAGTGGTTATTTATTACCAAGCTATGGAAATGTTAATCACTATATGGACAATAATGTATTAATAAGTGATAATGATTTAAAAATTCAAGCTTCAATAATGGAGCCTAAATCATATAATTCAGAAATTATATGTATTCTATTGTCTGGGTCAGGACCGCAAGATTTAGATGCAAGTATTGGACCTAATAAGCCTCTTAAAGATATAGCAATTGGACTAGCTATTAATGGCATTTCATCTATTCGCTATAATAAAGCTAATTTAATTTCTAGTAAAAATATAGATAGCCTTACAGTTGATAATGAATACACAGAAGCTGTAATTTCCATAATTTCTTATTTAAAAAAAACAAATAAGTTAAAAACAAATAAGATTGTTTTAATAGGCCATAGTCTTGGTGGTATAACTGCTCCATTTATTGCTGAAAAATTAGATCAAATAGATGGAGTCATCATTATGGCAGGAAGCCCAAGAGCATTGGAAGATCTAATCCTAGAACAAACAAATTATTTAGTAAATAGTAGTATGTCTTCTAACTCAGGCTCAAGAGATAGTATTATTAATAGTATGCGCTTAAAAAGGGATAACGTTAAAAAGGACCTTAGTAAAAATTATATCAGTAAAGAAAATCTACCATTATCACTACCTCAAGAATATTGGAAGTCAATTAAAAAATATACTCTAGAATCAAAAAAAAATAGAAGACTTATAAGAAAGATTAAAGTCCCTATTTATATTTTATGGGGTGAAAAAGATTATCAAGTAACTCAACAAGATTTTGATTTATATAAAAGCCTTTTAAAAGAAAAAGCTACATATGCATCATATGAGAATTTAAACCATCTATTTCATGTTTCTAATGGTAGCATGTTACCCAGTGAATACACAATTCCTGGAAATATTCCTGAATATATCATAAATGATATAGTTACATGGCTAAAAAAAATAACAAAATGAAAGATATAGATACAAGAATATTTTTTTATGATGGTGATTGCGGCATGTGTAATGAGTATGTGGTTTTTATGTTGAACTCGAATCCTAAAGAAAGTTTGAAATTTGCATCATTGAATTCGGAAATAAAAAAAAAACTAATAGGTGAGACACAAATAGATTCTGCAATATTTTATGATAATGGAGATGTATATTATAAATCATCAGCTATTATAAACTCTATTAAATACACAAATTCATTTCTTCGTTTTTTACATTATTTAAAATTAATACCATCATTTATCACAGATAAGTTTTATGATATAATCGCTGCAAATAGAAAATTGATTTTAAAAAAACGAAATCAATGTGTCATGCTCACTTTTGAGCAAAAAAAACTATTTCTAGAATAAATTAATTCAATTAAAATTATGAATAAATTACTAATTATACTATCACTAATATGCATATCTACTATTGCCCAAGCTCAGAATGATACGAAAACTGTAGAAGTAGATATTAGGGGTAGGAGTTGCATAGGAGGGTTGGGTATATGCAATGTAAACCCTGGGAATGAATCACAAAAATCTAGCTCTCCCAAAAAGAGCATGAGGTCATTATCAGATCATCATCTTATTCTTGCTCTTGATATTAATCAATTATCACCACAAGAGAGTTATGAGATATTAAGTAGACCCTTACCTACATCAAATACGGAAGAAATATATTTTACCCAAGAATTTGATTTTGTGTTTACTGATGAAATGCTTGAATATCTAGGCATGGACATAAGATACAACACTATAAAAAAGGGAGATTATCCTTTAACAATTATTGAAGATCATATTGAAATTGATCTTGAATTATCTAAAACAAAGTAACATGAAACTTATTATATATATAACAATTGTCTTGTCCTTATGTAGTATTCAAACTATCTATGGAAAAGATGTAGATTTTATATCAGACACTGATCTTACAATAGAAGAACATATTGCAGAATTAATTCTTACAATAAAGGATATTAAATCTAATTACCAGTATAAACATTCAATAATTAATAGAGAATTATCTAAAGCTAGTAAAGGTATAACAGAAAGTATAACATATAATCAAAAACTTTTTTGGCTTATAGAAAAAGATAAATTAAAAGAAAAACAAAATCTTCTTACGCTAAGTGAGTTGACAGATATAAGTAAAATACGATATATCAAAGGGCTTCAAATAATTAAGATATTATATGAAAAGACATTAGCATTAGATCATCATTTTGCTTCAGTAAGTACATTTAATGAGATTAATAAAATTGCAAACCCAAATAATTACCCTGAGTTTGAGAATATAAAAGATATTATGACCAAGAAAGGTGATAAAAAGAAAGGGTTTAATCTTACTAATATACTAGGGAATAATATTTATGCATCAGTAGCTCACTCTTTTATTTCTTTATTTAGTAATGATAATGCGTCAAAATTAGAAAAAGAAGCAAGTCTTAAAGAAGTAGAATGTATACTAGATTTTACGTTAAGAATGCATAATGATCTTAATACTATATATTTTGAAACTGTTTTCCTTCAAAAAAGTAATGATAATGTAATGAATGAGTTAAAACAACTTTTTACAGATTTTACCAAACCTATAAAATATAAGACACCTCTCGAAGAATGTCGTAATACAGATGATTGGGATAGTGTTCATGGAGATTTAGAATCCTACTTAGAAGCTCTCAATACAGCTTTACTCGATGAAAGTCAACGTTATAAAGCACATAAAATGCAAGTAAACCTTGAGTTTCCTATAGATAGATTGTTGCAATTTATTATTCAATACAATGCATTTATTGATCAAGGAGCAAAATTTTATGAGAAGTTTGGTATCATGCTAGATAGTTATGAAAATGAAAAACAATGCTCAACAAAATTACCCCTTGAATACAATAAACTCAAAGAGAGTATATCTATAGCTATTAATAAATTTAATACTGCATATAAACCCGTAGAAATTAATGGAAGTAAAATGAAAGAAGTTCTATACGGGTTAAACGAATATGATTAACTAAGTTGTGATTATGCATAGTAAATCACTAATATAGCATGCGTTTTTCTTAAAAGGAATCCTTATTTTTAGGTATCTCAAATCACCTAACTATCTATGACGGATTATCTTTTAGAATATAAATCACGTTTAATACTTATTTGTGCGTTTTTATTTCAGTTCATAAATACCAATACATTAATTATTGCACAGGATTATGGAGTAGATAGTTTAAAAATAAAGGCAAATAAGGAGCTTATAGATGCTATAGAAGAAACAACTCCTGAGGTTGCCATTATATATGAACGAGAGTTACTTGTAAGATATAAAGATAACAATCAAAAAGCAGCTACGTATTTAGAGTTAGGACGTATGTTTTATAGTAGTGGAAACTATGAACGTAGTACGTATTATTTTGAAAAAGGAATTTTACTTGCGCATAAAGGGAATGATACCGAAACATTATCCAAACTCTATATTTTATTAGGAAATGCGCAACTAGTGACATGGAATAATCAGAAAGCTCTAGACGCATACTATGAAGTTTTAGATATTGAAGGAAGTGAAAGCTATAAGGTGATTGTAAATCCTAATATTGCAATTATTAGGCGTCGTATGAAGCAATTGGACCAGGCTTTAGAGGTATGTAATGAGGCTCTTACACTCGTAAACAACACAAAATATAAAAATGGCACCAATCATATTAATGTATTGACTATTGCTTCTGAAGTACATCTGGATTTACAACAGTATGACTCTGTATTACAACTAGCAGATCAGGGATTAGCTATGAGTCGTAAACTAGATTATAAAAAAGGCCTTGTAGACTTATATACAAAAAAAGGTGCTGTCTATTTCTATAAAGAAGAATACCCTCTCGCTTTAGAATATCTAACGCAAGCCGATAGTGTTTTTAAGAGAAGCAATCTTAAAAATAAAACATTAAATATTAACATCAACTATTATTTTGCAAGGTGTTTTGCTCAACAAAAAAAGCATAAAAAAGCCTTAGACTATTTACAACAACTCATATACTTGGCAGATGATAATGAGCGAGGAGATCATATACGGTTGGTAGAATCTTATCGATTAATGGCCGCCTGTTATAAAGAATTGGGAGATGAAAATAACTCTGTATACTGGTATGAGCAGTATGGTAAGCTCAATGATGAAAATCAAAAAAATAAAGATGCTGTTATTAATACCATTTATGAAAAAGATACTGCGTTATTAGATAAGCAGATAGCGACATTAGAAGATCAAAAAGCAAAGGGTAAGAGATATACTATATATATAATGTTTCTTTTGGTAATCTCTTCGGGTGTTTTTATTGCATTAATTTATAGATATAAGAAAAAGCAAAGCAAGAGCAAGCAATCATTTAATACGCTTTTAAAAAGATTAAATAATCTTGAAGACTCCAATCAAAAAAATAAAGAAAAAACAGAGCAGTTACCTATTGATGATGAAAAAATAGAAGAGGTACTCAAAGGATTGCAGCGATTAGAAAAACAAGAATTTTTTTTAAGTATGGATTGTAGTTTACGGACTATGGCAAAAAAAGTAAAAACCAATGCCACTTACTTATCTAAGATTATAAACAAGCATAAAGGGCTTAATTTTAATGATTATATCAATAATCTTCGTATTGAATATGCTGTTAATAGATTGAAGAGTGATAAAAAATTCAGGTCATTTTCTATTAAATCTATTGCAACAGAATTAGGGTATAAAAGCGACTATTCTTTTGCAAAGCACTTTAAATCAAAAACAGGAATAAACCCTTCGTATTATATCAAGAGAATAGACAAATTATAGGTTTATTTACAAGTAGTTTTCTTTCGCAAAAGCGAGTTGAAAATAGATGATATCTAGAACCCTATTTTAAACAATTTAGGGATTGTCTATTATGATTAGAAGGAGATTACAATTACTTTTAAAGGATCGTATAATAAGGATAAATATTACCTATTACGTATACAAATTTCATTTATAAATTACTTAATACAAATCTATTATGAAGAAAGAAGTAAAAAAAGTAATACACCTCAAAAAGCTTACTATTGCTAGAATAGATGCAAATGCTATGCATCAGATTCGAGGAGGCGATTGCTTACCCACAGAGCCTACATGGTTTGAACATGGTCAATCAGATTATTATTGTCCAACTAGTGAATTACCATAAAATAATGACCTAGTAAATATCAAAACGTTGTTATAATTATAGCGACGTTTTTTTACACCTCATTTTGTTTGATATAAGGCGATTTCATTTTTTAAACCTCTATTTCTAGGCTACCTTGAAGTCAAAATCACTCCTAGGAAAGTATATGATTTTTAAGGGGTAGCCGAAAACCTTATATATAATAGAGTAGGCCCTTATAACTATAAATATCATGAAAAAATCTCTAAAAGAATTACAGTTGAACAAAGAAGTAATAAGCAATTTGGAGCTTAACAAAATAGAAGGAGGACACTCAGCATGTTGTCCTACATATGGTGCATTAAATTCTTGCCCACCTCCAGGAGCATATTGCTATTAATACTTCCTTATCATCACTATAAAAGTGGTGATTTTTTATATGAAGCTTAAGTAACTAAGGAAATGCTTAAAATGGATAACGTATCTATATACGTACACATGTATTTTACAGTTTCTTAGCTTAAAAATAATAAGCTATCTTACTGAAGCTGCCTAATCATTTAGGCAGCTTTTTTAACATCCCAGTCAAGAAATAATGAGTACAAAAAAAGCCCTGCGCAATAAGTTAGATGAAATACTACACGAAGTATCTACAAATCAATTAGAAAATAACGAAATTGGAGTATTGTCGGGAAGTGCAGGAATTGCGCTATTGCATTTTTATTATGCAAGACTATGTGATGATGAAGTATCAGCTTCAAATGGTGTGGCAATTATTACAAATATTGTAGATCAAATAAATAAAGGGTATCATTTTCATACATTTTGCGGTGGGATTGTTGGAGCTGCATGGGTAATAGAAATTTTAGAAGAAGAAAAATATATAGAAATAGAATGTGATGGGTTACTAGAGGGGCTGGATAGTTATTTTGCACAGATTATAAAGCAAGATATCACAGAAAATTTTTATGATTTTTTACATGGATTACTAGGTATAGGCTTTTATATTTTAAAAAGATATACAAATACAAAATCAAACCAACTTAAAGAACGATATAAAGAGTTACAATATGAAGTAATAGAAATATTAAAAAGGAAAGCTTTAGAAGAAGATGGGACATTAAGATGGGAATCTACTTTAGATAAAGATCAGGGATTAAGAGGCTATAATTTAAGCTTATCTCATGGGATGTCAAGTATCGTTAATTTCTTATCACGCCTTGTCGTTTTTGATGACTTTAAGAATCATGTAGAAAAAGAGCTACGACAATCCGTAGCATATATTTTGCAAAAGCAAAACAAGGAAGGTGTTGACAATTCTTGCTTCCCTGATTGGATCACCTTGGATAATAAAAAGAGTAAAAAGGGTAGACTTGCATGGTGCTATGGGGATTTAGGAATAGGAATCTCATTATGGAGAGCAGGGATCGCACTAGATAATAAAAAGATAACAAAGACGGCATTAAATGTACTTAAACACGCAGCGCTACGAAGAGATATAGAAGATACAAGAGTAGCAGATGCTGGACTATGTCATGGCGCTTTTGGAGTAATGCATATATTTGATTATATGTATAAGCAAACAGAAGAACCTTTGTTTAAAGAAGCAGCAGACTATTGGATAGATCAAGGCTTAAAAATGGGAACACATAAAGATGGATATGCAGGGTATATGAAATGGCGAAGCGGAGAAAATTCAGGATGGGAAAAAGATCTATGTGTATTAGATGGAATAGCAGGAATAGGTCTTTCCATTATCTCTTATCTATCCCCATTAGAAACAAAATGGAATCAATCTCTTATGATCGGATAAGGTAACATCTGACAATCTATACAATAAAACAATCATTACATTTGAGAATGCACTATAAGAACTTTCCTAAATATGTATTACGTACCCCATTACTACCTCTTACATTTTTCTTTGCGCTTACGCGAAATAAAGAACTGACAACACAGAATCTCAAAGAAGTTGTTAATAATAAAATGATAAAGGAGGCATTGTTTCTGGCGTCTCCTAGTTTTTATACTGCTTTTGAAAAATGGTTAAAAGAAGATATAGAAGACGAAAGTAGTAATGAACGAATGAAACATTCTATTCTCAAATACCTGAGTAGGATGTCATCAAGATGTACTCCTTTTGGATTATTTGCAGGGACAGCAGTAGGAAGTTTTGATACAACAACAAACATAGAATTAAATATAGCTGCTCAAAATAAACGTCATACGCGTTTAGACATGAATTATTTAGTAGCGCTATCACAAGATCTTATAAAAGATAAAACAGTAAGAGAACAACTCCTATTTTATCCTAATACTAGTATTTATAAAGCGGGTTCACAATTACGATATGTAGAATATAACTATGTAAATAGTCGCAGAATACATCATATAGTAGGTGTTCATCATTCAGAATATCTAAAAAAAGTACTGAATACTGCTGTAAAAGGAGCATCCTTAAAAAGGCTTTCAGAAAGTTTAGTAAGTGATGAAATAACAATAGATGTTGCTACAGGATTTGTCGAAGAGTTAGTATCTAGTCAATTATTGGTGAGTGAATTAGAACCATCAGTATCAGGACCAGAATTTATGGATCAGTTAGTACCGATATTAAAGAGATGTAATGGTACAGAAACACTTGTTCAAAAACTAAAACATATAGAAGTAAACATACACAAACTTGATGATACAATAGGGAACAACACAGACCACTATAAGTCCATAAGCCATTCTCTAGACTCTTTAGGAACTGGATTTGAATTAAAGTACCTGTTCCAAACAGACATGTCAATAACCCCCAAAAAAAATACAGTTAATCAAGATTTTCTTGCTAAGGTACGTAGGGCCATGCGTCTGATTAACAAGATATCTCTTGAGCCACAAACTACATTGCTTACACAGTTTAAAGAGGCATTTCAAGAAAGATATGAAGATAGGGAAGTGCCCTTGTCACAAGCTTTGGATGTCGAATTAGGGATAGGTTTTCTTCAAGATAAAGATTCTGGAGATGTTAGCCCTCTTGTAGATGATCTTATATTACCCGGTAAAAGATCGGTTACAAACACTTATAAAGAGACAAAACGGAATGCAATACAGATCATATTACATAAAAAACTACTTGCATCTATACAAGCGCAAGAAGAAGAGATAGTACTATCAGATTCAGATTTTGAACACTTTGAAGAAAATTGGAATGATTTACCAGATACAATCTCTACAATGATTCAAATTGTAAATAAAGAAGGCAAGAAACAACTTATTATGTCAAGCGCTGGCGGTTCTAGCGCAGCAAATTTATTAGGTCGATTTTGCCATAGCGATTCAGAGATAGAGGCTTATGTAAAAGAGATAGTCGCTATAGAAAAACAAAGTAATCCTGATCAACTACTTGCAGAAATTGTACACTTGCCAGAATCACGAGTAGGAAATATTTTAATGCGCCCTGTATTGCGAGAGTATGAAATTCCCTATTTAGCAAAATCAATATTACCTATTGAAAAACAATTACCTCTAGAAGATCTCATGATCTCTATTGTGAAAGACCGTATTTTTTTACGTTCAAAAAAATATGACAAAGAAGTATTGCCTTATTTAAGTAATGCTCATAATTATTCTAACGGTGCATTACCGATCTATCAATTTCTTGCAAATATGCAGAGTCAGCAAAAAAGAAAAGGAATAGGTTTTTACTGGGGACCTTTTGAAGGCGATTTTTCTTTTTTACCAAGAGTTGTGTATAAAGATGTCATCATTGCTTTAAAAACATGGAATTTAAGACGAGATGATGTGCAACCACTTCAAGAATGTCTTAAAGATGTACTATTATTTGAAAAACGATTGCAAGAATTTATTTCTAAAAGGAAGATGCCGCAATATGTGTTATTAGTAGAGAGTGATAATGAGTTGTTAGTCAATATGAAAAATAGTACGAGTGTGAAGATGTTTTTGGCAACGATAAAACAATATTCAAAATGTACACTTAAAGAATTTTTACATTCCGACACTGGAGTGGTATATCGTGGAGATGATGTGTTTACGAATCAAATAATTATATCATTTTATAATGAAGCAAAATTAAAAAAGAATACTCATGGTTAGTATACAACGTACATTTATTCCAGGAGATTCGTGGGTATATTATAAAATATACACAGGCACTAAGACATCAGATTTAATACTTACAGAAGTAATCAAGCCTGTAGTAGAAAAATTATATAAAGAAGAATATATAAATCAATGGTTTTTTATACGCTATTCAGACCCCAAACATCACTTACGTATACGCCTGCACTGTAAAGATTACAAAGCTATAGGAAACGTGATCCATATAATGTATAAAGAATTGGATGCTTTCGCGAAAGCGGACCTCATATGGAAAATACAGTTAGATACATATCAAAGAGAAATAGAACGCTATGGGGCAGAACACATAGAACTTGCAGAACGTCTTTTTTGTTATGATAGCGAGATGATCGTGCACTTTCTGGATATGATAGATGGAGAAGAAGGTGAGGAATTAAGGTGGTTATATACTATACGAGCACTAGATCAAATGCTTTCCGATTTTGGGTATTCTGAAGATCAAAAGATGTTGTTTATGGAGCGATTAAAAACTGGGTTTGGATTGGAATTTGGAATGAATAAATCTTTAAAAAAACAATTGGATGTAAAGTTTAGAACAAATCGAGAGAAAATAGCTTTCTTTATACGTTTTACTAAAGCAGATCAGCCAGAATATGAGCCTCTTTTAAAAATATTAGAAACGAAGAGTCAAAAAGTAAAAGGAGTAGTAGCAAAACTAAAAGCAAAAACCGATGATAAAACTTTAGATAGGTATCTGGGAAGCTATGCACATATGCTTATGAATAGAATCTTCAGGTCAAAAAACAGGCTACATGAAATGGTGGTTTATGACTTGCTGTTTAGGCATTATAAAGTGCTTTGGGGAATTCGTACATTTAATAAAAAGTCAACAACAAAATAATTAGTATTACTTTGAGAAAATTTCCATTTTATAAACAAGCAGATTTTAAAGATTGCGGCCCTACGTGTATCAAGATTATCGCTAAGTATTATAAAAAACCAATACCCATTCAACTACTACGTAATCTCAGTGAGACTACAAGAGCAGGGAGTAGTTTGTTGGGAATAAGTAATGCTGCTGAGAAAATAGGTTTCAGAACATTAGGAGTAAAAATTACTTTAGAACAGCTGGAAGAGATACCATTACCATGTATATTACATTGGAATAAAAATCATTATGTAGTACTTTATAAAATAGCAAAAGGGGTCTATTATATATCAGATCCAGCACATGGTTTATTAACCTATGGGAAAGAAGAATTGTTGAAATACTGGATAGGTAATAATGCAACAGATATAACAGCAGAAGGAGTCGCCCTTTTGCTAGAAACAACTCCAAAATTCTTTGATGAAGAGTTTGATGAAGAAAAGAAGAACTTTGGGTTTTCTTTTATAACTAAGTACATTTTTAGGTATAAAAAATTCATTGCTCAGCTTATTATAGGGTTATTAGCAGGAAGTTTATTACAACTTGTTTTTCCTTTTTTGACTCAGAGTATTGTTGATGTAGGGATTAAAAATCAAGATATCAATTTTATATATTTAATATTGGTAGCACAGTTGTTTTTGTTTTTTGGCCGTACAGCCGTAGAGGTCATACGGAGTTGGATTCTTTTACATCTAAGTACCCGTATAAATATTTCATTGATTTCAGATTTTTTTATAAAATTAATGAACCTCCCTATTTCATTTTTTGACGTACGAATGACAGGAGATATATTACAACGCCTTAATGATCATAAGCGTATAGAACGTATTTTGACGACATCGTCTCTCAATGTTTTATTCTCTATGGTAAATCTTATAGTTTTTGGATTTGTATTGGCATTTTATAGTATGCAAATTTTTGGGATCTTCTTGGTAGGAAGTATTTTATACTTTTTATGGATTGTTATTTTCCTTAAAAAAAGAGCAGATCTGGACTATAAACGATTTTCACAAGTAAGTCAAGAACAAAGTAAAGTCATAGAACTTATCAATGGCATGCAAGAAATAAAACTCCATAATGCCGAAAAGCAAAAAAGATGGGGATGGGAGTTTATGCAGGCGCGTCTTTTTAAAATCTCTATAGAAAGTCTGGCATTAGAACAGTATCAAAGTGTTGGATCTAGCTTTATAAATGAATTTAAAAATATTTTAATTACCGTACTTTCAGCAAAGCTGGTTATCGATGGTGATATTACATTAGGAATGATGCTTGCCATTACGTATATCGTAGGACAACTCAATTCTCCTATTACACAATTGATTAGTTTTATAAGAGAATGGCAAGATGCTCGTATTTCTCTTGATCGATTAGGAGAAATCCATAATAAAGAAGATGAAGAAGGAAAGGACGAAGAAAAGATTATTGATATTCCGAATGATGTAGATTTTGCTATAGATACGATATCGTTTAGGTATATAGGTTCTGATGTAAAGGTTTTAGATAATTTAAGTTTACACATTCCTGCAAATAAAATTACGGCTATTGTAGGTGTGAGTGGTAGTGGAAAAACTACTTTAATGAAACTTTTACTTAAATTTTATGAACCAGATAAAGGGCAAATAAAAATAGGGACTTCGGATTTACAAAATATATCTCAAAGAGCTTGGCGAGAGTCTTGTGGTGTCGTAATGCAAGAAGGATATGTCTTTAATGACACTATTGCAAATAATATTGCTGTAGGAGATGATTTTGTAGATAAGAAAAAACTAGCCCATGCTGTAGATGTAGCAAATATTAAATCATTCATAGAGTCATTACCACTTTCTTATAATACCAAAATAGGGATGGAAGGTGTAGGATTGAGTACAGGACAAAAACAACGTTTGTTTATTGCAAGAGCTGTATATAAAGATCCTGCGTTTTTGTTTTTTGATGAGGCAACCAGTGCTCTAGATGCGAATAATGAAAAAATCATTATGGAAAAACTAGATGTTTTTTTCAAAAATAAAACAGCAATCGTTATTGCACATAGATTAAGTACTGTAAAAAATGCACATCAAATAGTGGTATTAGACCAAGGACAGATAGTAGAAGTAGGTGATCATACCTCTTTGACAGAAAAGAAAGGATACTATTATAGTCTAGTAAAAAACCAATTAGAACTCGGAAAATAAATAGTAAAAGAACATGCCAGATCAATTAGAAGATATTGAATTGCGTAGTGAAGAGGTTCAAGAAATCTTAACACAACCTCCTAACTGGATGATACGTTGGGGGAGTGCCCTTTTTTTAGGATTAATATTGATGCTATTGATTATGTCTTGGTTTATAAAATACCCAGATATTATTCCTTCCGAAGCATTAATTACAACGATCATTCCTCCACAGAAAGAATATGCCAAAACAACAGGAAGACTTAGTGCGATACTTGTAGATGATAATGAAGCTGTAGATAAAGGGCAGCCATTAGCTATTATAGAAAATCCCGCACGGCATGAAGACGTTTTTACACTTAAACGTATACTAGATACGATTTCTATAAAAAATAATACATTTTTTTACCCTTTAGATGACATTCCCGTTTTTTTTCTAGGTGATATAGAGTCAGATTATGCATTGTTTGAAAATAGCTATATCCAGTATGAACTTAATAAGGAGT
Source organism: uncultured Dokdonia sp. (assembly GCA_947503305.1). Lineage (GTDB taxonomy): Bacteria > Bacteroidota > Bacteroidia > Flavobacteriales > Flavobacteriaceae > Dokdonia. The sequence goes on from CANNDF010000001.1 coordinate 1,082,891, forward strand.
TACAACCTTTTTCAAACGAAGCTATTGCAAATCGATTTTCTATTTCAGAACTACAAAGTAGATTAAAGAGTATGCAAGCACAACGAGATCTCAATCAGTCAGAACTTGAATTTATAAAAAGAGATTTTGAACGTAATAAAGAGCTTTTTAAAAAAGGAGTCATTGCAGCTTCTACCATAGAGAGTAAAGAGTTAGAATATCTTCAGGCAGAGCGTAACTATAAGAATATGGAAGTCTCTATTTCTCAGCTTCGCGAAAGCATAAGTAGTGCTCAGAGTACTTCTAAGGGTACAGAGATTAATAGAGTAAAAGAAGAGATGGTGCTTTTAAAAGGAGTGATACAATCTCTTAATCAAGTTAAAAAAAGTATTAGAGATTGGGAGTTACGATACGCACTGATGTCTAATTTAGATGGGAAAGTATCTTTTTTGAATTTTTGGAATGAAAACCAAACCGTAAATCAAGGAGATTTAGTATTTACAATTCTACCTTCAGAAAATGCAGATTTTATTGCAAAGCTGAGAACACCTGCTCAAAATTCGGGAAAGATTAAAATCGGGCAAGAAGTAAATATCAAATTAGAAAATTATCCAGATACTGAATTTGGAATATTACAAGGGAGTATCATTAAAAAGTCGCTCATTCCAGATGAAAATGGGATGTATGCTATCGATGTGTCATTGCCTAAAACATTAGTAACTACCTATAACAAAGAGATAAAATTTCAACAAGAAATGAGGGGAGTTGCAGAGATTGTTACAGAAGATCTTCGCCTTATAGAACGTTTCTTTTATCAACTACGCACTGTGTTTAAGAGGTAGTATTCGTTTGCAAAAACGGTCTTTATCCAATAATCATCCCAGCAATTGTAGCCGAAATCAGGGAGGCAATAGACCCACCTATTAAAGCTTTCATTCCAAATTTTGATAAGACGATACGTTGTCCTGGAGCCAAAGATCCAATCCCTCCTATTTGGATACCTATGGAAGCAAAGTTTGCAAATCCACATAGCATATAAGTAGCCATGATAATAGACTTTTCATAGTTAAGATGTACTGTATTTGCTGTGTTTTTTAAATCAGCAAGTTGGATGTATCCTACAAATTCACTAGCAGCAAGTTTGATACCTAAAAGTTGACCCATCATCATCATATCTTCCTTAGCAACACCTATAAGCCACATTAAAGGAGCAAAGATAGTTCCTAAAATAGCTTCTATAGATAATTCTGGATATGATGTATTTGTAGCCATCCATTCATTTATAGAAGTAATACTACCTACCCATCCTAAAATTCCATTCAACATGGCAATAAATGCAACAAAGACCAAAAGCATAGCACCTACATTAACGGCTAGTTTAAGACCCTCGGTTGTACCATTTGAAATAGCATCTAGGATATTTGATCCTATTCTTTCTGAAGATACAGTTACATCCGTATTTACTTCTTCAGTTTGTGGGTATAAAATTTTAGAAATTACAATAGCTCCTGGAGCTGCCATGACTGATGCTGCAAGTAAATGCTTTGCAAAAACAAGTCGTAATTCAGGATCATCACCTCCTAAAAACCCAATATAGGCAGCAAGTACAGCTCCGGCAACCGTGGCCATACCACCTATCATAACAAGGAGCATTTCTGATTTATTCATCTTCTCCAGATAGGCTTTTATAAGTAGTGGTGCTTCAGTCTGTCCTAAAAAAATATTTCCAGCAACGCTTAGACTCTCAGCCCCCGAGATTCCTAGAAGCTTAGATAATAACCATCCAAATGCTTTGACAACTTTTTGGATAACCCCAAAATAATACAATACTGATGTCAAGGCAGAGAAGAAAATAATTGTAGGAAGCACTTGAAAAGCAAAAATATACCCAAAAGTATTCATGTCACTCACGAGTCCTTTAAAAAGGAAATCACTTCCTGCCAGAGTAAACTCTAAAATATTTACAAAAATACTACCTATAAAATCAAAGATTTTTTCAATGAATGGGACTTTTAAAACTCCAATAGCAATCACAAGTTGAAAAGCAAGACCTAACCCTACTGTTTTCCAATTGATCGCTTTCCTATTACTACTAAAAAGATAAGCAATAAATAAAAGTGATAGCATTCCTAATACGCCTCTCCAAAGACTATTGAATGAAAACCCTTGAGAAGGAACGACTTGCGTGATTTCTATACTACTTAAGAAAAGTGTCATATGATAAGTGAAGCATTAATTGCGTTTTGAGATTTCGTCTCTAATTTTTGCAGCAAGCTCATAATCTTCATTATTTACGGCTTGTTCAAGTTGAGTATGTAATTCTTGAAGTGACATTCTCTTATAATCGTTATCTCCAGTAAGTAATTCTTCTTCTTCTAGCAATATTTCATCCATAAGCGCTTCATCATCTTCCGAAAATTCTTCAGGTTCTGGACTCCCTTTTAAGAAAATACCCGCTTTATCTAGTATGTTTTTATACGTAAAAATAGGTGCTTGAAATCGCAATGCAAGGGAGATAGCATCACTAGTACGAGCATCTATGATTTCTTCTATTTTATCTCGTTCACAGATAATACTAGAATAAAAAACACCGTCTACCAGTTTGTGAATAATAACTTGCTTAATGACAACGTCAAAACGATCTGCAAAATTTTTAAAAAGGTCATGTGTAAGCGGTCTGGGAGGTCGTATTTCTTTTTCTAAGGCGATAGCAATAGACTGAGCTTCAAAAGCTCCAATAACGATAGGAAGCTTACGTTCGCCGTCCACTTCACTTAATATAAGAGCATAAGCTCCATTCTGTGTTTGACTGTAAGAGATCCCCTTAATGTTTAAACGCACTAAACTCATAATTGCAAAAGTAATAAAAGTTAATTGAGTTTAGAACTATAAAGATTGAAGTGTTGAAAAGATACAGTAATGCATAGCTCATTTATTTGCTTAAAAAATTCAGGCTAAGAATATGATCTTAGCCTGATTGTATATTTGATAGTTATACTATATAATATAACATCATGCTTACATAATTTATGAATTAGCCGCTTTAAAAGCTTTTAATTTCTCATTAAGTTGTGGTACAATTTCAAAAGCATCACCTACAATACCATAATCTGCAGCTTTAAAGAAAGGAGCTTCAGGATCATTATTGATAACTACTTTTACTTTAGAAGAGTTAATCCCTGCAAGATGCTGGATGGCACCAGAAATCCCTATAGCAATATAAAGATTAGAGGCAACAGGCTTTCCTGTTTGCCCTACATGTTCTCCGTGAGGTCTCCATCCTAGATCAGACACTGGTTTAGAACAGGCAGTTGCGGCTCCTAGGATATCTGCCATCTCTTCGATCATTCCCCAGTTTTCAGGACCTTTAAGTCCACGACCAGCAGAAACAACAATCTCTGCATCAGCAATAGATACCTTATCAGAAGCTTTATCCACAGATTCTAGTTGTACACCAAAATCAGAGTTATCAAGTGTTGGAGTAAATGCTTCTGCTACGGCAGCACCATTATTTTCATTAAGACCAAATGCATTTTTACCGAGTCCTACTAATTTTATAGCTGTGTTGATTTCAGTATGGCTATATGCCTTATTGGTAAACGCTGTACGCTTTACTTTAAATGGAGCAGTACCTTCTGGTAAAGCAATAACATTTGAAGCATATCCTGCTTCTAATTGTACTGCAAGTAAAGGTGCTATATATTTTGCATCGGCAGTTTGACTCACCACTACAACACTACCTCCATCTGCTTTTACGGCTTGTGCAATGGTTTTTGCATAAGCTGCAGCATTAAAATTTTCAAGTTTAGAATCATTGATTTCTAATACTTTGTCTACTCCGTAAGCCCCAAGAGCCGCAGCATCACCACCATTTATAGCAATAGCTGTTACGGTAGTTCCCATCATATCTGCTACGCTCTTTGCGTAACTAGCGACTTCAAATGCGGTCTTTTTAAAAGTACCTTTTTCAGATTCTGTATATACTAAAACTGACATATTTTATTTTTTTGTAGTTTGTTTTGATACCATTTTATAATATGTCAAAACAAGCTTGTATTTTATTTTTTTGATTTTTCCGCTTTCGCGAAAGCGTACGTAAAAGAAATTTTCTTCTAGATAGCTTTTGCTTCGTTATGTAATAGATCTATAAGATCATCTACATTATCTACTAGCTTTACAGCACCTTTAGGGGCAGGTTTTTCAAAAGTAGCTACTGCAGTTTCTGCAGAAGCACCGACAGGATCAATGACAGTAAGTGGTTTTTTACGAGCCATCATGATTCCTCTCATGTTAGGAATACGAAGATCGCTTTCCTCGACCAAGCCTTTTTGTCCACCAATTACTAAAGGTAATTGTGTGGTAACTGTTTCTTTCCCGCCGTCAATCTCACGAGTTACAGAAGCGTTAGATCCATCTATATCTAGATTGATACAGGTGTTTACAAAATTTGAACCTAATAAAGATGCCAGCATTCCTGGAACCATCCCTCCGTTATAATCTATAGATTCACGACCTGCAATGACAAGATCATACCCACCATTTTGTACAACACTTGCAAGTTCTTTGGCTACTTGAAAACCATCTTTTGCTTGTGTATTTACACGGATGGCAGTATCTGCACCTATAGCTAATGCTTTTCTAAGAGTAGGCTCTGTTTCTGGACCTCCTACATTAACAACATCTACAGAGGCTCCTTGTTTTTCTTTAAACCACATTGCGCGTGTTAAACCAAATTCATCATTTGGGTTAATTACAAATTGAACCCCATTGGTGTCAAATTGAGTATCATTATCTGTAAAATTGATTTTTGAAGTAGTGTCAGGCACGTGACTTATGCACACTAATATTTTCATATACTTAAAATTAAAAAGGTTTGGTATTTCCTTGTTATGAACCGTTTGGTCGTAAAATAATCATAAACTTCTACACGCTTCACATAAAAATGATAGCTATAGAAAAATAGGACTATTTCGTTTTCGTAACAAAAATACTATAAAACTTTTGAATTTACTATGCATGCATAGTAAATTTTTATAAAAAAGCAATTTTTAGAGCCCTTATAATTCCTTACTTTTGTTTGCCTATTTTAAAATAGAATAACATAATGAGAACAATCCAGTTTAGAGAAGCAGTATGTGAAGCGATGAGTGAGGAAATGCGTCGCGATGCATCAGTATATTTAATGGGTGAAGAAGTCGCCGAATACAATGGAGCTTATAAGGCTTCAAAAGGGATGCTAGATGAATTTGGTCCTGACCGAGTTATTGATACTCCTATTGCCGAACTAGGTTTTGGTGGTATAGGAGTAGGAAGCACAATGACAGGGTGTCGTCCTATCGTCGAATATATGACCTTTAATTTCTCTCTGGTTGGAATCGATCAAATTATTAATAACGCTGCCAAAATAAGGCAGATGTCTGGAGGCCAGTTTCCATGCCCAATTGTTTTTAGGGGGCCTACAGCTTCTGCAGGACAACTGGGAGCTACACATTCTCAAGCTTTTGAAAATTGGTTTGCAAATACTCCGGGTCTTAAAGTAATTGTTCCTTCTAATCCTTATGATGCAAAAGGGTTACTTAAAGCTGCAATACGTGATAATGACCCAGTAATATTTATGGAGTCTGAGCAAATGTATGGTGATAAAGGAGAAGTGCCAGAAGGAGAATATCTTGTTCCTATTGGCGTGGCAGATATCAAAAGAGAAGGTACAGATGTTACTATAGTCTCTTTTGGAAAAATTATTAAAGAAGCTTATAAAGCAGCAGATGAGCTTGCTAAAGAAGGGATTTCTTGTGAAATCATAGATTTACGTACTGTACGTCCTATGGATCACAAAGCGATAATGGATTCTGTTAAGAAAACAAATAGACTTATCATTCTTGAAGAGGCATGGCCTTTTGGAAATGTCGCTACAGAAATCACGTATCAAGTTCAAGAGCAAGTTTTTGACTATTTAGATGCTCCTATTATAAAAATAAATACAGCCGATACACCTGCTCCATATTCTCCGGTACTCCTTGAAGAATGGTTGCCAAATAGTAAAGATGTCATAAAAGCTGTTAAAAAAGTACTATACAAGTAATTCATACGTTAACGTAACATTATTTTGAGCTTCATTAGTCCATAAATTAATGAAGCTTTTATTTTTATTTATGAAGTATATAGTACGATTACTTTTTATTTTTCTTCCTCTAATCCTTACAGCTCAGACCAAAGTTGGTGGTGTCGTATATGATGAAGATGATAATCCAGTTCCATTTGCAAATGTCATATACCTTGGTTCTAATGAGGGAACGATTACCAATGAGAATGGACGTTTCTATTTAGAATCTGAAGAAACTTGGAAAAAAATACGAATATCTTTTATAGGATTTACAGATAAAGAAATTGTTTTAGAATCTCGTGTAAACTACGATATGAAGATTGTTCTAGAACAAGGTGCTGAGGCTATAGATGAGGTTGTTGTTTATTCTGGAAAAACCTCAAAAAAAAATAACCCCGCCATTGATATACTCCGGAAGATATGGGCAAGAAAAAAACAAAATGGTCTTCGACAGTTTAAACAATATGAATACGATAAGTATGAAAAGATCGAATTTGACTTAAATACTATCGATAGTGCATTGATCAATAGCCGCCTGTTTAGAGGTATGGAATTTATATTTGATCAAACAGATACTTCTCGTATTACTGGAAAAACCTACCTGCCTATATTTGTAAATGAAGCCGTATCAAAAGTATATGGTGATAATGAATCCAATAGAGAAAAAGAAGATTTATTGGGGAATAAAAATAGTGGTTTTAATGAAAACCAAACTATCATAGGATTTGTAAAAGATCTCTATAATGAATATGATGTATATCAAAATTACTTGCGGTTTTTTGATAAAACTTTTACGAGTCCGATTAGCCGTACTGGTATTCAGACTTATAATTATGTTCTTTCAGATAGCGCCTATATAGATAATAAATGGTGTTACAATATCATATACTACCCTAGACGAACTAATGAACTCACCTTTAAAGGAGATTTTTGGGTAAATGATACTACATGGGCAATTAAAGAGGTCAATATGCAACTCTCTAAGAGTGCAAATATAAACTGGGTCAAAGAGATATACTTAGAACAAGAGTTTGACATTGTGAATGATACTACCTTTTTACTAAAGCGAGATTATTTCTTGTCTGATTTTGCATTTCGAAAAAAAGAAGAATCACGAGGGTTATATGGAAAGCGTACGACCCTATATGATAACTATGTTTTTAATCAAAAGAAAGATGATGAGTTTTATGAAGAAGAAGTCTATTTCTTTGATAAGGACGTTTATAATAGAGATGACACTTTTTGGGAAGAAAACAGAAAAGAAGCATTAAGTGAGGATGAGAAAGGTGTGTATAAAATGCTGGACACCCTCAAGACGGTGAAGAAATTTCGTAATCTTTATAATTTAGGATCTGTACTCGCTTCTGGTTATTGGGAATTTCCTAGTCTTAATCTGGACTATGGGCCTATATTTTCTACTTTTGGATTTAATGAGGTAGAAGGACTTAGAATACGTACAGGAGCGCGCACCTATTTTGGTCAGAATGATGTATGGCGTGCAGAGGGATTCTTGGCCTATGGATTTAAAGACCAAAAGTTTAAGTTTGGAATTTCCAATAAATGGCTTGTTGATAAAAAGAACAGGATCATATTATCGGGTGGATATAGGCAAGATGTAGAACAAATAGGGGCCAGTCTTACAACTTCCAGAGATGTTTTGGGTAGAAACTTAGCCTCTTCATCATTAGTAAATACTGCGAGTAATGATAAGTTGACGACTATTCAGTTGGCAAATGTTGCTGTAGAGATAGAACCCGTCAGGAATTTACAGTTTCGAACCGATTTTTCTTTGCGAACTCTAGAATCTGCATCAGAAACATTTAATCTGGAATATTTTACAGATGCCACTCAAACAACTACAAATGCAGATATTACACAAGCAGAAGCTGTATTTACAACCATATGGGAACCTGGGAAGAAAACATCTGGTTTTGGAGTAGAGCGCCGTGTAACTAATGAATGGTTTCCGACTTTTTTCTTGAGTTATACAAGAGGTCTGGAAGGTGTTTTGGATAGTGATTTTGAATATGATAGGCTTCAGTTCTCATTTAGAAAAGCGATACGTATAGGTGGTTTTGGACAACTCAGTGTATCTACAGAATTGGGAAAAACATTTGGAGAAGTTCCACTAGCTTTATTAAGTCCGGTTCCAGGAAACCAATCTCTGTTTTCTATCTTTAATACCTATAGCCAACTTAATTTTTATGAGTTTGTAACCGATGAATATGCATCAATACAACTAGAGCATAATTTTGGAGGACGTATTTTTTCTCGCATACCATTCTTAAAAAAGCTTAACCTTCGAGAGATTGTAGGTGTTCGTGCAGTAATAGGAAATATATCTCAAGAAAACATAGATCTTAACAGACCCGCTTTTGAAAATCTGCGCTTTATTCAAAATAATACACCTATTTTATCATTGACTCCAGAAGATATCGCTCCATCTGTAGAGCCATATTATGAATATAGTTTTGGGGTAGGTAATATTTTTAAAGTGTTTCGGATAGATGTTAACTTTAGAGGGAACTATAATGATCTACCGGATGCACGTAATTTTGGAGTTACAGGATCTTTTGGATTCTTCTTCTAAGGGTAGTATATATACCTAATGTATAGAATAACCTAAACTTAACATCATAAGATTTGCCAGTATTCCTAATCTAGTGTATTTTTGCACCCCGAAAAAGAGGTGCTATTTTCTTTTTTTGGTGTAGATATTTGATTTTTAGTTTTTTACGATTTCGCGAAAGCGTACTTATAGCTACCCCTTTATCATTTTAAAAAGGGAATAAAAGTAAGATATAATAGCAATTACATTTGTGGACATACATAATATATTATGACAGCAGAAAAAGTAAAAACGTTTGACGTTTTGATAGAGATTCCTAAGGGAAGCCGTAACAAATATGAATATGACTTTGAGTTAAAAAAAATACGATATGATCGTATGATATTTTCATCAATGATGTATCCTGCAGATTATGGTTTTGTTCCAGAAACACTCGCCTTAGACGGTGATCCACTAGATGTACTTGTCTTGGTGACAGAACCTACATTCCCAGGATGTGTAATTGAGGTAAAGCCTATAGGAGTTTTTCATATGGCAGATGAAAAAGGACCCGATGAAAAAGTAATCTGTGTTCCTGTAAGTGACCCTATTGCTAGTCGTGTAAAAGACCTGTCGGAAGTAAATGCTCACTTGGTAAAAGAGATAGAACATTTCTTTCAAGTCTATAAAGATCTTGAAGAAAAGAAAGTAGATGTAGGTGGATGGGGAGACGTAAATGAAGCTAGAGATATCGTTGCAAAATGTATCCAAAGGTATCTAGATAGTGACGTTCCTAGAAGTGAAGTAACTATATACTAAGCATTAATAATATAAGAATTAGCCCAAAGCGATTTCAGACATTGAAATCGCTTTTTTTGTTCGGTCTGATTTTGCTACATTTGCGCGACTTAAAACCATTTAAACCAAAAAAAATTTATATGGAATCAATGATGATTTATATGCCTATCGCAATGGCATTAGTAGGCTTAATTTATATGCTGATTAAGCAATCTTGGGTAATGAAACAAGATGCTGGTGACGGTAAAATGAAAGAAATATCGGATCATATATATGAAGGAGCGCTCGCTTTTTTAAATGCTGAATATAGACTATTAACAATATTTGTAGTTATAGTAAGTGTTTTACTTGCGATCGTTTCTTTTGTAGTTCCTACGACACACTGGCTTATTGTAATTGCTTTTGTTTTTGGAGCAGTATTTTCTGCGTTTGCAGGAAATATAGGGATGAAAATAGCTACCAAAACCAATGTAAGAACAACGCAAGCTGCTCGTACAAGTTTACCTAATGCACTCAAAATTTCTTTTGGGGGAGGTACTGTAATGGGATTGGGCGTTGCTGGTCTTGCCGTATTAGGACTTACAGCATTCTTTATTGTATTCTTTCATTTCTTTATGGGAGGTGCTTGGACATCTACTGCAGATATGACTATTGTTTTAGAAACCCTTGCAGGATTTTCTTTAGGAGCAGAATCTATCGCTTTATTTGCACGTGTAGGAGGAGGTATTTATACCAAAGCGGCCGATGTAGGTGCTGACCTTGTAGGTAAGGTTGAAGCTGGGATTCCAGAAGATGATCCACGTAACCCAGCAACTATTGCAGATAACGTAGGAGACAATGTAGGAGATGTTGCAGGTATGGGTGCCGATTTATTTGGATCGTATGTAGCAACAGTTCTTGCTGCTATGGTTTTAGGAAACTATGTGATTAAAGACATGGGAGGAAATATAGGGGAAGCTTTTGGAGGAATAGGCCCTATCTTATTACCTATGGCAATTGCAGGTGCGGGGATTATTATTTCTATAATAGGAACGATGCTTGTAAAAATAAAAAGTAACGATGCAAAAGAAGCTCAGGTTATGGGTGCTCTTAATGTAGGTAACTGGACATCTATTATTCTTGTTGCTATTGCATGTTTAGGTCTTTGTATCTGGATGCTTCCAGAAACTATGAAAATGGAATTTTTTGGAGAAGGATTAGTAGAGATTTCTAGAATGCGTGTGTTCTATGCAACATTAGTAGGGCTAGTGGTAGGAGCTGTGATTTCTTCGGTTACTGAATATTATACAGGATTAGGAAAGAGTCCTATCCTTAAAATTGTACAACAATCTAGTACAGGAGCTGGAACAAATATTATTGCGGGTCTTGCGACTGGTATGATATCTACATTCCCATCTGTATTATTATTTGCTGGAGCTATCTGGGCATCCTATGCATTTGCAGGATTTTATGGAGTTGCGCTTGCTGCTTCTGCAATGATGGCTACAACAGCGATGCAACTTGCTATTGATGCATTTGGACCGATTTCTGATAATGCAGGAGGTATTGCAGAGATGAGTGAGCAAGAACCTATTGTACGTGAACGTACAGATATCTTAGATTCTGTAGGAAATACAACTGCAGCAACCGGAAAAGGATTTGCGATTGCTTCGGCAGCATTAACATCACTTGCACTATTTGCAGCCTATGTGACATTTACAGGAATTGATGGAATTAATATTTTTAAGGCACCTGTCCTTGCTATGTTATTTGTAGGAGGTATGGTACCGGTCGTGTTTTCTGCTTTAGCAATGAATGCAGTAGGAAAAGCTGCTATGGAAATGGTACAAGAGGTACGTCGCCAGTTTAAGGATATACCTGGTATTATGGAAGGAACTGGAAAGCCAGAATACGATAAGTGTGTGGCTATTTCTACACAGGCTTCTTTAAAACAGATGTTACTTCCAGGTGTATTGACTATAGGATTTCCGTTAGTTATTGCATTTGTACCCTTACTTTTTGGAATGGATAATCTGGCCATTGCAGAGATGCTAGGAGGTTATATGGCAGGGGTTACAGTAAGTGGTGTCTTATGGGCTATTTTCCAGAACAATGCTGGAGGTGCTTGGGATAATGCAAAAAAATCTTTTGAAGCAGGAGTAGAGATCAATGGAGAGATGACTTATAAGGGATCTGATGCACATAAAGCAGCAGTGACTGGAGATACAGTAGGAGATCCATTTAAAGACACTTCTGGCCCTTCTATGAATATCTTAATTAAACTTACATGTTTAATAGGATTAGTTGTTGCTCCTATATTAGGCGGACATACAGAAGAAGGTATAGCACATGCAGAAACAGAAAAAGCAATTTTTATCTCTGAAGACGGTACAAAAACTGAACTTAGTCTTGTCAATGGAAAAGCGACAAAGAAAATAGAAAAGCAAGTAGAAGTTCAAATGACAGCTACAGATGGAGATCAGGCTAAAGCTGTTATTACAACAACGACGACTGAAAACGGAGAAACTAAAATCGAAGAAAAAGTAATCGAAGGAACTAAGGAAGATGTAAAGGCAAAAGTAAATGCTTTGAAAGATGTAGATGTAAAAGTAGAAATCGAAGAGGAAGAAGGAAAATAAGAATTATATACAGTTCTATCTATACTAAAAAATGCGAGCCCAGGCTCGCATTTTTTAGTATAGTGTATAGAGTTTATGTTTTAAAATAACCCGTGTAATTGAGCATCTATCTTATTGATAATCTCACCTAAATCTTCAGGGTTGTCTACAAAGTTGATATTATCTACATCAATAATAAGTAATTTCCCTTTGTTATAATCATGAATCCATGCTTCATAACGTTCATTAAGGCGGCTTAAATAATCAATACTGATAGAATTTTCATAGTCACGTCCTCGCTTATGAATTTGAGAAACCAAATTAGGAATAGAACTCCGCAAATAGATCATCAAATCGGGTGCGTCTACCACACTTTCCATCAAATCAAAAAGAGAGCGATAGTTATTATAATCACGGTTTGTGAGAAGCCCCATCGCATGTAAGTTAGGTGCAAATATGAAAGCATCTTCATAAATAGTACGATCTTGAATAATACTTTTTTTGCTATTGCGTATTTCTAAAAGCTGACGGAATCTACTGTTTAAAAAATAAACTTGTAGATTAAATGACCAGCGCTCCATCTCATTGTAAAAATCGTCCAGATAAGGGTTGTCCACCACATCTTCATATTGTGGTGTCCACTTATAATGTTTGGCAAGTAATCGAGTAAGTGTTGTTTTACCTGCACCTATATTTCCGGCGATTGCGATATGCATTTGATTATTCTTTTGATAGTTTGAGTAAGAAAGAGGTCAGATTTTGACCGTCGTAAATATAAAGGATTTCATCGTTGATCGAAAACTGTTTGATACTAATTTCTGGAATTTCAACAGGGATGAACTTTTCATCTGTCTGTGCTTTGTAATATAGTTTTTTATCAACGATACCTAGTAAATTTCCATTGTTTAGATAAAGATTTGTATACTGACTATCTACATCTGTAGTATCAATAAGGCTCCCATAAATATTATAAAATTGTAACTCAGACGTTGTTTTAATAAGACATATATTAAAATTGGATACAAGTTCTTTTGCTATTTCTTGCATTGGAGGAAATTCTGTAATGACCTTAAGCTGGTTATAGTCAAAAATTTCTAGACGCTGCACATCTGTATTATAAATCCATAAACGACGATCTCCAGCAGTAGTAGCATGACTGACGTTTCTAAAAGCAACAATACTACTGAAATTAATGCGAGTGATCTCTGTGAGTGTATTATCTAGTATGACCGCTGTATTTGAATTTTTATAAAAAACAGTAATCTTAAGAGGGTTGATAATATCTACCGATGCGATCGCTCCTAAATTAAGTGCTGTGTATTCATAAATACCTGAAGCTTGTTTTTTGTAAAGTGTATTTTGGGTGATATAATAAGTGTTTTGAAAGCTGTCTACACCTACAAAATGATCTGTTGATAGCGCAATTTCATCCTGTAGCGTTACTTGATATGATTGCCCTGTTATTGGAGTCATCATATAAAAGAATACAAGAAAAATCAAATACCTCATAGAGGAAGCAAAATACAAAAATCTAATGGTTTTTTATGCTCATATAAACGGAGATAAGATCCCCTTAGTACAGGTATTAACAGATAAGCTTATATCCGTATCCCCTAACATTAATTATAGATATGGTAGGATCATCTTTTAATTTTTTACGAAGCTTGGTAATAAAGACATCCATAGACCTTCCTGAAAAGAAGTCGTCATCGCCCCATAATTTTTTAAGAATAAGAGAACGATCCAATACTTGATTCTTGTTTTTGTATAAATGAAATAACAAATGCGCTTCTCGGTGTGTAAGGTTTTGTACGCTTTCGCGAAAGCGTAATACCTGCTTTGGGAAATCAAAGGTATATGCTCCTATAGTCAAACTTTCAGTATTTTTCTGGAGAAGACTTCTATTAAGTAAGTTATTAATACGAACAATAAGCTCTTCTATACTAAAAGGCTTTTTTAAATAGTCATTACCTCCTATGCTAAACCCTTCGACGACATCTGCCGTTTGAGATTTTGCAGTTAGAAAAATAATAGGAACTGTTTCATCTAATGTTCGAATCTCTTTTGCCAGTGTAAATCCATCCATTTTAGGCATCATAACATCCAAGATGAGTATCGCTGGAGGTTCATTTTTATACGCATTTAAAGCTTGGATACCATCTGTGTATAAATGCACTTCAAAATCTCTGGTTTCCAGACTTTCTTTTACGATTTGACCCAAAGCGGGTTCGTCTTCTGCAAGAAGTATTTTAATTTTAGGCATAGGGCAGATAGATATTAAATACTGTTGGATCAGAAGTTACATGAATTTTACCTTCATGTTTGTCTATAATCGTTTTTGTGTAATAAAGTCCAATACCAAAACCTTTTACATCATGTGTATTTCCTTTAGGAATTCGGTAGAATTTTTCAAAAATTTGTGAGGTATGCATTTTAGTAAGTTCTCTTCCAGAATCAGAAATAGCTATGTGAACATTTGACGTTAATTTTTGTATCGTAATGCCTATACGTTTACCTCCATATTTAATGGCATTATCCACAATATTATCAATCGCATTTTCAATGTGAAATGCATCTATAGGAATCCAGATATTATCATCTTGGGATTCAAAATAAATGTCTTTGTCGAGTTGTGTAGCTTTGTATTTTTGATGAATACTTTCCAGTATCTCCACAATATTGGTTTCTTGCTTATTAAGTCTAAGAGCTTCACTATCAAGCGTTGCAGTTTCTAATAGCCTTTCTACCATAGTATTGAGTTTTCCAACCTGTTCAGAAGATATATCTACATATTTTTTTGTTTTTTTTGTGTCATTTGTGTCATTAAAATGTTGAATACTTTCCATAGCAACTCCTATAGTAGCAATAGGAGTTTTAAATTCATGAGAGATATTACTTATAAAATCGTTTTTGATTTCGGCAAGATGTTTTTGTTGTTTTATGATATGAAGAAGGTACATAAGCATGCTTATGATAGTTACAATAAGAGTAGTTGAAATAAGGATACCTATTAAATTGCGTTTAAGTACGAGTAATGTAATATTTTCAAAACCTATCTGTAATTTACTGCCTCTAGGTAAAAGATGAGATTTTGCCTTCGTAATAATATCGTATTTCTGTGTCTCTAGAGAATCTGGCACATCAAGATCTGTTAATGAAAATTGATGATCAATATCTATTTTTTTTCGACTTAGCTCACTAGTAATGATTGAATCCATACGATGAGGGTCTATATTTTCATCTTCTAGAGAAATAATAATTTGTGAAGTAAGATTTTTAAGGGCATTAGACCTTAATGAGTCATGATGACTATAAGAAAATTGTCTATTTAAAGAGTCTCCGTCTATTTGAAGTCTCCCTAGGTTTATAATAGTATCTAGACTTCTTTCTGTTTTGAAAGGATTAGTTATAAAATCGATACTCTTTATAGTATCAGAAATGATCATCATTTTATTCTTTGTGGTAAATGATTTTGAGAAACTAATACTGCTGGATATAGAGTCAGGACTCGACCATTTGCTTAAAAAATTAAAGGTTTCGTTAGACGCCTTTAGTTCATAATATTGACTTACAGCGTTATCTAAACTTACTTGCACATCATTGACAAGTTGTTGTTTTTCAGACTGATAATTTTTGTAATTCCAATATACTTGTATCAGTAATGTGCCTAAAATCACAACACTTATAAAATATAATATTGTTTTATAATGACGCTCTTGCATACCCCAAAAGTAGTTGGTTCCTATGCTGTTACCAAACCGCTTAACACACGTTAACATTGGTTAACGCAGGTCATTTTAAAAATTTGACACCTTTGTAGAGTTCAATTAATAGATATTATCATGAAAAACTTAATTTTAAATGTACTTATTCTTACACTTGCCTTTGCAGAAGCATACTCACAAAACATTCAAGGTATAGCTACCTATCAAACCCAACGCCATGTAGATATTAAACTGGATAGTACGATGGGAGATGATATACAGAAAACTATTCAAGAGCAATTACGTAAGCAGTTTCAAAAAGAATACAAGCTTAACTTTAATAGTAATGAGTCTTTATGGAAAGAAGATGTTTCAATAGATAAACCGCAAGCACCATCAAATAATGGAGTTGTAATACAAGTTTCTGGAAATCAAGACGTATTGTATAAGGATATTACGCAAGGTGTTTATACAAGAGCTAGTGACCTTATGGGGAAAAAGTTTCTTATAGAAGATAAACTTGAGAAGCCAGAATGGGTATTAGAAAAAGAAACTAAGAATATAGGCCAGTATACTTGTTTTAAAGCAACACAGACGAGAGAAGTAGAAAATACTACTTCTACAAACGGGGGGGAGATAGAAACAAAAAAAGAAACAGTCGTTACTACCGCTTGGTATACCTTAGATATCCCAGTAAAGCATGGTCCTGATGATTTTTGGGGATTGCCGGGGCTAATTCTAGAAGTAAATAACGGTAGAATGGCTATGATGTGTACACAGGTAGTACTAAATCCTAAAAATGGGATCTCCATGGAAATTCCTGAAAAAGGGAAGAAAGTAAATCAAGAAACCTATGAAAAGATTGCTGAAGAGAAATCTAAAGAAATGATGGAACGCATGAATTCAAATCGTAGAAATGGGGATTCAAATTCTTTTTCTATTCGAATAGGTGGTTAAACAAAATCACTGGAAATCATAAACTATTCTTAAAAAAAGGATGCTAGTTAAACTTTGGGCTAAATTTATGGTCAAAGGTTTAAACTAAAAATATCATGATTTCTAAAGTTTCTAAAAGTGTTACTATCGTAGCAATAGCCTTACTAGCACTTAATACCTATGCACAGGATATTAAAGGAGTAGTAACCTACCAGACTAAGACAACAATAGATATGTCGCGTTTTGGAGGTAGAGAAGTAAGCGAGCAACAAAAACAACGATGGAAAGAACGTATGAAAAATTTCCTAGAAAAAGAGTATACGTTGAGCTTTACTAAAAATGAGTCTTATTATAAAGAAGAAGAAAAACTCAGTGCCCCTGGACAAGGTGGTGGTCGTTGGGGAGGTGGTTTTACGCAAGGCGGTATTTATAAAAATATTGCAGACAACGCGTATTCAAGAGAAAATAATATGATGGGGAAAACCTTTCTGGTTAAAGACACTATAAATAACCTAGAATGGGAATTGGTAAAAGAGAGTAAAATGATTGGTCAATATCCAGTATTTAAGGCAGTAGCTACTCGTAATATTGAACAAAATATATGGAGTCGTATGGGGAGAAGATTTAGAAATACTCAAAAGGAGAGAGAAAAGAAAACTGACTCTTCTGATACAGCAAGTACAGAAGATAAAATAGCTGTAGAACAACCTAAAACAGAAACCATTACTGCATGGTATACTCCTATGATCCCTGCGAGTCACGGGCCAGATGAATTTGGAGGATTACCAGGATTAATTCTAGAACTTAATACAAGAAATACAACCATGCTATGTACAAAGGTAGTATTGAATCCTAAAGAAGAAATAACCATCGAGATACCTTCAAAAGGGAAAGAAGTGACTCGAGAAGAATATGCAAACATAGTCGAAGAAAAAGGAAAAGAAATGATGGAACGTTACGGGGGAGGAAATAGAAGAGGTGGTAACGGAAGAGGATTTCGAATAGGAGGATAAACTAGTTTTGTACATGCTTTCGCGAAAGCGTAATAGCAGATTGCTAACATAACGAATCAAAAATCAAAATGAGTCTAAAAACTACAATTTTGGTATTACTATTTGTAATGCCCCTGGGTCTCTTTGCCCAAAGTATAGAACTTAGAGGAACTGTAAAAGACAGTATAGGAGGGCCGCTGGAACTTGCAAATATTATAGCGACCAATAAGGCAGAAGGCACACTGGAATCCTATGGTATTACAGATGCACAAGGAAGATATAAGTTAGAATTACCAGTGAGCACTACCTATGAGCTTAAAGTAAGCTATCTCGGGTTAAAATCAGTTATAGAAGAATATATTGTTCCCGAAAATGCAGCAGATGCTTCTAAGGATTTTGTGTTACTAGCAGATCCAAATCAACTGGATAATGTAGAACTGGTCTATGAAATTCCTGTCACGGTAAAAGGCGATACGATTGTCTACAATACAGATAGCTTTACTAATGGGAATGAAAAGAAATTAGGAGATGTCCTTAAAAAATTACCAGGCATAGAAGTTACAGATGATGGAGAAATAGAAGTCGAAGGACAAACAGTATCCAAAGTAATGATAGAAGGGAAGGATTTTTTTGATGGTGATAGTAAACTAGCTACCAAAAACATCCCTGCAGATGCACTTAAAAAAGTAGAAGTACTCAAAAACTATAATGAGGTATCTCAAATGAGAGGCTTAGGAAACGATCAAGATAACATAGCGATCAACCTTAAGTTAAAAGAAGGAAAGAAGAATTTTTGGTTTGGTGATATTACCGCGGGTCTTGGAGAAGGAGATGGTGAACTGCGATATACTGCAAAACCTAAGTTGTTTTATTACAGCCCCAAAGGGAGTGTTAATATTATAGGTAACTTTAATAATACAGGGGAGGTTCCATTTACATTCAGAGATTATTTCAATTTTACAGGAGGTTTCAGAGGTTTTAATAGGCGAGGAGGGACCTCTTTTAATATATCAGATGGAGGTCTTGGGTTTTTAGTTACTCAAAATGATAGAGCAAATGAAATAGAATCTGATTTTATAGGGGCTAACTTTACCTATAGTCCATCTAAAACCTGGGATGTAAGTGGGTTTACAATCCTTAATGACGGACGAACAAATTTTGTAAATAACTCATTAAATACATTTATCAACCAAGGGGTATCACAACAGTTTAATGAGGTGAGTGATCAACGTAATCAATTAGGAATGCTAAAGTTGAGCGCAGTACATAAACCTAGTGTAAACCTTCAGGTAGATTATGATATACTTGCAAAACTCTCAAAGCAAACAGAATTTTCTGACGGCCTTTCTGAAGAGCAATTTACAGCACCAGATGGAACTCTTATTGAAAGTATAGATAACGTAGATCAAACTAAGGAAAATAGCCCGTTTTCTATTAATCAAAACCTTAACGCATATTACACGCTCAATGAAAAAAATATTTTTGCAGGGACAGTACAACACTTATTTCAAGAAGAAGATCCTTTCTATAATGCATTAGTAAGTGAACAGCCTTTTCAATCTGTACTTCCTCTTACAGAAGAGGGGCAAGATCTTTTTGATATCAATCAAAACAAAAATATTCGGACCAATAAACTAGATGCAAAAATAGATTATTATTATGTGATCAATAAGAAAAGTAATATCAACCTTACTTTAGGAACTACTCAAAGCAGACAAGATTTTAACTCAAGTATTTTCCAATTATTAGAAGGGAATGATCGTAATGATTTAGTCACGTCATTACCTGACGCAGAAGATGGGACGGTATCTTCTTTAGAGAATGATGTGCAATTTAATTTCAGTGATTGGTTTTTAGGCGTACATTATAAATTCAAAACAGGAATTTATACATTCACTCCAGGAGTTACATTACATCGTTATGGTTTAAAAAGTGATCAAGTCGGAAGCATTACAGAAGATAATCAGTTTTTGCTTTTACCCGATCTATTTGCTATTGCACAATTTGGACAAAGCAAAAGTTTACGATTTAATTACCAAATGACAGCAGAGTATACTGATGTTACCAATTATGCAGAAGGGTTGGTGTTCAATAATTTTAATCGTCTTTTTAGAGGAAATCGTAATTTAGAAAATGCTATTTTTCACAACATAAGTTTGAATTACTTTAGTTTTAGTATGTTTAATTTTACAAGCCTTTTTGGAGGAGTCAATTATAGTAGACGTATAGATCCGGTAAAAACCGCAGGAGAATTTCAGGGTATTGATCAAATATCTTCCCCTATAAATAATACTAATTTTGTCGATGAGACTTTTGGAGGGAATGCACGTTTTTCTAAAACCTTTAAAAAATTAAAATGGAATGTAAGAGGAAATGTATCATGGAGTGATCTCAATAATATAATCAATGGTGAAGATCGTAACACAAAAAACTTCACACAAAATTATCAGACAAGCTTAGAAACCAATTTCAAAGAAGCTCCTAATTTTGAAATAGGGTATAACTTTACAAGCACACGATCGGATAATGGTATTACAGATCGTACATTTTTGACCAATAGGCCTTTTGCAAATTTTGAAGTAAATTTTTTAAAAGGATTTACATTTGCCGCAGATTGGAGTTATTACGATTATGATGATAATGATGACAGTACAGACTTAAGTAATACCTATCAATTTTTAGAGGCAAATCTTTACTATCAAAAACCAGACAGTCAATGGGAGTTTAGAGTACAGGCGACCAATCTTTTGGATGTAGACGTGATCAGTAATAATAGTGTCAATGATATTAGTATCTCAAATACAGAGTATTTTGTGCAGCCACGCTATGTTATCTTTACGGTAAAATATAATTTGTAAGTATATGCTTTCGCGAAAGCGTATTCTCTCAAAACCACTATATTCGTAGGACTCATATAGTAAATAATATGCTTACACAGACACTCCAACAATTGTATAAAAGGGATCTTGAGAAACTTAAAAGTGAAATTTACAGCTATACTAAAGAAGAAAATCTCTGGCGTATAGACGGGGAAATTGTAAACTCAGGGGGCAATTTATGCTTACACTTAATTGGAAATCTCAATGCGTTTATAGGAGCGCAAATAGGAAAAACCGGATATGTACGTGATCGCACGTTTGAATTTTCTGGTAAAGGCGTCTCCAGAGAGGATTTACTTCGTAAAATAGAAAACACAATCGATGTAGTCCTTCAGTCTTTAGAAAAAGTAGATGAAGAACTTCTTGCTTCTGAATATCCTATAAAGGTATTTAAAGAAAAAATGACCTATGAATTTTTCTTACTCCATCTTTCTGCTCATCTCAGCTATCATTTAGGGCAGGTAAATTACCATAGACGATTATTAGATAATTAAACTATTGCTGAATCTTTACTTTTATAGGACCACCATTATTTATCCATCCTCCACCTATTTCATCTATATTGATATCTAGCTCATCATCTGTATTAATATTGCGTAGATCCACTCTTAGCTCATCATAGGTGTCTATATTTTTAATATTAACATCCAGTTGTTCTGTACTAGAAAGTTTTACAGTAATAGATCCATCTTTGTTTAAAGGAACAAGTCCATAATTAGTAGAAAAAGGAGTTGTAGTTGCTGGGTCTCCTGCATGTGCTTTAGGAAATAATTCAATGTCTTTTAATACAACAATGCATAAGCACACTGCGATGATGGTAAGAATAGTTTTAGTGTAGCGATCTGTTTTCATGAGTACGTGATTTTAATTTTGATTGTATTATCAAAAACAAAGCCATATCTTTTTGCTTAAAATCAATCTGCATGGAGGGCCATAGTATTACCTATGATAAGAATCGAGTCATTAACTTTAGTGATGCTGTATTTTCAATAGCAATGACGCTTCTGGTTTTAGAAGTTGCAGTTCCATCTGCCAAAGAACTAAACACTCGGGGTGCCTGGGTATCGTTGTCATATAGGATACCAGATTTTATAGGACTTTTGGTAAGTTTTCTCGTAAGTGCCTTGTATTGGGTAGCCCATTTACGTCTTATGAAGTACGTATCAAATGTAGACGGAAAATTATTGTGGTTAAATATTTTTCTATTGCTATTTGTGGTGTTATTACCATTCTCTACAGCCTTTTATGTAGGAGGGTTTGGCCTTAGAGATCCCTTTGTTTTTTATAGTCTTAATATTTCAGTTATAGGATTTTTTAATCTTCTCATGATCCGTTATGTATATAAAAGTGAGCAAGAAAAAACAGGTTTTACAAAGTTATATTATGATTGGTATAAATGGCGTGGGATTAATGGATTGGTTATTTGGTTGCTTGCGGCAATTACATCATTTATTTTTCTAGAGATAGCCCGATTTATTTTTATATTCATTTTTGTAATTCAATTTTTTATGGATCGATTTTTTAAGAAAAAATTACAGAAACAATTGCTATAAATTAAAAGCGCCAGATATTAATATCTGGCGCTTTTAATTTATCTTATAAAGATTGTTCTAGAATCCAAAAGCAGTTTTAACTTTGTCTACATAATCAAGTTTTTCCCAGGTAAATAACTCTACTTCTACCTCTTTTGTACTTCCATCAATACGTTCAAATGTTTTAGTGATCGTTTCATTTTTACGACCCATATGCCCATATGCAGCAGTTTCACTATACATAGGGGATCTCAATTTTAAACGAGATTCGATAGCAGCAGGGCGCATGTCAAAAATTTCAGTGACTTTCTGAGCAATTTCACCATCAGTCATATTTAAGTTTGATGTCCCATAGGTATCTACAAAAATTCCCATAGGCTCTACAACTCCAATAGCATAAGATACTTGAACAAGAATCTCATCGGCTACTCCAGCTGCCACAAGGTTTTTTGCGATATGTCGTGTGGCATATGCAGCACTTCTATCTACTTTACTCGGATCTTTTCCTGAGAAAGCACCACCACCGTGAGCACCCTTTCCTCCATACGTGTCTACGATAATTTTACGCCCCGTAAGACCCGTATCTCCATGAGGCCCTCCTATCACAAACTTACCCGTTGGGTTAATATGGTATTTGATATCATCATTAAATAATGCAGCAACATTTGACGGTAATTTTGCAACCAATCTTGGTATTAAAATAGTTACAATATCCTTGCGAATTTTTGCCAACATTTTTTCATCTTCATCAAAATCATCATGCTGTGTAGATACAACAATGGCGTCTATACGTTGAGGAATATTATCATCGCTGTATTCTATTGTCACTTGACTTTTTGAATCAGGTCGTAAATAAGTAATTTCTTTTCCTTCACGACGTAAGGCAGCAAGTTCTATTAGAATTTTATGAGAAAGATCTAAGGCTAGCGGCATTAGATTTTCAGTTTCTTTAGTCGCATACCCAAACATCATTCCTTGATCTCCTGCGCCTTGTTCTTCTTTACTATCTCGATCTACACCTCGATTGATATCATCAGACTGTTCATGGATGGCAGATAGTACCCCACATGAATTTCCATCAAACATATACTCGCCTTTGGTATACCCAATTTTATTAATCGTTTTTCTTGCAATTTTCTGAACATCTAAGTAGGTGCTACTTTTTACTTCTCCCGCGAGTACTACCTGTCCGGTAGTGACAAGAGTTTCACATGCCACTTTTGATTCTGGATCAAAAGCAAGAAAATTGTCAATGAGTGCGTCACTTATTTGATCTGCTACTTTATCTGGATGTCCTTCAGATACACTTTCTGAAGTAAATAAATACGCCATGTATTTTTTAGTTTAATTGTTAGAAAGAATGGATTTGACGAAAGTACCTTCAAAAAATTACATCGAGATTGAAGTTTCAATTCTACGAATTTTAGGCATTTTTTTTAGAGGTTGCAAGCGGTCAAATCTATCCTCAAAATAAAGCGACAAATGTAGATAAACTTTTTAATATAGCCACAGTATTAGGAATGTCTTAACGATGAAACCTAAACATAAAATAGAAGGACTATAATAGTAATAATTTAAAATAAATTACAATTATTGATTTTAATAGAAAAAAAATCCAAAAAAAATGATTATTTGTAATTTAACAGAAAATTAATCTATAAAAACTTGCATACTAAAAATTTCTATTGCAATATTTGTACTCACGAAGTTCAAAAACTTAATGAAATGTTATCAAGAAAGGCTGAGGGATTAGACCCTATGACGCCTTAGCAACCCTTTCACTTAGAAAGAAGGTGCTACCTTCTACCGATGTAATTGATCATTTCCAATACAACGGATAGATAACAACAGGTAAGCCATTGGTTTACTATTGTGACTTTTCTTAATAATATTTTTCTGTTAGGTGCCTCTATTATCGAGGTGTTTGGCTTTTGTTTTTAATCTAATTGTTAAACTCAAAAAAAGAGAAAAATGAGTACATCAAAATTTGCAACAAACGCGTTGCACGCAGGACATGACACTACACAAGCAGGAGGAACCAGAGCGGTTCCTATATATCAAAGCACTGCCTATGTGTTTAATGACGCCGATCATGCGGCAAATCTGTTTAACCTATCTGAAACCGGGTATATTTATACTCGTATTAATAACCCTACAAACGATATCTTAGAGCAGCGCCTTACAGCTTTAGAAGGAGGATTAGCCTCAGTGGTAACGGCATCAGGAACAGCAGCTATTAATACTACACTTCTCACGTTATTAAGAACGGGAGATCATATAGTAGCTTCAAATAGTTTATATGGAGGGACCTATAATTTGTTAAGTGTAACCCTACCTCGATTTGGAATTACTACAACTTTTGTAGATCCTTCTGATCCTTCTAATTTTGAAAAAGCAACACAAGAAAATACAAGAGCTTTCTTTATAGAGTCATTAGGGAACCCTAAGTTGGATGTGTTGGATATTCAAGAGATTTCCACTTTTGCCAAAGCACATAAAGTCCCTTTAATTGTTGATAATACAGTGGCAACTCCTGCATTATTAAACCCAATACAATATGGGGCAGATATTGTTATCCATTCTTTGACAAAGTATATCAATGGAAATGGAACTGCTCTTGGAGGTGTTATTATAGATGCAGGAACCTTTGATTGGTCAAATGGTAAATTTCCAGAATTTACAGAACCATCGCCAGGATATCATGGTTTAGTATACCATGAAGCACTTGCCGAGGCGGCATTTATTGCAAAGGTTCGGATAGAAGGATTGCGAGATCATGGAGCTG
Organism: uncultured Dokdonia sp.; assembly: GCA_947503305.1. Taxonomy (GTDB): domain Bacteria; phylum Bacteroidota; class Bacteroidia; order Flavobacteriales; family Flavobacteriaceae; genus Dokdonia. Next base: position 1,107,744 of record CANNDF010000001.1, read on the forward strand.
CATTGAGCCCATTTAATGCATTCCAAATTATTCAGGGGCTGGAAACATTAGAATTGAGAATTCAAAAACATTCAGAAAATGCATTGGCATTAGCTACATGGTTGCAAGAAAAGGATGAAGTAGCATGGGTTAATTATCCTGGATTAGATACGAGTGACTATAAAAATCTTGCACAAAAATATTTACCTAAAGGGCAAAGTGGTATTGTAACTTTTGGTGTAAAAGGAGGTTTTGAAAGTGCCAAAACAATTGCCAATGAAACCAAAGTTTTCTCATTATTAGCAAACATAGGAGATACAAAATCTTTAATTATCCATCCTGCAAGTACTACTCATCAACAGCTTAATGATGAGGAACAAATTGCTACTGGAGTTACACAAGATTTGATTCGACTATCCGTAGGCCTTGAAAATATAGAAGACCTAAAAACTGATTTAGAACATGCATTTTCTAAAGTTGATAAAAATGTTCTTGTATAATTATTAATTAAGTTGGTTAATTCTCGGGTAAAAGCTTTTGCCATTTATTTTTTACAGAATGTGTAAGAGTTTTTACCCAATTACAATATGCTAAAAAGTCGTAACATATCAAATTTTGTCACTCAAAGCGGGCATGTATGTGATCTTCAAATCACGTATCAATTGTTTGGTCAGCCTTTAGGAGATGCTCCTGTAGTATTAGTAAATCATGCCTTAACTGGAAATTCAGAAGTATGTGGTGAACATGGGTGGTGGCGAGATCTCATAGGAATAGATAAAGTAATAGATACAACCATAGTAACAGTGCTTGCTATTGATATTCCTGGGAATGGATATGACGGACACCCATATAATCTCATCTTAGAATATAAAGAATTCCATATTAGAGATATTGCTATATTGCAATATAACATAATTAAATATTTAGATATTCATAATATTTATGCGTGTATAGGGGGATCTTTAGGAGGGCAAATAGCTTGGGAGCTTGCAGCATTACATCCTCATTTGATAGAGCATTTAATCCCTGTGGCGACAGATTGGAAAGCGACAGATTGGGTAATTGCTCAATGTAAAATTCAAGATAGTATTCTCAATCATTCATCTTTCCCTATAGAAGATGCTCGTATGCATGCAATGTCCTTCTATCGTACAGCAGCTTCATTTAAAGAAAAATTTGAACGTACAAAGAATGAAGCTCTTGGAATGTATAATATAGAAAGTTGGTTACTACATCATGGTAAGCGTCTTAAAGAACGTTTTGAGCTATCATCATACAAATTAATGAATCATCTTCTAGGACAAGCAGATATTACAAGAGGAAGAGGAACTATCCAGGAAGTGTTTAAAACCATAGGAAGTAAAGTACATCTTGTTGCTATAGATAGTGATGGACTTTTTCTAGCAAATCCTATAAAAGAAACATATCAATTATTACTAGAAGCGGGAGTTCAAGCAACGTACCATGAGATAATGTCTATACATGGTCACGATGCATTTTTAATTGAATACAATCAACTAGCACAAAGTATTAAACCTATTTTTTCAAAAATAATATGTCATCAATAATAAATATTGTCATTTTCGGAATCGGTAATGTAGGTAGTACACTTATAAACCAAGTGATACGTTTTAATAAAAAACAATCCTCTACACGTATTAATGTCTTTGCCATTGCAAATTCAAAGCATGTTTTTTTTTCAAATGAATCTATTGCTACCACATGGCGATCTGATTTTAAAACAGCATCGTATCCTTATAGCTTGAAAGATATTATAGCTCATGTAACTACAAATAACTATAACAACTTAATTGCTGTTGATGTTACAGCAAGTAACGATTTTGTTACTAATTATATTCCATTAATTGAAAATGGATTTCATATTGTAACAGCAAATAAAATTGCAAATACATTGTCGTATGAATTTTATCAGAAAGTTCGCAAAGCTCTTAAAAATAATAATAAACAATTTTTATATGAAACTAATGTAGGTGCAGGATTACCAATCATTGATACCATTAAAAGCCTCTACCAAAGCGGAGAAGAAATTCAAAAAATAAGAGGCGTTTTTTCGGGATCTTTAAGCTATTTATTTAATACATTTTCTAAAGAGAATAAAGAATTTTCAGAAGTCTTGTTAGAAGCAGATGCACTTGGGTTGACAGAGCCAGATGCCCGAGAAGATCTTTCTGGAAACGATGTTGCAAGAAAGTTATTGATTTTAGGACGAGAGCTTGGTTTAACATTAGAGTTTGAAGATGTGGAAGTACAATCCTTAGTCCCTTCAGAATTAAATGGAAAAACGACCTTACCAGAATTTAGAAATAGCATTAAAGTATTAGATTCCATTTTTACAGAAAACAAGCAAAAATTGCGTGACAATGAAGTGCTTAGGCATATAGGAGAGTTAGATATAAAAAGTAAAAAGTTAGAAGTCAAACTTATACAAGAATCAAAAGAAACAGCCTTAGGTCAAACCCGAGGAGCAGACGCTGTTTTTGAGATTTATACAGATTCCTACGGAGAACAACCTATTGTTATTCAAGGAGCAGGAGCAGGAAAGGCAGTAACAGCCAGAGGTGTATTAAGTGATATATTAAAAGTGTCACAACATCTTAATTAAAAGAAAATACTACATCATAAAATAGCATGATATATAAAAATATAGAGACACAGGCTATTCGAACGCAATCTGAGCGGTCGCATTTTCAAGAGCATTCGACTCCGATGTATTTGACATCGAGTTTTATTTTTGAAGATGCCGAAGAAATGAGAGCTTCTTTTGCCGAAGAAAAAACGCGTACTATATATAGTAGATATACAAATCCAAATACGCAAGAATTAGTCGATAAGATGTGTTTGTTAGAAGGAGCAACAGCGGGACATGTATTTGCTACAGGGATGTCTGCTATTTTTAGCACATTTGCAGCGTTACTTGATAGTGGAGACCATGTGCTTTCTGCACGATCAATTTTTGGAAATACACACACATTATTTACAAAATACTTTCCGAAATGGCAGATAAGCCATAGTTATTTTGATGTCACACAACCAGATACTATTGAGGCACTTATAAAGCCTGAAACAAAAATTCTTTATGTAGAATCGCCTACAAACCCTGCTACAGATATTGCGCCATTAGCTTTTCTAGGAGATTTTTCGCGAAAGCATAACCTTATTTTTATAGTAGATAACTGCTTTGCAACACCTTATTTACAACAACCAATAAAATATGGGGCAGACCTTGTAATACACTCAGCAACAAAACTTTTAGATGGTCAAGGTCGTGTGATGGGGGGTATAACAGTAGGAAAAGCAGATTTAATAGATACAATTTATCGGTTTGCAAGAATAACAGGGCCTGCACTATCTCCATTTAATGCATGGACCATTTCAAAAAGTATAGAAACACTCGCTGTACGCGTAGAAAGACATAGCAAGAATGCATTGGCGCTTGCAAAGTGGCTAGAAAAACACCCTAAAGTTATAAAGGTGAGATATCCATTCCTTACGTCACATCCACAGTATGAACTGGCAAAAAAACAGATGAAACTAGGAGGTAATATAGTAACAATAGAAGTAAAAGGAGGATTACAAAGTGGTATACATTTCCTAAATAGAATTGAAATGTGCTCACTTACAGCAAACTTAGGAGATACGCGGACTATTGTAAGTCATCCTGCAAGTACGACCCATGGAAAACTGAGTGTAAAAGAACGAAGAGATGTAGGGATAACAGATGGACTCATTCGTATTTCAGTAGGACTAGAACATATAGAAGATATTATTAAAGATATAGAAACTTCCTTATGTGAATTATAGTTAAAATTTAAATCTTAACATAAAAAACACAAATTTTAAGATCGCTATATGATGATAATTTTTAAATTTACAATTCTATTATCCTACTAATCCTATAGGATTATAGGTTTTTAAAATAAATTATGATTTTAGACCAACTTATACTCACAAAAAGTAATGCAAAAGAGGCTTCATATAAAGAGGTAAAGTCTTCTGAAAAACCTATCCGAAGTATTGTAAAAGCATTAAGCTGGAGATTCATAGGAACATTAGATACGCTTATTGTCTCGTATGTATTTACAGGAAAAATAGGAGTAGCGACCTCTATAGCATCTATTGACTTTGTGACAAAAATGATTCTGTATTTTTTTCATGAACGTATCTGGAACTATATAGGATGGGGTAAATAAATGTATATAAAATAATAATCTGATGACACAAGAAGAACTAATAAAGATAAATACAGAATTGCGAGATAAAACACCGCTAGAGATTTGTAAATGGGCTATATCCTATGGTAAAAACCCTATTGTAACTACAAATTTTAGACCCTATGAAGCGGCTATTTTGTATACGTGTGTAAATGCGAGTGCTACAATTCCTGTTGTATGGTGTGATTCTGGGTATAATACAGCAGCTACATATAAACATGCGGAATTATTAATAGAAAAGCTACAGTTAAATGTACAGTTATATGTTCCTAAGCAAACGGTGGCTCATCGTGCAGTAACGATAGGGATTCCTAGTGTAGATGACCCTGCTCATGCTGTATTTACAGAACAGGTAAAGTTAGAACCCTTTAAAAGAGCTTTAAAAGAATTACAACCTGATGTATGGTTTACTAACTTAAGGAAAGGACAAACCATTCATAGAGATTCATTAGATATTATAAGTCAAGATAAAAACGGGTTGCTCAAAGTAAGCCCTTTTTATTACTACAGCGATACAGAACTTGATGTATATCTAGAAGAAAATGCGTTACCTAATGAGTTTAATTATATAGACCCTACCAAAGTTTTAGAGCATCGTGAGTGTGGATTACATAGCGATTAAATACGAATAAAAAGAAAATAAATAATCATACAAAAATGATTGAGACTATAGAAACAAATACAGTTCTAAACCAAACAACAAGGTTAGCCATAAATCCATTAGAGAGTGAGGCTATTTATATATTTAGAGAAGTAGTAGCACAATTTGAAAAACCAGTATTGCTTTTTTCTGGTGGAAAAGATTCTATTACACTCGTACGTCTTGCTCAAAAAGCATTTTATCCCGGAAAAATTCCGTTTCCATTATTGCATGTAGATACAGGGCATAATTTTCCTGAGACGATTGCATTTAGAGACAAACTTGTAAAAGAACTAGGAGTAGAGCTTATCGTACGTTATGTACAAGATAGTATCGATCAAGGCAAGGTAATAGAAGAAAAAGGAAAATATGCAAGTCGTAATAGTTTACAAACCACAACACTCCTTGATGCATTAGAAGAATTCAAATTTGATGCTGCTATTGGGGGAGCTCGTCGAGATGAAGAAAAGGCAAGGGCAAAAGAGCGTATTTTTTCCGTACGCGACGATTTTGGACAATGGGATGAAAAAAACCAACGTCCAGAACTTTTTGATCATTTAAACGGAAGAATAAGTTTGGGTCAAAATGTACGTGTATTTCCTATAAGTAATTGGACAGAACTCGATGTTTGGAGTTATATCGCAAAAGAAAAAATAGAAATACCCTCTATTTATTTTGCGCATAAACGTGAGACTTTTATACGTGATGGTATGATCTGGTCTTCAGCTGAGGTTGTCTATAGAGAAGAAGATGAAGTGGTAGAAGAACGTTTGGTGCGCTTCAGAACCGTAGGAGATATGTCTTGTACCGCAGCGGTACTCTCTGATGCGACAACATTAGAAAAAGTAGTAGATGAGATAAGGGCCTCTACAATTTCTGAAAGGGGCGCTCGAATAGATGATAAACGATCTGAAGCAGCAATGGAAAAGCGTAAACAACAAGGGTATTTCTAAATCCCCTAACCCCAAAGGGGAATATAAGATGATGATATAAGCTTTCGCGAAAGCGTATAAAGAATAAAAGAGTACTAATTAAAAACAGCTCTAAACCACAGGAGTGAAAATTCCTCCCTTTGGGAGGTTAGGTGGGAAGCCATGGAAGTATTAAAAATAGCAACCGCAGGAAGTGTAGATGATGGGAAAAGTACCTTGATAGGGAGGATTCTATATGACACACAATCATTAACAACAGATAAGCTAGAAGCGATAGAAGAAAAGAGTAAGGCAAATGGATTTGATTATCTAGATTTCTCGCTAGCGACAGATGGGCTTATTGCCGAAAGAGAGCAAGGAATCACTATTGATGTCGCTCATATTTATTTTTCTTCAAAAACGAAAAGCTATATCGTTGCAGATACACCTGGACATATAGAATATACTCGTAATATGGTAACTGGCGCGTCTACGTCACAAGCCTCTATTATTCTTGTAGATGCTCGTAAAGGTGTTATTGAGCAAACGTATCGTCATTTTTTTATCAATAATTTACTTCGTGTCAAAGACATTATTGTTGCAGTTAATAAGATGGATTTAGTTGACTTTTCAGCATCTGTATATGAAGAAATCAAGGATGATTTTCAAAAGATGATTGCAGAAAGTGATTATAAAGAACAAAACATCACCTTTATTCCCGTAAGTGCATTACTTGGAGATAATGTAGTCACTCCCTCTGAAAATATGCCTTGGTATGAAGGAAATACCATTTTAGATCACTTAGAAAATCTGGAAGCACAAGATGTATATGAGCAATCACAAATGCGTTTTCCAGTACAGATGGTTATACGCCCTAAAAAAACTGATTTCCATGATTTTAGAGGGTATGCCGGAAAAATTTATGGGGATGATCTTGAAGTAGGTGATGAGGTAACCATCCTTCCTTCATTAACGAACTCACGTATAAAAGAAATTTACTTTTTTGATCAAAAGTTTGATAAAGCAGGAAGAGGCAGTTCATGTACGATTACGCTGGAAGATGATATAAACATTAGTAGAGGAGACATGATTGTCAAAAATGCCGAAAGGCCTCATATAGGAAAACAACTAGAAGCCAAAGTTTGCTGGATGGATACAAAAGAATTGCAAGCTGGGACACAATACTTTTTACAAAGCGGGAGTAATCGAATTTTGGCAAAAATAAAAGAAGTGTCAGGAGTGATACATACTGATTTTTCAGGAGAAGATGTGACAGCACACTCTTTAAAATTGAATGAAGTAGGAAAAGTAAATATTCTCATGAGTAGACCTCTTGCATATGATTCGTATACTCAGAATAGAATTTCAGGATCTTTCATTTTGATTGATGCTCACACAAATACGACAGCTGGTGTAGGTTTTATAGAATAATATATTGATAAGATGCTTCATAAATGCTATGAGAAGCAGTGATGTCTTTTGGGAAAGAAGGCGCTATAAAAAAGAAAAAGAATGCAAAGTTTTAGAACAGAAATAGAAAACCCTATTGTTGAAAAGGATATTATCGAGCTGGCAGATAAGATCGAACTTTTTCATAATGGAAAAATAGACGAAGAACGTTTTAGAAGTCTTCGTTTAGCGAGAGGTGTATATGGACAACGCCAGCCAGGCGTACAGATGATACGTATTAAATTGCCTTATGGAAAAGTATCAAGTGCACAGTTACATAGAATTAGTGAAGTATCTGATGAATATTCAAGAGGACGTTTACATATTACGACGCGTCAAGATATTCAAATTCATTATGTCGATTTAGACCGTACTCCAGAATTATGGGCGAAATTGGAAAAAGATGATATCACCTTAAGAGAGGCCTGTGGTAATGCAGTACGTAATGTAACCGCTTCAGAACTTGCAGGAATAGATCCAGAAGAACCTTTTAATGTATCTCCATATGCAGATGCAGTTTTTAAATTCTTCTTGAGAAACCCAATTGGTCAAGAGTTAGGGCGTAAGTTTAAAGTCTCCTTTTCTTCATCAGATCGCGATACTGGATTATCCTATATGCATGATCTTGGCTTTATTGCCAAAATAGAAAATGGAGTACGCGGATTTAAAGTAATGCTTGCTGGTGGACTAGGATCTCAGCCTAGACATGCAGATGTGCTTTATGATTTCTTGCCTTCAGATAAGATCATTCCATTAATGGAAAGTGTGATACGCGTATTTGATCGCCATGGAGAACGTAGAAGTAGAGCAAAAGCACGATTAAAATTCCTAGTAAAAGATATCGGACTTGAAGCATTTAAAGAGCTTGTCGAAGCAGAGCAAAAAGCATTATCACAACATACAATACCTATTGATGTGACTTCCTATCCTCCAACAGTTCCTGTAGAAATTACAACCATTCCTGAAGTACAAATAGACGATCAAAAAGCATTTGAATTATGGAAGGAAACTAATATCATTCCTCAGAAACAAGAAGGGTTTGTAGCAATAGGTATTAAAGTGCTTTTAGGGGATTTTTATACAGATAAAGCTAGATTACTAGCAGATTTAGTAGATCAATACGCTGCTAGTGAAGTACGATTGACCTTACGTCAAAACATAATGATTCCTTATGTGAAAGTAGCACTACTACCTTTCTTTTATCAAGAATTAAAGAAACTTGGATTTACGGAAGTAGGATACAATAAAGCAGTAGACATTACGGCATGTCCGGGGACAGATACCTGTAATTTGGGGATTGCTAGCAGTACAGGAATTGCCGAAGAATTAGAACGTATATTAAAAACAGAATATCCACAGTATTTAGAAGATCAAGATTTAGTCATCAAAATAAGCGGATGTATGAATGCGTGTGGGCAACACAATATGGCAAATATTGGCTTTCAAGGAATGTCCGTGCGTACAAAAGATAAACTGACAGCACCAGCTCTACAAGTATTATTAGGAGGAGGGAATAATGGAAATGGACAAGGGGTATTTGCAGATAAAGTAGTAAAAGTACCTAGTAGAAGAGGGCCAGAAGCGCTACGTAGAATTTTAAATGACTTTGAAGTAAAAGGGAACGGAAACACATTTCAAGAGTATTATGCTAGACAAGGAGAAAAGTATTTCTACGAACTCTTAACCGATCTTTCTAGTGTTGATAATCTCACTCAAGAAGACTTTATCGATTGGGGAGAAGAAGAAAAATATGTAAAAGCAATTGGCGTAGGCGAATGTGCAGGTGTAGTGATTGACCTCATTGAGACACTCTTTTTAGAGTGTGAAGAGAAGATCGAAAACGCAACACAGGCTTTGCAAAATAAAGTGTACTCTAATGCTATTTATTATGCCTATAGCTCACTGATAAATGCTGCCAAAGCAATTTTGATTTCAGATAAGCAACGTACCAATACCCAAGCAAGTATTGTGAGACAGTTTGATGAATTGTATGTAGATACAGAGAAAATAGTATTAGGAACTTCCTTTAGTGATTTGATATATCAGATTCAAGAATATGCTCCAAGTCAGGAGTTTGCAACGAGTTATATTAAAAACGCAGCACAATTTCTGCAAAAAACAAGAGCATACCGAGTTGCAGAACTGGTATCATAGATAAAAATGAAAACAGCAAAATTAACCGTAGTTGGAGCAGGTCCAGGAGATCCTGATTTAATTACCCTCAAGGCTATTAAAACACTAGCGACGGCAGATGTGGTGTTATATGATGCGCTTGTAAATCCTGTGTTGTTAGATTATGCCCCTACTGCCGAAAAGATCTTTGTCGGTAAGCGTAAAGGGTGCTATTCGTATCAGCAAGAACAGATTAATAAATTGATTATTAGTAGAGCGTTTAGTCATGGTCATGTGGTACGCTTAAAGGGCGGTGATCCTTTTATTTTTGGACGGGGAGCAGAAGAGCTCGATGTTGTAAATGAACATGCCATTGAAACAGCAATGGTTCCTGGTATTTCCTCTGCATTAGCAGTGCCGGCGTATCAAGGAATTCCATTAACTAAGCGTGGAAGTGCAGAGAGTTTTTGGGTGATTACAGGAACGACAAAGTCTCATAAAATGTCTACAGATATTGCCTTGGCAGCACAATCTAATGCTACGGTTGCGATCCTGATGGGGATGAGTAAATTGGGTGAGATTGTATCCGCTTTCGCGAAAGCAGGTAAAGAAAAAACACCAGTTGCCATCATTCAAAATGGAACACGTGATGATGAGAAAACAGGATTTGGAACTATTGAAACTATTGAAACGATAGTTGCAGAAAAAGAACTTTCATCACCAGCTATTATTGTGATCGGAAAAGTAGTTGAAAATAGAAGTGTCTTATCTGCCAGTATCGCTAGCATTCAAGAAATAGAGTACACACAAAAACAGTTACGTTATGCATAGTGTTCAATTAGCTCCGATAGGAGAACAGCGTAATACTTTGTATCCTGTATTTCTAAAAGTAAGGAATCTTCATGTGCTTATTGTAGGAGGAGGTAATGTAGCCGAAGAAAAACTACGTTTCTTATTAAAATCAAGCCCAGATGCAAAAGTGACGATGATTTCCCCAATGTATCGAGGAGAAACGATCAAACTTGCAAAAGAGCATCAAGTAACAATGTTACACGGGAAGTATAAAAAGAAATTCCTGAAAGGAAAACATATTGTGATCGCTACCACAGATAAACCAAAGGTTAATGTCAAAGTATACAACCATTGTAGAAGGAAAGATAAATTGGTAAATGTAGCAGATAATCCGCCGTATTGTGATTTTTATATGGGAGGGATAGTAACCAAAGGACATGTAAAAGTAGCCATTTCTACGAATGGGAAATCACCGACAACAGCCAAACGATTACGTCAGTTTTTTGAGGAAGTTATTCCAGAAAATATAGATGCCTTAGTGCAAAATTTAAATGAATATAGAAAAACGATTAAAGGTGATTTTGAAGAAAAAGTAGAAACCTTAAATGAGTTTACAAAAGGATTAATAGAAAAAAAAGAAGCTTAAAAGAAATGATTACAACAGATATATTAATAATTGGAGCTGGTCCTACTGGACTATTTACTGTTTTTGAAGCGGGACTATTAAAACTAAAATGCCACCTTATAGATGCATTGCCTATTCCTGGAGGGCAATGTGCAGAGATTTATCCTAAAAAACCTATCTATGATATCCCTGGTTTTCCAGATGTATTAGCAGGTGATTTAGTAGATAATCTAATGAAACAAATTGAGCCTTTTGAGCCAACATTTACCTTAGGAGAACGAGCAGAAACCATTACAAAATTAGAAGATGGGTCTTTTATTGTCACTACAAATAAAGGGACAAAACACCATGCTCCTATCGTTGCTATTGCTGGTGGGTTAGGAAGTTTTGAACCTCGTAAACCACAATTAGAAGAGCTTTCTAAATTTGAAGATAAAGGGGTAGAATATATTATTAAAGACCCAGAAATATATCGTGATAAAAGAGTGGTTATTGCAGGTGGAGGAGATTCGGCATTGGATTGGAGTATTTTCTTGGCAGATGTAGCTAGAGAGGTTACTTTAGTACATAGACGTAACGAATTTAGAGGAGCTTTAGATTCTGTAGAGAAAGTACAGGAATTAAAAAATCTAGGTAAGATTAACTTAATCACTCCTGCAGAAGTAAAAGGAATTCTTGGAGAAGATCATGTAACAGGAGTTGCCATTGAGAAGAAAGGAGAAGATCCGTTTATTATAGATACAGATCATTTTATTCCATTATTTGGGCTTTCGCCAAAATTAGGCCCTATTGGAGACTGGGGGCTTGAGATAGAAAAAAATGCGATCAAAGTAGATAACACATTAGACTATCAAACCAATATTCCTGGAATATATGCCATAGGTGATGTCAATACATATCCAGGGAAATTAAAATTAATTCTCTGCGGTTTCCACGAAGCTACCTTAATGTGTCAAAGTGCGTATAAACGTATTTTTCCAGATAAAAGATACGTGATGAAGTACACTACAGTGGGAGGTGTAGAAGGTTTTGATGGTACAAAAAAAGAAGCACCAAAAGCAATTGTAAAAGCTATTGTCTAAGTACTATATATGCAAGATGTAAGTATATATATTACAGATAGGGAAGGTGCACAGCATGAAGTACTGGCACCTACAGATATGGCAATGAATTTAATGGAAGTAGTGCGTTCCTATGAATTGGCGCCAGAAGGTACAATAGGTGTTTGTGGAGGTATGGCCATGTGTGCTTCCTGCCAATGTTATATCACATCAGATCATCAATTAAATGCTAAGGAGTATGATGAAGATGCCATGCTTTCAGAAGCATTCTATGTGCGAGATAATAGTAGGTTAAGTTGTCAGATACCTATAACAGAAGATCTTCACGGATTAGAAATAACATTAGCTCAAGAAGTATAACATTGCTATAATTAATATAAAAATGATACATAACTGGCCTTTGCGACTCAAGTGTAAAGTAGAAGGATTTACAAAAGAACTATTTTATAGTTTATATGAGATTACAAATAGTAAGAGTGATCAATCTCAGAAAATAAAAGAACAATTTGTAGAAATTCTAGCGCATCTGGGAGTAACAGATGCAGATAGTACATGGGATGCTTTTAGAGAGCAATTTCCTAAAATCCAGCAAAAATTAGAGAAAGACGCTCAAGCCGCTTTTGATAAAGATCCTGCCGCTTCTAGTATTAAAGAAATCTACCTTGCGTACCCAGGTTTCTATGCAATAGCTATATATAGAATGAGTCATGTATTACTTAACATGGGGGTACAGATTTTACCTCGTATGATGAGTGAGTATACTCATGGAATTACAGGGACAGATATTCACCCAGGAGCACAGATAGGAGAATCCTTTTTTATTGATCATGCTACTGGAATTGTAATTGGACAGACATCTATCATTAAAAATAATGTTTCCATTTATCAAGGAGTAACTCTAGGAAGTGTACAGGTAAGTAAAGAACTGGCAAATGTAAAGCGACATCCTACGATTGAAGATAATGTAACAATATATGCAAATGCAACAATCTTAGGAGGTGATATTACGATAGGGAAGAATAGTATTATAGGAGCCAATGTTTGGATTACAGAATCTATTCCACCTAATACTATTGTAAACCATCAGGGATCTATAAAAACTAAAATAAGAAATAGATATGCAAGTTAACCCAATAACGGGGCAAATAGGAAATACGCCACTTATCGCTCCACAAAAGTTATTAAAAAAGGAAGGGGTACAGCTTTTTTTAAAGTTAGAAGGGAATAATCCTGGGGGAAGTGTAAAAGACAGAGCGGCGTTTAATATGATTTCAAAGGCACTTGAACGCGGTGATATAAAAAAAGGAGATCATCTTGTTGAAGCTACTAGTGGAAATACTGGAATTGCATTGGCTATGGTAGCATCTGTACTAGATTTAAAAATTACATTAGTAATGCCGGAAACAGCAACGGGAGAACGGGTACAGACTATGGCTGCTTATGGAGCCGAGATTGTACTTACAGGAGGAGATAGAGGTATCGAAGGAGCTAGGGATGTGGCAAATCAATACCGAGATGAAAAAGGATATTATATGTTGAATCAATTTGGTAATGATGATAATTGGAAAGCACATTATGCAACGACAGGTCCAGAGATATGGAAAGATACCCAAGGTACAATAACTCATTTTGTATCTGCAATGGGAACCACAGGGACTATTATGGGGACATCTACGTATCTAAAAGAAAAGAATCCAGAAATTACAATTGTAGGAGGACAACCCACGGAAGGTTCTAAAATTCCGGGAATAAGGAAGTGGTCTCCAGAATATGTGCCGAGTATATTTGATCGAAAGAAAGTAGATCAAGTGATAGAAGTCAGTCAGCAAGAAGCAACAGCAATGACGCAACGATTGGCAAGAGAAGAAGGTGTTTTTGCAGGAATGAGTAGTGGAGGTTCTGTGGCCGTAGCTTTAAAGGTAGCAGCACAAATAGAGAAAGGGGTTATTGTAGCAATAATATGTGATAGAGGAGATCGATATTTGTCATCAAAAATCTACGATTTAAAATAATTATAGATTTTTTTTCTGTTTTTCTGTTTTTTTAAGATATAATTAGAAAATTTATCTAATAATGCTTGGATAATTCGTTTTTGTATTGCAATATTTGCGATAGTAAAAGTTCAGTACATATTGAAAAAGTTATCAAGAAAGGTGGAGGGATTAGACCCAATGAAACCTTAGCAACCCTTTCCCTTGAAAGAAGGTGCTACATTCTATCCGTTTTAGGAATAGATAACATAAACGTAGGTTTAAAACCTATACTCTCTTGATATATAATTTTAGATGTAACCCTCAACGGGATGCATTTATAATTCTTTTTAGTAGTTCAGGCAAATAATGATTGACTAGAAAAGAAATGAATACAGTATATAAAGCCCTTAAGGAACGCATTCTCGTATTGGATGGTGCGATGGGGACCATGTTACAAGCTTATAAATTTTCTGAAGAAGATTTTAGAGGAGAACGTTTTAAAGACTTCCATATTCCACTTAAAGGGAATAATGACTTGTTAAGTATTACACAGCCCCATGCAATTGCAGAAGTACATCGCAAATACTTTGAAGCAGGAGCAGATATTGTCGAGACCAATACGTTTTCTGGAACTACCATTGCCATGGCAGATTATGAGTTGGAAGACATTGTCTATGAATTAAATTACGCTTCTGCAAAAATTGCCAAAGAAGTCGCACAGTCTTTTACTCTAAAAGAGCCTCATAAACCACGTTTTGTAGCAGGCAGTATTGGCCCTACCAACAAAACAGCAAGTATGTCTCCAGATGTCAATGACCCAGGATATCGTGCTATTTCTTTTGATGAATTACGTGTTGCCTATAAGCAACAAGTAGAAGCACTTATAGATGGAGGTGTAGATATATTATTAGTAGAAACCGTCTTTGATACCTTAAATGCAAAGGCAGCTCTATTTGCTATAGAAGAAGTAAAAGAAGAACGTAATAGTAATATTTCTGTAATGATTAGCGGGACCATTACAGATGCTTCTGGAAGAACATTATCAGGCCAAACTGCCGAAGCATTTTTAATATCTATTCAGCATATTCCATTACTTTCTGTAGGGTTTAATTGCGCATTAGGAGCCAAACAATTACAACCGCATCTAGAAGCCATTGCTTCTAGAACACAGCTAGGGATATCTGCGCATCCCAATGCAGGATTACCTAATGCCTTTGGCGAATATGATGAAACACCCGAAGAAATGGCTGTTCAGATTAAGAATTATGTAGATAAAAATCTAGTAAATATCGTAGGAGGATGCTGTGGGACCACCCCAGCACATATCAAAGCCATTGCAAGTATTGTAGAAGGAGTAACCCCAAGATCCGTAACAATATGACAAAAGAAGCTCCAAGATATTTAAAGCTATCAGGTCTAGAACCACTAATAATTACACCAGAAAGTAATTTTATAAATGTAGGTGAACGTACCAATGTGGCGGGGTCAAGAAAATTTTTGAGACTTGTAAAAGAAGAAAAATTTGATGAAGCCTTAGCTGTTGCGCGGGAACAGGTAGAAAATGGTGCGCAGATCATAGATATCAATATGGATGATGGTCTTATTGATGGAAAAGAAGCAATGGTACGTTTTTTAAACCTTGTCATCGCCGAACCAGATATTGCACGTGTTCCCATTATGATCGATAGCTCTAAATGGGATATTATAGAAGCAGGACTTCAAGTAGTGCAAGGGAAATGTGTCGTTAACTCCATTAGTCTTAAAGAAGGAGCACAGGAATTCAAACAACAAGCAAAACGTATCAAAAGATATGGAGCAGCTGTAATTGTGATGGCATTTGATGAAGTAGGACAAGCCGATACCTATGAGAGACGTATAGAAATTGCAAAACGATCCTATGATATTTTGGTAAACGAAGTACATTTTCCTGCAGAAGATATCATATTTGATCTCAATATATTCCCTGTAGCAACAGGAATGGATGAGCATAGACGCAATGCTATAGATTTTATAGAAGGGACTCGATGGGTACGTAAAAATTTACCGCATTGTAGTGTCAGTGGAGGTGTAAGTAATGTTTCTTTTAGCTTTCGCGGAAATAATACCGTGCGGGAAGCCATGCATTCTGTGTTCTTGTATCATGCTATTGAAGCAGGAATGAATATGGGAATTGTAAACCCATCTATGTTAGAGGTGTATGATGATATTCCAAAAGATTTATTAGAACATGTAGAAGATGTGATTCTCAATAGGCGCGATGATGCTACCGAACGTTTATTAGATTTTGCCGAAACAGTTGGCCAGAAAAAAACGACAGAAAAAGAAACAGAAGCTTGGAGAGAAGGAGATATCCAAAGTAAAATCACAAGAGCCTTAGTAAAAGGAATTGATAAGTATATAATTGAAGATGTAGAAGCAGCACGTCTGTCAGTTACTGCACCTATCCAGGTTATCGAAGGACATTTAATGACAGGAATGAATGTCGTAGGAGATCTTTTTGGAAGTGGAAAAATGTTTTTACCTCAAGTGGTAAAAAGCGCTAGAGTGATGAAAAAAGCAGTGGCTTATCTTTTACCATTTATTGAAGAAGAAAAACTAAAAAATGGAACTGCTGGCGTAAGCCAATCGGCTGGTCGTGTGTTAATGGCTACCGTAAAAGGTGATGTACATGACATTGGAAAAAATATTGTCTCTGTGGTCTTAGCCTGTAATAATTATGAGATTATTGATTTAGGAGTTATGGTACCTCCAGAAAAAATCATTGCCTCGGCTTTAGAAAATAATGTAGATATCATAGGATTAAGTGGTTTGATTACTCCCTCTCTAGATGAGATGGTCTATCTGGCTAAAGAACTACAACGTCAGGATATTGAAATTCCTATTTTAATAGGCGGTGCAACTACAAGTAAAGCGCATACCGCTGTAAAAATAGATCCTGAATATAAAAATACTGTGGTGCATGTAAATGATGCATCGAGGGCAGTGACAGTGGTAGGTGATTTATTACAAAAAGACACCAAGACCACTTTTAAAAATCAATTAAAAGAAGAGTATACACGCTTTCGCGAAAGCTTTAACTCACGCCAGCGTATTAAAGAATATCTAACTATAGATGAAGCAAGAGCCAATAAATACACAATCGATTGGAAATCAGAAGATATTGTCAAGCCAAAAGAATTAGGCGTTCAAGTTATCGAAGATTTTGACCTTCAAAAACTAGAAGATTATATCGATTGGACCCCGTTTTTTAGAAGTTGGGACTTGCACGGAAGGTATCCAAATATTCTTACCGATGAAATTGTAGGAAAACAAGCTACAGCCCTTTTTGGGGATGCACAAGAAATGCTTCAGCAGATTTTTAGAGAAAAATGGCTTACCGCCAAAGCTACTTTTGGTCTTTTTGAAGCAAATACAATTCATGATGATGATATTGAGATCCCCCTAGCCCCCAAAGGGGGAATTCTCCCTTCGGGGGCTAGGGGGACTATTTTCAGAACCCTACGTCAACAATCCAAAAAAGCATCTGGAAAACCTAATATAGCACTCGCCGATTTTATTGCTCCCAAAGAAAGTGGCTTACAGGATTATATTGGAGCATTTTGTGTGACCACAGGATTTGGAACGGCTCAAAAAGCAGCCCAGTTTGAAGAGGCGCTAGATGATTATAATGCGATTATGATTAAAGCCTTAGCAGATCGTTTAGCAGAGGCTTTTGCCGAATATCTTCATAAAGAAGTACGAACAATACATTGGGGGTATGCTGGTAATGAAGCTTTAAAGAATGAAGAATTAATTAAAGAAAAATATAGAGGAATACGTCCAGCACCAGGATACCCAGCGTGTCCAGATCATTTAGAAAAAGAAACGATTTGGGAGTTATTACAAGTACAAGAAAGTATAGGAGTTACCCTTACTGATAGTCTAGCCATGTGGCCAGCAGCCAGTGTGAGTGGTTATTATTTTGCGCATCCAGAAGCACGTTATTTTGGATTGGGAAAAATAAAAGAAGATCAAGTAGCAGATTTTGCAGAAAGAAAAGGGATTGCTTTCGCGAAAGCAAAAAAATGGCTTAATCCCAATATTAATGAAGATTCATAAACTATGACAAAAGTAAGAGATCACATATCTAAGGCTATTGAAGCTAAAAAAACAGAGTTTTCATTTGAAATTTTACCCCCACTCAAAGGGCAAAATATAGATACTATTTTTGAGAATATAGATCCATTAATGGAGTTTAAACCTCCCTTTATTGATGTCACTTATCATCGAGAAGAGTATATCTATAAAGAGCGACCAGACGGATTGCTTGAAAAAAAGGTAGTACGTAAACGCCCAGGTACGGTAGGGATTTGCGCTGCTATACAAAATAGGTATAAAGTAGATGCTGTACCTCATGTCCTTTGTGGCGGCTTTACAAAAGAAGATACAGAAAATTTCCTGATAGATATGGATTTTCTGGGAATAGAAAATGTGATGGCCTTACGTGGCGATGCTGTCAAAAGTGAGACTTATTTTAAAGCAAACACCAATGGAAATGTGTATGCACAGGATCTTGTAGAACAAATTATAGATTTGAATCACGGTAACTATCTTGATGAAGATCTTCAAAATACAGCCAAAACAGATTTTTGTATTGGCGTTGCGGGATATCCAGAAAAGCATCTCGAAGCTCCAAGTATAGAAAGTGATATTCATTTCTTAAAGAAAAAACTCGAAGCTGGGGCATGCTATGTAGTGACCCAGATGTTTTTTGACAATCATCAGTATTTTGATTTTGTAAAAAAATGCCGTGAGGCTGGTATAACAAAACCCATTATACCTGGATTAAAACCACTGGCAACACGAAAACAATTGAATATGATTCCGCAACGTTTTAGTGTTGGTATGCCAGATACATTGGTTAAGGAAGTGATTAAGTGTAAAACCCCTGAAGCAATACGCCAGGTAGGTGTAGAGTGGAGTATAGCGCAAAGTAAAGAACTTATTAAAGCTGGGGTTCCAGTATTACATTATTATTCCATGGGAAAAAGTGATAATATAAAAGCGATTGCAGAAGCTATTTTTTAAAAAAACACTATTGCTTATAATATCCACATTATTGACTTTAAGTTTAAAACCTACAAAAAAACCACTCAAGGTATTTATTGAGTGGTTTTAAATCTATAGTTTTTGTCAAACAGTTTATTCTCCTAAAAACGGGTATCTATAATCTGTAGGAGTGACAAAAGTTTCTTTAATCATACGAGGGCTAACCCAGCGTAATAAGTTTAAAGCAGAACCTGCTTTGTCATTAGTTCCAGATGCTCTAGCACCTCCAAATGGTTGTTGTCCTACTACCGCACCTGTCGGTTTATCATTGATGTAGAAGTTACCTGCCGCGTTTTTAAGAGCCTTTGTTGCCTCTTGTATTGCATAACGATCTCTAGAAAGTACAGCACCCGTTAAGGCATATTCACTGGTTTCATCTACAAGTTTAAGTGTCGTACTCCAATCTTTATCCTCATATACATATATAGTAATAACGGGGCCAAAAAGCTCTGTACACATAGTCGTGTATTTTGGATCTTCTGCTACAATTACTGTAGGTTCAATAAAATATCCTTTTGACTTGTCATGACCACCACCTACGATAATCTCTGCACCAGCATCTGCTTTTGCTTGGTCAATAAACGAAGCCAATTTATCAAAAGAGCCCTCATGAATCACAGCAGTAATAAAGTTGCTCATGTCTTCTGGAGATCCTATCTTAAATGAGTTTACATCTTTAATGACTTGTTCTTTTACAGCAGGCCATAAACTAGCAGGAACATAGGCACGACTTGCAGCGCTACATTTTTGTCCTTGGAATTCAAAAGCACCACGTACAATAGCAGTAGCTACTTGATTTGCAGGAGCAGATGGGTGTGCTACTATAAAATCTTTTCCGCCCGTTTCTCCAACAATACGAGGATAGGTTTTATAATTGTGAATATTGGTTCCAATTTTTGCCCAAAGATCTTTAAATACATGCGTAGATCCTGTAAAGTGTAATCCAGAAAAATCAGGACTAGCTAATACCGTATCTGTAATCATTACGGGATCTCCATGCACTACTTGAATCACACCATCAGGAACCCCCGCTTCACGGAAAATATCTAAGATAATCTTAGCAGAAAGCATTTGACTATCCGATGGTTTCCATACCACAACATTCCCCATTAACGCACAACTTGCAGGTAAATTTGCTGCAATGGCTGTAAAGTTAAAAGGTGTAATGGCATAAATAAACCCTTCTAGAGGACGGTACTCTAAACGATTCCATGCATCAGAAGTAGATTCTGGTTGCTCATTATAAATATCAGTCATAAACTGAACATTAAAACGCAAGAAATCGATAAGCTCACAAGCAGCATCTATTTCGGCTTGATGTACTGTTTTAGATTGTGCAATCATGGTAGCTGCATTAATACGTGCTCTATAAGGACCCGCAATAAGCTCGGCAGCTTTTAAGAAAATTCCAGCACGTTGTTCCCAAGGAAGTTCAGCCCATGCTGTTCTTGCCTCAAGTGCTCCTGAAATTGCATCTTCTATATGTGATTTTTCGGCAATATGATACTCTCCTACTATATGTTTGTGATCATGAGGAGGTGACATTGTACGTGTGTTTCCTGTACGTACTTCTTGGCCATTAATAAACATAGGAACTTCTGTATGTGCAGCAAACATAGTTTTATATGCAGCAGCAACTTCAGCGCGTTCTGGAGAACCTGGGGCATACCCTTTAACAGGTTCATTTATAGCAATTGGTACTTGAAAAAATCCTTTTCCCATAAGTATAATGTTTTAGTTTTTTTGTGGTGCAAAGGTATGAATTTCTTTACGCTTTCGCGAAAGCATAATACAACATAAGTCATAATCTCCAAGGAGAGAGGTTCTGGGAAAAGCTAGGGATAGACTCAACTATTTTTTGTAAGTTCACAGTTTTATTTTAGACTAAAAAATTTATGTGTACAGTAAGTTACATTCCTAAAGGAAATAACAATTTTATATTAACTTCTAATCGTGATGAGGCTGTTGGGAGAACTACTTATGTTCCTGACTTTTACGATGTTAATGGAGTAAAAATGTTGTATCCAAAAGATGCAATTGCTGGTGGTACTTGGATAGGACTTTCTGAAAAGAGCCGTCTTATATGTTTACTCAATGGAGGGTTTGAAAACCATATCAGGGTAGATCATTATAAAATGAGTCGTGGAATAGTGGTAAAAGAATTATTAGGAGCCACAAATATGGATGTGGCAATTAGAAATTTTGACTATTCCGGAATCGAACCATTTACCATTGTTGCTGTGGACTGGAGTGGTACATTAAAAGCAACAGAACTTGTCTGGGATGGAAAGGAAGCGCATATTAAAGAATTATCAGATGCGCCAATGATTTGGTCTTCTTCTACGTTATATACTGAAGCCATGAAGGAAAAACGTCGTAAATGGTTTGCGGCTTTTTCTGAAACATCAAACTTAGAAGTATCTGATATGTATGACTTTCATTCAAAAGCAGGGGAAGGTGATAAGCATGTAGATGTATGTATGGATAGAGGGTTGTTAAAGACTGTAAGTATTACTCAAGTAGAAAAAATAGGTGAAGACTGCACCATGATATATAATGATTTACAAAAAGAAGAAGTGCATATCACCGAATTTGAAATGATTACCGTGTGAAGTATAACGGAAAAATAATTGTACTTGCTTTTCCAGACACTTTTGTAAAAATGTCTGATGAGCTTATGTGTAAACTTCTTCCTTTGGTAGGATTGGGGACCCGCACACATATAAAGGCAGGTCATGCTGCATTAGTATTGATAGAAAATGCAACAGGAAAAGCCAGATATTATGATTTTGGCCGATATATAACTCCAGAGGGAAAAGGGAGAGTACGGGGTGAGAATACAGATGTAGAATTAGAAATTCCTTTTAAAGCAAAGATTATTAAAGACGGAGTTGAAAACTTAGAACAGTTTCTAATATGGTTAGATGCGCATCCAGATAAAACTCATGGGTCGGGTCGTCTAGTAGCTTCTCTATGTGAAGCTATTAATTATGAAAAAGCATTAGACTATATTTCCAGTCTTCAAAATCAAGGAAGTGTACCCTACAGAGCTTTTGGTAACATCGGGAGTAATTGTGCGCGATTTGTCACAGAAACTATTCTGTCTTCTACTAAGGATCCCTATATTATAAAAAGTCTTAATCATAATAAAAAATTTACTCCTAGTACGGTAGGTAATGTAGAAAAATCTGCAGCTTCAGATGTATATGAAGTGAGTAATGGTATAATTAGACCATACGCTTCTACTGCATTACGCGAAAATTTGACCAACTATTTTGATAAGCGTGTTCCAGCATCTATGTATCAAGAATTTGATGGAGATGGTGTTCCCGATGGAGCTCAGTTGTTAAAGGGGATAGGAAGTAGTGCGTGGTTTCAGCTTATAGAAGAAGATAAGCAGACAGTAAAAATCAATAGATATACAGAAGCGGGGATTAAAGATTTTGAAGGTATCGGTATGATCCCTAAAGGATTTAATCCTAAGAATCCTTATAAATTTGTTTATGATTGTAATTGTGCTTATTGCACAATAGAACAGGGAAATAACAAATTTCGTATAGAACTTTCTAAAAAAGAAATAGCAAGAAAAACTAGTTCAGTGCAAATGGTGCACTCAGCTTAAAAGTAGGGATCTTTACCCTAAATTTCCTCGTGGTTGTAAAATTAACCATGTGATAATAGCCCTGCATAGCTCCAAAAGGAGACGTCAATAAACATCCAGAACTATAAGCATGTTTTTCCCCAGGTTTTAATACAGGCTTTTTACCGATAACACCTTCCCCATCTACAGTTTCAGGGAGGTTTAATGCATCATAGATCTTCCAGTGACGAGCCATCAATTGTACAGAGTCTTTGCTTTGATTTTCTATAGTTACACGATAGCCAAAGGCAAAGTGCATTTTATAATTTTTATAAAATGTGCCTTCAAAAGTGGTTTCTACCGAAATCTTTATACCTCTTGTAACCTGTTGTACCATTATTTAATAAAAAGCAGCTGTAAGCGCAAAGAAAATTAATGCAAATACAGTTGTTGAGATAAAAAATACAAAGTTTAAAAATACAAATTTTATTAATGTGATGAACCTGTTTTGTTTATAAAAATTTCTTAATGCTTTATAAAAATAAAATGGCCCTAGAAGGGTAAGTATCACACTTGCAATTGCATTGGTGTCCCCAGGAATTAACATATCAGGAATTAAACTAATAAGTAAGACTACAAAAATCCAACTGAAAATATGGAAAATAAAGACAAGATGTTCCATATAATTAAACTTCTTTTTGGAATAAATTAACCAAAAGACGAAGGCAAAAAATGGAGAAAAAAAGAATAAGAAAAAGGGTGTTTTTGATGCTAGATAATTGATAAAACGTATTGGGTTTTTTTCTACACGTTCTAAGGTTTCATTCTTACTATAAATCCATTGATTCGTTCTTGATTTGTCATAATGGAGACTATCTAGAGCGGTCGTAGTATTACTAATATCTGTTGCTTTATAAAATTCTCTAAATAGGAATATTTTTTTTGCCAATTTATCAAACCCATTGAGTGTGTCTAAATCTTTTTGAGATATATATTCATAGCCCAATGAGTCTTTTATTTGAGCATTACGAGCTTGTCTTGCTTTTCGCTCTTCGGTATTTTTTTTGGCTTCTTCTACAGCTTTCTGTATCTCTTGATTAACATCTATACCAATATTATTTAGATTTTCTAAGCCTTTTATTTCTGGAATAGAATCCTGAAGAGCTTGATCAATAGTACTAATGGCTTCATCTGTATTCATCACTTTAATATTCCCTTCAGAGAGATCAATTTCTGTCTCATTAAATAAAGAAATAGCACCTAGAATAATGAAGTAAAAGATAGAAGCGCTTAAAAAGAATCGAAAGGGATTTGCGTAATGAAACCTTTTTCCATCAACATAATATCGGGTAATAGTTCCTGGCTTAAAAAGAATGTCTTTTAAAGTATGTCTAAAGCGAGAGTCATACGTAAATACACTGAGCATAAACTCATTAAAGAAATCTATGAGTGTGAGTCTTTTAGTCGTATTGAGTTGACCACAATACGCACAATATCTATCTGTAAGATCAAGAGGATGTCCACAGTTAAGACATTCTACTCCGCGATATTTTATAGCTTTACGGCTATTGGACTTTACCAGCGTTTCCTTCATCCGATAAATATAGCTGTTTTATACTAATTTGATATGGAGGAAGAGTTACTACTTCCTACTCCTAATAACTCATCAAAACGACCTCCAGGACGGCGATAATATACTAATACCTGATAATCATTTTCTGTTTGCCAGTAATTACCACTTACAGCGTTTTCTCTATTAATAGTCCCATCAGCATTAACAAGTACATATTTATAATTGTAAAAACCCTGTTTTAATAACATAGGTAACTCATATTTATAGTTGTCAGGATTGTAGATTAAAGCTGTAGATTCATTAATGACATAATTATTAAAATTGCCATACACATGTAGTTTTTGATCTTCTGCAATAATAGGATGTTCTAATGAAAAATGAATCCAGGCGTATTCTGCTTCGGTTCTAGGAGTTCTACCCTGAAGTGTTGTAATTGTAAAATTGCCATTAATATCAGGATTGAAGGTATAGGGCTGGTCGTAACGAGCAATATTTGTATATAAATAATTGTGATATAAACTCTTTAATTCTATATGACTGATAGCAGCTGTCGAGCCTCGAATATCTTTATTTTCAAAATTAAAAAATTCATTACCTCCCCAAAAAGCAGTCTCTTGATCATATCGGTATTCTAATTTGTTGCCTATAGTATATTGTGGCGGGATACCCGTAATAGCCGTTTTGAGGTTGTTGTTCTGGAGAATAACAGTTTTAATATTTTTTTTGGGATTAATGATGGTAATAGCACCACCGTCAACAAAAAAGCGAACAACCTGTTTTGTATTAATATATTTAAAATCTCTAGACCTTTTAATTTGAACACCCACAGAAAACTGAGGAGAGTAAATCATAAATTTTCGGGAAAACACCAAATTACGCTCCTCATTAAAAATACTCAATAAATAATTCCCTGTTTTTCGTAATGCCTGTGTCATTTTATTAGGGATATCTAGTTGATAGCTGGAGTATAACTGAAGCGTAGCTACCGAATTTTCTATATTGAGTATACGTACATTGTCCATCCCCAACATAAATTCTGAACGAGCCAGTTTGCTTGGAGTCCAGTCTGCATCATAGTGTGTGATGGTATAGAAATAATCATGCTCGTCTCCTATAATATCATCAAAAGTAAGTTGTAAAGGCTGTCCTAATTTAATAGTGGGTAACTCTCCCAAAAATGTATCACCTTTAAACTGAACAGATTTTATGTAATTGGGTTCTGGAGTCTCTTGCGCTATTTGTCCCTTGATAGATAGGATGTAGGCAATATTCCAAAAGATAAATAATATGATCTTTAATTTCATAGATGACTATTAGTAGGTCAAATATAATCAAAATCCATACCAGCAAATGAATATAAAGTATATGCTTTCGCGAAAGCATACCCCTAAACAAAATATTGTAATACTTCTTAAAATTTGCTTGTCAGACCTTAGATTTAATTAGAACTAAGTCTGTTTGTTTAATGTTGTATAATTCTAATTATTTAGAATCGATATAAATAATATACTACTCTTTTTTACGCCTCGTAAAAACGTGTAGAAATTTGTAAATTTGCACACCTTAAAAATACTAAGGTTATAGATAACAAAAATCTACTGACATATGTCAAAAGACATCAGAATCAAAAAAGGTCTTGATATACGATTAGTAGGCGAAGCAGAAAAAGTTATTTCTGAAGGGCCACGATCGAGAACCATTACTATCAAGCCTTCAGATTTTCATCTGGTAACTCCTAAAATGGTTGTCAAAGAAGGAGCAAAACTTCAAGCAGGTGATGAATTATTTTATTCAAAATTACAAGAAGAAATTCGTTTTGTATCTCCAGTTGCGGGAACGCTTACAGAGATAAGACGAGGTGCGCGTCGTGTGATCACAGAACTTGTGATCGAAGCAGATTATGCAGGCGGACACAAAGACTTTGGTAAGTTAGATCCTTCTTCTGCAAGTGCAGATGAGATCAAGACTAAGTTACTTTCGTCAGGCCTATGGGCATTTATCAAACAGCGCCCTTATGATGTAGTTGCAAAAGCAGATAGTACCCCTAAAGGGATTTATATTTCTGCATACAGTACTGCTCCTCTTTCTGCAGATCTTGATTTTACCTTAGCTGGTAAAGAATCTGAATTACAAACAGCTGTAACTGCATTAAGTAAGCTTACAGAAGGAAGTGTTCATATATCTGTAGGATCTTCTTCTTCGCCTCTTTCGGGATTGAATGATGCAATCATTCATACAATCTCAGGACCACACCCAGCAGGAAACGTAGGAACATTAATTAATAAAGTGGATCCTGTAAACAAAGGAGAAGTTGTATGGACGATTGCAGCACAAGACCTTATTATTATAGGAGAATTGTTGCTCACAGGAAAATTTAATGCAGAGCGTATTATATCTGTTGCTGGAGCTTCTGTGAAGTCTCCTAAGTATTATCGCACGATGATAGGAGCAGAGGTTTCTACCTTTTCATATGACGCAGGTATAGAAGGGGATAATAATCGCTTTATATCTGGAGATGTACTGACTGGAAAGCAAATCAAACCAGATGGAGCATTAGGGTTTTACAACAATGCTTTTGTAGCAATTCCAGAGGGGAATGATTACGAGTTTTTTGGGTGGAACAAACCTGTGTTTAATAAAATATCCCCATCTAGAGCACTTACATTCTCATGGATGCAACCTAAGAAAAAATACAATCTGGATACCAATACAAATGGAGAACACCGCGCCTTTGTAGTAACAGGAAACTATGAAGAGGTATTCCCTCTAGATATGTATCCTTTACAACTACTTAAGGCATGTATGGTTAAAGATCTAGACGAAATGGAAGTATTGGGGATGTATGAAGTGGCTCCAGAAGATTTTGCCTTAACAGAGTTTATCTGTGTATCAAAACAACCACATCAAGACATTATCAGAGAAGGTCTTGACTTGATGTATAATGAAATAGGATAAGTGATGGGATTAAAACAAAACTTACACAAAATTAAAATGAAGTATGAAGGCAAGAAAATGGCGCCTGCCTTTAATGCTATTCATACATTTCTATACAGTCCTAATGAGACGACACATAGTGGAAGTCACATTCGAGCTGTAGATGATTTGAAACGTACAATGAATACGGTAATCATGGCTTTAGTACCATGTTTACTTTTCGGAATTTTTAATGCAGGATACCAACATTATCTTGCTTCAGGCGAAATTGAAAGTGCTACAAGTTTTTTTAGTGGAGATTTTTGGAACCTTCAAAATTTTAGTAAAGGTGCTTGGAAAGTATTGCCACTTGTTGTCATTTCATATGGAGTAGGACTTCTCGTAGAATTTATTTTTGCAGTAATTAAAGGCCATGAAGTAGAAGAAGGATACCTTGTAACCGGAATGCTTGTACCCCTTATTGTTCCTGTAGATACTCCTTTATGGATGCTATCTGTAGCAGTTGTTTTTGGAGTGGTTATAGGAAAAGAAGTATTTGGAGGTACTGGAATGAATATCTTAAATCCAGCACTTACTATTCGTGCATTTTTATTCTTTGCATATCCTACATGGATGTCTGGAGATAAAGTATGGGTGACAGAGGCTGTAGAAAAAGCTGGAGGACCAGATGCAATTTCCGGAGAAACTATCCTAGGGAGTCTTGCTCAGAATAAAGCCTTTGATTATGAAGTATCAGATATGTTCTTAGGATTTATTCCTGGATCAGTAGGTGAGACTTCTACAGTACTTATACTATTAGGAGCTCTATTTTTAATTTTCACCAAAATAGGAAGTTGGAGAATTATGCTTTCTATGGCACTCGGTGGATTGGCAATGGGACTTATATTTAATGGAGTAGTAAGTCAAGGATGGATAGGTGAGAGTAGTAAATTTTACAGCCTTATGAATACAGAGTTCTGGCATCATCTTATTATAGGAGGATTTGCCTTTGGAACTGTATTTATGGCAACAGACCCTGTTACGGCATCTCAAACGAATAAAGGAAAATGGATCTATGGCTTCTTAGCAGGATTTATCTCTATAATGATACGTGTATTTAACCCAGCATATCCAGAAGGAGTTATGCTAGCCATTCTATTAATGAATGTGTTTGCTCCTACAATTGATCATTATGTGGTTCAAGGCAACGTAAAGAAAAGAATGAAACGTCTAAAAGTAAAAACAACATAAGTTATGGCAAAGACAGACGGAAACGGATATACAGTACTATTTGCGACTATTATGGTTGTTGTTGTAGGTGGTATTCTTGCTAGTTTGGCTCAAGGTCTTAAACCAGCGATTAAAGAAAATGAACGCTTTGAAAAGCAACAGAATATACTGTATGCAATGGGCGTAAATGAAAATGTAGAAGGCGAAGGTAGTGTTAATTTTATCCCTACAGATAGAGTGGAGGCCGAGTATAAAAAATACATTACGGGAAGCTATATCATCCAAAATGGAAAAATCACTGA
This sequence comes from uncultured Dokdonia sp., assembly GCA_947503305.1. Classification (GTDB taxonomy): domain Bacteria; phylum Bacteroidota; class Bacteroidia; order Flavobacteriales; family Flavobacteriaceae; genus Dokdonia. The sequence continues at coordinate 1,136,204 of CANNDF010000001.1, forward strand.
AGACGAAGGAGCTTTTGCAATAGATATGAAAAAGCAAAGCAAGCTTTCTAAATCAGAACGTAAAATGCCTTTATTTATAGGAGAGCGCGATGGTCAGAAATTTTATGTAATTCCTATGTATGGAAAAGGACTATGGGATGCTATCTGGGGTTATGTAGCACTAGACGATAATCTTATCGTTCAAGGCGCATTCTTTGATCATAAAGGAGAAACTCCTGGATTAGGAGCCAATATTAAAGAGCGTTATTTTATGGATGATTTTACAGGAGAAAAAATCATGAACGGTAATAAATTTGCAGGTATTACAGTTGCCAAAGGAAATAATGACCCTGTTAATAATACAAAAGATGATAATGAGGTAGATGCTCTTGCTGGAGCAACTATTACGGGAGATGGAGTAAGTGCTATGATTAAGAGTACATTAAAAGCCTATATTCCTCATATCCAAAACATGAAATAATATTATGGGATTACTATCAAAAAAAGATCAGAAATTAATATTAGATCCGTTAGCAGACGATAACCCAATTACAATACAAGTATTAGGAATCTGTTCTGCCCTTGCAATTACAGCACAACTTAAAGCATCTATAGTGATGTCTATCTCGGTACTTTTTGTACTTGGAGTGGGTAATGTGGTGATCTCCCTTATGCGAAATATCATTCCTTCAAAAATTAGAATTATTGTACAACTTATCGTAGTAGCTACACTTGTGATTATTGTTGATCAAGTTCTTAAAGCCTATGCCTACGAGTTGAGTAAAGAACTTTCAGTATTTGTAGGATTAATTATAACCAACTGTATCATTATGGGACGTTTTGAAGCTTTTGCTTTAGGAAACGGACCTTGGAGATCCTTCTTAGATGGTATTGGAAATGCATTAGGATATGGAGTGATTTTGATCATTGTAGGATTCTTTAGAGAACTCTTAGGGTCAGGAACACTTCTTGGATTTAAAGTACTAGGAGATCCTATAGAAAAAACAGGATTATATGCAATAGGATATGAAAACAATGGGTTTATGTTGCTTTCACCTATGGCGCTTATTGTTGTAGGATTGATTATATGGGTGCAACGTTCACGTAATAAAGCCTTAATAGAAGAACATTAAAAAGGGATGAATACGCTTTCGCGAAAGCGTATACTTTTAAAAATATAGTATGGAACATTTAGAATTATTTTTTAAGTCAATTTTTATAGATAACATGGTTTTTGCAACATTCCTTGGAATGTGTTCATACCTTGCAGTGTCTAAAAAAGTAAGTACAGCAGTAGGTCTAGGAGCCGCAGTTATTTTTGTACTTGCAGTAACGGTACCTTTGAACTGGTTATTAGATCAATATATTTTAAGAGATGGAGCACTAGCATGGTTAGGTCCTGAGTATGCAGATTATGACTTGAGTTTCCTATCTTTTATTTTATTTATTGCAACGATAGCTACTATGGTACAGCTGGTAGAGATAGTCGTAGAAAAATTTTCTCCATCATTATATAATTCACTGGGTATTTTCTTACCATTGATTGCTGTAAACTGCGCCATTTTAGGAGGATCATTATTTATGCAATCTAGGGATATTCAATCGTTAGGTCTCGCTTTTAACTATGGAGTTTCATCAGGAATTGGATGGTTTTTAGCCATTTTAGCCATTGCAGCGATTAGAGAAAAAATACGTTACTCCAATGTTCCTGCACCATTAAGAGGGTTAGGAATCACATTTATCATTACTGGATTAATGGCTATTGGTTTTATGAGTTTTGGAGGAATGTTAACAGGAGGGGATGAAGAAGAAGAAACGACACCTGTTGCAGAAGTTGCTCCTGTTGAAATGATAAAAGAAGTTAGTGACGAACTAGTTTCAACTACAAACGAAAAAGAAGAATAATATGTTGTTAGTCGCAAGTATGTCTGGCGTAGTTATAGCCACAATTTTAGCCTTTTTAGTACTTACATTACTGTTGGTAGGGTTGCTATTGTTTACAAAACAAAAGTTATCACCTTCAGGACCTGTGACCATTACTATTAATGGAGAAAAAGAAGTAGAAGTAGCTTCAGGAGGAACACTATTGTCTACACTAGGAAACAATAAAATTTTCTTACCGTCTGCCTGTGGAGGTGGAGGTACATGTATCCAATGTGAGTGTCATGTTCTAGAAGGAGGAGGAGAAGCATTACCTACAGAGACCCCTCATTTTTCTCGTAAAGAACTTGCACACGGTGCTCGTCTTGCTTGTCAAGTAAAAGTAAAACAGAATATGAATATTACGATTCCAGAGGAAGTATTTGGAATCAAAAAATGGGAAGCAACTGTAGTACGTAATTATAATGTAGCATCGTTTATCAAAGAATTTGTTGTTGAAATCCCAGAAGATATGGGATATAAAGCTGGTGGATATATACAGATTGAGATCCCACAATGTGAAATTAAATATGCAGATATAGACATTACTGCACATCCAGAAGAACATGAAACTCCAGATAAATTTCAACAAGAGTGGGATAAATTTGGTCTATGGCCATTAACGATGAAGAATAGCGAGACTGTAGAGCGTGCATACTCTATGGCTTCTTTTCCAGCAGAAGGACGTGAGATTATGCTTAATGTTCGTATTGCTACCCCACCGTGGGATCGTGCAAAAAATCAATGGATGGATGTAAATCCAGGAGTAGCATCTTCTTATATATTTGCTCAAAAGCCAGGAGATAAAGTAGTGATTTCTGGACCTTATGGCGAATTCTTTATTAATGAATCAGAATCAGAAATGCTATACGTAGGAGGTGGAGCAGGAATGGCACCTATGCGCTCGCACTTATACCACCTTTTCAAGACATTAAAAACAGGACGTAAAGTTACCTATTGGTATGGAGGTCGATCTAAAAGAGAATTATTCTATTTGGAACATTTTTATGAATTAGAAAGAGAATTTCCAAATTTCAAATTTTACTTAGCACTTTCAGAGCCACTTCCAGAAGATAACTGGAAAGTAAAAGAAGATATAGATGGAGAGGGTGATGGTTTTGTAGGATTTATTCACCAGTGTGTGATAGATCAATACTTAAGTAAGCATGAAGCTCCAGAAGATATAGAATTGTATTTCTGTGGCCCTCCATTGATGAACAACGCTGTTCAAAAAATGGGTGAAGATTTTGGAATTCCAGATGAAAATATCCGATTTGACGATTTTGGAGGATAAACCTCTCTATAAGTAATATAAACCCGATACAAATGTATCGGGTTTTTTTATGCAGTAAAATAAGAAGATACATAAGAAATGTATCCTTTATAGAGTTATAGTAGTAATGAAAAAAATATGTATTCTTATAATACTCATAGGGGGTGCCTATTTGTTTTTTACTTTTTCAACTAAAGGAAAAAAAGTAAAAGAAGTTGCAATTACTTATATAGCTCCTACATCATTAGTCAATAAAGAAGGGCTCACTGTAAAAACACGTATTGGAGTTCCTGAAGGATATACGAGAGTACAAACAGAAGAAAATTCATTCTCATATTATATACACAATTATACATTAAAACCAGCAGGGGCTAAGGTCATTAACTATGATGGAAATCCCTATATTTATCAAGCGGGTCATATAGGGGTATTAGATATTCCAGTACCTTCAAACGGACTACAGCAATGTGCAGATGCATTAATACGAATACGAGCTGAGTATTTATGGGAGAACAATAGAAAGGATGAGATAGGGTTTAAATTTACGAGTGGTCATTATTGTTCTTGGTCGCAGTATGCGCAAGGATATCGCCCTAATATTAATGGAAACGCAGTAACTTTTTCAAAAACAGCAACCCCTAATCATTCTAAAGATAGTTTCTATAAATACCTTAATTTGATCTTTACCTATGCTGGGACGTACTCGTTATCTGAAGAATTAATAAAAGTACCAACACTTTTGGATGTTAGGGTAGGAGATCTATTGATATATCCTGGCTTTCCTGGTCATGTGATGATGGTAGCAGATATTATAGAAAATACTCAAGGAGAGCGACGTTTTGCTTTTTTTCAAGGGAATACACCCGCTCAAAGTGTACATATAATAAAGAATGCTACAAATACAAAAATGAGTCCTTGGTACACCCTTCAGGGGAAGACCACTTTAGAAACTCCTATTTATACTTTTACAAGTTTTGAGATCGTACGGTTCAAATAAGTAAATAGTTGATTGTCTGTATATTATTTGTGAATATTATTTAAGTGTGATACTTTCACTATAAATTTTATATAGGCTGACCAATGAAAACAGATCATTTTCACCCAGAATTAGTACAAGCAATAAAAAATAAATCTTTAGTACTCTTTGTAGGCGCAGGATTATCCTATAATCATATCAATATCAGAGATGAAAAGTTGAAAGGATGGGATCATCTGGTTGAGAAAATATTAATTCATTTAAAAGACCGTGGATATGATATAGATCATTTACAAAGCTTAGTAGGCAAATGCGCTCCTATTAAAATACTGGACCTTATTGAAGACGATCATAAAATAAGCAGAGCAGAAATCACAGACTTTGCCAAGGACTTTTTTGATTTAAAAAAAGAAGAAAATAACTTTGAGTTACATCATAAGTTGCATTTACTATCAAATAAAATTATTACTACAAATTACGATACGTCTTTTGAAATAGCAGCCCCTATACTAAGTAAAAATAAAGCATTTAAAGGAATGCAATATGAACTTACAAGGCATAAAAATCCTGACTCACTTTTACTATTTAAACTTCATGGATGTTATGAGCATTCAGACTCTATGATCATTTTTAATTCTGATTATAAAGAATTATATGAAAATCAAGATAAAAGCGCAGAGCATGCTTTATTGGTTTTACGAAACATTGTACATAATAAATCAATCTTGTTTTTAGGTACGGGAATGCGAGACTTCCAGATAAATACCATATTCTCAGAGATTAAAAAGTTGCAGGGAGTATATAATCAAAAACACTTTATTATAACGAGTAAACGCTTAGATAGTTCCTTAGACTTTATAGTACCTATTGAAATAGAGGGACATCATCAAATCGAGCCAACCGTTGACCAATTGCTGGCTATAAAGGATCATTTCAGTAAAGAAAAATCTAAAGAAGTGCTCCAAATGGAAAAGCAGTTAGAAGAAAATCAACATAAAATAAAAGAATATGAAAAAAGACTTTCTGAAAAGGATAATGAAGAAACAAGAAAAGATGATTTGTTAAAAAGAGAGGCTTTAAGGCATTTTTCAGAAGGTCTAGAATTACATTTAAGTGGTCAGCTTGAAGAAGCGTGTAAAGCATATGGAATTTCTGCAGAGTTAAATGAAAGTGATAATATTACATTCTATAATTGGGGAACGGCTCTTTCAGATCTAGCTAAGTTAACTTCTGATGAATCACTATATCTGGAGAGTATTGAAAAATTTAAAGAGGCAACAGCATTGAATAAAGATGACAATGATTCTTTTTGTAATTGGGGTAATGTTCTTTTAAGGCTAGCAAAACTACGAAAAGATGTGTCTTTTTATGGAGAGAGTATTGAAAAATATAAAAAAGCAATAGCTATTGATGAAAATGATCCTGTAGTATATGATAATTGGGCAATCGCTCTTATGGATCTAGCTAAGTTAACTTCAGATAAATCTTTGTATGAAGAGTGTTTTGAAAAGTTAACAAAGGCTGTAAATCTAGGTGGTGAATCGTATAATTTGAGTTGCCTTTATGCACTAGAAAATGAAAAAGAAAAAGCCTTGCATTATTTAAAAATGAGCTTGTCAAAGAATGAGGTTAGAAAAGAATATATTCTTGAAGATCCAGATTGGGCTCATTATTTACAGGATTCAGATTTTATAGCACTCTTAAAAGAATTCTAATTTGTTAGCTACAAGTAGTACAGAATAAAACAGGGATGTATCTTTGCTCCATGGCAGTTTTTCTCACAGAACAAGAGTTACATAACCTTGCAATGAATATTGTAGGTGAAGACCTTAAAGAGCAAGGGTATGAGTTTATGGGTGTAAATTCAAAACTCAAAAAAGATCCTCAGTTTGTAGCACTTAAAGACAAAAAACTACATTTTGTCATTGTACGCGCAATCACTTTTCCAGAGGATGCAAATGTATATGATACCGCTTTTATGCAAAAAATGAAGGCTCATGCGCTCAAGTTTGATGCGCGTACCTTTTATGCGGGGGTAGGTTTAGGTCATGGCGATAACTATCAACATCCAGCCGAAAAAGATGTGCCTTATACCATGATTTATAACGGACTTCAAGAGATTTTATAATGAGAACGATTTGCGCCCTATTAGTTGTATTATTAGTCATTGCTTGCGCCCCTGAAAAACCCAAAGAAATTACAATTCAGGGGGAAGCTTTTGGGACCACGTATGCTGTCAAGTATTTTGGAGAAGTTAACGAGGCAGAACACATTCAGAAAGGAATCGATTCTGTGATATTTGTAATGAATAAATCATTGAGCACATATCTACGTACGAGTGATATTTCAAAAATTAATCGTGGTGATAGTACAGTTGTTGTAGATCAAATGTTTGAGGAGGTATATACGCTTTCGCGAAAGCTACACACGCTCACAGAAGGTTATTTTGACCCAACGATTGGAGTATTGCGTAATGCTTATGGATTTGGAGATACCAAACCTTTAGCAACTATAGATAGTATAAAGTTAGATTCTATGATGCAATATGTAGGAATGGATAAGGTGCGACTCACATCTGAAGGGACAATCCATAAAGAACATCCCGAAGTTTATTTTGATTTTAATGCAGTTGCCAAAGGATACGGAATCGATAGAATAGCAATTTTTCTGGATACAGAAGGGATTTCAGATTTTTTAGTAGAATTGGGAGGAGAGATTCGGACGCAAGGGCAGAACTTAACAAAAGACGCTTCATGGATTGTAGGTGTTGAAAGTATTACTTCTCAATTAGAAAATCGTACAGCGACTGTTAGTCTTCGTCTTGATGATCGATCGATGGCAGGTTCTGGGAATTACCGTAAAAATAGAGTAGATCCAATAACAGGTCAATATTATGTGCATACAATAAACCCACTTACAGGAAGCGCCGAAAAGAGTGACGTATTAAGTGCCCATGTAATTGCGCCTACTTGTGCAGAAGCCGATGCATGGGCTACATCATTTATGGCAATGGGACTTGAACGTTCAAAAGCTGTGCTTGCAACTTTAAAGGATATAGATGCTTATCTCGTATTTTCTATAGGGAAAGATGCGACAGGAACTTATATTACTCCTGGGTTTGAAGAAGTATTAAATAGATAAAGCACGTAGATATTACAAAGCTATATTTCTAAAATTGCATTGGTTTTCGTTTCTCAAAATCACCTGCAGTGATAGATTTACCAGCAATAGTAGCTGTATCCCAATCTTGTGTGATTTTCCACTGCCCGTTTATTTTCTCCAGTACAATATGGAATTGCCCATAACTGTATTGTATATCTCCTCCTGAAGCTATAAATCCAATACGATAAAAACCTACTTCATATGAGGTAGTTTCATTTGTTTTTCTACTATCAAACCAAAAATCAAGACTGATAGTATCTCCATTTTTTTTATTCTCAGCAAACCGCTCAGCATTCTTTTTTTTGAAGGCATTTTGAGTGTCAACACCTTGTGGAGTGACACGTAATACCTGATCTGCATAGGTAGCATTTAAAGCATCACCATCTAGGGTTTCAAATGCTTTTTGAAATGGTTTCCATACGGTTTGATCTATTTCTTTTTGAATCGTTATTACATCTATTTGTGCTGTCATAGTTGTGATAGCTAGGATGAATAGAAGGGAAGTATACGCTTTCATAAAATTCTGTTTAATGATAATTATTTCCTACATACGGGTAAAATTTCGCCTTGAGCGAGTCTATAAAGATCTACTTCTTCTGAGGATAGGGTAGTGGTGTAATCGACCTCATCTACGTTAAAGCCAATACTTCTGAGTTTCTCAAAATAATCCCTACCATATACTCGTACATGATCATACTGGCCAAATATTTTTGCTCGTTCTATACGATCAGTAATCGTATCATCTTCAAAAGTAGTATCGCGGTTTAATTCTTGTGGAATTTGTAAAATTGCCATGCCTCCAGGTTTAAGCACTCGATACAATTCCTGCATAGCCTTGGTGTCATCTGGAATATGTTCCAATACGTGATTACAGAAAATAATATCGTATTCATTTTCGCCAAAAGGCAAATTACAAATGTCTGCTTTTATATCGGCAAGGGGAGAATTGAGATCTGTAGTTGTGTAGTCCAGATGTTTCATTTTACGAAAGCGTTTGTAAAAAGCCTGTTCTGGAGCAAAATGCAACACTTTTGAAGGTTTTGAAAAGAAATCTGTTTCTCTTTCTAACCATAGCCATAATAAACGATGTCGTTCTAATGAAAGCGTAGAAGGTGAGAGGATATTTTCTCTTTGGGTTTCATAGCCATAAGGTAAAAACTTTCGGAAGCTTTTTCCGTCTATTGGATCTTTGTAACGAGAACCTCTTAAAGATAACGCAAATACAGGACGTATCACATAACTCAATCGTATGAGTAATGGTCTTGGAATTGTATTTAAGAAAAATTTAAAAAGTTTTTTCACACGTTATAGCACCAATGCCTGTTGACGAAAAGGAGTTTCCTCATCACTTTCAATACCTAAGGCTTGATAAATATACGCAAAGGTAGAGAGTAGTTCTGGTTTGCCATCTACAATGGCAACGTCATGTTCAAAATGTGCACTGGGTTTATTGTCTCTTGTAGTAATGGTCCATCCATCACTGTGTTGCTTAATATTTTTTGTACCCATATTAGTCATAGGTTCAATAGCAACGACCATACCTTCGATAAACTTTTTTCCACGACCACGACGTCCATAGTTAGGCATTTCTGGATCTTCATGCATTGTTTTTCCTAGACCATGACCAACAAGCTCTCTTACAACGCCATATCCATGTGCCTCTGTAAATTGTTGAATGGCATACCCTACATCACCTACGCGATTGCCTATTTTTAATTGTTCTATACCTACATACAAAGATTGTTTTGTGATGTCAAGTAATTTCTTTACTTCAGGAGCTACTTCTCCTACTTCAAACGTATATGCATGGTCTCCATAAAAGTCATTTTTAATAGCTCCGCAATCTATAGATATAATATCTCCTTCTACCAGAGGGGTGTTATTAGGAATTCCATGAACGACTTGCTCATTGGGACTCATACAGAGTGTGTTTGGGAAATCATAGAGACCTAAAAACCCAGGGATGGCTCCTTGCTCTCTTATAAATTCTTCGGCGAGCTTGTCTAGATATAATGTAGTAACACCTGGCTTTACTTCACTTGCAAGCATTCCAAGTGTACGTGATACTACAAGAGCACTCTCGCGCATTAATTCTATTTCTTCTCTGGTTTTTTGGATGATCATAAATCAGTATTGTTATCTTCTTCATTAAAGAGTTTTTCTATCCGAGAGAAAAGCCCTTTTCTAGCTTTCTTTTGTGGTCTTTGATTTAGTTTAGGACGTTCAGGTTGATCACTACTTAACATATGATATATCTCACCCCAGCCTATCATATCTCCTATATTACGATCGTCTATAAATAAATCTGCATTAATTTTTCTACTGATAGACGGACTCATTTCTTCTTCTGGATAGCTTTTATTAACAGCATAAAATGTCAATCCGTTTTTTGTACAGAAATCTATGGCTTCTTGGAGTTTTTCTCCTGATCGATATGTCCACAAGATGATTAGATGTCCTTCGGCTTGTAGCTTTTTTAAGGTTTGAAAAGCAAATAATAAAGGTTTGCCTATCTCTGGATATGCATTTTCTACAATCGTTCCATCAAAATCTACAGCAATTGTTTTTGTGTCCAAGGGGTTTTAAAATTTGTGCAAAGTTACAAAATAAGTATGGCAGTATGATTAGTTTCTATAGGGGTTGCAATCAATATGGTATAATTTGTTTTGAATCCTGACCTTTACAAAACTATTCTGCATAGGCATGCTTATATTCTTCTCCAGATAAGATTTTGGCAAGATCTTTCTCTAGACTTTCTATCGGATACTCCACAATACGACCGAGTTCTTGCCCCTTTTTTTCAATGATAATTGTAGGGACATTGGTAATATTTCTTCCTTTTTCTAGTCCTTGAGGAGTGTCTTTATCTTCTGATACTGTGATGAGCTGTAAATATGCGGGTTTATAACTAGCCAAATCTAATATTTTATATAAGGCTGGTACTTCTCGCTGGCTATCTTCACACCAGGTTCCCATATACACAGTAATTTTTGTTCTACCTAGATCTTCTTTGATCGTATTGATGGTAACGGTATCTAATGTATGCTCTTTATACCCTACAGTAAACCATCGGGCATACGGATCTTTTTCTAAAGTGACTCTCTTCTGAATACCTAAAAGGATAGGATCTCCATTTTCGTCTACAAGTACTTCTTGTGTGATTTCTTCTATCTCTTCAGAAACAATTTCTGTAGCTTCTTTCTTTTTACATGCAGTAATAGTGCATAAAATGGTAATTAAAACTACGAGGAGTTGATGATTTGATTTCATATGTTTTTTGTTTTTTAGACTAATGAGGTACGATCCATTGCTTCTGGTTGATCTATGCCAATAAGTTTTAAAACGGTAGGTGCAATATCGGCTAAGATCCCATCATTGATCTGTGTAATATCTTTATCTACAAGTAGTACGGGAACTGGGTTTGTAGTATGTGCAGTGTTTGGAGTTCCATCTGGATTGATCATGGTCTCGGCATTGCCATGGTCTGCTATAATAATGACAGTATAGCCATTATTTTGAGCTGCTGTTACAATATCTTTTGTGCAACTATCTACAGTTTCACAGGCTTTGATAGCGGCTTCCATTACTCCTGTGTGACCTACCATATCTGGATTTGCAAAGTTAAGACACACAAAATCTACATCTCCTTTTTGAATTTCTGGAATAATTTTATCACGTATTTCATAAGCACTCATTTCTGGTTTGAGGTCATACGTGGCTACCTTAGGAGAAGGACATAGTAATCTGGATTCCCCTTTAAAAGGAACTTCCCGCCCTCCATTAAAAAAGAATGTGACGTGTGGATATTTTTCTGTTTCGGCAATACGGATTTGTGTTTTACCTGCATTGGAAAGAGTCTCGCCTAACGTATTTTCTAGATTATCTTTATCATAGACAACATTAATTCCTGAAAATGTATCGTCATAATTGGTCATAGTGACATAATAAAGATTCAGTTTTTCAGTATTTTGCTTTGGAAAGTCTTTTTGAGAAAGCATTTCTGTAAGCTCCCTTCCTCTATCGGTTCTAAAATTAAAAAATACGACAACGTCCCCTTCTTTTATCGTGGCTATTGGAGCTCCATTTTTAGTAACGACAAGAGGTTTTAAAAACTCATCTGTAATATCGTTATCATAGCTATTTTGGATATCAATAGCGGGATTCTCTGTTGGGGTACCTTTTGCTTTCGTTAGGAGGTCATAAGCCATTTGGACACGTTCCCAACGTTTGTCTCGATCCATAGCATAATAACGTCCTATAACAGAGGCTAATTGTGCATTGTGCGCTTTCGCGAAAGCGGAAATATCCTCCACAAAAGCTTTTCCAGATTTTGGATCTACATCACGACCATCTGTAAAGGCATGTATAAATGATTGTGGAACACCTGCATGTGATGCTGCTTCTATAAGACCTTTTACATGATTTATATGAGAATGTACGCCTCCATCTGATAGCAACCCTAAGAAGTGTATAGGCTTGTTATTTTCTTTGGCGTATGCAAAAGCGTCTACAAGTGCTTCTTCATTTTTTAAGGAATCATTTTGAAGGGCTCTGTTAATCTTGGCAAAATCCTGATAGATAATACGCCCTGCTCCTAAATTCATATGTCCCACTTCGCTATTTCCCATCTGTCCATCTGGCAAGCCTACATTTGCGCCATGAGTGAGTAACTGTGCATGTGGATACTGAGTGTATAAACGATCTATAAATGGAGTTTGTGCCTGATCTACAGCCGATACTTTTTTGTCTGGAGCCATGCCCCAACCGTCAAGTATCATTAGGATTGTCTTTTTATTCATTAGGATATATATCTAGTGTAAAGATAAAAAACAAAACCTCGTCATAGCGAGGTTTTGTAGTGCTTTTAACGAAAACGTTTTAGCCTTGGTATCCATATTTTTTAATGGATTCTCTTATTTTTTCAATACGATTTTCAGGATCAGGGTGTGTACTAGAGAATTCGGGTTGTCGATTAGGGCCAGCTGCTGCTTTTAATATTTTCATAACTCCTATCATCTCATTTGGATTGTATCCCGAGCGTATCATAAACCGAACACCTAGATCATCACTTTCTAGTTCATCTTCACGACCATTTCCTAAAAGGATGTTTTGACCTATTGCTCCTGCTGCTTGTCCCATACCCCCTCCTACTTCTGCACCCATAGATATGGTTTGCCACATTTCTGAGTTGGCGACACGTTCGGCACTATGTTTTCCTAATACATGTCCAATCTCATGTCCTAAAACACCCGCTACTTGATCTTCATTTTCAAGTTTAGAAAGTAAGGCATATGTAATGAATATCTGCCCTCCTGGTAATGCAAATGCATTAATAGTCTGATCATCACGTAGAAGGTGAAATTCATATCGATAGGGTGTTTCTCGAGCCATACTATTATTTATGAGTTTTTCTCCTATTTGATCTATAAAAGCTTGTAATTGCTTATCAGGATGTAATCCTCCATGTTGTTCGGCCATAGCAGGGGCATGTTGTAGACCGATAGCAATTTCTTGATCAGGCGTCATTGTGATTGCCTGTACTTTTCCGGTATATGGGTTTTCTTGTTTGTTACTACAATTTTTAATCAATGCAAATGCAACTACAGCGACTCCAATAAGAAGTCTGATTTTAAGGCCACCACCACGTCGTAACATAATATCCTAATTAAGGTTAGTGCACCTAAGTTACAAAAAAGATCGTTGAAGATTTCTTGTAAATAAAGACAGGATTGTTGATGGCAGTTTATCGAGATTTAATAACCGGAAATCTATTTTATTTCATATCGCCATCCATATGGATCGTTTGCGCGATTGTATTGAATATCCTTTAATGCTTTTTTGAACTGACTTGCATATCCTTTTTCTTGATGAGGAAGGTCATAGTCTTTTCCTTGATATCCAAAACTTTTAAATGGAACGACTACAGCAGCAGTACCTGCCCCAAAGATCTCTTTAAGTTGTCCAGATTGAGCTGCGGTAACGATTTCAGAAACGCTTACTCTACGCACCTCTACTGTAATATCACGGTCCTTTGCTAACTGGATAATACTTTTACGGGTCACACCGTCTAGAATGCGGTCATTGTTTGGTGCTGTGATTAATGTATCTCCAACTCTAAAAAACACATTCATAGTACCCGCTTCTTCAAGATACTGGTGTGTACTGGCATCTGTCCATACGATCTGTTGATAGCCTTCTTCTTTTGCTAAATTAGTCGGGTAGAATTGGGAAGCATAATTCCCGGCAGCTTTTGCATATCCTACACCGCCATCGGCTGCACGGCTATACTTTTCGGCAAAAAGAACGCTTACTTCTCCAGAATAATATGCCTGTGCAGGAGCGCAAATAATCATAAAACGATAGTTGTCAGATGGAGATGCCGAAACTCCCGATTGTGTTGCAATTACAAATGGCCGTATGTAAAGTGAATTCCCATCTCCAGATTTAATCCAGGCATCATCTAACTTTAACAATGTTTCTAATCCTTCAAAAAAGTAATTTTTTGGAAATTCAGGAATCGCTAGACGTGTAGATGATTTATTTATTCGTTCCCAATTTTCTTCTGGACGGAATAACCACGTTTTTCCATCATCATCTTTAAAAGCTTTCATCCCTTCAAAAACGGCTTGTCCGTAATGAAATACTTTTGCACTAGGGTCTATACTCATCGGACCATAAGGTGCGATTTGTGGTTCCTGCCACTTACCATCTACATAATCACAAAAAAACATATGATCTGTAAATACACTACCAAAAGCTAGATTATTAAAATCTACTTCGTCTATTTTACTGGTCTCTCTTTTTGTGATTTTCATTGCCATTGCTGTATTCATAGTGCAAATTTAAGAATTTAACATCCGTAAGCTGTCTAGAAATCCATAATTTTGCATTGTAATTTTTAAGATATTTCAAAAATGAGAGTATTTATCATAGTTCTTTTAGGAATACTTACATGTGTTGCATGTAAGCAAGGATCAGAAGTAAAAGAAGACAAGAAAGATGTTGCTATTTCAGAACAACTAACTCAAGTAGTTACTTATGAAAGTTATGGAGCAATGATTACTGCTGATAATAGTTTGACATCTAAAGGTATACAAGAAACATATGCAGCGTTAAAAGCTGGGGATACCGCTGTTGTAAAGTTTGAGGCACCTATCAATGCGGTATGTAAAAGTAAGGGTTGCTGGATGCGCCTTGATATTGCTGAAGAAGAAGTTTTTGTTAAGTTTAAAGATTATGGATTCTTTGTTCCGACAGATACAGAAGGTGAAGCAATTGTAGAGGGGAAAGCTTATTTAGAAGAAGTATCTGTAGATGAATTAAAACATATGGCCAAAGATGCAGGGAAGACTCCAGAAGAGATTGCTTCCATTACAGCTCCTCAACGTGAATTGCGTTTTATGGCTGATGGTGTCCTTATCAAAGGTGAATAATCAAAATGAAACGAGAAATTATCACAACGGGCGATGGATCAAAAACGATTCATATCCCTGAGTGGAATGAGCAATACCATAGTAAGCATGGTGCCATCCAAGAGGCACAGCATGTTTTCTTACGGATGGGATTGCAACAGTATCATAGTAGACCTACCTATAAAAAATTGACATCGATTAGAATCTTAGAAATAGGTTTTGGAACAGGTCTTAATGCATTACTCACGTATTTTGAAGCACAGCGATTGGGTGCTATAATTAAATATACAGGAGTTGAAGCCTATCCTGTGACTCATAAAGAAGCAATGGCTATGGAATATGCTTCTCAATTAAAAGAAGTAAATGCACAAGCTATTTTTGATAAAATGCATATGCTATCATGGGAGTCGCCTCAGGAAGTTTCAGAAAATTTTACACTCAATAAAAGGAAACAACGTTTTGAAGAGATCATCGATGAAGACGTTTTTGATTTAGTGTATTTTGATGCTTTTGGAGCTAGAGTACAACCTGAGCTATGGAATGAATCTATTTTTCAAAAAATGTACTCGGCTATGTGTACTCACGGGATTCTTGTAACGTATGCTGCAAAAGGAAGTGTGCGTAGAGCAATGCAAGCTGTAGGTTTTACTGTAGAACGCTTACCTGGACCACCTGGTAAACGTGAGATGTTAAGAGCTGTAAAAAATTAAAATACCGTATCCTGTGTGGCATCGGTAAATAACTCTAAAAATTTCATTCCTCTAAATGAATTTCCTCTAGCATTTAATTTGGGGCTCCATACACTGATCGCATATTGATTTGGTAATATAGCGGCAATTCCTCCTCCAACACCACTTTTTCCTGGAAGCCCTACTTTATAGGCAAATTCTCCAGCCTCATCATAAAAACCGCAGGTTTGCATGATAGCATTGATGCGTTTGGATTGAGATGGCGATACGATTTGTTGCCCAGTTTGGGGTTGTTTGCCTTTATTAGCTAAATAACCAAAGGTTTGTGCCAACTGGCAACAGTTCATTTTTACAGAGCATAAATGGAAATAGAGGTCAATCACTTGATCTACATCATTTTTTATATTTCCAAAAGACTTTAAGAAATTGATAAGTGCGTAATTTCTGTATCCAGTATCTTTTTCTGATTGTGCAATTGATGGACAATAGGTTATCTCTGAGTTATTAGCCACTTTTTGTATATATTCTAATAAAGCAGTCTTTGGGTTTTTTAAATGGCTACTTAGAATATCACAGATAACAATAGCACCTGCATTGATCAATGGATTTCTAGGGATTCCATTTTCGGATTCTAATTGAACAAGTGAGTTAAAGGCAGATCCAGAAGGTTCCACATCGATACGCTTCCAAATATCTTCACCAACTAATGAGATTGCAAAACTCAATGAAAGTACTTTTGCAATACTCTGTATAGAAAAGGGTATCATTGCGTCTCCATAAGTATATTGCTCTCCTTTATTTGTGGTAAGACAAACTCCAAAATAATCTGAATCTACTGTGGCTAACTCCGGAATATAGGTGGCAATTGCTCCTTCGCTAGGCATCTCTTTGACTTGCTGATATGCTATTTCTATTATTTTTTGACAATTCATAGAGTTAAAGTACTAGAATTTATTATGAAAACTACTATTGATTTTTAAAAAGCTGTCGTAACCTTTCAAAAATAAAAATACAACCTATTCCCAGTGTATATGCAATAATATCTTTCCAGTCAAATGTAGTACCAAGGACAGTTTTTGCTAGAGTATGATTAGAGAGTCCTAATAGATCGATCAATGGCGTGGCTTGTACCCCTTCAATGATATATGCAAAAAAGAGTACAGATAGCGCTATTTTTAAAGAGTTCGCTTTCGCGAAAGCGGACACCAAAAAATAAAGTAGAATAACAACGAGCATGTCACCTATAAAAGGGCGAATGATGGTGTCATTTATATACAAGGCTATATATATTTCTATTGCTAGAAGGATACAAAACCCAATAAAATACCCTTTATGAAATCTCATGAATTGTTTTTAGATTTTATAGGTTTATTAATGTATAAAACTACTTCTGCACAAATATACAGAAGCAGTTTTGTAATTGTTAATAGGCGTAATAGGGTATGAAAAATCTTAATTTTCATTATTCCAATCAATTTTACGAGAAGCAAACATGATAATTGTTAATATTACAAATAAGCCTATACTTCCAACAAGTAATGCGTAGTTTTCTAATTGTATTATAACATAAATAAATCCGTAAAGCGAGGCTAGAGAAGTGCAAATAAGTAATGGAAACCTTATTCCTTTGAGAATCATTTTTGAATATATAGTGATGAGTCCTAGAACAGATAAACTTGCGATTGTATATGCTTTAAAAAATGAACTATGTTCAGATATAGAAATAAGAAGTGTATAAAACATTACGAGTGCTAACCCTATCATTACATATTGAAAAGGGTGGATGTATATTTTACTGATAATTTGGATAAGAAGAAAAACTAATAATGTGAGTCCTATTACCATAAAGCCATATTTACTACTTCGTTCACTTTTTTGGTATTCATCTACAGGAATATATAGATCAGTTCCAAAGGAGTAATTTTCTAAATTAGGGAGATTACCAAAAAATGATTGTTCAAATTGTCTATTAATTTGAGACACATTCCAAGATGCTTTAAAACCATCATTACTAATTACTTTACTTTCATTTTCAGGTAAAAATTTGCCACTAAAACTTGGCGAATGCCAATTTGATTCCATAGCGACTTTTGTTTCTTTCCCAATGGGAATAAAAGCGAGTCGTTCACTACCATTAATTTTTGTATCTAAAGTAAATGCAATGGGTTTTGAGCTTTTTAGACCACTAATATGGTCTGTACTGAGTGTTCCTAAATTATTTGTATCGTATCTAGGAGTAAGATCATAAGAAGTATTATTTATATGAATTGCTAGTGAGTTTTTTATTCCCTTTAAATTAGATGTCATTACTTGTATAGTAGCTTTATCCCAAATAATGTCTTTGTCTTTAATATCTTTCTTAGAAAAATCTATTACAGGTAAGTTCCCATTCATTGCAATAGAAGAAGTAAAAACGATACTTTCATAAATACCTCTTTTTAATGATTTGGCATCTACATTGGCCTTTATATTTAATGTTTCAGGAAAGAAGTATGCGTTTTTAATAATTTCAGTAATTGATTCTTCATATTTCTCAGTTTCTTTATTAAACTTTTTTTCTGATATGTATGTTCTGTAAGGAATCTTTATAATAGGTCCTTGTATTGTAACTTTTTCGCCCCATTTTTCATTAATTTCTTGAGTTACTTCTATTTGTCTAAATGAACGTTCTTTAATAAGGCTTTTTACAAATTCAAGGGGAATAAGTAAAATCATTAATAAGAATCCAACAATAAGCATTCTCGCAGTTATTGAATTACGTAACCAGTTTGTAAATTTTGATTTTTGTTTCATATTATATAGATTAAAGTACTTTGAAATTCAAAGTATAATGATTAAAAAAATAGCTATTATTTACCTAATAGTTTTTCGAGAGCTTCTATATGTTTTTTAAATGCAGTTTTGCCTTTTCTGGAGGCTCTATAACTTGTATTAGGTTTTCTGCCTATAAACGTCTTATGTACAATAATGTATGCTTCTTTTTCTAAGGCTTTTGTATGGCTTGCCAGATTTCCGTCGGTAGTGCCTAGTAATTCCTTTAGTTCTTTAAAATCGGCACTTTCATTGACCATAAGCACACTCATAATCCCGAGGCGAATACGATGATCAAAGGCTTTGTTTATGTTGGTTATTATTGACATAATTAAAATGCTTTCGCGAAAGTACACATTGTCTTACTTCTTATCATATTTAAAGTGCATAATAGTGCCATATATGATATGTAAAACGCCAAACCCGAGAGCCCAAAAATACAATCCATACCCTATAAATTGAGTACTGACAAGACCAATGATAACATTGGTAAGCCCTAGATATTTAATGTCACCTAAGGTAAATTTACTCGCGTTAATTAGAGCTAGTCCATAAAAAATTAAAGTACAAGGCGCTATCAGACCAATGAGACCATACTGTAATAAAATAATACAGAAAGCACCGCCAGTACACAAAGGAATTGCAAAATTTATGAGTAATCGCTTGGAGGAAGCATCCCATATTTTCTCTTCCTGTTTTTTGGCTTTACGTGTGGTTAAAATGACTCCTGTAATCACTGCCAGTATTAAAACGATAAGCCCTATAAGTACGAGTTTAGTGCCAGATGGATGCGCCAAATAAGCATTTATCAAACCAGATAATGATGAATATCGTTCTCCAGATGCTGTCAGTTGTTCTGTAGTAAGAATCGTATGTGCAACATAGGCTCCTATCAATGCATATATACCTGCCAGTATTCCTGATAACCCACTCAAGGATATAAATCGTGAGGATTTATGCATTATGTTTTTGATACTGGCAATGTCTTCTAGATATTTATTGGACTCCATAATAAAGTACTTTGAAATTCAAAGTTAATATTTATTTTAAAATATACAAGTGGAGTAGTGGGATAAAGTTTTGTTAAAGGTGAGGGTTGTGTTTATTATAAGTCATTTTTTAATCTGTTTGACAGATATATTTATTGATCATATATGGTGTAATTTTTTTAAGTGTCTTTCCTGTTTCTGGATGAAGCCCTAAGGCGGTAAAGTATTCTAATTCTCCTTTTATATTCTTACCATACCATAAGTTTTCTCTTCCATCTTCATTGAAAAACTTTGTCTTACAATTGGGTATTATTTGTTTAAAATTGAGAATACGTTCTTTTTTATAATATTTTAGTTTTCCATTTGTCAGCTCTTTGGTATCAAACGACGCTTCTTTATACTCTCCTATATATTCTTCATTTGAGACTTCTTCAGTCCAGATCATCCATTTTTGTTTATTTATAGAAATAAATAGTACAATTGATATTATAACTAATGTAGAAGGAATGATTACTGTTTTATTTTTTTTTATATAATCTACAATTGCATTGGGATTTTTTATATCCGTAATTTTCACATTATTAGATTTATTATCTTTTTTGAATTCCTCATAATTAGAATACCCTAAGAAATGGCTTAGGGATTCTTTTACATAGCTTTTTAATTCAATTTTCACATTTTCATCTTTTTTAATTTCATTTAATTTATCACGTAAGCTTTTCTCTCCATATTGGATATTACTGTCATTGAAAATAAAATCAGAAAGATATTTAGACTTATGAGTTAATTTTTTTGACTCCACTTCTTTTTCAGCTTTTATAAAAGCTTTAATAAATAAAGTATTTATCATAATAAGTTGATTTTTAGAAAGTTGAATTTCATTTTGTTAATACGATAGTTGAATTTCCGGAGGGAAATATTATGGAAATAATATTCCCAAAATTTTCCTTTTCCTATCCATTCTTTCCTAGTTCATCTCACTTTATTTGCCTCAGAATTAATCAACACCCTAGTCGCAATAGGGTTTGCGAAATCGATTTTTTCTGTACTGGGACTATAGTCAAGTAACTTGGTGTATTCAAGTTGAGAAGTATATATATCAAGTTACTTCTACAGTCACCACTTCTCAAAATTAGGGAGACGTCTCTTCACATTTTTTAACGCGATACGTCATCGCAACATTCAATTATTCGATAACCCGGACAGCCATTGGTCTGTCCAAAAACTAATAACAAAATGAAAAAATTAAGTTTGATTATACTTACGGTTTTCCTCAATATGGCACTTTTTTCGTGCACTCCAGAGGAATTAACAGAAGATACGCAAGAACCTTTGGCATGTTGTGGGGATGGAGGAAATATTCCACCTCCTCCACCTCCACCTCCGCCAGGAGGAAATTAATTAATAGTAGTTAACTGCTATTTAGTTAGTACTTTAGAGGGATGAAAATTAACTATTCGTCTCTCTTTTTTTATTTTTTATTTTTCCTTTATTATGGGAATAATGAAATTTATGCACAGCATAATAATGATAGCCTTTTATATTATTATAATACGATTGTAAGCCCTAAAGAGAAAACGGATTTGCTTATAGGTATACAGTTTTATACCGAAAGAGTTGAGTATACATTATCTCTAAAAGATACGTTAGAATCCATTAATAGCTTACGGATGGTTACTATAGGTCAATTTGAAATTGGCGATTTTTTAGAAAGTGAAAAAAATATAGTTCGAACATTACATTTAATTGATGAATTTAAATATGGAGATACGCTGATTGAATCTAAATTAGGTTTATACAATCAATTAGGTAGAATCTATAGACAATCCTATAAATACCAGAATGCTATTGATATCTATGGACAAGCATTGCTTATATCAAAGAATTTAGGAGATAGTATTACCTTACTTAATAACATTGCAAATATTTATAAAGATCTTGAAAGCTATAAGAATGCCTATGACCAATATCAAACTATTTTAGAAAAACCTGAAATAACAAGTGATTCTTTTAAGTATGCAATGGCATTAGATAATTTAGGATATGTGCAATCTAAAATGGATTCTGCAGATGCCTTATATAATTTAGGTAAATCTCTCAAAATAAGACAAGTTATTAATGAAGTTCCAGGCTTATTTTCAAGTTATAAGAACCTGTCTATATATCATTCAGACAGGAATGATAATGTAAAAGCTCTTTTTTATGCGAATAAAGCATATGATATTTCTAAAAAAATAAATAATAGTTTATTCAGTCTAGATGCTTTAGGATTGATTATAGATCTAAATAAAGATGATAAAATGAAAATCTATAAAAAACTTAGAGATAGTATATCTAAACAGAAACAATTGAATGAAAATAAAAATGCTTTTTTGAAATACAATGTAGAACAAGAAAGAAAAAAAACAGAAGTGTTTAAACTCTCTGAAGAAAAAGAAAAACGTCAAAAACTTTTTTATCAATCTTTAGGGATATTAATTATTTCAATCTCACTATTTCTATATTTTTTGCTTAAATCTAGACACAAAAAAGAAAAGCTACAAGAAGTTTATACCACCGAAAATAAGATTTCAAAAAAAATACATGATGAGGTAGCCAATGATGTATATCAAGTAATGACAAAATTACAAAGTGATCCTAATGTGAAGGAACATGTACTGGATGATCTAGAGGATATCTATAGTAAAACGAGAGAAATATCTAAAGAGCGTGGAGTGCTGGATTTTAAAAATGATTTTGAAGAAGCACTTACTGATGTTTTATTACGCCATAATAGTGATACCGTCAATGTAGTCACCAAAGGCATTTCTTCAGTACAATGGGGAACGATTTCTAATCTTAAAAAGACAACCATTTATAAAATACTTCAGGAATTGATGATCAATATGAGTAAACATAGTCAAGCTTCATTGGTTGTAGTATCCTGTAGTCAGGATCGTAAAAAAATAAATATTACGTATAGTGATAATGGCGTAGGAGGTGACATAAAAAAAAGCAATGGTTTACAGAATGTGGAAACCCGTATAGAATTGGTAGATGGGTCTATTACTTTTGAATCTGAAATAGGTAAAGGATTTAAAGCAAAAATGAGTGTATAAAGATGTTTAAAAAAGTATTGATTGCAGATGATTATGGTATTGTAAATATAGGAGTAGCAGAAGTACTTACTACCCTCGGAATAACTAATGTGCAAAAAGCGCAATATTGTGATGAAGCCTATTTAAAATTTAAAAAAGCAATTTTAGACCAAGATCCTTTTGATTTGCTGATAACTGATTTATCTTTTAAAAAAGACCACCGTAAATCTAAACTCACTTCTGGAGAAGACTTGATACAAGCTATACGAAAAGAAGACCTTCAACTTTCTATAATTGTGTATTCTATGCACAGTCTTTTACAGAAAGTCCGCATTTTGATAAACACATATCAAGTAAATGCATATATCTGTAAGGATAGAAATGGGACTGTAGATCTTTCACATGCTATTCAAACAGTGTATAAAAAAGAACAATATCTTTCTCAACAAGTTAGAGGTGCTTTACAACCTAAAAATCATATGGAGATAGATGACTATGATATTGAGTTAGTGTATCAATTATCAAATGGACTTACTCAAGAAGAGATTAGTGTACTATTTAAAAACAATAATACTACTCCAAGTAGTTTGAGTTCTGTAGAAAAACGATTGAATAAATTGCGTATCCAGTTTAAAGCTCAAAAACCAGCACAACTAGTAGCTGTCTTTAAAGACTTAGGGCTTATTTAGTTTTTTATTTTATGTTGAGTGAGACTTCCCGTAAGGAAGAACTTTACTATGGTTTTAAGTTTGAGGAATATTAATCTTAAAATTTAAAATCATGGCAAAAATTCCATTAGGAACAACTAGAAAAACAGGAGAGAAATGTCCAGAATCAGGAGTTTGGAAATCACAAAGTAACCCGTCTACAACTATTCCACTATCTAAAGGAGAAAGGTTTCCTCCATATAAAAATAGAGCTGTTGTTTGGAAATTGATTCGTTATGCTTAATCGAAAACTCTGATTAAATTTTTCAAGCCTTGCGGAAAACCGTAAGGCTTTGTTTTTTAAGTAGTTTAAGTTTGGGACATAAAATAATAGATACAAAAGGAGTCAATCATATATGAATTCGTTACTACTAATCATATTTATTTTAATTCTTATCGATGTCTTTTTAAGTATCGAATTCCCAACTCATGTGGCCTATATCTTATTGACCTTATTAATTGTAAATGAAATAGATAATACGCTATTATTCAAAATTCTTTTAGGAGTATTATTATGGTTTGCTCTAGTTGTTTTTCATTATACAATATGGAGAAAAATGATCGAGAGAATTCATGATAGAATAGTTGCTCCACGTAAACATATCGGAGGAATAGAAGCTTTGATAGGTAAAAAAGGAATCATCAAAGAGATAGAAGGAACAAAGTTCATTTTTATAAATGAAGAGCTATATGAATTTGAGAGCAATAAAGAAATTCTATTAGAAAAGGAATATAGAATCTTAGCAATACAATCAAATAAACTAATAATCTAAAACTATAAAACAATGGCAATAATTTATACAGTCCCTCAAAACCATGTGGTATTGATCAAACGATTTGGGAAACATTCTAGAATTCAGAATGATGGACTTCGTTTTAAAATACCATTTATAGAGAGTATTAAATATGTTAGAAATTGGAATAAAATAGCTAGTAAAAGAGGATTTTTTATAGAACTATCAGAACAGCAAACAGACACCCCTCCTAGACAATGTCAAACTCTTGATAATGTTACAATTGATGCAAATGCTTCTATTTATTGGAGAATAGTAGACCCTGTAAAGGCAGTTTATGATATAGATATCTTACCAAAATCAATTGCAGATGTAGCCCTTAATGCTTTAAGAGCTAACATTGGTAAGCTCAAATTAGATCAATTATTATCAGAAAGACAAAGTTTAAATCAGAAAATCGCTGCTCAATTGATAGAAGTAGCTTCAAAGTGGGGAGTTGCATTTACTCGAGTAGAAATTCAAGAAATTAATTACTCTAGTGAAACAGCAGAAGCTATGATGCAAGAGATGACGGCAGAGCGAAAGAAAAGAGCATTGATAGCAGAAGCAGAAGGAATGGCGAAGGCAGAAATAACAAAAGCACAAGCAGATGCAGATGCGAGTATGATACGAGCAAATGCACAAGTTAACGTTATAAAACTTATGGCAGATGCAGAGAGTAGTTATATATCAAAACTAACTGAGAATACAAGTGTAGATGCTGCAAACCAAATCATATTGTCTCAAAAATATATTGAAGGAATGAAAATTATTACTAATAATCCAGGGAATAAAGTTTTCCTTCCCACAGGTTTTAAAGGCACTTATGAAATTACTACATGATAAAATAAATAATATATAATGAAGATAAAAGAAATTAGTGAAGGTCTTCCTAGTGATGTCAAAAATCAATTAATGCCTAATGAAAATGTATATTATTTTTCATTTATAGCTTCTAAAGGAGGTTGTGGTGCTTCTGGTGAGAAAAACAAATACTGGCTTGCTTTAACTGACCGTAGATTAATATATAAGACTAAGATCCTCAGTGAATCTTCAAAATCAAATAGTTATGTTGAAAGGGATGGAGATTTACCGTTTAAGAAAATTTCATTTATCGAAGTTTCAGAAACTAAAAAATCAAGTGGATGTAGTAGTGAAAGCTTTTCTCAACTTCGTATTAGTAGTTCAGGAGGAACAGTTATAATTCCAATTCCAACAAAAGAGAAAGGCCATCAAATAAGAAAAGTATATTCTCAACTAAATGAAGAATAATTATTCGAAATTATGTCTATTCCCTTTCTCAATTATTGGATTGATAATTATTACAATATATCAATATACGAAAGTGAGGAAATATTCTAAATGTCTACACTATCCGTCTTGTTCAAATTATGCAGTTTTGGCAATAAAGAAATATAATTTTATTAAAGCAATGAGACTTATTTATAGACGGTATACTGAATGTAATCCATTTTCAAATAGACCTTTTATAGATTATCCATAGTCTAAATAATACTGAGACTTTAATAGCAATAAATATATGAATACAGAATCGTATTACAGAGCAGATTTTGAAAAAGAATTTCAAGATTTACATGAAACAACCATAGTAGAATGTAAAGAAAAGGGTCAAGAAGATGGGAGACGTAATTCCCCTTTAATTGATACTACTTTCCAAACACCTTATGAAAAAGGGACTATGGAAAAATATCAATCCTATATCGAAACTATAGCATCGAAAGGGGGGCAGTTTTTACAAGAAATATTTGATAAAGAAGTTTTTCCGCTTGAAGAAGAATTAAATAGGTTAGAAAATGATCCTGACTATAGTATCAATAAACTAGAAGAAGAAAAAAGAGAACTAGAGCGTAAATTACAACAAGCTCGAGAAAACCATCAAGATGATTTAAAAGTTATTGAAAATGAACCTTCTTGGATAGAATCCAAAATAAGATATGATGAAATTAATAAGAGGTTTAAAAAAGTAACAGATAGAGTAGGGAGACAAGAACTCCATATAGGAATGCCTAAATGGATATATTTTATTATAATTTTTGCAATAGGAATTTCAGAATTGCCTATTAATTATCAAGTTTTTGTTTCTTTTAGAGAAACGCCACTTCTTACCTTTATTATGGCATGCATTCTCGTTATAGCACTTCCTGTACTTGCCCATTTTTCTGGAAAATTCTTACGACAGTATAAAGAAAATAAAACCTATTTATGGTTATTGGCTATCATTTTTATTGGGATAACCTCTTTGAGTTATTTTACAGCAGTCCTGAGAAAAATCTATTTATCTCAGAAAGCAGGAACATCTATAGAAGAGCTAAATAACGATTTTTGGACATTTTTCATTATAAGTATGATTATATATTTGGTCGGAAGTATCGCTTCTTTTGTGACACATGATCCTAGTATAGAATTTACTCATGTCTTCAATTCATATAAAAAAGAGAAGAAAAAATATAGCTTAAAATCTGAAGAGAAATATGAAATTGAAAAAGAAGAACGAGATCGCTATAATATAGAGATAAAAAAGATTCAAGAGGGATATACAATTGCTAGAGAACGAATAGAAAATCTATTAGAAACGTTACGTTTGGATATAGCAGAGTCTAAATCAAAACACGATAAGGCTTTAGAATATTTTAGAGGATTTGAGCAAAGAGTTGTTTCATCATGTAAAGAAGCTATTAACGCATATAGAGATACTAACCTTACGTATAGAAATAATCATAAGCAACCAAAATATTGGGAAGATAAGATCCCTAACTTAGAACTCCGTGTTAAATATTACAAAGAACTTTCACCAAATCCGAAGAATAATGCTTAGAAATATAGCCTCATTAATAATACCATTTTTAATATTGAGTTGCGAAGTTGATACGCCTAAAACAATTGGAGTATATGCTTTTGTTGATGTTACTGATGGTTCAGTAGAAATACAAAGTATTATAGATAATGATTTGAAACAAATTTCAAATTTCACTGAAGTTTCAGAAGAGCTAGGAGGGAATAATGGAGTAGAGTTTAAAGTTTTTGAAATTAACAATCTAAGCGAATCTAATTCTAAAACTATAGTTCTGAATGAGGGTATTCCTGGTATGCTAGGGCAGAATAATTTAGATAGAATTGATGAGGTGAAAAGGTTTAATAATCAAATTAAAGAAACATTTACGTCTATTCAAAACAAAAAAAGTAAGGAATTGAATAATTCTAAGATATATCAAAATTTATGTAGAGAGTTTAATGGATTAAACTTTAGTCATGATAAGAATTTGATAATCATTTATTCTGATATGTTAGAAAATAGTGAATTATTTAGCTTTTATGGGAATAAATCTAAAATAATACAATGGGGGAGTAATATAGAAATAGCAATTAATTATCTGGAAAGCAAAGATTGTGCTTTCCCAAATCTTAAAAAAGTAGAAACACATATTATTTCTAATAGGAAAGTGCATACAGACGAACTTATAAATACGGCACAATCTTTTTGGCAAAGTTTTTTTAATGCTAAAGGAGCTACTGTTTTTTTTGATTCAGAATTAAACTTACATACAAATTTCAGAAATTAAATAAGGTATTATGTACATTAAAATTGTTAGCAAATTAATAGTAATTATGTTATGCAGTTCATCTATTTCTCAAGAACTTATTCCAATTACAGAAACTACAATTGCTTTAGATTTTGAAGAAAGCAAGGAAATTTTTTTCAGTTTTGCAGAAGGTGATGAAGTTGTTTTTAATTTACAAATGTTAAAAGGGAAGCACATTAAGGAGGTTGAGATTATTGAGATGCCTTCTAATGTTATATATACTGAATATAAAGCGGATCAAACAGTTAATAAAAAGATTAAAATACGCAATAAGGGAATATACAAGTTTCGATTTTATAGTTCTTCACTTACTCGTAGAGTTTGTAAAATTAATATAGCGAGAATCCCTGAAAGCAATCTTACCAAAAGTTTTAATACAAATTGGAAATGGAAGACAGTCAGAGATACTATATACACCACTTATACAGAAGATAGTTTAATAGGGTATAAAAAAAGGAAGATTAAAAGAAAAGAAAAAGAACTTATTAAAATAGATACTTCATTTGTTGAAATTTTATCTAGAAAGGAACGTGTTCATTCTTGTACAGCTATTGGTAAAGAACCATATAGTTATATAAATGTATATCTGCCTGAAAATTTATATTCTCCCAATTATAATAATCCATATCAGAGTAAAGAAGTTATGTCATGGTCCTATTGGATAGGAGTAGGACAACGTTCTATAGAGGCATATGAGGAATCCAATACCAAATTTTTAAATGGGATAACTACTTTAGGTTCTTTAACTGGATACGGCGGGTTAGCTAGTTTGGCAGTAACGGGTATTTCTATGTTTAATGATACATCAATAGGAGATAATGTTAATTATAGGTTTATAACACATTATAATAATCAAGATCATGTATTCAATAGTGGAAATATTGTCTCAAGTTCAGGCAGAAACACAGCTTTACTACAGGGAGGTTTTACTATAGAATTAAGTAATGATAATTTAACTAGAGGTATAGATGTTAATCTTAAAATAGTTGTGGTTCAAATAAGGAAACAATGGGAAGATATAGAGTATTTTGAGGAGATAGAAGAGCCTCAGTATATTACACTAACTAAAGTGAGGATGGATACACAGGAATCCAAAATTAGAGTACCAGTAGATTAATGAAAAAATTTAGAATATTATTCCTGATTATTGTTTTTACCTGTAGTGTAAGCGCAAGAGCTCAATCTGTTTATATTACAAAGACAGGAGAAAAATATCATAAAGAAACTTGTCATTATTTGCGATATTCTAAAATAGAAATCCCTGTTGAGAAAGCTATTGAACTAAGATATGACGGATGTTTAGTCTGTAAGCCAATAAAAAATCCTAAAGCTTCCTCAAAAAAAAGTACAACTCATATTGCTCCATCTTCCTCAAGGAGAGTAGTAAGGTCAGCATCTATAAAGTCAGACTCTGTACAATGTAGTGGTACAACAAAATCTGGATCACGATGTAAGCGTAAAACAACAAATACTAGTGGTAGGTGTTATCAACATTAATAAACCTCCTCAATTATTTGTCAACTCTATAATCCGAATAAGTTTAACGTTAGTATCAGACTCTTTCTTAAAAAGGAATGAATAACTTTTCCCTTGGTAAAACCGGGGATATTTTGCTTTACGCTTTCGTTTGAAATGTAGCAATTCAATAATGAATAAATTGGTGTCAGTTTCAGTAACAAAAAAAACAACTTTTGATCTTCTTTTTTTACGAAGAGACGCAAAAGATTCATTCTCTATAGATTGATAAAACTCTCCTAGATGATTTTCAAAATCATAATCTCCTAACTGTAAAAAAGGATCTATAAGCCAAAAAGCATGCGCTTGATTTTTATAACTGATAGTATGCAGAGACATTGTATATTTTTCGACCCCTAAATTTTTGAATTGAGCACTATTCTCAATAACATTCATTGCTTCTTTATAGATAACAACACTCTCTTGTGCATACAAAATAGCACTGACATTTAGAAATAGAATAACGAATAGACCTTTCATGACTATGCTGTTTTATGTTTAATAGACTTCCATACTTTTAAAAGTAAGAATCCAGAAAATACTACAATAACGGTTCCTATAAATCCATTCGTCAGTTTTCCATAGATAAAATATCCTGTACTAAATAAAGATCCGTATACAAACACACATCCCAATAACATAGCTAGAATCCCCTGTGGTACTATCCATGTAGTTTGTGCTTGTTCCTTTTGCTCAGGGGTCATTTGAGCAATTACTTTTTTCCAGCCCTGCCCTCCAGGAGTTGTTTTTTGATAGAACCTAGCCAATGTGTCTTGAGATTCAGGTTGGGTAATGTAAGTTACAATAAGCCATATAATAGATGTTATAATCACAATAAAAGGAAATTTATAATAACCAGGCATCCATCCTTGATCTCCAAAGGCAATATCACCAAGGGGTGTAAATGTAAGTAGCATAGAGATTGTACCAGAAGCAATCATAGCGCTTATTTCTGTCCATGCATTGATACGCCACCAAAACCAGCGAAGAATAAAAATCAACCCTGTTCCAGCACCAAACATAATAATGATATTAAATAATTGTAATGCATTTTGCATGGCTAGAGCCATTAGGGCACTTATTACCATAAGAATAACAGTAGCGATACGTCCAGCATTTACTTGTTCTTTTTCTGTAGCTTCTTTTTTTATTTGTGTTTTATATAAATCATTGACAAGATAAGAGGCTCCCCAATTGAGATGCGTAGAAATGGTACTCATAAACGCAGCGGCTAGAGATGCTAGTACAAGCCCTAACAATCCACTAGGTAATTTGGTAAGCATTGCAGAATAGGCAAGATCCTGTCCTAACTTATCATCAGAAATTGTAGGAAAAGCTTCTTGGATACTAGCAAGATCTGGAAAGATAATAAGGGAAGCAAGCGCTACAAGAATCCATGGCCATGGACGAATAGCAATATGCATAAAATTAAAAAAGAAAGTCGCGCCTATGGCATGATTTTCGTTTTTGGCTGCCAGCATACGTTGTGCTACATAACCACCTCCTCCAGGTTCACCCCCAGGGTACCAACTGCTCCACCATTGTACAGCTATAGGGATAATAAAAATAGTAATGAATAGTTCCTTATCACTTACGCTAGGAATAAATGCTAATTTATCGGTGACATTAGGGTGTGAGATCAAAGCGTCCAAACCTCCTACTTCCGGAAGTCCCACAATATATACCGCAGCACCTAAAGCACCTACCATTGCCACAAAAAAGAGAATAAAATCTGTATATACGACTCCTTTAAATCCTCCAATAGAACTGAAAAGTAAAGTAATAGATCCTGCAATAAGAATAGTAATCCATCCATCAAGACCTAGCATAACTTCCCCTATTTTTATAGCAGCAAGCATGACTCCAGCCATCGCAAACATATTAAAAAATACACCTAAGAATACAGCTCTAAACCATCGTAAAAAACGTGCAGGTTTTCCGCCATACCGCAACTCATAAAATTCAATATCTGTCTTGACATTTGATTTTCTCCAGAGACGGGCATATACAAATACTGTGAGTAAACCCGTAATTAAAAATGCCCACCATACCCAATTTCCAGCTACTCCATTTGTACGGACGATGTCAGTCACAAGATTAGGTGTATCTGTCGAAAAAGTAGTGGCTACCATAGAAAGTCCGAGAAGCCACCAAGGCATATTACGCCCAGATAGAAAATACTGTGATGTGTTTTTGCCAGAAGTTTTTCCTACATAAAACCCTATGGATAGGATAATGACAAATAAGGAACTAATAATGATCAGGTCTAAGGTGGATAAATCTATCATAAATGTGTTGGTTCTTTAGTCCAATCCAAATCTGGAGTGTGAGCAGAAAGATAATCATTCATCTTAATAATATCATCTTTTCCAGTCAAATCTGGCACATGTTCTGCAAAAGGGAGAGCTTGCATAGCTTTAGTATTATCTGTAATCATGGCACGTATAGCAGAAGGTAATTCTTTTTCTTGCCTATCTGGGTGCATCTTGCAGGATACAAGAAATGGATAGACGTGTGGTCCATAAAATTTAAAAATATTCATGCTTACGCGAAAAGTACCGTCATTATACCTATAATTTTCAATCTCAGAAGCGCTAGGCTTTTCTATAATATCTAGTAGATAGGATTGCTCATCTGTTTTTGTAAGTGCAAATCGAGCAATACGCTCCATAGGGTAATCAATAGCAGACCGATCATAATTGATGAAAGCATTTGGATTTTTATTAAAACGTAATGCTTGTATTGCTTCAACACTATATAAGTTATCGCAATTACAAACAATAAAAGAGTCTTGTTGCACTTTTGGATATTGTTGTAATGCTTGTAAAACAGCATCTGCAGTTCCCAAAGGTTTTATACGAGATTCAGGAATATATTGGATAGCATAAGAAATATGGATTCCATGAAAAAAATTTCCGGAAGACTTGCTTCCATAATAAGAAGTAAAAAGAGTTCCTTCAGGGTGGATAACAATAATAACTTCTTTAATCCCTGCTTGTTTTGCATTATATAGTAGATAGTCTAACATAGGCCTATCCTGAATCATAATAAGTGCTTTACTTCTTGTATTTGCTTGTGTAATTGCTTCTTCCGAAAGATGATCAGAAGTAGATGATTTCATACGAGAAGATGCACCCCCTGCTAGTATAATAAGAGTTTTTGTCATAGGATATGGGTACCTTTACTTATTTGTACACTATAGGCATCATGAGCTCCAGCATCTATGATAGCATCAATAATAGTTTGTTGATTTTTTTCTGGTGCAAGGGCACATATACTGCCACCTCCACCAGAACCTACAATTTTTGCCCCATAGGCTCCATGCTGTAATGCAGCATCTATCATCATATCAATTCTGGGAACAGTAATATGAAGTACGTTTTTTAATACATCATGATGTGCATTGAGTAAATGCCCTAGATGTTTATAATCAATTGTTTTTTTAGACAACACTACACGAGCTTCTTGGGTGATCAAGTGATTTTTAATAGAAGCATAAAGGAATGGTTGTAACTCATTTGGCAGTAGATTTTTATAAGATTCGTAATCAGAGAGGGTAGCATGTGAAAGATCAAAATCATATATTTTTTTTGTCACCAAAGCTATTGCTTGTAATGCATTGTTCTTTATAGTACCTAAGAGTCCTATTGTATTTTTAGGAATGCCAGACTCTCCTACTATAAGGCCTTTTAGTGAAGTATCCATTTTTTGAAAATAAGACAGTTCATTGGTTTCGAGATATAGTAGATTTCCCAAAGCACTGGTATATTGATCCATTTTACCTCCTGGAGAATGTTGCTCGATTACTTCGGCTTCATAAGCAATTTTTCCAATGAGTTCTGGAGATATAATAGGATCACAACCAAAGGTAGTTAACAACCATTGTACCCAGGCAACAACCATAGCAGAAGAACTGGATAGGCCCGCATTGATAGGGATGGTTCCTTTTATTTCAATACAATATCCTTTGTCTGGGATGCATCCATACCGTTTTACAACCTTTAAAGCTGCTATAAGATGGTCCCCTTTCTGTATTGATGGTACGCTTTCGCGAAAGCGTATCACCCTCTCATTCTCCATATCAGGTAATAGGATATGAAAATTGTCCTTATCATTGGGAATACCCTCTATTGTAATATATCTATTAATCGCACACGCAATAATAGGGAGTTGTAGGTAATCTTGATGATCACCAAAAAGACAGATACGCCCTGGAGCTTTAGAAATCATAAGCAGTATTAGAAGCTATCTTTTATCCAGTTATAGGGGAGACGATTTACCCAGAGACCTCTTGTAAAATCTGGAAAATCTTGCGGTTCTCCATTATTTGCAATAGAAGCTTCAGAAAGAGGAGTAATGGCACTCCATGCTGCAGCATCATAGGCATCGAGCGGAGGTGCTATATTTGCTTTGGCAGATTCTATAAAGGCATTCAGTACAAAGAAATCCATACCACCATGGCCAGAACCCGATGCATAATCACCATATTTTTTCCATAATGGGTGGTCGTATTTCTTTAACCAGGATTTTGCTTCGTCCCATCGATGAGGTTCACTTTTTCCTTCTATATACATACGACTTCCGTCGACTTCCCATAAGCCTTGACTTCCTTGTACTCGAAATCCTAAGGAATAGGGGCGTGGAGAGTTGCAATCATGAGTGACTATAATAGTTTCGCCATTAGCTGTATTGATTGTTGAAGTAATTACATCCCCTTGTTTCCATTGAAGCGCTGCATTCGGATGATCTGCACCTCCATTTTCTACAATGTATTTATGAAGACCTACTGCTTTTGTGGCATGTGAAGTCATAGATACAAATCGATTACCACGATTGATATTACACATTGTAGCTATAGGACCTACTCCATGAGTAGGATAGACATCCCCGTTGCGTAAAAGAGAATGTTGTGTACGCCATTTGGATTCTGAAATCCCTTTATCACCAAATTCGACACCTTTACCATAGGGAGTTTTTCCATCATTTAACTTTACAAATCGCAGGTCATGTTGGTACCCGCATCTAAAATGAATCAATTCTCCAAAAACCTCTTGTCGTACCATATTGAGTACGGCAAGGATATCTCTGCGATAGTTCACATTTTCAAGAATCATCACATGAGATCCGGTTTCTTCATGGGTATTTACAAGGTCCCAACATTCTTCCATGGTATTTGCAGCAGATACTTCTACACCTGTATATTTTCCGGCTTTCATAGCATCTACAGCCATACGGGTATGCCATAACCAGGGAGTCGATATAATAACGGCATCTACTTCTTGAAGTTCAAGAAGGTTTCTGTAATCATATTCATCTTTGCCGTAGATTTTTGGAGCTTTAAATCCAGCCTTGGTAATATGTTCTTTGGCAATCGTTATTCTAGTAGGGTCTATATCACAAATAGCAGTTATGAGTATATCTTTGCGTTGTAATAAATTGGTAAGGTGATTAGTCCCTCGTAATCCTACACCTATAAGAGCTACATTAAGTTTTTCTTTGGATATCGAAGTTGCTCCATAAGTAATACTTGGTGCAATAGCAATTCCTGCGCCTACTAGTGTTGTTTTTTTAACAAAATCACGTCGAGAACTCATACATTTTTGGTTTTTTAATGCTCTTTAAAAATACTATTTTTAAATCGAATTTTTAACAATCTCGTTTTGAATCCTGCAGAAGACTATATCCTGTCTAAACCCGAACCGTGGCGATCGATGCTTATCGAACTACAAGCAATTATCAAGCACACTATACCCGAAGTTGAAGAGCAATTCAAATGGCATCTTCCGTTTTATAGTTTGCATGGAAAAATGTTTTGTTTTTTAAATTTTAGAAAGAAGTTTGTAGATATAGGTTTTACATGGGGGATACATATAGACATTCATAAGGATCATCTTATAGCGGGAGAGAAACGTAAAAACCTAAGATCGTTGCGATATTATACTAAGGAAGATATTGATGTAGTTGTACTTCAAGATATTCTGAAAGCAGCCTCTACTCTTAGAACTCGATACTAATTACTCTCTTTTTTATAAAAAAAGGGCATTTGCCCCTTAAAATTACGGGATTGCATTACAATAATACGGGAGATAACATTTAAGTTTGCAGTACAACTTGCTAATCATTGCACAAGCCCTTACTTTTTAGTAATGCCTTTTTGCTAGCAAGCGGGGAGTCTTTGGGGGAAGACTCCCCTTTTGTTTATTATAAACTTAAGATAAGATCTTATAGACTAGTAACCGTTTTTCGAATCGCAACTAGATTTGTCAATAGTTTTTCTAAATATGCCAGATCCAGCATATTGGCTCCATCACTTTTTGCGTTTGCAGGATCAAAATGAGTTTCTATAAACAATCCATCTACATGATTTACAATACCGGCACGTGCAATGGTTTCAATCATATCTGGACGACCTCCGGTAACACCACTGGATTGATTGGGTTGTTGTAAAGAGTGTGTAACATCTAGAACTGTAGGTGCATATTGTCGCATAGTTGGAATACCTCTAAAATCTACAATCATGTCTTGATACCCAAACATTGTCCCTCTATCAGTAATCATTACTTGTTCATTTCCAGAGTCTGTAACTTTGCGTACAGCATGTTGCATACTTTCTGGAGACATAAACTGTCCTTTTTTAAGATTGACTACTTTTCCTGTTTTTGCAGCTGCAACGACAAGACCAGTCTGGCGGACAAGAAAAGCTGGAATTTGAAGGACATCTACATAGTGTGCTGCAAAAGCTGCATCAGAAGCTTCATGGATATCGGTTACTGTAGGGACATCAAATTTTTCTGAAACCTTTGCCAAAATTTCTAATGCTTTTTCATCTCCTATTCCTGTAAAACTATCAACACGACTACGATTTGCTTTTCGGAAACTCCCTTTAAACACATAAGGGATATGAAGTTTGTCAGTAATTTCTACGACTTTTTCGGCAATTCGAAAAGCCATCTCTTCACCTTCTATAGCACAAGGACCACAAAGTAAAAAGAAATTATCGGCGTTACTGTGTTTGATTTTTGGAATCTTAGATAGCTGCATTGTGTATATTTTTGATACTGCTTTCGCGAAAGCATATGCTCGGAAAATCCATGCAAAGATAAGGTTAAAATATCGTTTACTTTTTTAATATAGACGTAACTATTCTGTCAGGTTTTGCATAGGAAAGTCTGTCAATTAAAACTGGCTTTGAATAACTGTCTAAACCATTTACAGTAACTGTATTTGCAGCGCTTAGATCAATCCAGCCATCATCACTATGAATACCTTCAGGGATATAAATATCTTGCATAGCTCCTACAACTAGGATAGTGCCATTTTCTTTGATGGAATATTCATTAACATACTGACATGCAATTTTTATATGCGCTTCTTTTACAAAAGGAGCTACAAATTTTTCCTGAAAATAGGTGTGAAGCCCCGTAGCATCAAACTCAGAAACAGTAGCATCATATCGAGCAGCTGTTTGATGAGCCTTGTTAATGATTTCTGTATGGATATGATTTACAGTAAAAACATGTGTATTTTTAATATTCTCATATGTATGTCTTGCTACAGAATTAGGTCTA
Source organism: uncultured Dokdonia sp. (assembly GCA_947503305.1). Taxonomy (GTDB): domain Bacteria; phylum Bacteroidota; class Bacteroidia; order Flavobacteriales; family Flavobacteriaceae; genus Dokdonia. The sequence continues at coordinate 1,172,657 of CANNDF010000001.1, forward strand.
GTAATAAACCCAAGTAAAGGGGGATGGCTTCCAAGATGTAGAACAGAACTAAATACTGCTAAGTTTGTATGGTTATCTTTTCCAATAGTGCCTATTAAGTTGGCAGATTTAAAACCAGTAATACTATTTATAAAATTGGCGCGGAATCGTTGCTCCATTTGCGAGATAGCAGCGTTGTCAAAATGTAGTATCTTACTCAAAGTTTTTTTCAAATGTACATATTATGTCAGATCTACATGATAATTATTTTACTATAAATCGGGAAACTTGGAATCGCAAAGTTCAAGTTCATGCGCAAAGTGACTTTTATGATATGAAAGCTTTTCTAGATGGGGAAAGCTCTTTGAATACCTATGAGATCCAAGCTCTAGGAGATGTAAAAGGAAAATCTTTATTGCATCTGCAATGTCATTTTGGACAGGATACCTTAAGTTTTGCGCGTATGGGAGCGCAATGTGTAGGTGTAGATCTAAGTGATGAAGGGATTGCGCTAGCACAAAAAACAAATAGAGATCTAGGGTTAGATTCAGAGTTTGTATGCTGTAATGTATTAGATACTTCGGTGCATATTAAAAAACATTTTGATATTGTATTTACAAGTTATGGGACTATAGGATGGTTGCCAGATTTAAAACCCTGGGGACAGATGATCTCAGAACGTTTAAAATCAGGAGGGGTGTTTTATATGGTAGAGTTTCATCCGCTAGTCTGGATGTTTGATTATACATCAGGAAAACCCGAACTCAAATATGGCTATCATCAGGACGAAGTTATTTATGATGAGTATGAAGGAACGTACGCAGATCCCTCCTCAAAAATAATGAGTAAAGAATATGGATGGAACCACGGACTAGGGGAGGTCATATCTTCTCTCACAGATGCTGGTTTACGAGTAGATTTTTTAAGAGAACATGATGAAAGTCCATACGATGTGCTTCCGGATCTTATTAAAAATACAAACGGCCTTTATGTAACTAAAGACCGTTTGTATCCGCTCATTTTTGAGCTAAAGGTGACTAAACCTTAATGTGCATTTTTCTTAAGTAATTCTGGAAATTTTTTCTGAAACCTTCGTAACCTAGGGATAGATACATTTTGGATATATGGATTTCTAGGATTATTTGCTTCGTAGTCTTGATGATAGTTTTCTCCTTTCCAAAATTTTTGAAAAGGAAGAACAGCCGCTGCTACTTTTCCTTCTCCATAAATCTTTTCTTGCTCTTTTACTTTTTGCTCAATGATACTCTTTTCATTTTCATTTTGGTAAAAAATAATAGAACGGTATTGAGAACCTCTATCCGGACCTTGACCATTTATTTGAGTAACATTTTGTGATCCAAAATAGACATCTATTAAACTTGCAAAAGATATTTTTTCTGGATCGTAATACACCTCAACGGCTTCTGCATGGCCTGTACGTCCAGTATTACTAGATCGGTATGTAGGATTTTCTGTATGTCCCCCACTATATCCGTTAATAACTTCTTCTACCCCTTCTAAGCTTTCATATACAGCCTCAACACACCAAAAACAGCCACTTGCAAAATAGGCTTTAGATAACCCGTCTTGCGATTGGGTTTGAACAGGTGCAAGTAATGCAGTAGGTTCTGTAGGAGTCGAGGGAGTATTCTGGCAGGATATGACAAAGGCAAGTCCTGTAAGGATTATTGATAATTTCATGTTTGTTTTAATTTTCTTTTTCTTTTGTCATACAAATTACGAGAATCTTACTTAGAGAGATGCTAATAGAATGTTAATGGTCTTTGGTATAAACCCTTGAAAACGGCTTTTCATCCTGTAATATCTATGCTGTAGATTATTTCATCTAAGGTAAAGATTTGTTAAATATGCTTGAGCTTATCACAATTTTATACCTTTGCACTACTTTATGAAAGCAATATTCCATAAAATACTATCAGTTATGATGGCATTTGTAGTGATATTTACTACAATGTCATTTACAGTAGATATGCATTATTGCGGTGATGTTCTTGTTGATGTAGCTATCTTTAAAGAAGCAAAAGATTGCGGCATGGAAATGGCGATGGAAGCCATATCTACCTCTCCCGAGGTAAAACGTAAGAGCTGTTGTCAAGATAAGCAAGTATTTATTGAAGGACAGGACGAACTCAAGCATTCCTTTGAGCAATTAACAATAGAATCGGCTGTTTTTGTCGCTGTATTTTATAAAGCAAAAGAACTTCTTTTGCTCGGAAGAGAGGGGCATACCAAATCATCCGATGGGTATCCACCTCCAGAAATTATTACAGACCTCACAATTCTTCACGAGCGTTTCCTTATTTGATTTATGATTTTTTACTCAGCAGTAGTATAAATATCATAAACATATAATATCATGAAACACATTTTTTTGGTTGTTGTTATGTTTGCTTTCGCTAAAGCGTACACTCAAGGACCACCCATTACAGCAGATAAACCCATTATGTTAGGGGGTAATAGTTTTACAACAAAAACACTAACAGAAATAAGAAACAATGAACGAGGTACAGCTATATATGTCCCATTAATGTTACATTATTTACCTACGTCTAATTCACTTGTGGCCATACATATACCGTATTTGGATTATGACTTAGAAGATGGAGTTTCTGGAAGTATTCTAGCCGATATTAAAGTACAAGGAAAGTACCAATTTTATCGTAAAGATGCTACAGGAAAGACCTTTAGAGTAGTAGCCAAAACTTTTCAAAGTATCCCTACAGGGGATAAAATAGATTTATTGGGATTGAGTACAGGCTTCTATGAGGGGTATTACGGTATTGTCTCAGGATACGAAACCTTAAAATATGGTATTTCTAGTGAGGTAGGATACAATTGGTCTCCCGAAGCAACTGTAGATGAGTTTAGAGCAAAGCTCGGTGTTGGACTTCCATTATTAAAACCACAATATCCTAATAAACAAGTAAATTTATATTTTGAGTATACGAGTACCTTACTTACAGAAAGAGATTGGTATCAACTCTTATATGCACAAGGGGTGCAATATGCAGGAAAGAATATCACTTTTGACCTTGCCCTGCAATTACCGTTGGTACAAGATATACCAGAATCTAGAGAATTAAATTATAGTGTATTTCTAGGAGCGAGATATACTTTTTAAAACATAAAAAATAAGAAGATGAAAAAAGCAATGTTATTAATTATAACCATTTTATTAGTGGTTCCTACATTACAAGCACAAAAGACATATGATCATTTTGAAGTGCAAGTAGATGGACTAGGATGTCCATTTTGTGCCTATGGATTAGAAAAAAAATTCAAAGAATTTAAAGGAATAAAAAAAGTAGCTATTGATATAGAAACAGGGGATTTTAGTTTTAATTACCCTACAGAGAAAGCACTTACGCTAGAAGCTGTAAAACAACAAGTGGTAAAAGCAGGATATACGCCTAATGAAGGAAAAGTAACTCGTTATGATGGTACTGTAGAGTTACTAGAACCTATTAAAGAGGCTATGGCTACCGATGCCAAACTTACCGTTGCATCTACATTTGTAGCAGGTAACTGTGGCATGTGTGAAGCTAGAATTGTAAAAGCGGCGACAGATATTGTTGGAGTTGCAAATGCAAGCTGGAACAAAGACACAAAAATATTGGAGGTTAACTATAATAAAAAAACGACCAATATGGATGTCGTGGAAAAAGCTGTTGCAAAAGCGGGTCATGATACAAAACATCATAAAGCTAGCGATGGCACTTATAATGAATTACCAGGATGTTGCGCTTATGAGCGTGTTGACTATTAAAAGAAGAAAGATGAAACAGATATTTCTTATACTTATAAGCACGATACTCTTATTGGCAGGCTGTGCAAAAAAAGAGGCACCAAAAAGTTGGCAGCTCGCTAAGACAATACAGATAAAAGGAGTAAATACCATTGGAATGGCCATAACAACCGAAGGTCTCTGGTTAAGTGATGGAGATCACAATAGACTTGTATTAATAGATCGAGATGGGAAACAACAAAGAACAGTAGATTCATTAGAACGGCCTATGCATATCGCTAGTGAAAATGACATATTATATGTACCTCAATATGGTAATGATGAGATATCAGTAGTAGATGTAAACGGATCTCAAGTATTGCCTCTTAAAGATTCATTAGATGCACCAGCAGGTATCTCTGTATATCAAAAAGAAAAAGCGATTGCCGATTTTTATAACCATCGTATTTTATATACAAAAGATGGCACTAACTATATTTCTTTCGGAAAAGAAGGGAAAGCCGAGGGTGATTTTTATTACCCTACAGATGTTCAGATCACTGCAAATGAAATATGGGTGGCAGATGCGTATAATAATAGAATACAGGTATTTGATAAAAACGGAATGTTTTTAAAAATTATAGGTGCCGATCAAAAAATGAATGCAGCTACAGGTCTCTTTGTGTCAGATAATGAGGTTTTTATCACAGACTATGAGAACGATCGTGTGTTGGTATTTGATCATGAAGGAGTTTTAAAACAGAAATTATCTGAAGGGATAGAAAAACCTACGGAAATTATACAAGATAATGGCTTGTTATATATCTCAAACTTTAGAAATAGTGAGCTCAATATATTTGCTTGGGAAGTAACTCCAGAAGGGCCAGAGACACATGATCATGATCACGATCATGATCATAACTAAATTAGTATGAAACGTAGCTATCATATTTCAGGAATGACTTGTCAAGGATGTCGAGCAGGTGTTGAGCGAGACTTAAAATCTATTGCAGGAGTTTCTGAAGCCATAGTTTCATTAGAAAAAGAAGAAGCTGTCATTACGATGGCTTCTTTGTTATCTCTAGAAGAGATACAAAAAGGATTAAAAGCCAACTATCAGATTTTAGAAAAATCACCACAAGATATCAAAGCTCTTGATACCTCTATACCTGTTGAACTTTCAAAAATCAAGCAATTACAACCACTCATATTGATCCTAAGCTATATTACTGTTGCAAGTATTTTACTACATTATACTTCTTGGGATTCAAGAGCGGTTATGCTGGATTTTATGGGACTATTTTATATTGTGTTTAGTTTTTTTAAACTTTTAGATTTAAAAGGATTTGCCAGTAGTTTTGCTATGTATGATCCCATTGCAAAAAGAATTACTGTTTATGGATGGATATATCCATTTATAGAAGTTGTATTAGGTATATTTCTTTTAATGAGGATTAAAATTTCTGCTGCACTTGTTGTGACATTATTTATTTTAGGAATAACAACTTTAGGTGTTGTTCAGGTATTAATACATAAGAAAACGATACAATGCGCTTGTTTAGGAACTGTATTGAAGTTACCAATGACTGAAGCAACTTTTATAGAGAATCTTATAATGATAATCATGGCGCTCATTATGCTCTTCTTATAATAGCTTCTTTATTTGAATCAAAGTACTTTTGTAGGCAACATTCTAATACACAATTATGGAATTTAATTATATTGAAATCATAGGATATCTTGCAAGCATTGTTTTACTAGTATCATTTTTAAAAAAAGATATAAAACAATTACGAATAGTAAACTCCATAGGTTGTGCTTTATTTGTAACCTATGGAGTATTATTATCTAGTTACCCTATTGTTATTACTAACCTTGCGATTATTCTAATAAACGGATATCAATTGTTATATAAAAAGCAAGAATAATACTATTCTTTTATTTCATTGAGTATACGTTCTGAACTCCGTAAAATTCCTTTATAACAGCGTGTCACAAACCATATGAGTCCTGAAAAAAATATCAACATGATAGGAAGCGCATAGAAGAGTTTGTTATCAAAATTTGCAAAGAGATCTTCATTGTTAAACAATTTTGCACTTACAGGAATCGTAATTAACATAAATAAGAAACTGATTCCTATGTTGAGTTTTTGAAAATTCACAAAATCCTTTTTACTCTTTGCATAGGCTTCCATGGTCTCCTTATAATTAGTTTTTGTGAGATTGATGCGTTGCAAATTACGTATCGTATATAATGATAGTATAGGCAGAATTGCAAGAATAAGTATACAGAGTCCTCCCGAAATTTGTAAGGGTAGGGTATCAAACTTTTCAAAATTTGCAAGGATAAATATAAGTGCAGTATAGCATATAACACTTCCTATTTTTTCAGGTGTGGCAATTTTATTCCAGTGATCTTTATAGCGTTGTTGTGTCATTTTTAATATAATTTCGTCTGTTAATTGTTTTTGTTTTTCCAGTTCTTGACTCATTTGAGACCAAGCCATTTGCATTTCTTCAAGTTCCATGATACTTATTCTTTAATGAGTTGTTGTCTTAGTTTTTCTTTTATTCTAGAGATTCGCGTGGCTACTTTACTTCTAGAAAATCCAGTTACTTCAGCGATCTCTTCATATTTTTTTCCTTCTAATAAAAGTAGAATGATCCCTTTATTGACATCGTTAAGTTGTCGTATTTGAGTATACATTTGAGATAGTCGTTCTTCTAGAATAGGATCATCAGGTTCGTACTTTAGTGTTAAATTTTCGATAGCGACAGCATGTCCTTTTTTCTTTTCTTTTCGTAAAAAAGTAAATGCCGTATTGAGTGCTACACGATACATCCATGTACTGGCTTTAGACTCTCCTCTAAAACTCTCAAACCCTTTCCAGAGTTGAAAGACGATATCTTGGTATAAATCTTTTTGATTTTCTAACGTATCACAATACACGCGAGTAATCTTAAAAATAATCCCTTCGTTTTCTTTAATTAGTTGTATAAATGCCTCTTCGTTGCGCATTGAAGCTTTTGATTTGTAGTATTAGTGTCGCCTTATTCAGAAAAGTCGCAAAAAGATCGACATTTTTTTTGAACCTCTTTTTTTACGCTTTTGCAAAAGCGTATATAGGCTACCTTCAAATTTCGAAAAGATATAGTATCTTTAGTCATATAATGCGTAACAGCAACCCTCTACAAACCAATCATATTACGGGAGATATACTTCAAGCTATAAAGGCTAATGATGAAGATGTCTTTGCAATGCTATATAAAAAAAACTACACTAAAGTAGCATCACATATTCTTAAGAATAATGGGACTATAGATCAAGCAAAAGATGTTTTTCAAGAAGCATTGATTGCAGTATGGCATAATGTACGTGCAGATAAGTTTGTATCAGAAAGCCCATCGGCAATACATGGGTATCTATTTACAATTGCCAAAAACAAATGGACCGACTATTTGAGATCGCAACGATATAAAAAAACAATTATTTCTGATGATGTGATGACAAATGTAAAAGATGACGATGTATATGAAACAAGCGAATCGAATGTTTTTGAACAACGTCTTGAAATCGCAAAAAAAGCTTTTGTACACTTAGGTAAAGAATGTCAGAGCTTATTAGAGCGATTTTATTATGAAAAAAAATCGATGCAGATGATTGCCCAAGAATTAGCATTAGACCCAGCCTCTGCACGGAACAAAAAATACCGTTGTATGCAAAAACTTCGAGAGCTTGTTAATACCCCAAAACTCCCCAAATAATGGAACAACAAGATTTTGAATACATAGAAAAATATATAACTGGAGATCTTTCCGAGGAAGAACAAAGTGCTTTTAAAAATAAGATGAAGTCAGACACTTCCTTGCAAGAACAAGTAGAAGAACAGCGCATCCTTATAGAAGCAATTCAGGAACAATCGTTACGTGCCACACTAGATAGAATCCATAAGAATACCGAAGAAAGTATGACCGTAAAGAACATTCCTCTTTATAAAAAATCATTCATGAGATATGCCATAGCGGCATCTGTGGTTGTATTATTTGTGATAGGAGGAATTACGCTTTCGCGAAAGCAAAATACCCATCAAAAACTATTTGCCTCTTTCTTTACTCCTGACCCTGGGCTTCCCACTACGATGAGTACCACTAGTGAATATGTATTCTATGAAGCCATGGTAGATTATAAACAAGGAGACTATGAAAAAGCAATTTTAAAATGGAACCCATTACTAAAAGATAAACCAACTAATGACACCCTTAATTATTTTTTAGGAGTTGCACATCTTGCTAGTGATAATGGAGATGAAGCAATTTCTTTTCTAGAAAAAACAACAGGAACTACAGAAAGCTATTTCTTGTCTGATGCTTATTATTATTTAGGCTTGGCATATCTGAAATCTGGAAATATTACAAGCTCAAAAGAAGCACTTTCTCAAAGTAATCTTCCTAAAAGTAAAGAAGTGTTATCTAAGATATCAAATGAATAATGTTATCTACATAAAAAGAGATATCTGTAAGGTTGTTAGTTGTCTTTTGATACTTATTTGTGGAGGGTTAAATACCATTATAGCTCAAGAAAATGATCTTAAAGGGGAAGCATTGATTAATGAGTATCTTAAAAATGGAGATATAGATGCTGCAGAAAATACATTGAATAAAATTATAGAAAGTCATACCAATAATAATGAGGTAGACTCCTTATATAAGTACCCCTATTTTGTTGGAAAGATAGCACGATTAAAAACCGATGTAAATAGTGCTATAGAAACTGCAGTGACCTTTATAGATTATATAGAAGCCCATACAGAAAATCAAGCAACCTTATATCGCTCTAAAGTAAGTCTATCTCAATTTTATGATGAGTTGGACGAATCCCAAAAATCATTTGATATCACTGCTGAGGCTTTGGGACATGTCTTAAAGGCATCAGTAACAAAAGATGAAGTAGGTAAAATAAGGTACAATCTAGGATTTAGCTATCTGAATTTGGACGATATCCCTAAGGCTAAGATTCAGTTTCAAGAAGCTCTTTTAGATTATGAAGCGTATCCAGATACCAATAAAAAATGGCTGTCAGATGGGTATAATGCAATGGGGGCTGTTATGTGGTTGTCTTCAAAATTAGACAGCGCATCATATTATTATGATAAGGCATCTATAACTATAGAAAATGCCCCAGGAAATCCTATCGAAAACCTACACTTTGCAACTGTTATAAAATCAAATGTTTCTCTTCTAGAACATTCTCAGGGTAATCTTAGTAAAGCAATCAAAGTACAGAGTGAAGTGATCGCAAATTTTGAGGAAGTTATTCAAAATGTTGAAGACCAATCAATGGTTCAAAAGGCACAACGTTTTCAATCTCGTGCAATATCAAATATGTCTATCTTTTATAATGAAGTAGGAAATCTCACACGAGCTAATGAAATGTTGAAATATGCCTATGCAAAAAAGAAAGTATTTCTGGAACCTACGGATTCGGATATAGGAGCAACACTTATCCAGATGGGGCAATCAGAAATATCACTCAAGTCATTTGATGCCGCTCGGGAATATATTGAGGAAGGGTTGGCTATCCTTCAAACAAAAGGAGATGCCATGATTTACTGGAAAGGAGTGGCGTATCGAGCACTGGCAGAGGTATACCAAAGTAAAGAAGAAATAGATAGTACAGCGCTGTATTATTCTAAAGCAATGACGGCATTAGAAACAGCATTAGGGGAAAATATAGATACAGAATACCTCAATTTATTAAAAGCAAAATCGCAATTTGAAGCAAAACAAAACAGAGCCACTAACGCAATTATTACTGCCCAAAAAGCATATGATCATGTAAATACCTATATGGGAGATACTAGTTTTGAAATTTCAAAACAAATGGCAAACTTATCAGCCATCTATCTTCAACTTGAACGCTATGATCAATCCATTTATTGGAGTGAAAAAGCGGATGACCTTCTTCAACAAAAAATAGAATCAGCAACAACAGTACTAGATTCTGTAAAGTTATCTTTTGATAGACCCAAGTTAACCTATCTCAAGATGAAATCTACCTATGCACAAATAGAAAACCCAAGTGTAGATGATATATCAAGAATCTTACATTCATTAAATAAAGCAACGGCTATTTTAGAACACAGAAAAAGGATAGCTATCACACCCGAAGATGTCAATTTGTTGTTGCAAGAATATCAGAGGATCAATGAGTTTGCAAAATTATTACATGTAAAACGCTATAACTTAACACAAGATAGACAGGATTTAAATGCATTAATGTCCATACAGGAATCGGGAGTATATAATAAAATAAGAAGCAAGCTAAACTACCAAAACGTTGTTGCCTTTTCTGGAGTGCCTTCTGAGATTATCGCTCGTGAGAAAGAATTAAAAAATAGACTGTCAGAAGCCTTATCACATACAGCAGATAAGAGTATGGCTATATATTTTAATGCCGAAACAAAATGGAATGATTTTCAGGATTCGATACGGGCATCCTATCCGGATTATTATAGAATGCGTTATGAGACTATTGAAACATCGGTAGATCAAATACTAAATACGATCCCGCCAGATGTAACTATTATCCGTTATTTTTTTGTAGAAGATATCTTATACGTATTTGTTGCAAATGAAAATGAGCAAACACTTACCCCCTTAGATTTTAAAAACAGTGCTTTAATCTCTAGAATTATTCAAGAACAATTTCAAGAAGATGAAGTATTACAAGCGTTACAGATACTTGCAAATGATCTATGGAGTCCTATCGCATCAAAAATTACTACAGAACATATTGTAATAATTCCTGATAAGGCATTGTTTAATTTAAGTTTTGAATTGTTACCTACTCAAAAAGTGTCTTCTTATTCAGATCTTGCAACGCATAGTGTACTAGCGCATCATACGTTATCATATACATATAGTTTGTCTTTGGTAACTAATCAAAACACAAAAGAACTTACGTCAAATTTTATTGCATTTACTCCAGAATTTTCTGATGATATGAAGGAAGCATATAAAATTACAATTGTAGATTCTCTCCAGGTTGATCAAACATATCTAAGACTATTACCACAACCTTTTAGTGTGAACACGGCGAGCAGATATACAAAAACTTTTGATGGAGAGCATTTCAAAAATAAAAATGCTACCAAACAGATTTTTAAAAATCAGGCGGGAGAACATAAGATTATACATATAGGAACCCATGCAGAATCTAATAATGTAAGCCCAGAATTATCTCGTTTAATTTTTGCCAAAAACATATCAGAAAACCAAGACCATGATAGTAACTCACTATATGCTTATGAAATTTATAATTGTAACCTAACCTCTAATCTGGCCATTCTTACTGCTTGTGAGACAGGAAAACCTACTTATCAATCTGGGGAAGGAATGATATCACTAGCACACGCGTTTAACTATGCTGGTAGTGAAAGTATATTGACAAGCCTCTGGAAAATAGATGAACAATCAAGCGCTCAAATTGTAAGTTATTTTTATGATCACCTTAAGGAAGGAATGGCAAAAGATAAGGCCCTGCGTAGTGCAAAACTGGCATATCTAGCAACAGCCGAAGGCCGAACCCTACAACCTAACTATTGGGCTGGGTTAGTACTCATAGGAGATACAACGCCTATGACACTTTCTAAAAACGGAATACCTTTGTGGTTATGGATTCTTTTATGCAGTGTGAGTGTGTTGGTATTGCTATGGATTGTACGTAATAAGACTAAAAAATAGACTGTAGATACACCTGTCTTTTCTTACCTTGTATTTTCTAAAATCTATAATGACCAATCCTTATGAGCTGGATAACAACAATTCCCTATGAAGAAGCAACTTCTTCTTTAAAAAGAATATATGATCGTGTAAAAGGCCCAGATAATACAATAGATAATGTACTCTCTATACATAGTCTTAGACCCCATACATTAGTAGGTCATATGACTTTGTATAAAAGCGTATTACATAATTCTAATAATAGATTACCCAAATGGTATCTGGAAGCAATCGGCGTGTATGTAAGTCATCTCAATCAATGTGATTATTGCGTGCAACATCATCAGGTAGGATTTACGAGACTTTTAAATAACGATCAAAAAGCCAAAGCCTATTATCAGAGCGTACAAGATGGTACGGTACTTTCTTTTTTTGAAGATCATTATGCAGATGGATTAGCCTATGCAAAAAAGCTCACTCGTACACATCATACAATAACTAAAGCAGATATAGAACATTTAAAAGCTATAGGCTTTTCTGAAGGAGAAATTCTTGAGATCAATCAAGTGACAAGCTACTTTAATTATGTCAATCGAATGGTCGTAGGGTTAGGAGTTACTACAGACGGTGATATAATTGGATTATCACCTAATAATAGTGATGACCCTAAAAACTGGAATCATTCGTAAAATAACAATGTCTATATCCTATTTTTGCAGGAACTAAATGCGACACCATCTATGGATTATTTCCTTATTACAACAATACTTGTAAGCTTCTCTGCTTTCTTTGGTTATCTTAATGTACGGTTCTTAAAGCTCCCTAATACAATAGGATTAATGCTTATTACTATTCTGTTTACTCTTGGGGTATTTGCATTGAGCTATTTTGATAGTACCCTTTTAAATGCCGAACGTTATATCATTACGCATATAGATTTTAAAACAGTATTGTTAGATATCATGCTTAGTTTTTTATTATTTGCAGGAGCCTTACATACCAATTTTGAGCAACTTAGAGTACAGCGATGGCCAGTATTGATTTTTTCGACGTTTGGTGTATTGATATCTACCTTTTTAGTAGGTACAGTGATGTATTATGTACTGCAACTTTTAGGATTGCAAATAGGATATATCTATTGCCTTTTATTTGGAGCATTAATATCACCTACAGACCCCATTGCTGTATTAGGAATTCTTAAAAAGGCAGGAGCTCCCAAAAAACTAGAAACCAAGATTGTAGGCGAATCACTTTTTAATGATGGAGTGGGGGTTGTTGTATTCCTCACTATTTTTCAGATTGCCTCGTTTGGAACCGAGAATATCGAAGTGCTAGAAATTGTCAAACTCTTTGGACAAGAAGTCATCGGAGGTATCGGTTTAGGAATTATTGTAGGATGGATTATCTATCGATTAATGAAGTCTATAGACGACTATGATATAGAAGTGATTATTACCTTGGCAGGGGTGATGCTCGGTACAGCAGTAGCTCATAAATTCCATCTATCGGCACCACTAGCGATGGTAACTGCAGGACTAATTGTAGGAAATGATACAGTACGAGGTACAGCGATGTCTGAAGTAACCGAAAATTATGTCGATAAATTTTGGGAACTCATAGATATCTTACTCAATACCTTGCTTTTTGTGTTGATAGGGATGGAAATGCTAGTACTAGCCATAGACGGACAATACATAGTTGCAGGTTTATTGGCAATTCCCATTGTATTAGCATGTCGCTATCTATCCTTATTGGGGCCTATAAATTTCTTTAAGAAACGATTGAATTTTGTTCCCAAAACCAACCTTATTATGACTTGGGGAGGCTTACGTGGAGGTATATCTATCGCACTGGCATTAGGGCTTTCTGATGAGATGCATAGAGAATTATTTTTGGTAATCACCTATGTGATTGTAGTCTTTTCTATACTTGTGCAAGGACTTACGATTGGAAAATTGGTGAAATGGGTACAAAAGAAGGGCTTTCAATAATACTTGTTCTCTATGAAAGTTGACAACTTTACCAATGAATTTTTTGGAATAGGAATTCAAAATGGGAAAACCCCAGAAAATTTAGGAGTGTTATGGCGTAGTGCTCAAAACCTAGGGGCTAGTTTTATATTTACGATTGGAAATCGCTATGCAAAACAAGCCAGTGATACCCATAATGCAGTAAAAGCCATGCCATATTTTCATTACGATACCTTTGCAGATTTCTATCAGCATTTACCTAAAGGTGCTCGATTGGTAGGAGTGGAGATGCATGAAACTGCGCAAGCCCTGGAAACCTTTGAACATCCTCGTCGTTGCGTATATCTATTAGGTGCCGAAGATCATGGGCTTTCTAAAGAAGCTATAGAAAAATCACATTTTTTAGTACAATTTCCTTCAGAAATGAGCTTAAATGTCGCTGTAGCTGGGAGTATCATACTTTATGATAGAACCCGTTCAAAGCCAAGATCATAATTTTGATGAACGATATTGTTCAAATATGTTTAGCAATTTTCCAGAAGAAACATTCAGTTCAACTGAAAACTTAAGGCATACTATAATAACATTAGAAAATTTTATAGTACTTAAATCTAGAATTCACTTTCTAAGTAAATAGTGACTTGTTATAAGAACCTATCTAAGTAAAACGAAGTCTTAGGATATGCCATTTTTTGTTATCTATCTTAGACATTGATTCCTGATTTTTACAATTTATATACCCTACCTTTGCAAAAAAAATGATGTATGTCCCATAAAGCAGGTTTTGTAAATATTATTGGAAATCCAAATGTAGGGAAGAGCACCTTGATGAATGCATTTGTAGGAGAGCGTCTCTCTATTATTACTTCTAAGGCTCAAACCACACGGCATCGTATCCTTGGGATTGTAAATGGAGAAGATTTTCAAGTAGTTCTCAGTGATACACCAGGGATTATTAAACCCGCTTATGAGCTTCAGGCGTCGATGATGGACTTTGTAAAAAGCGCCTTTGAAGATGCAGATGTACTACTATATCTTGTAGAACTGGGGGAGAAAGAACTTAAAGACGAAGCATTTTTTACAAAAATCCGAAGTGCAAAAATCCCAGTATTGTTACTGATCAATAAGATAGATAAAGGGAATGAAGAATTACTAGAAGCCTCTTTGGATTTATGGACAGAAAAGGTGCCCAATGCAGAGGTATTTGCCATTTCTGCCCTGGAAAATTTTGGCGTACAAGAAGTATTTACCAGAATTATAGATTTACTTCCGGTATCTCCAGCATTTTATCCTAAAGATCAGCTTACAGACAAGCCAGAACGCTTTTTTGTAAATGAGATTATCCGTGAGAAGATATTACTTCATTATAAAAAAGAAATTCCTTATGCAGTAGAAATAGATTGTGAAGAGTTTTTTGAAGAAGAAGAAATTATCAGAATGCGGGCTGTAATTATGGTCGAACGTGATAGCCAGAAGGGGATTATCATAGGACATAAAGGAAGTGCATTAAAGCGTGTAGGCGTAGAAGCACGAAAAGATTTAGAAGCGTTTTTTGGAAAACAAGTACATCTAGAATTGTATGTAAAAGTCAATAAAAACTGGCGTAGTAATGACAAGCAATTACGACGTTTTGGATACAATCAAAAATAGTATGTAATACAAGAGATGCGTATTCTTTCCTTTTGGAGAGAGGTTCGTAGGACAGAGAGAATGAATCGAAAATTAAAAAATAACGAGCTAGGGAGAAAAAATATCGAGCAGTTTAAAGCAGCTGGAAAAACACCACTCATAATTGTACTCGATAATATCAGGAGCCTTAATAATATAGGATCTGTATTCAGAACGGCAGATGCTTTTTTGATACAGAAGATCTATCTCTGTGGGATCACTGCACAACCGCCACATCGGGATATTCAAAAAACAGCACTAGGAGCTACTGATGCTGTAGAGTGGGAGTATGTAGAAGATACAATTACGCTTTCGCGAAAGCTACAACAAGAAGGAGTTCATTTATGCGCTATAGAACAAGCCGAAGATGCAGTAATGCTTCATGAGTTTCAACCTGAAACTGGAAAAACCTATGCAATAATATTTGGTAATGAAGTTAAGGGAGTCTCACAAGAAGTAGTCACAGCAAGTGATACAGTTATAGAGATTCCGCAATATGGGACCAAGCATTCTCTTAATATATCCGTCTCCTGTGGTGTTGTAATATGGGATCTCTTTGTTAAAATGAACAAGTGATAAACAACACACATCTTACGGTAAAGCGTGTGGTTGTTTTTATTTTTTTGTAACTTTTTTACACAAAAAAATAAGTACTTTCCGTAATACTTCTATATGGGATCTCTTTGTTAAAATGAACAAGTGATAAACAACACACATCTTACGGTAAAGCGTGTGGTTGTTTTTGTTTTTTTGTAACTTTTCTACACAAAAAAATAAGTACTTTCCGTAATACTTCTATATGGGATCTCTTTGTAAAGATGAACATAGAATAAAAAGGATCTATATACCCATATTGAAAACAGAGTGCTTCTTTTTTTTGTGAAAAACTTAGGATAACTTATTACTAAGGAATAAAAAAATACGAGGTTCAAATCGATATCTTTAGAACCCTTAAAATAGAATACATTGGCAGAAAAGAAAGTAACCCCTTTAATGAAACAATACAATAGCATCAAGGCAAAATACCCGGATGCATTGTTACTATTTAGAGTAGGCGATTTTTATGAAACCTTTGGAGAAGATGCAGTACGATCTGCCGGGATTCTTAATATTACATTAACCAATCGTAATAATGGAGGAGAAAAAACAGAACTTGCTGGATTTCCGCACCATTCCTTAAACACCTATTTACCTAAGCTTGTAAAAGCAGGGTGTCGTGTCGCTATCTGTGATCAGTTAGAAGATCCCAAAATGACCAAAAAGATTGTCAAGCGAGGTGTTACAGAATTGGTCACTCCAGGAGTGGCATTAAATGATGAGGTACTTTCGGCTAAGCAGAATAACTTTCTGGGAGCCATTCATATCGGAAAGCGAACCATAGGCGTTTCCTTCCTAGATGTGTCTACAGGTGAATATCTGACAGCACAGGGAGATGAAGCCTATGTTGATAAACTCTTGCAAAATTTCGCTCCTAGCGAACTCCTTATCTCCAAAAAACAAAAGAAAGACTTCTTAGAAGCTTTTGGGCCTGATTTTCATACTTTTTATATGGAAGATTGGATCTTTCAAACCGATTATGCCTATGAGTCTTTAAACAAACATTTTAAAACCAATACCTTAAAAGGATTTGGTGTAGAACACCTGGAAGAAGGAGTAATAGCGGCTGGGGTGATCTTACATTATTTAGGAGAAACCCAACATCATAAACTCCAACACATCGCTCGTATCAATCGGATTGCCGAAGATGAATATGTGTGGATGGATCGGTTTACGATCCGAAATCTGGAATTATACCATTCGTCATTTCAAAAAGCAATTACCTTGCTTGATGTAATAGATAAGACAACCTCTCCAATGGGAGGCCGTCTGTTAAAAAGATGGTTAGCATTGCCTTTAAAAAATGTAGAGAAGATTAAAAGCCGTCACGAAGTGGTCTCTTACCTACTTCAAGAAGAAGTGCTCTTTGATAAAATACGACAGCATATCAAACATATAGGAGATGTAGAACGATTGATCAGTAAAGTGGCAACAGGGAAAGTATCTCCAAGAGAAGTGATCCAATTAAAGAATTCGCTGGAAGCAATGGTTCCTATAAAAAGTATTGGAATACATGCAGACAATGAGGCGCTTAAGATTATAGGGGAGGGAATTCATGAATGCGAACTCTTACGATCAAAAATTAAAGAAACCCTCAATGAAGAAGCCCCTGTAGCTATCGGAAAAGGAGGGGCCATTGCAAGCGGTTTTCATGAAGAACTGGACGGA
This sequence comes from uncultured Dokdonia sp., assembly GCA_947503305.1. Lineage (GTDB taxonomy): Bacteria > Bacteroidota > Bacteroidia > Flavobacteriales > Flavobacteriaceae > Dokdonia. The sequence goes on from CANNDF010000001.1 coordinate 1,190,008, forward strand.
TTAAGAGAAATTGCCTTTTCAGGAAAAGATTATCTGGATAAAATGTTGGAACGTGAGGCGGCACGTACAGGTATTACATCACTTAAAATAGCGTCCAATAATGTATTTGGATATTATATAGAAGTGCGCAATACCCATAAAGACAAAGTCCCGGAAGAGTGGATCAGAAAACAAACTTTGGTCAGTGCAGAACGTTATATCACCGAAGAACTTAAAGAATATGAAGCCAAAATCCTGGGTGCCGAAGAGCGTATTCTAGGTATCGAACAGCAATTATTCTCAGAATTGGTAGGGTGGATGATGCAATTTATTCTTCAGGTACAAACCAATGCCAGTCTGATTGCACAGTTAGACTGTCTCTGTTCATTTGCTCAACTCGCACATGACAACCAGTATGTGCGACCTACCGTAGATGATTCTCAGGCGTTAACTATAAAAGCTGGGAGGCATCCTGTCATCGAAAAGCAATTACCTTTAGGAGAAAGCTATATTGCAAATGACGTATACCTAGATAGAGAATCTCAGCAGATGATCATGATCACAGGGCCTAATATGTCTGGTAAAAGCGCCATATTAAGACAAACCGCTTTGATTGTATTATTGGCACAAATGGGTAGTTATGTACCCGCTACTCAAGCCCATATTGGGATGGTAGATAAGATATTTACAAGAGTAGGTGCAAGTGATAATATCTCTATGGGGGAATCTACGTTTATGGTAGAAATGAATGAGACAGCAAGTATCTTAAATAATATATCAGACCGTAGTCTTGTTTTACTGGATGAGATAGGGCGAGGAACCAGTACCTATGATGGGATATCCATTGCTTGGGCTATCAGTGAGTATTTACATGAACATCCGGGACGGCCTAAAACATTGTTTGCAACACATTACCATGAACTCAATGAGATGACCGAAACCTTTGAACGGATCAAAAATTACAATGTGTCTGTCAAAGAGTTAAAAGATAATGTGCTATTCTTACGAAAACTTATTCCAGGAGGGAGCGCTCATAGCTTTGGGATTCATGTAGCAAAAATGGCAGGTATGCCACAACAAGTTGTGCGTCGTGCGACCAAAATGATGGAGAAATTAGAAAAATCTCATGGCAGTGAAGAATTAACAGGAACACTTAAAAATGCAGCCGAAGAAGAAATGCAGTTAAGTTTCTTTAATCTGGATGATCCGTTGCTGGAAGAAATCAAAGACGAAATCCTTCATACAGACATAGATACCCTTACTCCTGTAGAGGCATTAATGAAGTTAAATGAGATCAAAAGGATGCTTGTAAAGAAGAAAGGAAATGTAGCTTCGTAAAATAGCTGTATATTTTTTGCAAAAACCCTTTGCAAAAACAAGAAAAGCGTTAAATTTGCACCCGCTGAATTAGTCAGCGTTGTTCTTTTTAGAATGATGATGCGAAAGTAGCTCAGGGGTAGAGCATCACCTTGCCAAGGTGAGGGTCGCGGGTTCAAATCCCGTCTTTCGCTCAATACCAATGCGATGTTCGCTTCCGCGAAATAAAACGCTCGAGTGGTGGAATTGGTAGACACGTTGGACTTAAAATCCAATGTCCATTAGGACGTACGGGTTCAAGTCCCGTCTCGAGTACTTGAAAAAAGCCTCTGTTTTTTACAGAGGCTTTTTTGTTTTTTAAGGAATTCTGATTTAAATAAGTTTTATTAAGTCAACGTACAAACTTCTGACAATGGAACTTCTAAAGCGTTACTAATTCTGAATAATGTATGAATTGTTGCATTCGTTCTTCCTTTTTCAATTCTTGAAATATTCGTCGTGTCAATCCTTGCCTCTATTTTGCCCACCAAATCAACTTGGGTTAACCCTTTTTCAAGCCTAATCCTTTTGATGTTTTGACCAATAATTTTTAATATTTCTGATTTTTCCATTATTGCCATATTTGACAAGTCAAGAAAAGATTTATAGTTGTGTATATATATGTCATATATGACAAGTTTAAAATTCCAAACTCCTATGGAAAAAGAAAATATAGAGGTTACACCTGCGCAAAAAGAATTACTAGAAATATTGACACACAAAGATGCTCAGGACTATTTTGAATCTTTAAAAAAAGTTCATTATTTAGGAACCTACTTTGTAGAAAATGAAATAGTAGAACTTTCAGCTTCTCGTATTGTACATGATTTATTAGACGCTATTCAAAAAATTGCAATAGAGAGTGTATAAAAATAACTGTCTCTGGATAGTAATAGTCAGAGACAGTTATTTGTTAAAGTATTTTTAATAATAATAGTATAGAATACACTCGTTAAAAAGAAAAGCCCGTATAGGAGATACTATCAAAACAATTACTAGCCATCTATCTATCATACCGTATATCCATACTATAATTTTCCTGAATCATTTATTTAGAAGAGATAAGTGAAGACTCATATGCTTTTCTAAGTTCTTTGGCATTTGGTTTAGAACTATCATTATTTTCAATATAGTTCTTATAAATGAGAAGGTTTTCAATATTTATCTTTTTCATCCTTCCTTTAGCAAATCCAGTCATGATTCCGGGTTTTAGTTTATAACTCAATCTACCATATAAGTAGGTCTTTCCTTCTTTTTCATTTATTCCCATATGATATCTAAAAACTTTTCCAGGAAATTTTGTGAATTCATAAACATCATAGCTCAATTGTTTCTTCCCCTGATTAAATACTTTGATTTCTTCTTTAACACTAATTTTTTCATCTATCTGACAATGTCTTTTTGCACCAATTCCTGTTGCAGGGGTTCCTGAAATTTGGTAAGAGGAAGCAATGCCAGAATGAAAATCACCTATTTTTGTATATTCATCAGAAATAGCATACCAAATCTTATCAGCATCAGCTTCTATAGGGACTTCATGATATATAGATATCACTTTTACAGATTCTCCGTCAAAATTCATTTTTTTTCTTTCTACCTCTTGACTTATAGACAAGTAACTTGCTAGCATGCTCATAACTAATGTTGTAATTCTAAGTTTAATTTTTGTTTTCATTTGTTTTTTTATTAAGATTCAATCTATAGTAACCGCAGATTTTAAATAGCAGTAATAATGATGAATTTCTCTAACTATTTTCAAATCTGTGTACATTTCATATGCAGATTACATTGTATAATTTATTAGTAGGAAATTTTAGTTTTATAATAGATGATTATTTTGATCAAATACTTTTTCCCTTATATACTTCGCATTAACTATAATTCTCAATCAAGAAATGGTCTTTAAAGCGTTAATAATAGCTTTGGGTTCTGCACGAAAGCGATAATTAGGGTTTATATAAGAGAATGTTACCTTACCATCTTTGCCAATTACAAACGTAGCAGGTATGGGTAATAGGTTTCCTTCATTTTTACCATAATAAGCCTCCATGTCAAAGCCAAGTTCTTTCATTGTTGATATTGCAATATCATTTTGATAAAACAATAAACCTAGTCTTATTGCCAATTGATTGTATTTGTCTGTGATAACATCAAATTGTATCCCTTCTTTGCTTATTGTATCCTGAGTTTTTTCTGGGAACTCAGGGGTTACAGCTACCAAATGTGCATTTAGACTTTTAATTTCTGGTAGTGCATCTTGTAGTGCTTTGAGTGTTAAATTACAATAAGGGCACCAACTGCCTCTATAAAAAGTAAGCACTAAAGGGCCTCCTTTTAGTTTTTCATATAGTGAAAAAGATTCTCCGTTAGAGTTAGGTAATGTAAAGTCATCAATAGTATCTCCAACTTTTAAAGTATTTTCAGTAATATGTTTTTCTAGTGCATTATCAAGCACTCCTTGAAAAATGGCGTTTATCTCTTTGGGGAGATTTTGCAGAAAGTAATTTGTAGTACTATCTAATTGTGGTTGTAGAAGTTCCATATGAATTATTTTTTATTGTGCTTGTTCTGGGATATACATAATTTCATATTCTTCAAGGAAATTAAGAGCATTATCCCTTTTCTCTTTGTTCTCTTTAAATAGTTTGCTATTGTAAAATTTATCCTCACCTTCTTTGCTCCACGAACCTATAAATACCATTGATGCGTCATAACCTTTTCCTGGAACAGCTGGGTCTGGAACAAAAGTAAAAGGAGCTGTAATGGCACCCATTTCCATAGAAAGTGGCATAATTGTATTAAAATAAGTATTAAGTTCTTCTTCCTTTCCCTTTTTAACCCATAGGGAATACAGGCGCAAATTTCCTTTAGAGAGATCAAACTCGCCATCGGCGGTAGCTAGAAAAAAGCCTTCGTTTAAGTAAGATAATGCATGATCTCGTTGGTTTCGATTCTTGAAAAAAGCTTCTGATTGAAAAATTTTATCTGGAGACTTCCGGTCAGGATATTCACCAATTAAAAACATTTGAGCAGGTCCATTTCCTACACTAGCTTTGGTAACGGCAAAGGAGTATACTTTTGCTCCAGATGCCATCATTACTTTTCCAATTTTCATAAAATAGTCATCTAATTTAGCTTTGCTATCGGCATCAGATTTTAAAGACATTTTAATTAATTGATAGTAGTGATCTTTCTGAATTTTAAGAATGTTTTTATTTTCTTGAGAAACTGCCATTAAGGGTAAAATGATACTCAGAAACAAGAATATTTTTAATGAGTTTGTGTTTTTCATCGCTATAATAATTTTAATTATAGTTACAAAATTGATGAAAACTTTATGTAGGAGATGTGGCCAGTGGGCCATTTTTTAGGTTGATAAGTCCGACGACTTTTATTCAATATTTTTGGATATATATGATGAGATATACATAAACCTAATCTTCTTTATAATACCTTTTTTTGTAAAACGCATTCTAAAACTAGTATTACAACCCTTAAATGACGATTATTTTTGTATCTGCAGACTTTTCTCTAATTTTAAAATACATTAGAGGAGACCACCATTCCTGAGAAATTTCTAAAGAAGGAAACTCGATGATAATTATTTTTTCTGGATTCCAATTCCCTTCTAATGCGATTCCAAGTCTTCGGCTTGCAATAATTTTTCCGTTAAAAGCTTCAATCGTCTTGGGGACTAATTTTTTATATTCAAGAAAGGTTTTTTTGTCAAAGACTTTAAGTTCAGCAATTACAAAACTTGACATAACATATGATTTAAAAATTGCTTATCTACCTTTAGTTACACAAGTAATATAATTAGTAATGTATTACACTAGAATTGTCTTCTATTCCTATCCATTTATTGTTTTGCCTCTTAAAAATGAATATCCGCACATGATCTTGAGGGCCATATAAGGGATGTACAAAATCGAGAGGAAAAACAAAAGAAATTTGAACATAACCGAATGTCTCATGGTAATACCAAGTTGGTGCATCATGCCCTGGAAGCTTGTTCCTTGTTACCATATTCATAGCAATTGTATTAAAATGTTCGCTCTTATTTCTAGTTTTTGCAATCACCTCATAATCAGTTAATTTTTGACCTATAAGAATAAAAACATCATCTTTTTTTTTATTCTTACCTACTGCAGTACCATCTAAATTGAATTTAAGAGGTATAATTTCATTATCGATTTTAAATTCTTTTTTTTGTGAACAAGTTATGTGAAGAGTTTCACTATTAAAATTCATCAGGTACGAAATTTCTAATACCCCATTTTTTTCAGAAACAGCTGTTACTATACCAGTTTTATTGCCAATGACTATTCCATAATTTTCAGGATTTTTAATCAACTTTTTTGTACCTGCACAATCATCTATATACATAGAACCCAATTTTATGGAATTGGTTTTTTTTATTTCTTTACTCCCAAAACAAGGAACAATTAGAAGTAATATAATAATTATTAATACTTTCATTTTCAGATGGAGTATAGTTGAATGTCGTCTAAAACTTAGTTCGGAAGTTTGTCCGATATTCAGATGGTGATAGTTTATATTCCTGTTTAAAAAACTTTGAAAAGTGTGATAAATCTTTGAATCCACAATCAAAGGCAACTTCGCTAATACTGTCTTCAGAGACTTCCAACTTTTCCTTAGCAGCTTGAATTCTTCTGTTCATAATATAATGTGCAGGGGTATCATTATATATTTTCTTAAAGTCACGTTTAAAGGAAGTAAGGCTCCTATTTGTTAAATTTGCCAAATCTTCATTGTTAAGATCGCTAAATAAATGTGCTTCTATTACTTGTTTGAAATTGAACTTGGTAGGAACAAGCAAACTTGAGAGCACTTCTCGCAACTTTACAGCATACTCAGTTTGTAAGAGTAAAAGAATAATTTCCTTGAATTTAAGAATGAGTAAATCTTCATTAGCTAAACTAGGATTCTTAAAATAGAACAATAGATCTTGTATATATTTATCTACCAAAAGTGAAGTGCCTATCTCAATTATTTGAGGAGTACTTTCAGATGATTCTTTTTTAAGAAGTGATGGAAATTCTTTGTCATATACCTTTTTTAAAACTTCCAAATCAAAATGAATAGCAACAGCTTCATTAAGATCGTTTTTTTTTACACTGGAAGTTTTATATACATAATTACCACACTTTAAAAGAAGGGACTCATTTTTTTTTATACTCATCACCTTATCAGGTCCATAGGCTTTGTAACTCCCTTCTAATACATATAGAAAACAAGCTGACTCTGGCATTCGGGATGGAAGCTCGTAAGGTGAAGCAATAGTCGCTTTTTCAAATAACTGTTTTCCAAATAAATCGAAGCTTTTGTAATCGACAATCATAATTAATTTATCCTTTCTATTAGTAATAATTATAAATATCGTTAATTTTGATATTGTTTCATTGTTTTTAAAAGGCCAATTTATTTGTTGTTTAGGCGAATATAGATTTAATCAAAAAAATGAGTAAATTATAATGGTTCTTAGAGTTAAAAAATAAATACTTTAGGGTAAAGAAATTAGTCATAATAATCTTAAAGTTAAGTTTTAATATGCGTCACTACTATTAAAGGTTTTTACTATACATGAAAGACTCTTCCCCCTCCTCAAATTTTTATCTACAAGAATAATACTAAATTTATCGTTCATTTAGATGTCAGAACACATACTATGAAATACAACCTTTATCAAATAGACGCGTTTACAGATAAGATCTTTGGAGGCAATCCTGCATGTGTCGTACCTCTTGATAAATGGCCTACAGATGATATCTTACTAAAAATAGCCAAAGAAAATGCCGTTGCCGAAACAGCTTTTTTTATAGATAAAGGAAGTAAGATACACTTGCGTTGGTTTACTCCGGAAATTGAAATGGATCTATGTGGACATGCCACTCTTGCAACAGCACATTGTTTAAAAACAATCCTTGATTACAAAAGAGAAGATATTGTTTTTGAAACACGAAGCGGAGACCTTATCGTTTCTGTAGAGAAGGGGTTCTATAAAATGGATTTTCCATCAAGGATGCCAGTTCCTGATAGTCTGCCAGAGACTATTTTAAAATCCTTAAACATACAGCCTAACGAAGTCTATAAAGCAAGAGACTATGTGCTGGTATATGAAAACGAAACGGCTATTAGAGATATTAAAATTGATAGGCGGCTCTTTGATAAAATCAATCTTGATCCTGGAGGGGTTGTGATTACAGCCATAGGAGATAATAGTGATTTTGTGTCACGGTTTTTTACACCACAAGCATCTATTTTAGAAGACCCTGTGACAGGTTCTGCACATTGTTCTTTGATTCCTTTTTGGGCTAGAAGGCTTAATAAAAAAGAATTGTATGCACTTCAGATTTCAGAACGCATAGGACAACTATTTTGTGAGGATAAAGGAGACCGAGTCATCATTAGCGGAAATGCCATAACATATTCAGTAGGTCACTTTTGGATAACCTAAACGATTAAAGTATTACATAAAAAATTGACATTCTATACGACAGATCTTTATCTACAAAGGCGCATATTGAATTTAGAGTGTAAATGCCAACTATCAAATCTGTAGATAACGGATAAATAAAGAAACCTTTAGAGACAAGAATAGGCTTTGTAGGTATTTGGTATACAGCTTCTTGATGACATTTTTTATTCGTTTCGATGGAAGTGTAGTAACCATAAAATCTTTATACTATGGAGTTATATCAAAATTCATATGCAATCATTGAAAACGACCAAACACCCACTCAACAAATGAAATATACTAATGACTGTGGTTATTTTATGGGAGATGGTGTTGTTTGTAAGCGATGTGGAGTAGATTTTGCAAGCCACAGCTAGCCCGTATCTTATCCAGATTTCTTTTTTAAAATATCTCAATTTTAATGGGTAACATTTTTAAGATAGGTAGAACAACATAATTATTAATCAATAATTTATAACTATGTTAAAAAACATGTTAAGTGTAGAAGGAGTTCAGCCTTTAAACAAAATGGAACAAAAATCTATTAAAGGTGGAAGAAAACTAATGAGCATTAGCGATAATCTTGAAGACGAAGTAGATTGTTATGAGCATTATCATTTTTGTGATGGCGCACACCCTACAGATCACGAAGGATTTACTCAGTGTATGGAAAGTTGCGGATGCTAATTTTCTAGAAGGTAAAAGCGGACTTCGGTCCGCTTTTTTTTTGTTCTTTTTTTATAATTATTTAATAATAAGACTATTAAATAGCTGGAATCTTAAAATCATTTGTTTTTACTACATTAGTTCATAATCATGGTAGATTCCATGGAATCCTAATATCTATATAGATAATGAAAAAGTGCATAATCATTCTTTTAGCGTTATTTTTTATAATCGGCTGTGGCGCATTACCAGGATATCCTATTACGACCTTTTATGTTAAAAATAATTCAGATACTCCTATTAATTTTAATGCCTCTGTATTAAAAAGAAGTTCTACAGGACCATTTGAAATGAGCAATGCCTTTACCGTACAACCTAAGGATAGTGTGTTGGCACGACAAGTAGGTTATAAAAAAGATAGCGAAAATCCTCAAAAGTGGTTTAGTCAATTCAATATATTTCCAGTAGACGGAGTGACTATACATGATCCTAACAAACCAGAGAATTGGATCAAAGGCTCAGATGCCAAAGGAAGAGTCATTTATACATTTACCATCGCCCAATAATTGAAAACACTAGTAGTTTATATCGTACTTAGTATAAGTCATTTTGCAGTAGCTCAAAATGAAGAACTCTTTGATCGATTGCGAGCGATAGATAATAATGGGATCACATTTTATAATATAGATGGCGTCGATTTTTCAAAACAGACGTTGGACTTAGATTTTACAGACAAAAATCTAAAGAAGGCCTATAGGATGTATGGTATCAAAAAGAAAGATAAAAAAAAGCAAGATCCAGCTATACATTTTACAAATTATAGTATTCAAAAAGAAGAACTATTAAAAGGAGGGTTAAAAGCGATTAACAGTTATTATTTTGTCAAGAATAAGAAAGGTGGTATAGACGCCTTTTCATTTGGGTATTACGATACAAATGATATTGATCTGGAACATACGATGATTTCATTGATTCTTAATGATACAATTCCAGAACGTTGCTATAGCTCAATACAGATAGACACGATAAATTTTGTAGGAAGGGAAATTGCTTTGGGAGGAAACTGCAATTGGATGAATATCAATAATATTCAATGCCCATATTATGGGCAAATGAATTGGTCTGTACATAAAACTAAAGAAAGCGCAGACCAATCCATACAACAGCAATTTAGGATAACCAAACTTAAAAAAGGAGGTAAAGTAGTATCCGAAGAAGAAGTATCTATTCTTTTTGAAGAAGTTCCTACAATAGCCAAAAAAGTAAAATATGACTTTACAGGTGCAACCGCAATAATGGCATCTATGTCAGGAGGAAAAAACTTGACCATTTATTACGTTTCAGAAAAAATCAGAAATCATTACGTAAGTTGTGTACTTAGTTTTTGGAATAACGATACAATCAATCCCAGCGGATTGCCTCCTCTTTTGGAAAAAGTAATGAAAGAATCCAACTAAAAATGGACTTTTATATCCTAAAAACGACCTTAACTAGAAGCTTTATTTCTTCTAAAGTGCCTATATCACTAGGTTTTACTAGTTATACCGTAAATAAAGTACGGTAAAACCGTACATTTTTTTTGGTAAAAATGACTAGCTTTCTAAAGGATAGGGCAGTCGGTATAGGTCATGTTTGATTTTACCGATTCTTAAGTTAGCAAATTATGGAATATTCGTATGTAGTAATAGACAATGATTCAAAAACTGTAAAGGCTATACAACTTGCAATGAGTGCTTATGATGACTTTATATGTATAGGAATTGCACCCGATGAACAAAGTGGATTAGATATTATCTTAGAACGTTCGCCATCATTAGTGTTCTTAAATATAGAGTTGCCTAGTATGACTGCGGGAATTACAGGATATTACCTTATAGACGCCCTTCATAAATACATAGACGAAATACCACAGTTTATAGCACTTGCAGGAACACCAAAATATGCTATAGAAGGGATTCGTCATCAAATCCTTGATTATATTTTAAAACCCATCAATAAGGGTTTCCTAAGACGTACATTATTTAGATTTAGAAAGATGACCAAGGAGATAAAGACTAATCAAAATACCCTTTGTTTAAAATCCTATGGGGATTATAAGTTTATTAATACAAATGAAGTTATATTTCTGAAGGCAGATAATAATACAACAGATTTTGTAAGAGCAAATGGATCAACAGTAAGTGCCTTTAAAACCTTAAAATACTTCCAGGAATCCTTACCAGATCATTTTATTAGAGTTCATAATAGCTATATCGTAAACAGTAACTATATTTCAAGAATTCATTTTGGAAAATCACAATGCACGATGATGCATAGTGATTTTGCAGTTCCTTTTTCAAAATCATATCGAGACAATGTAGAGATGATTAAGGATAATTTATACACGAGAAGCTTAGTGATTGCATAGTAATATGTTAAAAAAATGACAATCTACGCGTATACAAGCTATATCTACACCTCTTAGAGCTACACTCACTATATACCCTCAAAATAAGGTAGGACACTGTCTTTACTGTCCTATTTTTACATCGTTATAACAAAGCGCTTAACAAGCGAAGCTTCACATTTTACTACATAATACACACAGAAATGGAATGCGTGTGTGGCATGTGGTACAAACCATCATTCCAAAAACTAAACTCCCCCATTTGACAATATTCGTATTGTCGACATGGTGTCTATTTTTAAATAAAACTTAAACATTATGAAAACATTTTTATACACATGTAGTACCCTTTTAATAGCAACCCTATTTATCGCATGTGAAACCGACCCTATTTTAGAAGATTTTGAAACTGAAAACCTAGTACTAAACCAAGAAAACACTCAAATAATACTTGACGACACAGCGACTAAACGCAATGATGATGAGGACGATCTTCCAGGACAGGAAAATCGTATGACAGACGATGAGGACGATCTTCCAGGACAAGGAAATCGTATGACAGATGATGAGGACGATATGCCAGGACAAGGAAATCGTATGACAGACGATGAGGACGATATGCCAGGACAGGGAAATCGTATGACAGACGATGAGGACGATATGCCAGGACAGAGAAATCATATGACAGACGATGAAGACGACCTTCCAGGACAAGGAAATCGTATGACAGACGATGAGGACGATATGCCAGGACAGCAGGGGCGAAAGACTGAATACTAGAAAGATAATTTAAGTCTCTATGAAGAATATTCTGTAAAAAATAATAAACGCATTATATTTACTTAATTTATTTTACTAAAGCTTTATTCAAAATTTTGAATAAAGCTTTAGTAATTTGAGTATGAGTTTGGTAAATACTATATTTCTATTGGCTATTAAAATCCCAAATACATTGTTGATTCTCAAAGGAGTTAAATTCGTTTTTCTTACCCTTATAATTATATGTGCTATTTCATGTAATAAAACATCTTCTATTAATGGATCAAATAAAACCTGGGGTAAAGAAAAAATAGAGAACCATCTTAAAATTGCAAGTAATCGTTCCATAAAAAAAGAAATCCGTCTTGCGCATTTGGATAGTGTTCTTGAGGAAACTAAGTTTCTTAAAAAAGATACTATTAAGAGATCTATCTTATCAACAGTTGCAAATAGCTATTATCGACTAGGAGAATTAGATACAAGTTATAAAATAAATAAGGAGATTTTGAGGTTATCATCTTCAATTGATGATAGTATTGGTCTGGGAAAGTCTACGTATGATTTGGGGTTATATTACTCTAGTGTTGATAAATTAGATAGTGCTTATTCTTATTTTTTTAGATCGGAAAAAATTTATAATACTATAGGTGATGAGCTTTCTGCTGGAGAGGCATTGTTGGCAATGGCTATTACTCAGAAGAATGTGAAGGATTATGTGGGATCAGAGGCAAATTCGGTAAAAGCAGTTCAACTCCTACAAAAAATAAATAACAAAAGATATTTAGCCTCAGCATATAATAATTTGGGAACGGTTTCAAGACGGTTAGGGAATTTTGATGAAGCGATTAATTATTATAAAATTTCCCAGGACTATCGTAGAGAACTTGATAATAATAGTATTTTACTAGTAGGTTCATTAAATAATATAGGAACCGTATATACAGATAAAAAATACTATGCTGCGGCGATTTCTCATTTTAATGAAGCTCTGACTTATGATAGCTTACAATACAACAAACCCAAAACTTATGCTCGACTTTTAGACAATCTGGCCTATGCAAAATACCTTTCTGGCGACATAAATACATTTCCAGATCTTTTTTTTAAAGCCCTTCATATACGTGATAGCGTTAATGATAGACTGGGATCAGTAACCAGTAACTTGCGTATTGCCAGAGTGTATCATGATAAAGGTGACACAGCTCATGCAAAAGAATATGTGTATACAGCCTATCAAAAAGCTAAACAGGCAACCTACAATGACGGGATTTTGGAGTCATTAAATTTATTAATGAAAGTTTCTCCACCTCAAGAAGGGATTGCCTATGGAGAAGAGTATATACGGATCAGCGATAGCCTTCAAAAAGAAGAAAGAGCCTTTCAGAATAAGTTTGCCCGTATTAGATATGAAACAGATACTCTGGAAGTAGAGAAAGAAAAAGCGACCCGTACTACTAAAAGGCTTTCATTTATATTATTAGTATTTGTTATCCTATTTTTAATAGTGTATATCTTTATCCAGCGACGTAGCGCTCGGAAAGAACTAGAATATCAAGAAGGACAACAAAAATCCAACGAAGAGATATATGGACTCATGCTTGCCCAGCAATCCAAACTAGAAGAAGGAAAGCATATAGAAAAGTTACGTATTTCAGAAGAACTACATGATGGAATATTAAGTCGTTTATTTGGTATACGACTTAGTCTGGATAGTCTCAATAGAAAACAAGGTGATGATATTGCTATAAAACGAGAAGCCTATCTTGAAGAACTCAAAGAATTAGGACAAGAAATACGACAGATATCACATGATCTTAATGATGCAAAATTTACTGCAGATACAGTCTTTCCAGATGTTCTTATGAACTTGTTAAAAGAACAATGCGGCCCTTATTCACTCTCCTATGATCTTATATCAGATCCAGATATAAACTGGGAAGAGATTAGTAATGCAAAAAAAATCCACGTATATCGTATTATCCAGGAAAGCCTTACCAATATAAAAAAACACGCCAAAGCAGAAAACGTTACCGTTATTTTTGAAAAAATAGATTCAGGAATAGAGCTTACCATAGAAGACGACGGTATAGGTATGGAAACCAGTAAAGTAAAATCAGGAATAGGGCTTAAAAACATCAAATCCAGAGTCACTAAAATAGCAGGATCCTATAATTTTAACAGTAAAATAGGTGATGGAACGCAAATTAAGATTTCTTTTTAATTAAAAATTAGTAGATTGCAGTAACTAATTTGATTAATAACACTCTTCCCTAACAAAGTGTCGATTAGTAGCTCATATACTTAATCAATCTAAAAGTAATAGCTATGAAGAAGAAACTGCATGTTTTAATGGTAGATGATCATCCTATGATCATAGAAGGGTATAAAAATGCCCTAGAAAGTTATTGTAAAGACGATTACAAACTTACAATGGATATTGCACACGATTGTGATGAAGCCATTGCATATATTGATAGGACTCCTAAGTCCAAGCCGTATAACTTAGCACTTATTGATGTGCAATTACCCGCATCTTCAAGAGGCGATATTACATCTGGAGAGGGGATTGCAAAGTACTTAAAGGAAAAACACAATAGAGCTCGTATCATTATACTTACGATGCATCATGAGGCTACTCGAATTCATAATATCTTAGAGAAGTTAGATCCCCACGGATTTTTGATAAAAAGCGATATCTCATCTTCAGAACTTCATCATGCCTTTGAGCAAGTTCTTAATAGAAAGACCTATTATAGTAGTGCTGTAAATAGCCATTTAAGAAAAGTAGTGGCAAATAATGTTACAGTAGATCAGGTAAACCTACAGATACTATATCATTTATCAAGGGGAGTACTCACAAAAAACCTTACAAATCATATAGAGCTATCACTTAGCGCCATAGAAAAGCGTAAAAAACTATTAAAGCAAAAATTAGACATTCGTTCAGAAAGTGATGAACGACTTTTAGAAGAAGCTCGGAAAAGAGGTTTGGTATAAAAATAATCGAATCTACATTAATACTTTCTTGACAATATACCCTTACGTCCCAAAATTATAAGTGCTAGGGATAGACAAAAAATAGATTCTTGAATCATTAGATACTTATGAATTTATTTTTTACGCTTTCGCGAAAGCAAAACCTTTCATAGATCAAATTTGTATAAAAAATCGATACAATACGCCTTTTCTAGAAGGCAGTTTTGTAGGAAACCCCTTATCTATAGGGAAAATTGCGGTAAAACCGTAATTTTTTTGTGGGCATACCCGAAAAAAAATTAGAGAAGTATGATTAGATTAGTAAAGAGATTGAGGCATATCTATAATCACTTTATAAATGTCATTTATGACAAAGACAATTAGATATACTTCATGCTTAATAATAAGTATTTTTATTGGTTTGTAATGTTTCATAACAAATAGGAATATGTTTATATGTGGTATTCAAATTTAGGGGCTTGTGCAACACATAAATTCATATCATGAAACCAATATTTCCCCCAGCTTTAAAATAGCCCTCGTCTAAAGAGGGCTGTTTAAAGCATATTTAAAAACAATATAGAATTGTCAATAATTCTATATTTTCCTACATCTACACTTTTTTTATAGCCAAAGTTTCTATACTTTACAAATACTTTTTTACACTTTATTTTGAATAGGTTCAAAACGAGTTTCTGTAAAATAATGAGGTCGGTTTTCATCTTTTATTTTGAGGTTTATCTGTAAAATCGAAAGATTTTTTGTTCTCTTTAAACCAAAAACTTGTCTTAAAGTATTGTTAATACGCATTTAATCGATATATTTGTGTATTATATCGATTTAGAATTCAAAACAAACTAAAGTTGTAATTTAATTTTTTTTCTTAAAAAAATATCCTATAAATTTAGACCAATAAAAATTGTTTTGTAGTTACAATTGATGTGTAGAATAGGTTTTTATAAATTGAAAATATAAAAAATCAATTCACAAACATTGTCAATTATACATATTTAAAATATTGATAGTATATAATGTAAACTATAAATAGTGTATAAGATTATTAGCATAAAACAATAATTTATATACTAATCGAAGAAATAAAAAACCCCGCAATTGTAAAACTTTGGCGAGCAAACAAAAGCAGGGTCGTGAATAACAATCAATTAATAAACTGACCATTATGTTGAGATGTCTTCAAATTATTTGTTTAAAAATCCATAGGATGTATAAACAAATAAACTTTAAAATTTCCCCAACACTAAACGATAAATTTCTTATCAAATTTTCTGGGAGGGAAGATATAAAATTTCCAAGTATTTTAAAAACAATACGATCTGTAGTTTCCTATAGAAAGAATAGATACTTCCTGGTTTTAAGTAACCAAAAAACACAGGGTCCTTTGTATCAATCTTGGCTTTTACCACAATTATAAATTAAGCAGTCAGCTACTTAACAGAATTGGCAGGGTTTGTAACCAACTGTCTATAAATACGTTTTTACACATGAAAAAAAATACTTTACTCACGATATTTACTGTTTTAATGCTTTCTTTAGTTCATGCACAGCGTCATGAACTTCAGGATGTTTCAGGCTTGTTAATACAGACTGATAGATGCCTAGAAGATCAAGGAGTTTTTGAGTCATGTTCTTCTGGACTAGTTTCCAATTTTGAAAATCAAAATAATACAACAGTATCAAGAACAGTTACAACAGTAGATCTTAATGGAGCACTTGCTGGCACTGACAATAGTGTAGTATCTCCAGTAGGGTTTATTGTCCCTACAGTAACTATTGATAATATAATTTCGACAACATCGGGGGATTTACTTAATGCTATTATAACATTCTCAAGTAATCCTTCTGGAACCCCTGCGGGAGTACCGGATGCAGATGATCTTATCGTAATTTTTGATGCGGCGGGTACACAACTTGGAAGTATAGGAATTAACCAAATATTAGGACCTGTAGATATAGTATATGGTTCTAATACTATGAGGATACAAAGTATTTCTTCTGGAGTATATAGTGTTACAGATGCTTTTGGAGCACCTATATTAAGCGGAAATCTAGAAGCCTTTTTATTTAATCTTCAATATGCTCATAATGGTGTTGCAGGAGGAGGGACAGAAGGTGAGCGTTATATGATTGTAGAAGTAACAGATGCAGATAATACATTATCTGCAACATCTGTAATAAATACTCAATATCCCCCATCTGCTACTGATGATGTAAATGCAATAGCAGCAAATGCGGTAAGTCCAGTTACAGGTGATTTGGATAGTAATGACACGGATTTATCTGTGGGGGATGCTTTGAGTATTGCAGAAGTAAATGGATTTTCAGGAGCTGTAGGAAATTCATTTGCAAGTACTTATGGATTTATAACAGTACAATCCAATGGAACATATAGTTATAGTGTCGATACCTCAAATATAGCCGTAAGTGGTTTGCGTAATGGGACAAGTCTACAAGATATAATCTCATATACAGTTCAAGATCTTAATGGAAATCAGGATTTTGGTTTTGTAACGGTAACAATAAATGGAGTAGATGAACTTCCGGTAGCAACAGATAATACAAATTCAGTAACTGTAGGAGGAACTACTGTTGTTAATGGTGATGTGATTTTTGATGATGATGGTTTTGGGGTGGATTCTGGAGATAGACCTTTGGCCATTTTTGTATGGGAAAATCAATTTAGCGCACCCGGTGGTGTTTTTGCAAATCTTTCAGGACCCGTAAACGGACAATCGAGGACGGAACCTGTGACAGGAGTTCAAGTATCTTTTGTGTCATCAGATCCAGATAATATAGGGATTCCTAATCAAGATCAGGTGGTATACCAAACAGCTACAAATGGAGGCCATACGGGATATTTTGGATTTGCAATAGATGCAAATGTAAATCCATCTGCATCCTCAACCATCACAATGAATTTTGATGAACCTATTGTAAACTTAAGTTTTACACTGTCAGATATAGATTGGTCTCAAAATGACTCCTGGCAAGATCAAATGACTGTGACTGGAAGTTTAGGAGGCTCATTAGTACCATTCTCACCTCAAGTAGCAGGAACAGTTGTTACTGTGGGGTCAGATACCTTTTACGGAACAGGATCAGTACCTCCTCAAGATGCACATGGAAATGTAGTTATTAACTTTTCGACTCCTGTAGATCGAGTGATCATAGATTATAATTATGGTCCTGATGCTACCGCAGCAGATAATGGAGGACAAATTGCAGCAATTTCAGATCTGATATGGCAAGCTACTGGAGCACCTAGGGTGAGCGAAGTAGATGGTGTAGGAGGAAATGTAGGGGCGGTATATGCTACAACGTATGGTTTTATTACAATTAATGGAGATGGAACCTATACATATACATTAGATACCACAAATACAGATGTGATGAATCTAGGAACAGGAGCGACATTAATGGATGTGATTCCATATACGCTTATAGATTCTGTTGATAATTCTGGAAATACGGATATTGGGAATCTTACAATAACAATCAATGGCCCTGCAGCTGTAAATTGTACAGTGCCTTCGGCCATTACGGGGATTACAGATATAACAATAGATGAGGGTGATATGACCTCATTTACAGCAAGTGGGGGAACACCAGGTGTAGTTACCTGGGCAATAAGCCCAACGACAGGCGTGAGTACTGCAACAGGTACAGGTTTGAGTACCGGGAATATCACCTTTGCGACAGCAGGTTCGTATACGATTACCTACACTTCGACAAATGATAATGATCCATTAGGATGTAATACTACAGAAACAGCTACGGCTTCTGCAGTGATTACTGTGGATCCTCCGTTGGTTTGTACTACACCCTCAGCCATTACTGGGATTACAGATATTACAATAGATGAAGGGGATATGACTTCTTTTACAGCAAGTGGCGGAGCACCAGGTGTCGTGACTTGGGCTGTAAGTCCAACGACAGGAGTGAGTCCAGCAACAGGTAGTGGTTTAAGTACTGGGAATATCACGTTTGCGACAGCGGGATCTTATACGATTACGTATACCTCCACCAATGATAATGACCCTGCGGGTTGTACTACAACAGGAACAGCTACGGCTTCTGCAGTGATTACTGTGGATCCTCCGTTGGTTTGTACTACACCCTCAGCCATTACTGGGATTACAGATATCACAATAGATGAAGGAGATATGACTTCCTTTACAGCAAGTGGCGGAGCACCAGGTGTCGTGACTTGGGCCGTAAGTCCAACGACAGGAGTAAGTCCTGCAACAGGTAGTGGTTTAAGTACTGGGAATATCACGTTTGCGACAGCGGGATCTTATACGATTACATATACCTCAACCAATGATAATGACCCTGCGGGTTGTACTACAACAGAAACAGCTACGGCTTCTGCAGTGATCACTGTGGATCCACCTTGTACAGTACCTTCTGCAATTACTGGGATTACAGATATCACGATAGATGAAGGGGATATGACTTCCTTTACAGCAAGTGGCGGAGCACCAGGTGTCGTGACTTGGGCCGTAAGTCCAACGACAGGAGTGAGCCCTGCAACAGGTAGTGGTTTAAGTACTGGAAATATCACGTTTACGACAGCGGGATCTTATACGATTACGTATACCTCAACCAATGATAATGACCCTGCGGGTTGTACTACAACAGAAACAGCTACGGCTTCTGCAGTGATCACTGTAGATCCACCTTGTACAGTACCTTCTGCAATTACTGGGATTACAGATATTACAATAGATGAAGGAGATATGACTTCCTTTACAGCAAGTGGCGGAACACCAGGTGTAGTGACTTGGGCTGTAAGTCCAACAACAGGAGTGAGCCCCGCGACAGGTGCTGGTTTGAGTACTGGGAATATCACTTTCGCGACAGCGGGATCTTATACGATTACGTATACATCGACCAATGATAATGACCCTGCTGGGTGTACGACTATTGAAACAGCCACGGCTTCTGCAGTGATTACTGTAGACCCTATTGATGATGGCGATGGCGTCCCTGCTTCGGTCGAAGATGCCGGTCCTAATGGCGGTGATGGAAACGATGATGGTATTTTAGATTCGTTACAAGGCAACGTGGCCTCCCTTCCCGACGCTACAGGGTCCGGAAATTATATTACGTTAGAAGTGATCGTTACAGGAGATTGTAGTCAGATTACCTCTATGAGTGCAGTGATGGAAAGTGATCTTGCCGATCAGGATACCTTTTTTGATTATCCTGTAGGTCTGGTAGATTTTACCTTGGCTTGTGGAAGTATAGGAGGATCGGCAGACGTCAATGTCTATTGGCACGGACTCAATACCATAGAATTCTTTAGAAAATATGGATCCAGTGCTCCCGGAGCAAATGATGCCACCTATAATCCTCAAAGCGCGATATTATCCACATCGGATATTGGATCAGAAGTAGTTCCTACTTCTATTTATTCGGTAACCGATGGGATGCCAGGAGATGAAAGTGCTACCCCAGCTGAGATTGTAGATCCGGTAGGGCCCTCAGTGATTACCATAGGATGTCAGGATATCGTTCCTTCGGGATGTCCTACCGCTCCAATAATTGCAGGAGATGTGTCCTTTGATATCATCAACGAAATGGATGAAGCATCATCTAATGCTTCTTCCAAAACATTTAATTCTATTACCATTGCAGGAGAACCAAACCCTTTTACAGATTTATTAGTCCCTGACTTTGTTACTTTTAATTATGGTAACCCTACAGCTGCTAATCAACAGATGCGAGAAAATGGGGTAGATGGGGCCAGTATCACCGATCCTAATTTTGAATCCGAATTAATTGCTGCGAATACCAGTCGAAATTTAAACTTCTATTTTAGAAATGACGGAGGTATTTTACCCACAGATTTTGTAAACTATTCGTTTAACTATGATATAAACACAGCTGGGAATAGATATGTAATTATTACTGAACGCGGAGGTAATAATTCGATGACTGTTCAAGCGATAGATGAAAATGGAGACCTGATCGGAACCTCTCAACCGGTAACTGCCGGAGGCGGTGGAAATTATATAGATACGGGTGTAGCCAATGAAAATGGGCAGACCATTCATATGGTGATCTACCCACTTACCGCCTTTGTATGTCCGGGGACTCCCATTCGAGGGGTACGATTGACACAAACAGGCGCTCCGGTATCTGGAGGCGATGGAGGTGATGGGAAAATATTTGTAGTATACGATCCTTTCTTCTTAACACCACCACCTACACTGGACCTTTCTTCTTCTGTGATTACGCAGCCTGTTTGTCCAGCTAATGAAGGAAGCATTGAATTAAGTGCCACCGATAACGGAGGAGGTACCTTAGAATATTCTATAGATGGCGGAGCTACCTTCCAGGCGAGCAATACATTTACCAATCTGGCACCGGCCACCTATGACATTCAAGTACAATATGTCGGACAACCGGGATGTGCCAACACGGCTACGATTACACTCGTAGATGGAGGATGTGTAGATCCTTGTGATCCTATAGCTTCTGGAAATACGGATACCGATGGTGATGGATTGTCTGATATTTGTGATGAAGATGATGATAATGATGGAATTTTAGATACTGAAGAAGGTGTTGTATTATGTACAACGACCACTACACTTTTAAATGGTACAACTCTAGCCGAAGGAGGAACAGATCCTATAGGTACTGTACTTTCTAATAATGTAGATATAATAGGAAGTGTTTCGGATACTGGATCTTTTGATTTATTAGATGGTACTATTGAAGTATCTGAAATGAGACCGCTCGGTGCAATGGAAATAAACTTTGCTGGCAGCTCCACGATAAACTTTGTAAATAGAAACAATCCAGATTTTAGTCCTGGAGATACCGCTGGAGTTTTTGTTGACCTTGGCGGAACAGCCACAAATGCTATTATAACTTGGGGTAATGGGCAATTTGATCCTGGAGAAGATTATGAGATTCGCTTTGATCCAAGTGTTACACCTGTCATTGTAAATCCAATAGCAGGAATAAATATAACACAGGCTCCTGGGCTAGTACAGTTTGATAATACTACGGCTACGGCTATTTCAGGTGCCGATGCCAGAATGATGGTGATCACATTACCCAATGTGACAAACTATGAAGTGATCAGAACAGATACCGCGATAGCAGATAGTGGCGGTGTTAATTTAACACACGAAGTATTATGTGATACCGATACCGATGAAGATGGAATACCAAATCATCTAGACCTTGATAGTGACAATGATGGAATATATGATGTAGAAGAGAGTGGTGGGGTAGATACAGATAATGATGGTCAGGCCGATGATACGGATGGCGATAGTACAAATAACAATGGAGTGCCAAATTCTGCGAATGGCGGAACAGGAAACACTCCGATCGATAGTGATCCAGCGAATGCAGATGGCCCCGACTTTTTAGATACCGACAGTGATGGTGATGGATGTAGTGATGCCAATGAGGCCTATGCAGATGCGAATGCCGATGGTGGAGATGGTGATCAGTTTGGTACAGGCGATCCACTGACAGTAAGTGGTGGAATGGTAAATGCCGATGGAACGGTAACCGCTGCTCCTTATGATACAGGAGTAGTAGCAGATGTAACGACAGTAGGTCCCGACTTAGATGGTGATGGTCAAACAGACATTTGTGATGAAGACGATGATGGAGATGGGAATCCAGATGTGACGGATCCCAACCCAACAGCACCTACAGTTGCAGATGATGCGAATATGACAGATCCTGGAGTAGCAGTGGTAACAGATGTATTGGTAAATGATGATTACTTAGGAAACAATGATGGTCCATTAGGGACGACGACCTTAGTAGATACAGGTACAGGTACAGCTATGGGAACTGTAGTTCTGGACCCTGATACAGGAGAAATTACGTATACGCCTACTTTAGGAGAAGCAGGTATGATGGTCACTATTGTATATGAAGTATGTAGTGATGATGGAGTGACTCCGGGACCAGATAATCCCGTATGTAGACGAGCTACTTTGACAATCACAGTTGCCGATATGGATAGTGATGGTGATGGTGTCAATGATGTATTGGATCTTGATGATGATAACGATGGCATATTAGACACAGATGAATCTCCAGGCTTACCTGATCCAAGTGCCGATGATGATGGTGATGGGATACCTAACTATCAGGATACAGATATCGGCGTAGATGGTAATGGAGATGGCGTAGTAGATGGTTATGATTTTGATGGAGATGGTGTGCCAAACCACTTAGATTTAGATGCAGACAATGATGGAATATATGATGTAGAAGAGAGTGGTGGAGTAGATACAGATAATGATGGAATGGCCGATGATACGGATGGGGATAGTACAAATAACAACGGAGTACCAAATTCTGCGAATGGTGGAACAGGAAACACTCCGATCGATAGTGATCCAGCGAATGCAGATGGTCCCGACTTTTTAGATACCGATAGTGATGGTGATGGATGTAGTGATGCTAATGAGGCCTATGCAGATGCGAATGCCGATGGTGGAGATGGTGGTCAGTTTGGTACAGGCGATCCACTGACAGTAAGTGGTGGAATGGTAAATTCCGATGGAACGGTAACCGCTGCTCCTTATGATACAGGAGTAGTAGCAGATGTAACGACAGTAGGTCCCGACTTAGATGGTGATGGTCAAACAGACATTTGTGATGAAGACGATGATGGAGATGGGAATCCAGATGTGACGGATCCCAACCCAACAGCACCTACAGTTGCAGATGATGCGAATATGACGGATCCTGGAGTAGCAGTGGTAACAGATGTATTGGTAAATGATGATTACTTAGGAAACAATGATGGTCCATTAGGGACGACAACTTTAGTAGATACAAGTACGGGTACAGCTATGGGAACTGTAGTTCTGGACCCTGATACAGGAGAAATTACGTATACGCCTACTTTAGGAGAAGCAGGTATGATGGTCACTATTGTATATGAAGTATGTAGTGATGATGGAGTGACTCCGGGACCAGACAACCCAGTATGTATGCAAGCTACCTTAACCATTACAGTTAGTAGTATGGATAGTGATGGTGATGGTGTCAATGATGTATTGGATCTTGACGACGATAATGACGGAGTATTAGATACAGATGAGTCACCAGGCTTACCAGATCCAAGTGCCGATGATGACGGTGATGGGATACCTAACTATCAGGATACAGATATCGGTGTCGATGGTAATGGAGATGGTGTAGTAGATGGTTATGATTTTGATGGAGATGGTATACCAAACCACTTAGATTTAGATGCAGACAATGATGGAATATATGATGTAGAAGAGAGTGGTGGAGTAGATACAGATAA
>CANNDF010000002.1 GCA_947503305.1 uncultured Dokdonia sp.
TATGGAGATTTAGACTGTGATGATGATGGGCTTACCAATGATGAAGAGACTACTGGTGTAGATGATCCATCGACTCCTGCA
The DNA here is from genome assembly GCA_947503305.1 of uncultured Dokdonia sp. Classification (GTDB taxonomy): domain Bacteria; phylum Bacteroidota; class Bacteroidia; order Flavobacteriales; family Flavobacteriaceae; genus Dokdonia. The sequence continues at coordinate 82 of CANNDF010000002.1, forward strand.
GATCCAGATGGTAATATGACCGATCCACAAGATCCAGATACAGATGGAGATGGAGTAACTGATGGTGATGAGGCCAATGATGGAACAGATCCTAATGATCCTTGTAGTTTACAAGTTTCTAGTCAAACAGTAACACCTTCATTAGAGTGGAATGATCTAGATTGTGATAATGATGGTCTGAATAATGGAGAAGAAACCACAGGTGTGGATGATCCAGATACTCCTGCAGATCCAGATGGTAATATGACGGATCCATTAGATCCCGATAGTGATGATGATGGAGTAACAGATGGTGATGAAGCCAATGATGGTACCGATCCTAATGACCCTTGTGACTTGATTTTAGCTAGTCAGACCCTTCCAACAGGAGATATGTATGATAATACAGACTGTGATGGTGATGGAGTTACAAACGGTGATGAAATAGCAGACGGAACAGATCCTGATGACTTCTGTGATTTTGTAGTGACAAGTCAAACCGTAGAAACCTCTTTAGAGTTTGATAATGCCGATTGTGACAACGATGGCTTAACCAATGAAGAAGAGACGACGGGAGATGATAATCCAAGTACCGATAATGATCCAGATGGAAGTATAACCGATCCATTAGATCCAGATACAGATGGAGATGGTGTGATAGACGGGGATGAAGCGGGTGATGAAACCGATCCAAATGATCCATGTGATTTAATAGTGGCCAGTCAAACAGTATCTGTAAGTATAGAATTTTTAGAAGCAGACTGTGATGGCGATGGGATTGTAAATGGTGATGAGCAAGACGACAATGATGATGATGGTATTCCTGACTTTTTAGAAGAAAATAACGGAGATACAACCGCCGAGGATGATCTGGAAGTCTTTGATATTATGACGCCTAATAGTGATGGTCTTAATGATGTATTTGTAATAAGAGGAATTGAGAAATTCCCAAATAATACACTTCGTATATATAATAGATGGGGAGTTGAAGTATTTGATACAAAAGGATATGGAATCAATAGTAACTTCTTTAGAGGAGAATCAACAGGAAGAGCTACGATTCAAGAAGAACGATTACTGCCAGTAGGGACATACTACTACATTTTAGAATATACAAATGCAGAAGGTGTCTTAAAACAATTAGCAGGACCATTATACATTAATAGATAATTAATTAAATCATTTCTGATGGGCTTTATGCCCATCAGATTAAAATAAACACCTATGAGAAAAAGGTACATTGCCATATTTATCTTGGCCTTAGTAGTTTTAGGTTTGCGTACAGAAAATGCTGTAGCTCAACAAGACGCACAGTACACGCAATACATGTATAATACACTTAGTATTAATCCCGCATATGCAGGATCAAGAGGAGGTGTTAGTATTTTGGGCTTACATCGAAGTCAATGGGTAGGTCTGGATGGAGCTCCCAGAACCCAAACCATATCAATACATTCACCAGTAGGAGAATCTAGACGAGTAGGTCTGGGTCTTAATATAGTAAATGACGAGATATTTATTACAAATGAGACCTATATAGATATAGATTTTAGCTATACAATTCCTACAAGTGATCGAGGGAAATTAGCTTTTGGTTTAAAAGGAGGGGTACACCTATTAGATGTTAATTACAGTGAAACAAATCCTTTTCAAAATGGAGATGCGTTAGCAACTGATCAAGCCAATATTGACAATAGATTTTCACCACAAGTAGGAGTAGGATTGTTTTATTATACAGATAAATATTATTTAGGTCTTAGTGCACCTAATCTATTGCGTACAGAACATTTTGATGATAGCGATAATAGCAATAATCAGAATACTACATTCCTGGCAAGAGAACGAGTAAATTACTATTTGACATCAGGATATGTGTTTGATATCACTCAAGATTTTAAATTCAAACCTGCAGGATTAGTGAAGCTCGTCTCAGGAGCTCCGCTACAAGTAGATATTACAGCCAATGCATTACTCTATGACAAACTTACTCTGGGTCTCGCGTATCGATGGAGTGCTGCACTAAGTGGTTTGGTAGGTTTTCAAGTTACAGACGGATTAATGTTAGGCTTTGCATATGATAGAGATACAACAGATTTGGACCAATTTAATGATGGAAGTTACGAAGTGTTTTTAAGGTTTGAGATCTTTAAAAATCCTAAACGTCTTTTGTCACCAAGATTTTTCTAAAATCAATTAATTAAGGATATCATAAAATTTATTTCAGATGAAAAAAACACTACTATATAACCTTATACTTATCCTTTCCATAGGAATGATACATACTTCATACGGGCAAGAAGGAACAACTAAAAAAGCAGAAAAAAGATTTGGAAATTATGCCTATGTAGATGCTCGCAATTTATATGAACGTGTAGCAAAAAATGGATTTACATCTCCAGAAGTACTTAAGCATCTGGGGGATTCCTATTATTTTACATCTGAGTATCGCAATGCAGTACAATGGTATGGAAAATTAATTGCTACAGATAGCATAGAAGTAGCGCCTGAGTATTATTTCAGGTATGCCCAGGCTTTAAAAAGTGTAGAGCGGTATGAAGAAGCAGATCAAATGATGGATCTTTTTGAAAACGCAAATACCAATGATAGTCGAGGTAAGATGTATACCAAAGAGAGGGATTATCTTGCAGAAATTGAGAAACAATCAGGACGGTTTTCTATAAAAACGACCCATTTTAATTCAGAACTACAAGATTTTAGCCCTAGTTTTTATGGAGATAGATTGGTGTTTTCTTCAAATAGGGAGGATCGCACAGGAGGCCTTATACATGACTGGAACGAGCAACCTTTTTTAGATTTATATATAGTCGATGATCCAGAAGGTGATACAAATACAGTACATAAACTTGAAGGTGATGTAAATACAAAATACCATGAAAGTAGCTCAGCATTTAATAGTAATGGAGATATTATGTACTTCACCCGTAATAACTATGCCAGTAAAAAATTGAAACGTGATAATGCGGGAACGAGCAAACTTAAATTATATAGAAGCTTTCGCGAAAACGGAAAATGGGCTACTGCAGAAGAATTACCTTTTAATAGTGATGAGTATTCTGTAGCACATCCAGCATTAAGTCCAGATGGTGAAACATTATATTTTGCGTCTGATATGCCGGGTACAGTAGGATTATCAGATATATGGAAAGTTGCTATAAACACCGACGGATCGTTTGGGACACCAGAAAATCTAGGTACTACAATAAATACAGAAGGAAGAGAAACATTTCCTTTTATAAGTAGTGAAGGACAGTTGTTTTTTGCTACAGACGGACATATAGGTCTTGGAGGTCTGGACGTCTTTGTTACTCAAATAGAAGAAGATGACACTATAGGAGACGTCTATAACGTAGGGCGCCCAGTAAATAGTAGTGCAGATGATTTTGGATTGATATTACATGCAGAAAAGGGAGTAGGTTATTTTTCTTCAAGTCGTGCTACGGGAATAGGGAATGATGATATTTATACGATTCAGCGACTTGAAAAACTCATTGTTGCCTGTAAACAATCTATAGTAGGAGTTACTAAAAACACAAAAACAAATGCAATTATACCAAATGCCCAAGTAGTAGTAAGAGACACAAATGGAGCTATTCTAGCAGAAACAGTATCTGATAGAAACGGCGCCTATCAATTTGAAAATCAAAACTGTAATACATTAGTATCTGTACGGGCGCAAAAAGAAGGCTATGAGCCAGCAGAAGTAACCATTCAGACCGACGGAGAATTAGATCGTGTGATAGAGAGAGATCTTTATTTAGAACCTAAAGCTGTGATTTCTGTAGGGTCAGACTTAACTAAAGTTCTCAACCTCAACCCCATTTATTTTGACTTGGATAAGTCATTTATTCGCCCTGATGCAGCAGCCGAATTGGAAAAAGTAGTGGCTGTAATGCAACAAAACCCAAACCTTAAAATAGATGTCCGTTCGCATACAGATAGTCGTGGAAGGGATGGTTACAACTTATCGCTATCACAACGTAGAAATCTATCTACCAAAGAATACATTATAAGCAGAGGCATTTCTTCAAGCAGAATTACTGGAAATGGATATGGAGAAACACAGCTGATCAATCAATGTTCAAATGGAGTACAATGTTCTGAAGAAGAACATCAACTTAATAGAAGAAGTGAGTTTATCGTTGTGGCTAATTGACTTTCTTACCCAACTTTAAAAAAAGCCCGCTCTTAGTATCATTCTAAAAGTGGGCTTTTAAATACTTAGAAGTACGCTTTCGCGAAAGCGTATATACTATTTTTTATAAATCGTACCGTTTTTCATCACAAAAGTAACATTCTCCATCGTAGCTATATTTTTTGTAGGGTCTTGATCTACGGCAATAATATCGGCCAGAGCACCTTCAGAAAGAACCCCTAATTTCCCTTCCATATCCAGTACTTTTGCATTGGTAATAGTAGCCGATTGTAGCGAGAACATCTCAGACCAACCGGTTTCAACCATGTAAGCAAATTCTTTTGCATTTTCTCCATGTGGAAATACACCCGCATCTGTTCCAAAGGCAATGTTGACACCTTCTTCTGCAACCATTTTCATAGTTTGACGTATACCTGCATCTACTTTCATTATTTTAGGGATAATAATATCTGGGTAATATCCAGGAATATCTGCTTGTTGTCTTACATATCGCCCAGCAGATAGTGTTGGAACAAGATAAGTATTGTATTGCTTCATTAAGTTTGCGGTTTCTTTATCCATTAAAGAACCATGCTCAATTGTAGTTACCCCTGCTTTAATAGCTCGTTGCATGCCTTCTATCCCATGAGCGTGAGCAGCAACACTCATTCCATATTCTTTGGCAGTTTTTACAATCTCGTTTACTTCCTCTTGCGTAAATTGAGGATTAACACCATTTTTACTTACACTCAATACGCCTCCTGTAGCTGTAATTTTTATTAAATCTGCCCCGTTCTTATAACGTTGTCTTACTGCTTTTCTAGCATCTTCAGGACTATTTATAACACCTTCTGCTGGTCCTGGATCTCCCATGAGGGATTTTTTATAACCATTGGTAGGATCTGCATGACCTCCTGTTGTTCCTATTGCTTTTTCGGCAGTAAAAATTCTAGGTCCATGTATAGTTCCTTTATTAATAGCATTGCGTAAAGATACATTGACACCACTACCTCCTAAATCGCGTACTGTTGTAAAACCAGCCATTAATGTTCGGTTAGCAATTTCAGAAGCAGTATAGGCAACATCGGCTTCATTTTTGGTAAAAGGCTCAATATAGCGTTTTGGACTTGTCTCTCCTTCTAGATGTACATGCATATCGATAAGCCCTGGCATCACAGTCTTTGAAGTAAGGTCTATTACTATTTGATCTCCTTTTGCTTGTGTATACCCTTTTTTTACAGACATAATTTTACTCCCTTGAACAGTGATTGTTTGTTCATTAAGGATAGTTCCTTTCTGAGTGTCGATGAGTTTGCCACAATGTAATAGGGTAGTCTCTTGAGCCATAGAAGCTATACTCAAAGTTAGTACTACAAGTAGAAATGCTATATTTTTCTTTTTCATAATGGGTTATTTATTTACAAAATCAATAAGTGTTTGTGTGATAAAATCGATTTGATCATCATCAAGTTCGGTATGCATAGGTAATGAAATTACATCTTTGGCGAGTTGATTTGTAACTGGAAAATCCTCTTCATTATAACGCTCATCTGCATAGGCTTTTTGACTATGTAATGGGATGGGGTAGTAAACTCCACAAGGGATTCCTTGTGCGTTTAAGTGAGCTGCAAGAGCATCACGATCTGTATCTTTTACACGCAATGTATATTGATGAAAAACGTGACAATCACAGCTATCACATATTGTAGGTGTAATGATCTTTTCATGTGTTGAAAATGCTTTGGAGTATTTGCGAGCTGCATCGCGACGAGCCGAGTTATAGGAGTCTAGATGTGGAAGTTTTGCTCTAAGAACTGTCGCTTGAATAGAATCTAAACGGCTATTGACACCTACTACATCATGATGGTATCGTTTGTACATCCCGTGATTTACAATACCTCGTATAGTATGAGCTAGCCCATCATCATTTGTAAAAATAGCTCCTCCGTCACCATAACACCCCAAATTCTTTGAGGGGAAGAAAGAAGTTGTCCCTACATCACCTATACCACCGGTTTTAATTTTTTGCCCGTTGCGAGAAGTGTAATCAGACCCGATGCCTTGCGCATTATCTTCAATCACATATAGATTGTGTTCTTTTGCAAGATCCATAATCGCATCCATATCTGCTGCCATTCCAAAAAGATGTACTGGAACAATCGCTTTGGTTTTTGGGGTAATTGCATTTTTGATAGCTTCAATATCAATATTAAAATTTACAGGATCTACATCTACTAACACAGGCGTTAACCTCAATAATGCAATCACTTCTACAGTGGCAGCAAAGGTAAAATCGGCAGTAATGACTTCATCTCCGGGTTCTAGACCTAACCCCATCATAGCAATTTGTAAGGCATCTGTACCATTTGCACAAGGAATCACATGCTTCACACCTAAGTAATCTTCAAGTTCTTTTTGAAATGCATGAACCTCCGGACCATTAATAAATGCGCTAGATTCTACAACTTCTAATATAGAAGCATCTACACGTTCTTTAATTTTTAGATATTGACCTTTTAGGTCGACCATTTGTATTTTTTTCATAGGTAAATATGCAAAGGCATTTGCCAGTTATTAAGATGAGATCTTTTAAAACCCTTCTTTTGAAGTTGTAACGAAAATACAAAAACTCCCATCTTTCGACAATCTATTTTAGTACAAAGCGCTATTTTAGCATAGTATGCGTAGGATCTACACTTTTTTTATATCTCTCGTGGAAGCAGTGTTGCCTCTTGTAGGCATGTTTAGCTCTAAAATGAAGCAATTTGTGATAGGCAGGAAAAACGTATATGCCCAGTTACGTGCTATAATTCAACCTACAGACCGTGTGATATGGTTTCATGCAGCCTCTTTAGGAGAATATGAACAGGGAGTACCGGTTATGGAAGCTATCCAAAAACAATATCCAGCTTATAAAATAGTACTCACTTTTTTTTCACCATCAGGATATGAAGTAAAGAAGAATAACGCTTTCGCGAAAGCAACCGTATACCTCCCATTAGACACTCCTTCTAATGCTCGACAATTTTTAGATTGTATTCATCCAGAAATAGTGGTTTTTATTAAATATGAATTCTGGCCTAATTATCTCACAGAACTTAAACGCAGAAATATTAAAACACTATTACTTTCAGGAGTTTTTAGTGAACGTCAATTGTTCTTTAAGCCCTATGGGAAATGGATGCTGAAAAGTCTAAAAGCCTTTGATCATTTTTTTGTTCAAGATCAATCATCATTGATAGCAGCTCAAAAACTAAACCTACAGAATGTAACGGTGAGTGGCGATACACGATTTGATCGAGTTTCACATCAAATAGAGATGGATAATACCTTGGAATTTGTAGATGATTTTGTAGACAATACTCTATGTATTGTATGTGGTAGTACATGGCCTGAAGACGATAAAATCTTAGTTCCTTTTATTAATCAATCCAATGAAAAAGTTAAATATATCATTGCACCACATCAAATAAAACAAGAAAAGATAAAAGCACTTCAAGAGCAATTGCAGGTCAGAACAGTACTATTTTCTGAAAAGGCCACCAAAGCTCTTTCTGAATATGATGTGCTTATTATAGATACCATAGGTCTACTAACCAAAATATATAGCTATGCCTCTATTGCTTATGTAGGGGGTGCTATGGGAGGTACTGGACTACATAATATCTTAGAGCCCGCTACTTTTGGAGTTCCTATAGTGATAGGAAATATCTTTGAAAAATTTCCTGAAGCTAACCGTTTACAACAATTGGCAGGATTATATGCTGTAAAAAATGAAGATGAATTTGCAAAAATTTTAAGCAAACTGATTACCGATTCTAAATTTCGTTCACAAACAGGAATGATTGCTGGGCATTTTGTGAACAGCAATACGGGAGCTACACGTACCGTTATGGATTATATAAAAGAGATGCATGAAATGGGGTAAATGGTTTTTTAATCTATTGTGGATTGTAGTTCTTACAATACTTACACAAGTAGGAGGTATTTTGTATGCCATCACATTCTTAATTTACAGACGACAACTTATAAAAAGATGGCTGGTATTTACAGGACTATATCTTATATGTACGTTTGTTTTGATTCCATATATAGCACCAATTTTTGGAAGAGAAAAGATTAAAACCAACAAGACGATTAAAGTACACATGCTGTTGACGTCTCTTACCAACAGGAATTATGTGGTTCCAGAGGTAAATAACGTACTCACAAATGTTTCTATTGAGCTTAAGGATAAATACCCAGATCTAGAAATCCATTGTCTTGATGCAAATTTCCCTTTTCTCAATAGGTTTCCATTACTACCACACTTAAGTCATGACGATGGGAAAAAACTAGACCTTTCCTTAATCTATAAAAATGAAGAAGAGATTATTACAAATGATAAACCATCGGTGAGTGGGTATGGTATTTTTGAAGAACCAAGAACAAAAGAGTATGATCAAATAGAAATTTGTAAATCAAAAGGATATTGGCAGTATGATATATCTAAGTATATGACTTTAGGTAAAACAAATACGTCAATTACATTATCTGAAAAAGGGACAACGTTGTTACTAGAGGCTATTCTTACACAATCGTCTATTTCAAAAGTATTTATAGAGCCTCATGTACGTACGCGATTAGGGATTACTCATGCAAAACTTCGCTATCATGGATGCCAAGCAGTACGACATGATGATCATATTCATTTACAAGTAGAATAAAGAAACCTAATTAAGCAGTAATTTCTTCTTTAGATGCTATAGGAGTCGTTTTCGATTTTTTAAGATTCCAACTAGGTTTAAAGAGTTGCATAAACGATAAAGTAAGAACCATGGTTGTAGCAAATCCACCAATAGCTACAGAAAAAAGAACAACACCTAAGGTTGTCGTACCTCTCCAAGGGCCAATTAAATTACCAAGAAACTCAGGAGCAATATTACCCGCATAAATCCCAAAGAATACAGTAAAAATAAGTGTCGCTACAAATCCAGTAACTACTCCTATAGAAAAGCCATCTCCATAGGAAAAGGTGTCTCCTTTACGTAATTTATATCCTTTTATAGCCTCATAAATTCCAAAGCCTGTAATAACTCCATTAAATAAACTGAATAGGGGATTAGTGTGCCATCCTAGCAGTGCAATGACCAAAAAATAACCAATGAGTAACCCGCTAATGGCTATTGCATAGCGGATGGGAAGTGCAAATTTTGACATAACTTTTGAGTTTTAGATATATAAGTTAATTAAAATCAGCGAATTGTATGGTGCTCCCGTTGTTAAATTTTAATATGCTTTCGCGAAAGCGTTCAAAACTGCATACCTTATTCTATCGTTACACCTTGTAGTAAATTAAAAACGCTGACCCTATAGCCAGCGTTTCTGAATGTATATAATAAAGCTATTTATTCTCCTTCGGGGATAGGATAATTGATAGATTCGTTATCTAATAAATTATTCTCGATAGCATTTGTTAACTCTTCATCATCAACAGGAGTTGCTCCTTCTTGACTTGGATCTGTAACAGCTGCACCTCTAAAATAAAGCTTAATACGGTATACCATATAGAATAACAATGGCACAATGATTAATGTTAAGAATGTTGCTATGATCAGTCCGTAGATAACGGCCCAGGCAAGAGGGCCCCAGAAAATCACATTGTCTCCTCCTATATAGATCCCAGGATCAAAACTTTGAAATAAACCAAAGAAATCAATATTAATACCCACAGCCAGAGGGATTAATCCTAATACGGTGGTAATAGCAGTTAGAATTACAGGACGTAAACGTGCACGCCCTCCTTGAACGATTAGTTTGGTTACCTCTTCTTTAGGGAGTAATGCATTGTCTGGTAAATCTAACTCTACAAGTCTTCTGTCTATAAGAAGTTGTGTATAGTCTAGTAGTACCACTCCGTTATTAACAACAATTCCTGCAAGAGAGATAATTCCCATCATCGTCATCATAATTACAAAAGGAGCTCCCGTGATTAGGATTCCTCCAAACACACCTATAAAACTCAGGAAAATAGCAATCATAATGATCATAGGTTTTGAGATAGAACTAAACTGAAAAATAAGTAAGAAGAAAATCAAACCTAAACCAGCAAAGAAAGCGCCCATTAAGAAGGCCATTTGTTTGTTTTGTTCTTCTATCTGTCCTGTATAATTTACTTTGATTGTTTCTGGAACAAGATCAGCTGCTTCGCCAGATTCCATTTCTGCTTGCACTTGACTGACCACAGCCCCTGCATCTGTGTAACCAGGCGCTAAAGCAGAGTATACAGTTACCACACGTCTTGTGTCACGATGCTTGATTGCACTAAAAGACGATGTGTTTTTTGTTTTAGTAACAGCGGCTACAGGAATTTCTTTAATCTGCCCAGAAGCCTGATCTCTAAAGGTAATATTCTGATTAAATAGTGCAGAGTTATCATAACGTTGCTCTTCATTAAAACGGACATAGATATCGTAATCTTCTCCATCTTTTTTATAGACACCTGCTTTATCTCCAAAAATAGAACGACGCAATTGATTTCCGACCATACCCGCTGCAACACCAAGTTCCCCTGCTTTTTGACGATCTACGACAACTTGTGTTCCAGGTTTTCCTTTGTTTACATCTATCTTAAGCTCATCAATACCGGCAATATTTTTGGTGTTGATATAGTTACGCATAGCCTCTGCAGCAGTAATAAGCTCATCGTAGTCTTTTCCTTCTAATTCAATATTGATGGGATATCCAGCAGGAGGGCCTACGGCATCTTTTTCTACAGAAATAGCAATACCGGGATAGATTCCTTTGATCGCTTCTTGTACTTTAGATCGTAGCTCTTCACTATCGGCGCCATTACGGAATTTATATTCTCGCATGGTGGCTGTAATCTTAGATCGGTGTGGCATTTCGGCACTACTACCTCCATCCGTTTGAGGATTTCCAGCGCCTTCTCCTACCTGAGATACAGAAGTTTCAACTAAGAAGTTATAATCTTGTCCTTCCAGATAGGAAGCATCGTTAAAGACTTTAAAAACACGACGTTCTATCTCCTTAGTAATTTCATTTGTTTTATTAATAGCAGTACCTTCTGGATACTCTACATATACAATAATCTGATTAGGAGTATTGTCTGGGAAAAATTCTATTTTGGTACGTTGTGCCCCTACAGAAGCTCCAAAAGCCATAAACGTTAGTATAAGCATTAAGAAAATCCCACCTACAAACAAACCTGGTTTCCAGCCACGTATAGCCCAACTCAAGAACCCCTGGTATTTACGTTCTAACCATGTCAAGAATCTGCGTTGGAAGGTCTCTGTAGCACCCATTAATACATAACGATAGATCCACATAAATACAATCGTTACAAGGACTAAGGCTCCTAAACCACTCACGGCTCCTCCTGTAAGTAAAATAAGGATTCCTATAGGAAGCATTACAAGTGATGTTCTGATTAAAAATTTACGGGTAAGAGGTGTCTCTGTTACTTTCATAAACTTAGATACCAACATTGAGTTGATAAAAATGGCTACAAATAGAGAAGATCCTAATACGACAGAAAGTGTGATTGGGAAGTAAATCATAAACTGTCCCATAACTCCAGGCCATGTTCCTAAAGGAACAAACGCTGCTACTGTTGTTAATGTAGAAATGATAATAGGGAATGCAATTTCGCCTATTCCTTTTTTTGCAGCCTGAATACGAGACATACCCTCTTCATCCATCAAACGGTATACATTCTCTACGACCACAATTCCATTATCTACCAGCATTCCAAGTCCCATAATTAAAGCAAAAAGGATCATGGTATTCATGGTGTATCCTAGTAGATTAAGAATCATAAAACTCATAAACATAGACATAGGAATAGCAAACCCTACAAAAAGCGCATTTCTAAATCCTAAGAAAAACATCAATACACCTACAACGAGAATGATTCCGAAGATAATGTTGTTTACAAGATCATTTACTTGGTTTACTGTTTTTTGACTTTGATCATTTGCTACAGAAATTTTTAAATCCGGAGGGAATACATTCTCTTTTGCATCGGCTATGAGAAGGTTTATTTTATCAACAGCTTCAATCATATTTTTCCCAGAACGTTTTTTTACGTCCAGCATCACAACACTTTGACTTACTTCTTCGTCATCGACACTTTCCCCCTTCTCTAACGTAAGATCTCTTGCATATGTAGTTTTATCTTCTTCTCCAAAACTCACTACGGCAATATCCTTTAGATATACAGCGCCATTTTCAGACTTTACAACAAAATCATTAAGGTCCTTAGGGTCTTCTATCTCTCCAGTAATACGTATGGTACGACGCTGTCCACTGGTAACGAGATTTCCAGCAGAAAGGGTCAAGTTTTCATTGCGAATGGTATTTAAGATGTCATCAAAACTGATTTTTGCAGCCATCATTTTATATACATCCACGGCAACTTGAATCTCCTTCTCTTGAGCACCACGAATATCTGCAGCCTTGATCTCTTTAAGCGCTTCTATCTCATCTTGCAAATACTCTGCATACTCTTTAAGTTGTTCTACTTTGTAATCTCCAGAGATGTTTACATTAAGAATAGGTGTTTCTTCAGAAATACTTAAATCAAAAACATTAGGTTCTACTTTAGCACCATTAAAGGTAGGCCAGTCTTCATTAGAAGTTTCGCTATCTACTTCGTCTTTGACTTTTTGCTTTGCTGCAGCAACAGTAAAAGATTCTTCAAACTCTACGGTGATAATGGCATAATCTTCTTGTGCAGTAGAGATAATTTCTACTACGCCTGAGATATTTTGTAGTTTATCTTCCAGAGGATCTACAATAAGACGTTCTATGTCTTCTGCTGTATTTCCAGGATATGGAGTAGAGATATAGATTTTAGTCTCATTAATTTCTGGAAAATTCTCTCTCGGCATCCCAAAATAGGCACCTAGTCCTAGCACAAGAAAGAGTGCCATGAGTACATAAATAATCGTTGGATTATCTATTGCCCAACTAGATAGGGCAAATTCCTTATCGACTTTTTTCTTCTTGGCGTTCATATGATTAGTAATTTAAAATTTTTACTTCTTGATCATTTTTTACACTTCTTGCTCCTTCAATAATAATGCGATCTCCATTGCTAAGCCCTTCTAAGATTTCGATCATATCTCCTTGTGATTTTCCTGTCTTAACAACCTGACGTTTGGCAATAGCGATATTTTTTTCGGCATCCGCTTTCGCGAAAGCGGTATATACATACTGATCTCCTGTTGAATTTTCATTAATAACATTAAGTGGAATCATAATCGCATTTTCTGCTGTATAGTCATTTATAGAAAGTCGTGCTGTAAGATTAGGTTTTACTTTTCCACCTTGACTGGGTACATCTACCTCTACTGTAAAGCTACGATTGGAAGGATTGATGTAATTTCCTGTCTGACGTACTTTTGAGTCTATAGTTTCTCCAAGTACAGGAAGTTCTACACTTACCTTTTTTCCAGGGACCACACTCGTGAGGTAGCTTTCTGGCACCTCTGCAGATACGTACATATTGCTGAGGTTTACAATCCTAAAAACGGCTTGCCCTGGAGAGACAACAGTCCCTTGGTCTGTAATGACATCATCGATGACTCCTGAAAAAGGAGCACGTATCGTTGTTTTTCCTAATTGGCTTTTTAATTGTTTTACTGCATTTTCTGACGATTCGTACTGGGACTTGGTCTGTAAATACTGGATCTCAGAACCTATATTCTGTTCCCACAAACGTTTTTGACGCTCAAAAGTCGTTTTGGCTAGTGCAGCTTGAGATTCCAGCTGAGCTACTTGACTACTTAAGCCTCCATCATCTATACGTGCTAAGGTCTGCCCTTTGGAAACACGTTGCCCTTCTTTTACATATACGTTAGTAAGGGTACCTTGATATTCAGGATAGATGACTACATTTTGTTTAGTCTCAACATTTCCTTGGACCTCTATATAATGTTTAAATAGAGTGTCTTTTACGGTCATAGCGGTTACTAAAGTTTCATTTTTAGTACTGTCATTTTTCTTAAGAACTTCATCTAGTTGCGCTACTTGTGCATTAAGGGCAGTAATTTCTGCTTTAATTGCAGTTTTTTTAGCTTTAAGTTCGTCAATATTTCCTTTTTCAATAATACTTTCAACAGATTGAGATCCTTTATCTCCACCACAGGAGGCAAATAGAATGGCTGTGAATACGATGTAAATTGTGTGTCTCATTTCTTTTTGTTTATGCGGTTGTGTTATTTAGTTTCGTGTATTTCTGTAATCGGGTGTATTTAAAATAGTTTCCAGCTCGGCTTTAGTGGTAATCATATTTAGCATTGCCTGGAGTAATTGATCTTGTGTCGTATAGAGTTGTGTCTGTGCTTGACGCAACTCAAAACTTGTTGCAATTCCTTCACGGAATTTCACTTGATTTTTTTGCTCTATACGCTTTGCAAGGTCTAGATTGCTTTGACTTGTATTGTAAGTGTCTATAGCAAGTTCATGATCGCTTTTGGCGCGTTCAAAATCTAATGTAATTTGCTGCTGTGTTTCTTCCATTTGAGTTTCGGCTTGATCTAGAGCTATTTTTGCCTGCTGAGTTCTGGCACTTCGCGCTCCTGAACTAAAAATTGGAACATCTAGCGTAAAACCTAATATTGAAGAGGCAAACCATTGTTGATCACTATCAAAAAAGTCAAACCGATCTCGTCCTGCCGATGTTCCAAAGTTGATAAAGCCTCGTAAGCTTGGTAAAGCACGGCTTCGTTCTAGTTTTAATTCTAGACTGCGTTGCTCTATAAGATTGGATGCAATTTTATAATCTATATTTTGCTCGACATTTGGGGTTGTATCTACAAGTCCTAACCCTGGTATGGCAAGAGATTCTAATGTGTCCGTAAGTACTATATCTGTATTGACATCTATGCCTATCGCAAGGTTAAGTAATTGAATTGCGATCTTTTCTAAGCGAACAGCATTTTCTTTTTGATTAAGTAATTGACTGTATGTGATTTGGAGTTGTTCTGCATCTTCTTCTTCTCCTAATCCGTTTTCTACAATGATTTTTGTTTCATCCAGATTTTTCTTTACAGTAACAAGATTACTATCCACAATAGCGATACTTTCTTGTGCAACAAGGACTCCTCCATAGGCATTTATAACACCTTTTCGTACTTCTAATTGTGTTTTTTCATTAGCGTTTTCTGAAAAGTCCAGGAAAGCTTTTGCCGCTTGAAGACCTACTAAATAAGAGCCGTCAAATATAAGCTGGTTAAGGGTTGCTGTGGCAGAAGCATTCTGAGCAGTTCCAAAAACAACAGGGGCGAAAGTCCCAGGCTCTCCTCCGAAAAATTCGGCAGGAATAAAGGATGTCGGTTGTCGTAGTTGGTTTTGATAATCTACAACAGCACTAATTTGAGGTAAACCAGAGGCTGTAGTCTCCCATTTTTGTTTAATGGCCTTTGCAATATCGCGACGGGCATTGATAGCAGTATAATTGCTATCTATTGCAAAACTTATTGCCTCTTCTAAAGAGAAGCTTTGCTTTTCTTGTGCTTGACTCAACATGCTAGATACAAGTAGTATGAGTATACTAAGTTTTTTGATCATTAGTCTTGATTTGATTGGATAAGGTTATTTAATATTTTTCTTCCTTTAGGGGTTACAATACCGCGTAGATGATATTCTAAGTACATATCTTGTAATTCACTGGGGTTAAAAATATCTGATGGAAATATATCTGCGTCTTTAATTCCTGTAATTCCTTTAAAATAAATACGTGATATAAATTGAATATTAATGTTGTTTCTAAAAAGGCCTTCTTCTAATCCACGACTTATATTAACTAGCATACAATCTTGCATGTAATCATACTGCTGTTTACGAAGATGGTTATGTACTTTTGGATAGTATTTTTGTAATTGATACATAGGAGAAGATTGTTCTCCTTTAAGGTGTTCTATTACATAACGTTTAATATCATAAAGTTCTTCGATAGGATTTTTTTCTAGTGAACAGATTTGATCTACTCCTTTACTTATATTATCAAATAAATTTTTTGCAGTAGCTTCTACGATAGCTTCTTTTGTACTATAATGCGTATATATGGTTTTTTTTGATATCGTCATTTCTTTGGCGATATCATCCATAGTAATACTTTTAAATCCTTGACTTAAAAATAATTCTGTAGCGGTTTTTAATATTTTATTCTTCATAAAAGTTTGGCAAAAATACAAATGGAAACTCTAAAAACGTTTGTAGTTTCCAAAGTTTTTTAAATATTTAACATTTTATTAAACTTTCATTAAAGCGTTATTATGCGCTCTGAACTTTTTAAAGTGATGGAAAACCTTATTTTTGCCATCTAAAATTTGCTACATGCTATCTGTACTTGAATACTCTTCTATCTTTAGTGATTATTTACGTAAATATTCATTAGAAAAAGATCCTCAGCATTTATATGTTCCTATAGACTATATTCTAGGACTGGGAGGAAAGCGATTACGTCCAGTACTAACACTTATGGCTTCAGAACTTTTTGATCAACCCCATGAAAAAGCTTTAGATGCTGCCTTGGCTATTGAAATGTTTCATAATTTTTCATTGGTACATGATGATATTATGGATGACGCTCCTTTAAGACGTGGAGAACAGACAGTACATGAAAAATGGGATATCAATACAGGAATACTATCTGGAGATGCGATGTTAATTCTTGCTTACCAATTATTTGAAAATTATGAAGGAGAGGTATTTCGCGAGTTGGCTAAGCTTTTTTCAAAGACAGCTATAGAAGTTTGTGAAGGACAACAATATGATGTTGATTTTGAGACAAGAGATGATGTTACGATTCCTGAATATCTTAAAATGATTGAGTACAAGACTGCAGTTTTGGTTGGAGCTGCACTTAAAATGGGTGCTATTATAGCTGGAGCATCCGAAGCATGTCAAGTCTCTATATATAATTATGGAAGGGATTTAGGAATTGCTTTCCAATTACAAGATGATTATCTGGATGCTTTTGGAGATCCTGAGACTTTTGGGAAACAAGTTGGGGGCGATATAATAGAAAATAAAAAAACATTTTTATACTTAACAGCCTTAGAAAATTCTTCTAAGGATGACGTACAGCTATTAGAACACTTATTCTCAATAGCACCTGCAGATCCCACAGAAAAAATCACAACGGTAAAACAACAATTTATAGATAGTGGTGCTGCAAAAGCAACACAATCGGAGATAGAAAGGTACACACAACTTGCGTTTAAATCATTAGATGCTATCGATATATCTGATGATAAAAAACAATTGTTACGTGACTTTGGAAATGGATTAATGAATCGTACAGTGTAAGTGTCGTTTATTAGAAATATACTCTAACAAAAGGTTGCCAAGCTTCTGCATATACGCCATCATTGTCATCAAAAAGGACATTATAACGTGCTCCTATCGTTACCCCACCTACACGATATCCAGCACCTAAGAAAATTGCTGTATTCCAAAAATTATCACTAATTTCCTGACCAGTAATCGTATCAAAATTTTGATTGACACGTAGTTGTTCAACTTCTGCAGATACTTGAATTTCTGGAATGGGATTGCCCAATACAATACCACTTATCCCATAGAGTGTGGTTTCAAAATCTCCAAATTTTTGATAATTAAAATTTAATCCAGGACCAAAAGCGATATATTCATTAGGTTGATATAAAGCACTAGGAGCAATAGTAATTTGAGTATTATTATTTCCAAAACTTAATCCCAGCCCTCCTCCAAAACTTACTTTTTTCCAGAATTCACTCTTAGATTTTTGTAAGGGTGCATCTTGAGCATAGCAATTAAAAGAAAAAATAAGAAGCCCTATAAAGCCTATTTTAATGAAAGATTTAATATTCATTCAGTATTTATTATAATTATCTGTTATAAATATAGGAATTATATACCCCAAAATGTTAAATATTGTATTTTTGTACGTCTATATGTTAGCAAGACATAGAATATAACTACCAATGGATAGATTTTCATTTCTAAATGCCGCACATACAGCTTATTTTGCTGAGCTTTACGATCAATATTTACAGAACCCAGATAGCGTAGAACCTAGTTGGCGTGCTTTTTTCCAAGGTTTTGATTTTGGACTTGAGAGTAGTGAAGCTGTTTCACATGAAATTGGTGCTTCACCTGAAGCGATTCCAGAAAATGTTCGAAAAGAGTTTCAAGTAGTAAAACTTATTGATGGATATCGTACAAGAGGACATTTGTTTACAAAAACAAACCCAGTGCGTGAGCGCCGTAAATATGCTCCTACACTGGCTATAGAAAATTTTGGACTTTCTCAAAATGATTTTGATACTGAGTTTGAAGCTGGTTCCATTTTAGGACTAGGTAAGAGAAGTTTACGTGATATTGTACGTCATCTGGAAGCTATTTATTGTGATGCGATAGGCGTAGAGTACATGTATATCCGTAACCCGGAAGAACGTGAATGGATTCAGAACTGGCTTAACAAAAATGATAATCACCCTACATATACCTCTGAGGAAAAGAAACACATTTTAGGAAAATTAAACGAAGCCCTTTCTTTTGAGAGCTTTCTACATTCTAAATATGTAGGGCAAAAACGATTCTCTATTGAAGGAGTAGATGCCCTTATCCCAGGATTAGATACACTCATAGAACGAGGGGCCGAAAAAGGGATTCAACAGTTTGTTGTTGGAATGGCACATCGTGGACGTTTAAATGTGCTGGCAAATATTTTTGGAAAATCTGCTGAAAATATTTTTTCAGAATTTGATAGTAAAGAATACGATGAAGAAGAATTATTTGATGGAGATGTAAAATACCATATGGGTTGGACTAGTTTCCGCGAGACTAATGGCGGTAAAATGGTCCGTATGGACTTAGCGCCTAACCCTTCTCATCTGGAAACGGTTAATGCTGTCGTAGAAGGGATATCCAGAGCTAAAATAGACAATAAACTAGAAGGTGATGAGAAAGCTATTCTCCCTATACTTATCCATGGAGATGCTGCTGTAGCTGGACAAGGAGTTGTATACGAAGTAATCCAAATGGCTCAGTTAGATGGATATCGTACAGGAGGAACCATACATGTAGTAGCAAATAACCAGGTAGGATTTACAACCAATTATCTTGATGCCCGTTCATCTACCTATTGTACAGATATAGGAAAAGTAACACTTTCTCCAGTACTTCATGTAAATGCAGATGATGCCGAAGCTGTATGTCATGCTTTTACATTTGCATTAGAATTTAGAATGGCATTTGGTCGTGATGTATTTATAGATGTACTTGGTTATCGTAAATATGGACATAATGAGGGCGATGAACCTCGCTTTACACAGCCTTTATTATACAAAGCAATATCAAAACATAAGACTCCAAGAGATATCTATGCTGCGCGTTTAAAAAGTGAAGGCGTTATCGATGACGCTTATGTAAAAAAATTAGAGACTAGCTATAAAGGAGATCTGGAAGAAGATCTAGAGGCTTCTCGTAAAAAAGAGAAAACAGTCATTACAGAAATACTTGCCGATGATTGGGAGGCCTATGAACTTGGTGATCTTACGGATATTCTTTCTAAGGTAGATACTAGTTTTGATCAAAAGAAATTAGATGCCCTTGCAGATGGAATTACAAAATTACCAGAGGACAAAAAATTCATTCGTAAGATAGAGCGTATTATTGCAGATCGCAACAAACAATATACAGAAAGAAATGCATTGGATTGGGGAATGGGTGAATTATTGGCCTATGCCAGTTTAATGGAAGAAGGATATAATATACGTATCTCTGGACAAGATGTAGAACGAGGAACTTTCTCTCACCGACATGCGATAATTAAGACTGAAGATGATGTTGAAGAGGTAAACCTTCATAATACAATAGGTCTTAAAGGAAAGATGGACATCTATAATTCATTGCTTTCTGAGTATGGAGTTGTAGGTTTTGACTATGGATATGCTATGGCAGCTCCAGAAACTTTGACCATATGGGAGGCACAGTTTGGAGATTTTTCTAATGGCGCTCAGATTATGTTAGATCAGTACATATCTGCAGCAGAGTCAAAATGGAAAATTCAGAATGGTCTTGTCATGCTATTACCACATGGATATGAAGCCCAAGGATCCGAACATTCCAGTGCACGTATGGAACGATACTTACAGTTATGCTCTCGGGATAATATGATCATGGCAGATGTAACGACACCTGCAAACTTTTTTCACTTACTACGTAGACAGATGAAGTGGGGCTTTAGAAAACCATTGGTAGTATTTACACCCAAAAGTTTATTGCGTCATCCTAAAGTAATTTCTACGAAAGAAGAGTTGGCAACAGGAAGTTTTCAAGAGATTATAGATGATGCACAAGTAGATAAAAGTAAAGTAACATCAGTTGTATTTTGTACAGGTAAGTTTTATTACGATCTTTTAGAGCGTAGAGAACAGAATGGAAGAGATGATGTAGCTTTAGTTCGTATTGAGCAGTTATTTCCATTACCACATGATCAAATTAAAGAAGTTATTGCAGGATACCCAAAAGCTACAGATTATGTATGGGCACAAGAAGAGCCTCGTAATATGGGAGCATGGGGCTATATGCTTATGAATTTTGATCATGTAAAATTACGTATAGCATCACGACATGTATATAGTTCTCCTGCAGCAGGGAGTAGTACACGTTCCAAAGCAAGACATAAAAAAGTAATAGATAGCGTTTTTGAGGCGCCTCATAAATAGTTAAAGAATCCATTATAGTAATTACGCTTTCGCGAAAGCAAACACAATTAAAAAATCATTATGGTTTTAGAAATGAAAGTCCCTTCTCCGGGAGAATCCATCACCGAAGTAGAAATTGCACAATGGCTCGTTGAAGACGGGGATTATGTAGAAAAAGATCAGGCTATCGCCGAAGTAGATAGTGATAAGGCAACCCTTGAACTTCCTGCAGAAGCTAGTGGTGTTATTACACTAAAAGCAGAAGAAGGAGATGCTGTAGAAGTAGGCGCTGTTGTATGCTTGATTGATACCGCTGCCGAAGCTCCAGCTGGAGGCATAAAAGAAGAGGCTCCTGTTGAGAAAAAAGAAGAGGCTCCAGCACCCAAAGTAGAAGCTCCTGTAGCTAAAACGTATGCGTCTGGTACTCCCAGTCCTGCAGCAAAAAAGATCCTTGATGAAAAAGGAATAGATGCCAGTCAAGTATCTGGATCGGGACGTGATGGTCGTATTACAAAAGAAGATGCAGTCCAAGCAACCCCTTCTATGGGAACACCAGGACCTGGTGCCCGAGGAGAAAGCCGTACAAAATTATCTATGTTACGACGTAAAGTAGCAGAACGTCTTGTAGAAGCAAAAAATACAACGGCTATGCTTACCACTTTTAATGAGGTAAACATGCAACCTATTTTTGATATTCGTAAAGAGTACAAAGAAGCGTTTAAAGCAAAACATGGCGTAAGTCTTGGGTTTATGTCTTTCTTCACACTTGCTGTGGTACGTGCTTTAGAATTATATCCTGCTGTCAATAGTATGATTGATGGAAAGGAGATGCTTACTTTCGACTATAAAGACATTTCGATTGCTGTGTCAGGTCCTAAAGGACTGATGGTGCCTGTGATTCGAAATGCAGAAAACCTATCGTTTAGAGGGGTAGAAAGTGAAGTGAAGCGTCTGGCAATTCGCGCACGTGATGGTCAAATTACCGTGGATGAAATGACGGGAGGTACCTTTACCATTTCCAATGGAGGTGTTTTTGGATCGATGCTATCGACACCTATTATCAATCCTCCTCAATCCGGGATTTTAGGAATGCATAATATCGTAGAGCGTCCTATTGTAAAAGACGGTCAGATTATTATTGCACCGATCATGTTTGTAGCACTATCATACGACCACCGTATTATTGATGGAAAAGAATCTGTAGGATTCTTAGTCGCTGTAAAAGAAGCCCTAGAAGATCCTATCAATCTATTGATGAATGGAGATATAAAGAAAGCGTTGGAAATGTAAATGGATAGAATATCATTACCATACAAAAAAGACCGAACATCATTGTTCGGTTTTTTTGCAAATGACTTCAAGACCCCCAACCCATAAGTCATTCTAAAGGATACATGTGTAAATACAAATAAACTTAGTTCTGGTTATTGTCGTAGTATCTTTTTGAGGATTGTATTTTCCTGAGAATAACTCACAAAGAATAATAGCGTGATAATTTTCATTAGGAGCGACTCTTGTATTGATATACGTGATGTACAAGATACATTATACTTTATTTTTTAAGATATAAGCAAGTATACTGATAATCAATGATTCCTTTTCCTAGGTTGAGAATATCTGCTCCTAAAATCCCATGAACGGGGGTTGCGTTATGATTTTCTAAGGCTGTATTTACATGAGAAAGATCAAAGAGGACGAGATTGATGTCTTGTCGTTTCCAAGTACCTATTTTAATCGTATTTTCTTTAGAAATTTCGGTACGCATATCAGTAGCACCAGCACCTGCAGCTAAGACTTCACTTTCTTCACTGATCAATTTAAAATGAGTTGCAGACTCAAAATCGATACAAGAACTAGATGCTCCTGTATCCAGAATAAAAGATCCTTCGACACCATTTATTTTGGCAGTAATTTCAAGATGATGTGTGAGTGTTGGAAATAATCGAGTGCGTGTATACCCTTTTTCTAATAGAAACTCACGTAGTGATGCCATATTTTTTACATAATTAAGAGGTGTCAAAAATACTATAAATGGATGAGAGAATATATACGCTTTCGCGAAAGCATACAAAGATCATTTACTATTTTTGCGCCATGTTTACAGATACACATACACATTTATATAGTGAAGCCTTTGATGAAGATCAAGCAGTAATGATACAACGGGCAATAGACGCCGGTGTATCTCGATTTTTTATTCCAGCCATAGATTCTGAATATACAGAGCGTATGTATGCACTCGAACGTAAATATCCAGAACAGGTATTTCTTATGATGGGTTTACATCCTACACATGTTAAAGAAAATTATAAAGATGAGTTAGCACATGTAGAAACTCAGTTTGCCTCTCGTTCTTTTTATGCAGTAGGTGAAATAGGAATTGATTTATATTGGGATAGAACCACATTAGAGATACAACAAGATGCTTTTAGAAGGCAAATTCAACTGGCAAAAAAATATAAGCTACCTATTGTTATTCATTGTAGAGAAGCATTTGATGAAGTTTTTGAAGTCTTAGAAAGTGAGAAAAGTGAGGATCTTTTTGGAATTTTTCATTGCTTTACAGGAACAAAAGAGCATGCATTAAAAGCTATAGGGCATAACATGAAGCTTGGTATAGGAGGTGTAGTGACATTTAAGAATGGAAAAATAGATCAATTTTTATCAGAAATATCGTTAGAACATATTGTCCTTGAAACCGATGCTCCCTATTTGAGCCCCGTACCTTTTCGAGGAAAACGTAACGAAAGTAGTTATGTAAAGTTGGTTGCAGAAAAGCTGGCTCATATATATCAATTACCTGTTGAAGAAATTGCTTTAATAACCTCACAAAATGCAGATACAATATTCCTTAATAAAAAGAAAATCTAAACTTCATTAGAGAAGTGTAGTTATGGGAAAATTATTTCGTTCTTTTGTGACAAATTATCTAAGGTATTTACGTGGAATTATTTGACCGCATTAGACCATATCATGATTCTGAAGTGAATCACGCTTTAAAAGAAGCCATAAAACATCCTATGTTCAAGGTGTTGATGCAGTTTACTTTTCCGGAGGCGTCATTGAACGATATCAATACTATCTTAAAAGAATGCCACTCTATACGTGATTTTCAGACAAACGTAATTTATAAATCTGTTCAGAATTTACTTGCCAAAAGTTCTGAAGGATTTACAACTTCTGGATTTAAAAATTTAAACCCTAATACCCCATATCTATATATATCTAATCATAGAGATATAGTATTAGACACATCATTGCTCAATGTAGGGCTTATTGATAACGGTTTAATAACAACAGCTTCTGCTATAGGAGATAATCTAGTTCAGAAAGATTTTTTGATGGCACTTTCTCGATTGAACCGCAACTTTCTAGTCCTTAGAGATCAATCCCCGAGAGAATTATTAAAAAGTTCTAAAACCCTTTCTGAGTATATAAAACTTCTACTTTCTAAAAACAGATCAGTCTGGATGGCGCAACGAGAAGGGCGTACTAAAGATGGAATGGATAAAACGCAACAAGGGGTTCTTAAAATGATTACCATGGCAAAAGGGGAATCATCATTAGTAGATTATATAAAAGGGTTGCATATAGTTCCAGTAGCTATATCGTATGAATATGACCCTACAGATATTCTGAAAGTTCCAGAAATAGTAGCAAAACAAGGTAATATGCCTTATGTAAAGACAAGTAATGAAGACTTTAATAGTATTCTTAAAGGAGCACTAGGTTTTAAAAAGCGTATTCATATAGAAGCAGCTCCACTAGACCCTATGGTCTATGATCACATAGGAGAGCAGCAAAGTGATAACGAGAAGTTGCAGCAGTTAGCTTTAGAAATAGACAAAAAAATCTATAGCCACTATAAATTATGGCCTTCTAACTATATCGCATATGATTTATACCATAAAACAAATATGTATAAGGAGTTTTATGATGAAAAAGAATTGCGTCATTTTGAACGTCGTTTAGAACGTCGGGTAAATAAAGGAAATCAATTAGAAGTAGATAGTTTTTTATTAATGTATGCAAATCCTGTAATAAATGTAAAAGACAGATGAGTTCAAAACCAAATATCTTATTGATATATACTGGAGGTACCATAGGTATGATTAAAGATTATGAAACAGGAGCACTTAAAGCTTTTGACTTTGATCAATTATTACAAAACATTCCTGAGCTCAGATTATTAGATTGTGATATTACAACGTCTTCTTTTAAAAATCCAATAGATTCCTCAAATATGAATCTTTCTTATTGGGCAGAACTTTGTGATATTATAGAAACAAATTATGAAGCTTATCAAGGGTTTGTAATACTCCACGGGAGTGATACAATGAGCTATACAGCATCGGCTATTAGTTTTATGCTTGAGAATCTTGGGAAGCCTGTTATTTTTACAGGCTCTCAACTACCGATAGGAGATTTACGTACAGATGCAAAGGAAAATTTAATTACTGCCGTTCAGATTGCCGCATTATGTAGGCGTAGTAGGCCTATGGTTCAAGAAGTATGTTTGTATTTTGAATATAAATTGTATAGAGCAAACAGAACGACAAAAGTTAGTGCAGAACAATTTGAAGCTTTTGATTCTCCTAATTATCCAGATTTAATAACATCAGGAGTTCATCTTACAGTTAATGAAGAAGCACTATTAAGACCTGGGCGTAAAGTATTTAAGGTTCATAAAAATATGGTCACTGATATTTTACTACTTAAAATATATCCAGGTATTACAGAAGATATGGTTCGTGCTATGCTTTCGATAGATATAGTACGAGGAGTGATTATAGAAACCTATGGAGCTGGGAATACAACTACCGAAACTTGGTTTATTGATATATTGCGAAACGTTATAAAACAAGGTATACCTGTTGTTAATGTATCACAATGTATAGGAGGTAGTGTTCAAATGGGAAACTATGAAACAAGTGTAGAGTTAAAAAAGATAGGAGTAATTAGTGGTAAAGATATTACCCTTGAAGCAGCAATAGCAAAAATGATGTACTTACTAGGACAACAGCTAGGACCTAAAGTATTTAAATCTATTTATGAGACATCTCTCCGAGGTGAGCTTACTTAAATATACAAAGGAGCCCTTTTATACTAAAAGGACTCCTTTCTCCAAAAATTAAACGATCAATCTCTAACTTGTAAAAGGGAGATACTTATCTCACTAAAAACTTCTTTACAATTACATTTGTATCTGAGTTGATCTTAATAAAATACATCCCCTTCGCTAGCTTGTTGATATCAATTGTTTTTGAGTTATTAAACTCTCTTAGATTTAAAGACATTAATATTTTTCCATTAACATCAGTGATCACAGCTTATTCTGACGTATTTGATCCTAGACACGAAAGTGTTACCTGATCTGTTGCTGGGTTAGGGTATAGGGTTATGCTTTCGCTAAAGCTTTCTTCTCCTGAGGAATTAGAACTCATACTAGAGCAGGTGATCCAGCTTTTCTCTCTAGGAATTACTCCTAATGTTTCGTTTCGAGTCTTTTTTTAATGCTATCCTATCTGAAGAATACTTAATGATAGGTATTAAAAATGTTTGCTAGTTTGCTGTGGTCAAAAGAAATAACTAATTAATTATAGCGCGTTTTTTAGACAAATAAAAAGCTAAGTTTTTGGCATTTCTCTATTTTTTTAAATTTTAGGAAATGTTTATTTTTTTATTCCTAACTATTTTGGTTCTTTTGTCGAAGTCTATGATTTCGATTATTGATAAAATAGAGAGAGGTGGCCGAGTGGTCGAAGGCGCACGCCTGGAAAGTGTGTATACGCCAAAAGCGTATCGAGGGTTCGAATCCCTTCCTCTCTGCAATTATAACTTACTATAAAATAAATAAAACACATGTTTTATTTACAGAGAAGTAAGAAAAAGGCGCGTGTAATACTCAGGTGTTGCTATATGTTAATAGAGTAATACTGCGTTTATTATATAAAAAATGTGAATGATGTTTGAATTATTACAGTATTCGCAACAAAATAATAAAGATGCCTTTGATTTTCTATGAACTAGAAAACCTTGGTATTCTGTTTGGCAATTTTTAAGAATTAATCTAATTAATTACTATATTTAACCCTTTACTAATTTAAATTTAAGATCAAGAGCAATGAAAAAATTATTCTCTATTATGGCAATCGCAGCTGTTGTAGCTATAGGTACTTTTACCGCAAAAGCAAACAATGCGCAGACTACTACCCTTCCAGTTCAAATACAACAAATAGTTGCTAATGTTGATTCAGGAACAACTTTTCAAGATACCGGAGCTGAAGAACCGTCTTTTACACAAGGCTTAAAGAAACGTTTTATAGAAGGAGGTCCTGGCTTTATGGGGATTGTACTACTTTGTTTAATACTTGGTCTTGCAATTTCAATAGAAAGAATTATCTACTTAAACTTAGCATCTACAAACAGTAAGAAACTTGCTCAAAGTGTAGAAGATGCACTAAGTAGTGGTGGTGTAGAAGCTGCAAAAGAAGTATGTCGTAACACAAAAGGACCTGTTGCTTCTATTTACTATCAAGGACTTGATAGAATGGGAGAAGGTACAGAAGCTGCTGAGAAAGCTGTTGTAGCATATGGCGGTGTTCAAATGGGACAACTCGAAAAGAATGTGTCTTGGATATCATTGTTTATTGCACTAGCTCCAATGCTTGGATTCATGGGTACAGTAATTGGTATGATTAAGGCCTTTGATAAAATTGAAGCAGCAGGAGATATGAATCCGGCACTTGTGGCAGGAGGTATTAAAGTAGCACTTCTTACAACGGTATTTGGTCTTGTAGTGGCTATTATTCTTCAAATTTTTTATAACTATATTATTGCAAAAATCGATAGTATCGTAAATGATATGGAAGATTCTTCTATTACACTTATCGATATGCTAGTGAAGCATAAAAAATAATAATAGTAATACCTAAAACGAAGATATATTATGGGATTACATAAAATAATAAAAATAGTAGTGGCCTTGCTGGCTATAGCTGGAGCGGCTATGACAGCATATATATGGACACTAGACGAAGAAGCGCTTCAAGCTGATTTAAAACTGAATGGAATACAGGAAATAGAAGTTCCTTCTATGATCAGTAATATCATGCTTATTTCATGGATTATTCTTGGCATAATATTAGTAGCAGTATTGATATTTGTAATCAAAGGATTATTTAGTGGTAATGCAAAGAAAACTCTGATTAGTATTGGTGCATTTTTGGCAGTAATAGCAGTTTCATTTTTTACTGCATCTTCAGAATTTCCAGCTGATGCACTTAAAGATGGAGAAGTACTTTCAGATTATGGTGCAAAATGGGTAGGAGCAGGAATCAATGCCTTTTTCATACTAGCCGTTATTGCTATAGGATTGATGCTATTCTCAGGAGTTAAGAAACTTGTAAAATAAAAACACTATGGCAAAACGATCAGCACCCGAAATTAATGCAGGATCAATGGCAGACATTGCGTTCCTACTTCTTATCTTTTTTCTGGTAACTACTACTATTGAAAAAGATAAAGGTTTGATACGTCAATTGCCACCGCCATTAGATGAGAATCAACCACCACCACCTATAATCAAAGAGAAAAATCTTTTTGTGGTTTTGGTGAATAATAATAATGATCTTCTTGTAGAAAACGAGCCAATGGAGCTTAAGGATTTAAGAGAAGCTGCTATTGAGTTTTTAGATAATGGAGGAACGCCTAATGGTCAAGAAGGATATTGTTCTTTTTGTCAAGGAAAGCGTAGTCCAAGTTCCTCTGATAATCCAGAGAAAGCTATTATATCTATGAGTAGTTCTCGTAAAACAAGTTATTTGACGTATGCTGCCGTTCAAAATGAATTAGGAGCTGCCTATAATTTCTTGAGGGATCGAGAGTCTCAACGTCTTTTTGGATGGAAGTTTACAGAAAAGAAAGCTGAAATAGACGCGGGAAGATATAAAGATGATATAAAAACAGAAGATAAGCTGAAAGAACAATTAAAAGAAGTTAGAGCTCTAATTCCTTTTAAATTATCAGAGGCAGAATCTAAAAAGAACTAATACTATGTCAAAATTTAAAAAGAAAAAAGGAGGAGAACTCCCGCCAGTAAATACGGCGTCACTGCCTGATATTGTTTTTATGTTACTATTCTTTTTTATGGTGGCAACAGTACTTAGAAAAAACGATTTGAAAGTTTTAAATCAACTTCCTCCTGCAGATCAGGTAGAAAAATTAGATAAAACTAAAACTGTATATGTTTATATCGGAAAACCTGGTGAAGGATATAAAGGAAAGAGCACAGAATCTATCATTCAAATCGGAGAGAAAATTGTAAGTGTAGAAGAAGTAAAATCTGCAGTATTAGAAGAGCGAGAGCTTAAAATACGCGATGAACTTAAAGACTACGTTACAGTGGCATTAAAAATAGATGAGAATGCAGAATATGGTCTTGTTTACGATGTGAAACAAGAACTTAGAGAAGCAAACCTACCTAAGATTATTTATATTACTACACCGAGTAGTGCAGTAGAATAAATCTAAAAATTATAATTAGTAAAAAAGCGCCTTGATATATATCGAGGCGTTTTTTTATATCTTATTTATAGGGTTGATTTCTCGTATCTTTGTAATAAACTCAATGCTTGTGAAGTATATCATCATTTTTGTAGTACTTATCCCTTTCATCCAGCATATAGATGCACAAGAATTATTAGAAGATATTTCTAGTATAGATTCTTTATACAGGGAAGATCAGGTATATCTAGGGGTTACTTTTAATCTTTTGGCAAATACATCTAATGGTTTATCTCAAAATGGATTGAGTGGTGGGTTTCAAATAGGTTTTATAAGAGATATGCCTATTAATAAAAGACGTAATAAAGCGATAGGAATAGGGCTAGGCGTAGGATTAGATACATTTAATCATAATTTGTTTATTGGAGAAGAGGAAGATGGAGAAACTTCTATTTTTTCAATAATCCCAAGTGATATAAATGAAGATGAAAATAGATTTACTTTTTATACATTACAAATGCCTATACAATATAGGTGGAGAACTTCTACCCCTACAAAGTATGCCTTTTGGAGAATACATACAGGTGTTCAATTAGGGTATGTCTTTAGATTTAAATCTACTTTTCAACAAACAAATAACACAGTAATTCAAACGGATGTTCCAGAACTTAATAAATTACGGTATGGACTTACTTTTGCTTTTGGGTATGGAGCATTTAATTTTCAAGCATATTATGGGTTAAATCCACTTTTTGATAGTGGTGCTACTATAAATAGAGAGACCATAGATATACAAGTGATTCGTCTGGGCTTACAATTTTATTTTTTATAAGACTTCTATAATTATAACCAATAATTAAAGGCCATTAACTGTGGAATGGCCCCTATAAAAAAACCAACAATAAGTTCTGGATATGTATGGGCTTTTGCATCTAGTCTTGATGTTGCAGTGCCACCACAACCTATTATAAATAATGCAATTAATGGCAGTAGATTTTTTCCAAAGTGCAAGCTTACTCCCATAATAAATGTAAGTATTCCAGCGACTCCTACCATATGTAAACTGGTCTTAAATTTAAATAAGACAAGTATAAATGTAGCAAGACTAGATCCTAGTATAGCTACAAAGAAGAAAAATAATTCTGGGATTTCATAACCTTTAAATACAATATTAATAAGCAAAATTGTAAAAAGCATTTGCATTAATAAAGGATATTTGCGCTCTTTTACATTTTTTAAATGTATCTCTGTAACTAATCCTAAATTTTTAAGCATATAATAACTTAGTATAGGTATAATTATAGTCATTATTGTCGTTGCAAATAACTTTGAATATAGGAAGGGTGGGTTAAAATATCTAGGAGAGATAATGAAGTATAAAGCAACTCCTGCAAATGGCATAAACAGAGGGTGAAAGATATAGGAGAAGCTTTTGATGAGGTATTTCATTAGATCTGTTTACGTAGCCTTGCGACCGGAAGGTCTAATTGTTCTCTATATTTTGCAACTGTACGTCGAGCGATAGGGTATCCTTTCTCTTTTAAAATACCTGCAAGTTTATCATCAGTAAGTGGTTTCTTTTTATCTTCTTCTTGTATTACAGTTTCAAGTATTTTTTTGATTTCTCTGGTAGATACTTCCTCTCCTTGGTCATTAGTCATACTTTCACTGAAAAACTCTTTAATAAGTTTAGTGCCATAGGGGGTATCTACATATTTACTATTTGCAACTCGCGATACAGTAGATACGTCCATGCCTATCTCATTTGCAATATCTTTTAATATCATAGGGCGTAAAGTACGCTCATCTCCTGTAAGGAAGTATTCTTTTTGATAGTACATAATTGAACTCATCGTTACAAAAAGCGTCTGTTGTCTTTGTAAGATAGCTTCAATAAACCATTTGGCTGCATCTAGTTTTTGTTTTATAAATAGTACAGCGTCTTTCTGGGCTTTCGTTTTTTCTTTAGACGATTTATACCCTTTAAGCATATTACTGTAATCTCTGGATACTTTAAGTTCTGGAGCATTGCGACCATTTAATGTAAGCTCAAGCTCTCCTTCTACAATTCGAATGGTAAAATCTGGTACTACATGCTCTACAATTTTTGTATTACTAGCATAAGAACCTCCAGGTTTGGGATTAAGATGCTCTATTTCTTGAATAGCATCTTTAAGTTCTTCTTCAGTAATACTGAATTTTGACATTAATTTTTTATAATGCTTTTTACTAAAATGATCAAAAGATTTTTCTAAAATTGCAATAGCAAGCTCTATAGATTTTGTAGGACGTTTACGAGATAATTGTAGTATAAGACATTCCTCTAAATTACGTGCAGCTACCCCAGAAGGATCTAATTCTTGTACGGTAAGCAGGACTTCTTCTATTTTTTCTTCTGTTGTATAGACATTCTGTGTAAACGCAAGGTCATCCATGAGATCCTCAATAGATCTTCTTAAGTATCCACTTTCATCGAGACTCCCAATAATGAACTCGGCAATATCACGTTCTTCATTAGAGAGTCTAAAAGTATTAAGTTGAGTCTTTAAGTATTGATTAAAAGAAGTTCCAGATGCATATGGGACTTGCTTGTCTTCATCATCTATACTGTAGTTATTTGCACTTAGGCGATAGTCAGGAATCTCATCATCGCTAAGATATTCATCAACATTTATTTCTGTCTCAATAGTGTCATTTTCATACTCATCATCACTATTATTAAACTCTTCAAATTCATCTTTTATTTCATCTTTCCCACTATCTAATGCAGGATTTTCTTCAAGTTCTTGTTTTACTTTTTGTTCAAAGGCTTGTGTAGGCAATTGGATAAGCTTCATCAACTGTATTTGTTGTGGAGAAAGCTTTTGTGAGAGTTTAAAATTGAGTTGTTGTTTTAACATAAAACAAAAATAAGCAAAACCAAGTATATGCCAGCATCAAAGTACTGTTAAGGCTGTCATATTATTATGCTTTTTTATAGTCTCCCAGTAGCATGTCAAGGTTTAAAAAGGCCATTTTTTATAGCGTATATGACAAGGCCTGTACGGTTTTTTAAATTTAGTTTTGAGAAAACACTATCTCTATATCCTTGTACAGTTTTTGGACTAAGGAACATTCTATCAGCAATCTCATTGTATGTCATTTCTGTACATGCATGTTTAATAAACTCTATTTCACGTTCTTTTAATGTAAGAGTGTGTTCGTCATCAAGACTTTTGACGAGGAGTCGTGTAACTGTATTTGTATGGTAATATCCTTGCGTGACAAGTTCTTTTAATGCATTTTCTAACACTGTTTTTTCAGTATCTTTAAGTAGGTAGCCTCGAGCACCTGCTCGTAACATTTTTAAAATAGTGCGTTCATCTTCTTCTACAGAGAGAGCGAGCACTTTAATATCTGGATATAATTCTTTAAGATGTGTGGTGGTTTCTATACCATCCATTATAGGCATATTGACATCCATTAAAACAATATCTGGTTGCTTATCTTTAAAGACAAGTTGGTCTAATAATTCCTGTCCGTTTTTACAGGTGTATAAAACATCAAAATTTTCAAAAGACCCTACAAGTCCGCTGATGGCTTGAGATAGCAGGGTGTGATCATCTACAACTACGAGTTTATTCATGATATTTAGGGTTTGTATATGAGGTGTATTTGTGTACCTATTCCTTCTTCAGAAGAAATAGTAATGGTTGCTCCTATAAGTTTGGCTCTAGATTCTATATTTGAAAGGCCTATTCCGTTTTTCGCTTTCGCGAAAGCATAATCAAAACCCACCCCATTGTCTTTTGCATCTATAGTTAAAATCTCATTTTTATATATGACATTTACATCCAGTCGAGAAGCTTTAGAATGTTTAATAGTATTTGTAAAAAATTCTTGAAGTACTCTAAAAATAATAGTCTCTACTTTTTTATCGATATAAAAAGGGACGCCAGTTACATTTAATTCTGGTTTGAGATAGGCCATACGATTAAAACGTTCTAGTTCCATCTCAAGAGCTTCTGTAAGACTCATATTTTTAAGCGCCTCAGGGTTGATGAGTTTTGATAATGTGCGTATTTCTTTAAGTCCTTTTCCTATGGTTGCAGCAGCCTCATCAAGATCTTTTTGATTACTACCCGCATTTTGTGTTTGTATTTTTGCAAGTGTGAGTAACTGGCCGATATTATCATGTAACTCCCAGCTGATATTCCGTAAGGTTTCTTCACGTATTTCTATTTGTGTTTCTGCAATCTCTTGTTCAAAACGCTTTTGAGCTTCTTGTTGTTCTATAACTAAGGTGTTTTTACGTTTCATAAACACAGAAAACAATACAGCAACTACTATTAACAATAATAAAACAATGGTAATAGTAACTAAAATTAGAAGCAGTGTGCTATTTTCTGGGTTTTGTTGCATTGATGCCAGAATTATAATATGCATGTAAGATACTTATTTCTATAAGGATACTAAAGGGGTAAATGCCCCTTTAGTATTGTCTATAAATACCTAATAATACTATTAATTCCTTTTTTCTGACCATATGAAACCTAAAATGAAGATGCTGTTTTGTAGGATTATGAAAATAAATTTTATAATTCTCAAATCGTCTATTAAATCATTACTTAGATTTTCGGAAAAATTAAAAATAATATAGATTGGAAGATAACCTATCCAGAAAATAAGATTCCCCATTAAATACCAAACAGTGAGATCTTTTCGAAGCGGTATTACATCTTGACTTTTTAAAAGTTCGATAGCGTAATACATAATACCTAATAAGGATACGAACCCACCTGTAAAATAGGATAATGGTAAGTAATCTGTTATAAAGTTTTTTGTGAATATATCTATAAGTTGGGCTATGACATAGACAGAAAATAAGGCTTTTATGATTTGTAACCTCTTGCTGTTATTGATACAATTAATAAGTATCCAATAGATTAAAGAAAAGCTAATGATCTGATGGATATTGTATAAATAATCTGTCTCTTTAAGAATCTTATCTAAGTATAGTAATACAAGTAAGTCATTGAGTGCGTTATACCATAAAAAGGCACAAATGTATTTTAAAAAACTATTCTTGTATTTGTATAGATAAATAGATGACGCTATAGCAGAGAGAACTTGGAATATGTCAATGATATAAGGCGACATCTATTTACTATACTAAATATGTTGTCTTAATAATCGTTATCGTCATTTACGGGTGGAGGTCTTCTATGTCCTTGATTAAGAGCAAGACTCGTAATATCTCCTTGCAGGGTCATAATTAGATTTGCTTTTCCGCTAGGTTTTTGATTTGCTGTTACAGTTCCTACAGGAATAGCAGTAGCGGTGTTGTTTACGTTTTGAATGGCAAAAGAGACTTCTTGACCCGATGGAAGGATCATTGTAGGATTAAAAAATACAGTTTCTGCACTAGGGTGTTTGGTTGTTTCTGTATTAGGATATTGCCCAAGATATACACGTAATCCTTTTATTTCAGTATCTGTTGTATGTGCCTCTTGCTCTATATACTCCATATACTTTTTTAACATGTCAAAATCAAAGGTAATTGATCGGGTTGCTCTATAAGGGTCTGTTCCTTCAGGGAGCTCTTGATTTTCAAATTCTTCAATTAATCCTACTCTATTTTCACCATAATTAGTGAATAGTGTTTTTGCTGTTTGAAGAGAAATAATATTTTCGGGAGCCTCAACTGTTGGTGGCTCTGCATGGGTATTTGGTTTTTGCGTACAACCACTTATTATAAGCAAACCTACTAGGAGAATTCCTAAACGGGGACTAGTTTTCATTCGATAAAGTTTTGATTAGTATTCTTTAAATTTACGAGAATACAATGATAAATGAACTATCCCTATAAAGAAAGGGGCAAAAGCCCCTTTTATTTATTACAGTATGTTAGTATGTATATATCTTAAAATTCAGCGTGTCCAGGAAATCTAGGATAAGGTATAACATCACGTATGTTTGTCATTCCTGTAGCAAATAGAACCAAACGTTCAAACCCTAGTCCAAAACCACTATGGATACATGTGCCAAACTTACGTGTATCTAGATACCACCATAGTTCTTCTTCTGGAATATCTAGTTCAGCCATTTTGTCTTTAAGAACATCAAGTCGTTCTTCACGTTGTGAACCTCCTACAATTTCTCCAATTCCAGGAAATAATATATCCATAGCGCGCACTGTTTTTCCATCTTCATTTAAGCGCATATAAAATGCCTTTATATTTGCTGGATAATCAAAAAGAATAACTGGACACTCAAAATGCTTTTCTACTAAATAGCGTTCATGTTCACTTTGTAAATCTGCTCCCCATTGATCTATTGGAAATTTGAATTTCTTCTTTTTATTAGGTTTGCTGTTACGTAAAATATCAATGGCTTCAGTATAACTTACTCGTTTGAAGTTGTTTTCTACAACAAACTTTAATTTATCACGTAGAAGCATTGTAGCTCTTTCTGCTTGTGGCTTACTTTTATCTTCTTGAACCAATCTGTTTTCAAGAAATTCAAGATCATCTTGACAGTTTTCTAGCGCATAATTGATAACATATTTTATGAAGTCTTCTGCTAAGTCCATATTACCATCAAGATCACAAAAAGCAACCTCGGGCTCTATCATCCAGAATTCTGCAAGGTGACGAGAAGTATTACTGTTTTCTGCTCTAAAAGTTGGTCCAAATGTATATACTTTGCCAAGTCCTAATGCATAAGTCTCGGCTTCCAGTTGTCCAGATACAGTAAGGTTGGTCTCCTTGTCAAAAAAGTCTTGACTATAATCTATGGACCCATCTTCATTCTTTGGTGGGTTTTCAGGATCAAGAGCACTTATGCGAAACATTTCTCCTGCACCTTCGGCATCACTACCTGTAATAATAGGAGTGTGCGCATGATAGAATCCATTTTTATTAAAGTACTCATGTACAGCAAATGCCAGTTTGGAACGTAAGCGCATAATAGCACCAAAGGTATTTGTACGTACTCTTAAATGAGCTTGTTCACGTAATTTTTCTAGAGAATGTCGTTTAGGTGACAGGATCGTAAGTTTTACTTCTTCCGGATCTGCATCACCAGCAATTTCAATAGTTTTTACTTTAATCTCTACGCGTTGACCCGCACCTTGACTTTCTTCAAGCATCCCTGTGATACTCACAGCAGCCCCTACTGTAATTCGTTTTAATAACGCGGGGTCTGTGTTCTCAAAATCAACGACACATTGTATATTTTTAATTGTAGAACCATCATTAAGGGCTACAAATTGATTTGCTCTAAAAGAGCGTACCCATCCTTTTACGGTAAATTCTTGATGTATAGCTGTACTAGCTAAAAGATCGATAACAGATATGTGTTTCATGATTTTGAATTTTTTATCGAAGGGCAAAGATAATTTTTGTTTTTAAACTAGCAGATAAATTTTAAGACGAAGATTAGGAAATATATGCTTTCGCGAAAGCATTCTTATATCGAATCAAATAATTTGCATAAATACCTAGTACTGGGTATTTCTTAAGAGTAAGTAATCTACTATTTTTAACCTATGAATTGTTTGCTCATAAAAGAGTTTCTTGAGACAAATTGGGGGATTTGTTTTTAGAATAAAGATTCCTGTCTGTTAAGACAGGAATTTCTTATTTAGATTCTGTTTGATCTTCACTTTTATTTTCAGATTCTGTAGTGATGATTTGTAAAGAGGGTTCTTTGAGAACTTTTTGGTTTGCAATATTACGCTCAAGAGATAGTAATAGGGAAGGGAGGAGTAGTAAGTTTGCAAGCATAGCAAATAACAAGGTAGCGCTCACTAACCCTCCTAATGCTACAGTACCTCCAAAACTACTTATCATAAATACAGAAAATCCAAAAAACAGGACAATAGAAGTATAAAACATACTCACACCAGTTTCTCTTAATGATGCATATACAGATTTTTTTATACGCCATTTGCTTGCTCTTAGTTCCTGACGATATTTTGCCAAGAAATGTATTGTATCGTCTACAGATATTCCAAAAGCAATACTAAATACAAGAATAGTAGAAGGTTTAATAGGAATGCCTATAAAGCCCATCATACCGGCAGTAACTAATAAAGGGAGAAGGTTAGGTATAAGTGATACTAATATCATTTTAAACGATCTAAACATCCACGCCATAAATAAAGCTATTAACAGTATAGCCAAGGATAAACTTATGACTAAGTTGGATACAAGATAATTTGTTCCTTTTTGAAACACTAATGCTTTTCCTGTTAAGGTAACTTCATATCTGTCTTCTGGAAATAGCGTGCTTATTTTGGTGCGTAAATTCTCTTCAGCACGTTCCATTTTATCAGTACCTATGTCTTTCATAAATGTAGTAATACGGGCATATTGTCCTGTGCTATCTACATAAGCTCCCATTAGATTTGTTTGTTCAGAAAAACTATTGGCGTATGGGAGTATGAAATTACGCTCATTACTACTAGGGAGTTGATAATATTTTGGAGAACCATTATAATAGGCTTGCTTTGCATATTTGACAAGGTTAACTACAGACACAGGTTTTGATAATTCTGGTTGTTCTTCGATAACTTGACTAAGTTCTTCCATACGCTTTAAAGTAGCCAGTTTCATAACTCCTTTTTTACGTTTTGTATCGATAAGAATTTCTAAGGGCATAATACCATCAAACTCTTGTTCAAAAAACTTAATATCCTTATAGAATTCTGCGTTTTTAGGCATATCTTCTATAAGGCTACCAGAAACTCGTATTTGATTAATACCTATCATACTCGCAGTAAGTAACAGAATACTTACGACATAAATACCTATACGGTGGTGACGTACCATACGCTCCATCCAGTCTACAAAACCTTCAATCCATTTTTTCCCTAAGTGTTTTAAATG
Organism: uncultured Dokdonia sp.; assembly: GCA_947503305.1. Taxonomy (GTDB): domain Bacteria; phylum Bacteroidota; class Bacteroidia; order Flavobacteriales; family Flavobacteriaceae; genus Dokdonia. Next base: position 38,289 of record CANNDF010000002.1, read on the forward strand.
TTTATCTTTAGGAGGAGGCATATAACTATAAATGATAGGTACAATTAATAATGATAAAAGAAATATGCCTATAATATTTATACTCGCAACAACACCAAACTCTTTAAGTAAGGAACTTTCTGTAAGAATAAATGTTGCAAAACCAGATGCTGTAGTAATGTTTGTCATTAAAGTAGCATTACCTACTTTAGTGATCACACGTTGAAGCGCTTTGGCTTTATTTCCATGTTGTTTATATTCATGTTGGTACTTGTTAATTAAAAAGATACAGTTAGGAATACCTATGACAATAATTAACGGCGGAATAAGTGCGGTAAGTACAGTAATTTCATATTTGAGGAGGCCTAGTGACCCAAAAGCCCACATTACTCCTACAATTACTGTAATCATGGATATAAAAGTAGCTCGATAAGAACGGAAGAAGAAAAAGAAAATTAACGAGGTTACTAATAATGCTGCACCTACAAAAAGACCTATTTCATCTATAATATTTTGTGAATTAAGTGTCCTAATATATGGCATGCCACTGGTGCGAACTTTTACTCCAGAATCTTCTTCAAATTTTGAAATTAGAGGAATAAGATCATTTACTATGAAATCTCTTCGGGTTGCAGTATTTACAATACTTTTATCTAGATAGATAGCCGAACGAACCGTTCCCGTCTCTTTATTATAAATTAAATTTTCATAAAAGGGGAGGTTATTAAAAAGCTGTTTTTTATAATCTGTAGCTTGCTTTTCTGTAACAATACTATCATTAATAAAAGATTTTAAATCAAATCTGGGAGGATTTTCCTTCTTGTCTAATAACTTTAAATCTTTTAAAGAAATAGAAAGAGTAACTTCAGAATATTTGTTTATTTTTTCTGATAGGTCATTCCAAGCATTTAAAATAGTAGGAGTAAAAAGGCTATCATTTTTAATCCCTAAAACAATAAGATTTCCTTCCTCTCCAAATTTTTCTAAAAACGTATTATACTCAAGGTTTACTTCATGATCATCCGGTAGAAGATTTGCTTCTGTATATGTAAAACGCATATGTTGCCACTGAAATCCTAAAAAAACAGTAGCTCCTATGATGAGTATAAGAATGAAGAGTCTATTGCGTAGAATGATGCTGGCAATACTTTCCCAAAACCCCGAACTTAAAAATTTTGCCATTACCTTTATTTACGCATAACAAAGGTATTCTTTTATTCAGGAAAAATCGATGTGTTTATGGCACTTTTCTACAGTTGTAGGTTGAAAGTGAATTTAAAAGCGATATTATCTTCAAAATTAGGGAGGTGATATGCCCCATACCGATATGTAAAACTGGTCCCGAAACCAAATAAGAGCTTGTTTATTTCAAATCCAGATTCTGTAAAACCATCACTCAAGGAACCAAAATTAATATCTAAATGATCTTGAGGGTTTCTAATGTCACCTATAGCAAATCGAGTGATTAAAACCATTTCTGGTTTGAAGTGTTTTCCTATGTTAAAAGGGGCAAGCCTATGCTTAAGCTGTGCAGTAAAGAGCCTGTCTGAGAAAAATTCACTAAAAAACATAGTCTCAAAACTATTAACCCCAGCGACTGAAAATCGTTGTAAAACAGTTTCTTTTGTAGGAGCATTTGGGTATGCTTGAAATAGATGCGTAATGGGCAAATCTCCAAAACCTACATTACCTTCTATTAGTAATTCTGTTGCAGATTTGTTTAATCTATCTAGTCTGTAAAAAACTTTTGAACCTATTTTTGTAAATCCAAAATCCCCACCTAAACCATTAATTCCTTGAGATACTTGTGCAGTAACTTTTGGATATCCATCATATACTTCAGAAATACCATTATCTGCATTCATAAATTTACTTCCCGGACTCCATCGTACTCCTACAGTAGCTTCCGTAATATTATAATCAGTTACCTCTGTACCATCATTTAAAAAACGATAAGGGGTTGTTTGTTCAATACGCCTATGTGCGATTTGAAGCTCTGAAAGAAGTTTTGGGGCAATACGGTATTCAAGATTTGTTCGTGTTGTACGATGCTTATAAAATAAATTAATATTTACCAATCGTGGTTCAAATAAAGAATATACTCTTCTATCTGTAAGATAAGCGTAATTACCTACTTCTTCAAGATCACTATTATATGTGAGGCTAATCCAAGCATCTTTTTTAGGGTTTATTAAATATCCGCCTCCAATACCATATTTTATTTCCTTGTCTTTAAAACCATAAGCTCCATATCCTTCTATTCTAAAACGTTTAGAAAAATCAGAATTAGTTACTCCCCCAAGTCCTAAGCGAAGGCCTTCAAAATTGTTGAATTTAACTGGGTAAGTAAGATCAAAATCAAAAAAATTGACACTATAATAGCCAACACTAAAATTATTAATTGTTCCTAATCTACGTTCAATGTTTTCGGCATCTATAATTCTTTCTATTTCAGAAAAGCTACGTTTGTCCTTTTCAGAAAGCTCTTCCAAACGATAATTTTGCCAAAAGCTTGGAGGCTGTTTAATAGCGTCTGTACTTACTGTAATAGCAAAAGGTTGCACTTTTTTTTCTTTCGCTTTAAGCGAAAAATCACTATTCCTTGTTGTAGAGACAAGGTATTTTTTAGTGATCATCTTCTCTAGATTTTCATTTTGTAATGTACCTATAGAAATACGCCCTCCAAAAAAGGATAACCTACGATCACTATCCCCTTTATCTATAAAGAGTTCTCTATTTTCAGGAAGATAGATGTTTGCTTCTGTATTGAAAATGTATGTTTGATTGAGTTTGATTTTAATTTTATCATCTAGGCTTACCTCTACGTTCTTAATTGCTAATGTCTCTTTATCGAGGATCATAAATCCAGAAAGGCCAGGAATTGCCTTTGGTCGTTTAGGAGTAAAACCTATTCGAATTTCATCTTCTATCGTAGTGGGAATAATTACATAATTGTAATTTTTAAGACCTCTGCGAGATAAAATACCAGCATATCTAGTGTTGAAGATTATAAAATCTTCATCATAAAATGATCTAGATTGTAGATTAACCGCTAAAACTTCATAGCGTATTTTTGTAAAACCAGCCAGTTGAAATCCTATAACATCTTCTGTGAATCCTTGTGAAGTTGTATAAGTAGTGTTACTTACTTTTTCTGAAAGATAACTATGCGTACTAGTACCTAGACTATCTGTAATAACCGTTTTTTCATAAGTTGTAAAACCATAAGTATTGAGAACAGATCTTGGATCATTCTTATGTCTTAATGCAATGGATTCTTCTATAATTGTCTCTACTTTAGAATTTTGAAGCCCTTGCCCCAAAGCAGTATATTGGATACAAAAAAGAAAAATAAGTATGCGATACATAAAGTTGGAGTGGTAGATATTCAAATGTATTAAAAAAAGCGACCTTATAGGATCGCTTTTTGTTATGTTTAACGACTATATTTTAAACGGTCATTATCTCTTTTTCTTTTGTAGATAATATTTCATCTATTTTATTAATATGATTATCGGTAAGTTTTTGAACGTCTATCTCTGCATTTTTAATAACATCTTCAGATACGTCTTCAAGTTTTTTAAGATCGTTATTAGCACTTTTTCTGTCATTGCGAACCCCAATTCTAGAATCTTCAGCTTCAGAACGTGCTTGTTTTACAAGCTCTTTTCTACGTTCTTCGGTAAGAGGAGGAACATTTATGATAATACTTTCTCCATTATTCATTGGGTTAAATCCGAGGTTCGAATTAATAATGGCTCTTTCAATGTCGGGAATAATATTTTTTTCCCATGGCTGAACTGAGATTGTTCTGCCATCTGGAGTATTTATATTTGCAACTTGTCCTATTGGAGTAGCACTACCATAATAGTCTACCATAACTCCTTGTAACATAGAAGGAGTTGCTTTTCCAGCACGTATAGTAAGTAATCTTTTTTGAAGATGGACAAGTGCATTATCCATAGATTCTTTTGTGCTGTCTAATATAAATTCAATGTCTTCATTCATGACGAATCGAGTTTTTCTACGCAAGTTTACAAAAACTGCGCCATATAATTAAGTTATAAGTTTACTGTAGTTCCAATTTGCTCTCCAGTAACTACCTTTAGAAGGTTTCCAGATTTATTCATATCAAATACAATAATAGGAAGTTCATTTTCCTGACTTAGTGTAAATGCAGTGGTGTCCATAACCTTTAGGCCTTTTTGTAATACATCATCAAAAGATATGTGATCGTATTTAACAGCAGCACTATCTTTTTCTGGATCTGCGGTATAAATACCATCTACGCGTGTTCCTTTAAGAATAACATCGGCTTCAATTTCTATTGCTCTAAGGACAGCTGCAGAATCTGTAGTAAAATATGGATTTCCTGTACCTCCACCAAAAATTACAACACGTCCTTTTTCAAGGTGACGCATCGCTTTACGGCGTATAAAAGGCTCTGCTACTTCATTGATTTTAATAGCTGTTTGTAGTCTGGTAGGAATGCCAGCATCTTCTAAAGCATCTTGTAATGCCAGTCCGTTGATAACAGTAGCAAGCATACCCATATGATCACTTTGTACGCGATCCATTCCTTTACTAGCTCCTGCTACTCCTCTAAAGATATTACCACCGCCTATAACAATAGCAACCTGTACACCTTTATCGGTGACAGTTTTAATATCTGATGCATACTCGGCCAGACGCTTAGGGTCTATACCGTATTGACGTTCACCCATTAAAGCTTCGCCTGATAACTTAAGTAAAATTCTTGTGTACTTCATTAGTCAAAAAATGATTACGCAAATATAGGGTTTATACCACTTTTAAAATAAATTCTTTAAGTAATAGATTATTCGGGGATAATGATTTTTTTTAAGCATAAATCTTATTTTGATCTATAAATTCTTATAAAGTAAGCGCTTTTTTGTAAACTATTATAAAGTCTTACCCTTGTAAAATGACAAGTTTATTATATTTATCAAATATTAGATATTGAGATACTAAACAATCATATTTCAATTATAAAAAATAAAATCAAAAATTTAATTATGAAGAATTTTTTTAAAATAAGTTCTATTGTTCTTGTGTTGGCTTTTTTTAGCTGTGGGAGTGATGACGGAGGTAATACTACACCTACACCACCTGATACAGGAGGACCACCTTTAGAGGCAAGTGCTTCGGCTGATTATACACTTACATTTACTGGTAATTTTTTAGAAGAAAATAACCCTAGTGATTATCCTGATAATCCTACTTTTGGGACGTTGGTTGCAATTGTACACTCGCCAGAACTTTCCATATTTGATATAGGTCAATTAGCTACAGAAGGTTTTGCAAGCTATGCAGATTCTGGAGACGTAGAGGCGTTAGCTTCATTTCTTTCTACTTCTTTAGGAGAACAAGGAGATGGGTTATTTAGTATCACTACCGGGGGCATAACTGGACCAACAGATTCAGTAGATATTTCTGTGACAGCAACTCCTACTCGAACGAGAATCACGTTCATAGCTAGACTGAATCCAAGTCCAGATTGGTTTGTAGGGGTGAGTTCATTTGATATCGTAGATGGTAATACCTTGATTGAAATAGCAGATTTTGGTTTAAGTCCTATAGATGCAGGAATAAATGCAGGAATGACGTATGAGGCCGATGAAGGACCTCAAAGTGGATTTATAGAAAATTATCAAGGCCTTCCATTTGGAGTTGAAAACTCTTTATCAGAGCCTATTGCCTTTCTAACTATAGATAGAACAGATACATAAAAACAAATCAATAAGGCACATAAAAAAACGCTCCTAAATTTTAGGAGCGTTTTTTTTATCTACAATGTTGTTTATTATACTAGAGAAACTCTTTCAAAATTTACAACAGTAACATCACCTTTACTTGCGACATATTCAGCAACATTTACACTTTCATCCATAATAAATCTCTGGTCTAACAGACATTTTTCATGATCTAATGTAGTATTGTCTGAAATAAAACGCTCAATTTTTCCAGGAACAATTTTGTCCCAAATTTGTTCAGGTTTTCCTTCAGCCTTTAACTGGGCTTTAATGTTTTCTTCAGCTTCGGCCATTACTTCAGGAGTCAGTTGAGACATTGAGATATATTTAGGAACATTCTTCAATGTTTTTCCTAAACGTCCAAGTTCTATATTTTCCTTTTCGATAGCTGCAATTCTTGCTTCAGTTTCAGAGGCTACAAATGCTGGGTCAAAATCTTTATAAGATAATGTTGTGGCACCCATAGAGGCAACTTGCATAGAAATGTTTTTAGCAAGTTCTGCTGCATTATCTATAGCATTAGAAAGTCCTACTAAAGCACCTATTTTATTTCCATGTACATAAGAACCTACAAAAGGAGCTTCTAATGTTTTGAAACCACCTATCTCTATTTTTTCACCGATGACCCCAGTTTGCTCAATAAGTTTTTCTGCAACAGTCATACCTTCATAATCTGCAGCAAGAAATTCTTCTTTAGAGTTCGTGTTTAAAGCAATGTCTGCCATTTGACGTGCAATAGCAATAAATGAATCATTTTTTGCAACAAAGTCAGTTTCACAGTTTAGTGAGATAACAACACCTCTGTTTGATGCGTCATTTATTTTTGCAACGACAGCACCTTCACTAGAATCTCTGTCTGCTCTTTTTTCTGCAATTTTTTGTCCTTTCTTACGAAGAATAGCAATTGCTTTGTCAAAATCACCTTCGGCTTCTACAAGTGCTTTTTTGCAATCCATCATACCGGCTCCGGTTGATTTTCTAAGCTTGTTTACGTCTGCGGCTGTAATCTTTACCATTTTTTTTAGGTATTTTAAAAATTTAAAAAGTCGTTCAGTCTATTTTCTGCAAAGAAAGCAACTAAACGACTTTTATATATTATGAAATTGTTATTTACTCTTCTTCTTCGCTTGCTGTAGCTTCTACTTTTGCAGGTTCTGGAGTCTCTACAGGTGCAGGAGCAGCTTTAGCTTTTGGTTCTTGAGTTGCCTTTGCTTTAGGAGCAGGTGCGGGTGCATCTTTTCCTTCGGCTTGTGCTTCTTTTCCAGATTTGCGCTCTGCAAGTCCTTCAATAACAGCATTAGAAACATATCCTACGATTTTATCGATAGATTTAGAAGCATCATCATTTGATGGAATAAGATAGTCTACTTGACGTGGGTCAGAGTTTGTATCTACCATCGCAAATATTGGAATATTTAATTTTTGTGCTTCTTTAATAGCGATATGCTCACGTTTAATATCTACAACAAATAATGCACCTGGAAGACGTGTCATATCTGCAATAGATCCTAAGTTTTTCTCAAGCTTTTCACGAAGACGATTCATTTGTAACTTTTCTTTCTTAGAAAGTGTATCAAAACGTCCATCTTGCTTCATACGGTCGATGGTTTGCATTTTTTTGATAGCTTTTCTAATGGTAACAAAGTTTGTAAGCATACCTCCTGGCCATCTTTCTGTGATGTAAGGCATGTTTGCTTGTTTCGCTTTTTCAGCTACAATGTCTTTTGCTTGTTTTTTGGTAGCTACGAAAAGTATTTTTCTACCGGATGCTGCTATTTTTTTAAGAGCTTCTGAAGCTTCGTCTATTTTTGCAGCTGTTTTGTATAAATTAATGATATGAATACCATTGCGCTCCATATAAATATATGGTGCCATATTTGGATCCCATCTTCTTGTGAGGTGTCCAAAGTGTACACCTGCATCAAGTAATTCTTTTACTTCTATGTTGTTTGCCATTTTTGTAATAGTTTACGTTCCGTTGGACTTAAATTAGCAACTTCGAATATCGAAGTTTAGATGCTAAACTAACTTTGATTCATTGTACGCTTTCGCGAAAGCGAACCAAACAACGACAACATTTGATAATTAATAAATTGATTAACGTTTAGAGAACTGGAATTTCTTACGCGCTTTCTTCTGTCCGAATTTCTTACGCTCTACCATTCTTGGATCTCTAGTCAATAAGCCTTCTGGCTTAAGGATGCTACGGTTCTCAGCATCAAGCTCACACATTGCTCTTGAAAGTGCAAGACGAATAGCTTCTGCCTGACCAGTAATACCACCTCCGTATACGTTTACTTTTATATCAAAGTTACCTTCATTGCTAGTCATAGCAAGTGGCTGGTTAACTTTGTATTGTAACGTAGCGGTAGGGAAGTATGTAGCGATGTCTTTTTTGTTAACGGTAATGTTTCCTTTTCCTTCAGAAACATATACACGTGCTACAGCAGTCTTACGACGACCGATTTTGTGAATTACTTCCATTACTTAATTTCGTTAAGATTAATTGTTCTAGGCTTTTGTGCTTCTTGTCCATGCTCTGCTCCAGAGTACACTTTAAGATTGCGAAATAAAGCACTACCCAATTTGTTTTTAGGTAACATACCTTTTACTGCATTTTCAATAATGCGCGTAGGGTCTTTATCGAAAAGTTCTGTTGCAGTAAGGCTACGTTGACCACCAGGATATCCTGTATGACGGATATATGATTTGTCAGTCCATTTACTACCTGTCAAATTGATCTTTGATGCGTTGATAACAATTACGTTATCCCCACAATCAACATGAGGTGTAAAGTCAGTCTTGTACTTACCGCGTAAAAACTTAGCTACGATAGAAGACATACGTCCAAGCGTTTGTCCGTCAGCATCTATCAAAACCCACTCCTTGTTTACGGTAGCTTTGTTTGCTGATACTGTTTTGTAACTTAATGTGTCCACACTAAATAATTTAAATTAAACATTCCAATTTTTCCTGTTCATAAACAGGCCTGCAAAGGTACAATTTATTTTAGGTTAGACAATACAGGTTGAGTAATATTTTTAGGATACTAAATACTTATGTCTAAGGAATATAAATACACACGCAAAAAATGAGCAATAATGTAGTCTGTCAAGTGTTAAAAAAGTTAAGATACTCTTAAATAAGTGGTCGATCTGTCACATTGGAAATACTTTCAAGTCTATTACAGCACATTCTAACCAATGACTATGCAATCAATCAATCAACGAACAGTTATTTTTCTTTTTCTTATCTGTGTATCCACTTTTGTAAAAGCTCAACAAGATTCTACTAAAATTTATGAAAAACGTATTTATACCACTCAGAAATTAGTGGGCGAAGCCCCTTCTATAGATGGTGTCATAGATGATAAAGCATGGGACGTTGTCGAATGGACAACAGATTATGTAGAGTTTGAGCCCGATGTTGGTACTGCCCCTTCACAGCAAACGAAAATGAAAATCATGTATGATGATAAAAACCTCTATGTAGCTTTTAGGTGTTATGAGAGTGATCTATCTAAAATTGAAAAACGTTTAGGGAGACGTGATGATTTTCCAGGAGATTGGGTAGAGATTAATATAGATAGTTATAATGATGATCGGTCAGGTTTTTCTTTTACAGCATCTGCCTCGGGAGTAAAAGGGGATGAATTTATATCTAATAACGGTAATTTTGATAGTAGTTGGAATCCTATTTGGTATTTAGGAACAGCAGAGGATGCAGAAGGATGGACTGCCGAGATGCGTATCCCTTTAAGTCAGTTGCGTTTTGGAAATGCCGAAGAACAAATATGGGGAATACAATCAACACGTCGTTATTTTGCAAATGAAGAGCGATCACTTTGGCAACCTGTGGCGGCAAATCCTCCAGGATGGGTAAGTGAGTTTGGAGAACTAAGAGGACTTATAGGGTTAAAACCACAAAAGCAATTAGAAATTCAACCCTATGTTTTAGGACAGTTAGATACTTTTGAAGCCGAACCTGGAAATCCTTTTAGAGATGGAACGTCTACAAAACTTACAGGAGGACTGGATGCTAAAATCGGAATTACAAATGATCTTACTCTAGATCTTACCATAAACCCAGATTTTGGACAGGTAGATGCAGATCCAGGAGCTATTGCTTTGGATGGGTTTGAGATTTTCTTTCAGGAAAGACGTCCATTCTTTGTTGAGAATAAAAATGTGTTTGATTTTCGTGTAGGAGGAGGGGCTGATAACTTGTTTTTTTCAAGACGTATTGGAAGGACACCTCAAGGTTTTAGTACGGCAGATGGTAGTAAAGGTGAGTTTGAAGATTTTCCGACAAATACTACAATTCTTGGGGCAGCAAAATTTAGTGGTAAGACTAAAGATGGGTGGTCTATTGGAGTTCTTGAGAGTATAACTGCAAATGAATTTGCAGAGATAGAGCTAGATGAACGTCAAGACGTATTAGATGGGCTTTCAGAAATAGGTGAAAAAAGGGAAGAACTTGTAGAACCACTTTCAAACTATTTTGTGGGGCGTGTTCAAAAAGACTTTAATGATCGTAATTCATTTATAGGTGGTATTATTACGGCCACTCATAGGGATATGGACGAACGTGTTTCTTTTTTACATACACAAGCATATTCAGGAGGGATAGATTTTCAACACAATTGGAAAGATAGAAAGTACTATGTAGAAGGGAGTGCTCTTTTTAGTAATGTGCGTGGAAGCACAGAGGCTATAACCCGTACACAACGATCATTAACTCATTTATTTCAAAGAGTAGATGCTGGACATGTAGAGGTAGATGAAAACAGGAATGAGCTTACGGGTACAGGAGGGCGTTTTGAAATAGGTCGTGGTAGTGGAGACTGGCGTTATAATATAGGAGGTAACTGGCGCTCTCCAGAATTAGAATTAAATGATATCGGGTTTTTACGTCAGGCAGATGATATACGACAATATGCAAACCTTAGACGATTCTGGAATAAACCTTCAAGTTGGTTTCGTAGAGCAAATCTGGGGATAAACCAGTTCAGCTCATATGATTTTGATGGAAACTACAATAGAATCCAGTACGAGTTACAAGGCTTCGTAAATTGGAAAAACAATTGGTGGAGTGAAGCAGGAATTGGCCATAAGCCACGTATTTTTAGTAACACAGTACTTAGAGGTGGTCCTAGATGGCGATGGGGAGATGAAAACTTTGTATTCTTATTTTCAGGAACTGACAACAGAAAAAAGTTTTCAATGCATGCAGGATATGTGTTTTCTGAAGCACAGCAAAATAACTTTTCTTTTAGAAGATATGTATTGCGTTTCTTTTACCAACCCATAAATTCGTTAAGTCTATCATTAATAAATGAATTTGAACAAAACCCTAATAAAACACAATACGTAACTGAAAGTGATTTTAATGGAACTCCTAGATATATTTTAGGCGGGATAGATAATGAGTCTTTGAGTATGACTTTACGTGTAAATTATAATATCAACCCTAATTTAACAATACAATATTATGGACAGCCTTTCTTCTTTAAGGCGAGGTATAATAATTTTAATTATGTCAATAATCCTGTAGCAAGAGATCTTAATGAAAGAGTAACAACCTATTCAAATAGTCAAATCTCTTTTGCAGATGGTACCTATTCTGTTGATGAAAATAGTGATGGTACTACAGATTATTCTTTCGGAAATCCAGATTTTAACTTTGTACAATTTCGATCTAATCTAGTATTGCGTTGGGAATACATTCCTGGATCCGAATTGTTCTTTGTATGGTCTCAAGGGATTGAAGGGGTAAGTGATATAGATGATGGTTTTGGAGAAGTTGCAGAAAATGTAATTTTTGATCAACAGATACGGAATACATTTTTGGTCAAGTGGACTTATCGCTTTGTCTTATAATTTTTTAGTTAAAGTCTGGGCTTGATACAATAGAATCGTTTCTTTTACAGTTTTACAATTTTTAACCCTAATTGATATTATGAAAAACCTATTTAAATTTCTTCTAATTGTCCTTGTGGTGAGTGCATGTTCAAGCGATGATGATGCTTCATCTTCTAGTAATTCAGTAGAAGGGACTTTTAGATTGAGCTCTTTAACTACAGAGACAAGTTTTGATCTTGATGGAGACGGGGATTCGTCTACAAATTTACTTGAAGAAACTGGTTGTTTGCAAAATGAGACACTGGTTTTCTTAGCAGGTAATACAGGAAGTGCAATATCGACTACATTTTTAGATGTTTTTGTAGATGTTGATGGCGAAGGAAATATTTCTCAAGTTGTAGATTGTGTTCCTGAGGATTTTACAACTAATTTTACTTGGACTCAAAATGGGAGTGTTGTTAGTTTCTTAGATGAAGACGGATTCTCCGTAGATGCCACTTTGTCTGGTGATGAGTTGGTTTTTGTGCTGGGCGATGGTTTTGAGCTTGAAGTAATCGATGGAGTCGATACTGCCGAACTTCTAGAAACCGTTACGTTTGTATATACGAGACAATAAATAGTCCTGTTGTTTAAAACACAAAAAAGGCTAGGCGATATTAAAATGCCTAGCCTTTTTTTGTCTTCCGCTTTCGCGAAAGCATATTATGAATGCTGATTTTCGTCCTTACGTGCTTTGGCTTTGAGTAAGTTTTTTTGATACCTTCCTTGTACAATATCTATAAGTACAAGAACGATAATAACAAAATAAAATGTAGTCTTACTCATAGGTGTGACTTTATTTCCAAAAAATGATAGATGCGCCAGATGTCCACCTTCAGATAAAAGCATAATCCCTACAATAAGAAGAATAAAAAGCCCAAGCACTTCATACATTCTGTTTTTCTGAAGAAAGCTAGAAACTTTATCTGCCATTACGATCATAAGGATTCCTCCAGCGATGATTGCTACAGACATTAAAATCATTTGAGCTTTAAATTGCATACCGCTAGTTAATGCCATCGCACTTAGGATAGAATCAAAAGAGAATACAAGATTCATTAGTACGATCCAGAAAATAATTTTTCCTACAGAACTACGTCTTACTTCTGTTTCCTCGTGTTCTTTGATAAGCATCATATGCCATATTTCTTTGATAGCAGTATAGATAATAAATATACCTCCTGCGAGTACAATGACACTATGTACATTAAAAGAAAATTCTATGATGTTATTGTCATGTAAACTGGCAAAGGGTTCCTGGAAATATTGAATAAGTGACATCAATACAAAAAGTAACACAATACGTAATACAATTGCCATTCCTACTCCCAACCTACGAACATAACTTTGTTTTTCTTGAGGTGCTTTTTTAGATTCTAAAGAAATGTACAAGAGATTATCAAAGCCCAGGACAACCTGAAGCAATACAAGCATTAATAATGTAAATAAACTGTCTAAGGTTAATAGTCCTTCCATAATTTTATATATGCTTAGTTAAAATCAAAGGTAGCTATTATATCAAAGAGCTTTTAATATTTAGAAAGAATGCCTGAGAATAATTATCTTTTATTATGATTCTATTAAAGTAGTTATATCTTATAACTCTCTATTTAATTCTCTTCGAAAGAACTAATACACATAATCGTGTCATCTATATTTACAGGAGGTGTTGCTAATTTATACAATATAATACCTTCTTTTGTCGCCTTATATTCCTCTAAAACTTTTCCAAATTCATCTGTTGTGTATCCTACAATATCATCTTTAGCAACAAAATCACCTGCTTTATATGAACTATAGAAAATTCCTTGAACATTGGAATTAATATAATCTTGACTATTTCTATATATTATATTTTCATGAGGCTCGGATGCTTTAGGATACATGTTCATAGTAAATAGCATGTTATATATCCCATTTTTGATTAATTCCACATTGTCTTTTTGTACATTACCTAATTTGCCACATTCAATACTCAAAGCGGTTTTTCCGTCTTGTGCAGCTTGTTTAAATACATATTTTGCTGGATCTGTATCTGAAATATTGTAAGGGTATGAAACCACATATTGGAATCCACTATTTTCAGATAGTTTTTTTGCCAACGCCGTTTGTTGCTGTTTTTTTTCATTATTGTAATAGCAAACAAAAGGGAGTAAGTCTTCACAAGCATCTCCTCCATGAACATCAAGAAAGACATCACTAACAGCGATAAGATTATGAGTTATAAAATGAGCTATTTGTTCTGTGATGCTACCATTCTTATTACCCGGAAAAGCATTATTTAAATTTTTTTGATCCTGAGGATTGATAAATGGTGTTCGTGTAAAAAAAGAAGCCCTATTGGCGATAGGAACAATCACCAAGGTACCTTTTAGTTTTTTAATGTCAACTTCATTTAAAACTTTCTGTACGGCAATAATAGGAGGGTATTCATAACCATGAACACCAGCTGTGATAGTAAAAACAGGTCCTTTGCTTTTTCCTTTGATAATTGAAATAGGTAAAACCCCTTCATTACCATAATTATCTTTAAAGTCAACCTTCATATACTCCTTTAACGATCTAGTTTCATTGCTAAAGATTTCGTTGAATTTATTTTGAGAAATAGTGGTGTTTACTGTCAGAATGATAAATAAAAAGATTCTTAACATATTGTTGTAAAATTAGAGTTGGGATTTTTGCTAATATTCTGTATGTGATGCATAAACATTATTTTTATGCATTTCTACTTTTTTAATATAATCAATGTCAATGCGCTTCTAGCCAGTTTTCTCCTAGTCCCACCTCAACATCTAGTGGTACTTTCATCGTAAATGCATTTTCCATTTCAGATTTAATAAGACCCTTTACTTTGTCAAGTTCATGTCGAGGGACATCAAAAACCAATTCATCATGTACTTGTAGTAGCATTTTTGTTTGATAGTTTCCAGTAGATAGTTTGTCATAAATATTAATCATTGCAATTTTGATAATATCAGCAGCACTTCCTTGAATAGGGGCATTTACAGCATTACGCTCTGCAGCTCCACGCACTATTGCATTTCCAGAATTGATATTCTTTAAATAACGGCGTCTGTCTAAAACTGTTTTTACATACCCATTATCCCTAGCAAAATCTACTTGTTCGCTCATATAGTTGCGTAACTTAGGATATGTTTTATAATAAGTCTCTATAAGCTCTTTGGCTTCACTGCGCGATAAATCTGTCTGATTGCTTAATCCAAAAGCAGAAACCCCGTATATGATTCCAAAATTTACTGTCTTTGCATTGCTTCGCTGTTCCCTTGTGACTTCTTCTATAGGAACATTAAATACTTTTGCAGCGGTAGAAGCGTGAATGTCTTCACCATCTTGAAATGCTTTAATCATTGTCTCTTCCTCACTTAAGGCAGCAATAATACGAAGCTCAATTTGTGAGTAATCGGCAGCTAGTAGTGTATGATTTTTATCTCGGGGAATAAATGCTTTCCGTACCTCTCGTCCTCGTTCCGTACGAATAGGAATATTCTGAAGGTTAGGATTATTAGAACTCAAGCGACCGGTAGCAGCAACAGTTTGCATATAGTCTGTATGGACACGATGATCTGAGGCTACTTGAGAGGGCAATGCATCTACATACGTAGATTTAAGCTTTGTAAGACCTCTATAATCTAGTATTTTTTGAATAATAGCATGGTCTTTTGCTAGATAGGATAGTACATCTTCTGCCGTAGAGTATTGACCTGTTTTTGTTTTCTTTGGTTTATCAACAAGTTTCATCTTGTCAAAAAGGATTTCTCCAAGTTGTTTGGGAGATCCTATATTAAATTCTTCTCCAGCTTCTGCATAAATTTCTGAAGTCAATCTAGTAATATCTTGGTCTAGAGTATCGGATAGGTTTTTTAGAAACGCAACATTTAAATTAATGCCCTCTAGCTCCATGGCTGCTAGCACTCTGAGTAATGGAACTTCGATCTCATCAAATAATTTACGAGTCCCTGCATCCTTTAATTCTTTAGAAAAATGTTCTTTAAGTTGCCATGTAATATCTGCATCTTCTACGGCATATTCTGTTTGTTTTTCAAGAGATACATCTCTCATTGAAAGTTGATTTTTCCCTTTTTTACCGATAAGTTCTGTAATAGAAATAGGGGTGTAGTTTAAATAAGTTTCGGCCAGGACATCCATATTATGGCGCATATCTGGATTAATGAGATAGTGCGCAAGCATGGTGTCAAAGAGCTTTCCATGCACGTTTAAATTGTATTTTGCCAATACTTTGATATCATATTTTAAATTTTGGCCTACCTTTTCAATAGTCTCAGATTCAAAAAATGGACGTAATTCTTCTATGATTGTTTGAGCGTCTTCTTTGTTGTCAGGAAAGGGGATATAAAACCCTTTCCCAGTTTCCCAAGAAAATGCAATCCCAACAAGTTCTGCGATAAGTGGGTCAATACTTGTTGTTTCTGTATCAAAGCATACAGAAGGTTGTTTCATAAGATTTTTAATAAATAGCTTTCGCGAAAGCGGACTATCTACAAATTGATAAAAATGCGAAGTATCTTTAATGGTCTTTCTTCCAGATCCAGCTTGCATAGCCTCTGCTGTAACTTCACTATCTCCCCCAAAAAGAGAAAACTGTCCAGCTCCTGCTGCAGGTGGTTTTTTAGCGCTTTTAGTAGGAGTAGTAGCAGTTTGTGTTATAGTGGATTCTCCAGAAAAAATCTTTATAAATTGCTCTTTTGTACGTCTAAATTCTAACTCGTCAAATACTTTGCCGACAGCCACAGCATCAGGATCTGATAATTCATAATCTGAGGCATTAAATGTGACATCGCAGTCTAGCATAATTGTAGCGAGTTGTTTAGATAATAGCCCTAGTTCAGCATTTGCTTCTACTTTTTCTTTCATCTTTCCCTTTAACTCATCGGTGTGAGCTAAGAGTCCTTCCATAGATCCATAGGCAGCAATAAATTTCTTTGCTGTTTTGTCTCCTACTCCTGGAAGTCCAGGGATATTATCTACACTATCTCCCATCATTCCCAGGTAATCAATTACTTGTTCTGGACGTTCTACTTCAAATCGTTTTTGAACCTCAGGAATTCCCCATATTTCAATACCATTACCCATACGGGCAGGTTTGTACATAAAGATATTTTCGGATACCAACTGTGCATAATCCTTGTCAGGAGTTACCATGTATACTTTAAAACCTTCTTTTTCGGCTTGTTTTGATAAGGTGCCTATGAGGTCATCTGCTTCCACACCTGTACGTTCTATAATAGGAATGTGCATGGCTTTAAGAATTTGCTGTATATAAGGGACTGCAATTTTTATAGCTTCTGGAGTCTCATCTCTATTTGCTTTATATTCAGGAAAAACCTCAACACGTGCACTGCTTCCTCCTTTATCAAAGGCAACGGCCAAATGATCTGGTCGTTCTCTTTTTATTACATCGAGTAAAGAATTTGTAAATCCCATAATAGCAGATACATCCATCCCAGTACTGGTGATTCTTGGGTTTTTAATAAGGGCATAATATCCTCTAAATATCAAGGCAAAGGCATCGAGGAGGAAAAGTCGTTTTTGTGTATTGTCGTCGGTATTGGTCACTATGGTTGTTTTTACGCTTTCGCGAAAGCGGAATTTTTAAGTAACCCAAATGTAAGAAGTTGAAGGCAGAAAAGGGAGTAGTGTTAATAAGTTGAAAAACTTCGTGAACATTCTTATACCTACGCCTAATAATAATCAAAAAGCTATTTGTATTTTTCGCCATACAAACTAAAGACGATGAGACCAATTACTCTTGCTATACATGGAGGTGCCGGAACACTGCTTAAAGGTAATATGACTTCTGAAAAAGAAAAAGCATATAAAGATGCGCTTGCGCTTGCATTAGAAAAAGGATATGCTATTCTTGAAGAAAATGGTACTGCCGTAGATGCTGTAGAGGTTGCAGTAAAGTCTTTAGAAGATTCTCCATTATTCAACGCAGGAAAAGGAAGTGTTTTTACAGCAGAAGGAACCCATGAAATGGATGCTGCTATTATGGATGGCAATACATTAAATGCAGGAGCTGTATCATTAATAACGGGAATTAAAAACCCTGTTTCTTTAGCTAGAGATGTCATGGAGAAAAGTGAGCATGTATTTCTTGCGGGTGATGGTGCTATGCGATTTGCAAATGACCAAGGGTTTTCTGTTGAAAGTGAAACCTATTTTCATGATGATTTAAGACATAAGCAATGGCTGGAGATAAAAGATAGTGATCATTTCCAATTAGATCACAGTGATAAAAAAGATCATAAGTTTGGGACTGTAGGTGCTGTGGCTCTTGACTATCATGGTGATATTGCAGCGGCAACTTCTACTGGGGGAATGACAAATAAAAAATGGGGTAGAGTAGGAGACAGCCCTATGATAGGTGCTGGGAATTATGCAAATAATATGACATGTGCTGTAAGTTGCACTGGAAGTGGAGAGTTTTTTATCCGTGGTGTAGTAGCATATGATGTTTCTTGTCTTATGGAATATAAAGGAATGACACTACAGGAAGCTGCCGATGAAGTTATTCAAAAAAGAGTATTAGCTATAGGAGGTGATGGTGGATTAATTGCTGTAGATATTCATGGTAATATCGCAATGCCTTTTAATACAGAAGGAATGTATAGGGCAAAAAAAGATTCGTTTGGTACTCAGGAAATAGCTATTTATAAATAGCAATACTATTTAGGATCTAATGACATCACATAGTCATAACTCTTATTAAGATAAAGAGCTAATGTATTAAGATCTTCTAACATTCTTTCTGGGATTAACGCATACCCTCTCATAGTTGCTCCATGAGATTTGAATAATGTTGTTTGGTGTTCCTTGATAAATTTTTCTTGGTCTTCTTTGGAAAATCGTATTCCTAGTTCGCCATCTTTATTGAGTAAAGAAAACATATATCCATTTGCAGATGTATAGGGTACTGTTTTTCCTTTCCTTTCAAATCTTGAGCACTTACTAACTAGAGTGTCATAAGTTTTTAATTTTTCTTTCCACATAGTCATTGAAGTGCGTTAAATAGTAGGGGTATCTTTTTCAGCAAAAGCTTTAAAATTATCTAGCCATTTTTGAGCTTGTTTCTCAAACATTTTAGGAAAAAAGAATGCCATCATTTTGGGTATAAATCCTCTGAATGCAGTGTATTCTCCATTGGTCTCATAGCGGGTTTGATGATCATTAAGAGCTGTAAAGGTACTTTTTAAAGTATTGTCCATATGCTTATGGTGGTAATGAGCTTCAAAAGAAACAGGCAGGTGGTTTGCAATGATCGTCTCTGTAAGCTCCATTTCTCCCTTCCCCATTTTGTAATACATTTTTGATATAGTGCCATCTTTTCCTTCAGTTCCACTTATAAGTTCTTTTCTTAAAAACCCGTCCTGATACTCTTTGAGGTATTTTGGATTTTCAAATAAACTCACGACCCTTTCTAAGGGTTGGTCAATATCAATACGTCCTTTAAATTTCATGCTATCTGCTTTATAAAAACTCTGAAAGAGTTTCTATAAATATACAAGTAATTCAATTTATAGTAAAATAGAGATATCTAAACTAGTAGATATACGATAAATCAAACAGCGAGTGCTTAAAAGAAGAGAAGTAGCTATACAAAAGGAGCATCAATAGGTAATACCTTGATCTTCTTTTTCTTAATATTAAAGCGATCCCCATTTGCAAGTACGTGTGTCTTTAAATTGACAAGCGACATAGGCGTACCTTTCTGAAGGACTTTTTCATTATTATGCTTTAATTTTGTAGCATCAAAAAGGATAACCATTCCAGAGCCTATAACTTCAAATGTGTTACAGTCTTTAATGACAAGCCCAGTGTCTTCGGCAAGACCTACGCCAAAATGTTTTGGATATTTTGCTACAGCTTCTGCGAGCCTTCCAAAACGTCCTCTTTTAATAAAATGCGAGTCTATAATAAGGTTAGGAATAAAATTCATGCCGTCAGCCATTCCTACCGCACCTTTAATAAAAGACTCTGTACTACTTCCTCCGGTAATCATTTCTTTAGACATACACATTGCGCCAGCACTGGTACCAGCGATCACAAGATTATCATTAGTATAACGATCTGAAATAATATCATGAATAGAAGTATTACCTATCTTTCTTGTGATCTTAGATTGATTTCCACCACTAAACATAAGACAATCGGCTTTTTTTATCAATGCTATATTTTCTGGTAATTCTGAATCTTCCCGTTCTCGTATGTCCATTACATGTACATTAGTACACCCCAATTTGTCAAAAGCACTTAAGTAATTTTCACCTACTTCTTCAGGAATACTAGACGCAGTAGGAATTACAATAATCAATGCCTTAGGACCACCGCTTTCTTTGACAACTCTAGAAAGAATACCATCTTCAACATATTCTAGAGTATATTGTTCGTGTTCCGAATTTCCTTTGTCTTCATTACCTCCAATAGGTATTAGTATTCCTGTAGCCATTATTATTGTTTTTAACAGTTTGCAAAAATACACCAATTGTTCTATAAAAATGATATATTTATAGGATACGAATATTAATTATCAACCTAATCTTCTAAATATGAAAATAAGAGAAATCAACGCTATGCGTGGACCTAATTATTGGTCAGTGAGACGCCATAAATTAATTGTAATGGTATTGGATCTAGAAGATATGGAACAACGACCATCAAATAAAATTGATGGGTTCTTGGAGCGTTTAAAAACGATGTTTCCAACGATGTATTCTCATCGCTGTTCTGTAGGTGAGCCTGGAGGTTTTTTTCAACGAGTAGAAGAAGGGACATGGATGGGTCATATTATAGAGCATATTGCATTAGAGATTCAAACTCTAGCAGATATGGATACTGGTTTTGGGAGAACCAGAGATTATGGTGAAGAAGGGGTTTATAATGTTGTGTTCTCTTATATAGAAGAGAGCGTAGGACGTTATGCAGCACGTGCTTCAGTACGTATATGTGAGGCACTTATAGAAGGAGAAGATTATGATCTTGAGGATGATATACAAGAAATGCGAGAATTACGAGAACGAGATAGATTAGGTCCAAGTACAGGCTCTATCGTGGAAGAGGCGGCCAGTAGAGGAATTCCTTGGATACGATTAAATAAATATTCACTCTGTCAATTAGGGTATGGTGCAAATCAAAAAAGGATTCAAGCAACAGTAACTAGTGAGACAAGTAGTATAGGTGTAGAACTTGCATGTGATAAAGAGGACACAAAATACTTACTTGAACAGGCGGAGGTAGAAGTGCCTAGGGGAGATATCATTAGTAAGGAACGTAGCTTAGAAGAAGCCTGTCGCTATGTAGGATATCCACTTGTTATAAAACCTATTGATGGAAATCATGGAAGAGGAATTACTGTAGATATTCAAAATTATGAGGATGCGCTTGTAGCATTTCATGCTGCAAAAGAAGTATCAAGAAGAGTTATTGTAGAGAAATATATTACAGGAGAAGATTACAGATTGCTAGTAATAAATCATACGCTAGTGGCAGCGGCTATTCGTACACCTGCACATGTAATAGGTGATGGGACTTCGTCAATAAAAGAACTTGTAGATAAAGTCAATGAAGATCCGCGAAGAGGGTTTGGACATGAAAATGTACTTACGATGATTACATTAAATGACCTTACTAAAACGATTATTGCTGCTTCGGGATATACTGAAGATTCTGTATTGAAAGAAGGGGAGCGATTGGTTTTAAAAGATACTGCAAACTTAAGCACAGGAGGGACTGCAGAAGATGTAACAGATATTGTTCATCCTGCTAATGTCTCTATGGTTGAACGTATTTCTAAAATCATTGATCTTGATATCTGTGGTATTGATATTATGACTGATGATATCACAAAGCCTTTGTCAGAAACAGGAGGAGCCGTACTTGAAGTAAATGCTGGCCCTGGTTTTAGAATGCATTTAGCACCTACAACAGGATTGCCACGTAATGTAGCAGCGCCAGTTATAGATAAATTATTTCCTATACAAGGAGATACGGGTAGAATCCCTATTGTTGCTATAAGTGGTACTAATGGGAAAACAACAACAACTCGATTGATAGCTCATATGGCAAAAATGAGCGGATATAGAGTTGGATATACTACCAGTGATGGAGTATATATTCAAAATAGATTATTAATGAAAGGTGATTGTACAGGTCCTGCAAGTGCAGAATTTGTATTAAAAGACCCAACAGTAAACTTTGCGGTATTGGAATCTGCAAGAGGAGGATTATTAAGAGCTGGATTAGGTTTTAAAAATTGTGATATAGGTATTGTGACCAATGTTGCAGCCGACCATTTAGGTCTTAAAGGAATACATACAATTGATCAATTAGCACGAGTAAAAGGTGTAATTCCTGAGACGGTCTTACCAGACGGATATGCTATATTAAATGCAGATGATGATCTGGTATACGATATGCGTAGGAATATAGATTGTAATCTTGCTTTGTTTTCTATGGACGAAAATAATCCTAGGATTCAGGCATTACAACGTAAAGGAGGAATTACTGCTGTTTTTGAGAATGGATATGTGACGATATGTAGAGGAACATGGAAAATGCGGATTATGAAAGTAGAAGACATTCCTCTTACTTATGGAGGTAAAGCTACATTTATGATTCAAAATGTACTACCAGCTATTCTCACAGCAAATATCAGAGGGATTAGTATAGAAGATATGAAAGCAGCATTAGAAACATTTATTCCATCTGCCTCTCAAACACCTGGTCGTTTGAATTTGTTTGAATTTGAGAACTTCACGATCCTTCTTGATTATGCGCATAACCCAGCAGGGATGAGAGCATTGCATAAGTTTACAGAAAATCTTGATCACCCCTATAAAGTAGGTATTATTGCAGGGATAGGTGATCGTCGAGTAGAAGACAATAATGAGATGGGAATGATCGCAGCAGAGATGTTTGATGAAGTAATTATTCGTCAGGATAAACGCCTTAGAGGGAAGACAGAAGAAGAATTAATCAAAATGTTAAATGATGGGATTATGGCAAAAGATCCTAATAAGAAAACAACTGTAATTCCCTCAGAAAAAGAAGCAATTACATATGCTGTAAATAATGCAAAGAAAGGCTCTCTGATTATCCTATGTAGTGATGTCATTCCAGATGCGTTAGATCTAGTAGTAAAGTTCAAAGAACAAGAGGCTAGAGGAGAAGTTGTTTTCTCTCAGTAAAACATAATAGTACAATACATAAAAAAGTGCACGTAAAACTGCACTTTTTTTATTGTATGTCTTTTAAATTAGAGATTAGGAAGAATAAAGAAAGCCAAGCAAGATGCTTGGCTTTCACCCCAAATCATAATTGATTATTTAAAGTCAATTACAACAGTCTTAAATATTTTTTGCCCGAGAGCGTATGCAAATATAATAGATTTTTACAAAATACTGTATGACAACATATTATTTTCAATGGATCTACTACAAACTGTATAACGTTTATTCCAGTATGCTAGTATACTAGAATTATAGTTAGTACAAATTCTAGATCTTATTATAGTAGTCAGAAACTATAACTTCAGGTTTGCCATCTTGATGTTTCATCATAGTAAAACCATCATGAATAGCATAACTTCCTGTTTCACCAGCTTTATTTATAGCAATATAGGCTACTTGAAAATTTTTATATCGATCTCCTTTTTTTATAATACGATGTATGGCTTCTTCGCAAGCCTCTTGAGGGTTCATACCATTACGCATTAATTCTACAACCAGAAAACTGCCTACGGTTTTTAATACTTCTTCTCCCATTCCAGTAGCTACAGCAGCGCCTACTTCATTATCTACAAATAAACCAGAACCTATAATAGGGGAGTCACCTACACGTCCTTTCATTTTATAACCTAAACCTGAAGTAGTACAGACTCCAGCAATATCACCTTTATCGTCAATAGCAAGCATTCCGATAGTATCATGATTTTCGATATTAATTTCAGGTTTATAATCACTAGTTTTAAGCCACTCTTTCCATGCCTTTTCAGAAGCAGGAGTAAGTAATTTTTCTTTTTTAAACCCTTGTGAATAGGCAAATTCTTCGGCACCTTTACTTGCCATAATTACATGAGGTGTTTCCTCCATAACTTTTCGAGCAAGGGCAGCAACATGTACAATGTTTTCAACAGCAAGCACAGCCCCATAATCTCCATCTGGAGACATCACGCAAGCGTCAAGAGTTACATTACCTTCACGATCGGGTGTAGCCCCTATACCTACTGTAGTATTTTCTTCATTTGCTTCTTCTACAGCGACTCCAGAAATAATAGCATCTAGTGCAGAATTCCCCTGTTCAAGTAATTTTCCTGATGCATTATTTGCCGAAGAGGTATTCCAAGTGCTTATAGATATAGGAGATGGTTTTATGAGTGGTTGCGTTTTCGCGAAAGCATCATTAGAGCCTTCCTTACCTCCTTCACAACCTAACGCTACCGTTCCAGCGACAATACCAGTTCCCGTAAGTACTGTGTTCTGTATAAATTTTCTTCTATTCATGAAGCTATAGTTTTTTAAAACCCTTCATCGAAGATACAGAAAAGATTTCTCCCTTTATGGGGAGTTATTTTAAATTAGTTTGTATGAAATTACTTATAAATTTGTGTACTTTAGAGATATGATATTAGAGATATGTGCAAATTCGTATCAATCTGCTATTGTTGCTCAAAATGCAGGAGCACAACGCATAGAATTATGCAGTGAGCTGGCCTTGGGGGGGATTACCCCAAGTCATGGTCTTATAGAAAAAGTAGTTTCTGAAGTAGATATTCCAGTGTATGTCTTGATTCGACCCCGAAGTGGAGATTTTACATATTATGATGATGAGTTTGATGTGATGCTTCGTGATATTGCTTTTTGTAGAAATATGAAGGTTGCGGGTATTGTTTCTGGAGTATTGCATTCTGATCTTACGATTGATGTAGAACGCACTCAACTGTTAGTTGATGCATCTGGAGGGATGACATTTACTTTTCATCGTGCTTTTGACTGGACTCCCAATGCTATGGATTCCCTTAGTCAATTACAAAAAATAGGTGTGGATAGGATTTTAACATCTGGACAATCGCAAACCGCTCAAGCGGGTCTTTTTTTATTAAAGGCGTTATTGAAAAAAGCAAAAAATAAACCTATTATTCTCCCAGGTGGAGGAATAAGACCTATAAATATTGGGCAATTTATTGAGGCTGGTTTTAAAGAAATACATGCTTCTGCGAGTAATACAATTTCTAGTCTTGAAGGTACCTTTCCTATGCATAATCTACAAGCAATACAACAAAATTTGCAAACTTATTCTGACTCAGAAAAAATTAAACAATTGTTAGACGCCATGTATAGCTAGTCATTTAATTTAAGAACTGCCATAAATGCCTCTTGAGGGATTTCTACATTACCTACTGCCCGCATACGTTTCTTTCCTTTTTTCTGTTTTTCTAGAAGTTTTCGCTTTCGCGAAATATCTCCCCCATAACATTTTGCGGTAACATCTTTACGAAGTGCTTTTACAGTCTCTCTAGAAATGATTTTTGCACCAATAGCAGCTTGTATAGGAATGTCAAATTGTTGTCTTGGAATCAATTGCCTTAATTTTTCACACATCTTCTTGCCAATGTCATAGGCATTATCTTGATGTAATAATGCCGAAAGAGCATCAACCGGTTGACTATTGAGTAATACATCTACTTTGACAAGCTTAGAAGCTCTCATCCCAATAGGTGAATAATCAAAAGAGGCATATCCTTTTGATACTGTTTTTAATCTATCATAAAAATCAAAAACAATTTCGGCTAGAGGCATATCAAATGTTAATTCAACACGCTGAGGTGTCAAATACGTTTGATTTGTAATTTGCCCACGTTTTTCAATACAGAGGGACATTACAGGTCCTACAAAATCTGCTTTTGTAATGATAGATGCCTTGATATAAGGTTCTTCTACACGATTTAGTTTTGAGGGATCGGGAAGATCTGATGGGTTGTTGACCAGAATGGTATCATCTGGATTTTTATGAATATAAGCATGATACGATACATTAGGAACTGTAGTGATTACAGTCATATCAAATTCACGTTCTAAACGTTCTTGTATGATTTCTAAGTGTAACATTCCTAAAAACCCACATCTAAAACCAAAACCTAAAGCTGCAGAGCTTTCTGGCTCAAAAACTAATGATGCATCATTTAATTGAAGCTTTTCCATGGAAGCACGTAGTTCCTCGTAATCCTCAGTATCAACAGGATAAATACCAGCAAATACCATAGGTTTTACATCTTCAAATCCTTCAATAGCATTTTGAGTTGGGTTCTTGGCGTCAGTAATAGTATCTCCTACTTTTACTTCACGAGCATCCTTTATACCTGTGATAAGATAGCCTACATCTCCTGCCTTTATTTCCTGTTTGGGTACTTGATTAAGCTTTAAGGTTCCTACTTCGTCAGCTCCATAGGTGTTTCCTGTTGCAACAAATTTTATTTGTTGATTCTTTTTTATACTACCATTTAATACTCTAAAATAGGTTTCTACTCCTCTAAATGGATTATATACAGAATCAAAAATCAATGCCTGTAATGGTTCTTCTGGTTGTCCTGTTGGTGCGGGAATACGTTCAATAACTGCTTCTAAAATTTCAGTGATTCCTATTCCTGTTTTTGCGGAAGCAGGAATAACATCATCAGGATCACAGCCTAAAAGATCTACAATGTCATCTGTGACTTCTTCTGGATTTGCACTAGGAAGATCTACCTTATTAAGTACAGGAATAATTTCAAGATCATTTTCAAGGGCAAGATATAAATTGGATATCGTCTGCGCTTGTATGCTTTGAGCTGCATCTACTACAAGTAAAGCGCCTTCACAAGCTGCAATACTTCGAGATACTTCGTAAGAAAAATCTACATGACCAGGAGTGTCTATTAAATTGAGAACATAGGTTTCTCCTGCATGAGTATATTCCATTTGGATCGCATGCGATTTTATAGTAATACCTCGCTCTCGCTCCAGATCCATACTATCAAGAAGTTGTGCTTGTGCCTCACGTTTGGTTACTGTTGAGGTAGCATCTAATAGACGATCTGCTAACGTGCTCTTTCCATGGTCTATATGAGCGATAATACAAAAATTCCTAATGTGTTTCATATGTAATCTGGGTAATGGGTGCAAATATAGGTTTATCCTAGCTATTTCTTGAGGTGCCCGATAGAAATTGTGTATTTCATCGAAAAAATAGTTTTTACAACTTTTGATTCTTGAATTTCGGTTATTTTTAAGGCTAAATGACTGTGCCAGCCCGACTTTTGTTTACCCTGTTGCTGGGGTTGTGTTCTACATATGTTGTATCTCAGGAATACACAATATCGGGATTAGTTTCTGATACTAGTGGAACACCTATACCTTATGCAAATGTGGTTCTTTTTACTGCCGAAGATACTTTGGTAAAGGGAGCAATTTCTGATGATGATGGTTCTTTTTTAATAAATAATATCCCTTCAGGGGACTATCTTTTAAAAGTTAGCTTTGTAGGCTATGAAGATTATATAACCGATAGTTTTTTAGTATCAGAAAATAAAACATTACCCAGGATAGAGCTTTCAAAAAATATTGAAAATCTAGAAGAAGTTACGGTAATAAGTAAGAACCCTACTATTCAAAAAAAAGCTGATCGACTTGTATTTAATGTAGAGAACTCCATTGTTTCAAATGGGAGTACATGGGATATTTTAAAGAAGACTCCAGGGGTAGTAGTAAAGCAAGGAGAGCTTACAGTACGAAATGAAAGTGTAAATGTATATCTCAATGATAGAAAAGTAGAATTGAGCTCTGAAGAAATTCAAAGTTTATTAGAAAGTGTAGGGGGAGATGCTATTAATTCTGTAGAGGTAATTACAAATCCTCCTGCAAAATATGATGCAGAAGGAGGCGCTATTTTAAATATAGTTACATCAAAATCGATATCAATAGGGTACAAAGGGAATATCACAGCTAGAGGTACTTACGGGATTTTTCCTAAACATTATTTTGGTACAAGCCATTATTTCAAATCTAAGAAACTCAATCTTTTTTTTAATTATAGTTTCAGCCCTCTCAAGAGAACATTAGAAAGTGATAATTTTACTGAATACCAAGATCAACAAGGGCAACCTATAGCAAATTGGGTTCAGGATTATGAACGTAAAACATGGTCTGATGCTCATAATGCAAATCTTATTTTGGATTATAAAGTAACAGAAAAACAGACCCTTAGTTTTTCTGCAATAGGCCTATATTCTCCAGATGTATTTGATTTTGCACGTTCTCAAACCGACGTAAGTCTGGTAGAAGATCCATTTACTATCGGTACAACTAGTAGTATAGATAGTGATCGCAATAATCTTGCATTAGACCTAAAGTATACAATTGACATGGGAAATGGAAGTTTAAGTGCAAATGCGCACTTTACATCCTTTAGCCGTGAGCGTTTGCAACGATTACGCTCCCTTTATAATGATAATCAGGGAGCTTTATTTAGAACTGTAAGCTTTACTAGTGATGCACTACAAGATATAGAAATATATACAGGGCAAATAGATTATGAAACACGTATAGGAAATGTTCAATTTGAGGCCGGTGGAAAAATTGCAGCTATAGATTCTCAATCAAAAATAGATTTTATCGATATAAATAATGAATCTGTTAACGGACTGTCAGAAGCTCAAAATGATAACTTTCTTTATGATGAAAATGTGATTGCTGGGTATGTTTCTTTTGGAAGAGAGTGGGGTAAATGGAGCTTAAAAGGAGGCCTAAGAGGAGAGCAGACAAACTCTGAAGGAAATTCACTTGTTTTAAATGTCATCAATAAGCTTGATTATTTTGAATGGTTTCCATCAGTATATATACAGCACTCACCGTCAGAAAAACACAGTTTTAGTATAGACTATGGTCGTAAATTAGACAGACCTCGTTATGAGGACTTAAACCCTTTTGCGTATTTTCTAAATGAGAATAATTTTGCACAAGGGAATTCTGGATTGCTACCTGCTTTTGCAAATAGGTTTAATTTTAATTATACCTTATCAGGAAAGTATTTTTTTGATTTGTATTATAGAGATAATGGAGATAATATATTGACACTTCCTTTTCAGGATAACGCAACTCAAGTTTTACGTACAGAGCGTCAGAATGCATTTGATAGTAAGTCATGGGGTATAGATTTTACGCATGGAAGGTCCATTGTAAAGTGGTGGTATTTTTATACCTATATGAGTGTATTTCATGAAGAAGAAACATTTATTGCTAAAGAAAGTAGTAATGCAATTGTTACTAATGAAGTTGATGGTTTTTATGGCTCTTTTTCTAATTTCCTTACTTTTAGTAAAGACAAGACATTTACTGGAGAAGTTTCTATAGATTACTTCTCAAAATTTTTGTCTGGGAGTTATGTCCAAGAATCTACAACAAATTTTAGAATAGGTCTTAAAAAAACATTTTGGAAAAAAAGAGCTTCTCTATCTGTAACAGTAAATGATATTTTAGGAGAAGCAAATGCTCGACTTACTTCTCGCTATTTAAATCAAAACAATGGTTATTTTGCAATTCCGGAAACACAGAATGTCCAAATTGGATTTACCTATAATTTTGGTAATTTTAAACTAGAAGATAATAACCGTAACATCAGTAAAGAAGAACGAGATCGTCTTCAGGTAAAGCAATAGACTATTAATCTACCCAGTCTACAATAAATAAGTTTGTATCTCTACCTCCTCCATTATTTCGATTGGAAGAAAAGGCAAGTTTTTTACCATCGTTTGAAAAAACAGGAAAGGCATCAAAGGTTTCTCCATGAGTAATACGCTCTAAGTTTTTTCCATCAATGTCAATCATATATAGATTAAAAGGGAAGCCACGCTCTGCCTCAAAATTTGATGAGAATAAGATTTTTTTACCACTTGGATGAAAGAAAGGACTCCAATTTGCATTTCCTAAACGTGTGAGTTGTCTTAGATCAGAACCATCAGCATTACAGATATAGAGTTCCATGTCTGTGGGTTCTACAAGTCCTTGTGCAAGAAGGCCTTTGTATTTGGCAATTTCTTCTTCAGTTTTAGGACGTGAAGACCTGAAAATAAGTTTTGACCCATCTGGAGAGAAAAAAGCGCCTCCATCATATCCTAATTCGTCTGTAATTTGTTTTACATCAGAACCATCAATATTCATTGTGTATAATTCTAAATCACCACTCCGTGTCGAAGTAAATACGATTTTATCCCCCTTAGGAGAAACTGTTGCTTCGGCATCATACCCAGGTTCATCTGTAAGTTGTCCTATAATATTGCCATTTAAGTCAGATACAAAGATGTCAAATGTATCATATACAGGCCATACATAGTTTCCATTTTTTCTCAAAGGGACTTCAGGGCATTCTTTGCCTCCTAGATGCGTAGATCCATATACGAAACTTTTATTGTCAGGCAGAAAATAAGCACAGGTAGTACGTCCCATGCCTGTACTTATCATAGGTGGCTTACTATCCTTAAACGTTTCTCCCAAATTCATTAAAAACATTTGATCACAACCTACACCCCAATCTGTATAATTAGATTGAAATACTAATTGTTTGTCATCAAAGCTCCAATATGCCTCTGCATTATCCCCTCCAAAAGTAACTTGTTGCATATTTTTAAAATGAACCTCCTCTGGATATATAAGTGGATTGTCAATTGCTTTTACGGTTTCTTCTGGGTTAATTGTTTCTTGAGAAGTTTTTTCTGGATTTTGATTGCAGGAAATAACAATAAAAATAAATGCTAGGGAATAAAAACGTTTCATGAGGTGATAAATCATTAATTTTGTGCAAAAATACAGCATTCTATTATGCAAAAGATAATTTTTACTATTCTATTATTTGCTTTCTTTTCTTGTACAAAAGAAAGACCAGTTACTGTTTCTATGAAAGATGATGTGGTTTTTCTGGCTTCAGATGATATGCAAGGTCGTGAGACGGGCACAGAGGGTGAACGTAAAGCAGCTTCCTATATTAAAAATCGTTTTAGTACCATTGGACTTACTCCTATGGGTAATGACGATACGTATTTTCAAACATTTTCATTTGCTCCAAAAAATGACCCACATGGAGAAGTACGCTTTCGCGAAAGCGGAAACGACACACTAATTACGGGTACAAATGTGATAGGATACTGGAATAATAACTCTGATAATACTATAGTAATAGGTGCTCATTATGATCATTTAGGTCTAGGAGGGGAAGGGTCTTTGCATAGAGATGGAGAGGTTATACATAATGGTGCAGATGATAATGCGAGCGGAGTAGCAATTATGTTACATCTCGCACAAGAATTGCAGGAAGATATTTATAAAGGAAACAATTATTTGTTTATTGGTTTTTCTGGAGAAGAAATGGGCTTACTAGGATCAAATTATTTTACCAAAAATGCAACGATAGATCTAAGTTCGGTTAATTATATGATTAATATGGATATGGTAGGCCGTCTCAATGAAGAAAGAACATTGGCAGTACATGGGGTAGGTACATCACCTCTTTGGAGTCAGACAGTTTTTGCAGCAAATACAGATTTTAAACTTGCAGAGCATGAAAGTGGTGTAGGCCCTTCTGATCATACGTCTTTTTATCTTAATGACATCCCTGTATTACATCTATTTACTGGACAGCATGAGGATTATCATAAGCCAGGTGATGATAGTGAAAAACTCAATTATGAGGGGATGGAGTCTATTAAAAAATATATAAAAGACATTATTGCTGAGTTAGATGATAATGGTAAAATAAAATTCACAAAAACAAAAGATGAGAGTTCGGCAGTGCCTAGCTTTAAAGTAGGCTTAGGGGTTGTACCTGATTATTTGTTTTCTGGAAAGGGGATGCGTATTGATGGTGTAAGTGAAGGTAAAGCTGCTCAAAATGCAGGACTTCAAAAAGGAGATATCGTCATTAAGATGGGTGATAGTACGGTTGTAGATATGATGAGTTATATGCGTGTACTTTCTACGTTTGATGGAGGTGATAAAACGACAGTAATTATTGATCGTGACGGAGAAAAAATAGAGAAGGATATAGAATTTGTAAAAGATTAATTTGCTTACTTTAATAAAGGTATAAATGGCAAAAATAGGAGATATAGACGTTGGAGATTTTCCGTTATTACTGGCTCCAATG
This sequence comes from uncultured Dokdonia sp., assembly GCA_947503305.1. Taxonomy (GTDB): domain Bacteria; phylum Bacteroidota; class Bacteroidia; order Flavobacteriales; family Flavobacteriaceae; genus Dokdonia. Next base: position 70,150 of record CANNDF010000002.1, read on the forward strand.
GAGGATGTAAGCGACCCTCCGTTTCGTGCTTTATGTAAAGAGCAAGGCGCAGATGTTGTGTATACAGAATTTATATCATCAGAGGGCTTGATACGAGATGCGGCTAAGAGTGTGATGAAGTTGGATATCTATGAGAAAGAAAGACCTGTGGGAATTCAGATTTTTGGAGCTGTATTAGATTCTATGCTTAAAAGTGTAGAAATTGTAGAAGCGAGTGGTCCAGATATTATAGATATCAATTTTGGGTGTCCAGTTAAGAAAGTAGTTTCAAAAGGAGCAGGAGCTGGTATTTTGAAGGATATTGATCTTATGGTGAAACTTACGGAAGCTATGGTAAAACATACAAAGTTGCCAGTAACTGTTAAAACACGTTTAGGATGGGATCATGATAGCATACGTATCGTAGAAGTTGCTGAGCGTTTACAGGATGTTGGGTGCGCTGCTATCTCTATACATGGTCGCACACGAGCACAAATGTATAAGGGTGATGCAGACTGGCGTCCCATTGCTGAGGTAAAAAATAATCCAAGAATGCATATTCCTGTATTTGGTAATGGTGACGTAAATACTCCTGAACGTGCTATAGAAATGCGGGATACTTATGGGCTTGATGGTGCTATGATAGGTAGAGCTTGCATAGGCTATCCTTGGTTTTTTAATGAAGTGAAACACTTTATGAAAACGGGAACACATAAAAAACCTCCAACATTACAAGAGCGCGTTTCTGCAGCTCGCAGGCATTTACAAATGTCTATAGATTGGAAAGGTGAAACCTTAGGTGTTTTTGAAACACGTAGGCATTATACAAATTATTTTAGAGGCATTCCACATTTTAAAGAATATCGGATGAAACTAGTTACTAGTGATCGTAGTGAAGATGTCTTTACAGCATTAGATATAATCGAAAAAGAATTTATTGGGTACGAATTTGTACGCTGATTTTTAAAGATTATTGTACAAAAATCGTTTGTTAATTCTGCTAGAAGCAAGTTTTGCTGCAAGTATACCTAAAACAAAAATGGTTGTATATACTAGAAATAGATTTGTAATTTCAAACTTTACTGGGTAGGCGAGTGAAGCTGTAATCCTTACCAATGAAAATTGTTGCTGTAGAAATACGATAATAACTCCAATTAGAATTCCTAATGCGCCACCTATCACAATCATTAATGCGCCTTGATAAAAGAAGGTTCTTCGTATTTCTGCTAAAGTAGCACCTAGATCTGAAAGGGTTTTTATATGTTTCCTTTTATCAATTATTATCATAATAATGCTCCCTATGAAACTAAAAAGTGCGATAATAAGAACTAGGGTACAAATAAAATAGAGTGCAAGGTTTTCTGTATTGAGCATTTTATACAGTGCATCATTGAGCTCTGTTCTATTTTTTATAATAATAGTATCTCCAAAAATTTCTTTTATAGAAGAGCGAATATTTTCTTCAGCTACATTAGGATTTAATTTGATTTCTAAAGTGCTTACTGTATTAACGGGATAATCTAAAAGCCTGCCTATAAAATCTATGTTTGTAAATAAATGGTCATTATCTAAGGACTCTCCCGCCTGAAAGATGCCACTTGCAACGGCACTTGAACTACTAAAAGCCTGACTAGGATCTGTGATTTGACCCGTTCCTGGTTTTGGAACCATAATTTTAAGTAAATTACCATAATCACTGATTCCAAGAGATAAACGCCTTCGTATTCCATAACCTATTGCTACTTCAGGTTCGTCTATACTAGGCCATTTACCTGCAAATATGGTAGTGTCTACGTTATTTACTTTTAAATAATTTTCATCGACTCCTTTTATAAAGGCTAGATGTGTCTTTCCATCATATTCTAGATAGGCACGTTCTTCTATGACTTTTGAAACATATGCAATTCCTTCTAAATCTGTGATTGCTTTTTGCTGACCATCTAAAAGTGTAATGGTCTTTCCAGAACTGGGTAATAGTTTAAGATCTGGATCTACAATAGAAGTAACAGCAACATTAAAATCTTTAAGTCCAGAAAATGCAGAGAGTACTATAAATAGTACAGCTGTTCCTATAATGATACTTATGATAGAGATAAGTGTAATAATATTGATAGCATTGGTTCCACTTTTTGAGAAGAGGTAGCGCTTTGCAATATATAGTGGGAATCGCATTTACGATTTTTTTCTTTTCTCTAATAGCGTAGGATCTTCCAGTGGGTTATCTCCGCCTTTCAATGATTTATCTATCTCTTCCATATATTCTAAAGAATCGTCTATATAAAATTGCAGTTCAGGCATACGTCTCAGTTGATGACGTGTAAGCTGCGAGATACGATGTTTGATGGTAGACTTTACTAGATTTACTTCTTCAAGAATGCTTTTAGCTTGAGCGTTAGGAAAAACACTCATATATACTTTTGCTATAGATAAATCTGTTGGGACTTTTACTTTTGAGACAGATATGATAATCCCTGACTGACCATTGTCTCGTAAGGCACTTTGTAATACCTGAGCAAGATCTTTCTGTAAAACGCCTGCTACTTTTTTCTGTCTATTTGATTCCATGATACAAAAATACATTATTTATAGATTGTAGTACTTTTGTAATACTAATGTTTTCATAGAAGGTATGTGCTTTCGCGAAAGCGTAATATAAAATACACCAATGCAAAAAATTGAACACATAGGAATTGCTGTTAAAGATCTGGAAGTATCCAATGAATTATACGCCAAATTACTTGGAAAATCTCATTATAAAATAGAGGAAGTCCTATCAGAGGGAGTCCGTACCTCTTTTTTTGAAGTAGGGCCTAATAAGATAGAATTACTAGAGGCAACTAGGGATGATAGTCCTATTACTACTTTTATAGAAAAGAAGGGGGAAGGGATTCATCATCTAGCATTTGCAGTAGAAGATATAAAAAGTGAAATGGCTCGTTTAGAAAAGGAAGGATTTGTATTACTCAATAAGACCCCTAAGTTAGGTGCTGATAATAAGCTTGTTGCTTTTGTACATCCCAAAACTGCAGGTGGAGTTTTGGTAGAATTATGTCAAGAAAATAAGAATAAGCAATAAATTCTTTTGTTGAGTAAGGGAATTGTTATAAATTTGCACCCGTTTTTGGTCCCATAGCTCAGTTGGTTAGAGCATCTGACTCATAATCAGAGGGTCCTTGGTTCGAGCCCAAGTGGGACCACTTTTTATAAAAAAAAATAAACCCATCATACTTTGTAAATAGCTGAAATTCTAGTTTTTGCAGATATGATGTTTTTTTATTCCTATTTTTTAATTAATTTTTTTTAAAAAAATAGAGGTGTTTATCGATAAAATGCTTATTATTGCCGATGAAAAGCATATTATTAAGATAATATTAATAAGTTTAAAGCGTTAGTATTTTAAACAATTTAAGCTTTATTTTTGCAGTATATGAGCCCCAAACTCAGAAACTTATATGTTACTATGGCCCTTCTTTTTACTGGGCTTTCTGTGTATGGTCAAGAGATCATAGATGGTGGTGGTACACCTCCGCCTCCGCCTCCGCCTGCAGGGCCTCCATTACCAGGTTTAGTAGTTCCTATAGATGAGAATATTATTGTGCTTGTACTATCAGGATTTGTAATAGGGGTTTATTACTATATAAAAAATAGGGTTAAGCATACATCATAAATATCAATATACTTCGGTAAGACGCTTTACATATTTTCCTATAACATCAAATTCGAGATTTACTATAGTTCCCTTTTTGATATACTTAAATACAGTGTGATCATATGTATAAGGGATAATAGCTACGCTAAACTTATTCTGATTTGAGTTGACTACTGTAAGACTCACTCCGTTTACAGTGATTGATCCTTTTTCAATTGTGATATTTGACAATGCTTTATCGTAAGAAAAATCGTACAAACAACTGCCATTTTCTTCTTTTACGGCTTCACATATACCCGTCTGGTCAACATGCCCTTGGACAATATGTCCGTCTAAACGGGTGCCAAGTACCATGGCCCTTTCTAAATTAATAATATCACCTACTTCGAGAGAACCTAAATTGGTTTTTTCTAATGTCTCATTAATAGCTGTGACTGTATATAAATCACTTTCTATAGCTACTACTGTGAGGCAGACGCCATTATGAGAAACACTCTGGTCTATTTTAAGTTCATGTGTTATCTGACTTTGTATGGTGAAATGTACATTATCTTGCTCTTTTTCTATATTGATAATCTTTCCTAAATCTTCAATAATTCCTGTAAACATGAATGACTATAATTTGGTTACTTTTGTGCTGTAAAAATACAAAACCATAGTAAGGTATATAATGAAGAGAGATCAAAAAATAAAAGTCGGAATATCTATAGGTGATATTAATGGAATAGGCGTAGAAATTATTCTCAAGACTTTTGAGGATCCTATGATGTTGGATTTTTGTACCCCCATTCTTTTTGGTTCTGTTAAGGTATTGTCTTTTGTAAAAAAAGGACTTGGAAGTCAAGTAGCATTACATGGTATAGATACTCTTGAAAAAGTGATAGATCATAAAGTAAATGTATATAATGTTTGGAAAGAACCTGTTAAAATAGAATTTGGTGAGGCTACAAAGGAATCTGGAGCATATGCATTGAAGTCTTTTACTGCCGCAGTAAAAGCCCTTAAAAATAATGCTATAGATGTTTTAGTTACTGCGCCCATTAACAAAACAAATATTCAATCAGATACCTTTACATTTCCAGGCCATACGGATTATTTAGCTCAAGAACTAGAAGGGGATGCGATGATGCTTATGATTACAGATACACTTAAGGTAGGCTTATTGACAGATCATGTTGCAGTAAAAGATGTAGCGTCTCATATAACACCAGAATTAATTACAAAGAAAGTAGAAACACTGTATAAAACCCTGCAAAGTGATTTTGGAATTACTAAGCCTAAAATAGCTTTACTAGGGATTAACCCTCATGTAGGTGATCACGGAGTTATAGGAGTTGAAGATGATGTAGTTATGATTCCTACATTAGAAAAAATAAGAGAAACAGGAAAGATTATATACGGTCCTTATGCGGCCGATAGTTTTTTTGGTTCTGGTAACTATAAAAATTTTGATGCCATACTAGCAGCTTATCACGATCAAGGACTTATTCCTTTTAAAACACTTTCTTTTGGGAAAGGGGTTAATTATACAGCTGGGTTAGATCATATACGAACCTCTCCAGATCATGGGACAGCATATGAGATTGCAGGGAAGAATACTGCAGATCCAAATTCTTTCAGAGAGGCTGTATTTGCAGCTATAGATATTTATAAAAAAAGGAATGGATATAAGGTTTTGACAGAGAATGTATTGAAAATTTCTCCAAGAAAATCGGGAGGGAGAGGTAGATAACTCATCAAGAGATATAATATATATTTATACATTTTTTAGCACTCCTTCATAAAAAGGATTTTAACTAATAAATAAAATAGTTATGTGCGTTTTGAAATACATATTTTTATGTATCTTTGCACGCTCCTAACGGATGATGTAATGAAAGATTTGAAACTATTTACCATACAGTATGTAGGTTTAAAAGAAGGGGAACATAATTTTGAGTATCACATAGATCGATCGTTCTTTGATTATTTTGAATTTGATGACTTTAATAATGTAGACTTACATGTAAGCCTAGATTTTGTCAAAAAGACAACCCTTATGCAGTTGCATTTTAAGGTTAGTGGTGTCGTAAATGTAGATTGTGACTTAACTAATGAACCTTATGATGAGCCTATAAGTGGTGCTTTTGAAATTGTAGTAAAATTTGGTCATGAATATAATGATGAAAATGAAGAAATTCTAATTTTACCTTACGGTGAATACGAGTTAAACGTTTCTCAATATATATATGAGTTAATTATATTATCGGTTCCTAATAAAAGAGTTCACCCTGGAGTGAAAGATGGAACGTTAAAGTCAGAAATTCTAGATAAGCTTGAGGAATTAAGCTTAAAAGATACAGATGAAGAAGAGAAAGATGATCAATCAAAAACAGATCCCCGATGGGATTCATTAAAAAAACTATTAACAGATAAATAAGAGTACGTAATGGCACATCCTAAAAGAAAAATCTCAAAAACAAGAAGAGATAAAAGAAGAACGCATTACAAAGCTGCAATACCACAAATAGCTGTAGATCCTACTACTGGAGAAGCTCATTTATACCATAGAGCACACTGGCATGAAGGAAAGTTATATTACAGAGGTCAGGTAGTTATTGATAAAACCGGAGATGAAGTAGAGGCTTAAAGAAGTGACTACATTCATATAGTATATAGACTCTCACAATGTGAGAGTTTTTTTTATGAATGTTTTTTTAGAAAAAAAGTTAATTTTTAATTCATTTTGAACAAAAATTAGTACTTTTCCCTCCATTTTACGTTATTTTTCAGATAAAACGAATATAACCTAACTGAAGCAAATGAATAAAATCTCAGCGGCAATTACAGCTGTAGGGGCATATGTTCCAGAATACGTACTCACCAATAAGATATTGGAGACTATGGTTGACACTAATGATGAGTGGATAACCTCACGCACAGGAATTAAAGAAAGACGCATTTTAAAAGATGAAGGTAAGGGTACTTCTTACCTTGCTATTCAAGCCGCAAAAGATTTAATGAGCAAGAAAAACCTTGACCCGTTAGAGATTGATATGGTTATTGTAGCAACGGCGACACCTGATATGCCAGTAGCATCTACTGCTGTATATACAGCATCTCAGATAGGCGCTACAAATGCATTTGCATATGATCTTACAGCGGCATGTTCAAGTTTCTTATATGGGATGTCTACTGCATCAAGTTATATAGAATCGGGACGTTATAAAAAAGTCCTACTTATTGGGGCCGATAAGATGTCCTCTATTATAGATTACACAGACAGGGCCACCTGCATTATCTTTGGAGATGGTGCAGGTGCTGTTCTTTTTGAGCCTAATGAAGAAGGGTATGGCTTGCAGGACGAGCTTTTGAGATCTGACGGTATAGGCCGTGAATTTTTAAAGATAGATGCTGGAGGTTCTATCCTTCCGCCTTCACATGAAACAGTAGATAATAAGCAGCATTACGTCTTTCAAGATGGAAGAACAGTATTTAAGTTTGCAGTTTCAAATATGGCAGATGTAAGTGAGAAAATTATGAACAGAAACCACCTTACAGGGGATGATGTCGATTTTCTTATAGCACACCAAGCAAACAAACGAATAATAGACGCTACTGCAAAACGCATGGAATTAGATGAAGACAAGGTGCTCATCAATATTCATCGTTATGGCAATACGACATCAGCAACATTACCACTGTTGATGAGCGATTATGAAAACCAACTTAAAAAAGGAGACAACATTGTTTTTGCCGCTTTTGGTGGTGGATTCACATGGGGTTCTATATACCTAACCTGGGCCTACGACTCCTAAAACCTAAACTAAACAGACTAACAAACAAATTATGGATTTAAAAGAAATTCAAAACCTCATCAGATTTGTTGCAAAATCAGGAGCTAGTGAAGTAAAGTTAGAGATGGATGATGTAAAAATCACTATTAAAACTGGGGCAGATGATGAAAAAGGAGCTACGACAATCCTACAACAAATGCCAGCAATAGCACCTGCACAATCTGCACCTGTTGCTGCACCTACTCCAGCAGCAGAGCCAGTAGCACCTGCACAATCTGCACCTGCTGAGAGCGATGATTCTAAATACATTACGATTAAATCTCCTATCATAGGAACATTCTATCGTAAACCATCACCAGACAAACCTACATTTGTAGAAGTAGGAAATTCAATATCTGAAGGTGATGTACTTTGTGTTATTGAAGCGATGAAGCTTTTTAATGAAATAGAAAGTGAAGTATCTGGTAAAATAGTCAAAGTATTGGTAGATGATTCATCTCCTGTTGAATTTGATCAACCATTATTCTTAGTAGATCCTTCATAAGCCCTTGCGGGTATTTTAATGTAGTTGAGTAGGAGACCGCTTTCGCGAAAGCAAAACCCTCACAATTCACAATAAATTGAACACCTATGTTTAAGAAAGTACTTATTGCAAATAGAGGCGAGATCGCTTTACGTGTTATACGAACATGTAAGGAGATGGGAATAAAAACAGTAGCTGTGTACTCAACAGCAGATCAAGAAAGTCTTCATGTTAAATTTGCAGATGAAGCCGTATGTATAGGACCACCTCCTAGTAACGAATCTTATTTGAAGATGTCTAATATTATTGCTGCTGCAGAGATTACTAATGCAGATGCTATTCATCCAGGGTATGGTTTCTTATCTGAAAATGCAAAATTTTCTAAAATTTGCGAGGAACATGATATTAAATTTATTGGAGCCAGTGCAGACATGATTAGTAAAATGGGAGACAAAGCAACTGCCAAAGCTACTATGAATGCTGCTGGTGTACCTTGTGTACCTGGATCTGATGGAATCATTGGTGATTTTGAAGAATGTCAAAAACTAGCATTGGAAGTAGGATATCCAGTAATGCTTAAAGCTACCGCTGGTGGTGGTGGTAAAGGAATGCGTGCTGTCTGGAAAGAAGAAGATCTTTTAAAAGCGTGGGAATCTGCACGTCAAGAATCTAAAGCTGCTTTTGGGAATGATGGAATGTATATGGAAAAGCTTATAGAAGAGCCTCGCCATATTGAAATTCAAGTAGTAGGTGATAGTAAAGGAAAAGCATGTCATTTATCTGAAAGAGATTGCTCAGTACAACGTCGTCATCAGAAACTTACCGAAGAGACGCCATCTCCATTTATGACAGATAAACTTCGTGAAGATATGGGTGCGGCAGCAGTACGTGCAGCAGAGTTTATAAAGTATGAAGGGGCTGGGACTGTAGAATTTTTGGTAGACAAACATCGTAACTTCTACTTTATGGAAATGAATACACGTATTCAAGTAGAACATCCTATCACAGAGCAAGTAGTGGATTATGATTTAATACGTGAGCAAATTTTTGCAGCAGCAGGTGTCCCAATTTCTGGTAAAAACTATTTTCCACAATTACATGCGATAGAATGTCGTATAAATGCAGAAGATCCATTTAATGATTTTAGACCTTCTCCAGGACGCATTACAAACTTACATGCGCCAGGAGGGCATGGAATACGTATTGACACCCATGTGTATAGTGGATATATGATTCCGCCTAATTATGATTCTATGATTGCTAAGCTGATCACTACAGCACAAACACGAGAGGAAGCTATCAATAAAATGAAACGTGCTCTTGATGAGTTTGTTATAGAAGGTATTAAAACGACAATTCCTTTCCATAGACAATTAATGGACCATCCTGATTATATTGCAGGAAACTATACTACGAAGTTCATGGAAGACTTTGAGATGCAACCTATTGATTAGAAAATATAAAAAAACCGATCATTTAGATCGGTTTTTTTTTGGACTAGATGATCGGTTTATTTTTTGGTAAATCTAACATTTTGAATTCTTCCTGAGCTTAGCAATAGATCTGATATTTCTCCTTTGCTGTTTTTTACAATTTCTACTTGATAATTATAATTGTTTGCTAAGAGTTGATTAGGAGAAATTAGCACAGCATCCATTGTCTTTTTTCCTCTTTTTACAATGTATTTATTTTGTTGATCATACTGGACACTGATAATTACTTCTGTTTCATCATTTACATAATCTCCGTTTAATGCATTGTAGTTATAATTTGTAAAATCATTTTCTGCTCTTGTTAAAGTGTAAGGCGCATGGGATGTGTGATACGCAGTTATTTGCATCTCACCTTGATTATTTTTAATAAACTCTTGTTTAAAAGTAGGATCGTTCCATTGGTAAAAGGTGTTGTCATTTTCTCGTAATAACTTGGTGTCATTTCTTCCAGATCGTAATAAATACATTTCACCATCTTTTTCTACGATTTCAAAAGTGTATCCATTTTCTGTTTGATAAATGCCAATAGCTTCATCTATGGTCACCTTAGCCCCTTCTGTTGGAGGAGTTAGTACATGAGAAGCACTGTCATCAGAAATATCTAGGAATAGGTTTGCCATTTCTAATGTTTGTCCTTTAGGGTACACTTTTCCACTATTGGTGAGGGTGACTATTGAAAAATTTGAAAAACGTGCGATAATTGATTTCCATGCGCCTGTTGCGCCTTCGTGATATGTATATGGAACTCCTTTGTATTCTTCAAATTCAAGACCATATCCATATTTTTTTTGCGCATCACTAGGTATAATGGATTGACTTTCTATGATTAATTCTTTTGAAAATCGCTTTGTCTGTTGGGTCTGCACTATTTTTTCCCATTGTAGCTGGTCTTCTAGTGTAGAAAATATATTTCCATCTCCGTATATATTACAGATCCATTTATAACTAGTCCATGTATTAAAATTAAAATAAGGTTTGGCAATAGGTCCTCTTATCGTTTCATAGTCAGACTCAAAAGATGTATTAGGCATACCTAACTCTTTAAACATCTTATTTGTATAAACTATAAAAGATTCTCCAGATACCTTAGAGACTATTTCCGCAAGAAGGATATAATTAGAATTACTATATGAATAATCTGTACCTGGGACAAAATTAAGTTCTGTTTGCTTGCTAAGAATTTTAAGGGCATCTTTATTATCAAAGGTTTGTTTCCACCATGTAATTCCTTGTAATCCCCACAATCTATGAACATCACGTATGCCACTTGTATGATTGAGTAAGTTTTTAATTTTAATTTTCTCTTTTACTCCTGGATAAAACTCTGGAAAATATAGCCTAAGATCATCTTCAAGAGTCATCTTTTTATCATTTATCAAATCTAGTATGGCAAGTGCGGTAAATTGTTTTCCATCAGATGCGATATTAAATCGAGAATGAGAATCAATAAGAGTGCTGTCTTTTAAATGCGCATAGCCTCCATATTTTGTATACATTATTTTTCCGTTAGATATGATACCAGTAGCAATACCTGGTGCATTTTTTGGAACATCTCTAAGTGCAATTTCGTCTAAAAGTGCTCTTTGTTCTGGAGAAATTTCTAATGTCGATTGACCAAATACAATTGTTGTGAATGTCAAGAATAATAGTGTAAGTACAGATAGTTTCATTTGATATTTGTATTAATTGAATACGCAAATATCCCTGTATATAGCATGTGAGGCGCTTCATATCATGATTTGACACTTATTTGTGATGTGTTTTTATAAATTCTTTTGGGGTTAAAAGCGTATGTTTTTTAAACGCTCTATTAAATGTAGATTTTGAATTGAATCCAGAATCTAAAGCGATGCCTAGTAAGGTCTGTAAGTTTGCTTCTCCTAACTCTAGTTTTTGTATTACTTCTTTACTCCTATAAGTATTTATAAAATCATTAAAGTTCATCTTGAATCCTTTATTGATGACTTTTGAAATCATTTTTGGAGTGGTACTTAAATCTTGTGCGAGATCAAATAAAGTGAGTGTAGGGTTTTTAAATACTTTATCAGTAATCATTAATTCTTTAAGTTTGGATTTTAATATCTCATACTGCTCGCTCTCTTGAGTGCTCTCTTCTTCTATTATTTTTTTTGCCTCATGATCATCAGAAGGTTCAGGTTTAAATACATCTGATGTATGAAATGGAATAATTGCTTTTGCTGTATTAATAAGACCACTTATTGAGATATAATAGAACAAGATTGAAAAGGAGAGATAATACCAATATTTTCTTCCAAATTCTCCCCATTCTGGATTTATGATAAAGAATAATAAACGTATGACAAGTAATAAAAGAAATGCAATTAGAAATCGTTGTATCCATTTGAATAAGATAGAGTCTGCATAACTCACAGTTTGATATGTTGTTTTTTTATAGTGATGATACATTTTTAAGCTTAACACTAAATAATAAATCATAGAGATAAAACCTGCTATTTGATACCAAAGGTCAAAGTCTTTATCCCTTCCGTTTGCATAAAAGTAGTATTCATCAAGAATGCCTTTATCTGCTATTAAAATAATAAACGAATAGAGTAAATAAATAATGGCTGGAATAAAATGAACGCTATCTTTTTTTGTAGACTTAAAAGATTTATAGAGGGTGTTTTTAATATAAAAATAAATGACAGGAGGTAGTAAGAATAATTGTTGAAATGGTGTAAAAAATAAAATTTCACGATATAGTTTTTTGGAATACCACCCTGCATACCCAAACATAAAAGGGGCTATATATAGGGAGCACAAAAAAATAAATGCGGCTAGCCAAATATTTGATCTATTTTCTGCTTGAATCCCTTTACGAAGTAATATTATGGAGAATATAATTCCATGTATAAAGAAAATGAGTAGTGTTGCACTCTTGAAGCTAAAATCAAAAAACATGTACAGATGGTATATGGATAAATTTATTTTATAAAAATTCCTAACGAAGTTAGGAAAATATGAGCTTTTTATTATTTGATTATTTGAGTAAAGGAGAAACCTCGCAATTTGAGAACGTTAGTTAATAGCATATAAAAAAACCGCCTTAGTATGGCGGTTTTTATTTTCACGAAAGTGAAGGTATATTATTTATTATTTACATAATTCATTAAGTCTACATCGTTTCCTAACAATACATCTTTAGGATTAATACGTCCTTTTAATGAATCGTTTTCAAGTTTGAGTACACCGCGAGGACATACGGCAGAACATACACCGCAACCTACACAACTAGAGCGTACAATATTTTCTCCTTTCTGGGCATATGCTCGTACATCGATACCTTGTTCACAATAGGTAGAACAGTTACCACAAGAGATACATTGTCCTCCGTTTGTAGTAATTCTAAATTTAGAAAATAGACGTTGCTGGATTCCTAAGATCCCTGCCATTGGGCACCCCATACGGCACCATACACGATTTCCAAGAATAGGATAAAATCCTGTTCCGATAACTCCAGAGAAGATAGAACCTATACCAAACCCATAGAAAGTTCGCATCGCACCATCTAGTGCGTATTCATTTGTATTTAATCCAAAAGAAAAATAAGAAGCATTGATTTTGATTTGGCTAAAATCCATAAATGACATAGCTACTAAAAAGCCTATAGTAATTACAAAAGCACCTATAGCTCCTTTAAAAGCAGAAGTATTGAGTTGGTCCTTTTTGTAATATAATACAATAGCAAACACGAGTGTAAGAAATGCGCCTACACTAATGAGGAATGTGTTTTTGGTAAACCAATATTTTGTACTGTCATATCCTAAATACGTAGAGATTACTGCCGTAGTCATTACTACCGAAAACACAAGGACAGTATTAATCATCCAGCGTTCAAGTTTCCATGCTTTCATTCCTTTATCAGAAAGATGGCGATAAGGATCTCCTGCAGTTTCTGCAAGACCTCCACAACCACATACCCATGAGCAATACCAACGTTTTCCGTATTTATAGGTGAGAATAGGTGATATTACGAAAATAGTCAGTATTCCAAAAATTAAGAAAGCAAGGCCTACTGTTTGTGCATTAATAAATTGATCTACTCGCCATTGATCAAATGCATAGTAATTAAGTGGCCACATTAACTTAAGATCGTTATAGGGTAAAGAAAAATTGTCGGTATTAAGTCTTGCCATTAATTCTGGAATCACAAAAGCAAATGCGGTCTGAAAAAACATTACACTAACAGTACGTAATTGTTCGTAACGGTTATGTCTGTATTTCCACATGAATTTTATTCCAAAAGCAAGTATTGCAATGGTGTAGAGTGTTCCATATACAAACCATTGGCTTGCAGGGTTGCCACTTAAAAAACGACTTAAAGGGTCAAATAATCCTACGAGACCTGTATTTGCTCCGTCTACTCCTTGACCTAACCCCAAAACTCCAGCATAGAAATAAAGGATTATATAAAAGCCAGTAAGTGCTATTCCAGCCATCCATCCCAATACTCCTCTAGATGACATCGATTTAAACCAGACACCATCATTTTTGATTCCAGGTAGCTTGTTTGCATAGGCGCCTTTTGCAAAGACAATAATTCCTGCTGTAATTGCAGAAAGAGCAATGGCAAGCCATACAGCCTGATTTCCTAAATTCACATTAAAAGTGGCCAATAATAAAATGAATAATCCCGCCATCCCAACGAGAACACCTATTTTTTGTGTTGTATTTATACTTGCGGGAGCTCCGCCTGTAAGTGACATATTACGTTCTATCATTTTTAGTGCCCGCTTACACGGGTGGTTTTAGTTATACTTTTATTAGGACTAAATAATTATTTTTTACGCTTTCGCAAAAGTGTTTTCACTCTTATAAGCGCTTAGAATCTCTTTTTCAAAATGTTTGTAAAATTCAGGGTCAAAATTTGCTGTTGCTAAGTTTTCCATCACATAATCAGAACTACGTTCTTCTGTAAGCCATCTGTCAAAAACTTCATGACGCATCCGAATTCCAAAAGTGTTGATTCCTAAAAATTTACCTGTACCTACTTCTGTAGCAACAGTAATACATTTTGTATCATCCTCATGTTTCCAATGGAAAAGCTGTTGATGCTCCATATTACTACGCTCGCTAAAAACCCATCCATAGGTTTGATATTCTATATCTAAGAACTTTGCGCTATTAAACCAATGTCCAGGTTTGTATTCTATACGATTACCGCATAGTGTTTGTGCTACTGTTTCTCCCATCATACGTCCTGTATACCATACGGCTTCAATAGGACGTCTCATGCCTATACCTTCATGTTGCTCTGCACAATCACCTACGGCATATATATCAGGAATATTGGTTTCTAGGTAACGATTTACTTTTATACCTCGTCCTAATTCTATACCGCTATCTTTTAAGAAATCTATATTTGGCGATACTCCAGCAGTTAATCCTACAAAATCACAGGCAAGTTCTTCTCCAGTTTCTGGAATAACAACTGCGCGAGCACGACCATTTTCATCGGCAATAATTTCTTTAAGGTTTGTACTTAATCGTAAATCTATATGGTGATTTAATATATGACGATTAATCATTGCACTTTCTCCTGCAGGTAATACGCCATTCCAAAAGCTTTCTTCACGTACCAAAAAGGTAACAGGAATATTACGAGAATTAAGCATCTCTGCAAGTTCTATACCTATAAGACCTCCACCCACTATAACAGCTCGTTTACAGACTTCATTATTTGGCGCATACTCTTCTAATGCATCCAAATCTTGTTTTGAGTACATGCCCCGAACTCCTTTTAAGTCTTGCCCAGGCCAACCAAATTTATTAGGTTTTGAACCTACAGCAAGTACAAGTTTGTCATATGCCATTGTACTACCATCGGCAAATTGTAGGTTCTTATTTGCATGATCTACGTTTTCTACAAAAGCATTTTTAAGATCGATACGGTTTTTCTTCCAAAAATAGTCTTCGTACGGTTTGGTATGCTCAAACTTCATATGTCCCATATAGATATACATAAGTGCTGTACGGGAAAAGAAATGATCGGTTTCGGCAGAGATAATGGTAATTCTTTTGTTAGATAGTTTTCGGATGTGGCGGGCAGTAGTAACGCCAGAAATTCCGTTACCTATGATAACGATGTGTTCTTCCATAGAGGGTTGTTGTTTTAAGTTTTCGCAAAGACAGGATATACCTGTTTTTTGAAATACATTATACATAATGTCGTCTTAAAGATAGTGAACTTAATAGTTTGTTTGTATTTAGAATGATTTTAAATATGAGCTTATGTGTAAGGTTTTCAAGCTTTTTGCGACACGAGTTTTTTTTAATATTGAGGAAAATTTGACAAATATTTTTGTAAGTGCTTTTAAAATGACACGACCTAAGCCAACAGAAAAATAAAATGACAATGAAAAAAATAACCACTCTTATAGCCCTCTTATTTATAAGTATAAGCTTTGCACAAAGTCCCGATACTTTTATTAATAAAGCAGATACTTTTTTTAAGACATATATCAAAAATGGACGTGTAGATTATCAAACTATAAAAAATGATCCTACAACATTAAATGAACTTGTAGCACTTGCAAAAGATGTGCGTGTTTCAAAAGGGGATGTAAAAAATTACCAAGCTTTTTGGATCAATGCTTACAATATTTCTGTGATTAAAGGGATCGTATCTAACTATCCTACAAAATCGCCTTTAGATATTAAAGGGTTTTTTGACAAGACAACGTATGATTTAGGGGGTAAGAAAACGACCTTAAATGACCTTGAAAATAAATTACTCAGAGCTGTATTTCCTCAAGAAGCGCGCTTCCATTTTGTACTTGTATGTGCAGGTTTAGGGTGTCCTCCCATCATTAATGAGGCATATACGCCTACAAAGTTAGAGACTCAACTACAACGTCAAACTACACTAGCGCTTAACAATCCTAATTTTATAAAAGTAAAAGGAAAGAAAGTACAAATCTCACAAATTTTTGAGTGGTATAAAGGAGACTTTACTCAAAATGGAGATGAGATAAGCTATATAAATAAGTTTAGAAAAGAAGCTATTCCATCTGGAGCCAAAGTTTCTTACTATCCTTATGACTGGACCTTAAATAAAACAAAATAAAACCAAAAACAACCAGAAGTCTTCCAACCTGAATTTATAGATTTTTAATAAAATCAGGTTCTGGAAGCACAAATCAAATCAAAAAAAATGAAAAAGATTTTTACACTAGTATTTGCAGTACTATTTACAATAAGTGCTTTTGCACAAGATGATACAGATGAAGATCAGGGATCGGTAATACAAAATTTGACCCCTTCAAAGTTAATAGGAAAAGGACAGGTTGATATCAAATGGTTTAATAACTTATTTACACAAACCAGAGCAGCCGACAGTAATGGAGATGTCTCTACCATAGATAGAGAAAATTTCTTTACATCTACATTAGAAGCGTTTTATGGAGTCTCAGAAAACAGACGTGTAAGTGTAGGTGCTATACTAGAATTTAGATCAAATACTGTTGGAGGCAGAGGTGCTTTAGATGTTTTTAGTTTTGATGGCGAAAGAGGTTCTGCGCGAAGCGGTCTGACTAATATTGCTCCTAGTGTAAAGTTTGTTCCTTTTAAGAGTCTTAGTAACTTCTCAGTTCAAAGTTCTTTATTTATATCATTGATAGGGGATGAATCTGATGCCGATGGAGTTTTCTTAGATCAGGATGGATTTACCTTGCAAAATAGATTCTTTTATGATCTTCCTTTAGGAAGTACAAAAGAATGGCAATTGTTCTTTGATCTAAATACAGAGTTCAATTTTGGAGATGAGGAAGATAGTTTTGCAAATAATAGTTTGCGTCTTATTCCAGGAGTTTTCTTAAGTTACTTCCCATCTTCCAAGTTTACAGTTCAAGGATTTGTACAACATTTTCAACTTATAGATTTAGGAAATGAGTTTGAACAAGATTTAACAGCTCTAGGAGCTGGTGCAAAATATCAACTTACAAAGACATTAAACTTAGAAGTATTATTTAGTGGTTTTGTACGTGGAAACGATACAGGATTAGGAGAGTCTTACAACTTAGGACTTAGATACGTTCTTTAAAATATTATATATCGCCTAGCTGGATATATGAATTTATTCCCGCTAGGCTATAGTATCCAAGTGCCTCGCAAAGTTTTGAAACCGGTTATAGAAGCTTTGCGGGCCTTTTTTTAACGTTTTACTAACTAAATAATGCAGTAAATTAGTTTTCAAAAAAATATATGAATACTGATATACGCATTTTCTTAGTAGTATTATTTATTGGGATGCAAAGTTGTACATCTCAAACGGAAAAAATTAATGGAATCAGTTTTGTGGCTTCTAGAGATAAAGCGACACAAGAGCATATAGTTCCTGTACAAAATATAGGGGCAAATTATGCAGCAGTAATGCCTTTTGGTTTTATACGTAGTCTGGATAACCCCGATATAGTTTATAATACAGATAGACAGTGGTATGGTGAACGTAGGGATGGGGCAAAAGAGTATATCAAGTTATTACAGCGTAATAATATCAAGGTATTATTAAAACCACAAATATGGATATGGAGAGGAGAGTATACGGGGTATCTCAAAATGGAAACCGAAGATAAATGGAAACAGCTTGAAGAGTCTTATCGCACATTTATTATAGATTATGCAAAACTGGCTCAAGAAACAGAAGTCTCTATGTTTTCTATAGGTACTGAACTTGAGCAATTTGTAATTAATAGGCCTGACTATTGGGGAGCATTAATAAAAGAGATAAAGACCATATATAAAGGCAAACTTACGTATGCATCAAATTGGGATGAATACAAAAGAGTTCCTTTTTGGGATGCTATGGATTATGTAGGGATAGATGGTTATTTTCCGTTATCAGAATTACAAACTCCTACAGTTGAGAGCGCGAGACAAGGATGGCAATGGTGGAAAGGAGAACTATCTACTTTTGCAAAAACAAATGATAAGCAAATCCTCTTTACAGAATGGGGATATCGTAGTGTAGATTTTGCAGCTAAAGAACCATGGGTGTCAGATAGGTCTCAAACGGGAGTAAATCTAGAAGCACAAGCAAACGCGACTAAAGCAACTCTAGAAGAATTATGGAAAGAAGAGTGGTTTGCAGGAGGTTTTATCTGGAAATGGTTTATTCATCATGATAGATCAGGAGGAAGTGATAATAATCGCTTTACTCCACAAAATAAACCTGCAGAAATAGTAATAAAAGAATTTTATGCGCAGTAAAAACATCTTGTATATTATAGTACTTATCCTTACTTCCTGTGAGTCTGATGATACAAATAATAATGAAGTTTTTACAGAGACCCTTGCCACATTAGTTGCTCAAAATACCATTGAAATAGATAATGTAATTGCTTGCGCATCAGGATCCGAAAATCCTGATGAAATTATTGCTTATGTATATCCTCGACCTGGTGCCTCTGACATACGTTATTTTGAAACTGAAAATACAACAGTAGATAAAAACGATTACGCAAACTATGTTCAGATAGCGTTACCTGCCGAAGATTTTTTTAATGGTTATCTTAAAACATTTACGAGGCAAACAGCTGTAGAAAAATGGGTAATTATAAGCTTTCGCGAAAGCGGAATCCTTCATCTGTCAAATCCTATTCGATTAAAACACCAATCACAAAATACCAGTTTTAGTACAAATGTAGATATCAATCAAGAAGTGGTAGGGTCCCCTCTTTTTAAGTGGGAAGCTATTGTGCAGTCAGAAGATGCCATCTATTTTCAAGTAATTTCTGATGGAGCAAATGAACTGCTATCTGGCACCTATACATTTGAACCTCAATTTAGGTATTATGAATTGGATAATGTTGTACTTAATATCACAGAAGAGATTCCACCAAGTCTTATCAATAATACAAATTATGGCTTTACACTCATGGCTGTAAGTGAAGATAATTGGGTCAATACTTTTATATCAACATCGTTTATAACTGCATTCTGATTTTAATATCGTAAAGCTTTATTTTGATTGTGTTTTCTTTTGTAGAATAAAGGGTTCTATATGTAATTATCTACTGTTTATTACGTCTAAAAAAATCAAAACTACAAAACAGAAATACACATGAAGAAAGCCATCTTACTACTGGTTTTGATGGTGACTTCTTTTGCATATTCGCAGGAGGCTGTTATCACAGAAATAAAAATAGAAGGTCTTAAACGTACTAAAGAATCTTTTTTAAAAAGATTGGTCAAAGTAAAACCTGGTAGTGTGTATGATTCTTTAAAAATCGCTACGGATGTTGATCGTTTAAACAGGCTTGCAGGTATAGCAAAAGCAACATCAAAAATCACACAAGTAAGCCCTACAACTTATACACTCACCTATGAAGTTGTCGAAAACTTTACAATTATTCCAGGTGTTCGTATTTCTACGGCAAACAATGGAGAATTTGCTTTTAGGGTTTCGGCATTTGAGTTTAATGGTTTTGGTACCAATCAAATTTATGGAGGTTTCTATCAAAGAGATGTATTTGATTCTTTTGGAGTATTTTGGGAGGCTCCATTTTTATTTACAAATAAACTGGGACTCGGAATTAACTATCAAAATAATGTGTCTTTGGAGCCTGTCTTTTTTGAAAATAACACTGTAGATTATCGTTTTGATAGCAAAGCATTTGAGGTGAGGTTATTGTATGAATATGATTTTCATAATCGAGCAGAGCTAGGGGTTAATATTTCAAATGAAACCTATGACTTTGAAGAAGGGATAATTACAGAGGAAATTCCAGAATCTTTGGGTGCAGATAAGATTACCATTGTTGCAGAATATGAATATAATGATCTAGATATTGATTATCAATATGTCTCAGGATTTCGAAGTTTGTTAAACTTACAACTAGTCACTGGTGGTGAAGGTTTTTTAAATGATTTTTTTATTGGACGTAATGATTTTGAGTATTTTAAAAAAATTGGACAAAAAGGAAATTGGGCAAACAGGGTGAGGTTGGCATTTGCATCTAATGATGAAACTCCTTTTGCTCCTTTTGCATTAGATAATCAACTTAATATAAGAGGGGTGGGTAATACTATTGATCGAGGTACCGCCGCGGCCGTACTCAATACCGAGTATAGACATACTTGGTATGAAAAAGGATGGTTTGTATTGCAAAGTAATGCTTTTATTGATGCTGGTACATGGCGCAATCCTGGTGGAGAATTGAGCGATCTCGTAGATGGCACTAATACACGATTCTATCCGGGAGTAGGTGTACGTTTTATTCATAAACGTATTTTTAATGCTGTTTTTAGATTAGATTACGGGTTTGGAATAGGAGATAATGCTACAAATGGTATTGTTTTTGGAATTGGGCAGTATTTTTGATGGTATATCTAAAATTGCAAACGTACCTTTACATTCATAAAATCATTTGATGATCAGAAAAGTAATCTTCTTTTTTTTATTTCTCATTCCGGTATTTCTATTTGCACAAGAATATAGAGTTGCCGATGTAAAAGTTCAAGGGAATAAAAAAATAAAAACTTCTTTTGTAAAGCAGATATCAGATGTCAAAGCTGGATCTGTTTTAGATTCGATTAAGATAGAAACAGATATAGCGCGTCTTAAACGTACACCTTCTGTTGCTCATGCGTACTATCAAGTATTTTATTCTCATGATAATGAATACAACGTATTTTATTATATAGAAGAGAATTTTACAATTATACCTCAGCTTAGTGTATATACTGCAAATACAGGAGAATTTGCTTTTAGGGCCGGAGTATATGAATACAATACTTTAGGGCGTAATATTACATTTGGCGGTTTTTTTCAACGCGATGTTTTTAATTCTTTCGGGATTAATTTTAGGTCACCTTATCTCATTGGAAATAAAATAGGTCTTGCGCTTAATTTTCAGAAACTAAGTACTCAAGAGCCTGTCTTTCTAGATAATGGTACTGCAGATTATGAATATATAAATACTTCTTTTGAGGTATTGGGCTTATATGAATTTAATTTTAATCATCGTGTAGAAGGAGGGATAACTCTTTTTAATGAAGATTACGAATATCTTTTTGGAGCAACAGATCCAAGTGTTCCTTTAGACTTTGATGTAGACAAGATCCTTTTTAAAGGAATTTATCAATATACTAACATTGATTACTTTTTTCAATACCAAGAGGGCTTTAGTAGTACCTTAGTGATGCAATATGTGTCTTCATCTGAGAATACATTACCAGATTTTGTAATAGGGAAGAATGATTTTTTATACTTTTTACGAGTAGGAGAAAAAGGAAACTGGGCAAATAGATTGTCTTTAGGACTTGCTTCTAATGATGATTCTCCTTTTGCTCCTTTTTCTGTGGATAATAATCTTAATATACGAGGGGTAGGAAATACTATTGATAGAGGTACTGGTGCTATTATTCTTAATACAGAGTATAGACATACGTTTTTTGAAAAGTCGTGGTTTGTATTGCAAGGAAATGCCTTTGTTGATGCAGGTACTTGGCGTAACCCTGGTGGTGATTTTGGTGATTTTAGTGATGATCAAAATATACGTGTGTACCCTGGATTGGGAGTGCGATTTATCCATAAAAAAATATTTAATGCTACGTTTCGTATAGATTATGGTGTAGGGATCACTCCAGAGGCTACAAATGGGCTTGTTTTTGGAATAGGACAGTACTTTTAATAGAGAATTTGTACATTTATAACGTATGAAAAAAATACTATTCCTTCTGTTTGTAAGTATGAATCTTATAGCAACAGCTCAAAAAGAATTTTCCTCAAATACTATTCAAATAGGTATTGTAGTATCCGATTTACAAGCCTCTATAGCTTTTTATACGGATGTTATTGGGATGCAAAAAACAGGCGCCTTTAATGTAACTTCTAGCGTGGCAAAAGCTACGGGTCTTACAGATGGAATCCCTTTGGAAGTAGAGGTTCTAAAATTGGAAGATTCACCAGAAGCTACAGAATGGAAACTTATGAGCTTTGGGAATAAAGGATCTAATGATACCTATATTAATCAAGGAGTAGGAATGCGCTATATTACTATTTTTGTAAATAACTTAAAAACAGTAATTCCAAGAATCAAAAAGCACAAGATTCCCATGTTGGGAGAGACTCCTACAAAACTTCCAGATGGTCGCTATTTTATATTAGTTCAAGATCCTGATGGAGTTTTTATAGAACTTATAGGAAAATATACATCATAAAAATCGCCTCATACTTTTATAATCTGAGACGATTTTTTGATATAGAATATATTATTCTTGAGTAAATACAGAGCGATCTACGTTTCCAAATGTGATGTTATTCCAAGTTGTTATTGCAGGAACTTCCCCTATGATTTCCCCATTCCAATTGGACTTAATATAATTTCTTTTAGAAGGGATTTTTATTCCGTCTACGGTTTCATAATCGAAACGCATAAGATTAGGTTGAGTAATTCCAAAGGCAGTAATAGTAAATAAGAATTGGTCGATCAGTTTTGTTTCCTTATTGAGATATACTATGTATGTATCTTGGGCATCACCTATGTTGGAACCAAAAGAGATTTTTATTAAATGATACGATTTTCCATCTAGGGTAGTTTCTCCTTCATAGGTTTGATTTACCCCATTATCAAGTAATTTAAAAAACATAGTAAACCAATAATAATTTGTCTTACGTAAAAACCGGGCAAAACCTAGCGCTTGTTCTTCTGAAGTATTGTTACCATCAATCGTAACCCAAAAATTTGTACCATCATACCCTTCAGTTACGAGTCCGCCTTTTGGAGCCAGCATCGTATGTGTTGTAAAATCTGCTCGGGATAATTCTCCATCAAATACGTATTGTTCTTTTCCTATAAAATGCAATCCAGAATTGGGGTCATTATATTCATAATCATAGGAAACACTTCCTTTATTATAAAAATTTTGACTTCCTCCTAATGCATCCATCATTTCAGAAAGGAGTTGCTTAGGGTCTTGTGCATATACGCCTTGTAGCAAGAATATGCTTGCTAATAATACGATTGTTTTTTTCATTATATGTTAGTTTTGAGAGTTTATATATTCATAGACTGCTGTAAAATCCATATCACCTAGCCCTGTTTGTTTTGCTTTTGCATAAGTTTCTTTTACTGTATTAAGATTTGGGGTAGAGATCCCATTTTCATAGGCAGATATGCTAGATAAATGTAGGTCTTTATGTATCCATTTCAAAGGGAAGTTTGTCTCATAATCACGGTGTTCTAATTTTGAACGAACTGCAGCCATTACTGGTGCTACTACAGGAGTTGCTGTGAGTACATCAAATAATGTGGGTTTTTTTAATCCCATGGCTTGTCCCATTGCTAATGCCTCGGCAAAGGCAATCATTTGAGCGCCTAACAGTTGATTGATAAGCATTTTCATAGCAGATCCTTTCCCAACTTCGCCGAGGTATAGCGATTTTTTTCCCATAATATCCAATAGCGGTTGCGCATTAGATATGTCTTTGTCGTTACCACCAATGAGAAATAACAGTTCTCCTGCAGCTGCAGGACCTTTTGTGCCAGCGACGGGTGCATCTAAGTAACAAATGCCATGTTGAGATGCTTTATTTGCAATCTCTACCGAGAAAGAGGGATTGACAGTACTAGAGTTAATCCATAAAGAACCTTCTCTAAGATTTGTGATGAGTTCATAGTGTAGTTCTCTTATAACTTCAGGAGTAGAAACCATAGTAATAATAATATCACTTTGTTTTGCAACCTCTGCAATGGTATTACTCCATACCGCTCCGTTTTCAAGTAACTCACTAGCTTTTGATCGGGTTCTGTTGTAAATGATAAGCTCATATCCAGCTTTTTGAAGATTAAACGCCATACGACTTCCCATAATTCCTAATCCTATAAATCCTATTTTTTGCATCTTATAAATTTTTAATGATTGTTAATGCTTCTTTTTTTGTCTTTTCAAAAATATCTGGGGCCAAAGATGTTCCTTCTAATGGAAGGACTGTAATATCTGTAATACCTATAAGCCCTAATACCGTTTTTAAGTAAGGTGTAAGAAAATCATAGCTTTTCATTTGATCATTGTTATAGACTGCTCCTGCACTGGTAATGATATAGGTTTTTATGTTATTGAGTATTCCATAAAAGCTATTGTCTTGTGCGACACCAAAAGTATGATTGATCCGTACGATTTGATCAACCCACGCTTTTAATGCAGAAGGAGTTCCAAAATTGTACATAGGGCTGCTTATTACTAAAATATCTGCACTTTTTAATTCTTCTATCAAAATGTCAGATTGTTTGGTAGCGTCTCTTAGGGTCTCCGTAAATTGATCCTCTGGCGTATAGAACCCTTCAATTGTTTCTTGTGTAATATGTGTTATAGGGTGCTTGATAATATCCCTTATTACAAGAGAAGCTTCAGGATAATCTGTGATTAGTTTTTTTAAAAGAGTATCTGCTAGTGAACGGCTACTGGATTGTTCTGTACGAGAGCTTGCGTCTATTCTAAGAATATTCATCTTTATCATTTTTAGATTAATAATAGGACAAAGATGTACAGATATAGTAGTGCGAAATTTGCTTAAAATTTAAAAGTTGTGATTTTCGGTCAAAAAATTAAATAGTACTATTTTTTCGATTTTCTATTTGATATTGCTTTGGAGAATTTCCATATTTTTTATGAAAGGCTTTTATAAAGTGAGATACATTATCATACCCTACACTTATAGAAATGTCTGTAACAGATCTAGGTGTTTTACAAAGTAACTCACAAGCGTGTTCCATACGTTTTTCAATGAGCCATTTTTTAGGAGAAAGGTTAAATTTAGATTTAAAATCTCTCTGAAATGTAGAGATACTCCTTCCTGTAAGATATGCATAATCTGCTATGTCTAGCGGTTTCATATAATTTTTAAGCATAAATTCCCGTACACTTTTGCGCTCTCTATTTTTTATAGAACGGATTGCATTTACAAATGACTCTCCCAATTTTGAGATGCTTATTAAATGTAGTAATTCTAAAAGTTTGGGTCTTGTAAATTGATGCATTCCCTTCCCTTGATATAAGGTAAGCAATGTGTCTGTAAAAAGGCGTAAGTCATCATAATAGGGGAGTACAAATGTACTTTGCATCTCTTGAGTTGGGACTGTTTCAAAATACGTTAAAAACTCATCACAGATATCATCATCAAAAAAGAAAACCACTGCTTTAAAAATGCTATTTGCAGGAATTAAATCTGTCACAGCATACATCCCTTTTGGTAAAAGAATGAAATGATTTTTGTGTACAATAGTTATATGATTGTGATCATCTTCTATTTGTAAAGAACCTTCTAAGACTAGAGTCAATGCATTTGCAGCTAGATAGCGCTCATTATTTGTGTCTGCTTGGGTTATTTGTTTTGCAATGACACAAGAGTTGCCGTCTATGAGTATTTTTTCTATACCTGGGTGCATATAAAATGCATGGGGAACTACTTTCATATCTTCTGCAAGATTACGCTTTCGCGAAAGCATATTATATCACAATTTACTAAAAGTAGTGATTTTCGGTCAAAAAATTTATATTTCAATACGGATGGTTCCTCTTAATACAATTTTGTCTGCAATTGCGTTTTCTTTCAATTTTTCAAATACAGAGGGAGAGTTATATGTAATGCCATAATCCAATCTATTCATAGTGTGATCAAAACGTAGGATAATTTTCTTGTTTTCTAGTGTTGCAACTACTGCGATTTTTTCTGTTTGCTTTTTGTCTTTAATAGACATTCTTCCAGTTAAATAAGTGCTGGTTCCTATTATAAAAGGTTCTGTAAGTTCAAAAATAGCTTCGGGATATTTTTTTACATGAAAGAAGTCTTTATCTCGTAAATGTTTTGTCAATTGACTATTTTCCTGATAAAGTGATTTCATATCAACGGTAATAACGAGGCTTTGAATACTATTTTCACGTACCTGGGATTGTATGTTTTTAATAGCGAGAGTTCCTTCTGGGGCATAAGTTCCTACTGCTGCTTTTCCACTCCATAGTAAAGTTTGTAGTTTTTGATTTGTGTTGCTTTCCTGAGCACAGGATGTAAGTGTTATTAACACAGTTAGAATTGTGATTGCTTTTTTCATGAGTATTTAGTTTAAAAGGTTATCAGTAGTGTGTATCATTTCATACCCACAAATGGTTTCTCCACTTGGGGTAGTGCCTATAAAGTACCATAAGGCCCATCCTCCAAAAAGGCGACTGTCTACACGCCAGTTTTTTGCCCATGTATAGGGTTCACCTTGTTCTAGTTGTTGCTTTTTGGTTCCAAAATTTTTATCGAGCTCATTAAGGGGATATGATTTTCGTAAATTCCATTGATTGTTGTAATATAGATATGCACCATATTCTATAACGGTAATGTCGCTTGTTTGACAAAGAATTGCGGTGGCATGTTTCCAATAGTACTTTTTTTTGATTTGTATAGGGTTATTGATTTTTGGAAAATGATTGACAGTAATCAATCGAGGTAAGTTTTCTAATTTCTCTGGGCAACTATTTACTGGAGGGGTCCCATAATTTACCTGAGCTTGGCTTATATATGATAGCAAGAGAAATACAGTAATAAAAATATTTTTCATTTTGTCCGTTTTTGGGTTTGACAAGACAAATATGAAATTTATGTATACGCCAGTCGTCTCAAATTAAGATTTGAGACCTTTGTATAGGTGTCATTTAAAAAAATGATACTAAGGAAGCTTTGATTTTAGGGCGCTGGGGGCATTTCCTGTAATTTTCTTCACAGCACGATTAAAAGAAGCTTTAGAGTTGAAGCCAGCGTCATATGCGAGTGCTAAAAGGGTATATTTCTCATTTTTAGGATCCTGTAATAAACGTTTTATTTCTTCGATACGAAGCTCGTTTATATAGTCTGTAAATTTTTTGTTGAGAATAGTATTTAGTGTTTTGGTAAGAAGATAGGGTTTTGTGTTTAGCTTTTGCGAAAGCGTACCCAAAGTAAGTTCTGGATCTTTATATAATGCTTGAGATAGCATTACATTTTGAAGTTGTGTTGCGATGTTTTCTAGTTGTTCTCGTTCTCCATCAGAAAGTACCACGGTTTCTTTAAAGGCCTGATCTTTACGACGCGTAAATCCTTCAAGCCCTAACCAATAGGTGATAACTGCCATAATGATAAAAATAGGATACCCAAAAAAGTTAAAAGCATAATCAAAAAAGAGAAAATCAATTGCTGTAGTGAGTGTAAAAATCACTGAGAAAATAACAAGTGCAATTACCACACGATTGATCCATTGAAGTTTTCCTTGAATTAATTTATACCCTTCTGGTGTAGGCGGGTTTTTGAGTAATTTCCAAGAGATAAAGCTATACCATAGGATAAGCGCACCACTTATTATATACATTGTGGGGTAGTGCATCCATGCCATATACCCATAATATCCTAACCATGAAAGGCTTTCTCGTGTGCCATCCCAATAGAAATTCTGCGCTTTTATAAAAAAGCTCCATAAAACCTCAATAATTACAGGTATAAAATGGATCCAATATCCTCGTTTCCATTTAAAATTGGGAAGGGTGTAACTACGCACAAAAAAGTAAATAAGTGCACCGTATATCCAATTCATTTCTAGAAAAAAGTAGTAGAATACATCATACCTGCCTAGTCCAAAGAAATGACATATTTCAACGATAAGACGATACGAAAAGAAAAAGAGAATGGTAGCTAAAAAGCGATTTGCTACTCTGTGTATAGTTGCTGTTTTCCATAAAGCAATACCATATACAATACCTTGTATTGCACCAATGGCGAGTAACATGACAAGAAGTACTACTTTAATTTCCACACCTCTAAGATAAAGAAGTGTTGTTAAGAAGCAATTTTCTTTTTATAGTATTCATGAAGCTCTTCTGCAGATGCACCTAACCATTTTTTTACATAAATAGTCCAATAATGATATTGAAGTTTCCAGACCCCCTTTTTCTTGTAGAGTCTACAGGAAGTCGTCAGTTTTTTATTGATAACTACAAATTGTTTTCGAGCATATAATTTATTAATCAAATCATTATCCTCATAAATGGTATATTTTTCATCAAAACCGCCAAGTTCTATAAAGAGTGCTTTTGTAATAAATTGACTTTGATCTCCTCCTCTACAAGCTCGCCATGAGAATTGTGTTAACCAGCTAGCTAGGCGTAACCACCAGTGATTACTATCAAAACGCATGCGAAAACAACCTGCTTGATTTCCTTTTGAAATTTCATTTAAAATAAGTGCGTCATAGTTTTTAGGAGGAAAACTATCTGCATGTAAGAAATATAGAACATCATTAACGGCAACACGAGCTCCGACATTCATTTGTCGAGCTCTTCCTTTTGGAGCTTCAATAACAGTAACTCCTGCATTTTTTGCAATTGTAACAGTCTCATCTATACTGCCTCCATCTACTACTATGATCTCTACTTGTTGTTTTCTAGTAGAAACCTTTTCTATGTGTTTTAGTAAAGCGCCTATAGTAGCGGCTTCATTTAAAACAGGTATGATAATGGATATTTGGGGCATTATTTAATTATTGAGTGTCCAATCGTACTCTTTGTATTTCTTTTTGGCTTTTGGAGAAATGGTAGTTTCAGAATATTTATTTAAAAAATCAATCAAAGATCCATCTGTTTTAAAATCTTTTGCAAACCAACTGAATATTTTTGAAACTTGAATGTTATTTGCGGTAATGGTATTACGTTGTGTGTCATTTATAAAACGTCTTGCAAGATCATCTAATTGTGCATCTACTTTTTGAGCTGTAAAGGCTTCATTGAGTAATGGAGGGCATGAAAAAGAGGCACAATTTATTCCAAAATGAATACGGGCATCTCCCATTTTACGTAAAATCTGATGTTCAATTTGATTGAGATTATAGTATTTTTCACCTAGTTTCCAGAAACGTTGATCCCAAGGATTTTTGATGTCTTTAATACTAGAAAGTGGGTAATTACGTAAAATAAGATCAATAGTCATTGCATTATATGCATTCATCCAGTACGCAAGTTGATTTTCCTGACTCCATGAATCTTCAGGTAATTGTTCTCCAAGTGCTTTTATATAGTTTCTGAGTATTCCCCAATTGCTTTTAAAACCTTCATAATTTACAATCCCTTCTTTTGATACATATTGAGTGAGAAGTTCATTGTAATTACTATGATCAAACGCTTCTAGAGGAATTTCTACTTCTGCGACAACTTCTTCTTTAGTATCTGTTACTTCAGGAAGTGTTTTTTCTTCTTTTTCTGCAGGGATTATATCGGTTTCTACTTCGGGTGCGGTGCGCTCAGGGGTTTTTGTAATCACTTTTTCTTCAACAACAGAAACTGTTTCTGGAGTAGAAGGAGTACTCACTATTTTTTTACCTCCACCACATGCTGTAAGGAGTATAGCTATAGAAATTATTGCGATGTATTTCATTTTTTTACTTTTAGAGGGAGTGCTTCTTGGCTTAGGAAGTCTGTTGGAAATTCTTCATCTCCAGGAAATCCTAGTTCTATATCACGTCCATCATGCGGAATATGACTAGTGCCAAAAAGATAATCCCATACACTAAGAGTAAGTCCAAAATTTACGCCATACTTTACAGATGCAGGTAATTTTTTTGCATGATGCCATATATGCATTTTAGGATTATTAAAGACATATTTTAAAAGCCCATAGTCCCAACCTAGGTTTGCATGATTTAAGTGTCCTATGGTCAATGCAAAAAAATGAACAATAGCTACCTGTTCTACATCAAAACCTCCTATGATCGCTAGAGGGATATAAAGCATAGATTTATAAACTACAGGTTCCATCCAGTGATAACGTAACTGAGCTGCAAATCCCATTTCTTTTACAGAATGATGTACTTTATGAAAATTCCATAAAAAGGGGACACGATGTAAAAAACGATGGACATTCCATTGTGCAAAATCGGAGATGATAAAAAAGACAATAAGACTTATTCCAAAAGGAAGATTGTCTACATCAAATAACTGGAAACTACTCACGGAAAGGCCTATGCTTCCTAATCCATCATTGAATAAAGCCTCTACAGTATTTGATAATGCAATAAATACGATAAGATTTAATAGAAAGAAATTAAAAAACATATAGAAGGTATCTAACCAAAAATCTTTTCTGAAAATGCTCTGATCTTTACGCCACGGGAACGCTATTTCTAAAGCCCATACAAGTAAAGAGACGATCACTAATCCCCAAAAGTAATTGTTCCAATCACTGTTGAATAAAATCTCATTTTTAAGATAATCCCAATATCCAGAATAGGAATTAAGAAAAATGTCTATATACTTTTTCATAACCATCTAAATATACGAATATGGGTAAAAAGAGGTTTTCTCAAGAGGTGTTTTTTTCTATTTCAATATAAGGGTTACCTATGTTATTTTATGATAACTATGCATTTTCAGATTTACTTATAAAAAATGACCCAAGTAAATTTATGCTACTTTTAGAATACATAGGTAAAAAAAATAAAAGATAGATGTAACCTTTTAATTTTGATAAGGTCTTCATAACAAAACCAACCATCAATACACGATTTTGAATCAACGAAGTGATGAACAGATAATGCAGGAAGTGTCAGGAGGAAACCTGGACGCGATGGCAATACTTTTTGAGCGGTATCACAAATGGATATATAATTTTTTATACCAGATGGAACCTGATGAGGCAGTATGTGAAGACCTTACTCAAAATGTATTTTATAAAGCAATGCGCTATCGTACATCTTATAAAGGAGGGAAGTTTTCTTCCTGGATTTTTAAAATTACTCGCAATGTTTTTTCAGATCATATTAAAAAGAAAAAACCCAATGTAACCCTAGAGAATCTTGTACTGGTCGAAGATGAAAGTAAAGAAGATTTGAGTAATGAAGTAAGGAGGTTACGTATAGTATTAAATATGCTACCAGTAGGAGATAAAGAATTGATAATAATGAGTCGTTTTCAGGGGATGAAATACCATCAGATTGCAGATGTTATTGGGAGTAATGAAATTGCTGTTAAGACAAGAGTCCATCGGATTATAAAAAAAATGAAGACCATATACTTTGAAAAAAATACGTTATGAAGTGTTCAGAAATAGAAAATAAATTAATTGCTTATATCGAAGATGATCTTACTATAGAAGAGGCTCAGTATATTGAAAAGCATATAGATCATTGCGAAGACTGCAAGCAAGAACTCGTATTTCTAAAACAAATACTAGGAGGATTCGAAGCTATAGAAAGAAAACAGCCCAGTGATAAAGTGCGTGAAGGTTTCTTAGCGTCTTTGGAAGAAGAAAAACTTGTGAGTTCTAAGGTTGTTACCATTCAAAATGAGAATACTTTTCCCTGGAAAACGGCTTTTCAAATAGCTGCATCTGTATTATTACTTATAGGGGGGTATGCATTAGGTAGCTTTCGCGAAAGCGTAAAAAGCACATCACAAATAGCTGTGCTACAAGAAGAAACTTCTGAGCTTAAACAAAATGTAATGCTTGCTATGTTGGATAATAAATCTGCAAGTAAACGTATTCAAGCTGTAAATTTTTCGGAAGAAATAGTAATGCCAGAAACAAAGGTTTTAAGCGCTCTTATAGATAGGTTGCATTATGATGGAAATATTAATGTCAGAATAGCAGCTGCAGAAGCACTTTCAAAATATTCAGAAAATATGCATGTCAAAGATGCATTTATAAAATCACTAACCATTGAAAAAAACCCAAACATTCAAATTGCTGTGATACAGTTTTTGGTAAAAGTTCAGGATAAACGCGCGCTTGTTCCAATGCAAGAGTTATTGGATCAAACTGAAACACCAAATTATGTAAAAGAGCAAGTAAATAAGGGAATCCAAAAATTTATTTAAAATCAAAAAACAATAATTATGAGACAAATAGTAATATGCATCGCAATTTTGTTAGGGCTAAATTGCTCGACAAATGCACAAGAAGCATTTTTTAAAGAATCGCTTCAAGGAATTAAAAAAGTAGAAATAGAAGCTAGTACTTACATGACTGTGGTTGCAGGAACAGCAAATGAAGTAAGCTTTCAGTGGGGAAGTCATTGTGAAGGGTGTAAAAAATCTCTTTTTGAAGACGAAGATGAGAATGACTTTCTTCATGAAAAAGAGGATAATTTTTTTCACGAAAAAGATACCAGCAGAAAAGATAAAGCCAAAGGACTAAAAGCAATTTATGCCGGGGGCGAGGATAATACAGGAATGGGGATGTACTTAGAACGCGATGGTGAAGTGCTGCGTATAAAAGATTTAAAACCTATTACACAGCGTAAACCTTTTACCATTACAGTACCAAGTACAATAGACCTTCATTTAGATTGTGGAAACTTGGGAAGTGCCTTGGTCAAAGGGATTACTTCTGAACTTGAAATTAACTCCAATGTGGGAAGCATTCAATTATTAGATGTTACTGGACCGATTACAGCAAATAGCGCTACTGGAAATATTGATGTAATATTTTCCAGTGTCAGTCAGAATGCCCCTATTTCTATAAGCACAGCTACAGGCGATGTAGATGTAAGCCTACCTACAAATGTAAAAGCAAATGTGATTTTAAAATCTACCATGGGTACAGTATATAGTAATTTTGATCTTGAAAAACCGCGAGAAGATGGTTTAAGAGTGGTAGGTAATACTAGAAAAATAGAAGGCACCCTTAATAATGGAGGGGTAAAAGTACATTTAAGCTCTTCGGTAGGAAATATTTACTTGAGAAAGAAAGAATAATCTAAAAAATAATCGATATGAAAAATCTAATAAGTATACTGCTTGTGTTATTCTGTAGCGCAAGTATGCTATCACAACGACTCGTAGAGAAGCAAGAGACTGTATCAAAAAATGAAACCATTTTTTTGAATTTCAAATTTGCAAATGATATAAAAGTAGAGCAATGGGATAAAGACCAAATTGCTATAGAAGTATCTGTAAATATAGATGATGGGGAAGGAAATACATATTATGATCTTAAAACCAAGCGTAGTTCAGGAGAACTTAAGGTCTATTCTGATTTTGGAGATTACTTCAAAATGAAGCAGGAAAAGAGAAACCGTGATAATCATTATTATAATCATTCAAGTACAGAAATAGATTATGTGGTAAAGATCCCTAGAAATGCATCTTTAAGAGTAAAAAGTATTTCGGGTAGTCTTATGGCAAATACATTTGATGGAACGTTACGTACAGAGTTGATATCTGGTGATATTACCCTTAAAAAATATAATGGTGACTTACGATTAAAAACAGTAAGTGGCGATGTAGATGTAACGATGAATAAAGCAAAAATAGATGTGCGTACGGTTACAGGAACTATATATTCAGATTTGGATATTGATCAGAATGGAAGAAAGTCTTCTGGATCTAATACCATAAGAGGAGTTATAAATAATGGCAATGAACTTATTGTTATGGAAACCGTGTCTGGTAATATTTATATGCGAAAAGGATAACCTTTAAAGAATTCAGTAACAAAACAAAGGGTGTGTTTTTTAAAACACCCTTTGTTTTGTTACTTTTAGTATAGCTTAAAAGACTAATCTTGTCTAAATTGAAGTTGATTAGGGATTTTCTTTTTTAGAAGCTGTGCTCATCCCTACTAGTGCATAAATAGCACAAGTGCCTACCAAAGATGTAAGTGTAAAAACACCTGCAATTATAAGGACAACAATACCCAATGTACCTGTAACGATATCAGAAAAGTATAAATACGCCAATATTACAGATACCACTAGTCGAATCACTCTATCAATAGTTCCTACATTTTTTTTCATATGCCTGTTTTATTAGTTTTAAAAATGATCAATGACGAAGTATAAAGCTGCAAAAATGAGTGCGCAAATGATACATGCCAGAAAAAGTTTAACAGCTTTAGTTTTCATCTCCGTAAAGATGCGAGAAGAAAAATAGTTATGCAGTGACTTTGGTCACCTCGATAGCATTTTTATACCCAAAGATGATTGGATGACTTTATTTTCGATTTCCAATTTTTTAAGTGATCGGCTTATTACCTCACGAACGGTACCTAATTCATCGGCAATTTCTTGATGTGTCATTTTTAGAAATTCATTCCCTGTGATTGCCATTTTTTCTTTTAGATAGGTATAAAGTCTTTGTTCTATATTTTGAAATAGTACTTGCTCAATAGTATCTAATAAGGCTCCATAACGCACATCATATTGAGAATATATAAATGTATTAAAGCCAGGATATGCGCGTATCCACTGAATAATTTTATCATTAGGAAGTAAGAGGATTGTAGTGGTAGCTTCAGTGGTGGCATACACTTGACTGGGCAATCCATTCATACAGGCTTTGAAGGACATGATACAACTTTGTCCAGGCTCGATATAATAAAGGAGTAGCGATCTGTCATCATGATGAGAAGAGACATTTATGAGTCCTTCCAATACAATAGGGATTCCCGGGATATACCCATCTTGTTTAATAACTTCTTGTCCCTTTGGTATTTTGAGTATGCTACTGTTTTTTAGAATTTCTGTAATTAATTCTAGTTCCAGCAATGGGACTTTTTGTTTGAGTTCTTGCGGTGTCATAGCCAGTACTAAAGTACTAAAAACAAAAGGCACGATACCAGTCGTGCCTTTTATATATTTGAGAATATATGCTTTTACGAATCTGTCTTATGAGTAGACAGGAGTGTTTGTGCTTAGCAACAACCTCCTCCATCATAATGAAAAGTAGATTCACTTATAAAAATATCAGTACGGCCTAAATCGGCAATTGCTTTTGCGGTTTTATCACAGATTGCCAATGGCTGATTTTTGAGTAAAACATGGCCCTTTTTATCATCAAAATAATCTTCACTACCATAATATATTGCTGCTTTTCCAGTAAAAATACAAGGCCCATCTTCAGGCATAGGGTCTTTAATAGCTGCTACTTCTATAGACTCTATGTATATAAGTTCATCTGTAGGATAACTTTCCGGATTGAGAATACGATATGGCTTGCGGGCACGTATTTCAATAGTTCCAAACCCTACATCTGTGAGCGCTTTTACATATTCGTTTATAGGCAAACTCCCACTTAAACATAAAGCGCGTAATCGATCATCATTGCGTAAAGTCTCATTCATAGGTTGTTCACAGGTTGGATCACTCATTACAAGACGGCCATGAGGTTTAAGTACACGGTACATCTCTTCTATAGCTCTTTTAAGGTCTTCTGCTTTGAAAATATTGAACAAGCAATTTTGAGCGGCTACATCTATAGAGTTGTCCTCTACAGGAAGGTTGAGAGCGTCTCCTTTTTTAAGGTCTACAAACTCACTTTTGAACCAAGGATTCATTTCTTCGGCTTCGATGAAGTTTTTACGAGATGCTTCTAACATCTCATCAACGACATCTACACCTACAACACCTCCTTTAGTACGATTGAAGTATGAAAACTGTAATAATTCCATACCGCCTCCTACACCTACATATAGCATTTTAGGCTCATTAGTAAGATCTCTTGCATTTACAGTACTCCCACAACCATAATTCATTTCTTGCATGATTCTTGGTATTTTAAGTCCAGGAAGTTCCCATATAGGATTGGTGGTACAACAAAGCCCTACATCTGGTGTTAAGGCAGCTTCTTTATATACATCTACTGTGGCATCTAAGTAACTCATAGTTTTTATTTAAATTGTTAGGGGGGCTTAACAAATACTTATTGTTATTTGCCCATTTTTATAATGTTTTTATTAATTCTGAAAAAAGTGTAATCATTTTTGGTTCAGCCTTGGCGGCCATTGCAATAATTTCTGGAATGTTTACAGGTTCTAAATGATCAGGATCGCATTCGTCTGTAAGTACGGATACAGCAATCACAGGTAATTTTAAATGATTTGCCACAATGATTTCTGGTACAGTACTCATTCCAACAGCATCTGCTCCTATAATTTTGAGATATCGATATTCTGCCCTCGTTTCAAGTTGTGGTCCTACTACTGATGCATATACTCCTTTGTGAAGATGAATTCCTTCTGTAGAGGCAATACTTTCTAATCGATTGTTTAATGTTGCATCATAAGGAGCACTCATGTCTGTAAAACGCTCTCCCAATTTATCGACTCCTTTAAAAGCTAGAGGAGAACCTCCTTGTAAATTAATATGATCATCTATAAGCATTAATTCTCCTTTTTTGAAGTTGAGGTTAATGGCTCCTGCGGCATTGGATACGAGAAGATGTTTGATCCCTAATGCATGCATAATGCGTACAGGAAAGGTAACGTCTGTAAGAGAATATCCTTCATATAAATGAAAACGACCTTGCATTACAATAACTTTTTTTCCCTCCAATGTTCCATAGATTAATTTTCCTGTATGAAACTCTACAGTTGCCGTAGGGAAATTTGGAATATGATTATAGCTCACCTCCTTAAGGATTGTTATTTTATCTATAAGCTGGCCGAGTCCTGTACCTAAAATGATACCTATTTCTGGGGCATCTATTCCTTTTTTTTGTAAATACTCTGTGGTTTCGGTAATAATTTTTATCATAATTAGCTGGTTATTTTGGCACTTCTTATAGGTGTGTATATATTAAACTCTGGGTAAGGTCTTAAGTCTTCTACATGATCGATATCATTAAGTTCTTCTAATACCTCTACAGAAAATGATTCTAAATCTTTTAAAGTGTCTTTTAAAACAGAATCTTCTCCCCACTTTTTATTTTTAAATACGCCAGGAATCATAGTAGTCATACCCAGTAAATAATATCCTCCATCTTTTGCTGGTCCTATTACAGTATCAGCTTGTGATAGCGCCGTAAAGGCTTGGTCTATATGGTATGGTCTTAGGTCATAAAGATCACTCCCAATGATAATCACTTTTTTATATCCGTCAGAAAAGGCTTGTCTGAACGCATTTTCTATACGTTGTCCTAAATCTTCACCTTCTTGTGCAAACTTTTCAAAAAGGGTGCCTTCCCAAATATCATGTTCTCCTATAGTTTCAGAGTATCCTACACGCTTTGTGGCGTTATTCTGTATTACTACATCATGAGTGTGTTGTAGTAATTTTATGTATATATCTAAGGCATTTTTTTGCCCGATACTTTTAGCAAGTCTTGATTTTACTTTTCCTAACTCAGGATTTCGTGTAAAAATAAGGAGTAGATTATCTTGATTTTTTTTACTCATTTATATATAAATAGGTTAGTTGTTGTATACTTTTATTCCTGTACGTATGTACTTTTTCCATTCTTTACTAAATACATGAACACTATCTGTAGGTTTATTTTGAGCGTTGAGTACTGGATACCCATTATCTTTCCATGCGAAAATACTTCCGTATAGGTTGTGTACATTGGTATACCCCTGTTCCTGTAAACGCTCGCCAAAATCTTCAGAGCGTATCCCTATTGAGCAATAGACTACTATAGGTTTGTTTTTTTCTGGATATAAACTTTCAAAAGAAGTATTTGGGTTTTCCCCACTCCATATGGCAGTAGGGATATGACTCACGTCATATTCTTCTTTTTTTCGAGTGTCCAATACTATATAATCTTTGAGGTGATTATATAGCTTATTTACAGAAATATAAGGCACGCTTTGCGTATTGTATTCTTTTAACAGCGCATCCACAGTTTCCTGAGATAAAACAGGAAAAGAGATAAATAGTAAAATAGAGAAGTATGCCTTCATCAGTACATATGTTAAACCTCTAGCATTCCTTTTTTTAGATGAGGAATGTAATTTGTATAATTAATTATTGTCGACCGGATATATGTGCAATGCACATTATGTATTCTTGTAGGTAGATATCAAGAATACTTTACTAAAGGAGAACCTTTATTAAAATGAAGTTTAAAAAAGAGTATATTGATGTAATTCTGTATCGTAGTAAGATTCGTTTTGACTTTTGATACTAGTGTTTCTAATATTTCCCTAAGTGTATAGGTAATAAATAGCCTTTCGTTAAGAATCCTATCGATATCGTAGATTACATCAATATCGGATAGCGATTTAAGAAGCAAGAATTTAGGTTTCTTATTTGCTTCTGAAGTAGTAGAAATATTTTTTATGAATTGTTGCGCAAGTTCATGGGTTTGCCAGGGTAATTGCTCAAAAGTGGTAGGATCAAATTGAGAATTATGTATTCCCATAAGATAGAACCCTCCATCTTTTGACGGGCCTAAAATAAGTGAGTTTTCTTCTAATAATTGTGCAGTGTTACGTATATCACTCGCTTGTAAATGGGGAGTGTCATTACCAATAGTAATTACATTTTCATATCCTTGAAGATATACATATTGTATAGCATTTGTGAGTCGCTGGCCAAACGTTTCTCCATATTGTTCATTTTCAGAAATATGAAAATAGGGCAGCGCTGTTTTCTTTACAATAGAGAGGGTATGAGTATTTAACTGTGTAAATAGCTTTTCTGCATTAGGGATAGGCTTAGTGATCGCTTCCTTGAAAGCAGATTGTGCAAAAACTAATATAGCAGTTTTACCTTGTTTCATTTTTTAAGCAACCGTACCTTGACAACTACTACCAGCTCCGGCAGTACATCCATAGCAATGCTGTGATATTACGATATTACGATTATTAATAATTTCTTCATTATAATTTGCGATATGTTTAATCTTTGAATTTACTTTTAATCCAAGCATTTGATTAAAATCACAGTCATATAACCATCCATCCCAACTTATAGAGATCGTATTTGTACACATTACATTTGCTACAGCCATAGGATTGTAGGCATCTACAAGTTGATACATATAATCTTCATAATTTTCTGAGGCTATAAGATAATCCAAAAATCTGGCAATTGGTAAATTTGTAATTGCAAACAGATTATGGAATTGTATTCCAAAATCTTCCATCAGTGCTTTTTTGAAATCTTTTTCCATACTGGCCTGATCTCCAGGTAAAAATGCTCCCGAAGGATTGTAAACAAGATCCAAGCGCAATTCACTATCAGGCATTCCGTAACCTACTGCATTTAATTCTTGGAGTGCTTTGATAGACTTATCAAAAACACCATCGCCACGTTGTTTATCTGTCTTTCCTTTGGTCCAGTGTGGCATGGAAGAGATCACATGTACATTGTGCTTTTTGAAAAATTCTGGTAAGTCGTAGTATTTTTTATTGGCTCTTATAATCGTAAGATTACTACGTACAATAAAGTCTTTAATTCCAGCTTTACTAGCCTCTTCTACAAACCTTCTGAAGTTTGGATTCATTTCTGGAGCTCCTCCAGTGAGATCTAGTGTATGTGCTCCTGTATTACGTATTACTTCTAGACATAATTCCATAGTTTCCCATGTCATGATCTCTTTACGATCTGGCCCCGCATCTACATGACAGTGATCACATACTTGATTACACATATAGCCTACATTAATTTGTAGGATTTCTAATTTTCGAGGACGTAAGGGAAACTGTTGTGTTTCTTTTATTTTATCGGCAAAGGTAGGAAGCTCGCCATTTTTGAAAATGCCATTAGAGAGTATTTCTAACTGTCTATTTGCATCGGCAAGTTCGTTCCCCGTTTTTTTAAGCGATTTTGTGGCCATAATTAATCCACTTTACAGTGGGTATTTTTTATTGATACGTACGCTTTCGCGAAAGCGTATATCTATCCGTCTAATTTATTTACTTTATTCATCATCATAACACCGTGTACTAAAGTAGCACCACTCTTAATGGCAGCACCTACATGTACAGCTTCCATCATCTCTTCTTTTGTGATTCCTTTTTGCAAACCATCTTTGGTATACGAATCAATACAGTATGGGCATTGTTCTGTATGTGAGACGGCGAGTGCAATTAATGATTTTTCACGAGCAGTAAGTGCGCCTTCTTCAAATACTTTTCCATAGTAATCAAAGAATTTTGTTCCTAGCTCCTCACTCCATTCTGTAATTTTTCCAAATTTCCGTAAATCCTTAGGATCATAATATGAGTCTGCCATTTTTGCAATTATTTTGTTACGGTCTAA
This sequence comes from uncultured Dokdonia sp., assembly GCA_947503305.1. GTDB lineage: Bacteria > Bacteroidota > Bacteroidia > Flavobacteriales > Flavobacteriaceae > Dokdonia. The sequence continues at coordinate 110,517 of CANNDF010000002.1, forward strand.
AGATATAGTTAATCGTAATTCTGTCCAATTCCTTACAGGGAACATACGATTTTTAACAGAAAAAAGTTTTGTGCATTTTTAATTTCTTTGATAATGAAGTGATAAAAGGGATATAATTTTATAGCTTTTATTCTTTTGCGTTTTTTTCTTAAAAAGATGTTGTCCATATTTAAATAAGGTTTTATATTTGCACCCGCATTAGCGAGGTACCTTAGCTCAGTTGGTAGAGCAACGGACTGAAAATCCGTGTGTCCCTGGTTCGATTCCTGGAGGTACCACATAAAAACCCGAAACAATTGTTTCGGGTTTTTTGTTTTTATCAATTTTAACAGTTTCTGATTTGGGTAGTGTAATAAAAAAGTCATGTACTAAGACATGAATATAAATAAATGGAAAATAGTTAGATTAAGATATGGATATTGGTTTTTATCGTTCATTGATATATTTATGATATAAATACGCCTGGAAAAAACGGGAGACATTATTAAAATTAGTAAGTATGAATAAAATACTACTACTACTACTACTACTAGCGTTATTAACCATATTTTTATAAAGTTTAGTGTAAAATAATATCCAAAGTTTGTATAAACATATAGGACATAACGTATCTAATCTAAAAATAAACCCTCACAACAGCATTGGCAGTTGTTCCCAAAGAAAAACGTGAAAATTGAGTAGGTATATCATCTTCCCCTAAACGGAAGAAATTATTAATCGTATTCTCTCTGTCTAAAACATTCCAAACAGAAGCACCTATCTCAGTATATAATTTCTTAGAGATAGGCCATTTGTAAAGTAAGGAAGCATCTACTCTAAAAAAGTTTGCGATTCTTACGCTATTGGCTAATCCAAAATTAATTTCATCATCAACTACTTCACTGCCCGCAAGAGGTATGGAAGTTGGTTTTCCAGTCCTATAATTAAGTCCTGCTGCGATACGTAGTTTATCGTAAGAATAGGAGGTTCCAACCGTAATAGAATGCATATTATCAAAATTACTGGGAAATGAGACATCTTCAAGACTCTCAAAGGTATATTCATTGACCATATAGGAATAGCTCAACCAACTGCTCAGATTTTTCAGTTGTTTTCGTAGTAAGAAATCGATACCCGTAACTTCATAGCTTCCTGTAGCCTTCGCAAATTCAAATTTTGTAGTAAATCCCTGGCTCTGTGCAGTAATCCCATCTACTGTCTTATAGTAAACCGTTGCATCAACAAGCCAACCGTCTTTAGCATATCGTGTTCCTAAGGAGGCTTGTTTGCTTTCCAAAATAGGAATGCTGTCATTATCGGTGAGTTGCCATCTTCTTCGTTCAACACCTAAAAAATCATTTTGAAAATTTATGATTTGTGATGTATTTTGATGCTTAAACTCTCCTAAAACCTCCACTTGAAAATGCTCCCCTATCGCTTTGTTTATACTAAGTCTTGGTTCTACTAAAACCGTATCAAACTCTCCTATATAATTAGTACGTAAGCCAGGCTTTATTGAAAACCCTCTGTCGTCTTGATAAAACGCTTGTACAAAAACTGCGTGTTCTCGGAGTACTTCGGAGTCACGTCGTAAAAAACGGGGCACATCAATATCATTAAGATTAGTAATTTCAGACTCTGTAAACTGATATCCTAAAGAAACTTGAGCAACATCTAGGTTATAGTCTGCATTAATTTTAGCGCCAGTTTCCGAAACGATATTTTCCTGTAAAAAACGTTGTTGTTCGAGTACATTGGCATTTATCCCTTGCAACCTGTAATCTGTATTGTACACACTAATTTGAGTCGAAAACCTGAAATTCCATCGTCTATCGTAATAAAGCCCCGCTGCTATACTATTTTGAGACAAGCTACTTTCTCTGGTTTCTGTAATTCCTTCTAAAGAAGCTGTTTCATCAAAGGTTAGGTCATTGTTAACCACAATAAAATTTAAACGTATATTATCATCTTCTGTTGGTTTATATAGCCATCGAAAAGACGCATCGAAGAAAGAGAAGCTTTGGTTTGAATTAATAACACTCTGCTCATTTTCGGCAATCTCGGTTTCCTGCGTGACGCGATCAAAAAAAACGTCAAAAGTGGGTGTTCGTACCAGATCATCAATAGACCTTCTTCCTGCTATTTGTATTGAAGATTTTTCCCCTAAAGGAATATCTGCAAATGCGTCTGCACTAATAAAATTAGACCCTGCACTTCCTTTGAAACGAGACTGTAACTGCTCGTCTGTTCGTAAATCAATAGTGCCTGAAACACCATCAGTCAACGAGGCTTCGGCACCATTAGTGACGACTGTAACCTTCTGCGTTATTTGAGGATTAAAGCTAGAGATGAGTCCAAAAAAGTGCCCGGATTGATACATTTTTATACCATCCCAAAGAATGAGATTTTGATCGTTAGATCCTCCCCGAATATTGATATTGGAAACCGTTTCATCTATACTCTGAATCCCAGGAAGTGCCTGAACGGTTTGTAGAACATCCGTTTCGATTAGACCTGGTAAGGTTGTAAATCGGGAAAAATCAATACCCGTTGACCCATCTTCTTTTTTATCAATACCTCTAACAATATATCCTTTGAGAACAATACCTGTTATAGTTTCTTGCTCTTCGTACATTGGTATAGTATCACACTGATTTTTTGTAAAAAAACGCGCGACTCTCTTAATAGGCTTAAATCCCAAATACCGAATTTGAATGATTTCATCGAGGCTTCCTACTATTATTTTAAAATAACCTCTAGCATCGCTAATGGTATTTGATGCATTGGATTGAATGGTAGCATCTGCAAGCGGTTGTTGAGACATTACATTCTGAAGATATCCACAAATCTCAAAAGTTCTGGTGATCGTAATGACCAATGCACTCACTCTGAAAAATCGCAAGTTTGTTTCGGATTCTAAACGTTTAAGCGCTTTGTTTAGATTATCTTCTGAAGTAGTCGGGAGAACATAAATATCACTGATTAAATCACTCTGATAGTTAAACCGAACCTGATGCTTTTTGGAGAGTGCATCCAATACTTGTTTAATAGGTACCTTTTCCTGAGCATTCTGTCCGTGAAATAAGACACTCCAAAAAACAGCAATTAAAAATAGGGTATATGAATAACGCTTATTTCGCATCTCTTATAAGGACCGAAGTTTCTGTATTAAACGTGTAGGTCAAATTGAGAGCTTGCGTAATTTCCTTTAAAGCATTCTCTAAGTTATTGTGTTCAAATGCTCCTGAGAATTTGATAGAAGCATCAATTTCATTGTATAAAACCTCTATATCATATTGCTTTTCTAGTGCTTCAAATACCTGGGCTATCGGTATTTCTTCAAACGCACTTAATTGTTGCAGCCATTCAGGCTGTGCCAGCACTATATCAACAACTTGGGGATCATTGTTAGAGAAATAATAGGCTTTTCCAGCGGGCAATTTTGTGGTGATATTGTTATGTACTACTTGCACGAGACCTTCATAGCAGGAAACACTAAAAATGCTATCACGAGAAGTCACATTGAATTCCGTTCCTAATACCCTTATGGTTCCATAAGAAGTCTCTACATCAAATCGTTTCCCTTTAGCAACATCAAAAAAGGCTTCTCCTTTTAACTCAACGCTTCTCTGCGTATCCCATTCCTTCTCGTTATATCGGAGCTCGGAATCACCGTTCAATGTAACTTCAGAATGATCTGGAAGCTCAATCAACTGTTTTTCCGCTATATCAGTATTATAAGTTTCATAGGGGCTTTGTCCAAAAAGATAATAGAGTCCAAAGCCAACAACAAATACCGCTGCAATACGCGATGCCATTCTAAACCAGTTAATTTTAGGATTTAATTTTTGTGTTAGCTGTTCATCTAATGCTTCAAAGGGTAGTACTTTTGACGGATTCTGACCTTTAAAACGTACGGCTTCTTCAAGAATCTCTTCGATCAAATCAACATCATCAAACGCATCATAAACCTCTTGCTCCTGAGGAGTAAGTTCGTTATTCAATCGTTTTTTCATTAAGTACTCTTTATCCATTCAATCCATTTTATAGTATTAAAACAACTTACTTGCTCATTGTCCCAAACTTATTTTAATTTAAATCCATCAAGCTGTGTTTTCAGCATTGCAAAAGCGGCATAAATACGGTGCTCTGCCACCTTTTTAGTAACTCCTGTTAATTCTGCAATCTCTTTATGTGTTTTTCCTTCGACTTTACTCAATATAAATGCTTCTCGGTGTTCAGGTTTTAAACTTGATAATACTTTTTCATATTGCTCTAAAAACTGGTCTTTTCGCATCAAAAATTCAGGAGATTCATTGGTATAATCCTTAAATGTGACTTTCCTATAATTAAGTTTTACCTTCTGGTGTTTTGTCTCATTTAGCATTAAATTATTTGCAATGGTATAGAGATAGGATTTTGCTGCTTCGGGTGCTACTTTTGCACAATTCTCCCACATCTTAATAAAAGCGTCTTGGACCTTATCAGATGGATTGAGTAATCCTCCATATTTATAATACAGTATATCGCTAAGCCCTTGGGCATACTTTTCGTACAACCTAGAAAAAAGCGATTTATCGCATATATTCTGATGTAATTTTTTAGACAATGGCTTGCATATTGGGTTATTAAATATATCGAAAAAAAGTTTTATATTTTTTCGGGACATTTAAAAAGTGAGTTGTTTTAGTAGTAAACTTAGAGAAGAATAATCAGCATTTAAAATGCTTGACAATCTCTAAAATCAATCGAAATACGAACAAAATTTTATTATTATGAAAATTATCAAAGCTACTTTCGTACTATTACTTGGACTTGTACTCCTTGTTTCTTGTCGCACAGAAGATGACGCTTTTATTGATCCTCCGATTGAAGAAGCCATAACTGCTAATTCAACCGTTGCTAATTTAATTAGTCGAACCACTCAAAATGACGGCTCACCTGATAATATCATTGATAATGCCAGTTGTTTGAGCATTCAGCTTCCTGTTACTGTTATTGTTAATGGAATTGAGATAACCATTGATGATGAAGATGGTTATGAAGAAATTGAAGATATTCTCGACCTTTTTGACGATGATGTGGATAGCGTAGAAATTAGCTATCCCGTAATTGTTATTTTGCCTGATTTTTCTACAGTTACTGTAAATTCTGATGAAGAATTAGCGGCATTAGCCACTGATTGTGTAGGAGAAAATGAAAACGATGATGACATAGAATGTATTGATTTTCAATATCCGATAACAGCTTCTGTTTTTGATGAAAATAATGAGCTTATCGATACCATTACTATCAATAATGATGAGGAAATGTTTGATTTTATCGAAAATTTAGATGATTTTGTTGCCGTGACTATTGAATTCCCCATCATCTTAATTCTAGCAGATGGGACAACTGTAAGTGTTAACAGTATTCAAGAACTTATTACGGCAATCGAAAATGCAGATGATTCCTGTGATGAAGATGATGACAATGATTTTGATGATGATGATTGTGAATCTTGTTCTACAAGCGACCTTGATGCGATATTTACAGAGTGCGCCGAATGGACAGTCGATAAATTAGAGCGTGATGATGAGGATTTAGAAGATCAATTCAGCAATTACATATTCTCATTCTCCTCTGACGGTATGATTACGGCTAGTGAAAATGGAAATGTAAGTATGGGAACTTGGGAGGCTTCTGGAACTACAGGTAATATAACAGTAGATATAGATATTCCAGATTTACCTGAGTTTAATGATAGCTGGACACTACATGAAATAGAAGAAGAAACCGGAGAAGTCAAAGTTGATCTAAGAATTGGCGATGATCGCTTACGCTTTGAAAGTGACTGCGCCACGGATGACGGTGGAGATGTGGATGACTCAGTTCTTGTAAACGCCCTAACAACTGGAGATTGGTACGTTAATCTATTTTTTGATGATGTAGATGAAACTGCCGATTTTGCAGATTACGTGTTCAACTTTGCTACAGATAATACTGCTACAGCCACAGACGACAATGGTACCACTAATGGGAACTGGTCAACCGGTTTTGGAGATGAAACCGATTTAGAATTAATTCTAAATTTCGGAACTGGCATTCCACTAGATGAGCTTCAAGAAGATTGGGATGTAATTGAAGTGACAGATGAGATAATACGACTTCGCGATATTAGCGGAGATGGTACCGAAGATTTACTAACCTTTGGAAGGACCCCTTTTGACGGAGGTATGGGAGGAGATGATTTGGAGGCAATTCTAGCCGATGGAATATGGTTTGTTGCCTCTTATACAGAAGACAATGACGATCAAACAGCTATCTATAATGGATATGAGATTGACTTTGAAAGTAATGGAACAGTAACAGCATCAAATGGAAGTAACATGAATAATGGAACTTGGATGGTATTTAGTGGAGGTAATCAAATGGCGCTGAATTTTGGAACAGATGCCCCATTTGATGAGTTTAATGATGATGATTGGGATGTCATCTCCGTCTCTCCTGATGAAGTTACAATTCAGGATGTAAGTGGTGGAAATGGTGGAATAGACACTTTAACTTTACAAAAACTATAAATTAAAAAAGATGAAGCATTTAAAAGTATATAGGATTATTTTAGTAATAGGGCTAATGATAATTATCGGCTGCTCAACAGATGATAGTAATAATGACTCTCAAAGCAGTACCGCTCAGGTAGAAGAAGCACAAAGTACTGCTCAAAATGGCACCTGGCGAATTACAAATTTCAACGATTCCGGACAGGATGAAACTTCGGATTTTAATGGATATGTATTCGCATTTGCTAGTAATGGGACGTTGACAGTTACCAATGGTAACAATACCATAACAGGGAGTTGGTCAGTAACTGATGATAGTAACAGTAGCAGTGACAGTAGTGATGACGATGGTGATAGCAGTAGTGATGTAGATTTCAACATCTTTTTCCCAGTTCCTGAAAGCAATGATTTTGAAGATTTGAATGACGACTGGGACATTAATTCAATCTCAGATACTGTTATTGACTTAATTGATATCAGTGGTGGTAATGGAGGCACTGATATATTGACCTTTGAGCGGAATTAATGAAAAAGGAAAAGCAGTGATCAGGTGATTCCCATTTGCCCCAAAGCATTTCATCCATAAAACCAGTCAAGGCTTCTTGGCTGGTTTTGTTTATTGAATCTTTTCTAATGTAATGCCTCAAGGCTCGCCCCGAGGATGATTTACTAAATGTTATTTTTTTTGGTGAAAGTATAGTGGAGATAAAGAATTACAAGAATTTGGAGTTAGCATTTACAATTACTACGACAGTAATAATCAAAACAATAATTCGCTATGGAATGTCTATAAGTAAAGCTAGAAATATTGCTGAGAACTCAGGTATTGCTTTTGAAATTGATTCAATGGCGTTTTTAGAATAAAATAATATTAAACACTCGTTACAAACGAGCACTAAGGGGGTTATATAATATATCAAAGGGTAAAATATGAAGGGGTGTTGGTATATTTCTTTCGTCGAATAGTAAGTGTATGAATCTATTAAAATTTATGAGTAATTATAGGTAATTTGCATATTATCAATTAATTAGTATCTTTATTTTATCCCTAAGTGTAATGTTAATATCATAAATTGGTATAGAGATTACAGTTAGGGTTTTTTAATTAAAGTGGTATATGTTATGGTATTTATAAAGTCTTTATTTCGTGTTTTACTACTCTCTATAATGTTTATAATATTTGGGTGCGCTCCAAAAATAACTGCACTGAAACTTGAAGAAGAGCTAAGAAATTGCCAATTAAATCTTGGTGAAACTGATTTGACTCATACTCTTACAATAAAAAAAATAGATTCTCTTATTCATACAAATATGGCTTTAGAGAATCAAAATAACTCAATTGTGTCTGAAATAACAATGCTCGAAAATAACCTCAAAGAGGAAGAGCAAGTCATATTGGAAATGAATGAAAATTATCAAAGATTATATTCTTCTCAAGATAGTTTACGTGGATTGAATAGAGAACTACATTTATTAAATTCAAACTTATCGAAAGAAATATCATTGCAACAAAAGATGTTGGATTCAGCAATGTCTAATAAAGATGAGAGTAAAATAAATTTTAGTTTGAGTGAAGGAAGAGTGGCTTTTTATTGTCCAAAAGAAATGGAATATCAGAGGCCTTATAGTGTTGTTGGTTTAATAGCTGACGTTATATCAAATGAAGAGGCAAAATTATTACTGATAAATAAAATAAAAACATTAGATGAAACAGTAGATGTAAATAAATTACAGAATGATTCAATTCTCGTGCGCCAAATACAATACTATAATTTAGTTGAATTAAGTTTAGATAAGGCTAAGAACAAAGGTTTTGAAATTAAAAAAATACATACTTCTGACAAACAAAGAGTAGAAGCAAATATGGAAGGATGGCATTGGGAAGTAACACCAATAGATACTGAGCCACATCAAAAACTTATTCTAACTGTATTTTATTTAGATGAAAATAATGTTTCAAATTATAAATTATCTAAGTCATATAATATAAAGGTCAAAATCAAATCTTCACGATTTTTTGCAAACTTACGAACTAGATTCATAGAAGATACAGAATGGACAATAGGTACGATTGTAATTCCTTTTCTGACTTTCCTTTATGGAAAACGTCGTAAAAAAAAAGAAGAAGAAAGTAAAGAAGATTGATGAGGTTTCATAACAGCGCTATTTATGAGAAGTCTCTATATATAGGAAAGCTGATAATAAAAAACAAGAATATATTTGGAAAGGTATATTTCTTTCATCGAAAGGCTTCTACAAGATAACATTAGGAAACTACATTAAAATTGATGGTAATTATCTTTTAATCAATTGATTAAATAGTTAGGCTATTTTTGAGTTAAATGTGATAACCTAAACAAATTTCATTTTTTATAGGAGAATTTGTTCATTTTTTTTTCTGATTACGGTTTTCCGTAATCATTCAAATATGTAATAAGTTATTTTAGTTTGTAATATTTTGATTATGAGATATTTTAGGATAGGTATAAATAGAGTTGCTTATGCTGTAATGAGTTTGGTTCGTAATAACGAAAATCCTAAAGACGTATTCAAACTAAATTTAATTAAACAATAATATTTTATGGACTTAATTACTGTCGCACCTTTTGTTCTTATTATTATTTCTTCAGTTTCTGTAATCTTTGCAATTAGAAAAGAGAGAATTGCAAAAAGGCAACTTTTATTAACTAAATCCGCAAATGATAAGTATGAAAAGTTAAAAAGTGAGTATCAAGAAGTAAGTAAATTATTTAGTGGTAATGATGAGTTCCTTCAGAATGTATATGAAACATTACCTAAAATCACAGAAATACTTAAAGAATCATGTAGATCTGAAAAAATTAGTGTTTTAAACTTTGGATTAGATTTAGAGACGGTAGTACCTTGGTTGAATAATTCAATATTGCCTGACGAATGTTTTTCTAAAGTTTTTATTGAATATAAAGCTTTAATTATAAATCCAGATTCAGATAATATTAAATCATTGATTGATGGAGAGAGTGACCTTAAATCTATAACAGTAAAAAGTAGATTAGAAGAAATAAAAAAATTAAACTTTCTTAATATAGAACAAGTAAATATAGAAGTTAAATCCTATGATATTCCTCCTGTATTTCATGGGTTTATTTTGAATGATAAACATCTTTTTTTAAGTTATACAGAAATTATTAATGGAAAACTAAGAGGGGGGTTATTTCCTTATATTTATATGGAGTTAGATAATACATCCAAACTGAATAGTCATTACTTCAATATGTATAAATCTTGGTTCTCTCACTTTTGGAACTCTTCAACATTAGTTTATAACTTAAAAAAATGAAAAATTATCTTAGAATTGCACATAGAGGCGCTTCCGGTTTAGAATTAGAAAATTCTCTCTCATCTTTCAAACTTGCTAATAAAATGGGAGCTGATATTATTGAGCTAGATATTCAGATTACTAGAGATAATGAGTTTATTGTATTTCATGATTATAAAATTGATAGATGCACTAACGGAGTAGGAAAGGTTCAGGATTTTACTCTTAATCAGTTACAGAGTAAATATCTCTTGAATAATGGTGAACGGATTCTTTCTTTGAAAGAGTTTTGTGAATATCAATCTAAGCAGTATTCAAAGGTAATTATCGAGTTAAAGAATCCGAATACATCTATTCAAGTATATAATATTGTAAGAGAGTTTTTAGATGTCAAAAAAATTATTATTGGCTCTTTTTTTCATGAACAAATTTTGAATTTGAAGATATATGACAAAAGTGTTAAAACTTGCGTGATGTTTGAGTGTTTTCCATTGTCTGTAGAATCTTTTATTATGGAAACAAAGACAGATTATGCAGCGATAGGTTTTGAATCTACTTCAAAAGATCTTGTGTCAAGAATTCAATCAAAAGGAGTAAAAGTATTAGTTTGGACTGTAAATACTAAAGAAGATTCTGAAGATGCAATTAAGATGGGCGTTGATGGAATTATTTCTAATAATTTACATTTACTTGAGAATAAATAGCTACTCCTAATTATAATAAGGTTTTTTAGCGAAAGCGTAATTATCTATGCGGCTTTCATTAAAATTAAATAATTTTTACTTATGATCACCTACCGATAACTCTCCAGCTCTTCTTCGATCTCTTCTCTAAGATCTATATCTCCAATGGTTTTATTAAGCTCATAGCCTATCCATATGATAAACATCAAAATAGGGGCAATGATGATTAAGGCATACCAGAAGTCAAAATCATCGATATACGATATTTGATAATTAATAACGCCTAAGAATTGAAAAAGAAACATGGTGAGTGGGATAAGAATGGCCCATTTCCACCAATCTTTAGAAGTGATAAACCATAAGGTGGTAATTACAATAAATGTGATTTTTGTAAATAATGCGTGAATGAAGTTTTGAACATTACTAAATCCTTTACTTTCAAAAGTAAAAATCGCAGTTTCCCATACCTTGGAATCATCTGGGGCAAATTTATATAGATAAAATATAAAAGGTGTGATAGCAAGTAACAATGCGATCACACCTCCAATAAAAAATTGACGTTTCCTACCCGTTCGGCGGGATCTCATATTTGTCCTTGTCGATGTTTGTTTCATTTGGGGTTGCATTAACAGTACTACTTACTGCAAAAACGGCTACTGCAAATACAGCAGCTAAAACTACTTTTTTCATAATCAAATGGGGTTTAATAATTAATAATTAGGCAAAATTCCCCCCTATTTGGTTTATTACGAATATTTTAAGTTATTTTTTGTCAATAAGTTGTCGACTACTGTTTATAAAAGTACAAAAAATCACCAGCGATCATAATAATTGCTTAAAATTTCGGTGAACAACACAATTTTTTTGTGAATAACTAGATGATTTTTCAAAAGAGGGTCGTCTTTTACCATTCCATTAACAGGCTGGTATTTTTCAATTTGTATTTTTGGGCACTTATTATTAGGTATGCAACTCATTATAGATGTAGGAAATACTAGGGTCAAAGTAGCTGTTTTTGATAAAGAGGTTATGATTGCAAAAAAAGTCATAATTCTTGATCAGTTTATAGATGCTCTGGGAGATTTTGTAGCGATATACCCCATTAAAAAAGCAATCATTTCTTCTGTAGGAAAGCTCACAGAAGCACAATCTAGATCTGTACAACTTCGTTTTCCTACGGTTATTTTAGACCATACAACAAAACTTCCATTTAAAAATGATTATCAAACGCCAGAAACCTTAGGGGTAGATAGAATAGCTCTAGTAGCTGGCTTTGTAGAAAGATACCCGTCTAAAAATGGTCTTATTATAGATATAGGTACTTGTATAACCTATGATCATATAGATAAACACAAATCCTATAAAGGCGGTGCAATTTCTCCAGGAATTCGCTTGCGGTATAACTCACTTCATAGACTTACTGCAAATCTGCCGTTATTAGATATGGAACTACCAGAAACGATTCTAGGAAACAGCACAGAATCTGCTATACATTCTGGTGTAGTAATAGGTGTACTAAAGGAAATAGACGGTGTAATAGATCAATATAAAAAAGAATTTCAAGTGGATACTATTATTTTAACCGGAGGAGATGCAGAAATCTTGTCAAAACGATTAAAAAATAGCATCTTTGCGCACTCTAATTTTTTGATGGAGGGCCTAAATTATATTTTAAGATATACGAATGATTAAAAAACTTAGTATTGCAGTAGCGTTAATTATCGCTGGAAGTATGTATGCACAAGAAGGAGGAACTGCATCACCCTACTCATTTTTTGGGATAGGAAGTCAGCAATTTAGAGGCACTTTTGAAAATAGAGCCATGGGTGGAATGGGGGTCTATAGTGATAGTTTACACCTTAACTTATTAAACCCTGCACAATTAGGACGTTTGCGATTTGTGACCTTTGCTATAGGGGGAAATCATAATGAGGTGACACTTAAAGACGGTAGTAATGAAGATAATACTTCTATTACTACAGTTGATTATATAGCGCTTAGTTTTCCTGTTTCAAGAAAAATGGGAGTTAGTTTTGGGCTGGTACCCTATACAGCTGTAGGATATGAGCTAGATGATAGTACAGATGATGTCTTAAATCAATTCTCTGGAAGAGGAGGATTAAATAGAGCTTTTTTGAGTGCTGGATATAATGTATTTAAAGGATTGTATCTGGGAGGTAGTGTAAATTATAACTTTGGGAATATTCAAAATGAGGTGGTGCGCTCACAGGAAGAGGTAGAACTTGCTACCCGAGAACAGAACCGCTCCGATATCTTTGGGTTTTCTTTTGAACTGGCTGCTCAATATGATACTATGATTACAGATAATCTGGAATTGCGTACCTCTGTAAAATATGTTCCGGCTACAACAATTGCATCAGAAAATACACGTGAGGTAGCCTCAGTTATTTTTAATAACTTAGGACTAATACAAGATTTAGAAACTATTGATGTTCCTATTGCCGATACAGATTTTGATTTTCCATCATCATTTACAATAGGTGCCGGGATCGGAAAACCTAATAAATGGTTTTTTGGAGGAGAATATACCTCTCAAAAAACAAGTTCTTTTACAAATCGAGGATTTGAATTGAACGATGTGTCTTTTGAGGATGCATCTCAAATCCGTTTTGGAGGATTTTATATCCCCAAATATAATTCTGTGTCAAGTTACTTTCAGCGAGTAACTTACCGCGCTGGTTTTAGATATGAAGAAAGCGGAATTATGATTGGGAACGAAGATATAAATGAGTTTGGCATATCTTTTGGAGTTGGCTTACCAGCTGGGCGTAGAATTAGTAATATAAACCTTACTTTTGAAGTCGGACAGCGTGGAACGACAAATGCAGGACTGGTAGAAGAAAACTTCTTTAATGTAGGAGTTAGTTTATCTCTTAATGATATTTGGTTTGTCCAAAGAAAATTTAATTAATTAGCATAAAACTTAGATTATGAAAACTAAATTAACCACACTTATTGTAGCACTGTTTTTAATGACAGGAATTACAACGTTAAATGCCCAAATTAGCGAAGAGTGTATTACAACAGGCTCTATATTTACAGAATCTGCAAAAGTAAAAAATTGGGACGCTGCTAAACCCGCTTTTGAAAAATTAAGAAACAACTGTCCTAACTGGTCACTAGCCCTATATCAATATGGAGAGCGTTTGATAAAAGCAGATCTTAAAAAAGCTACAGGAGCAGAAAAGACAGCTATAGCTCAAGATCTTATTGCTTTCTTAAAGCAAAGAGAGCAGTATTTTCCTGCAAAAACACCTAAAGGGGAAAACGCAGCAGATCAAGCTCAGATCCTTTTTGATAATAAAATCGGAACTACAAAATCTCAGTTTGATGCATTTGACGCTGCATGGAAAATGGATAAGGCATCTATAAAAAGCCCAAAAAGTATCTATACTTATTTTAAACTTGCAGTAGAACTTAACAAAAACAATCAATACGATCTTCAGGATATATTTGATCTATATGATGATGTTCAGAATAAAATGAACGAAGAGTCTACAAAGCTATCTGGAAAACTACAACCTTTATTAGATAAAGAAGAAGCAGGTCAAAAATTATCGGCAAAAGAAGCCAAAAGAAAGAAGGGATATGGGACAAACCTAAGAGCTTTCGGAGTTTTTGCAGGAAGTGTAGATAGTACGCTAGGACAACTAGCAGATTGCCCTAACTTAATACAGTTATATAATAAAGATTTTAACGCAAAACAAAATGATATCGATTGGATTCGTAAAGCTGCTGGACGTATGGCAGGTAAAGATTGTACCGATGATCCATTATTTGTACAATTAGTAGAGCAGTTACATAAATTAGAACCATCTGCAAAATCTGCACAATATTTAGGAATTCTTGAAGACAAAAGAGGTAACAGTGCAGCTGCAGAAAGTTATTTCCAACAAGCAATTGATCTTGAATTAGATCCGAAAGAAAAAGCAAAATCATACTATAGACTTGCTGAAAAATCAAGAAAGAAAGGAAGCTATGGGAAGGCAAGAGGATTATATAATAAAGCCTTAGCAGAAGACCCGTCTATGGGAAGATGTTATCTTAAAATCGCAGCGATGTATGCATCAAGTGCAAACAACTGTGGAGATAGTGTATTTGATAAGCGTGCTGTATATTGGTTAGCAGCAAGTACTGCAGAAAGAGCAGGACGTGTAAGCCCATCACTTGCAAAGACAGCAAATGGAACCGCAGCATCTTATAGAGGTAAAGCACCAGATAAATCTATGATCTTTACAAACAACAAAGGAGGTCAAACCATCAAAATAGGATGTTGGATAGGATCTAGTGTGCGTGTGCCAAGTCTCTAATGCATAAAATACATACACATATCATATACTTAGTCACAGCTTTTGCTGTGACTTTGTTTTTTAGTTGTAAAGGAAAAGGAGAAGAGATACGTAAACTTCGTATGAAATCAGATGCTCCTATTGCAGAAGGAACAGGAATAAATCTTAAGTATACAGATTCGGGTAAAGTAACCGCACATCTTAAAACACCTTTGCTTATGGATTATGGGAATTTAAGCTTCCCCTATGAAGAATTCCCAGAAGGCGTTGAAGTTACGTTTATAGATGAAGAGGGTAATGAAAATATTATTACTTCTAAATATGCAATCCGTTATAAACAAACCAATCTTATAGATCTAAGAGAAGATGTAAGTCTGTTTACAAGTGATTCTGTAACGCTTAACGCGCAACAGTTATATTGGGATCAAACAAATAATTGGATATTTACAGATCAACCCTATACTTTGATTACAGCAGATGGGTCCCGTAATGATGGAGACCTTTTTGATTCAGACAAAGACTTTACAAATTTTGTATCTTTAAACAACGTAAGTAAACAATACGTAAAAGAAAGTACTAAAGAAGAAACCCCTCAAGAAGAATGATGCGTTACGCAAAATATACAGAATGGCTATATGCAGTTATTGCAGTATTAGCTGCTTATGAAACTTTTTCACAATGGAATGTCGATAGAAGTAGAGCCTATCTATTTTTGTTTTTTACAGCACTTAGTGTTGGGATGTTTTTCTTTAGACGGCATTTTAGAAAAAAATTTGACAAAAGAAAACAATCGTAATGGAAACGATTGAAGGGCACGTATTAATCATATGTATTTCACTTCTACTATCTGCTTTCTTTTCTGGAATGGAGATCGCCTATATATCTTCCAATAAGATTCATATAGAAATAGAAAAAAAACAAAATGACCTTCTCTCAAAAATCCTAACCAGGCTTACTGCAAAACCTTCTAAGTTTATAGCTACGATGCTCCTAGGTAATAACATTGCCTTAGTTGTATATGGTTATTTTATGGGGGATTTACTTCAAAATTGGTTGGAAGGAATGCCTTTCGGCGAAAGCTTACAATTTTTAAACACCTTTGTAACAGAGTTTAGTCTCTTAAGCCAAACCATTATTTCTACAGTTATTATATTACTAACAGCAGAATTTTTACCAAAAGTTTTCTTCCAGATTTATGCAAATAGATTGCTAAAATTTTTTGCATTACCTGCCTATTTTTTTTACGTTTTTTTTAGCTTTTTGAGCTCGTTTGTAATTTGGGTTTCTGATGTTGTATTAAAGCATGTATTTAAAACAAAAGGAGACGAAGTGCAACTAGCATTTACAAAAGTAGAATTAGGAAATTATATTTCTGAACAAATGGAATCTGTCTCTGAAGATGAAGAAGTTGATACTGAAATTCAAATTTTTCAGAATGCTCTAGATTTTTCAGAAGTAAAGTCCAGAGAGGTAATGATACCCAGAACAGAAATTATTGCTGTAGAAGAAAATACTACACCTACTGCTCTAGCTACTATGTTTGTAGAGTCGGGTCTTTCCAAAATACTTGTATATAAAGACACCATAGATGATATCATAGGATATGTACATTCTTTTGCGTTATTTAAAAAACCTAAAACGATAAGCAGTATTTTATTGCCGGTTGTATATGTGCCAGAGACAATGCTCGTAAAAGACGTGCTTAATGTATTGACCAAAAAAAGGAAAAGTATTGCGGTCGTTATCGATGAGTATGGAGGTACAAGTGGAATGATGACGGTAGAAGATATTGTAGAAGAACTTTTTGGTGAGATAGAGGATGAACATGATACTATTGAGTTAATAGAAGAAGAATTGGGCAATGGACATTATAAACTATCTGCACGATTAGAAGTAGATTACCTAAATGAGACTTATAAATTGAATCTTCCTGAAAGTGAAAACTATGAAACTTTAGGTGGACTTGTAGTGAGTCTTACTGAAGAAATTCCTGAAGAAGGAGAAACTATAGATATAGAACATCTCAAACTTCATATTCTAGAGACTTCCAACACAAAAATAGAGTTGATAGAGGTACGATTAACTCAAGAGTAAATCACATGACTTTTTTGTTTTTTATTTTAAGAGAAAATGGTATTTTCGCCCACTATTGTAGAATAAACAAATGACAGATGGCAATTTTAAATAAGATAAGACAACGTTCACTTTTTTTGATCATAATTATTGCTTTAGCACTTTTTTCTTTCGTACTAGCAGATGTGTTTAAAAATGGAGGCTTTGATTCTTCCAAACAAAATAGAATCGCTACCATTAATGGTGAAGATATTGATCGTGAAGACTTTTCAAATAAAGTAGAACAGCAAGTAAGGCTACAAGGGCCTTCAGGATCTACAACAAGAGCAGTAAATGCGGTTTGGGATCAGGAAGTAAATAGATTAGTATTAGAAGGACAGTATGAAGAATTAGGAATCCAAGTAGGAAAGGATCGTATCTCAGAACTTCTTAAGAATGCACTACAAAATGATGCTCGATTCCAAGACGCAGATGGATTTTTTAGTGAAGGCAAAATGCAAGAATTTATTGCGACATTAAGAGATAGTGGTAATCCTAGTGATTATCAATCATGGGTCAATTATGAGCAATCTCTTGCAAATAATGAAAAACAGAATATTTATTATAATCTTATCAAAGCTGGATTAGGAGCTACACTTAAGGATGGTGAAGTGGCTTATAAGTTAGATGGGAATTCTGTAGATATACAATTTGTACAAGTTCCTTATACTACAATCCCAGATGATGAAATTGAGGTTAGTAAATCTGAGATAGAAAGCTATATTAATGCTCATAAGGAAGATTTTCAGACAGATGCAACAAGAGGAATACGTTATGTAAAGTTTGAAGAAAAGCCAACACTAGATGATGAGAATGCTCTTAAAGCTAGCATGATGAAGCTCATCGGAGAGCAAATTGTTCCTAATAGAGCTACAAAAGTTAACGATACGCTTCCTGGACTTGATCAAGCTACAGATATAGCTGCTTTTATTAGTGAAAATTCAGATATTAAATATGTAGATCGTTTTGTTTTTAAAAATCAAATTGCTGCTATTGTAAAAGATTCAATTTTTCCATTAGAAAAAGGCGATATCTATGGACCATATAGAGATGGCAGATATATGAAATTAGATCGTATAGTAGAGACAAGACAAATGCATGATTCTATTAAATCTAATCATATTTTATTAGCCTATCAAGGAGCATTACGCTCTCAGGCGACCCGTACAAAAGAAGACGCATCGGCACTTGCAGATAGTATTCTAAAAGTTGTAAAACGTGATAAGAGTAAATTTGCATCACTTGCGGCTGAGTTTTCTTCTGATAACTCAAACAAAGACAAAGGAGGAGATCTTGATTATCAAAACCCAAATATATATGCTCCCGCATTTAGAGATTTTATTATCGATAATAACGTAGGGACTTTAGATATTGTAGAAACTGATTTTGGTTTTCATATAGTAGAGATTACTGATAAAAAGAATTTACAGAAGGTTCTCAAAATAGCTAGTGTAGCAAAAGAAGTCCTTCCATCAGATAAGACAATATCTGATGTATATAATACTACTCAGAAATTTGAGATAGCTTCTGCAAGTGGTGATTTTGGAGATATAGCACAAGGAAGTGGATATGCGGTTCGTCCTGTAAATAATATAGGTACTATGGATGAAACATTGCCTGGAGAAGGAACCCAGCGTAATATTATCCAATGGGCTTTTGAAGAGGATAGCAAGGTAGGAGATATAAAGCGTTTTCAAGTTAATGATGGGTACATCGTTGCCCAAGTTACTAGAAAAACAAAGAAAGGACTTCAAAGTTCTGAAGATGTTTCTGCTAGAGTACTTCCTATTATCCGTAATGAAAAGAAAGCAGCTAAAATAAAAGCAAGTCTCTCTGGAGGTACATTGGATGCAATTGCTCAGAGTCAAAACCAAGTAGTTAAGACAGCTGGAGCAATAAATATGGCAAACCCTACCATTGCAGGTGCAGGAAATGAACCTAAAGTAGTAGGCGCTGCTTTTGGTTTAAAAGAAGGAGAAGTGTCTGAGCCTATCGAAGGAGATAAAGGAGTATATGTTGTTAAAGTAACCAAGATAACAGAAGCGCCTGTATTAGAAAATTATGGTTCGTATGCTGCACAACAAACTCAGAAAGCACGTACGGGTGTAAACACAAAAGTAATCGAAGCTCTTAAAGAAGCTGCAGAGATTGAAGATAATAGAGCTACGTTTTATTAGAATTCAAAAATATACCTATCACAAAAAAGGGATCACATAAGTGATCCCTTTTTTGTGATATTAATTATATGTTCATAATAGCATAGTTGTATAGGGTACTATAGTATGGTAATCTTTGTTTTTGAAATAGCTTATATCTTCTAGCGTACCTATCACTAGAATAAAGTCTCCACCCCAACCACCTAAACTTTTTATAGCTTTGGGATAGTCAGAAAAAAGGGTGCTTTTAATTGTAGGGGTTTTTAAAATTCTAGAAAGCTTTGCTTCATGTTCTTTAAGAATATCCTCAAATTGAGAAATATCATTCTGACTTTTTATACAATCTAATGTAAGCTGGGAAAAGGATGTAATGAGTTGCTCTTTCTCTTTGATAGATATGTTTTTGTAATGAGAAATACTCTCACGACTATTTTGTTTTCTGTTAAGGTGAACAAAAAAAAGTTGATCATCAAAACCTGGATTAAATTCTACCGATCTTATTGTAGGGACGTCATTAGAAAGTTGATATGTAATAGGTGTTTTTGCTGTAGCACATGCAATATCATACCCACTGCCTCCAAATGTTTTTTTAAGTAACTCATAGGGATCAATACAAGCCCATTGAGCGATATTTGCAATAAGAGTAGATGAAGAACCTAGTCCCCAGTTTTTTGGAAACTCCAGAGAACTTTTTACCGTAATTCCCGTATTTGAAGCTAAAAAATTTGGATTGAGTGATTGAGCAGCATACAGTATCTTTTTTAAACGAGAAATAACACCGTCTTCATCAACATTTGTTAGTGTGAGAGGAAGTGCCATTTCAGTTTCAAACCATACAGAACCATCATTGAGAATACTTTTCCATTGAATACTACCAGAATCTGGATCGTTATGAATTTCTAAAGCTTGTCCTTTTTTTGTGGGAAGGGCAAGAGCTAGTGCTCCATCAAGAACTACATATTCTGAAGTCAATAGCAATTTGCCGTGGCTGTAGAAATTTTTAGTCACGATCTGAGATTTTCTATAAATGTGACAACACTACTATGTGTAACAGCATTTGTTTTGAAATAAGAAATCGCTTTCCCCTTTTCAGACGTTGATGCTTCTAGTTGATTAAGGATGTTCATTAAGTGCATTTTCATATGCCCTTTTTGAATTCCAGTTGTTGTAAGAGATTTTACAGCTGCAAAGTTCTGAGCAAGTCCGGCAACAGCGACAATTTGCATGAGTTCTTTTGCATTGGGATGTTGTAACAATTCAAAACACCATTTGACCAATGGATGAAGTTTTGTAAGGCCTCCTACAGTTCCTAATGCCAGTGGGATTTCCATCCAGAAAGTAAATATGCCATTCTTTATGTGTACGTGTGTAAGACTCTTATAGCTGCCTTCTTTTGAAGCATAGGCATGTATACCAGCCTCTACTGCTCTAAAATCATTACCCGTCGCAAGAATGACAGCATCTATGCCATTCATAATCCCTTTATTATGAGTTACTGCCCGATAAGGTTCTACTTCGGCGATAGCAACAGCTTGTGCAAATTTTTGAGCAAATTCCTGACCGTTAATTTCGTTTTCAGAAAGTTGATCTACGGGACAGCTTACTTCTGCACGAACCAGGCAATTAGGGACATAGTTAGAAAGAATACTCATAATGATACTGAGTTCGCTTTCGCGAAAGCGAATATCTTCCATAAACCTTTCTTCAAAACTTTTTGAAAATTGTTCTAAACAGCTATTAATAAAGTTTGCACCCATAGCATCTAAAGTCTCAAACTCACAATGGAGCTGATAGTAGTTTTTTAACGATGCTGTTTTATTAACGAGTTGAATATCTATAAGCCCACCACCACGTTTTTTCATACTACTCATAAGAGGCAATGCATCAGAGATAAGGGTAGGCTTTATGCGATTGAAAAAGTCTAATAAGTCCTCGTATGCTCCGTTGTATGTAAAATGTACGTGTCCTACCTTAGTTGTACCTAGAATTGTTGTTTTAAAACCACCTCGTTCTGACCAAAATTTTGCAGCTTTACTTGCAGCAGCAACTACTGAGCTTTCTTCAATAGCCATTGGAATGCTGTAATAGGTGTCGTTTATTAAGAAGTTAGGAGCAACACCTAGTGGTAAATAATAGTTTGTAATGGTATTCTCAATAAACTCGTCATGTAACTGCTGTAACTTTTTATCAGAATTCCAATAGGTTTCTAAAAGTTGGCTAGTTTCTGTGTTTCCAGAAAAATAGGTGTCACTTAGCCATTGAATCTTTTGTGTTTTTGATAATTTGGAAAAGCCAGAAATTGCTTTGCTCATTCGTATTATTTTGAAGTAGCCACAAAGATAGGTAGAAAGTTGATAAAGGGTTTTGCGAAATAATTTTCGAGGAGCACTTTCTTAACATTTTCCTAGTATTTAACATCAAAATAGCGGGTTTTCTAATCTTTTTTTAGTAAAATTGGTGTCCTTATAGTAAAATCATTAGATTTTTATGCGAATTAACACTCTTATCATTGTCATTTTCTTCTTGACAATTCAAACGCTTACAGCACAGAAAAAGTCAATTACTATTTCAGATATTTGGAAAGATCGCACTTTTAGAACAGAACGTTTACAAGCATTACACTCAATGGCAAATGGTGTTGAGTATGCTCTTCAAAATTTTGATGCTTCTTCTAGAATTGGTACTGTTGATATATATAATTATGAGACAGGGCAAAAAGAACGAACTATTGTTAATACGGATAGGATAGATGGACTGGATTATTTTATAGGATATGATTTTGGTCCTAAGGAGAAACAAGTACTTCTTTCTACAAAAATTAAACAAATTTATAGACGCTCTACCCTCGGAGAGTATTATGTATACCATACAGAAACACAAAAACTCACAAAAATTTCTGATGATCTTATACAAGAACCTACATTTTCTCCAGATGGGAGTAAAATAGCCTATGGTAAAGAAAATAATCTTTTTGTTTTTGATATAGAGAGTGGAGCTACACAGCAGATCACTTCTGACGGAAAGAAGAATCATATTATTAATGGAATTACAGACTGGGTGTATGAAGAGGAGTTTAGTTTTGTACGTGCATTTGATTGGAATGCAGACGGGACTAAAATAGCGTACATACGTTTTGACGAAAGTGAAGTTCCAGAGTTTTCTATGGATGTATATGGAGAAGAATTATATCAGACACAGCAGGTCTTTAAATACCCTAAAGCGGGTGAGGCCAATGCAAAAGTAAGTCTACATGTACATTATCTACCTCAGCCTGGTACACGACCTATTACATCAAGAGAAGTAGATTTGGTTTCTAATGAAGGGTATTATATTCCTAGAATTAAGTGGTCTAAAGACCCTAATGTGTTGGCAGTACAAACCCTTAATAGACATCAGGACGATTTACGCCTTGTTTTATACAATGCACAGACGAATGAGGCTACATTAGCCATACAAGATAAGGACGAGGCCTATGTAGATGTTACAGATAATCTTACATTTTTGGAAGATAATAGCTTTATATGGACCAGCGAGAGAGATGGGTGGAACCATATCTATCATTACAATGATGACGGTACGTTAATTAATCAGGTAACATCGGGAGACTGGGAAGTAACCGATTACTATGGATATGATGCTACTACAAATCGTATTTTTTATCAAAGTACAGAAAATGGATCTATAAACCGAGGGGTATATGCTATTAAACTTAACGGTAAAAAGAAAACACCACTGACAGTCACTGTAGGAACAAATAGTGCCGATTTTAGCGCTGACTTTACTTATTTTATCAATGCATATAGTGATACCAAAACACCTTGGCGCTTTACGTTACATGAAGCTAGAAGTGGTAAAATAATAAAAACAATTAAAGATAATCAGGCATTACAAACATTGTACAGTGATTATAAAGTATCTCCTAAAGAGTTTTTTACAATTGATATTAATGGAGAGCAGCTTAATGCCTATATGATCAAACCTTTAGATTTTGATGCAACTCAAAAATATCCACTATTTATGTATCAATATTCTGGGCCTGGCTCTCAAACGGTTAAAAATAGCTGGGGCGGATCTAATGATTATTGGTTTCAAATGCTTGCTCAAGAAGGATATATAGTAGTAAGTGTAGATCCTCGGGGGACAGGGCTTAAAGGAAGAGATTTTAAAAAAATGACTCAAAAAGAGTTAGGTAAATATGAAGTGCAAGATCAAATAAGCGCTGCTCAGGAACTGGGAAAAAGACCCTATATAGATGCAGATCGTATTGGGATATGGGGATGGAGTTATGGAGGATTTATGGCTGCAAATTGTCTTTTCCAAGGAGCAGATACTTTTTCAATGGCTATTGCAGTAGCTCCAGTTACTTCATGGCGTTTTTACGATACTATTTATACAGAACGGTATATGCAAACCCCTCAGGAAAATCCAACAGGATATGATAATAACTCTCCTTTGAGCCATGTATCAAAACTAAAAGGTGATTTTATGCTTGTTCATGGAAGTGCAGATGATAATGTTCATGTACAAAATACAACACGACTAGTAGAAGCATTAGTACAGGCAGACAAACAATTTACGTATTTCAATTATCCCGATAAAAATCATGGGATTTATGGAGGAAATACACGATATCATCTATACAAAATGATGACTCATTTTATAAAAGAGAAACTATAAACTAACTAACCAAATTATTAATTAACACAAAATATATGTCAGCAAAAGCAATACACCAAAAAGAACTATTTGGACATCCAATAGGTCTTTACGTTTTATTTTTCACTGAAATGTGGGAGCGTTTTTCTTATTATGGTATGAGAGCTATTCTTGTATTATATCTTGTGGCAGAAGCCACAGCAGATAATCCAGGTCTAGGTTGGTCTAATGGAGAAGCATTATCATTATATGGGACATATACAATGCTTGTGTATGTGGCTTCAATACCTGGAGGTATTATTGCCGATAAGCTTCTCGGACAAAGAAAGTCTGTATTGTTAGGAGGGCTATTATTAGTTGCTGGTCATAGTATTTTAGCTATAGAACAATTATGGGCATTCTATTCTGGTTTGGGTCTTATTATATCTGGTGTAGGTATGCTTAAGCCAAATATTTCAACCATGGTAGGCGGTTTGTATAAAAAAGGCGATATCCGTCGTGATAAAGGATTTACCATCTTTTATATAGGAATAAATGTAGGAGCTTTTCTGTCTAGTTTGATTGTTGGGTACGTAGGAGAAGTATATGGATGGCATTATGGATTTGGTTTAGCTGGTATTGGAATGGCATTAGGTCTTATTCAATACGTTGTAGGTCAAAAACACTTAAAACATGTCGGTAATTATTTAGGGTCTTCAAAAAATGAAGAAGAGAAAGCAGCTATGAAAGCGCCTTTGACAAAGATTGAAAAAGATAGAATAGTTGTTCTTTTTATTTCATTTTTATTAGTAATTGTTTTTTGGGGTGCTTTTGAACAGGCTGGGGGCTTAATGAATATTTATGCAAAAGATAATACAAATAGGATGCTAATGGGATTTGAAGTTCCAGCTTCTTGGTTCCAATCTCTTAATGCAATGTTTATTATATTTTTAGGTACCACAGTAGCTGCATATTGGGCAAATAGAAAGCTAAAAGGTAAACTGTCTACTTCATTATTTAAAATGATTCTTGGTCTTATAATAATGGGAACTGGATTCTTTTTTATGTCTGCTGCTTCTTCTCAGTTTGAAAGCACAGGTTCTTCGGCTATGTTTTGGTTAGTACTTGCGTACCTATTTCATACAATAGGTGAATTGTGTATATCACCTGTTGCATTATCATATATAACTAAACTGGCTCCAGTTAAATATGCATCTATTATGATGGGGGTATACTTTGCAATGACAGGATTTGGAAATAAACTAGCAGGATTACTTGGAGAAGCTTCTGAAAAATTAGGAGAGTTTACAATTTTTACAGGAATTGCTGGATTTTGTGTAGTCTTTGGAATTCTAATAATGATCTTCCGTAAAAAGTTAGAATATTTAACTCATGGTGCAGAAGATAACGAACGTATCATTAATGATGAGGCTGAGGGTTTTGAATTAGCAGATAACTAAAAAAACAGTATTATGTCTACAAATTCTACAGATCAGTTTTTTAAAGATAAAGTTTTAGGTCATCCATCAGGTTTATTTGTGCTCTTTTTCACAGAAATGTGGGAACGTTTTTCCTATTACGGAATGCGTGCAATATTGGTGATTTTTTTAACAGGAGTAATAACAGGTGATAATCCAGGATGGGGTTGGTCTACACCAGCAGCTTTATCTCTATTAGGAACATACGCTTTATTTGTATACTTAACACCGCTATTAGGCGGTTGGCTTGCAGATAATAAAATAGGATATCGTATGGCAGTTGTTATAGGAGCTCTATTAATGACGTTAGGGCATGCTTCTATGGCGATAGAAACTCCGACATTCTTATATATAGGTATTGCTCTTTTGATAGTGGGGAATGGTTTTTTTAAACCTAATATGACTTCAATTATTTCTAAAATGTATGAAGGTCATGATGAGAAGAAAGATGGCGCTTATAATATCTTTTATATGGGAGTTAATGCAGGAGCATTTATTGGTATTATGCTTTGTGGATGGGTTGGAGAAAAAGTAGGGTGGAGTTATGGTTTTGGTCTCGCAGGAATCTTTATGTTGTTAGGGATGCTTCAATTCTATTTTGCGCAGCCATTATTTGGAAACATAGGAGATAAACCTACAGTAGAATCAAAATCGGCAGAAATAGAAAAAGTTATAGCTGATGGAGTAAAACTGAACCATTTTAAAATTATCGATATAGTTTTAATAAGTGTCTTTTTAATTTCAGCGCTTATTTTTATTATAAATGACCCTTTAAGTAAAATAGGAGATATTCAAACACTCAATTTTACTGTTGCAGGGATTAGTGATTCTCTATTTTTCGCATTGCTAGCAGCAATTTCTTTTATAGTGTTATTGATCGTACGTATACCGCGTTATACACGTATTGAACGTGATAGAATGATTGCTTTTGCAATTTTTTGCTTATTTACCGTGTTTTTTTGGGCAGCATTTGAGCAAGCAGCAGGATCGTTACCATTATATACTAGAGATTTTACCAATCGTCTTTTAGAGGGTGGAGCCGCAACAGCATTTAAAATTGTAGACTTAGTTGTTACAGTTGTACCATTACTAGTTATAACTTATGTGTTACTAAGTTTATTTAGAAAAACGTTCAAAAGAATAAGCCTCTCAAATATAATATTGGGCATTAGCTTTATTATTGTTTGGGCAATTGTGATCTATAAACTATACATAGAGTTTCAATCTAGTCAAACAGAAATACCTGTTACTTGGTTTGCTATTTTGAATTCATTATTCATAATCATGTTTGCTCCATTGTTTACAAAATGGTGGGACAGTAAGTATAATCCACCAGCCTCTGTAAAATATTTTCTCGGTTTATTTTTATTAGGATTAGGTTTTGCTTTTTTAGCCTTTGGAGCTAGAGATGTTGTCGCCGGTGCTAAAACGGCAAGTTTAAGTATGGCTTGGTTAGTTTTTGCCTATCTTTTTCATACACTAGGAGAATTATGCTTATCACCTATGGGGCTATCTTATTTGAGTAAATTAATTCCAGCAAGAATGATAGCATTAATGTTTGGAGTATATTATTTAGCAATTGCCATCGGAAATAAATTAGCTCATTATGTAGGTGGAGATATAGAAAATATTACACAAGAACGAGGTCTTTCTGGATTCTTTTTGATATTTACACTTATCCCTATAGGATTAGGTGTTGTTTCGTTACTCTTACATCCATTACTTAAAAAGTTAATGCATGGTGTTAAATAATCATTATACGAATAAAACATATAAAAACGTTCCTTATCTTGGAACGTTTTTTGTTTGTAAGGGTATTAGAAACAGATAGACTTAGGTTAAAATTATGATTATGAAGAATCTTTTATACATACTCACCTTTATAATAACAGGGAGTACTACAATAGGGCAGGAGATCAACTGGATGACTTTTGACGAAGCGCTAGCGGCTCAAAAAGAGAACCCAAAGAAAATCATTGTAGATGCATATACAGATTGGTGTGGCCCCTGTAAACTCATGGACAGAAATACATTTCAGAATAAGTCAGTCGTTGCGTTTATCAATAAACATTATTACGCAGTAAAATTTAATGCAGAGGGTACTGAAGAAGTGAACTACTTAGGAAATGTATATACAAATCCAAGACATGACCCTAATCGTAGAGGCCGTAATAGCCAGCATGAATTTGCAAGAGCTATGAAAGTACGTGGATATCCAAGTATTGTATTTTTTGATGCACAAGGATATTATATCCAACCTGTAGTGGGGTATCATTCTCCAAGACAGTTAGAGATCTATTTAAAAATGATCGAGAATGATGATTATCTGGAGCTTACTACTGATGAAAAGTGGAAAGAATATCAAGATACTTTTGAGCATACATTTGGAGAGTAGTAGTACTTTCTATTCAATACTAAAAGCTCCCTTTTCATACGTGCTGTGAAAAGGGATTTTTCTTTTTAGACAGGTGGATTTCCATCGTATAATATCACTTTTATAATTTGTTCCATCTGCAATAATAATCGCTTTAGGATAGTAATCAATCATACGTTCCAGATTAATATTAGGAGACTGAGAGAGTAAAATATATGCTGGCTGTGCTTTAGGAATTTGGTATACACCTAAGCTGTCTATAACGAGTAGTTGTTGTTGTTTAAAGAAAAAGTAATTAGACATTGCTTGGACTTTAATCGTATGTATAGAAAATTGATCTTTATAGGATTTGACGCGACTATCTTTTTTATGATCATAAAGAGAATCGGGGGTATATAGCGTTAGAGTATGCCCTGTATACATTCCAATAAGGGATTGTTTATTCGTTTGAAAAATAGTGATGTGCCCTTTTTGAGGATATGCTTTTTCATAAAGTAAAATAGTGCTACTAGTTATAATTACTATTGCTAGTAGGATACATTTTTGAAAACGATATTTCTGTAAAATAGAAATACATAATACAATGACTAAGTAATAAGAAAGCATTACAGAAAGCGACAATGATATGTGAGAAACAATAAAAGTATCTTGAGATGCAACCCATGCTATAAAGGAATTTAGCATATCAATCGTTTTTCCATAATACATTGCTAGGATATCAGGTAGTATATCTAGACTGGCTAATATGAGTATAATAACTCCTATGGATATAAGGATTCCTAGAAATGGGAGAATAACACTATTAGAAATCAAAAATAATCCGGGCAATTGATGGAAGTAGAATATAGAAAGTGGCAATACTCCTAATTGTGCAGCGACAGTAACAGTTATCGTACCCCATAAAATTCGTAAGATATAGTTATGAGGGGTATAAAATCTATATAACCATGGCTGTATCCATAATATGGCAATTACGGCTATATAACTTAGTTGAAAGCCTATATGATACAGTAAACTAGGGTCTATTAATAGTAGTATAAGTGCTGAAAAAATAACAGCATTATGGCTCTCTTTCTTTCCACCTAAAGCCGTACCTAATTCTAAAAAACTAAACATAGTTGCGGCTCGTAATACAGAAGGAGAACCACCAGTAATACATGCAAAACACCAAATTGCAATAATGATAACCCCTGACCGAACCCAACGTAATCTATATCCAGAAATAAGTCGGGTACTAAGCCTAAGCAATAATAATATAATCCCCACATGTAGTCCAGATACAGCAAGAATATGCATCATTCCAGCACGAGCATACTGTACATTTATTTCGGTATCGATATCTTGTCGTTGTCCTAATAAAAGTGCTTGCATAATAGCAAGCTGACTTTTTGTAAATGAATAGTTGTTGAGTTTTTTTAGTACGCTTTCGCGAAAGCGAGATGCCCATACCTTACTTCCTTTTGAAGTATGAGAAGTCAGAAGTAACTCATGATGTTTTATATAAATTTGACCATAAATATGATTTCTTTTTAAATAAGCCCCATAATCAAATTGGTAAGGGTTTTTAGGTATTGGGACATCTACAATAGCAGAACGTGCATAATACCATTCACCTATACTTGGTAGCTTGTTTATACTGTCTTTATTGATGTTTAAAAGTAATTTACCTGTAGATTTTAAACTATCTAGTTGGTATAATGCCACAATGTATTTATGGTGATATCGAGAAGGTTTTAACACTTCTTCTATAGAAAAAAGTAATGTTTGCGGTTTTTGTGTAGGTTGATGTATATAATGTGTTTGTACTCGTAAAGGGTCTGCTCTATATACAGATAAAATGCCTATAAAAAAGAATAGGGCTATTAAAGTAAGCCCAAAAAGAAGAGATGCAACTTGACTCATATAAGCCAATCTGTTGTATATAATTAATGATATTAAAAGAAATAGAATAGCAATCCATACCCATACGATAGGAACCGTAAAAAAAGAAGTGCTTAAAATACCAACAAGTACTGCAAGCGTAGCTGTAAGAATAGGAATATTAAACTGTTTCACAAGAAAAATGTTACTTCAGCTTATAACAAATTGGGGTAGTTTAGATAATTAAATGTAAGAATTTATTTACAAATTTGTAATTTATTTGTAAGTTTTATATAACTCTTCTTGCTTCTACAAAGGCTTTTTTCCAGTAATTTTCATCTAGAGATGATGTGAGTACGCCTCTAGAAGTCGTTGAATGAATAAAGTATATCTTTCCGTTTTTTACGGCTGTGACTAATCCTACATGATTGATCTGTCGTTTACTTTTGTTAGTCCTGAAAAAAACAAGATCTCCTTTTTTAACCTTACTCTTAGTCACCGGCTTTCCTTTTTTTGCCATATCTCTGGAAACTCTCGGCAGTACAATATTTTCTTTTTGGAAGGCAACATAAATTAAACCCGAACAGTCCATGCCTTTACTGGTAGTTCCTCCAAATTTGTACTTTGTTCCAGAAAAAGCCTGAGCCTGTAAAATAATACGCTCAGTTTTATTAGGACCAGAATTTTTATATGATGTTTTTTTTGAACTGCCACATGAAGTAAGAAATAATAAAAGTGAAAAGATGAGTAGTAATTTTTTCATTAAGCTATAGATTGAGGTATAACAAATATGAGAAAAATAAGACAGCTATAAAAACAACTACACCTTAGTTAGATTCTTTCTTTTTTATGGATGTAGCTTCTACAATATGTTTTGCAGTTTTAGCACTTGCTCCTTTACCTCCTAATTTTTGTTCTAAGTCATAGTATTCTAGAAATAATGATGCTCGATGGTAATCGTCAAGTATCTGTGATAATGCAGCCTTAAGAGTTTTGGTTGTAAATTCATTTTGGATAAGCTCGGTTACTACGGCTTTATTCATAATAAGATTCACAAGCGAGATATAGTCTAATTTGATAATACGTTTTGCAATCTCGTAAGATATGCGACTTCCTTTATAACAAACTACTTGAGGGACTTTAAAAAGAGCTGTTTCTAGTGTGGCAGTACCAGAGGTGACCAATGCAGCATTTGCAAGACTTAAGATGTCATATGTCTTATTCATGATTAAGTGAACTTGACTATCGGTAAGAAAAGGAGCGTAAAATTCAGGGTCTTGACTTGGAGCTCCAGCGATCACAAATTGATATTCTGAATAGTCGGGAACGACACTTAACATGACGCGCAACATAGCATTGATTTCTTGTTTGCGGCTACCGGGTAACAATGCAATTATAGGTCTTTCATCAAGACCATGCTCTTTGATAAAACTATCTGGGTTTACTTGTTTTCGTCCAGAAATAGCATCTATAAGTGGGTGGCCTACAAAATGCACAGGGTAGGAATATTTTGCATAAAATCGCTCTACAAAAGGCAATATTACATACATATGATCTATAGTCGCTTTGATCGTTTTTACACGACCTGCTCTTGAAGCCCATACTTGAGGGCTTATATAATAGTGTGTAGTATACCCATTAGGTTTTGCCCATTTTGCAATACGTAAATTAAAACCAGA
Source organism: uncultured Dokdonia sp. (assembly GCA_947503305.1). GTDB lineage: Bacteria > Bacteroidota > Bacteroidia > Flavobacteriales > Flavobacteriaceae > Dokdonia. Next base: position 141,623 of record CANNDF010000002.1, read on the forward strand.
ATTATCTATGAAGATAAGTGCATCCGGATTGAAGGCTTGGATGTCTTTCTTACACGTATTTATAAAGCCTAAAATTTTCAGTAAATTTTTTATGACTTCTATAAACCCCATAAATGCCCTCTCTTTATAATGAGTGACTAGAATTCCTCCTACTTCCTGCATAAGATCACCTCCCCAAAAACGGATGTCTGCTTCAGGATCTTCATGAAAAATGGCCTTCATAAGGTTAGATCCATGTAAGTCACCACTAGCTTCTCCTACAAGTATATAGTACTTCACATTATAAAAATTTACGAATCATAACAGCAATAGCAATAATGACTGTGATTAAAAGAACGCCACGAGCGCGATAATCTTGCTTTTTCTTAATATAAATAAAAAACACGACTAGATTTAAGATAGCACCTAATGTCACAATTTTCCCAAAATACCCTTCGGTCATCGATTTTTGAATAGTGATATCAAAGTTATCTTTTGAAAATGCAACTATGTACAGATAGATGCCCAACGCATTTGCAATTAATCCGCTAATAATTCCTATAATAATGTCTTTTTTCATGTGCGTTATATGATCTAACGTTTCTTAGAATGTAAAAGTAATGAACCTTTTTTTGTTACTATCGAGAAGATTAGATATCCCAAGAGTTAAGAACTTGCATAAAGTGGTGGGCAGTTAGGTCAAATTGTACAGGGACTATAGTTACATATCCATTGTCTAATGCCCATTCATCTGTATCCTCTCCTTTATCTTGATTTACAAATTCTCCTGTAAGCCAGTAATAATCTCTGCCCTGAGGATTTGTGCGTTTTTGAAAATCTTCTACCCACATAGCTTTAGCCTGACGGCATATCTTTGTGCCTTTGATTTCTGAAAAAGAAAGTTTAGGAATATTTACATTAAGCACAATGCCCTTGGGGAGTCCATTCTTTAAGACCATTTTGGTTATATTCTTAACAAAAGGGATGCAATGTTCAAAATTTGCATTAGGACTATAATCTAAAAGAGAAAATCCGATAGCAGGAATCCCTTCGACTCCAGCTTCAACAGCAGCACTCATAGTGCCACTATAAATGACATTTATAGAAGAGTTACTCCCATGATTAATACCACTCACACAGATATCAGGTTTTCTATCTAAAATTTGTTGCGTAGCAAGCTTTACACAATCAACAGGAGTTCCAGAACAACTATATTCTTGATGCGATGCATTCTCATCCATAACTACAGGGTCACAATACAGGGTGTCGTTTATAGTAATAGCATGTCCCATTGCACTTTGAGGTCTGTCTGGAGCAACTACGATAACCTCTCCTATGGTTAACATTACGTCTATAAGAGTACGTATCCCTTTTGCGGTAATCCCATCATCATTTGTGACGAGTATTAATGGTCTTGTAGGCATTTTAAAAAATTGGTTTCAAATACGAAAATACGTAAATTGCTTCTCTTATTGTGTTCATAAAGGTTTAACAAAATATTACCAGCATCTATAATATTATGGCACAATTTTTAATGTACATTGTAGTTTAAAATGCAAATAAGAGAATTTATGAAAAGGAATTTAAAGTTGATAGCACTAGCGCTATTATTTTCTGTTGCTAGTTGTAGTTTTACAACAAAGTCTTTTGATGACCCTGATAAGGATAAATTATTATTAGATCTTATTACCTATGTACTGGATAGAGGGCATTATGATGCTCGTAATATGGATGACACTTTTTCTGAAGGTGTTTTTGAAGACTATATAGATGCGTTAGATCCATATAGACGATTTTTCCATAAAAAAGACATCGAGGAGTTTGCAAAGTATAAAACGGATATTGATGATATGATCAAGGAAAAAGATCTTACTTTTTTTGATTTGACATATACCCGTTTGATACAGCGAGTCGAAGAAGCAGAAAAAATCCATAAAGATGTTCTGGCAAAGCCATTTGATTATTCAAAAAAAGAAATAATAGATACAGAATATGAATCTCTTGAGTTTGCAAAAAACAAGAAAGAAATCAAAGAACGGTGGAGATTACAGCTTAAGTTAAATGCATTGAGCTCTTATTACGATAAAAAAGAAGATCAAGATCGAGAGCCCTCTGAAGGAGAAGAGATAGATGCTTCTAAAGAAATTTTTTCTGACTCAGAACTAGAAGAAAAATCACGTACTGAACTTGCAGATACTATGAAAGATTTCTTTGAGTCTTCTAATGAGCTAGAACGCAAAGATTACTTTGCTATTTTCTTAAATGCTATTGTAGAGGAGTTTGATCCTCATACTAACTATTTTGCTCCTGTTGCAAAAGATAGATTTGATCAACGTATGAGTGGTCAGTTTCAGGGGATAGGCGCTCGACTTCAAAAAAGGAATGGAGAAGTACATGTGACAGATATTATATCTGGTGGGCCTGCATGGAGGCAAGAAGAATTACAAGTAGGAGATATCATTCTTAAAGTATCTCAAGAAGGTGATGAGCAAGCTACAAGCATCCAAGGAATGCGCCTAGATGATGCTATCAAGTTAATAAAAGGCCCTAAGGACACTAAAGTAACTCTTAATGTAAAACGCAAAATAGATGGTAGTAATCAGGATATTGTTATTACCAGAGATATTGTATTATTAGAAGAAACGTATGCAAAGTCTGCTTTTGTAGATAAAGATGAGCATACCTATGGAGTTATCAATTTACCAGGATTTTATTTTGATACTGAAAATGCAAAACAGCGCAATGCTGCTACAGATGTAAAGAAGGAAATAGAACGTCTTAAAGAAAAGAATGTAGAAGGTCTTGTTATTGATTTACGGAATAACGGAGGAGGTTCTCTTGCTGCTGTAATTGATATAGCAGGATTATTTATAAAAGAAGGCCCTATAGTTCAAGTACGATCTAGTGATGATAAGCCAGAAATATTAGAAGATAAAGATCCGGATATACTTTGGGATGGCCCTCTTGTAATTTTGGTAAATGAGAACTCTGCTTCAGCTAGTGAGATTCTTGCTGCAGCAATGCAAGATTATAAACGTGCTATTATAATAGGAGGTAAGCAAACTTTTGGAAAAGGAACGGTACAACGATTTTTTGATTTAAATCGTTGGTTACGTAAAAACGATTATGGTGATATGGGATCTATAAAAGTGACTATCCAAAAATTCTACAGAGTTAATGGAGGTTCTACACAATTAGAAGGTGTAAAAAGTGATGTAGTTGTTCCAGATCGTTTTAGCTATATAGACATAGGAGAACGCGATCAAGAAAATCCATTACCTTGGGATCGTATTCCAGCTGCAAACTATGATACGTGGGACGGTTATATTGATTTTGATAAAACTATAGAAAGCAGTGTAAATCGTATGTCAAAAAGTGATCAGTTAAAACTTATTGATGATTATGCAAAGTGGTTACGTGATCGTCGTAATGATACAAAATGGGATTTAAGCTATGAAGGATATAAAGCAAAGGTTAAGAAAAATGAGGTAGATACCGAACGTTTTGATGCTATTGATAAATATGATACTCAACTTTCGTATCGCTCATTACCTTACGAAGAACAGCTGTTTAAAGCAGATACCGTTTTAAAAGACAAAAGAGAACGTTGGCATAAAAGTTTGGCAAAAGATGCATATGTAGAAGAGGCAATTAATGTTCTTGAAGATCTTAAAATTAATAATATAAGGAGAAGTAAAATTGCAGGGATAAAAGATTAATTCATGTCGCAGTCTGCAAATTCTCTCACATATCTAGCGCTCCAAAAGTTTAAAAAAAACTTTTGGGGCGTTTTAAGTTTGGTGTATATCTGCCTATGTGGTCTTATGGCACTCTTTGCCTATATGATTGCACCAGATACAAGCCAGAATGCAAATCAGGGACATCTCTCTATCCACTCACGAGGGCCAGGTTTTACAATAGATATGTTAACGATTCCATCAGATGCAGAAGAAACACATAAAATAAGTTCTCTTTTTTTTGGAAAGAAAAATAGTGACACAGAAATTCCTATAACTTCTTATACGCTTTCAGATAAGTATATTGAATATACTCCATACTCTGGAGACGATATAAAAGGAATTCCTAAGCGTCTTGTTATGGAAGAAGGGGTGGCTGTTTCTGCTTTCGCGAAAGCAAATATCTCCTCAAGAAAATTTTTATTAGGAACAGATAAATATGGGCGTGACCTATTAAGTAGAATGCTTGTGGGAGCACGTATTTCATTTTCTATAGGTTTTGTGGCTGTCTTTATATCGTTGCTTATAGGCTTGTTTATGGGGTCTATATCAGGATATTTTGGAGGAAAAGTAGATACTGTTATTATGTGGATCATAAATGTCACTTGGTCTATTCCTACACTACTACTCGTTATTGCCATTACCCTGGCGTTAGGAAAGGGGTTTTGGCAGGTATTTATAGCCGTAGGTCTTACGATGTGGGTAGAAGTGGCAAGAGTAGTACGAGGGCAAGTAATGAGTGTCAAACAAATGCAGTATGTGACAGCAGCTCGTGCACTAGGATATACAAATATGCGCATTATAGTGAAGCATATTCTTCCTAATATAATGGCACCTCTCATTGTAATCTCTGCCGCAAACTTTGCGGGCGCTATTTTAATAGAAAGTGGCCTAAGCTTTCTGGGAATAGGTGCACAACCTCCTACACCTAGTTGGGGAGCTATGATTAAAGATCACTATAGCTATATTATTCTAGGAAAACCTTATCTCGCTATCATCCCTGGCCTTGCTATTATGCTTCTTGTTATGGCCTTTATGCTTATAGGAAACGCATTAAGAGATGCATTGGACGTAAAAGCATAATAAGTGGGTAATATTATCACTTAAAAAGTGTGTTACAAAAACTGTAATTCTTTACTTTGTGACTTAGATACATTGTCATGAAAAGAAAATATACCTACCCATTATTAGTCATACTTTTTACAGTAGGATATCTCTTATTTGAAAAGTATGCAAATGAGCAGCTGGATGCTCCTATTATAGAGGCAGGAGCTCAAGAAAAGACGTCTACTAATACCTATTTTTTACCTAGTTCTACGACAGGAAATATAATCCATCATAACTATTATTCTTTAAGTTATAGCGAAAAAGATGAACAAGCAGAATGGGTGGCATATGAGCTCAAAAAAAATCAATTGAAGAATAGTAATTTTAAAAGGCCTTATTTTCAGATAGACCCTGCTGTTAAGTCACAATCTGCACATTGGAAAAATTATAAAAACTCAGGATACGATAGAGGTCACTTATGCCCGGCTGCCGACAGAGAGTTTAGTAAAGAAGCCTATGATGAGACTTTTTTGACTAGTAATATTAGTCCACAACGGCATGATTTTAATGCAGGTGTTTGGAATCGATTGGAACAAAAGGTACGGTATTGGGCAAAAAAATATGATGGTGTTTTTGTGGTGACTGGCGGTGTTTTAAAGGATAAAATAGGATCTATAGGAACAGAAAATGTAACTGTGCCTGAGTCGTTTTATAAGATTGTATATGACCGATCGGGAGGGCAAGTAAGAATGATTGCATTTTTAATGAACCACAAAGATTCTGATAAGCCGTTAAAAGAATTTGTTACTTCTGTAGACCAACTTGAAAAATTAACCGGGATTGATTTTTTTCCTGAACTTACTGATGCTATAGAAAATAAATTAGAAGCTTCTTCAGATTTTAAAGGGTGGAGTTTTTGATAATATGCTTTCGCGAAAGTTATATCACTCACGATCAAATCCTATAAATAGTATAGCATGTATATCTCTCGATTAGATCAGTATAAAAATCTGTGGGTTTTGATTGCATATACCTAATAACTTCCCATATTTTCACAAAATCAGGAACTGGCAAAATAATCATAATGTGTTGATTGTCAAATAAAAAGTAGTATATTTCATCTTATAAAGAAAGTTATATGGAATTTTCTTTATATCCACTAGTTGTGCATAATGTAACAGAACCGAACAAATGGAGAAAAAAAGATATTATAATGATAATATAGGTCCAATAAAAGAAAACGAAATTCTTGCTCTTAAGAAAGCATTTGAACTATGTAATGAAATTGGAGATATAACACAAATAACCTTGTTAATCCATACAAAAGGAAATACGGGATATTTAGAAAGAATATTTGAAACTCGGAATTTAAAGGACTTTTTTAGAGGAGTTAAAATAGACGAAAATTATCCACCTCTGAAAATTGAGACAGTTCGGACTTTTAATGACGATTGGCAAGGAAAGAAAATTGTTGTAGCATTTGGATTGCGTTCAAACGAATTACATAAATACGATGATTATGAAAATGTGGCTGGAATTATTGCTCACCAATGGTCTGAAGATAGCGTAAAAGATTGGGCAAAATCTTGGGGAGCAATTAACTTAAAATCGGAAACTAAAATTGAAAAAACTGCATTGCCTGACAAAGTAGTTCAACAAGCATTTATTGATTTGAGTAATTCTATAAATATGACAACTGGAATAACTCACTTTATGGATGAAGAACAATGTAAAACTTATATCAGAGCGTTGAAAAAATATGGTTATGAAATGAATTCAAAGGAAATTTTTTCATTCCTAACTACAGAATTGAATTGGGAATCCGACAATGCAAATGATGTAATAAAATTAATAGACAAAGTTAACTCTGGTGGATATTTTAAAGGTGGAGCAAAAATAGGTTTGCAGCACCATATTAAAAGATGGAAATCGGAATAAAAACACTATGCACAACAATGGCTATAAGTAATTGCTTGTTCTCGCCTACTTCTGAAAATCTTCGCGGATTTTCAGCTTGGTGTGTACTTGCAAAGTTAAGTGCTAACCCACGCAACTACTCATAGCTGAGACCGTTGTGTGTAATGCACGAGTAACAATAGTAATAACATTTAAATTATGATTTTCAACATATATTACATCAACTTTCCAAAGGTCTACGAAATCAAAATGATGTTAAGTAATGTTATTGCTTTGAGTCGTGAAAAGCAAACAGACAGTAGTGATGGTAAAGAAGTAGATTATAGAGGGAAATTAGGAATAAACTTTCTAAATTTTTTCAATATTGCTGGTGCATCAATTGAAGGTGAAGCTGGACGAAAAAATCTTAAATCAGATTCTCAAAAAGTACTTGAAACCTTTGAAATAAAAACTACGAAGTCAGTTATTTTAAGTGAGATTATTGAAAAAAGTCAAGCAATAAATAGCTTTAAAGACTTAAAAGAAGGTAGTTTAATTAAAATCGACAATGTAAATCTTTCATTAGAAAATGAACCTGAATTAAGAACTGTTAAACTATTTACAAGTGGTTCTTTTAAAGGAATGAATATTCCAGGAGCCAATGGCTTTGATATAAATAATTTATTCAACTCAATGTTCAAGGATTATTCCTATAAAATGAAAGGAATACTAGAAAAAAGTGAAGATGAGTTATTAGTCAAAATACCTCTAACTTTTGAAAGCGAATTTGAAAGTTCTTATAGCGTTGATGATTTATTTATTGGAAAAGTTTCAATCGTTGGTCTTTATAAAGGAAAAATAAAGGTAGATTCATTAAAAAACTCTTTTGAGTTCTTTCAAGAACTTGGCTCTATGCAAAATATGGTTTCTAACAATAATGATGAGACAAAAGAAATTCAAGATAGTCAATATACAAGTCAAAGCAATGATTCCAATTTCATTTTTGCTAGTTCAAAAGATGGAGATAAAGAATTTCACTATATAGATTTATTGGCTATAATTCAAAATGTTGATATCCCGAAATAAGCAGATTTAATGGATAGACAACTTTTATTTTTTGACCAAAACTATTTTGCTTTTTATAAAAAACTAAAGCAAGAAGAAGGTAAAGAGATTTTAAGTATCTCTGATGGTTTGCACAATTTTGATAAAATTGATGAACTGGATGAGTATTCTCAAATAGTTGATATTTCTTCATTAGCTGGCCTTGAAAAATTACAGTATAATGCTGAATTAGTAATTCCAAAATATCCTTACAACACCATTTTTATTGCGGATAAAAACCATAAAGAACTATTTGAATTTAACTTAAGATACTTATTTGATAGTTTTTTAGATATTGATGTTGTAGAAGATATCGAAATAGAATATAATGAAGTAGATGGAACAGTTAAATCAAATGTCTTAAAGCATAAAAAAATAATTGATTTAAACTCTGACGAATTAAATGAATTCTCAAAATCATTTGCGAAGCAAATTTATGGTCACGAAAAATTCAAAGATGATTTTACAGAATTAATCAGAAATTTTGGTGTATTTAATAAGTTAGGAGAACATAAAATATTATCTCTTTTCTTAATGGGAGATTCTGGTGTAGGTAAAACAGAAGTTGCTAGAGCAATTCATAAAGCACTTGGAGGAAAAAAGAAAATTGCAAAGATTAATTTCGGTAATTATAGTAGTGATAATTCTCTAAATTCACTTATTGGAAGTCCAAGAGGTTATACTGGCAGCGATGAAGGAGAAATTTTTATTAGGGTTAAAGAATCTGATTCTGGTTTAATATTAATTGACGAATTTGAAAAATCCAATTCAATGTTATTCAACTATTTTTTAGATGTTTTAGAAAGTGGGAAAATGGTAAGTTCAATGGCAGAAGAAATTGACTTAAATGGCTTCATCATAATATTTACTTCTAACATAAGTAAAGAGGACTTCCCTAAAAGAATCTCACCTGAATTAAGGTCTAGATTTGATTACAAAGGCTATTTTATGCCTCTATTTTATAGTGATAAAAAGAAATTTGTTGAGTTTAGAATAAAAAACATAATTGAAAAATTCAATAAAAACTATGAGGTTGATTTACCAAGTGATATAACTAACGATATCTTAAATAGAATCAACGTTGGGAATTTTAAAAATATGCGTGATTTAAACAAGAATATAAAAGACACATTTGTGAAATATGTAATGGAAGTATTAATTAAAAAAGAATAGTAAAGCACTACACACAACAACGTATATAAAAAATAGCGGTTTAGTCGCTTAAATGAAACAAAATGAATAAACTAAAGGCCAGTTATAAACCGAAAAAGTAGTGCATAAATCCGCTACTTTTCATATACCAGACCGTTGGGCGTAATTAGGCAATACTGAACTAAATGGGATTTAAAGTACCGAGAGATACTCCTCCAATGGAACGAGAATTAATATATCTACTTGCTGACCTTTGTGTCAAATGGGGATTTTGTATCCCTCCAGATGACTTTGATAAAATTTCGAAAATGGAATATTATCAAGCTCAGGACTTCGCAATGGATGTTTTAGAAGCGGAAGGATTGGACGGTTATTCTGGGTGGGTAAATAAAATAGCTCAACGCTTTAGGGTAAGGTTCGGAATGGATGAAATTGATTCTTCAACCTTTGTGGACAGAGTCAGAGGACAAAAAGAAAATTGGTCTAATTAATCTTGAGAAGTTCATCAATAGAAATTTCTAAACCATCAGTAATTTTTATTAAAGTAAGTAAACGCGGATTTGTTCTGCCTTTTTCAATCATATACAATTGAGTTCTACCAATCTCACAATCAAAAGCAAAAGATTTTTGGTCAATACCTTTTTCTTCTCTCAATTGCTTAATTCGAGAACCTAGCTTTTGGAAATATTTTAATTCTTTCGTGTTCACTATACCGAATTTCGATAAATTATTTTTATCTTATGTTCGGAATAACGAACAAATCTTTAATGAGCCGATTTAGGAAATTAAAAATCTATCAAAAACACCAACCTCGAGAATGGAAATATATTACTGTTCCAGAAATTCGACTTGAGGGAAAATGGTTGAGAGAACTCGGATTTGAAATTGGAGATCAGATTGAAATTAAACAGCAAAGAAACAAACTGACCATTACGCTGATTGACAAGAAAGAATAAAAACAACTACGCCCAACAATGTGTATAATTCATTGCTGGCTGATTTTTCTGGTGGAAAAATCATCGGATTACTTCAATGAGTTGTGATTTATTTGCTAACTTTAATCCTTAAACACGCAACGAAATCATACACAAACACGTTGTATGCAAGCCAAGATAAATAAAAAACCATACTTTATGATTAATAAAAAGATAGCGATAGTTTTTGTGCTTCCCATATTCATTTTTGGATGCAAAAATGAGGATGATAATATTTCATCGGAAATTATAACAGAAGAGTTAAAACTTAAAGATGTTGCTGACGATATTTGGATGGGAATGTTATATGATGAAGCTTATGACGGTATAGACAAAGCAATTTTTTCCGAAGAAGTGAATGCTGGTCAAGTAACCTGGTATCCTGGATTTGGAGGTTGGATAGACACATCTGCTTATGATTTTTCTGAAATCAACAATGAAGTTAACTATGTATACAACCAAGAACTTCCTGTTATGATGCATATGTTATTTGGACCTAATAGGTATTTACCAGATTGGTTCAAAGACGGTACTTGGACCAATGCTGAATTGGAAACAATGATGCAAAGTCTTATTCAAAATATTATGGCATCAAATAATAACAGTTCCAAAGTTGAAGTATGGAATGTTGTAAATGAAGCCATAGGCTGGGACGGAGATCAATGGGATGATTCAAAATGGCTTCAGTTAGGTTATGAAGCAGATGTATCTGGGTTAACTGGAGCTGATAAAGTATTTGATTCTATTCCCGTATATATAAGAAAAGCATTTGAATATGCGCGCATGCATACGAACAAACAACTTGAATTAAGGGATTATTTAAATGACGGCCTTGAAAGCCGATGGGGGAATAGTGAGCTAAAAACCAAAAGTTTTTTCCAATTGACTAAGCATCTTGTAAATAAAGGAGTTCCAATTAATGCAGTAGGATTTCAAGGTCATATGAATATTGATGTTCCTATGACATTTAATAAGCTCACTGGAACAGTTCAAAAGTATAAAGCTTTAGGATTAAAGGTTTATATTACAGAATTAGATGCTGAGCAAAACGATGAAAGTACAGAGTGGAATTCTGAAATATCTCAAAGGCAAGCAGATTATTACTACAATTATGTTACCGCAGCTTTAGAAGGAGGTGCTGATGGAATTTTCACTTGGGGTGTAAGAGATGATCAAGATCCTTGGTGGCGATTTGGAGAGCATCCTTTACTTTTTGATGTTGAAGGAAACCCTAAAGACTCATATTACGCTGTTAAGAATGCCTTAATCGACTATAACAATTGAAAAGTTTTAAAATATTAAGTGAATGAAATTAAAAGTGCTTTTACTCGTATTCTGCACAATGGGATTTACACTTTTGTTGGTAGTTGGATTAATTGAAAGAAACGTTGTGAGCCTGCTGATAAATGATTCAGCAAATGTAAGTGAGGATAACATAAGGCTGACATTTTCAGCCTTGCAAAGAATAGTTGGAGTTCTTCCATATACTTTAGGGATTATTATAGCCGGAACTTTCGTTTTATCTATAATGCAAATATTTAAATCAAATAATAACATATTTTCATTTGCTGTATTAATAGTTCTATTGATTCCAATGATTTACAACATTTTCATTGCAGATACAGCAGCAGTTGTTGAAGGAATAGAAACAACAAAAATGTCAGACGAATTACTAACTGTCAAATCAAGTTTATTAGCTGCGATTAAACAGCATTATATAGGTTTAATCGGATTTGCATTAGCAATGACTTTACAATTAATATTTACATTAAAAAACATAAAAAGATGAACAAAATAAAGAAGCCAGCATACAACAATGGCTATAAGTAATTGCTTGTTATCGCCTACCCTTCGACAGGCTCAGGCCATCGCTTCTGAAAAATCTATGTAGATTTTCAGTTTGGTGTATACTTGTAAAGTTACTTACAAAATCACGCTACTACTCATAGCTGAGACGTTAGTCACAACCATAAAACGAAATTTGTAACACCTATCCAACTCTTGTATCTAATAAGAAAAACTCGTATGAATCAACTTGGAGATAAATATTCAGAGGAAAAAAATATAGAACTATTAAAATCCTCTTTGAATGGCAACAAAGATGCGTTGAATCAGCTCATAAAAATCCACAGACCATATATTTTCAATGTGGCATGGAAATTCACCTTTGACCCTCAAGATGCAGAAGACTTAACGCAAGAGGCACTTATCAAGGTAATAACCAAGCTATCACAATTTAAATTCGAAAGCCAATTTAGAACTTGGCTCTATCGCATCGTATTTAACGAGTTTTTGTTATCCAAAAGACGAAAAGGAGAAAAACAATTCACGGATTTTGAGAATCAAGTAAAACGACTTGACTCAATTGAAAACGCAACCTTAGACAAAGGTGAAGAAAAGGAATATGAGGAATTGGCTAAGGAGATTAGATATCGTTGTCTATCAGGTATGATAATGTGTCTTACCAGAGAGCAAAGACTTTTATTCATCGTAGGAGAAACGTTTGGAGTAGATCATAACTTAGGCTCTGAAATATTCGGTATGACAAAAGCTAACTATCGGGTAAAGCTTCACAGGGCAAGAAAGGAGTTAATCAACTTTATGCAACAAAAATGCGGACTGATGAACCCTAAAAACCCTTGCAGATGTGGCAAAAAGGCAAAGACAATGCATAAAAATGGTTATCTCACCGAAGACCAACAATTTTTCAATGTAGGTTACAAAACCAAAGTCGCGGACTATGCTTTTCAAAACAGTGAATTAGTTGCTGATATTGTAGATAAAAAGCATTTGGAGTTACTTCGAGATATTCCCGCAAAGGATAGTTTTTCAAAAGAAACCATCGTTGAGGAAATTATTGGAACTAATGAATTGCTAGATTTTTTTGAACTCAAATGACTTGACCAATACTCATTTAAAAAGCCTGTAATTGTAAAAATCACAGGCTTTTTTGTTTTCCATTTTGTAACACCTTAGAGCATTCTGTATCAAAAGGACGAATTAAATTTTTAAACAAAATGGAGATAAAAAAAGAAATCATAATCAATCGTCCAGTTCAAGAGGTATGGGAAGTATTGGGGAATCAATTTACAACTGCCTACAAATGGGCAAGAGGCTTAACTCATTCAGAAGGCTTTGGAAAACCAAAATTTGATGGGGCAGAATGTAGCAATAGAACCTGTGAAGTTCCTGGCTTCGGAACAATTCAGGAAGACATTAAAAAATTCGACTCGAAAAATTTTGTGTTGACCTATGAAGTTGTCAAAGGCTTTCCTGGTTTTATCACATCCGCTGTTAACACATGGTCTTTGGAAAGAAAGGGAAACTATACGCTTGTAAGCATGTACATGAAAATGCAAACTAAAGGCTTTAAAGGTGCCATTATGGGACCAATGATGAAAATGCAACTCAACAAAACAGTAGCAGGCGTTATTGAAGACCTAAAAATATTTGTTGAAACGGGTAACCCAAGCGATTATAAACAAAAGGAATTGGTGAAAAATCGAAAGAAAGTAGCTTAATTCTGTAACACATCAATTAATACTGTATCAAAAGTATAACAATAATAAACAAATTAATATGAATCAAACACCAAGAGGTTTCAAAATGCAAGAAAGTGCAAATGAGCCTAAAGAAGTACAAGAAGTTTTTGACTGGTATAAAACAAACTTTGGATTTGTTCCAAATCTAACAAAGGTAATGAGCGCATCGCCAGCAGCATTGAGATCGTACTGGCTATCTCAGCAGCAACTATCTCAATACGGAACACTTACGCCAGAAGAGCACAATATCATACAAATGGCTGTTGCAGTTGAGAACAGATGCAAGTATTGCGCTTCAGGTCATCAAATGGCTGGAGGAGCATTCTTTGGTTCTGATGAAAATGACTTAAAAGCAATTAGAAATGAAAGTGAAATACCAAATGATAAGTTTGAAGCCTTACGCGGATTTGCTTTGGAAGTTTACGAAAGTAAAGGAAGAATTTCGGACAAGTCATTAAAGGAATTTTATTCAGTAGGCTATGACAAATCTCAAGCTATAGAAGTCATAACAAATATTGGAGTTAAAGTAATGTCTAACTTAACAAACCAACTTACTATGACTGAAGTTGATGAGCCATTTGTACCTATAGCCGAAGGACTTTTTGAAAATGAATCACAATACCGTTAACATAATTCATAACTATTAAATACATAAACAAAATGAACATTAAAAAATCAATTTTCGCATTAGCTCTTCTATTTATAGGATTGAGCATAACTGAAGAAGTATCAGCGCAAAGCGCAGATGCTAAAAAGACCTATACAAAAGTAGTAGAGGCATCTGCTGATAACGTATGGACCCATTTAAGAAAAATGGATGAAATCCAAAATTACACCCAAACTATAGCAAAATTGGATTGGGAAGGACCTAAGGATGTTGGAGGAAAGAGAACATGTTATTCACCAGATGGTAAAAATTACTACAAGGAAAATATTGTAGCTTTTGATGACACTAATAGAACATACAGTTACTCAGTTGTTGAGGGAATTCCTATTAAAGGAATGGTTAATACTTGGAATGTAGTTGACCTTGGTTATAATAAGGCAATGGTTATTTGGTCTACTAAATATGACGAATTCATGAAAAACCCACAAATGACTGAGGAGCAATTTATGGGATTTATTGATATGAATTTAAATGAATTTGTAGGCAATATAGTTAAAGAAGCCAAAACTACTATGTAGAATTATGTTTGTATTGCTATCATTATCATATAGTTATACGATAATAATAAAGGCTCGTTTTTCGAGCTTTTATTATTATTTCAAATAAAGAACTGAGCTATACCTATTATGCGGATGGGTTGCCAAAAATGATGAAGAGTGTAGAAAACACATTCACTGTAAATAAAATAGGCGAGAACACATCAGAGCTAGAAGTTGACATCAACATAGAAATAGCTACGGTTCCAAAAATACTAATGGGCTGGATGATTAACCCAAAAATGCGTAAAGACATTAACCAGACACTAAAGGATTTAAAATACTTTGCGGAAACAGGTAAGCAAACCGATGCCAAAATCAAAGCAGATGCAAAATTCTTTAAAAAACATTCAAAAAAAATAGCTTAAATATTACAATTAATTAAAGGATAATATAAACAAGTCTGTAGCTAGTACAGACTTGTTTAATCTCTCTAATGACTCAATTAAATTTTGAATATCAAATATCAAAAAATCATAAAGCGGTTTATAATGGATTACTAGGAGCTATTAATCTATTAAAAAAATGAAGCATATTAATAATACTAAAGTAATCTCTAGATTAAGTATCACCATAATTCAATTTAGCATTATTAGACTATGTAAAGGAATAACAGAACCCAAAGTAACTATTCATATGAGTCCTTCCAATATATTGAACAATTATACATCTATAAGAATGAATTTAAGCTATAGAGTAAGAAATAGATTTTTAGATATAATTGCACACAAAATATTAGGTAAAAAATTAATAGAGGGTAGAATAAAGCTCATTCTGTCTGATTTCAAGAAAAGAGTTGAAAAATGGGGTGACTACTACATTTGAACTTTGCCCAACATTGTGTATAAGCAATAACGGTTCGAGTGCATACTTGAGCCGTTTTTGCGTTTTAATAAGTATCTTGCCTTATGACAGCTTAGTGGTGTGAAATCCGCTACGACTCATAGCCGAGACCGTTGTACTTTATTTTTGCAGAGATAGAAAAAATAAGTAATAATTTAAAACACGTACTATGACAAGAATGAATCCATACATTTATTTTAATGGTAATTGTGAAGAAGCCTTTAACTTTTACGAAGGAGTTTTTCGCAAAGAGATTTCATACATTGGACGATATAAAGATGTTCCAAAAAAAGACAGGCATATTTTCCAAGAAACGGACGAAAATAAAATCATGCATGTCACTTTGGATATTAGTGCAGAAACTAGCTTGAATGGAGCTGACTATGAAGGGTATGAAGAGTCAAAAGGATATAGCAACTTTGGCCTTATAATTCATACAGACGGTAGAGATGAAGCTGACAGGCTATTTAACGAACTCTCAGAAGGAGGACAAAAAACAGTGCCGATGCATATTACATTCTGGGGATCTTATTATGGTAATTGCATTGACAAATTTGGCATTACCTGGAAGATTACTACGTAATTAAAATAATAACGTAAATCATTAGACGGACAAAAAACAGACGCACAACTACTCATAGTCGATACGTTAGCAAACATTTTGACAGTAATGAATAAATTTTTATCTATTTTCTTAATCAGTGTCACATTTTTTAGTTGTAAAAACAACACTATTTCATATTTCGATCAAGAACCTCCTTCTACAATTCCTAAATTATTTGCGCCATCAATTGTTAATACTGGCAATATCGAACTCAATGTAGTTTTTAATTATGACACTACAGAAATGTTCTTTTCCAGAATTGTAGACAACAGCTTTGTTATTCACAGTTCTGAATTAATTAATGGTAAGTGGTCTGACATTAAACCCCTTAAAATGTATGACGATAACGTCTTAGTTTCAGTTGCATGTGACCCCACAATTACCAAAGATGGAAAGACAATGTATTTTCTCGGTGTAGACCCTGAACTTTATAAAAATGATGTAACCCGTGAAGAACTTTACACGATACCACCAGACATTTATATGAGTAAAAAAGTAGAGGGTAAATGGGGGGTAGCCTCTAAAGTAGATTTTGGGGTTTCTACCAAATATTTTGAAACCTATCCTGTTGTTACAGCAGATGGAAGTTTATATTTTCGCTCAAATAGACCCAGTGATGAAGGAGGAATGAATACCTATCGTGCACAATATGTAGGAAATGAAAAATTTGAACCCCCAGTTATCATAAACACTAAGACAGAGAAAAAGGAACTAATAACATATGTTTCACCAGACGAACAGTATGGCATTACTAATGGGCAAGGTAAATTTCAAATAACATATAATACCAATGGGGAATGGACTAAACCCAAAGAAATACCATTAAAATATGAAAGCAACTGGCGCTATTATTGTCCGTATATGTCTTCAGACGGAAAATATTTTATCTACTCCAGAAAATATAATAACCCAGAAAAAAAAGGATGGGCAGGTGTTGAAAAAGGAGAAGTCTATTGGGTAAAGGCTGATGTACTCTTTGATGCTAAAATAGAATGAAGCATTTGATAATAATTTGTATGAGTAATAGCAGTTTAAGTGATAAAACGAGCGTTTAAAAATGCAATGATCAATGCTACACTGAAACACAATTTCAAAGTAGTATCTTACTTACCACTCATTGACCCTATTACCATCGAGCTTAATAAAAATAAAGAGTAATATGGTAAAGCCCCAAAACCCAGAACCCCCATAACTAAAGAAAGGTAACGGGATACCTATAGTAGGTAGTAACCCTGTTACCATCCCTATATTAACAGTAAAATGCACAAATAAAATTCCTGCGACACTATATCCATAGATTCGGCTGAATTCATTTTTCTGCTTTTCTGAGAGTTGTATTATCCGAAGGATAAGAAGGATAAAAAGAAGGATAACAACAGCACTTCCTAAAAACCCCCATTCTTCACCTACAGAACTGAAAATGTAGTCAGTGTCTTGTGCTGGAACAAACTTTCCAGTAGTCTGTGTCCCTTGTAAAAATCCTTGCCCTGTCCATCCTCCATTGCCTATGGCAATCTCACTCTGCCGTGTATTATATCCTATACTTTGTGTATCTGCTTCTTTTCCTAAAACAATATTAAATCGATCTCTATGACGTTGTTGAAATACATTTTCAAAAATATAGTTTACAGAAAATGTAAATAATGAACAGGCTAAGACAATACCTAGGTAAAGTAATTTAGAAGGGCGTTTTTTTCTATTTTTCAAAAATAGTAAAATCGCAATGGCGACCACTCCTAAAGCAATATATAGAGGCCCGAATAGGAGGGTTAATACAAAAAGTGTAATAACAGATGCCCCTAGAATAAGATAACCGGTAGCAATTCCTTCTCTATACAATGGGAAGAAAAAAGCAGCATATACAAGCGCACTTCCCGGATCGGGTTGGGGGATAATAACTAGTGCAGGGATAGCTATAATAGCAAAGGCTCTTAATTGATCTCGTACTGTTTTTATATTGGTTTGTATATCACTCAAATATTTTGCCAATGCCAGTGCTGTAGCTACTTTTGCAAATTCACTGGGTTGTAATGTAAACGAACCAAACGCAAACCAACTGGTAGCCCCATTAATATTTTTACCCAGCGGGAATAAAAGAATAAGTGATATAATAGATATCACATAAATGATACTTGAAAACCGTTCAAAAAACTTAGTATCCAGAAATAGAATAAATGTAATGATAGCAAACCCTAATGCTATCCAAATTAATTGTTTGAAATGTAGATTTTCAAGACTAAAAAAAGTATCGGCATTTGGATTGTAGGAGGCAGAATAGATACTTAACCACCCTATACTTATAAGCGCAAGATATATTAAAATGAGGGCCCAGTCAAAACTACCTACACTACGTGATCCAGAACTCATAAATCTTGATTTTCTTCGGCCAAGAATTTAGCACTGATTTTTTTTCCATCATTGATAGGGAATGGTTTTCCCTCCAAGGGTTTTTTATACTCATCTTCAAGGCTATGAGTAAGCACCCATGTTTCTAAATCTTTGCGAGTTACTTCTCCTTTAAGATATTTTTCTATCATGATAGACGCAATACGCCCCCCAAACCGAGAACCCCAATATCCATTTTCTACAAAAACAGCAATGGCTATTTTAGGATCGTCTTTGGGAGCAAATGCGACAAAAACTGAATGGTCTGTTAACTGAGTCGTCGTACCATTAATCTTTGTATAATTTTCTGCAGTACCTGTTTTACCACAAATGTCTATTCCAGGGATTTTTAAAAAATTGGCAGTACCATAGTTATACACATCATTTAGTCCTTGAACTACAGGTTCAAAATATGCAGGATCTATTGTTGTAATATGCTTTTCTCGATATTTACTATAAATCGTATCTGTTTCTGAGATACTCTTAATAATATGGGGTTTGTAAAACCACCCTCTATTGGCAATAGCAGCAGTAAAATTTACCATTTGCATAGGTGTCATCAATACTTCTCCTTGCCCTATCGCATTCGAAATAGTAGCTGTTGTACCCCATCGATATTTAGGGTAGTTATAGGTTCTGTTGTAATACGTTGAACTAGGAACCAATCCTTTTCTTCCAATGGGTAAGTCATATCCCATAAAATTTCCTAATCCAAAACTTTCTAAGTGTTTTTTCCAAACTTCTATTCCTTCTTGAGGCGTGTCGTATTTGTCAATAGTATTACGATATACAGTGGCGAAGTAGCTATTGCAAGAATGTGCAATACCACTTATCAATTGTACAGGACTTTTGTGATGATGACAACCTAAAGGTTTTTTCCCTCCATATCTATAGCCACCATTACAGTATACTTTATCATTTAAATTTACGACTCCTTCTTGCAGTCCGATAAGGGATGTAAGGGCTTTGAATGGGGATCCTGGAGGATATTCACCTTGTAATACCCGATCAAAAAGAGGCTTGGCGATAGAGTCGGCATCCAGTTGTGTATAGTTTTTTGAGCGTTCTCTCCCTACTAATAATGCGGGGTCATAATTGGGAGCTGCAACAAGAGCCAGTATTTCCCCCGTAGCAGGTTCAATAGCTACAATACCTCCACGCTTATTTATCATAAGTTCTTCCCCATACTTTTGAAGGGTAGCGTCTATAGTGAGCTGGATATTTTTTCCTTCTTCAGGTTCTATATCAAGAATACCATCTTTATAAGGGCCTATGACTCTATTAAATCTATCTTTCTGGAGATATTTTACTCCTTTTTTACCGCGTAAAACTTCCTCATACTGTTGTTCAACACCTTGCCTTCCAATAAGGTCTCCCATTTTATAATATTCATCTCTCTTGATGATTCCTTGGTTTACCTCCTGAATATACCCTAGGAAATTGGCTCCAAAATCTATTTGATAATCTCGTAATGATCGTTTCTGTATAAAGAAACCTTCATATTTACGCATTTGTTCTCCTAGGTATGCATATTCTCCTTGTGACATCGTAGGAACGATTACAGAAGGCAGTCTAGGAGAATAGACACGAGCTCGTTTAAGTTCTTTTTTTAGTTTTTCTGGTGTGATCGAAAGGAGATTACACAGTGCTAGGGTATCAAACGGTTTTACTTCTCTAGGGATAACCATTAAGTCATATGATGGTTGGTTTGAAACAAGTAAATTGCGATTGCGGTCGTAAATGCGGCCCCGTTGAGGAATATCGTATTCTGCTTTAATAGCATTGTTTTCTGATAATGCAGATGCCGAGGTGTCATAAATTTGGAGATAGAAGAGTCTCCCTATAAATAATAGGCCAGTGCTAAGTACTATTGTAAGGAGTAGTAGTTTTCTCATTCTTTGTGCCTGCTGAAAAGGATATTAAATGCTAGACATAATATACTCGTAAGTATACCAGTAAACAACGTTTTTTTTAAGATGTAAAGTATGTTTGCGATGTTAAAAACTTCTAAAGAGAATAAGATTAAATGATGGAGTAGAACAAGAGTTAAAATATAGATACTTCGTTCATATATACTAATCTTAGGCAGTTTAATAGCATTGTACTCGTAGCTTACCCCAAACGTGAATTGAAGCACAATGGGTCTTGCATAGGCCAAAACGAGACATGCTGCCGCATGTATTCCTCCACTGTTATTAAACATGTCCATAGTAAGACCTGTTAAAAAAGCAATACATAAGTAAAGAGATCTATTTGCGGTAAAGGGAAATACTAATAAAAATAATACATAGGGATAGGGATTAATATACCCCATAAAATCGATATTATTAAAGACTAATAATTGTGCGAGTAATAAACTCAAAAACCGAACACTATTTAGAACAATGCTATTCTTCATTTATAGTAGCATTTTCTAATTCTTGAATCTCATTTTTATCTCTATTTTCAATAACATAGGTATGGCCAAGATTTGTCATGTCATTGAATAAACGTATAGAAAGTGTGTAAAAATTTTTGCTACTATCTAGTTCAAAATTTTCAATAGAACCTATTAGAACTCCTTTAGGAAAAATAGCAGAGTTACCACTGGTTTCTATGGTATCACCTACTTTAACAGGAGCTTGCTCCTGCATATCAACTACCTGGACGATATTAGGATCTAAGCCATCCCATTTTAAGGTACCAAAATGATCAGATGTACGTAACTTTGCACTAGTCTGAAAATTAGTGTTGAGTATAGAAAATACGGTACTGTATTTTGAGGATGTATTTTCAATAATACCTACAATACCATTACTGGTAATAACGCCCATATCTTTTTTTATAAGATTTCGTTCTCCTCCTAAAAGCGTTATAAAATTATCTGATTTGCTATAGGAATTATTAATAACTCTTGCAGGGATGTAATTGTACTGTGATACCGTATCGATGGTTTGCCCATACGATAGTGCATCTTCAAATTGAGTTGATGATGATGATTTTATTTCGCGTAAGCGGGCATTTTCTTCAAGTAATTGTTGATTATAGGTTTTGAGATTAAAATAATCCTGAATACTGCTTAAAGATTCATAAAGCCCTCCAGATAGAAAATTTGCCGAGTTAATAAATTTACTACGATGGTAAGAATGTGATTGAATGGTAAATACAAGAGACAGAAATAACAAGAAAGCAAACAGCAAGAAGTTTTTATTTCTAATAAGAAAGTTAATAATCTGCTGCATGGCTTATGCTACTTATTTAATGAGAACGCTCTTGTACTTTGCTATATTTTTCAGACAAATACCGGTACCTCTAACTACAGCTCTCAAAGGATCTTCGGCAATATATACAGGAAGATCTGTTTTTTGAGAGAGTCTTTTATCAAGCCCGCGTAACATAGATCCTCCCCCTGCAAGATAAATTCCTGTGTTATAAATATCTGCAGCGAGTTCTGGAGGAGTTTGTGATAATGTCTCCATAACGGCATCTTCTATTCGAAGGATAGATTTGTCTAAAGCTTTTGCAATTTCTCTATAGGATATTTGCACCTGTTTTGGTTTTCCAGTGAGTAGATCACGTCCCTGTACGCTCATTTCTTCTGGTGGGACTTCTAGATCTTCTGTTGCTGCTCCAATTTGAATTTTTATTTTTTCTGCACTGCGCTCTCCTACATATAGATTATGCTGAGTGCGCATGTAGTAAATAATATCATTTGTAAATACATCTCCAGCAATTTTTACAGATTTATCGCATACAATACCTCCTAATGCAATGACTGCGATTTCTGTAGTACCTCCTCCTATATCTACAATCATATTTCCTTTAGGTTGCATAATATCTACACCTATTCCGATCGCAGCAGCCATAGGCTCGTGAATTAAGTGTACTTCTTTCCCATTTACACGCTCTGCACTTTCTTTTACAGCTCGCATCTCTACTTCGGTAATTCCTGAAGGAATACAAATAACCATTCTAAGAGCTGGTGCAAATAACTTCTTTTTAAGAGCAGGAATTTCTTTAATGAACATACTAATCATTTGCTCACTTGCATCAAAATCTGCAATAACTCCATCCTTAAGAGGACGAATAGTTTTTATATTTTCATGTGTTTTCCCCTGCATTTGCGCCGCTTCTTTTCCAGCTGCGATTATTTTTTTTGTGGTACGATCACGGGCAACAATAGACGGGCTATCTACAACTACTTTATCATTGTGAATAATCAGGGTATTTGCGGTCCCGAGGTCGATCGCAATATCTTCAGTTAGGAAATCAAAAAATCCCATAGGGCGGAAAGGGGTGTTAAGTTTATTTCGGTTTTGTCGTATTCTCTAAATGTACAAATAATATTGTGTTTATTACGCTTTCGCGAAAAGCTGTAAATTTCTATCTTGAATATGTTATTGTAGCATTTACTGCACCATTATCGGTAAAAACTTCTTGTACGAAAATTATATTTCCATCATTGATTTGAAATGATATTGTTTCAGGATCTCCATTAAAATCTGTAGTGGTGAAAATTAAACCAGTATTATTAGATGTGTAAGAGCCTTGATCATCTGGGTTTGTAACACATTGAGCAATGACCTCATTTCCATTGTTAAAAACATCTAGAAATGTCTCTCTATAACTCATTGTTTCTTCTTGAATAATTATAAGTCCGTTACAGTTGAATACATTTGTAACATCTACAGGGTCTAGAGTGCCATCACCGTTTGTGTCAATTTGTTCTGAGGTTATAATAGACTCTATAGTATAAGTTCCAATGAGATTATTACTTGAATTTTCATTACCTCCTTCGTCATCAGAAGAGCAAGAAAAAGTAAATAAAGAGGTAATAGCAATAAGTAGATTGATTTTTTTCATAAGTTTTATTGTATTGTTAATTTAATTGAGGTGCTTTTCGCGAAAGCATATTTACTATTAATGTTTAAAATGGCGAGTCCCCGTCATTACCATAGACATATTATTTGCATTGCAATAATCAATAGTCAATTGATCTTTAATAGATCCTCCTGGTTGAATTACGGCTGTGATTCCGGCATTATCTGCAATCTCAACACAATCAGGAAAAGGGAAAAATGCATCACTTGCCATAACAGCACCTGTAAGATCAAATTTAAAACTAGTAGCCTTCTCTATAGACTGGCGCAAGGCATCTACACGTGATGTTTGTCCTGTTCCACTAGCGCAAAGCTGTTTGTTCTTTGCAAGTACAATTGTATTTGACTTGGTGTGTTTACAAATTTTAGATGCAAATAATAAATCTTCTAACTCTTGTTCTGAAGGATTATTGTTTGTAGCGTTTGTTAAATCTGCAATAGTATCTGTTTTTGCATCTCTTTCCTGAACCAATGCACCATTAAGACATGTACGAACAGTTGTTTCGGGAAGTGTGACTTCTTTTTGAATAAGTATAATTCTATTCTTTTTCCCTTTAAGTATTTCTAATGCATCATCACTATATGAAGGGGCAATAACAACTTCACAAAACAATGTATGTATCTTCTCTGCAGTTGCCTTATCTATTTCTCCATTTGCGATTAAGATACCTCCAAATGCCGATACAGGATCCCCTGCTAATGCATCTACATAGGCTTGATGCATAGTATCTCTTTGTGCTAGTCCACATGCATTATTATGTTTTAAAATGGCAAAGGTAGGAGCATCCCCTACAAACTCACTCATTAAATTGACTGCTGCATCTACATCAAGAAGATTATTATAGGATAATTCTTTGCCGTGTAGCTTGTCAAAAACAGCATTAAAATCCCCAAAAAAGAATCCTTTTTGATGAGGGTTTTCTCCATAACGCAATACTTGACCTTTATGCTCACTTATTTTTAAAGCGGGAAGGCTGTGATCTGCATTAAAGTAATTAAAAATAGCAGTGTCATAATGAGAAGAAACTCCAAACGATTTTGCAGCAAATCTTTTACGATCTGCAAGTGTAGTTGTTCCATCTCCATCGGTGATAAGCTGTAATACCTCAGCATAATCATCTACAGAAGAAACACATAATGTGTCTTTGAAGTTTTTTGCAGCGGCACGTATTAAAGAGATACCTCCGATATCTATTTTTTCAATAATATCTTGTTCAGAAGCACCCGATGCTACCGTTTTTTCAAATGGGTATAAATCTACAATAACGATATCTAGTTGTGGAATTTCATATTCAGACATTTCAGCAACGTCTCCATCATGATCCTGTCTATTTAATATTCCTCCAAAGACTTTTGGGTGTAAAGTTTTGACACGGCCTCCTAATATAGAAGGGTATGAAGTGATATCTTCAACAGGAACGACGGGTATTCCAAGATCATTAATAAATTTTTGAGTTCCTCCTGTCGAATATAAGGTTACTCCTAGGTCGTGAAGCTTTTGAACTAAAGGGGCTAACCCTTCTTTGCTAAAAACAGAAACTAAAGCTGCACTCGCTTTTTTTACGTCGCTCATTGTAGAAATTTTATGTGTTTTTGGATATCTCGCAAAAATAGCAATTTAAGCCTTTAAAAGAAGGAGATTGTTAAGATAAATTTGGGACTTTTATAGAGGTGTTATTCAGAGAGGTATATTATCTTTATTTTTTACCGAAACTATGTTTATATACTTACGCGTTCTCAATGAAAGTTTTCGTTTTGCAGTGAATGCATTACGCAATAATAAGCTTCGTACATTTCTCTCTCTTATGGGGGTAACGGTGGGCATATTTTCTATAATTGGGGTCTTGGCAGCAGTAGATTCTCTAGAAAAACAAATAAAGGGAAGCCTTTCTAATCTGGATCAAAGTATAATGATTGTATGTCATGTGTCTTTTGGTCCTACAGAAGTACCTCGATGGAAACGACAACAATTTCCATTAGTTAATTATGAGGATTATCAATATTTAGTACGTTCTCTTCCTAATTTAAAGGCAGCCTCATATACAATAAGTGTGCCTTCTCAAAAAGTGAGTTATGGAGATGAAGCTGTAGAAAGTGTCAATATAGATAATGCGACAGAAGGCCTCTATGAGATAGAGTCACTGGAGTTTGAAAATGGACGGTTTTTTAATGAGTTAGAATCTGCTACAGGAAGTAATGTAGCTGTGATTGGGTCTATATTGAGAGATCAGTTATTTGGGAAAGGGAATCAAGCAGTGGGGAAAAAAATAAAAATGCTCAGCCGTAAGTTTACGGTCATAGGGGTGTTAGAAAAACAGGGGCTGGGTGCCTTTGGGGACTCAAAAGATGAAGTAGCATTAATTCCTGTAAATGTGGTTCGTCGTATTTATGGAGATAATAATAGAAGTACGTTCCCTACTATAACATTACTTCCAGAATCAGGAACAGATACCGATGAATTTTATGCTGGAGCTCAACAAAGATTACGACAGTTAAGAGGCATAAAAGATGGGGAGTTGAGTAATTTTTTTGTGAATAAACTAAGTGGCTTCACAGAGTTTATAGATAATATTATAAGCTTTTTAACAGGAGTAGGGTGGGCAATAGGAGCTTTTGCCTTATTAGTAGGAGGGTTTGGAATTGCAAATATTATGTTTGTAAGCGTAAAAGAACGGACCAATCTTATAGGGATACAAAAAGCACTAGGAGCTAAAAGGCGTT
This sequence comes from uncultured Dokdonia sp., assembly GCA_947503305.1. Classification (GTDB taxonomy): domain Bacteria; phylum Bacteroidota; class Bacteroidia; order Flavobacteriales; family Flavobacteriaceae; genus Dokdonia. The sequence goes on from CANNDF010000002.1 coordinate 167,669, forward strand.
TTATTCTTTTTCAGTTTCTTTTTGAATCTGTACTCCTATCTATTTTTGGGGGACTCATAGGTCTATTTTTAGTATGGCTTATTGCAACAGCAATTAATTTTTCTGGAATTGCTGAAGACTTTGAGTTTATTTTATCTGCATCAAATGTTTTCTTAGGTCTTGCAACGACCTTTTTTATAGGAATCATCGCAGGAATAATTCCGGCTATTGGCGCTTCTCGTTTAGATCCTGTGGAGGCAATACGTACTGGGATGTAATACACACAAATCAATTATATTCAAAATACATACTATATGTTGTAACATTTTGAGCGCATTTGCGTCTTATTTTTATACGACTAAAAATTAAGGCAATGCTTATATATCTACGTGTTCTTAGAGAAAGCTTTCGTTTTGCTATAAATGCTTTGCGTAATAACAAGCTTCGTACATTCTTATCACTTATGGGAGTAACGGTAGGTATCTTCTCAATAATTGGTGTTTTAGCAGCTGTAGATTCGTTAGAAAAAGAAATCAAAGGCAGTTTATCTTCACTAGATCAAAGTACAATGATCTTGGCACATGTTTCTTTTGGTCCTACAGATATTCCTAGGTGGAAGAGAGAGCAGTTTCCACTAGTAGATTATGATGATTTTCAATTCTTAAATAGAAGTTTGCCTGATGTAAAGGCAATGTCTTATATCTTAAATGTCCCTTCTCAAACAATAAAATATGATGAAGAAGTTGTAGAAGATGTAGGAATAGGAGCAACAACAGATGGATATTATGAGATAGAAGCTCTTAAATTTGAGGTAGGAAGATATTTTAATGAAGCCGAATCTGTAAGTGGTGCAAGCGTTATTGTGTTAGGAAATGAGATTAGAAATCAGCTTTTTGGAGAAGGGGTAAACCCTCTTGGGAAAAAAGTAAAGATGTACAGTCGTAAACTCACGGTAATAGGAGTTTTAGAAAAAGAAGGAGGAGGTCTTTTTGATGATTCAAAAGATGAAATTGTTTTGGTTCCTGTAAATCTTACACGAAAAATCTATGGAGATAATAATAGATCTACTTTTCCTCAGATTGTACTATTACCAGAATCGGGTGTCGATGGCGATGAGTTTGTAGCTGTTGTTGAGCAAAAACTAAGAAATAGCAGAGGTCTTAAAACAGGAGAAGTAAGTAACTTTTTTGTAAATCAATTAAAAGGGTTTACAGATTTTATAGATAACATTATAGGGTTTTTGACAGGTGTAGGTTGGGGTATAGGAGGATTTGCGTTACTTGTAGGTGGTTTTGGGATTGCAAATATTATGTTTGTAAGTGTCAAAGAGCGTACTAACCTCATCGGGATACAAAAAGCACTAGGAGCAAAGAGTCGTTTTATTCTTTTTCAGTTCTTATTTGAGTCCATATTGCTTTCTATTTTTGGAGGACTTATAGGATTGTTTTTTGTATGGGCGATAGCCACAGGCTTATCTGCCGCAGTAGATTCTTTTACGTTTGTGCTTTCTGCTAAGAATGTACTATTAGGTCTTTCTACTACCTTTTTTATAGGAATTGTTGCAGGGATTATCCCAGCAATAGGAGCTGCACGATTAGACCCTGTAGAGGCAATACGTACTGGAATGTAATTTATAAATGTATAGTTTATTTATAATAGTATAGCGACTTGCTCATTTACCCATTCTAAAAAGAACTCGTCGTCTTTTGTAAATGGATCTGGGGTATCAGAATCAATGTCTATCTGACCTATATTTTTCCCGTTTTTAAATATAGGGACTACAATTTCACTTTTTACAGAAATACTACAAGCGATATAATTGTCTTGAGCAGCGACATCGGGGACTACAAAATTTTCATTAGATACAGCGACTTGTCCGCAGATACCTTTACCAAAAGGGATTACTACATGATCTGTAGGAGTACCTACATAAGTTTCAAGATGTAGTGTTTGGGATTCATGATTTGCAAAGTAAAAACCAACCCAATTATAATAGGGTATAGATGAGCGTAGAGCTTCACATATATTTGTGAGTCTATCTTTTACAGGAGTCTCTGTATTTGAGATAATTGAGGTAACTTCTTTTTTTAAATCTTCAAAAGCCATTTTTTAATGTATTTTTAGGGCGTAAACATCAAGAGGTTGCAAAAGTTAATTAGCAAATATAAGTCGGTATTACGTTTTATCCTTACGTTTTTGGGGAGTTATTTAGTATTTGTTTTTGGATACAATATGTTTCTTAAATACGGTGCTAGTGAAACGTATTATCCAGATGTTATTACACATACAGTTGCTAAGCAAAGTGAAGCCATTATCAATACATTTGGGTATGATATGAGTGTTGTGCCAAGTAAAGTAGAACCTGCAATGAATCTTATGATAGGCGAGACCGTATTGGCACGTGTTGTAGAAGGCTGTAATGCAGTGAGTGTTATATTACTTTTTGTGGCTTTTATGCTTGCTTTCTTTGAAGGTAAAAAACGCACATTGCTTTTTATTTTTGGAGGTGTTGCTTTGATTTATGGAATGAATGTACTACGTATTGCATTATTAACTATTGGTATTTATGAATACCCTGAATATACAGAGCTTTTACATGGTACAATTTTTCCGGCAGTGATTTATGGTACTGTGTTTTTACTTTGGCTAGGTTGGATTAGATCTTATAAAAAACATCCTATATCTTGAAAGGTCTGCTACGCATATTGGTTGTTTTATTATGTTTTGTGGGATTTGTTATGATTCGCTTTCGCGAAAGCGAACTCTTCTACGACCCTCTCATTACTTTTTTTAAAGGAAACTATAGGAATTTACCATTGCCAGAGATGGATCAAGGAAAATTAATGCTCCATCTCTTTTTTCGTTATATACTTAATACTGGGCTATCCCTTATTGTCTTATGGGTAGCCTTTAGAGAGAAAGGGATCATCACGTTTGCGTCTATATTTTATAGTATTGTATTTGTCCTTCTTATCATAGTATTAAATGTGTTGTTTGCAACGCAGGATATAGGAGAATACCTTCCTGTTTTCTACGTGAGACGTTTCTTAATTCAACCTATTTTACTATTTATATTATTACCTGCTTTTTATTATTATCGTAAGGTCAATTCTTAGCTGGGTTGTATCTTTGTATTTTAAAAAGTTGACCATGAAAAAGTACCTATTAATACTAGTAGTTATCACTATGTTTTCTTGTAAAGAAAACACTTCAGAAATAAAAACCGCACCCTCTCAAAGTACTACTGAAGTTGAAGTGACAGGTACAGATCTTAATCATACAAGTTCAAAAGTAGATGTGGTTTTTAAAGATCAAACATTTACTGCTGTGTACCATGCTTATCTACATTTAAAAGGGAGTCTTGTAAATACAGATGCTATAAAAGCACAGGAGACGGCGAAGATACTGCAGACTAAAGTAAGAGCAAATGATACTATAGGAAACTTAGTCAAAACACTTGAAATTATAAGCAACAGTAGTGATGTAAAAGCACAGCGTGTTGCTTTTGAAAAAGTAACAGCAGCTATAGAAACACTAGTTGATCAAAATGTAATTATTTCGGGGGCGATCTATAAGCAGTATTGCCCTATGGCATTCAATGGAAAAGGCGCTTATTGGTTATCAGACTCTAATGAAGTGCGTAATCCATATTTTGGCGACCAGATGCTTAGATGTGGTGTCGTAGAAGAAGAGATAAAATAGCACCTATTTAAGATACTTTTATAGCGACAATAGATCGCCTTCCACTAAGGAAGGGAAATACCAGAGTTTAAGCGTCGGTTTTGAAATCGTCACGCCTTTGCTTCAAGACCTTGATGGAGTACAGTTACAAACAAATGAAAGTGTAACAGTAGGCTTTTACGTTTTTATATATTTGTGATTGTGAAGAAACAAAAGGTAACATTATTTCAGATCATTACTATTGCAATGATTGTTATGTATTTGATTTGGGAACGTAATATCCAAATATACTTGAGTGAACATGGGCTTGAGAATACCTATGATACTCGTAAAGATTTAGTAGTGATTATACCTATACTACTGATTATGATTATAATCTCTTTAAAGCAGAGATTTAAGAAAAATAAGAATACAGATTAATTCATTTCTGAAATCTCACGGAATAATGTCGCCCAGTTTATAGCCCCAAATTTATCTCCCAATCGTATGATTACGATATTTTTTTCGGGATTTATATACATAAACTGACCTAAAACACCTCTTGCCTGGTAATCTACATCTGGAGCATATGCAGGTTGTAAAGTAGTACTTTCGGAAGTACGCATAGCGAGTAGTTGTTGCGTTGAAATATTGCGCCACCAATGATGAGAATATATATAATTACTGGTCTCATCTGTAAAAGATGTCGTTTTATCTACCCATGATTCGGGGATAATTTGTGTGCCATTCCAGTTTCCTCGGTTAAGATATAATCTTGCAAATTTTGCATAATCTCTAGTTCTGGCATTGAGACAACAAAAAGCTTTTGCTGTTTGATTTTTTTTACTATCAATATTCCATGAAGCATTGTATTCCATACCCAATGGTTTCCATATCTTTTCTTGAAAATAGAGATGTAAAGGTTGTCCGGTAGCGCTCTCCAGAGCAAGACTTAATAATTGAGTATTACCGCTTATATATTTCCAAGAAGTTCCAGGTTCTTTAGTTACTTTTAGTTTTTTTACAAATTTCTTAAGATTTGTACCATAGTAGAATTTTGCAACTTCACCAAAAGGATTAAAATATCCTTCACTGAATTTTACTCCCGATTGCATATTGATAATATGTGATATGGTTACAGGATCAAATGAAGTGTCAAGTTCTGGTAAGTAGTCACGTATAGGGTCATCTAGAGAGGAGATATGTCCTTCTTCTATTGCAATGCCTATAAGAGCAGATATAAATGATTTTGATACAGAAAAAGAAGGATGATCTGTAGCTTTTGTATACCCGTCAAAATAATTTTCATAAAGGATCTGATCATCTTTTACAACCAGAAAAGCTGTTGTTTTACTTTTGACAAGCGCATCTTTAAAAGAAAATTGCTTTCCTTTTTTTGTTGTAATAAATTCTGGGACAGTTGTTTCCTGAGGCGCAATAGGTTCTTTAAAGTAAAACGTAGATCCTCCTTTTTCAATAGGAACTTGTTCAAATTTATTTAAATCACCAGTATCGGCAAAGTTCCAGTAGAAAAATCGCCCTACATGGCAAGAATTTAAAGAAAGTGCTAAGAATAAAACAATCGTATATTTTATATATTTCATAAGAGGGGGATATCAAGATATTAGATACAGTAGTAACAAAATCTTTAATAAGATAGTATGTAATATTTAAAAATACTTACAGATAATGTAGTATGCAATTTGTATGCTTTTGCAAAAGCGCATGTCTACTCCCCAAAAGGATTGAAATTAATCGGCTATTGTATAGTTTACAAGGCCCATAAACATTTCGTCACTACTCTGATATCCAAAAATTATTTCTTTAGAAGGATCAGGATTTAATGGATTTTGAAAGGAATTGTCAAACACTCCCTCAGCGCGTATGATAGTCCCTTTAGGCAAACGTATAGGCTCTGTATAATTATAAACTAACTGCCAATTAAAGTTGAAATCCGGTACCGAGATTAAATCTATAATTTCTCCATCGGGTTTAGTAGCTGTAATTTTCATTTGCTTTCCTCTAAAATGCATATGTGGGAATATACTGTGTACATATACATCTTCTGTGATTCTGTCTTCTGCAATAGCAGGAGTATATTGTTTATAGGGTTTTATTTTAAAGTCATCAGAAAAAACACCTAATGAAAAATATTGCTTATCTGGTTTTTCTTTATGATAATACAAATGAATTTTGGTAACATCTTCTTCTTCTTTACCGGTTGTTACATAATGGGTTTGTAATATCAATGCATTGTCTTTGTCAATAAAAATACCAGAATCTTCAGGGAAAATAGTAGATTTTGATGTGCCGCTAGCGACAACAGCAATAAGATTATCGATCCATTGTCTTTCTGGGCGGTCTACTACAAGTCTAGGCTTTGAAGTGCTAGCCAGAGTAGAGTGATGAACTGTTTTAGGATTCCCTGGGACTATCGTTACACCAGCTAACCATTTTCCTTCGGGAAGGTCCAGTTGTATTTTTTGATGTCTGTAATCTATAAGTCCTGTTGCTGGGATGATTTCTTTTTGAAGTACGATGGTAGTATCTGGGATCATCGCAGTTTCTGGAATCAATGCAGTTTCTGGAGTTAATTCTTGTAATGGGTCATCTCCATCTCCATAAGTCATCCCTTGCTTTATCCAGTTTACAATCTTTCTGCGGTCTGTTTCAGAAAGGGCAAATGAATTATCAAAAGAACCTATTGTAGGATCTGCTTTCCATGGAGGCATACGCTGACTGATCATTACTTGTTCTATCATTGCAGACCAACCTACTGTTTTTTTATAATCCGTCATAGACCAAGGCGCTACTCCTCCATCTACATGACAACGGACACAATGGTTGGTAAGTATAGGTGCAATATCTTTGGTAAATGTAAGCGTATCTTTTTCGATAGTATGGCGTCGGGTGACTTTACATCCGCGTGTCATTTGTTGTTTGCTTATAGGCGCTTGATTTGTGATAATAGCATCTAATGCATCTCTTAAATATGTTTCGGAAGGGGTTGATTTTTGCGTCTCATAATCCAAACGATTATTTAAAGGGCCTCTAAATATAATCTCGCGAGATACAGGATGTAAAACAATAGCTTCGGCCGTAATAGTAATGTCCAAAGCATCTGCAATAAGTTGTGCATTGTCATGGAGGACAGGGACTTCAAAGGTATACTCATGGGCTTCTTTAGATACAGTAGGTCTAGAATCCTGCATATTGCTGTTTATCATAAAGAACGTAATTCCTTTGGACTGATAATCATCTACAATATCATGAAAGTCTTTGAGAGCATTGCGTACAATAGGGCATCCATTACCTTGGACAAATAAGACAATAGCTTTACTATCATTATAAGTAGATAGTCTATGGAACCCGCCTTGTGCATCATATAATGCATAGTCATTAACTCTTCCATCTGGAATAGCAACAGGGACATCTTTACAAGAAGTAAAGACAGTAATACAAATGACTATATATAAAAGCTTCTTTATCACAAGACTGCAAAAATAAGTAAAATCACTACGAGTATCTGCTTAAAAATAATGTGATATCAATTTTTTCTAGGATACAGTTTTGTAAAAATAACACCTGCAATGATGGACAGTAAAAATGAAGGGGCTAGTACATCTAGTTTTTCAAAATAGATTCCTATTCCATCTATAGACTGAATAACAAACTTAAAAAAAGGAACACATAAAAAACCAGTAATCATAGAAGCTAGGGCTCCTTTTTCTGAATAAGGTTTCCAGAACAATGATAGTATTATTACAGGACAGAAAGTAGCAGCAATTCCTGACCATCCGAAAATGACAAACCAAAATATAGTTCGATCAGGAGATAAGATTGCAACAGACATAGCAATAATTAATGCAATTAACGCAAGAACAAGAGTAATCAATCTTGATATTTTTGTAAGTCTTTTTTGATCTACTTCTGGGTTTATAATCTTTTGATAAAAATCACGAGATAAGGCGCTAGAAGCAACCACAATGAGAGAATCAATAGTAGACATGATAGCAGATAAGACAATAGCTATATATATGGCTACAACGGCTAGCGGTAATAAATTTTCAATCATGGTAATTAATACCCCTTCTCCAGCGACTCCTAGAACCGCTTCTGGATCTTGTCCTACAGAGGTATATAAATAACGTCCTAATATTCCTATCGTTACGGCTGCAAAGTCAGTAAACAATGTAAAAAGGATAGCAACCCATTTTCCTTTTTCTATTTCTTCTTCGTTTTTGACAGAAATAAAACGAACATATATCTGAGGGGACCCTAAAAAGCCTAGTCCAATCATTGCGAAACCTAAGATGGTAAATACAGTCAGTAATGGATTTGAAGTATCCCCCCATATACTTGTAAGATTTGGGTCTATCTGGGTGAGTCCTTCTACAATACTACCTCCATCATCTATAGATAGCCATGCAATAAAAGGTAAGCATACAAGACCAAAAAACATTAATACTCCTTGAAAAAAATCTGACCAAACAGCCGCTAGAAACCCACCTACATATACATATGCCATGACTATGATAAATCCAATAATAGCTCCCGTAAAATAATTAATACTCAATAGTGATTCAAAGGCTTTTCCAGTGGCATCTATTTGTGAACTCACGTAGATAACTACAAAAATAGAGAGAGCTGCGGCAGCTACTTTACGTATCGTTTTACTATCTGTACTAAAATGACTTTCTAGGTAATCTGGAACTGTTATAGAATCATAGGTGTCTGTGGCTCGTTTAAATCGTTTTGCCATAAAAAACCAAGAAATCCCTACCCCTAAGATCTCTCCTAAAACAACCCAATATGCAGAGTAACCTGCGATGGCTCCCATTCCCGTTAACCCTAGTAATAACCATCCAGATTCTCCGGTAGCTCTCGCCGAAAAAGCAACAGCCCAATACCCTAATTTTTTGCCTCCTACATAAAAATCACTAACCCCTTTTACTCTTCGAGAAGCTACGAGTCCTATAACAAGCAAAATAGCAAAATACAATCCTAGAACAACAAGTTTGGTAAGCATATATTGTGTTTTTAAGTTGTAATGTAATACTTTTTCAATAAGTCTGATGGTATTTTATATGCTTTCGCGAAAGCGTATGCTACAAAATCCAAAATAAAAAGGGCTTCCCATTAATGGGAAGCCCTTTTTATTTAATTTATTATAAATGATTACATCATTCCTGGCATTCCACCACCGCCCATAGGAGGCATAGGAGGAGTATCTTCTTTAATGTCTATAAGTGCACATTCTGTCGTGAGGATCATTCCTGATACAGAAGCCGCATTTTCAAGAGCAACACGTGTTACTTTTTTAGGATCTATGATACCCGCTTTAAGCATATCCGTATACTCTCCGTTTTTAGCATTATAACCAAAGTCCTTTTTGCCTTCAATTACTTTTGCAATTACAACAGATCCTTCTCCACCGGCATTAGATACAATAGTACGTAATGGGGATTCTATCGCACGATTTACGATCTGTACTCCAGTAGCTTCGTCTGGATTTTCCGTTTTGATAGCATCAAGAACTGTTTTTGAGCGTACCAATGCAACACCACCACCAGCAACAATACCTTCTTCCACAGCTGCACGAGTTGCATGAAGTGCATCATCTACACGGTCTTTCTTTTCTTTCATTTCTACCTCAGAAGCAGCACCTACATATAAAACGGCAACTCCTCCAGCAAGTTTTGCTAGACGTTCTTGTAGTTTTTCCTTGTCGTAATCGGAAGTAGTAGTTTCTATCTGTGATTTTATTTGTGCAACGCGAGCTTTGATCATTTCGCTATCTCCTGCACCATTTACAACAGTTGTGTTGTCTTTGTCTATAGTCACAGTTTCTGCAGTACCCAAAAGATCAATGGTAGCGTTTTCAAGAGTAAACCCTCTTTCTTCAGAGATTACAGTTCCTCCAGTAAGGATTGCTATATCTTCAAGCATAGCTTTACGACGGTCTCCAAATCCAGGTGCTTTTACAGCTGCAATTTTAAGTGCACCACGTAGTTTGTTTACTACAAGTGTCGCTAGCGCTTCTCCATCTACATCTTCTGCAATAATAAGAAGAGGCTTTCCAGTTTGAGCAACAGGCTCTAATACTGGAAGTAAATCTTTCATTGATGAAATTTTCTTATCAAAAAGTAAGATGTATGGATTTTCTAATTCTGCATTCATTTTGTCACTGTTAGTTACAAAATATGGAGAAAGATATCCTCGATCAAACTGCATTCCTTCTACTACATCTACGTAGGTTTCTGTTCCTTTTGCTTCTTCTACAGTGATAACACCTTCTTTACCTACTTTTCCAAAAGCTTCTGAGATAAGCTCTCCAATAACGTCATCATTATTTGCAGAGATAGATGCTACTTGTTTGATTTTGTCAGATGAGTTACCCACTTTTGCAGATTGCTTTTCAAGATCTTTTGTGATAGCATCTACAGCTTTGTCAATACCTCTTTTAAGATCCATAGGATTTGCTCCAGCGGCTACATTCTTAAGACCTTCTTTTACGATCGCTTGAGCAAGAACAGTTGCCGTAGTCGTACCATCACCTGCAAGGTCATTGGTTTTTGAAGCAACTTCTTTTACCATCTGAGCTCCCATATTTTCTAGAGCGTCTTCTAGTTCAATTTCTTTAGCTACAGTAACCCCGTCTTTTGTGACTTGTGGAGCCCCAAACGATTTGCTGATAATTACATTACGTCCTTTAGGTCCTAATGTTACTTTTACTGCGTCTGCAAGTGCATCTACACCACGCTTAATACCGTCACGTGCTTCGATGTCAAATTTTATGTCTTTTGCCATTGTAAACTTATTTATAGTTCCACATACGTGGAAAATTTATTGGTTATACTAATAGTTTATTTGTTTGAATTGCGATTTTTATGCTTTCGCAAAAGCGTATTATTTATACGATTGCCAGGATATCCTCCTCATTCATAATGATATACTCTTTACCGTCTAGTGAGAGCTCTGTACCTGCGTACTTACCATATAATACAGTATCTCCAGTTTTGACAGTCATATCATGGTCTTTTTTACCAGCACCTACGGCAACAACTTTTCCTTTTTGTTGTTTTTCCTGAGCGGAGTCTGGAATGTAAAGACCAGACGCTGTTTGTGTCTCTGCTGCTAGTGGTTCTATGACCACACGATCTGCTAGTGGTTTGATGTTTAAAGCCATTGTTGGATTTATATTTTTAGTGATTAAAAATTTAATTTTTACGCTAGCGTAAATGACAGAAATTATGCCAGTAATTCTATGCTGACAAATTTACAGCGCTATGCTGACAAACAAAAAATGCCAACTGTTATGAGTTGGCATTTTTTGTTTTTGTTTTAATCTTATTATTGATCTCCCGCTGGTTCAGCAGGGGTATCTGTAGGGATTTCTACAGGTGGTGTTGTAGTCTCTACTGTATTTTCATCAAATACTTGAGATTCTCCATTTGAATTTCCTCCAAAAATAGAAATATTACTTAATAAGATGAGTACTAATAATAGGGTAGCAAGTCCCCATGTAGCCTTGTCTAAAAAGTCTGTAGTTTTTTGAACACCTCCTAGTTGTTGTGTTCCTCCACCTCCGAAAGATGAAGATAACCCTCCTCCTTTAGGATTTTGTACCATGATCACTACCACGAGTAAAAATGCTACAATAATGATTAATGCTAAAAATATAAAAAAGGTACTCATGATTCTTTATTTTCTTCTAATTGTTCTACTGCCCGAATTTGGTCTGCAAAGAAACCACTTTTTTCTGGATATTTCAAACATAAAATCCGATAGGCTTGCTTTGCTTTTTTATAGTTTTTTTGTTCTACATAAACCCTTGCTAATGTCTCTGTCATTAAAGATTCTTGTGAGATAAGGTTTTCTTTTGCTAGGTTCTTTTTTTCTAGAGTTGTAGGAGGTGAAAAATCAATTTTTGGATTTGCATCTATAAAAGAATCAATGATTTCTTGCTTGCGTTTTCGTAAAAGTTGCTTTTGATCTTCTGTAGAAGAACCTTCTTCAGGTATAATTATTTCTTTTTGACTGTCTGGCGTAGTGGATTTTTTTTCTACTTCTTTAGATCGATCTATTGGTTTAAAACGTGCTAGTTGAAGCCACTCACCAAAAGAATGTGTTTCATTTTTCTGAAAGTCCAAAGGTTTGCCTATAGAAAGAATCTCTTGAGGCGTATGTTTTGTGATCTCAGAGTCTTCTTTTTCTACAAATAAATTTGGGTCTAAAATTTGAGTCGCTTTGTCAAGTTCTTCTTTCTCTACTTGCAGGGATACATCTTGCATGCCTTCTATAGAAAATGCTCTAAGGTTTATTTCTTGTTCTTTGATTTGGGTACTGATATCATTTTGAGTAAAAACATCTGAAGTTATATAATCAAAAAGTACTGAACGATCTGTTGTATGAGCTGCTGTGATTTTTAGTGCTTTATTATATGTAAAACTCCCCTGATTTTTAAGCCCTTTAAGGTAAATAGCATGTGCGCTCTGAAAATAAGGGAATTCATCTATCATTGTTCTTATTTCAGAAGTCTGAGTCGCCGAGACATTTTCGGGATGTTCTAATAGATATGTAAAAGTCTTTGTATTCATTACCACTTTGCTAGTGATTCATTGACGATATCCTGAGTAATACGTTCAAAGATTTCTGCAAGAGCTGTGTCTAGTGCACTACCTACAAGTTGTGTAGTTGCAGGTACATCTGAGAAAAAAGAAAAACGTCGTTCAAAATCATCTTCTCCATCAGGTTTTTTATTGTTGTAATAACGTACATTAATAGCGATATTAAGTCGGTTTTGTGCGGCTGTGTTTTCTGAGGTAGAGGATTGAGGAGCAATATAATATTGAACAATCTCACCTTCAAATACTAACTCCCCATTATTACTTACAAGACTTAGATTGGATTGATCTTGGATTAGATCTTGTAATGCGAGTGTAAAGGTTCTGTCAATACCAGGTTCTACAATAGGAGCTTCATTTTGAAAGAAGTTTACCTGAAAGGTTTCGGCATCTGTAGAAATTCCATTGAAGGAGTATATACCACACCCTTGGAAGGTAAAGCAAATACAAACCGAGATGCATATAATTTTTATAATTTTCATACCGAAGTAACGGCTTATGTGTGTTAAAAATTGGTTAAGCAAGATACTATAATTTATAAATCAAATTGTTTAATCTTACGATATAAAGTACGCTCACTAATTCCAAGTTCGTCAGCAGCAGCTTTTCTTTTTCCTTTATGACGTTCTAATGACTTTTTGATAAGTTCTAGTTCTTTGTCATGTAGTGATAAGGTTTCTTCTTCCTGAATTTCTTCTGCAAAGTGATAGGGATCTTCTTTGGGTTCTGGAATATGAGCTGGTGTGATTGTTTCTTGAGGTATTTGTAATACTTCTAGTACTTCGTCACTTTTTTCATAAGTCTCATTTTCTTCGCTATATATCTTTTTGATAAGAGACTCGTTTTCTTCTCTTACATCTGCTACATTACCACTTTTCATAAGTTCTAATGTGAGTTTTTTAAGATCATTGAGATCTGATTTCATATCAAATAATACTTTATATAAAATCTCACGTTCATTAGAAAAATCAGATTGTTCTTTTGTGTTGACAACAGCAGGAAGTCGACTGCCTGTATCTGGTAAATAATTGCGTAACGTAGTAGCAGAAATCATGCGGTTTTGCTCTAATACAGAAACTTGTTCGGCTACATTTCTAAGTTGTCTAATATTACCAGCCCATCGATATTGTAAGAGTAATTGAATTGCATTTTCTTCTAGCCGTATCGTAGGCATCTTGTATTTCATTGCAAAGTCTGAAGCAAACTTGCGGAATAAAAGATGGATGTCATTTTTTCGTTCTCGTAAAGGAGGCAAGTTTATTTCTACAGTACTTAAACGATAATATAAATCTTCTCTAAATTTTCCTTCTTTAATAGCCTCAAACATCTGTACGTTTGTTGCAGCAACGATGCGAACATCTGTTTTTTGAGTTTTTGAAGATCCTACTTTTAAAAATTCTCCGTTTTCTAATACACGGAGTAATCGTACTTGTGTGGGTAATGGTAGTTCTCCTACCTCATCTAAGAATATCGTCCCCCCATCGGCTACTTCAAAATAACCGCTTCGGGTTTGAGTTGCTCCTGTAAAAGCACCTTTTTCATGACCAAAAAGCTCACTATCGATCGTGCCTTCTGGAATTGCACCACAGTTTACAGCGATGTATTTATTATGCTTACGATGAGAGAGTGAATGAATAATTTTTGGAATACTCTCTTTCCCAACACCAGATTCTCCTGTAACTAATACCGAAATATCCGTAGGAGCCACCTGAATTGCTTTTTCGGTAGCGCGATTTAGCATAGGATCATCTCCTATAATTCCAAATCGTTGTTTTATTGCTTGAACTGATTCCATAGTAAATTTAAAAACTAATGTATCTATCTTATTTGAAATAGGATACTAATTAGTAGTACGCTTTCGCGAAAGCGTACCTTTCATTTTAATTGTTTGTACTATACCCGACAGCTTTTCCGCGTAGGGTAGAGGTGGTGCATTCTGTAATAGTAACCATTACATAATCACCTATGTTATAATCTTCTTTTGGGAAAACAGCAACTGTATTTTGCTCCGTACGCCCACTCCATTCCTGATCACTTTTTTTAGATTCCTTTTCTATAAGAACTTCTACGGTTTTACCTACAAAACGCTTTGTATTATAATGTGATAATTCGTGTTGCAAAGCAATGACTTCGGCAAGGCGACGTTTTTTAACTTCTAGAGGAATATCATCCTCCATTTTACGAGCAGCCATGGTGCCTGGTCGTTCGGAATAATAAAACATAAACCCATAGTCATACTTTGCATAGTTCATAAGATCCAGTGTATCTTGATGATCTTTTTCGGTTTCTGTAGGAAATCCAGTAATGATATCCTGACTTATCGCTATATCAGGTATAATACGCCGTATGTCATCGATAAGTTTCATGTATTCTGCACGGGTATGCTGGCGGTTCATTAGTTCTAATATACGATCACTACCACTTTGTACAGGTAAGTGTATATAATTACAAATGTTTTTGTGGTTTGCCATAGTTTCTACTACATCAAGGGTCATGTCTTGAGGGTTTGATGTAGAAAACCGAACCCGCATTTTAGGTTGTGCTTGTGCGACCATAGCCATGAGCTGAGCAAAGTTTACAGCAGTGGCCTTTTGCATTTCACTTGCTTTTTCAAAGTCTTTTTTAAGTCCTCCTCCATACCAGAGATAGGAGTCTACATTTTGGCCTAGTAAGGTAACTTCTTTATATCCTTTTTGAGCAAGGTCATTTACTTCTTCAAGTATAGATTGTGGATCCCTACTCCGTTCACGTCCTCTCGTAAATGGGACTACACAAAATGTACACATATTATCACATCCACGGGTAATAGACACAAAAGCAGTTACTCCATTACTTTGTAAACGTACTGGGGATATATCTCCGTAGGTTTCTTCTTTGGATAAAATTACATTGACGGCATTACGACCTTCTTCTACTTCACTTAGAAGGTTAGGAATATCTTTATAAGCATCTGGACCAACAACGAGGTCTACTATTTTTTCTTCTTCTAAGAATTTACTTTTTAACCTTTCTGCCATACACCCCAGTACTCCTACCTTCATTCGTGGGTTTTTCTTGCGTTTTACGGCTTGATATTTTTCAAGGCGTTTGCGTACAGTAAGCTCTGCTTTCTCTCGGATAGAACAGGTATTTACCAAAACCAAGTCTGCATCTTCCAGATTTTGAGTAGTGTTATATCCTTCCTTTGAAAGAATAGACGCCACAACTTCACTGTCAGAAAAATTCATTTGACAGCCATAACTTTCAATGAATAATTTCTTTGTGTTTTGAGCGTTTGCCTCTAGAGTTAATGCTTCTCCTTGCTTATTTTCGTCGATTATTTTCTCCATTTTTTCGATTGACTTCAAATTAATTGTCAATGATCGTGCAAAGATACGTCTAAAAGGTAATTGTGACAAAGTGGCAGATAGCCGAATTGCTATATTTCATTTTATTATTTTCGAATTTTATAAAAATTATCTTGATTAAAAATTGCTTGTTTCTTTTTTCTGTTTTGGTATTTTTTGCTTTCGCGAAAGCACAATCAGACCCCCCTGTATACAAACAACAAGTATCGCTACAGCATGATAATGACCTTTTTTTTGGGATAGACAGATATTATACCGCAGGTACTTTTTTAGGATATAGTCGTCTTCTTGAAAATAATTTTCTTTTCAAGCATCAAAAGGATGCTACACTACAACTAGATATACGATTGGGACAAGAAACCTATACTCCTCGTGAGCTTTTTGAAGGCGATTTTGATTTGCTGGAGCGCCCTTATGCTGGTTATTTGTTTGTAAGTGGTGCTGTATCTAAAGCACAAAAAAACCATATATGGCACTTACAAACAGAAATAGGCTTGGCGGGACCACAATCGCTAGCTGGAGAAGTGCAAGTAGCTTATCATGAACTTATCAATGAGTTTATTCCTGTTTGGGAAGGTCAGATTGCAAATAGTTTTCATATAAACTTTCAAGGAGCTTATACTGTAGATTTCTCACTTGGGGATTCTTATTTGTTTAAAAACGTAAGTCTCACTTCCAAAGCATCTCTAGGTACCAGACTTACTTTTATAGAGCAGGAAGCACTTGTAACTCTGGGAAAGAGAGCTCCTATAGCGTATAGTTCGGGATTTGGAAGAATAGGGAGTGTTCATGAGTTTTTTGGGTATGCAGGGATTTCATATCGCTATGTTGTAAATAATGCGCTTATTGAGGGGCACCCTTTTGGAGATGATTCTCCTTTTACGCTAGATGCGATACCTTCTATTTTCAGAGCTAGATCTGGAATTGTATACAGGGGATTGCGTAATACCTATACGTTAGAATATAATTTTAATACAAGGGAGACGCGTAGAGAAGGGCATTTAAATTATGTAGCAATTATTCTTAGAAGATCCTTCTAGGTTAAGAAATTGTTATCTCCTATACGAATTGACGCAACCATTTTGTTATAATGGTATCTTCTATATAAACTAATTAATCTTTTTAAACCCTACATTCATTATGAAAAGAATCCTCTTTTTATCTGCCTTAAGTATTTTCACATTATTTTTTTCATGTAATGATGATGATGATGCTACTAGGTTTGAGACAATTATTGTTGCAAATGCAGTCCTAGAAAATAAAAGCGATGTTCGAGCTTCAATAGCCGTAGAAACAGACAGACCCATTAATGAGTCAGGAAAAATATACACTTATACAGACTATGTTTTTGTAAATGACCGCAATGAAGGTGTGCACGTCATAGATAATCGTATTCCAGAGAGTCCTCAAAAAATTGCATTCTTAAAGATTCCTGGTAATTTTGATATAGAAGTGCGTAATGATATCCTCTATGCAGATAGTTATACAGATTTAGTCTTGTTTGATATTTCAGATATCGATGCGATTACATTAATAGAGCGATATAACGATGTATTTAATGATTTTGGTTTTGCACAAGCTACACTTACAGAACCTTTTGACAGGATAGAATATGGAGACTACAATCCCGATGAATCTTTTATAGTAGATTGGACATTTACAGAAATTCAAATTGAAATTCCAGAATTAGAAGTAGGCGTGATTTTTAATGACGCAGCAGCAGAAGCGCCAAGTGTTACTGGCCAAGGTGGATCTTTTGCACGATTTAAAATAGTAGATACATATTTATATGCAGTAGATTTTTCTGATCTCTATGTTTTTGATATCAGTACTCCAGGTGTTGCAAATGAAGTTGGACAACAGGCGATAGGATGGGAGATAGAAACTATTTTTAATAGAGATGATTATCTCTATATAGGAAGTCAGACAGGAATGCTTATATACAATATAGAAAATAGAACACAACCACAATATGCTTCAGAGATTATTCATTGGAGAGGATGTGATCCAGTAGTAGTAGATGGAGATTATGCTTACCTCACTTTACGAGGAGGGAATCAATGTGGGCAAGATTTAAGTATTCTGGAAGTAATAAATATCTCAGATAAAAACAATCCATATACAGTTCGTGAATATGTCATGCAAGAACCTTATGGTTTAGGATTTAAAGAAGATTTATTGTTTGTAAGCGACGGTCCTAATGGATTTCATATTTATGATAAAACTGATCCAGAAAATCTGATATTAATAGAAGTAATAGAAGATATCAACGTATTTGATGTTATTCCACTAGAAGATAAATTACTTGCCATTGCAAATAATGTATTATATCAGTATAATTATGAATCTAATGGCTTATCATTAATTAGTGAGTTTGTTATTAATTAACAGCTCCAAAATTGCTGTGAAATAGAGAAAGAGCACTATTTATAATGGTGCTCTTTTTATGTAATAAATTCGGTTATTTTAGCTGAAAAATAAAGAATGACATTATCCCAATTGTTACTTAAAATTCAAGTAAATAAATCTGTTGATTTTGGAGAGATTTTTAGTGAAGCGATCAATCTATTTCAAAAAGTTTGGTTGCAAGGGCTTTTATTGCAATTATTAGTTATTCTTGTTTCCTATGGGGTTTCTATGATTATGTATATCCCAATGATGGCTTCTGTTTTTGTGTTAAGTGATCTAGAACCAGATGAACAAGGAGTAGTTTCTATTATTGTAGGGGTGCTCTTTTTTGCATTATACATTATAATTATTGCTCTTTTAACGACATTTAGTTTTGGGCTTCAAGCTGCATTTTTTAGAATAGTACGGATGAAAGAACGTAATATCGCTACACAACAAGGTGTAAATTTTGGGATGTTTTTTAAGAAAAAGTACCTTAAAAAAGTTTTTATTCTGGCCATGGCCCAGATCGGGATTTCAATACTGGCTATTATGCTTTGCGTACTTCCTATCTTCTATGTGATCATTCCCTTACAATTTGCAAGTATCATTTTTGCGTTTCATCCTGAGTTTAGTGTAAATGATATTTATAAAGCTGCCTTTCAGATAGGTAATAAAAAATGGGGAGTCTCTTTTGGGTTGCTTTTGGTTTCGGGTGTTCTAGCAATTATTATAGGTTTTTTAGCATGTGTTATAGGGATTTATGCTACACTTTCTTTTGCATATTTACCCGCATATTTAATCTATAAAGAGGTTGTAGGCTTTTATGAAGATGAAGATGCAATAGCAAAAATAGGGTCCTGATAAAATTTCTTTTTATTATTTTGATCTAATGGTAAGTGTTTGATTGTCAATATGTTTTAAAGTAATTTTTTTCTGTTCTTTTAGGGAAATTATACGGACTGAAAATTTTAATTAAATTTTTAATCTACTTTTGTAATCCCAAAAAAAGAAAAGTATGGCAAAGAATCTAGTCATTGTAGAGTCACCTGCAAAGGCAAAAACCATTGAAAAATTTTTAGGCGAAGACTATAAGGTGGAAAGTAGTTTTGGTCATATAGCAGATTTACCTTCTAAAGAATTAGGAGTAAATGTAGATGGTGATTTTAAAGCAAATTATATTGTCTCAGACGACAAGAAAAAAGTTGTAAAAAGATTAAAAGATCTAGCAAAAAAGGCCGAAATGGTATGGCTTGCTAGTGATGAAGATAGAGAAGGAGAAGCGATTGCATGGCACTTGGAGCAAGAACTGGGATTAACTCCAGAGCGTACTAAGCGTATCGTTTTTCATGAAATTACAAAAACGGCTATTAAACGTGCTATAGAAAACCCTCGTAAGATAGATTATCATCTGGTCAATGCACAGCAGGCGAGAAGAGTATTAGATAGATTGGTGGGTTATGAATTATCACCTGTTTTATGGCGTAAGGTAAAAGGAGGATTATCTGCAGGAAGGGTACAATCTGTTTCTGTACGATTAATTGTAGAACGTGAGCGTGAGATTCAAAAATTTGCTGCCGATGCATCTTATAGAATAGATGCAGAATTTCTAAATCAAAATGGAAAAGCGTTTAAAGCAAAACTCCCAAAGAATATAGTGACAAAGAATGGCGCTCAAGATTTTCTTTCGAGAAATGCTACTGCGACATTTAAAGTAGCTTCTTTAACAACAAAGCCAGCATCTAAATCTCCTGCACCGCCATTTACAACCTCAACACTGCAGCAAGAAGCAAGTCGTAAATTATATTTTTCAGTAAGTAAGACAATGACTCTCGCACAGCGTTTATATGAAGCAGGACTTATAACATATATGCGTACGGATAGTGTTAATCTTTCTGTAGATGCAAAAAATGCGGCCAAAGCAGAGATAATATCTGCCTATGGGGAAAGCTTTAGTAAAGAACGTAATTATAAAGGAAAGTCTAAAGGAGCACAAGAAGCTCATGAGGCAATACGCCCTACTGATTTTTCACGTCATACTGTACAAATAGATAGAGATCAGGCACGATTGTATGAATTAATATGGAAACGTGCTATAGCCTCGCAAATGAGCGAAGCAAAATTAGAACGTACAAATGTTCAAATAGCATCTTCTGCAGGTACAGATAATCTTACGGCAAATGGAGAAGTACTCAAATTTGAAGGCTTCTTAAAAGTCTATCTGGAAGGTAGTGATGATGAAGATACAGAAGAAACAGGATTACTACCTGTATTACAACAAGGTGAATCCTTATCAAATAAATATATAACAGCTACTGAGCGTTTTACAAGACCTCCTTATCGATATACAGAAGCTTCTCTTGTAAAAAAACTTGAAGAACTTGGGATAGGAAGACCATCTACATATGCACCTACGATTACTACCATTCAAAATCGTAAGTATGTTGAGAAAGGTACAGTAGATGGAAAAGAGCGTTCTTATGATGTTCTTACATTATCTAATGGGAATGTTTCTGAAAAACAGCTTATAGAAACTGTTGGGTCTGATAAAGGAAAACTAGTTCCTACAGATGTGGGAATGGTTGTAAATGATTTCTTAGTAAACCACTTTGAAAATATTCTTGATTATAACTTTACAGCTAAAGTAGAGCAGGACTTTGATAATATTGCAGAAGGAAAGCAAGAATGGACCAGTATGATGAAGAATTTCTATAAAGATTTTCATCCTCATGTAAAAGATGTAGAAAAGAATGCAACACGAGAAGTAGGAGAGCGCGTTTTAGGGACAGATCCTAAAACGGGAAAACCTGTAAGTGTTCGCCTTGGGAAGTTTGGGCCTATGGTACAAATAGGAACTGTTGAGGACGAAGAAAAGCCTCAATTTGCAAGTCTTGGTCCAGACCAGCAGTTGAATAGTATTACCTTTGAAGAAGCGATGGATCTCTTTAAACTTCCTAAAGATTTAGGGGCTTATGAGGGAGAAGAAGTTCAAGTGAATAATGGACGTTTTGGACCTTATGTTCGTTTTGGGAAAATGTTTGTCTCTTTACCTAAAGGGCGTGACCCTATGGCTGTAGATCTTGAAGAGGCCATTACCTATATCAAAGAAAAACAAGCTGCGGATGCTCCTATATATGTATATGAAGAGCTACCAGTACAAAAGGGAACTGGACGTTTTGGACCTTTTATAAAATGGAATGGAATGTTTATTAACGTAAATAAAAAATACGATTTTGATAATCTTTCTGATGCTGATATCGTGCAACTTATAGAAGATAAAAAACAAAAAGAAATAGATAAGGTTATCCATAATTTTGAGGCAGAAGGGATTCGTGTAGAAAAAGCGCGATGGGGAAGATCAAATATTATTAAAGGTAAAATTAAGATTGAACTTCCTAAAACTGTAGATGCAGCAAAGCTTACACTAGAAGAAGTGCAAGATATTATCGAAAAACAAGGCCCTAAAAAGAAACCAGCTCGTAAAAAAGCAACTACAAAAAAGAAATAATCTATGGCTTTTGATGTATTATTGCCAGTTGCAGATATGGTTGTTGCACATATCCAATTACTGCATCATCAATGTATAGGAAACTCGATTAGAGTACATAGTCCGCAAAACGGTTTTCCCGATTTAGAAGGAGTTCAAATAGCTATAATTGGCTTACGCGAAAATAGGCGCGATCAGAACCATTTAGGAGAATCATTATCGTTTACAGAGATTAGGCGTGCTTTTTATGAATTATTTCCAGGGAATTGGCATGCTACTATAGCCGATCTTGGTGATGTAGATAAAGGGGAACGTGTAGAAGACACCTATTTTATAGTAAAGCAACTCACAGAAACTTTAGTAAAAAAAGGAATTATACCTGTGTTTTTGGGAGGCAGTCAAGATTTAGTGTACCCTATATATAGAGCCTATGATCAATTAGATCAAATGGTAAATTTGGTAAATGTAGATAGCCGTTTTGATATAGGAGATTCTAATAAACCTTTACAACATCGTTCATATGTAGGGAGAATTATTGTAGATAAACCCTATAACCTGTTTAACTATAGTAATCTAGGATTTCAAACATATTTTAACCCTCAAGAGGAGATTGATCTCATGGATCGATTGCATTTTGATGCCTATCGCTTGGGAAATGTTGCAGCGCATATCAATAGTGTAGAACCAGTAATGCGCGATGCAGATATTGTATCAATAGATATGGGCACGATAAAAAGTAGTGAACTAAGTTATAGACATAATAAAGCCCCTAATGGCTTTGATGGGAAAGAAATCTGTGCTATATGTCGTTATGCGGGGATAAGTGATCGTGTTGGAGTATTTGGGGTATTTGAATATAAAAATGATGTGCAGGAAGAAACGGCAGCAATGTTGGTTGCACAGATGCTCTGGTATTTTATAGAAGGTGTTAATTTTCGCGCAAGCGAAAACTTAGATGTAGAAAAAGGAAATTTTATAACGTATCAAGTGCCTGTTGATGATGAGGTACTTACGTTTTATAAGAGCGAAAAAACAGAAAGATGGTGGATTGAGATACCATTTATTTCAGGTTTGAATAATAAATTGAAAAGGCACACGTTATTACCTTGCACGTACCAAGACTATCTAGAGGCATGCAATCAAAATATTCCAGAAAGATGGTTTAAGGCACGTAAAAAGAATGAGGTATAACCAGTACTAACTAAAAATAGAAACAAAGGTTTTAGGAAAATAAATTGTTTATTTCAAAATAAATAAATAGGTTTACGACCTAAAATCTAGAATACTTAACCTATATCCTATGAAAAAGTATGTTGCATTTATTGCGATAATAGCTTTGTTATACAGTTGTGGCAAAGGTGATCGAGGAGAGCTCGTCGGTGTTAAAGGCAAAAGCTGGCACCCAGAAAAACCCTATGGAATGACCCTCATCTCAGGAGGAGCATTTATAATGGGTAAGAGTGACGATGATATCGCAGCCGTTGAAGACGCGCCTACAAAAACGGTAACTGTTCGTTCTTTCTATATGGACGAAACTGAAATTACAAATTCTGAGTACAGACAGTTTGTAGAGTGGGTAAAAGACTCAGTAGTTAGAACAAAACTTGCTATTCTAGCCGATGAACTAGGAGAAACTCCTGGCGGTGATGGTGGTACTATTGGTGATTTTGCATTTAATGATGCAGATCCAGAAAATATGACCCCATATGAGCAATACATGTATGATAACTACTATGGGCTAGGCGAAACTGGTTATGAAGGACGTAGGCTCAATAAAGAGATAGATCTTATTTGGGACACCTCTGAGTATCCAGATGAGTACTACTCAGAAGTAATGGATACAATGTATATCCCATTAGAAGAAGCTTATAATGGACAACGTACCATAGATGTAGATAAATTAGAGTTTAGATATACCTATCTAGACATTGAGGCAGCTGCAAGACAAAAAAATGGAAAACGTAAAGATTACATTAAAACAGAACGTGTAAAAGTATATCCAGATACAACCGTATGGATCAAAGATTTTGCATATTCTTACAATGAACCTATGCACAATGATTACTTCTGGCATGATGCCTATGGTGATTATCCAGTAGTAGGTGTCGATTGGATGCAAGCAAAAGCATTTTGCGAGTGGAGAACTCTTCACAAGAATGAATATCAAAAAACAAAAAAGAGACAATTTGTAAATCGTTTTAGACTTCCTGGAGAAGCTGAGTGGGAATATGCTGCTCGAGGAGGATTAGAAGGGGGAGATTTTCCATGGGGAGGTCCTTATGCAAAAAATGATAGAGGATGTTTCTTAGCAAACTTTAAACCACTACGAGGAGATTATGGTGCAGATCAAGCACTCTATACAGTAGAGGCAAACTCTTACGAGCCTAACGATTATAACTTATATAATATGGCAGGTAACGTAGCAGAGTGGGTAGCTTCTTCGTATGATCCAAACTCGTATGAATATATGTCTACTATGAATCCTAATGTAAATGACCTTACGAATAAGAGAAAGGTAATACGTGGAGGATCATGGAAAGATGTTGCTTACTTCCTACAGGTAAGCTCACGTGACTATGAATATCAAGATTCAGCACGTAGTTATATCGGTTTTAGAACCGTACAAGATTTCTTAGGATTAGATGAAAAAGTAAATCTTAGGAAAGCACCAAAATAGTATATAATTTACCCCAAAATCATATAATTATTATTTAAACTAAATCACAAAACTTAACTAAACTAAAAACTACTTATTATGGCAAAGTCAAAATCTGGAAAGAAATTTATGAATATGGTCTACGGACTAGGAGCAGCAATTGTAATCATAGGAGCACTTTTTAAAATTATGCACTGGGATTACGGAAACGAGATGTTAATTGTTGGTCTGGTAACTGAAGCTATCGTATTTGCAATTTCTGCATTTGAACCAGTAGACGAAGACCTTGATTGGTCACTAGTATATCCAGAATTAGCTGGAGGTCTAGGAAAAGGTAAAAAAGAAAAACCTCAAGATGCTGAAGGTCTTTTATCAAAAAAACTTGATGAAATGCTTAAAGGTGCTAAAATAGATTCAGAACTAATGACTAGTCTTGGAGACAGTATCAGAAGTTTTGAAGGTGCTGCCAAAGGAATGGCCCCTACTGCTGAAGCTATGAGTTCTACAAAAAAGTATAGCGAAGAGATGGCTCTTGCAGCTGCTCAAATGGAATCATTAAACAGCCTTTATAAAGTACAGGTAGAATCTTCTAGCCGTCAAGCTGAAATTAATGAACAAGTGACTACCAATGCGGGAAAACTTAAAGAACAAATGGAAAGTCTTGCGACAAACCTTTCTTCTTTAAATGGCGTGTATGGCGGTATGTTATCTGCAATGTCTAAAAACTAATTTTTGTTTTTAATACTTAATAATTAACTAAAAACAAAACTAGACATGGCAGGAGGAAAATTATCTGCAAGGCAGAAAATGATAAATCTGATGTATTTGGTGTTTATAGCAATGCTAGCACTAAATATGTCTAAAGAAGTACTATCGGCTTTTGGATCGATTAACGATAAACTAGCAAGAGCAAACGGTAGTTTTAATGATAAGAATACATTAGCACTTAACAATCTTACAGCTAAAGCTGGAGAATCAGAAGAATTTGCGGCAAATGCAAAAATGGCGCAAGATGCTTCTAGTTTATCTAATGAATACTATACATATCTTGATGGATTAAAAGCAACACTTTTATCTGACTCTAAAGATCCAACTGATTATGAATCAATGGATAAATCTCAATTTCTTGATGAGTTATTTTACAAGGGTGGTAAGGTAACACCAGATGGACAAGAGTTCTTAGATAAAATGGATACCTATCGTAATGGTATGGTTTCTTTAATAGGAGATAAAAATAAAGAGATATCTGATCAAATTAAGCTAGATTTTGATACTGGTGATATTAAAGATACTGAAGGAGTTACAAAAGATTATATCAGTTACCACTTTGTTGGATTCCCTTCTGTCTCTTCATTAACAAAAATGACGCAACTTCAAAATGATATTAAAGTAGTAGAGAATGAATTATTGTCATCTTTACTATCTGGAGGTCTAACTAAGTTAGCATCATACGATAACTATACAACATTATTAGAGCAACCTAAAGGTGCTTGGATTTCTGGAGAACAGTTTACGGGGTCTATTGCATTAGGTAGAAAAGATAATGCTACTAAGCCAAGTCGTGTAGAGCTGAAGTTAGATGGTCGTACTTTAAGTGAAAGTCAGTACGAAACTACAAATGGAAAAGTAACCCTAAAAGTAGGTTCAGGTAATCCAGGTGAACATAAAATTACTGGAACATTATTTTATGCTCAAGATGGAAAAGAGATTGAAGTTCCAGTAGAACAATCTTTTACAACAATTGGAAAACCTAATGCAGCTACTATTTCTGCAGATAAAATGAATGTGGTATACCGTGGTGTTGTTAATCCAATGACGATATCTATGGATGGAGTTTCTAACAACAACATATCTGCTAGTGCTCCAGGAGGAGTTCTTACAAAGGTTTCTGGTAGTAAATATGAAATCCGCCCAGGAACAGGAAAAGAAATTAAAATTAGTGTTACAGGTAAGATAGATGGTAATTCATACCCTTCTTCTTCTACCTTCCGTATCAAAGATATTCCACGTCCTACAGGAACGATGCGTAACGATGATTCTGGAAGTTTGAAAATGTCAAGAGAGGCTGTAGGAGGTGCACCAGTAGGAGCTACTTTAGTTGATTTTGATTTTGATCTGACACTTAATGTAAATAGCTTTAAGTTTAAAGCACCAGGTGCTGCAACAGTATTGGTACAAGGAAACAAACTAAATACAGCGGCAAAAAATGCACTTAAAAAAGCGCGAAGAGGATCTATCGTACAGATATTTGATATCAAAGCAAAAATCCAAGGAAACTCTGGATACAATTTAAGAAAGATATCTCCCGTTCTTATTGAGTTAACAAACTAATATTATAAGATATATTATGAATCTTAAGAATCTAATACTAATCGCATTTGCTTTTGTCATGACGACATCGGTTTTTGCTCAGGGAAATATCCTGAATGCAAAAACACCTGATGAGATGTTTGAGAGTACAGATGAGCAAATAGAAAATGATAACGACGCTCCACTTCCATATGGATATGTAGAGAAAAGAGATGTTCTTTGGTCTAAAAACACATGGGAGGTCGTTGACTTAGATGAGCGTGTGAATTTTCCATTGTACTATCCTGTCGATACCGTTAATATAGGTTCTGATAGACGATCACTATACGATGTTCTTATTAAGAATATTAAAAGTGGTGAGATAGATGCTATCTATACAGATTCATATTTTACGGAAAAAATCACCTTAGATGATATCTCTGCGGCATTATCTGTTACTGATACAACAGATGATGGATATAGAGAACTTAACGAAGGATTACCTATTTCTGATTATAATATAGAAACACGTCGTATCACTGCTTATGATATTCAAGCATATCATATACGTGGATACTGGTATGTAGATAAACGTCAGGGAGAGTTAAAGTATCGTTTATTAGGTTTAGCTCCAGTTTCTGGAGATGTAAACTTCTTAGATGATCCTACACAAGAAAATATCGAACTTTTCTGGGTTTGGTTTCCAGGTGCAAGAGAAATTTTGCATAAGGCTAAAGCGTTTAATAGGAAAAATACATCCATGCCTATATCATTTGATCATTTACTAAACAGTAGGCGCTTTAATGGAATCGTATATAAAGATGATAACGTTCAAGGCGATAGGCGAGTAAAAGATTATATCAATAATAATGCGATGATGCAACTCTTGGAGTCTACTCGCATTAAAGAAACGATACGTAATCTTGAACAAGATCTCTGGAATTACTAAATACCATTGAATAAAATTTTAAAGGCCATTCAAATTATATTTGAATGGCTTTTTTTATGAATAGACACTATAAACATTAATAGTATCTTCGCGATATGCGTCAAGTAGAATATATAATTGTGGGTCTAGGTCTAGCAGGAATTGCATTCTGTGAGCAATTAGAAAAAGCTGGAAAGTCATATATGGTATATGATCATCAAAGATCAGGAGCTAGTAGAATTGCTGCCGGATTATATAATCCAGTGATCTTAAAACGCTATACATTACCTTGGAAATCTATAGAACAATTTGACCTTGCATTGCCTTTTTTTAAATCCCTAGAGGCAAAATTAAGACTGAATATTATAAAACCTATGCCAGTTCGGAAATTATTCTCCTCTATAGAAGATCAGAATAATTGGTTTACAGCCTCTGATAAGCCAGGGCTAGATCGTTTTGTAAAAGCATCAATTACCTATAATGAGAACACAGCGATAAATGCCCCTTATCAATGTGGAGAAGTTCTGGAAACAGGAAGAATAGCTATTAAAGAATTACAGCAAGCATATCAAATATATCTGGAAGGTAAGAACGCTTTTGCGAAAGCAGATTTTACCCACTTAAATATTAAATTTCAAAAAGAGACAGTTACCTATGATGATCTAGTTGCAAAACATATTGTTTTTGCTGAAGGATACGGAATGAAAAACAACCCGTACTTTGGTGCGTTGCCCCTTGTAGGTAATAAAGGAGAATATATTATTATTAAAGCTCCTAAATTAAAGCTTACAGCAGCCTTAAAAACTTCTTTTTTTATAGTACCACTAGGGAATGATTTGTATAAAGTAGGAGCAACATTTAACTGGACAGATAAAGATACAATTACTACACAGGAAGCTAAGGAGGAATTGATAGATAAGTTATCAGGAGTTATACAGTGTGACTATGAAATTATAGCTCAGGAAGCAGGAATACGCCCTACAACGGGAGATCGTAGAGCCCTTGTCGGAATACACCCTAAGTTTACACAACTAGCACTATTAAACGGATTAGGGACACGAGGAATTATGGCTTCTCCATTGCTGGCAAAATACCTATATAACCATATAGAAAACGGAGTTGACTTGCCTCCAGAAATCGATATAAAGCGATTTCCTAAGAAGTTTTAGAAGAAGATAATCTATCTTTTTCAGGATCATATTTCATAAAAAAATTAATCCAAATATTGCGTGATAAGCGCATGATAATAGGTAAAAGAATGACCATCGTTGCTAGTATGGATAGGAACATATTCATTCTAGAGGCCTCAAATAAGAAATAGGAAATCCCAAAAGCAATACCTGCAAATATAATTCCTACAGGATAACTCACATACATAGCCCCATAAAAAAAGGAAGGTTCAATCTTATACTTCGTATTGCAATGAGAGCATCGCTCATTCATTTTTAAAGTTTGAGAAAATATATAAGGATTAGATTGTATATACATGGATTCATTATGACAAACCGGACATTTACCAAATAAAATACTATTGAGTTTTGTTCCTTTTAAAAAGCCCATGATAGAGATTGTTTTAAAGTACAAATTTAAGCATCTTTGCAGCAAAATTGCGTTAAGAAATGCTCAACATACATAATCTTTCAGTATCCTTTCAAGGAGAATATCTTTTTGAAGAAATTACCTACCGTCTCAATGCAGGAGACAGAGTGGGATTAGTAGGAAAAAATGGAGCAGGAAAGTCTACCATGCTACGTATTATATCTGGAGAACAAGAATATGATACGGGAGCAATTGCAAAAGAGAAAGAAATCAAAATAGGATTTTTAAAGCAAGACATAGATTTTATAGAAGGCCGTACCGTACTAGAAGAATCCTATGAAGCCTTTTCAGAAATTAAAACATTAGAAGCACAGCTGGAAGAAATCAATACACAACTGGCTGAGCGTACAGATTATGAATCTGATAGTTATAATCAACTTATGATAGACCTCAACGAGGTACAACATCAGTATGAAATCCATGGAGGATATAACTACCAGGGAGATACAGAACGTATACTTCAAGGGTTAGGATTCAACAGAGAAGATTTTAATAAACTTACTGATACTTTTTCTGGAGGGTGGCGTATGCGTATAGAGCTTGCAAAATTATTATTACAAAGCAACGATATCCTGCTACTAGATGAGCCTACCAATCACCTGGATATAGAATCTATTATTTGGCTGGAAGGATTTTTAAAGAATTATGCAGGTGCTGTTGTGATTGTATCACATGATAAAATGTTTTTGGATAATGTGACAAATCGTACCATTGAGATATCATTAGGACGCATCTATGACTATCCAAAGCCTTACACAAAATATTTGGTACTTCGTCAGGAAATACGTGAACAACAATTGGCCTCTCAAAAGAACCAGCAAAAACAAATACAACAGACGGAGAAGCTCATAGAAAAATTTCGCGCCAAAGCATCAAAAGCAACCATGGCGCAATCTCTTATAAAAAAACTAGATAAGATAGACCGTATCGAAGTAGATGAAGATGATAACAGTGTCATGACTCTTAAATTCCCTATATCTATCACTCCGGGAAAAGTTGTTGTAGAAGCAGAAGCAGTAGCAAAAAACTATGGAGATAAGAAAGTACTTCAAGATATAGAGCTCCTTATAGAACGCGATACAAAAACAGCATTTGTAGGGCAGAACGGACAAGGAAAATCTACGCTTGCAAAAATTATAGTAGGCGAGTTGGCACATGACGGTCACCTTAAACTAGGGCATAATGTGGAGATAGGCTATTTTGCTCAGAATCAGGCAGAATATCTGGACGGAAGTAAGACCGTAGAAGAAACCATGATTGATGCTGCAGATGAAAAAACAAGACCAAGAGTACGCGATATCTTAGGATCGTTTTTATTCCGAGGAGAAGAAGTAGATAAATATGTGCGCGTATTATCAGGAGGAGAACGCAACAGGCTTGCACTTGCAAAGATGATGTTACAACCCTTCAATGTATTGGTGATGGATGAGCCTACCAATCATTTAGATATTAAGTCAAAAAATGTTCTTAAAGAAGCGCTTAAAAGTTTTGAAGGAACACTGATCGTAGTATCTCACGACCGTGACTTTTTACAAGGACTTACAGATCGTGTCTATGAGTTTAAAGATCACCGTATCAAAGAATATCTGGGAGATATAGATTATTACTTAGAAGAACGCGCTGTAGATAACCTGCGAGAAGTAGAAAAAAGGGAAGTAAAAAAAGTAGTCGAAGCCCCCAAAACGGATAATAAGAAATCTTACGAAGATCAGAAAAAGCTTAAATCTCTTAACAACCGCCTCAGTAAAGTAGAAGCTACCATCAATACACTGGAGCGAGAAATTAAAGAAATAGATGTAGAGCTAGCAACAAATTATGATGCTACGATCGCAAAACCAGATTTTTTTGATACCTATCAAAAGAAGAAAGATGCACTAGCAAAGCGCATGGAAGAATGGGAAGAAATAACCGAAGATCTAGAAAATCTATCATAAACCCATCCTAGGGAGTATTCTATACATAATTATTTTATGACTTCTTTAACGCCTCTACATCTGTAGGGGTTATAGTTTTGCAAGACTATTTTAAGGATTTAGTAAGGTAGTATAAATGTATATGCTTTCGCGAAAGCGTATACCTACGTAAATCCATTAATCATCAGACCAAAATGATATTACGAAAAATATTATTATCCCTTTTAGGACTTGTGTTAATAGGCCTATCAGTGATGTTTGCAGCATCGCTTATCTCTGGAAACAAACGACAACGCCCCAAGCCTAAAAAGGTTATAAAAACGGTATTTGTAGATACAGTCCAAAACACAACGATACCAATCATGATTGCTGCAAACGGGAACTTGGTCTCACAACGTAGGTTAGAACTTTTTTCAGAAGTGCAAGGCGTATTACAGGGGAGTCGTAAGCTTTTTAAACCTGGACAAGAATATAAAAAAGGAGAGACCTTATTACGTCTTAATAGTGCAGAGTATTATGCTACGGTACAATCCCAAAAAAGTAATCTGTATAATCAGATTACAGCAATAATGCCAGATTTGCGATTAGATTATCCAGAAGCATTTTCTAAGTGGCAAGCCTATTTAGAGAGTTTTGATGTAGATAAAACGGTTCCACCATTACCAGAAATGACTTCAGAAAAAGAAAGTTATTTTATAACAGGACGTAATATTCCATCTACCTATTACAATGTCAAAAACTTAGAACAACGTCTTAGTAAATACCGGATATCTGCTCCATTTACAGGCATACTCACGCAAGCTCTTGTAACAGAAGGAACACTTGTGCGACCAGGGCAAAAACTGGGAGAATATATAGATACAAGTGTCTATGAACTAGAAGTCGCTATCAGTAAATCCTATGCAGATCTATTACAAGTAGGAAATACGGTAGCCTTATCAACACTGGATAAAGAAAAAGAATACCAAGGAAAAGTTGTCCGTGTCAATGGGAATATAGATCAGGCATCACAAACGATCAATGCCTATATAGAAGTAAAAGACCCATCATTACGAGAAGGCGTATACCTGGAAGCAAACTTAAATGCACGACAAGAAGAAAATGCCATTTCTGTATCACGTAGTTTATTACAGCCTAATGATCAATTATTTGTGGTACGTGATTCTATACTGGATATCGTAGATGTTACTCCTGTATATTACTCTGATAAGGAAGTTGTACTTAGAGATGTACCTAACGGAGCAGTTATCGTAAGTAAGCCAGTACCTGGAGCCTATGCAGGAATGCTAGTAAAGATTTATCAAGAAAAGCAGAAGAACCTGCAAGATAAAACAGCACTAAAAACAGAATAGCAATGCGTAAATTAATAGAATACTTTATTAAGTATCACGTTGCTGTAAATGTCATCGTGATTGCATTCTTTATTTTTGGAGTTGCAGGAGCGCTCTCCTTAAAATCCTCTTTCTTTCCGCTGGTAGACTCTAAGAACATTGTCATTAATGTGACGTATCCTGGGGCATCACCACAAGAAGTAGAAGAAGGAATTGTCTTGAAGATAGAAGATAACCTTAAAGGGCTGGCAGGTGTAGAAAGAGTTACCTCAACATCACGAGAAAATAGTGGGTCTATTAACGTAGAGATCGAAAAAGGAAAAGATATAGATTTTATGCTATTGGAAGTAAAAAATGCGGTAGACCGCGTACCTTCATTTCCAGTAGGAATGGAACCTTTGGTGGTTTCTAAACTAGAAGCCATAAGGCAAACCATTTCTTTTGCAATAAGTGGTGATAATATTCCGCTAGCAACATTAAAACAGATAGGACGGCAGGTAGAAAATGATATCCGGGGGATTGATGGAATCTCTCAGATTAGTATCACAGGATATCCTGCCGAAGAAATAGAAATAGCAGTCAATGAGAACAGCCTTCTGGCATATAATATGTCATTTACAGAAGTATCTCAAGCCGTAGCAAGAGCCAATATACTTACGACAGGAGGTACTATTAAAACTGATGCCGAAGAGTATTTAATACGCGCAAACAATAGATCTTATTATGGAGACGAACTTTCAAATCTTATCGTACGTGCCGATGCATCGGGAAGAACTATTCGATTAAAAGATGTAGCTCAAGTACGGGATCGTTTTTCGGAAACTGCCAATGCCAATTATTTTAACGGAGATCTAGCTGTTAATGTAACGATCACAAGTACAAACACAGAAGATCTAATCTCTTCGTCCGAAAAAGCAAAAGAGTATATAGAAGAGTTTAATCAGAAGTATAATAATGTCCAGCTCAGTGTTGTAAGTGATCTATCTATAACATTGGTACAACGTACAGAGTTACTTACAGAAAACGCCATTATCGGAATGATTCTGGTATTGATTTTTCTATCGCTATTTCTCAATACACGATTGGCATTTTGGGTAGCCTTTGGACTTCCCGTAGCCTTTCTTGGAATGTTTGCATTTGCAAGCTATTTTAATGTTACGATTAATGTACTTTCTCTATTCGGGATGATTATTGTTATTGGTATTTTGGTAGATGATGGGATCGTTATTGCCGAAAATATATACCAGCATTACGAACGGGGAAAAGAACCGATACAAGCTGCCGTAGATGGTGTGATGGAAGTAATTCCGCCTATTTTATCTGCTATTGCAACAACGATACTGGCATTTGGGATTTTCTTATTTCTAGATGGCCGTATTGGAGACTTTTTTGGCGAAGTTTCGGTCGTGGTGATTCTCACACTAGTCGTATCTCTGGTAGAAGCATTGATTATATTACCCGCACATCTTGCCCATTCCAAAGCCTTACGTAAGCAGGATAAAAAACCTAAAACAACAATAGGCAGACTCTTTGCAAAATTGCGGTATATCAACACCTTTGGTGATGCTATTATGAAGTGGTTACGAGATAAACTATATAGTCCCGCATTACGATTTGCATTAACCTACAAATTCTTGACCTTCTCTTTCTTTATTGTGTTTTTAATTCTTACGATAGGAAGTGTAGGAGGGGGGACAATACGAGGCGCTTTTTTCCCTCGTATTGCAAGTGATCGTATTGCAGTAACACTTGATATGCCCAATGGGACAAACGAACGGGTTACAGATAGTATTATCTCATTTATAGAAGACAAAGCGATAGAAGTTAATGAGGAACTTACCAAAGAGTTTTTGTCAGGGACAGATAAGATTTTGGTCGAAAATATGATTAAGAATATCGGTCCTGGGTCTGCTGCAGCTTCTTTAACTATTAATATGCTCCCTGGAGAAGAACGTCCTAATGAGATTACCTCAGATATGGTGACCCAACTTTTACGCGAAAAAGTGGGCCCTATCATAGGCGTAGAGAGTCTTGTTTATGGAAGTGGTGGGAATTTTGGGGGAAGACCCGTGTCTGTATCGCTCTTAGGAAATAATATTGCCGAACTCAAAGCTGCAAAAGCTGAACTTAAAGAATCCCTGGTAAGTAACCAATTGCTTAAGGATGTAACAGATAATGACCCTGCAGGTATTAAAGAAATACGATTAGAACTTAATGATAATGCCTATGCCTTAGGACTCAATCTTAGAGATGTAATGGCGCAAGTACGAACAGCTTTCTTTGGATCTCAAGCACAACGTTTTCAAAGAGGACAAGATGAGATACGTGTATGGGTACGTTATGATCGTGATAATAGATCTTCTATCAATGATCTGAATGATATGCGTATCACTACTGTTACAGGAGATCGTATTCCATTAAATGAAGTAGCGACCTATAGTATAGAACGTGGAGATGTTGCTGTAAATCATCTGGATGGCCGTAGAGAGATTCAAATCTCTGCCGATTTAAAAAACCCTAATGAAACCAGTGCTACAGATATTCTTACAGAAATACGTACGGTTACTATGCCAGAAATATTGTCAAAATACCCTACAGTAACCCCTTCTTATGAAGGTCAAAATCGAGAAGCAGGAAAACTTCTGGCTTCTTTAAAACCAGTGGGGCTTACGGTATTGATGCTCATTTTTATAACGATTGCTTTTACGTTTAGGAGTTATAGTCAACCGTTATTACTATTATTATTGATACCTCTTAGTTTGCCGGCCGTAGCATGGGGGCATTGGATACACGACTTCCCGATTAATATTTTATCTATGTTAGGTGTGATAGCTCTCATAGGAATTATGGTAAATGACGGGCTGGTACTTATAGGAAAATTTAATAGTAATCTTAGATCAGGAATGACATTTGATGAGGCGATTTATGAAGCGGGACGCTCTCGTTTTAGAGCTATATTTTTAACGTCTATTACTACTATTGCAGGTCTGGCACCTCTTATTTTTGAGGAAAGCAGACAAGCACAATTCTTAATTCCTATGGCCATATCTATTGCGTATGGAATCGGTTTTGCCACCTTACTTACGTTAATTGTACTTCCTATATTCTTATCCTTTAGTAATTTTTGGAAACGAGAATTTACATGGCTTTTTGCAAACAGACCTATCAGTAAAGAAGAAGTAGAACGCGCTATTAAAGAACAAAAAGAAGAAGAACATTTTCCACCTTCGAGAGCAGCAACGCAAGAAGCTTTTGATGCAAATCAACCTCAAACAAAATCGACAGTATATGATGCTTAAGAAGTATGCTCTTAATGCTATTGTGGTTTTATGCGCTTTCGCGAAAGCGTATACCCAAGAATTACCTGCAGTCATCTTATCCAAAGAGCAAGCTGTGACGACGATGCTAGATAATAATTTTGGAATCCAAATTGCAAATAATCAAGTAGCGATTGCCAAAAACAATACAAGTATTTTAAATGGAGATTTTCTTCCTAGTTTAACTGGGAATGCAGGAACCAATTTTGATCGGTCAGATAGCACTACCGATTTTGGCGGGGCACTAGACGCTAATGGCAATCCCAGACCTGATAATGTTATTAACGCAGCCGAGACTACACGATATAACGCTTCTATAAATCTGGACTATACCCTTTTTGATGGATTGGGACGTCATTATAATTTTAAGCAATTAAAAGAACAGTACAACCTCTCACAATTACAGGCAAGAGAAACGATAGAAAATACAATGCTACAGCTTTTTAGTGTGTATTATGAAGTGGCAAGACTGGAAGAAAATGTAGGCGTACTAGAAAACGCATTACAGATCTCAAAAGAACGAGCAATCCGTGCGTCGTATCAATTTGAGTATGGGCAGGCAAATAAGCTTCAAGTGCTTAATGCGCAAGTAGATATTACTACAGATAGTATTAATGTATTAAATGCACGCCAAAACTTACGTAATGCACAACGGGATTTAAATGTAGTACTTAATCAAAACCTTGAAGATAACATAGTAGCAGATACTACGGTTGTTTTTATAAGTACATTGCTTATAGATAGCTATATAGAAAAAGCAACTCAGAATAATGTACGTTTGTTACAAGCAGAACGCGATATGGCGATTAGTGATTACCAGATTAAAGGCGCAAAGGCGCTATTTCTTCCTACTGTAGGACTTACAGGGAGTTATGGCTGGAACCGATCTAATAATCCTGCTTCTGCCTTTTTTCCAAGTACGACAGCTACCTCATCATCTCTTGCTGTAGGCGCAAGCTTGCGATGGGATATTTTTGATGGTGGCCGTGCCATCACGGGATTAAAAAATGCAAAAATTGTTCTAGATAGTCAAGAGCTTACTAAAAAACGATTAGAACAAGAAGTAGCTCGGGATATTGCAAATGCAAAAGGGAATTATTCAAATGCAGTTGCTATTTATGATTTGCAAGAGCAAAATGTGCTTACAAACCAAGACAATTTTACACGTTCTCAAGAACGTCTGAAATTAGGGCAAATCACCAGTGTAGAATTTAGACAGGCACAATTAAATTTATTAAATGCACAAGTGACCAAAAATGCGGCAAAGTATACTGCAAAACTTGCTGAATTACAGGTATTGCAACTTACGGGTCAATTACTTAATGTGGATTTTTAATGATAGAGCATTTTTTTCAATGTCCGTATTGCTGGGAGGAGATTTCTATGCTTTTGGACACCTCTATAAGTAGTTCATATATAGAAGATTGTGAGGTGTGTTGTCATCCTATTAAAGTCAATACTTCCTTTACTGATGGAGATTTAACGTTCTTTTATGCAGAAAGTATAGAACAATAGCTATCTTTATAAGAACAACCACTCACAAGACTACATGTTATTAGAATATAATTTAGCAGACAATACGCTTGCCTTTGCTTTTGATGGTCCTATGGATGCTAAAACAATCAATGAACTTCGCAATCAGATAGAGGCAAAGCTAGAGGTCCATGAACGGATTAATATATACCTTGAAGATAGAAGTGTACATTACTTTACACTATATTCTGTTTTTATGGGTGTTGTTTATCCACTACAAAATCATAATCGATTTGCCAAAGTAGCGATGGTCACAGATCGGTCATGGATTCATTTACTTTCGGGAATTAATAATTATCTAGTAAGCGCAGATATTAAAAATTATAAAAGAGAAGATCGTATAGAAGCGATGTCTTGGATTATGAGATAAGTAGAGTTCTAGAATAGTAATTTATTTTATTTTTTATGTTAATTCTTCTTGTTAGGAAGAAAAACGGTTGTATATTTGCCGTCCAATATCGCGGGATAGAGCAGTAGGCAGCTCGTCGGGCTCATAACCCGAAGGTCACAGGTTCGAGTCCTGTTCCCGCTACTAGGAAAATCAAGGCTTCACAGAAATGTGAAGCCTTTTTTTATTTAGACTAGTACAGAATAAACTTATTCTCAGCATTCAATAACTTTTAATATCATTTACTTCCATTTAACTATAATGCATTTGAAATTTATATAGATTGTTTGGATCTTAGTTGGGTAAAGACCTTCTTTCTTTGTAAAGAAAAGTTTGTTATCATACAATATAGCCGTAATTTAAACTCTTAAAATACTTCAATCAAAAGACTACCACATAAAGGCAGCATTTCTTACTATTCATATTTCTTCGGCTTCCATTTAACCTCATTTTTAAATTTAAAACGTATAAACGTACCCATTTGCACCTCCTTTTTTCATTTATTAAAATCAGCTCTGGAATATATATTATTTTGTTTGCCCAGAATGATGTTATTATTAGTAAAAAAGTTGTTCTATAATAAAAAACACAAATAATTTGAAAATAAATGAGAAAACTTTTTCTATTAATTGGCTATTCAACAACAAAATAAGAAATAAATTCATTCGAGATGATGATTCAAATTCTTAATCGTATAAAGTCACAAATGGAAATAGAACGAATGTAGTTGGATGCAGAGTTGACTTTGAGCAAATTTTCATCTTGCCTAAGGGTCACTTCGACCAAGATTTCCAATGTATTGAATAACGCTATCGGCACCACTTTTAATGACTTTGTAAATGGCTACCGTGTGCAAGAAGTAATGGATATTGTTGAAGCAGGAAATGATGGATATTTAACAATTGAAACCATTGCACAAAATGCAAGTTTCAAATCCAAAACCACGTTTTACCGTGCATTTAAAAAGATAACCGATAAAACACCACGGGCTTATTAAATGGGCTTCTTGTGCGGAAATAAGTTGCAAATTATGTTATGGAACTTCTTTAAGAATTCCATTTTCCAATTTTTTGGATAAAAGCTTCATATTTGAAAAATATACACTTAACTGTAAAATCAACAAAAAATATTAAAAATAAATGAAAAAACTACTTTTACTAATACCAATATTAATTGGTTGTTCATCACCAAAAGAAAAATCGCAATACGACAAACTTTTGGAATATGAAGGAAACTATGAATATGTAGATAATACGACTTTGGACATTATTGCCTCAGAACTCGACACCACATTATATGCCATAGTAGATGAAGCAAAGTATCCTTTAAAATATATAGCAATTGATAGTTTTGAGAATAGCACAGGAAGTCCTGTCATTTTTGAAAGAAACCAATCCAATCAAATACTAGCTTACAAAGCCGACGGGCAAAAATTTGGACTCATTACTAAGGATATTTCAAAGATGGAAGTGTTCCCTAGAAAGGCCTTATACCATAATCCAGATGATTATACCTATCAACGACCCGAACAAAAAGATGATGGAATAACTACAGGGTTTCTAGACAATGAAATTAAAAATTCTGAACCACTTCTGGATATGGTTAAAGAAACCATCAAAGGTAATTATCCAGATGTGCACAGTATCCTTATTTATAAAAATGAG
Source organism: uncultured Dokdonia sp. (assembly GCA_947503305.1). GTDB lineage: Bacteria > Bacteroidota > Bacteroidia > Flavobacteriales > Flavobacteriaceae > Dokdonia. Next base: position 206,775 of record CANNDF010000002.1, read on the forward strand.
AAGCTCGTATTGGAGGAATATTTTTACGGCTACGATAAAAACACGATGCATCAATTACGCTCGGCTGGGAAATGCTTAAAAGGTGGAATTCTCGGTATTGCCATTGATAAGGGATTTATAAAAAGTGAAAAAGATGCATTATTGCCTTATTTCAGTTCCAAATACCCTGAAATAGCAAATATAGATAACCGCAAAAAACAAATTACAGTAGAGGATTTTTTAATGTATCGTCACGGAATGGACTGTGAGAACGATAACCCAGAGAGCAAAGGAAGCGAGCTGGCTATGATGCAAAGTGATGATTGGGTAAAACACACCTTAGATTTACCTATGGTAGCTGAACCCGGAGAATTTTCATCCTATTGCACTGGATGCTCACTTACCATAAATAGCTTAGTAGAGGTAGCAACTGACCAAGATATAGAGGATTTTGCAAAACAGCACCTTTTTAAACCTTTAGGAATTTCTAATTACAAATGGACTTTTGAGCCAAATAAATCTAGTATGGGCACATTTAGTCAACTCTACATTACACCAAGAGACTTATTAAAAATGGCCATAATGTATAAAAATGATGGACAATGGAATGGTCAACAGATTATTTCAAAAGATTGGATAACTAAAACATTTGATATAGAACAAGGCGATTATGGGTATTTCTGGCAACACAAATATTTTGTAATTGACGGTAAACAATACAATTCTTACTTAGCAACTGGCAATGGTGGACAGAAAATAAATATATGGCCAGAGCTTGATATGATAACCATTTTTACAGGAGGTAATTACAATTCATATGCGCTTTACGGAAAAAGTACACCACCCAATGAAATGATACCCAAGTATATATTGAAAGCTATAGAATAACCAGCGCGTAAAATCAATAAAAAATAGTAATGAAAAATATAAAATTTAAAATAATAGATAAGGCTTTACTCATAGGTTTTGTCATACTATCCAATATAGTAGTAGGACAAAACAAGAAGTACACTTCCTTTGCTGAAGCACTAAAAGAACCCGAAAGTGTAAAATGGCTTGATTTGGATTGTGAGGAACTAACTGATTTTTCATCTCAGATAAAATTGCTCAAAAATGTCAACGCTTTATATATGACCAATTGTGATTTAGAACAACTGCCAAATGGTATCGAAAATGTATCACAATTAGACTTATTGAATGTCAAAGACAATCAGTTCACATCCTTACCAGCAGAACTCGTTGCATTAGATAAACTTTCCGTTATCAATATCGCAAATAATGATTTTAAAACACTTCCAGAATTACTAACTAAACTACCAAAGCTCAGAGAACTTGATGTATCAAATAATTCTGAATTAGATTTCATAAAGGGAATCGAAATATTAAAGCGCATTCAAAAATTAGATTTTCTAGTTCTAAGCTCAAATAACTTAATCGAACTTCCTTTAGAGCTAAGTAATTTAAAAAATCTTCAAGAACTACACTTAAAAGACAATCCTAAGCTTCATTTGAAAAAAGCTTTCAAAATTTTAAAAAATTTAGATTCTCTTAAAATACTTGTACTATCAAATAACAACATAAAACAACTACCAAAAAACCTCGAAGAATTATCTCAAATTAAAGGTTTCGTTCTAGATAATAACCCAAAAGTCAAAATCAAAAAGCTAGTAGAACGTATTGAAACAATACAAAATTTAGAAGTCTTACTGCTAAGAGATAACAATCTTTCTTTATTACCTAAAGACTTAAAAGGTTTTTCTAAACTAAAACTTTTAGAGTTAAGCAATAATTCCTTTTCTGAATCTGAGAAGAAACGCATTATAAATGATTTACCAGAAACAAATGTAGTTTTCTAACAGAAAATAGAATTGAAGTTAACCCACTTAATTAAAATATTTTAACAATGAAAAATTTAATAATGCTAGCGCTACTGATAAATGTATCAGCCTTTAGCCAAAACAAAAACCAAATAGTAAATTTTCCTGATTTCTATTTAGAACAAGCGATCCGAATTTATATAGATAAGCCAACTGGTGATTTTAAGGTTTCAGACCTAGAATCTTTAACAAGGTTGTCATTAGTCAATAGAGGGATTACAGATATAACCGGATTAGAATATGCCAAAAACCTAACGACTCTGAGACTCGACAATAATCAGATAAGCGATTTAACCCCATTGTCAAACTTAAAAAAACTTACCAACTTAAGTTTGAACGGGAATGCTATTACAGATATAAGTCCAATTCAGTATCTAAAAAAAATAGAGTCACTATCAATTGATAGAAATAAAATATCCGATATCTCTAGCCTAAAAACCCTTAAAAAATTAAAAGCTATTACGGCACATTTTAATACTATAAGTGATATTTCAGTCGCATCTAATTGGAAAAAAATTTTTCAGTTTAATATGGGTTTTAATGAATTGAATGATTTAAGTCCATTAAGCGATTTGACTGATTTATATGGTATTTGGATTCCAGATAATAAAGTAGAAAGTATCGAAGAGCTAGCAAAGCTTAAAAATTTAGAAATCCTTATTCTAGAAAATAATCCTATCTCAAATATTGAAGTGTTGAAAGGACTAACAAAATTAGTTCAGCTAAATCTTATGGATACAAATATCAAGGATTTCAGTTCGCTTTCCGCTTCAAAAAACGTGGGTGTCTTGGTTCTGAGAGATAATGCTATTAAAGACATAAGTTTCTTAAAAAAGATGACTGCTATTGAATGGCTAGATATAAGAGACAACCAAGTAACCGATATTTCGACTTTAGAATCGCTTCCAAGATTGAAGAAATTATTTTTATCTGGTAATGCCATTACTTCACTTGTGCCACTATCTCAAAGTGAACATTTACGCTGGCTAGTATTTGAAAATAATAAGGTAGATAGCCTTTGGCCATTATATAATTTGAATAGCCTTACAGACATAATGCTTTATGATAACCCAATAGACAATTCCGAGAAAATGGCGAATATGAATAAGAAGGTTATTGAAAAAATAACGAATGATGGTAAAAATATTATTCAGAAACCATCCGAAGTAAATTCTATATATGCAACAGAGCCGAGTAAGAAACTAAATTAAGTGAGATGTAACGTTATTAAAGATTGTTGCCCCAATTATACATTTCTCAAAAAAAATATTTAAGATTTTTTAATATTGACAACTAAATAAAATCAATGACCAATTAAAACTTATGAATAAGAATTTATTAATAACCTGCTTACTATCTTTTTTCGTTTTTACATCCGTTTTTGGACAATTAACAATAAAAGGAAAGGTATTAGAACAAAACAACAACATTCCAATTGCTTATGTCAACATTGGAGTGTTAAATTCAAACTTCGGAACAATTTCAAATAGTGATGGTAGTTTCACTATTAAAATTCCAGCTTCTCATATAAAAGAAAACTTATTATTTTCTGCGATTGGCTATGAAAAAAAGTCTCTAGCTATAAGTTCTTTTGCAAATAATAAAGAAAACGTTATTTATTTGATTGAGAAAGAAATTGCACTTGATGAAGTAGTAATTTCTGCTTCTACAAGAAAAATAAAAGAAAAACACAATTGGCTTGGAAACCGTAAGAGGAATTTATTTGTGCAAGGTCAAACGTATGTAGATTCGGTATCTGCTGGTGGAGCTATGGCTTTGTTAATTGAAAAGAAAGATGATATTGATTTAAAATTCATTGATAAAGCACGATTATTTATTGCTAAAAATACGGAACCCCAATTTAAAGTACGTGTTAGATTTCTTGAAGTAGATAAATCGAATAGTAATTTACCAGGAGACGATCTCTTTAACGAAAGTATTGTAGTTACATCAGATAAAAAAAGAGGCTGGTTAACTTTTGATTTATCATCCTATAATTATAAAATAAATGAGGAATCTTTCTTCTTGGTGTTTGAATGGATTTTAGAAGATAAAGATCGCGTCAAACTATTTAATGGATTTGCTGAATATTGGAAATTAAATCCTAATAAAATAAAAAGAGTTTCTGCACTAGTTAATGGAAAAAAGGTGTTCACAGAAGAAATTTCAGGTGTGGGAAAAACACCAATAATATTATTTGGAGATACCAGAACCATGGCTGATCGAAAAAATTACAAATGTTATGCGCGTAGTAGTAGTTTTGCTGAATGGGAAAGGACACCTGATATTCTTTCCGCCAAAATCTTGATGAGTAATAAACCCTTAAGTAATTCAGTTTTAGCAAATGATGATTATGATAATGTGATGGTATCGGATAGTCAAGAAGTAACAATCGAATCTAAAATTGAAAAATGGGGCGACGCTTTTATAGAAAATTATAATATTCCTGGGATGCAACTTTCTGTAAGCTCAAAAAACAATACCATTTTTTCAGAAGGCTTTGGCTATTCTGATGTTGAAAATGAAAAGAAAGTAAATCCGCAAACACGTTTTAGAATTGCAAGTGTAACAAAACCAATTACAGCCGCCGCAATAATTAAATTGGCTTCTGAAGGAAAATTAGATTTGGATGCTGATGTGAGAACGTATGTTCCTTCTTTTCCTGAAAAAAAACATATGCTTACTACGCGTCAATTAGCAGGGCATTTAGGTGGAATCCGTGATTATTTTGAAATCAGCATCGATGAAGTGATTAAAAACCCGCATTTCGAAAATGCAACCGAAGCCATTAACGTATTCAAAAATGATACGTTAATGGTTAAACCAGGCAATCAATATTTATACACTTCTTTTGGATATAATTTACTCGGAGCCGCTATTGAGGGAGCATCAGGACAAACATATTTGGAGTATATGCAAGATAATATCTGGAAACCGCTTTTAATGTCTAATACCTATGGAGATATTGCAGATAGTACGATGATACATAAAAGTAAATTTTACTATCCAAACGAAGCCGAAGCAGAACCTTACGATTTAAGCTATGCTCACGCTTCAGGAGGCTTAATCTCTACAACAGGAGATTTGTTGAAATTTGGAAATGAGTTGTTATATGGGAGTTTTTTTGAAACTACTTTTAAAAAGAAGTTATTTGAGACTCAATATACTGCAGACAAAAAACCAACAAATTATGGATTCGGTTGGTATATAGGAAAAGATATAAATGGTCGGAGAATTTGGTATCACGTAGGGCAAGGACCTTCTTCAGGCGCTATTTTAATACTATATCCAAACGACGACATCGTCATATCTCTTCTTGCTAATATGCCAATCTTAGTCGATTCTGATGATGGTCTACCGATGGAAGTACAAAAACTAGCTGCTTTAATTTATCAAAATTAAGATCGGGTTGAATAACCTATTAAAAAGTATAGGCAGTTACAAGATGAAAATATTAACCGAAGGAAAAAATTAATACAGAAGACTTTAACCTTTTATATTTTGTTGGGTCATTAAAAAAAGATATCCTTATGAAAATACTCACTAAAGGGAACTATTATGGCACTAAAGATTTAGAAGTGTCACCTAATATCAATAATGCATCACAAGATTCATACTTTCAAAGCATAGATACACTTTTTGACCAACCTCTAACAAATATCCTATCTATAAAACTTCAATATTTTTTGGATTACAATCACATACCTAAATCTAAAAATTTGTGACCTTTTGAAAAGTCATCTTGTCCAATGGATGTGAATTCACCAAAACACATTCAATAATTAAAATAAACAAGATGGAATTTTTAAAATCTATTATAAAAAACATAATTGTAGCAATACTTGCTATTACAACATTAACAGCCTGTGCACAAACCAAAAACATCAGAACTGTAGATGGTAAAACCATTTCGGTTGCAAAATTAAATACGGTCATTGAAAAGGCAATGAAAGACAGCAAGCTTACTGGGCTTTCCGTTGCAATAATTAATAAAAAACAAATGGTTTATCACCAAGTTTTTGGAGTAACTAATTCAGACACAAAAACCCCTATGAACAAGCAGAGTATGTTTGAAGGTGCTTCATTATCAAAACCCATTTTTGCATACTTTGTGATGAAAATGGTTGAAAAAGGTACGATTGAATTAGATAAACCGTTGCACGAATATTTACCGCATCCAGGAATTTCACATGAATCCCAAGAAGATTATAAATTGATAACCGCACGAATGGTGCTGGCACATCAAACGGGATTTCCTAATCATGCTAATAACCAACCTATAAAGCTAGCCTTTAAACCTGGAACAGATTTTATGTATTCGGGGGAAGCCTATCAATATTTGGCTGCAGTTATCGGGATAAAACTGGGTGTAGGATTTAAAGAAGGTTTAAATCAATTGTTTCAAGAAGAAGTAACACAACCTCTCAATATGACTCATACCACCTTTGTTTGGGATGATTATTTAGAATCCAATAAAGTATTTGGTCACGATAATGAAGGTCAGCCTACACAAAACAAACCAGGGGAAGGAAGATGGAGCGGAAAAACCTTCAATGCATTCTCGAGTGTACATAGCGAAGCTTCGGAGTTTTCAAAATTTATTATTGCTATGCTAAATGAAGAAGGTTTAAACGAAAAGTCTTTTGTTGAAATGTTAAAAGAACAAACACAATTCAAGGATGATAATCCTATGAAATTAGAAACAGGGCAAACAGGTTGGGGGCTGGGTTTTGCCCAAAAACGTACCAAAAATGGTAAGATGCATTTGCATACAGGTAACAATCACGATTTTCAGGCGTACGCAATGTTTGTTCCCGAACAAGAATACGGATTAGTACTATTCACCAACTGTGGAAATATGTTACCATTTATAAAGGAAATTTCTAAAACTTTGGGAGAGCAGTTTTAGCTCTAATTGTTGAAGTAAAAGAATATTAAAAAACATAATATTTAAAAAATAAATGCTATGGAAGATATACAAGAAGCATTAGGAGGGCTATTTTTAATGGCGAGAGTAGTTACAATTGTTTATATCATTACCCCGCTAGTACCAGATTCAGCCTGGTGCTTCCATAAGAGTAAGATGAGCAGGGCAAATTAAAATAAGACACTATTTTTATAAAACGACCACGACCCTCAAACAGGGGTCGTGGTTTTTTGATGGATACCCGTCTGAAGGCAGGCGTCAGCTGGGGAAATTTCTTCTTTTTCATCATTAGCAAATCATACAGAAATTGAACGGGAACTATCAAAATTAAGAAGAGATATTGATAGCGGAACTATTAAAAATGTCATTAAATCTTATGAAAATGATTTAGGAGATTATCATACGTTATCGGGGAAAAAGCCAGTAAAACTAACAACTGTATCGTTAATTGATCGAGTTTGTCAGTGTCAAGTGGAAAATTCTCCAAATTTCCCTCAGATTCGTACCTTTTACTATCTTAGTTGCTCAGCGCAACTATGCATACATAAACCACATAATCTCTCATTTGAAATACTCCGTATAAAATTTGAATGAATTGAAAAATGAAATCAAAATTGAAAGCGTATTACCCAGCGAAACATTGTCAGATGCTGTTAGGGAATTCTTCTATTTACATATCAATAGTACAGTTAATCAAACCATAGTAGCAATTGACGATGGATGTTATGATTTTATGTTCTACAAGGAAAAACATGCAATTGTTGAGTTTGAGCATACTCATTCGCTACAAATTAACAATCATTTTTTTACTGCTCATCAATTAAACCCGCCATTAAAATACAGATTTGGAAAATCGGTTTATTACTTTGGTATAAAAGTGCAACCTTGGCTGAACAACTTTTTTTTTTCAAGTCATTATGATAAAGGAATCCTCGATCTTGAAAAGATTTATAATAATCAAATAACCGAGATAGGATCGGCTATTTTTGGGGATATACCTTTCAAAGAAAAGGTTGAGATCGCAAAGAACTTCATTACTCAGATTAAACCAGATTTTAACGAAGACTTATACTTAGTAAAACAGGTTTGTGAAGAAATATATGAAAGAAATGGAATGGTGACCGTTCATGAGTTATCGGAGAAATTTAAAATCAACAGGCAATTGCTGAATAAAACCTTTAAAGGGCATGTAAATTATACACTTAAAAAATTCATCATTACTGTTAGGATTATGAGCCTGGCAAAATTCAGAATAAACAATTCAGATTTTTCTTTAACCGAAGTTGCACTTGAGTTTGGCTATTTTGACCAAGCGCATTTTAATTACGATTTTAAAAGAATCAGTGGTGTTTCTCCCAGCGAATTCTTTAATAACTTACCTCCTTTTTTTTACAGACATAAAAATTAAGCACTTCTACCATTTTTACAATTATTCTCTACGTGTACATTTTAGATTTGTGTTCAAATTTTACGTTTATGAAAATAAAAATCCTAGTATTCGTTTTTACTTTTCTTTTACTACAAGGGTGTGTTAGTAGCAAAAGGTTTTCTAATACTACTCTGGTCGAATCGACACCTTTAAAGCATCAAAAGGCTACTGGTCAATGTTGGAGTTTTGCTTCAACTTCCCTATTAGAAACAGAAGCGATGAGGTTAGGTTATGAGATTCCAGAACTATCCTCTTTCTATTTTGTATACCTTAATTATTTAGATAATGCTGAAGATTATTTGAAAAACAATGGTACTTCTCGTTTAAACAGAGGTGACCTTACATTTTCCGTACTGGAAGTTTTTGAGAAGCATGGTGCGGTTCCTGAATCAGTTTATGATGGGAATCTAGGGGATCTTACATCCAAAAGACAAATGATGAATAGGTGGAAGGAAGAAGATGAAATGAATGCTTTAATAAAGCAAAAATTAGATTCACTTATCAAAACTAATACGAGTGTTGACAAATCATTAGGAATAGTCGAAAATATATTGATTGACTATATCGGTGAAATTCCGAAGAATTTTACTTTTCAAGGAAAAACTGAAACTCCCAAAACATTTGCCAGTAAATTTGTACCACTAAATTCTAAAGATTATATAGAACTAACGTCCTATAATCACCATCCATTCTATCAAAAAGTAATGCTCGAAATCCCTGCAAATTGGAGATTTAAAAAATACCTGAATTTACCAATTGAAAGCTTTATGAACACAATAGATAAGGCTTTGAATAGTGGTTTCAGTTTGGCATGGGATGGTGATATAGGTTCTAAAGAAGGTTTTAAGGACAATGGTTACGTAAGGGTTAAAGGTGAATATGAAGACGAAAAACTCATATCTCAAGAACAACGTCAAAGTGCTTATAAAAGAGGAACAACACGTGATGATCACAATATGCATTTGGTTGGATATACATATGACCGTAAAGGCGAAAAATTCTATATTCTAAAAAACACTTGGGGTAAGAATAGAGGAATAGATGGGTCTTATTATTTGTCAGAAAATTATTTTAGATTAAGAACTATTTCTGTTACTGTGCACAAAGATGCATTTCCAACAGAGGTCAAAACAAAAATCGAACATTAAAAAAGAGAGACAACAATGGCTATACTTCATTGCTATGAATAAACTAAAATATAAAAATTGGGCTCTGTAAATTTTCTTAATGCTTTTTAAAAGCTCAATTAGTATTGTTTAATGGTTAGGTAACGTTTTACCATAAAAACGTTTTAATGAATTTTATGGTTATTAGTAGTTTTTTATTGCTTGGTTTTCTTTTCTATACGATCAAGCCAATTATGATACCGCCTAGCATTCCTATTGTGCTCAGATAAAGTTTCTGCAAAAACATGATATCCTGGGGTATCAGGTTTTACACACATATAATAGAAATTATGCTTTTCTGAATCTAAAACCGCATCAATACTTCTAATTGATGCCATACTTATTGGACCAGGAGGAAGTCCTCTATGCAAATAAGTGTTATATGGAGAATCAAAACGAGTATGCTTGTATAAAATTCTTGTGGCTTTAAAGTCTCTAGTAGCAAATTTTGCTGTAGGATCTGCATCCAATTTCATTCCTATTCTAATTCGATTTAAATATAATCCTGCAACTCGTTTTTTTTCATCATTATTTGATATTTCTCTTTCTACAATTGATGCTAACGTATATACCTCTGGGGGAGTCAACCCTATTTTTTCAGCTTTTGAAAGTCTATCATTGGAATTCCAAAATCTATTATGTTCTTTAACCATTCTTTCAAAAAAAACTTTTTCATCTGCACTCCAATAAAATTCATATGTATTTGGAATAAAGAGACTCATTAAGGTTTCATGAGTGTATCCAAATTCCCTTATATAATTTTCATTTAAAAAAAGAGTAATCAAATCCGTCGAGTCTGCTTCAATAAATTGAGAAGCTTTAGCAGCAACATCTTCTAATAGCCATCCATGATTTAAAACCAAATTTACTGGTTCTTGCTTTCCTGCTCGAAGATGACTTATTAAAGAACGATTACTCCAAGATGGAGTAATTTTGTATCTACCCTTTCTCATGATACTTTTTTTGTAGTTCATCATTTCTGATACTTCACGAAAAGAAACAGTATCTATTATTTGATTATTCTTATAGAGAGTTTTAGTGACATCATAAAATGAGGAGTTTGTTGGAATTAGAACAATACTATTTTCTATATTTTTGGGCACATTTGGAGATAGTATTGTCGTATACTTATTATAAACAAATAGGCTACTACTCATCAAACCAATCACTAGTATTCCCCAAAGTATTTTTTTTCGCATTTAATTCCGCCTATTCCCTGATTCTTTTAATAAAAATCCCAGTGCCTATGCAATATACAAATTGTTAGGTACTGGGATTTTTATTAAAAGGTTCTTGTTATTTTTAACTTAGGCTATTCGGTTCGGATATTTTTGAATTTCTTGTCATCAAGTGCATCATTTTATATGATTGCAAGTAAATAGCTAGATTAAAACAACTATTTAGAGTTGGACAATCTTATGTAGACAATCCAACTCTAAATGATAAACTAGTTATACCTTTTATCTAACTGAGTCATCGCCTCATCCAAGGCAGATCCCATAAATCCTTTAAACTGGTCTTCTGTCATCTGAGGATTTTCTACAAAAGTCCAACCCGTAGAGTTCCAAACTACCATTGATTTGTTGTAGCCTAAATCTACTACTTTGAACATATTCACCATATTCTTGGCCGGAACACCAGAAACGGCATACGAATAGAAACGCTTTTCATCATCAAATTCATTAATGGTCTCACTATAGGATACAGTACCTTTCTTTTGACCTGGTGCAGTACATTTACGTATGAGGCCTTCTTTAGGACCCGAATAGTGTTCTATCCATGCTTCTGAAAGAAAACTAGGAAACAACTCTTCAAACTTGTCCAGTTGGCGTAACGAACCCCAAACTTCATCTGCTGATGCATTAAGAACAATAGATTTTGACATAATTGCGTCAGATTTCTGTGCTTGCATATTCATTGTTATTAAGATTATAATTACTACTGAGATTGTTTTAAAAATATTTTTCATGACTATTTGATTTTATAATTGTTTTTATATTTAACTTAAGGAAACTCCAGCGTCTACGATTATCTCTTCTCCAGTAATGTATGAAGCTTCATCGGAAGCTAAAAAGAATACTACGTTTGATATATCTTCTGGTTGAGCAGGTCGTCCCAAAAGAATTTTTGGCATCAACCCTTCTGCTAGATTTCCAATTTGTTCTTCTGTCATTCCAGTTTTTCCAATAGCTGCTGTTTCTGTAAAACCTGGAGATATGGCATTTACTCTTATTTTTTGTGGAGCTAATTCTGTAGATAGGGCTTTCGTCAATGAAATTAGTCCACCTTTACTAGCCACATATGCACTCATCATTCCCCAAGCCCTATCTCGCGCAGTAGTTACATTAAAAATAATACTGGCACCTTCATTTAAATGTGGTACGGCAAACTGCGTCAAGAAGTAAGGACCTTTGATATTTATAGCAAAGCTTTCATCAAATAATGCTTCTGATGTATCCGTAAAGCTTGTAAATTTTACGATGCCCGCATTATTAAAAATAATATCGATTTTGCCATACTTTTTAATTGTAACTTCTATGAGTATTTTGTTGTCTCTGGTTTTTGCTTGATCTGCTAAAACTGTGATGAATTCACCTTTTACATTTTTAAAAGCTTCATCAAGAGCATCTTGCCTTCTTCCTGAAATGACAACTTTAGCCCCTTCTTTAATAAATCTGAGGGCAGTTGCGTAACCAATTCCACTATTACCTCCGGTAACGATGGCCACTTTTCCTTCTAATTTCCCCATTCTCTTTATATATTTTGAATGATTAAACAGCTACAGTAGCCAGCTTCTCTAGATTAGAGGCTCCTTCTGCATAGATATGCTCTATTTTTTCTTTAAGTTCATTAAAGATCTCATCGGATTCTACATCCATTTCTACGGACCAAAACATTTTTGTATTGTCACCTTGTTCTTCTAACTGGATATACCCTATGATATCACTTGCTGGAAAAGATTGCTGTTTTTGAATTTGATAGACAAATGTTTTTTCAAGGTCTGTAGCCAAGAAGATTTCTTCAAAAACATCTTTGCCTCCATCTGGAGTAGGCACTCCACAAGTTCTAGTGTTACCATCAACATTGGAATCTGCGAGAATTGATAGCCAATCTTCCCATTTTGCCCCCGTTTTGATTAAATCCCACACGGCATTTATCGGTGCATGAATATTGTGCTTAGTTTGAATTCCTTTTTTCATTGTGTTTATTTTAGATTTACTATTTAATTATTTGGATAAATATATTTGCAGTACTATTCTTTGTTACGTATTAAAATTCAAGAAGTTCTTTATCGTTTTCTCATTGAGAATTTTGCTTAATAAGGCGGCAGCTTTTTTAGTATCCTTAAAAGGATGTTCTTGATACATTCGTATATAGCTAGAGTCAAGGCTTGTCGTTACCTCATCGAGATTACCTTTTACATAGGCGTTAATTTTATTAGAGAAGTTTTGATTCCAAATAAATTCTTCTGGATCAATAATCCCTTTTTCGATAAATGCTTTTGTTTTTTTTCTGCATCTACATGCGTTTGCTTTGTTTACCAATCCACATCTATTGTGCATCCATTGATGTAATTCTTGGCGAGCACGGCTTAATTTCATTCTAAAATTACCTTTGGAGATATTGAAGATTTCTGCACCAAGTGTATGATCTATCTCAAAGAAAGTCCCAAGAATATAAATAAGACGTTGCTCTCGTGATAGACACATAAGAAGCCCTGACATACATAGAATTTTACTTTCCTGCCCTATAGGATCAAATCTTTCGGCTTCTTCATCGGACATTTCTTCATCTTCTATTTGATCCAATCTGTTAAAAAGATTTTCGAACGTAGTGACTCTTGCTTCCTGCGGAGATTTTTTATAGTTAAGTACATAATTAAACGTAATTCTATAAAGCCAGGTTCTAAATTGTGCTTTTTGAGGATTGTAACTAGCTAGGTTAGTGATAAGCTTGATAAGGATTTCTTGCGTAATATCTTCCGTATCTGCCACATTTCCTGACATTTTCATTGCTATATTATAAATAAAACCGTTATGTCTATCTATGAGTTCCTCAAGAGCTTTAAGATCACCACCAAGCGCTTCTTTTACTAATAGGACATCTGTATCGGTATCATACGTTTCTGTAAAAGGGTTTTTCTCTGTTAAAGTTGTTTTCATTTCCTAAGATGTTATTGGTTATACAAGACAATGTTCAATGTGTCACAAAAATGATGTGTTTTTAAGTGCTAAATAGTATGTGCGTAATTCCTTTTTATTAATTTAAATAAATGATTAATAATGTGTTATGTAATAAATTGAATAAAATTTATTCAAGCATTTTTTTGGCATTTTAATATGCAATTAGTGTCAAGCACAAAACTTCTGATTGGATCTCCTTTTGAATGAAGGTTATTTTTGCTTTCGCGAAAGCGTACTAAATAGTTTTATTAAAGAGAACTCCACAACTTCTAGATAGGAGTTTCTTATGGGTGTTGAAAACTTCCATTTTCGGTAGTTCAGGGAGAGTTAAACGTAGCTTGAGTTAAAGGGATGTCCGAATAAATATATCTATGGTTTGCTTACCACAGGCATGATCGGTTTTAAGAAGCGCTATATTCTATTTTTCAATTTGAATCACAATCTTTCCTTTTTGTTTACTTGCTTCCAGGTATTGATACGCTTCGGAAGCTTGTTCCAGCGTAAATATTTTATCAATTACGGGCCAATAGTGCTTGTTTTTGAGCCCTTCCAGAATTTCGACTTTTGCCTTTTCAAATACATCGGGTTTTCTGAATAAATGAAATACAACATGAAAACTTGTGAGTTTAAGATTTTTCATAACCAAAGGAAAGAACGGTAGTTCGGGAACTTCCATAGATAATATCCCTCCTGCTACTATGGTTGCCTTTTGAGTGGCTGCATTGGCTAGTTTTTCTATAAATGTGCCTAATACGAGGTCTATGGCTATATCAAAACCTTTGCTACCCGTATATTCCAGAATTTTTTCTGTAAGGTCTTCGGAATCCGTATGTATAATTGCATCGGCCCCGTTCTCTTTTAAAAAGGCATCTTTGGTATTGCCGCGGGAGATGGCAATGACCGTGGCCCCATAGCGCTTGGCCATTTGTATGACCGCGACTCCTATGGCAGAACTGGCTCCTGTGATAACCACAATTTGACCTGCATTTTTCTTTAAGCCTCCATTAGATATCAATGCACAATAAGCAGTAGCCAAAGACATCCATACCGATGCCGCTTCTATAAAATTTATCTCTTTCGGTTTTAGGATGATCGCTTCTATAGGTATGCGCATATATTTTCCTAAAACACCATATTCATTGGGTAATATATTGGGGGTAATGCATACTTCGTCTCCAATATTGAATCCAGAAACATTTGCTCCTAGACTATGTATAATACCAGCCCCTTCTGTACCTATTTTAGACGGAAATTCTGGTGCTATCACATATACACCGCTCATATACATATGTTCTGAGCGGTTTAGACCCGCAGTTTTCATTTGTACTACAACCTCATCTTGACTAGGTTTAGGAATGTCTTCGGTAATTAGTTCTAATGCCTTTGGTCCTTCTGCTTTGTTAAATTTTATGATGTTGTTCATGATACTTAAATTTTTTTAGGTCTTCTATGCAATTTTTATTCTTCTTATCGTTCCAATAAAACCAATCTAGTTTCTCCTTTTCTTGAATCTCTTTGGGGGTCTCCGTAACATATACGGCACATCTAAAAATATACAGCAACGCTCGGTTGGCTTGTTTACCAATGAGTTTATTATACAGGTTATAGAGCTCTTCTGGATCACGATATGCTAACTCGGAAATTTTATGGATCCCTATTCGCCATAAACAGGAAGCTACTTTATCGCCAACACGGGGCAGCGTTTTCAATTCTTCTATTCCATTGTTATAATGAAGCTCCGTCATTTAAACAACTTTTTTAAGCTCTGCCTTTGTGATTTTTTTACCTGTTTTAATATAATGTTCTAGCCCTTTAAGAAAATTTTGTGTGCCTTCGGTCATTTTGGGCTTTATCATTATCAGGTTCATAATTTTACCCATAAGTCCCTTGGTATCATAGTTAAAGGAGAAAGATACCTTTGTACTGTTTTCCCCCTGTTCTTCTAGATCTAGTTGGGCCTTCATATTTTTAATGGGAGGGAGCTTTGCTCCTTCATAAATATCTATCCCCATTTTTTTGTCAGGTTCGTAGGTCGTAATACGTTCTTCAAAAGAACCAAAAGGCGCTAGATCACAATGTCTTTGAGCGCCATTTCCTGTAGGTTTATCCACAGAAGTAGAGTAGGAGGATTTTACTCCAGGATTCCACATATGTATGTTCTCAAAATCGTCTATAACCTCCCATATTTTTTCTTTTGGAAATGGGAGTATACGTGTAGCTGTTATGTTTGTCATTTTCTACTATTTAAAATACACCGCCTAACTATACGATAGGCGGTGTGAGGGTTTTTAATTTAGGCATTTGCAAATTCGGCAAGGCTTACGGCTGCCATTTGGTATATCCCTTCTATATTTTGCTTTATTTCAGGGAATGCAGGTTCGTTTTCTTCTGAAATATCAAAATCAACATCCCAATGCATTGTAGTGGCATTGCCATTCTCTTTTAAGGTAATGGTACCTACAATATCACTTATAGGCATAAAATCTTGCTTGTCAATAGTGTACTTAAAAATTTTGTTCTCGCTATCTGCCTCAATGGTTTCAAATAGCGTGGCGCCTTCTGGAGTTGTGCACACACGCTTATTGCCTTCTACAGAACAGGTAGCGATAATAGGCATCCATTTATCCATATTGGTTCCTGGACCTACTTTTGCCCATACTTTATCTAATGGTGCATTTACTTGATTTACTGTTTGAATTGTTTTTTTCATTGTGTTAATTTTAAAGATTACATAAATAATAAATAGACCAATCTATTTATTTGAAATAAAAATTTTTTATAAAATTATTTTTGCAAAAACCACATCCATTTTTTTGAGTGCAGAATTACGTATGTCAACGTGTTCGACATACCTCGGGTCCTTGTTAAATACTTCACGATCCTCAAATTTTTGCCATTCAAAAATTCCGAACATATGGGGGATAAATACATTTGTCTCTGAGGTTGGCATTGCTGGATGTGGTCCGAAAAATGCGGTTTGCGAAATTCCATATTCCTGAAGTACTGGAGGTATTTTTGAAAAATACGTTCCCAACACTCCAAATAGTGCAGGGAAGGCGCAGGGGTCATCAGAAATAAACCAGGCGCTTGTAAAATCGTAAATCTTATCTGAGCTTAGCGCCACAGGTGTATCTTGTTGGGCACCAAAGAAGCCATATTGGATATTTTCACTTCCCAGAACAGTTACTATTTTTTTAAAACTACCTTTGGATATACTTCCTGCTCTTTTTGATGGATCTGTCCATTGAATAAGTACAATATGTGTCATTTTACGATCCGTATCTGGTAATTGTGTTACTTCAAAGGTGGCTAATACTTCGCCTCCAGAAGAAGCTACTGTTTTTGCATACGCTGGTAGTAATTTACGTGTAATGTTAGTAGTACCATCGGGCACATTTAAATAAAGTGTTTCTACCATAGCGCCAGCTTTAATGGTGAAATTGACTGTTTTAATTGGTTTTTCAAAGGCTGACAATTGGAACACTGCTAGGCAGATAAACAATAGGCTTACATAACTTTTTGTTTTCATTTTTAATTTTTTAGTTATTCATTAATATTGATTATATAGATTGGTCTGTCTAATTAAATTATAAAAAATATATTACCATCCAATATAAGATGGAGGCTTGATATTTTTAAGTCTTAGATATACAATCATTTGCCCTCTATGATGGGCTAAATGGTTGTCCATAATATTTGCTATTTGGTATCTGGTTGTTTTGCCATACCATACATTTACCACTTCACCGAGTTGAGATTCATCCATTTTTTCTAATTCTTCAATGAAGGTATCAAAAAAGTCTTCCAAGGCTTTTCTAATTAAATCTCTTGAGGTCATTTTTAATTTTTCAAATTCCTTAATGGTTACAAAACGACTATGGGTACGTAACCAACTAGTAATATGACTTAATTGAGATTTATAACTTTTCATTTCTGGTGTAGGTTTAAATTCAAAGTCGTGATCTGGTAATGCATCTATAAATTTTAAGGTAAATCGCTTATTTCCTTTCCATTTTTTTATCAGTTCTTTCTGTGTCATTTTATGCTTTCAGTGTTTTTTTAAGGTGTTCTAAAAATGCGTCCAGGGGTTCCTGATACAGTCCCGATTTCATTAAGACCAACGCTCCATTATAAGACCCTAAAATAGATAGGGCCATGGCTCTTGAATTTAGGTCTTTATTGATCAACCCTGCGTCTTGGCCTTCTTGTATACAATGGGCAATAGGTTTGATAAACTCTTCAAAATTACGCCCTGTAGCTTCTTTAAATAGTTCATTAATACCAGACAGCTCTTGGGTCATTCCCACTAACAAACATCCCCACTTATAATTCACCTTAGTATAGCCTTCTATAAAAATTTCAAATAAATGGATGATACGTTGCTTGGGGTTTAGTTCTTTTTTACTTAGAACCTCATTGATATAATTGACCGAATTTGTGGTATAGTAATCCAATACCTGAACTCCAAAATCATCTTTGTCTTTAAAAAAATTATAGAATGAGCCACGGGATATCCCCGTTTCTTGTAAAATTTCATTTGTTCCAGTATTATGATACCCATTCATTCGGAAGAGTAACATTCCCTTCTTTAAAATTTCTTCTTTATTATGTTTGATATTCATAATAATGTCAATTAGACCAATCTATCTAGTTACAAATGTCAATAAAATATTTTGAATACACAAGTTACTTTAAAAAGGACTTACTGATATAAATTAAAAATAGATATGGCTCATATACAATATTAGTGTATGAGCCGTATCTATTCATTTAACGATTCTATATATTAAGGGAACTTCTGTTTATGAATTAATTTTCTAAGGATTATTTCATTATGATTCTAACAGTATTATAAAGTGATTGTGTCTTAGTTTTAAATTAAGAATCGTTTGTCAAAGATCATAACTTGTATGTTTGATCGTGCTACAATGGTCATCTTTATAACGTAATTATGGCTCTATTATTCATAGTGAGTCTTTATTTTACTAGAGCTCAATTGTAGATACTATCCAATTTTTTATAGTAAGGTAATTAGTGCTAATTTTTTTTTAATTTATTTAGTGCTTTGGTTGAATTTTTACACCAATCACAGTTTGTAGCAGTAGCGAGTTCTAAAGCTTTTTTATAGCTGTTTATTGCTTCTTTTTTTTGACCATTTATTGAATATGCTTCTCCTAAGGAATCCCAGATATTTCCGTCATTAGGATAGAGTAGGGTATTCAACTTGAATATTTCTATTGCCCATTTTACATTCTCATTTACCGCTGCTATTTCATTTTTTAGAATTCTATATCCTAGGCCGTTTAATTGACTTGGGCCTTTGATTGATGTTTTATAATCCTTTTTAATCAATGAGATAAGTTCATGTGATTCTTGTATATTATGAGATTTGATAAAATCAAATATTAAGAAAAATAGATTTTTCTTAATAGGCTTTGGATTATAAGATGCATTAAAAATCATCTTTTCAATAGGCCAGGCAACTTCTACCTCTCTGCTACTAGCATTTACAAAGAGTATAATAACAACGTCTTCTTCTGGTAAATAAATATAGTCATGAAAAAATACATGATTGCCACCATTGTGGCTAATGATTTTTGTATTCCTATCTGAATTATAAATAGCCCATCCATATGCATAATAACTTGATCCATCTTCGTATTCTAAGATATATGACGTAGTTAGTTTTTTAAACATAGTTTTAGATAGGATTTTATTCGTTTTCATGGCTTTATACCATTTAAACATATCGCCTGTGGTAGAATGAATTCCGCCATTTCCTTTTAAAGTCCACGTGACTTTATTTTGTTTTTTATATCGAGATATTAATGTACCCATCTTAATAAGATTGTACGCATATCCATTTGCGATTTCTTCACTTTCCCATTTTGGAATCAAGTACCCAGTTTGAGTCATTCCTGCAGGTATAAATAAGTGTTCCATTAAAAAGGATTCATATTTACTACCTGAAGTTATTTCTATAATTCTTGCTAAAATACTATAGCCAGCATTTGAATAGAAGTATTTTGATCCTGGTTTATGAAGTAATTTTGTTGTGAATAGTGTTTTGAAAAACTGTTTCATTGGGATATCATCAAAATCACCATTGCCAATAACATCCGTAAAGCCAGATGTATGTGTTAATAATTGATGAATTGTTATATCTTTTTTGTCGTTTGGAACATTTTTAAAAAACGTACTTATTGGGTCTGTAACTTTTAATTTATTTTCTTCTTCTAATTTTAAGATTGCTGTAGCAGTGAATTGTTTGGTGACCGATCCGATAGTAGAAACAGTATTGATAGTATAAGGTTTTTCCTTTTCTTTATCAGCCATTCCATACCCTTTATGAAGAATGATTTCTCCTTGTTTTGCAATCAACACAGATCCTGAGAATCCGTTGAGAATTCCTTTACTTAAATAGGTGTCTATTTTTTCTTTTAAGACCTTGTTATCGTCAGATATTTGTGCGTTTAAAGTCCAAGTGATTAGTAGTGATTGCATGAAACATGCTAATAATATGATTGTTTTTTTCATGATGATTATATTAAAATTAGAGTGTATTTTTCTTAGCTTCAATTTTATGAAGCCATTACTAAATAATTAATGAAACTAAGTACTTACTTACTAAAACGATTTAAGTATAATGCATTGCAGAGAAATCCTATAGCTATACTTATCGCCATAATTCCGATTGAATGAATCCCTAATGGCAAGTATTGATTAGTAATAAATAAACCTATTCCAATTGCTATTACAATGAACATCCATTTCATGCTAATGTGTTTTGCACTGTCAACATCTTTTTGAAGGATTGATGTTACTAGGTTTTCTGAAATCTCTTTTTCTAACATTTTATTTTTTAGCTTATGCTCTAGGATAGTTCTTAGAATAGTCAGAATAAAATTCATACCTATAATTATTAATAGAATTATCACGCTTATTTTATAAACATCTGGATCTATATCTGTAGGGGGTATCATATTAAATGTTTTCATGTATTTCTGGTTTATATTTAATTAGACAGGAGGTGATAATAAATGTTGCATTTGATCTATGAGAACTTGATTTTATTCATTTTTATATTGAAAGACCTTACAATATCAATACTCAATAATGTGGTTATGATAATGGATGTACATAGGATAAAGTAGGTAAGGATATTACTTGTATCAAATAAGTTTTTAAATTCTTGCATAAATGCATTTAAGAATATGAGTATTATCCCAATAGCTATAGTGATAGTTGCGCTAATAAAGGTGTATTCTTTAGAGCGTTTTTTCTGAGTTATTTGAATAGTTATTTTCTTTAGAATACGTTCTTCTAAATTAAAATCTAAAATGGGTATTTCTTGTTCTTTAAGATCTTCGGATAGTAATTTATAGTTATCAGCTGTTTTTCTGCAAATATTACAGGAATGGATATGTTCTATTATACTAGTATCACAATTATTTATATCAAAAATATATTGTTGAATGCTTTGATCATTCACATGAACTGGTTTCATAAATCATCTTTTTTATAATTTAGGAGAATATTTTCTCTTAATTTTTTTCTTGCTCTGAATACATAACTTTTTAGAGTCCCTTCAGGTAGATTTGTAATTTTTGAAATTTCATTATAGCTTAATTCTTCAACATGAAAGAGTGTAATAATCGTTTTGTAGAGGGGAGGTAATTTTTCAACTTCTGATTTAAGGATTAGTGAACGTTCCTTTTTTAAAACATATTTTTCTGTGAAGTTATCTACACTGTCAATACTATGATTGTTTATAGCATCCCACATATTTATTGCATCATTTGTATTCAAATCTAAGAGTGGAATTTTTTTCTTTTCCAGATGATTTATACATGTGTTGTATGTTATAGTACCAATCCATGTAGAAAGTTTAGAATTAAACCTAAAGCTTGAGAGTTTGTTATAAACTTTAAGATAGACTTCTTGGGTTAGGTCTTCTCTATCTTCTTGATTGTTTACCATTTTATAGATGATTTGAATAACTAGCCTTTGTGTTTGAGAGATAATGATTTTAAAAGTATTAGGATCACCATCTAATACCTTTTTTATCAAGTCACGATCTGTTAAGTATTTCTGTCCCATTTATGTTATCTATTGTATTAGACAGGATTTTGTGTAGCAAGGTTGCAGATTTGAAGTTTTTTTAGTGAATCTCATCTAGAAATAGATACTAGGATACCCCAAAATGACACATTTACAAATGGACTTTCTAGCATTCTTTACAGAAGTACACTAGTTAAGGATCAAATGATTAAAGGTAAAGGAGAATCAAAACATACTATAACTAGTAGATGATAACAAAGCGTAGTCTATTAAGAAATGGAATGATACTATTGTTTTTGAGTCGTAGTTTGTTAAGCAAAGAGTTTTGCTTGAAAAGGGTAGTCTATTAAAATCATACCTACTTCTATTATTAGAATCATGAAGTCAATTCTCTGTAAGAATGCTTTAAATGCAATGGAATTATTAGGGATACCTTCGTGCCTAATACGGTTTCTTTTTCTCTTAAATCAATTGTTTCGATAGTTATTTTGTCTTTGTTGTACTCATTATAAATAAGTATTCGATCATTTATGATTTTTCCAGCCCAAGACATTTTGTTTCTACCATCTTGTTTTTTTAAAGCAGAAGCTTTGCGTCCTATACCATTATCTATAATTTCTATTTTGAGGAATTTGCCGTCTTTTTTAATATTAATGAGTAACGTTTTTTTTCCTTTTTTAGGTTTTAGACCATGGATGATGGCATTTTCTATTAAAGGCTGAAAAAACATACAGGGTATTTTTACTTCCTCGGTATCTATCTCAGAATCAACGTTAATCTGATCTTCAATATTCATATCTAGTCTATATTTCTCAAGACCAATATAGGATTGCAGATATGTGATTTCGTTTTTTAGAAGGATGTAATTAGATCGACTCATATCTAATGTAAACCGAATAAGTTTGGAGAATAAGATAAATACCTTATTGGCTTCCAGAGAATCTTTTAAAATAAGGATACTTTGTAAACAGTTTAGTGTGTTAAAAATAAAATGAGGATTCATTTGAGATTGAAGTGCTTTAAGCCTTGATTCTACAAGATGCCTCTCATTTTGTTGTAATATTTTTGACGTTCTTAAATGTTCTTCAATTTCGTGTTGTAGCTTTAGGTTTGTGGTTTTAAGTTCTTTGGTTCTAAGAGCTACTTCATGTGCTAACCAAGTATTGACTTTCTTTAATTTGATATGTGTACGTACTCTTGCAAGTAATTCATTTGTGGCAAATGGCTTTCTGATATAATCTACCCCTCCGACCTCAAAGGCTTTTTCAATGCTCTCTATATCTATTTCTGCAGTAAGAAAGATGACTGGAGTCTCAGAGTTGTTTTTTATTTTTTGACAAACCTCAAAACCATTCATTTCGGGCATTACAATATCTAATAGTATTAAATCAAATACCTGCGAAGCTTCTATTGCAAGAGCATTAGGGCCATTTAATGCATACTCTACGCTGTATTCGTTTTCAGATAATATAGTCGCAAGAAGACCTATATTTCTTGCATCATCATCTACAATGAGTATTTTCCCTTTTTGATCTGTCATACTATTGAGAGCGTAATCTACTCACAAAATCGGAAAATCCTTCTATCAAACCCATTTCTTTTTGGATATTAAATGATTTTACAGCGCTATTTAATTCCTCTCCATACGAAATTAAAGATTTTACGTCATGATCTTTCCCTATTTTCTGTAATAAGCCTATGAATGCTAGGACTTTATCTCTACTCCTGTAATCACGTATTTCTTGTAATAATGGCATAGCCTTGATGTCAATATCTTCAAGTATCTGAGGGAGATTACTATAAACCTCTATGGAATTTTTGGATGAGCAGGCGTTTGTTGTTTTCTCAATGGTATGAACAAGGTATTTTGCTGCAATTGCAATAGTATTTGTAAAACTTATTGGCTTGTGTAAGAAATCACTAAATCCTGATTTCAATACTTCTTTTTCAATTTCATAAAAAGCAGACGCCGATACAGCAACGATTGGGATATCCATCCAGTCGGTATTTTTTTTGATAATCGCAATGGCTTCGTACCCATTCATAATAGGCATTCTTAAATCAAGGAATATTAAATCTGGTTTTTCATGTTTAATAACCTCAATCGCATGCTCGCCGTTCTCAGCTTCGAGACATTTTATGTCAAAATCCATTAAATACCCTTTTAATACATTTCGGTTATTCTCAATATCATCTACAATTAATACAGTAGATTTTTCAAACTTAAATGTCTCTTGGGATTTTGTTTCCGTTTCTGGATTAAGAACTGTTTCTTCTCCTATTTTGACGTGTTTTAATAGTACTTTAAACTCACTACCTACACCTACCTCACTTTGTAATTCAATGTTACCATTCATTAAGTGTACAATTTGTTGTGTAATAGCAAGCCCCAAACCAGTTCCTCCATATTTTGCTTGATTTTGATTTTGTACTTGTTGAAAGGTCTGGAATATACTTTGCTGTTCATCTTTTGGAATACCACACCCTGTATCTTTGACTTTTAGAACAAGATCAAAAGTATCTTTTGATAGATTATTTGTTGCTACTTCTACAGAGATACTTCCAACATCTGTAAATTTTACAGCATTGTTTATTAGATTAATGAGTACTTGCCTAAGGCGTAATTGTTCAATATATACTATGTCTGGAAGGTTCTTTGATATAGTTAAAGTAATATTTATGCCTTTCTTTTGACATTCAAGCTTAAACATTTGGGTGACCTCATTAATAAGTTGTTTAATATTTGATGGTTCATAGCTAAAACTCATTTTTCCAGATTCAATTTTACTTAAATCAAGAATGTCATTGATAAGTCGTAATAATGTTTTGCCACTAGATTTAATAGAAGAAATATATTGAAGATGGGATTTTGTTGAGATTTTTCTAGATAATATTTCAGAGAATCCTAAAATACTATTCATCGGAGTACGTATTTCATGACTCATATTAGCAAGGAATACACTCTTAGCATTGTTTGCAACATCTGCAGCATTTTTCGACTTTTCAATTTCTTTATTAAGGTCTTTTTGTTTTCTGAGATTTAAAAGGATATATATAGCCGTTACTATGGCAAGCAAAAGAAAAATGGAGACAATTATAGCTAGATTATTTCTGTTTTTTAATTTTACAGCTTGTACTTCATTTTCTGCTTTGAGTTGTGCTTCTAAAATTTTGTCTTCGGCAGCTTTTTTTTCATATTCATATTTGTACTCTTGCCTTAATACTTCGCGCTGATTTTCTTCTTTTTCAAGCTCATTTCTCGCAGTTAGATAGCGCTCTAACATTGGTAATGCATCTTCAAAGTTATTTTGAGCCTTAAAACAATAATACAGGGTATAGCTTGCATTTTTTATAGAATCCTTATAATCCAATTCAGAAGAAATATCCAGTGCTCGTTTATTGACATTTATAGACTGCTTATACTTCCCTTGTTCATAGTAAATAATTCCTATAGATATTAGCGTGGACGCTATTCCTTGCCTATCCTTTATCGCTTCTCTAATTTTTAGGCTTTGCGATAAATAGTCTAAAGCTTTTTTATAATTAAATTGATTACTGTAGATAATCCCTATATTATTTAAGGTTCTTCCTATACCTATTTTATCACCTATTTCTTCTTTTATTTCTATACTACGTGTATAATAATTAACTGCGATAGAGTCTTTACCTAAATTATTATAAATGACTCCCAAGTTATTGAGTGAATTTGCAATTCCTTTTTTGTCATTTACTTCTTCCCTGATAGAAAGACTTCGGGTATAATATTCTATGGCCTTATCATACTCTCCTGTGTTGTCGTAAATAATACCAATCCTGTTTAATACTGCGGAAACCCCTCTTTTATCATTGATTTCTTCTTTTATTTTAAGACTTTCATAATGATATTTAATCGCTTTTACATAATCTCCACGTTGTCTATGGATACTTCCAATATAATTTAATGCATCACTAGCTCCTTCTTTGTTTCCTATTTCTTCATAAATACGCAAGGCTTCAGAATACTTTTCCTGGGATTTTACATAATCTCCTGCTCGGTACTGTGAAAGTCCTTGGGTGATTAATGCAGATGCCTGATATTTTTTGAGATTTCGTCCTTTGGCAAAGTCGTATTCTAATTGTGAATAATAGTAAAGACTGTCCAGGTTTGAATTTAGAAATCCCTTATCGGCATATTCATGGATTGCTTTTAAACGGAGGGTATCATGTTTTGTAGTATCATTCCAGATTGCCCATAAAGAGTCTAAATTCTTCTGAGCATATACAGAAGATTGCCAGAGTATGCACAATAGCATAAAATGTAGAATCCTTCTCATAGAATAAAGTCAATTAGTTATAATAAAGGATAGTTTATTATCTGCTTTCCTATATAATCAAGGGGGAAGTATAATATGAGATAGTTATATAAAAGTAATAAAAAAGATGATATATTACAGTTTTTTATGCTTTTGTTACGTAAAAACCTTCTATTTGAGATGTGGTTTTTTTGAAAAATTCATAATGATGGGTTTAATTATGCCTTAGTACGCTTTCGCGAAAGCATAATCGGTATAAAATTGTATATAGATAAGTAATTGTAGTAAAGTATACTACGTGTATCTCGTTTGTATGAATAGAGTCTTGCTATTTTTATGTAAAAGAGTGTTTGTATAGGTTTATTGAGGCATTAGCAATTTTTTCATTCTATCCTGTACGATGGAATCTTTTAACCGCATTTCAAGAGATAAAATGGCAGCATCCGATAAGTACCTTCCAAGGGGTAAAATAGGTTTTATGGTTTCTCTACTTCCAAAATATAGACTGACACCATCTACTTCTTCTGGTCTAGGAATCTTTGTGCGTTTTGATGCTATAAGATACTCTGAACCATAGGTATTGATAAGTTCATTAGGGTGTGCAAATGTTGCATTTACTACCACGTTAAGAGGAGCTTGTAATTGCGTACTGTAATTGACAGTATCTTTTGTTTTTGTCTTTTTTTCTGAGGTATTCATAATAATCAAAACTCTAGGGTCCAAAACTTCAGATAAGTGACAATAACGTTGATTTACTACTTTCTGAAATGCGTTGACAAGACGTATCGTAAGATTTCCTCCTATATTATCATAATACCCTGCATCCCCAAATTGCCCTATATTTTTTACTCTTCCCACAGGACTTACATATGGAAATCGCGCATTAAGTAACATTGCTGTAGATATTTTAATAGAGGTTGTATCACTTTTGTATGCCCTCCTATAATCATCCAGAAAATCTCTAGTAATTGCTGTTTCTAATTGTTTGTCTTTTAATACTACGGGTGAAATAGAAGAGTGATTACCACTTTGAAGATGTGTTGTATTTATAATAAGTGCGGGCGGAGTATGTTTGGTGCTTTTAGATTGCATATCTAAAGAGAGAAAACTTTTTGAGAGTAGATCCAGACTGTCATTTTGAAAAATAGTTTTATATTTTTCTTCCCACTCATTCTCTAGAATACTTCCTCTATCGTTAAAAAAAGAAATACCAGAGATACTTGCAAAAAGGTCACGGCCTAATAATGAAGCTACTGATGACGATAAAAAATTACCTTGGTAAAATGCACTTCCTTTATAAGAAAAAGTAGACTTTATGTCTGAGTTGAGTTTAAAATTAAATTTTTTAGCACTAGAGAAACTTTGATAGGCAGATGTATAAAAAATAGAATTCCCTACACTGCCTCCAGATGCTCCTGTCATGGCAAATAAATACTTATCATAATAATCCTTATTTATCTCATACAGATTACTATTGACTAATAGAGACCATAATCCAGCTCTTGAACCTCCTCCTTCTGCAGCTACAAAAATAACGGGATATTTTTCTGTAGTATTGATGTACTCTTTTCGATCTTCAATCCAAGAAATAATATATTCTTCGATCTCTGGGCGTTCTTGTGGAGCTTTATGTGTAATTGCAGTACTGACTTCATAATGACTAAAGTCTTGCCTGTTTGCAGTAATACTTCCCAGTACTATAAAAAATAATACACTTAAGGTAAGAAGTGGGATTTTAAGAATTTTCTTTCCTATATATCGTATAAGATTTGCTACAGTAAATATGCCTATCATAGATATTAGAATTACACTAAGGGGATTGATGAGGTAGGCCAATTTGGGATTGAAAAGAAAGATGATATAGGTTAAAAAAGCAATAAAAGCAATAAATCCTATAATCCGCGCTCCTATGATTTCTTTAAATTTAAGTATATAAATAGAGTATGAAACAGAAACAATAAAAAAGAATAAGGCAAGTAATAACAATGCAATAAATAATCGTCTAACATCCCAAACAGAACCCCCTGCATTAAAAAAAGTAAATAGTAAGATGGTCAATAAGCAACCTATAGCGAGGATAATCGGGACATATTTTATTCCAGAAATCCCAGCAAAGAGATTCATAAACCATCGTGTAAATTTATAGTGAAGTGATAGTACAAGTAATACACTAAGTACAACAAAAACTATATTCAAAAAAAGGTTATTCATATTTCCAGAAATAGTAAACCCTATATTATCCACAGAAAATGCAGTTATTAATAGTAAAAAAGTACCCAAAACTTTAGGTAACATTCTACGAATGTATTTTTTATTGTCTTCTGTTTCGTCTTTTCGGTATTCTACTTCTCTGTTATTTCGGATAGCTTCTTCGACATCATCTCTAGGAATAAAAGAACCAGAAGTCCCATAGAAATAATCATTTACATTACTAATTAAAAAAGCGAGTACTGAGAGTGAAGAAAAGAAAAGTATCATCTCACCCATATGATATTTTGTAGGCTGGTTTAGTACTAATAGTAAATCTCTTGTTTGTGGAAATTGCCATAATAGAACAAATAGAATTCCAATAATTACTACTGCTATTGTATGGTTTTTTAATTCTTCAAGAATGCTTAAAACCCATTCTCCTAGTGCTTTTAAAAAAACAGATAATTTGTCCATAGTGCATAAAAATTTAAGCGGGAAAAGTTGTCTGTAGGGAAGAAAACTTTTTGTAAAAGTTTATATAAATATAACTAAATCTTTTAATTTCAAATCTATACCTTATTGTAATAAAAGTACATACCCTTTATTTAGTATATATACTATAATGATAAAATAAGAGTGTAATACTACCTCTTTAGAATAGCCACTTACGTTAAAAACGGGAATTGATTTTTATAATAATGTACTGCAAAGACGGAGAATATCAAGATTAAAGCATATGAGTTAAATGTATTTTATGTAATTTACAATGAGGTAATTACAGGTCTTTGACTTGAATTATAATGTGTAATATTAAAATATAAAATATGTTAGTGCTTTTGGACAATGGTCATGGAGGTTTAATAGATGGAGAATATCAAACACCAGGCAAACGTAAAGATTGGGGCAATGGGAATATTATTTATGAAGGCGAGTTTAATCGTGCTATTGTAAATGGAATTATTCAAGAACTTACCCTCTTAAAAATACCTTATGTAAATATAGCTCCAGAATATTGGGATGTACGATTAGAGACAAGAATGCGAAGGGCAAATATATATGCTCATAGAAAATGTTTTTATCTAAGTGTACATTCTAATGCTGGAGGAGGTTCGGGGAGTGAGATTTTTACATCTCCCGGTAATACGAAGAGTGATCAAATTGCTACGGTTTTTGGAGAAACTTATCAGAGTGAGTTTCCAAATAGAAGATTGAGAACAGATTTTACAGATGGGGATCTTGATAAAGAGCGCAGATTTTATGTGCTGACACGCACTAAAATGCCAGCAATTCTTACGGAAAGTTTTTTTATGGATAACCGAGAAGAATTTGATTCTGTATTGATGACATCTGCTGGAAGAGCAAAAATCATAAAATATCATGTTGATGCTATCAGGAGAGTAAAGCGAGAACTTTTTTGACGAAGTATTACAATGCCTTATATAATGAGGACAATTCAAATTAGTATTTGTATTGTCAAATTCTTTTTGTTATAGATACTAAGAGTCTAACTAGTTATTTTATTAAACATTTCTTTTTTTCTTATAGGGGAATACGGTCCTGAGAAAAGGTGTGGTTTCTATTCTTGAGATATTCATATGGTTGTAATTGTTAAATATCTCTTATATTTAAAAATGGATATAGATGTATTATTTTATATAATATAACAGTAATACATCACCATTGAATATTCAAAACCACCCATCAATAAACTGACTATATTATGAATTTCTCAGACTATAGAGTTATTTTCTATGCTTTCGTAGCACTTTTTTTTACCGTAAATGTTCAATCACAAAATAGACTTCCTGATAAAGAAATTTCATATACATTTTATGGATTAGGGGATTATGGTGAGGATAATACCTCAGCAAATGGACAGAAAAACATAGATGCATTAAGTACATTATTAAAATCAGAAGGCACAAATAGTACCGTGTTTTTTTTGGGAAACAATGCAACTACAAATGGGTTCAAAAAAGAATCTGTAGAAGCTACAAAAAATCTAATGTCACAAATCGAAGCCGTAAAAGGATTTAAAGGAAGAACTATATTTATTCCTGGAAATCTGGATTGGTCATCTGGATTAAAAGGGTTAAGCAGGCAAGAGAAATTTATTGAAAATGCATTAGGAAAGAACACGTTCTTACCAGAAAATGGTTGTCCTATAGAACGCATTAAGATTAATAATGAAGTAGATGTTTTAATACTAGATTCACAATGGGCATTATCTAACTGGGATGAATATCCGACGATTAATGAAAAATGTGAAATTAAAACCAAAGAAGAGTTTTATGTAGAAGTTGAGAGTTCTATTAAGAAAAGTGAAGGAAAAACGGTTTTACTAGTAATGCATCATCCGGTACAAAGTTTAGGAAAGTATGGAGCACAATTCAGTTTTGGAGTAAATCCTCAAGATCTAAGTAATGTACATTATAAGGAATTCAGTGATCGTATTATTACAATTGCTAGACAAACAAATAATGTGATATTACTTAGTGGTCATGATAATAACTTACAATATTTTGAAGAAAAAGGAATCCCTGTTATTATAAGTGGATCCGGGAAGAGTAGCTCTAAAGTAGGTTCTCGAGATGAAGGTTTCTTTTCGGAAGAAGTTGGATTTACAAAAATAACACAGTTTACTGATGGTTCTGTGTGGTTGAGTTTTTATGGAGAATCAAATACCTATAAGCAGCCTATTTTTAATAAAGAAATCCGTACTGAAACTATAAGTTATGAATCCCATGATTATGATGAATATAATACCCCTCAATATGTTCAAAAATCCATATATGAACCTGAGGAATTAGAACGTAGCGGGTTTTATAAAGCATTATGGGGTGCTCATTATCGTGAAGATTATGCAACAAAAATCAATATAAAAACAGCATTACTAGATACCTTATATGGGGGATTAAAGCCTCTTAGGAAAGGAGGAGGACATCAAACAAACTCTATAAGACTCATAAACAATGAAGGAAGACAATATGCGATGCGATCTGCAAAGAAAAGTGCTTTACGTTTTATTCAATACTTTTTGTTTAAGACACAGTATTTAGAGTCAGATGTAGAGGAGACTTATTTTGTCCAATTATTACAGGATTATTGGACAACGGCAAATCCTTATGGTTCATTAACCATAGCCGACCTTGCAGATGCGGTAGGTATTTTACATCCTAACCCAGCTTTATATTATATTCCCAAACAAAAAATATTAGGCCCTTATAATGACGATTATGGTGATAAAATTTATTTTATAGAAGAACGTCTTTCTGAAGGTCAAGAAGATGTAGAGAGCTTGGGAAAAGGAGATAAAATTATAGGTACACTAGATTTGTTTGAAGAACTGCGTAGGAAAGAAAATGTAAAGATTGATGAGCGTTTGTATATCCGTACACGTATTTTTGATAATCTAGTAGGAGATTGGGATCGACATGCAGATCAATGGAAATGGGCAGAAAAAGATCTAGATAATGGTATGAAACTTTACCAGCCTATACCAAGAGATCGGGATCAGGTATATTCAGATTTTGATGGGTTTATACTAGGAACATTAACAGCATTGACTCCATCATTACGATTTATGCAACGATATGATAGTGATTACAATCATGTAAAATGGTATAACGATGCAGGTGATGATGTAGATCTTACAGTCTTAAAAAACCACACAAAACAAGATTGGATTGAAGAAGCCCGTTTTATTAAAGAAAATATAACAGAAGCTACTATCACAAAAGCATTTGGGAATCTCCCGTCAGAAATAGATCAAGAAAAAGTAACGAGAGTAAAAAAAGCACTTTTAGGACGTTTAAGTAACATAGAAGAAAATGCGATAGATATGTATGAGTATCTATCACGATGTGTTATTGTTACAGGGACAGATAAAGATGATTATTTTGAAATTACAAGATTACCTGATGGAAAAACGAAGATCGTAGGGTATCGAATTAAAAAAGGAGAAAAAGGAGATGTCTTTTGGAATGTAACTTATGACAAAACAGATACAAAAGAGATTTGGTTATATGGTCTTGATGATAAAGATGTATTTGAAGTAAAAGGTGAAGGAAATAAGAGAATACATCTCAAAATTATAGGAGGCAATGGCAATGATACATATCGTATTTCTAATAAGAAGAATGTAAAAGTATACGACTTCAAATCCAAAAAGAACACATTTGAAACAAATGTAAATAAATTACTTTCGGATAATTTTGATTTAAATACCTATTATTTTAAAAAACAACGAAGGGATCTAAGTAATACAATTCCCTTGGTAAGTTTTGACCCTGATAATGGTTTTGGGGTAGGAGTGCAGTATAGTTATAAGAAGAATTCTTTAGCTCGTAATCCCTTTACGGATAATCATCGATTAGGTTTAATTTATTACTCAGAGACTAGTGGAGTAGATTTTAACTATTCGGGAGAATTTGCTTATATATTTGACGGAGTAAATTTAGGTATAGAAGCAGGATTTAGCAGTCCTAATTTTACAAATAACTTTTTTGGAATCGGTAATGATACTCAAAATATGGATGATGTATTTGATATGGATTTTAATCGGGTGCGTATGGAACGTTTATCTATAGCTCCTTCTTTAATTTTTAGAGGATACCAAGGCAGTGAGATATCTATAGGGGTATCTTATGAAGATATAGAAATAGAACGCACGGCTGGTAGGTTTATAGCGACCTCAAATGATGTAAACCCAGAAGTTTTTGAAGGTCAGAGTTTTTTAGGAGTAGAGGCATCTTATCTCTATGATAATTTAAAAGGGAGTATAATCTCTAAGAGTGGTGTTGGTTTTGGAGCTACGGTAGGGTATAAGGCAAACCTTGATGAAGATCGAAGTTTTGCATACATCATACCAGAGGTACGCATAGCCACAAAATTAGATCAACGAGGAATTTTTGTTATTGCTTCAAAAGCAAAGGCGCATATCAATCTCAGTGATGATTTTGAATTTTATCAGGGTGCTGTTTTGGGAGATGGTGATGGTTTAAGAGGGTTTAGGCAACAACGATTTACAGGAAAGAGATCTGTATATCATAATACAGATTTAAGAATTTCTTTGGGGAGGATACGCAATGGGATCATTCCTATATCTGTAGGTGCATATGGAGGATTTGATTATGGTAGAGTATGGGAAGATAATGACAATTCAAGTACATGGCATACTTCTCCAGGCGGGGGAGTGTACTTTTCTATAGGAGGATTTACAGCCTTAAATCTGGCATTTTTCTCATCTGATGATGGAGGACGTTTTACCTTTGGATTGAGTTTGCCGTTTTAATACTATAAGATGTACGCTTTCGCGAAAGCGTACGATTACTAATTAAACACTAAAAGGATATGGGAGAATGGTATGTGCCTATAACAGTATTACCAGGAATTTGTTTGCTTATTTTATCGACATCAAATATAATGATTGATTTGAGTAGGGAAGTGAATCTATTAATAGTCAAAAAAGAAAAAGTGTTGCTTATAGAACGTAAGTTAAAACAACTTAAATTAATCAATAGAGCTATGGTATTTTTATACATAGCTGTAGCTGGTTTTGTTGTGTCTGGGTTGCTTGCAGGTGTTGCTGAAAACCTTAATGTAAATGCTCAATTTTCCATATATATGTTGTTAATAGGAATGTTTTTTGCACTTTTTGCTTTATCAAGTTTAATACTGTATTCTTATAGAGCCGTAAAGTTACGTCAAGATCAATATCACGATAAATGTTAGGTCATTAGATCTTAATTCTAAGGGCTGTTCTAAAAGTGAGACCACTACTTTTATCTATAATAAAAATATCATCTCTATCATTATTCCTAAGGGCTACATTTCTATCTAGGATATAAGCGCCTCTGATATAAAATTCAAATCGTTTTTTAAAATGAAATTCATATTGAAGCCCTGAGAGAATAAGAGACATATTAATAGTATCAGCAATATCTCCATTGACAGGAGAACCACCTTGTATATTTGCTGTAAACCCATCTAATTGAGCATAAGCTTTGAGTCTATGGCTCTCATTATTAAAATGGTACTGTATATTGGTTTTGGGAATTCCTAAGTTATAGGACCAATTAGGGTGAAACTTCCGATAATAGCTTATAAAAGGTAATGGAAAGGGAAAACCTCTGTTTTGTGAAAAAGAGGCTCCTAGAATTAGTCTATATGGTTTTTCTACTGTAGGATCATCTTTCTTGTCTTTTATAAACACTACATCACTAGATATAACGGTATCATCTAGACTAAGGTCATCTGCAGTAAGATTAGAACTAAAACCTGGGGTAAGTCTAGCTCCAAAACGCCAGACTTCATTAATCTTAAAAGTGTAGCCTATATTGAAATCTAGTATTTGATAACCATCCAGTTCATCCCTATCAAAAGGAATATTTTCTTCAAAGAATAAATTGATGTTGCTATAATCAAGACCTAAAAAAAGATAACTCTGTTTGTCATTAAGCTTTATGGGGTAATTAAATAAAAACCGGGTTCTATTAAATTCAAAATCTGAAGATCCTGCTGGTAAAATAGTATAATCTACTCTTGCTAAATCCGAAAGTTGTCCATGAGATATGCTCACAATAAAACAACATAGTACAGTAAGAATAGTGATGGTAATTGATTTCAAAAGCTATTGTTTTTTGCGAAAGATAAGCATTTAAATATTTTTGAAAAGCAATTTGTGATATCTGATGTATATTACAGTTTATTGTTTAGTTTTTAGAATATGTAGATTTTGATTCTAATTCTATAAGCTTGCTTTCTAATTGGGTAAGACGTTCATAGATGTCTATAGGTTCTGGCATTTGTTTTGAGGCATACATACTTACGTACCATACCTCTTCTACATCTTCAATTTCCATGGTATACGTAGGGAAATTGCCGTCTACATTATCAGATTTTAAAATTAATTTTCCACTTTCTTTAGATCTATTGATAACCCGTTTTATAACAATACCATCATTTTTACTTACGATGACATAAATTCTGCCGTCTTTTATATCGTCAAAACTATCGACATATCTTCCGAAGACAAGATCACCATCATATAGCGTGCGGGCCATAGAGTTCCCTTTTATTTCAAAACATCTATAGGTATTATTAGTTAAAAAAGGCATTTTAAAGGCGGGTAATGTTTCTATATATTCTTCATCATCATAGCCATTTAAATAACCAGCTCTGGCTTTAGAAGGGACATAGATTATATTTTCTTCTCCTGAGGGGTCTACCGAAATAATTTTAGGCAATCCCAAAACGGGAGGATTTGCCGGGTTTTGATGAGAAGATGTGAGAAACATTTGATCTGTTTGTCCAAAAAAATAATTGGGATTGATATTGCAACTTTCAATAATACTAAGTAACAGATCATATCCTGGTTTTGTTTTTTTTCTGGAACCGTCACCTTGAAGTCTTCCTGAAGTAATACTGTCTATCGTAGTACTTGTAACTCCAACTTTTTTAGCAAAAGAACTATTGTTGAGATGTAATCCATGTATGACTTCTTTGATTTTTGAGTGGATATCTAGGGTATTCTCC
The DNA here is from genome assembly GCA_947503305.1 of uncultured Dokdonia sp. Classification (GTDB taxonomy): domain Bacteria; phylum Bacteroidota; class Bacteroidia; order Flavobacteriales; family Flavobacteriaceae; genus Dokdonia. The sequence goes on from CANNDF010000002.1 coordinate 242,416, forward strand.
ATATGAGTAGGTATAGTAGCAAACAAATTACAGATAATTTATGAATATGATTTGTTTTTGTGTAAAATGTTTGGTTTAAAGTGGTTATTTGCCAAATATATAATTTATTACATAATAATACAAACATTTGTTGTATTTCTTAATTTTTTTATTTTTAATAGATTGGTATTCAGATATTTAATAATATCTTTTTTAATGTAATGTTATATAATACTTCTTGCTTACAAGTCACTTGTATTCAGTCATATATGATATTTATGCTTAAAGTAAATTACGTGTCATATAAGAAATTATAAGGGAAAATTGATAATGTGGTAAAACCGTAAATAAATATGGTAATAACATAATTAATTGATATATAAGCATTTGTGTGTAAATTTTTTTAATCTTTTTGAAATTTCAATAGGACTAGCGCAAATGCTCTTATTTACTGAGGTATCTTCTGATTTAGATATTAAGAGTTCATAAATTTATATTGCAAAGACGGGTTAACATATGTTTTTTACTTGGATTAATACAACATATGTTGCATATTTGTTCTCTCAAAAAATATAACCTATGGTATTGCAACAATATTTTGAACAAAAAAAAGAAAAAGTAGACGCTTTATTGAGTAATCAAGATATGCTCACAAATCCTAATATTAAGATGCGCCTTAGTAACGATTTTGTATTTACAACAGAAGGGAAGAGTGAGTTAAATGAAGATTTTCCACTAGTCATGTTTATGTATAATAAAGTAGAATGGAATACATCTTCAGAAAAAGAATATAAGGCAGATGTTCATTTTTCTATCTATGTCGTATTTGATGCTACAGCACTTAGAGATTTTACAGAAGTATTTACTATAGCTGGAATTATAGATAAAGCGGTTCTCAACTATCCAAATAGAGAAGATATAAGAGAAAATCCAGATGTTATTACAAATGCAGCTTTTAAGGTATCAGAATGTCAGGTAAATATGGATGAAGTGTTTTGGGAAAAAAATCATCATTTTATATGGAAGATATGCTATAAGACGACACTTATAGAAAAAGAGCTTAAGAAAAAATACACGCTTATTACAAACAATTTTATAAATACAGAGATCAATTCTGATAATGTAGATGAAGTTTCAACGAGGCTTAGAGGAGAAGGTTATGAATTACAAGATTATATTGATGTAGACACCTTTGATATAAAAACTGATAATGGGAATGATCTTTTTAAAGTAGATCAAGTAGATGAGATTGTAAATGAAAATAAGAAAGATAATTATGTGAGGGATCTTGGAGAAATGGAAGCCTCAAATTAAGTATAAAATAAGAACAGTTTAAAAAAATTAACACAGGAAGCCAATGAAAAGAAGCAAGTTATTATTAATGAAAAGAAAAAAATTCATCAATGAATATGTCGCGCAAAATAATACGAAGCAAATGAAAGTTGTAGTAGCAGAACTCTCGGAAAAATTATTTATTTCTGAGCGCACGATTTATAATATTCTAAATGAAACTTCATCGCTAGAGTATGTAGCATAAGTTGTTGCAACTACAGTAGTCCCCTTTCAAATTAGTAGGCATTTATGATAATGCATTCTATATTTGAATCATCAATGGCCATTGATACTTCTACAAAGAATTCGCGTAAATAACGTAGAAAAATACATTTCCAAATTGTGATAATCTATTGGTAATCAATATGTAAAATATTGGTATAGCCATAGGTATGTCCAAAATTAGAATTTTAACACAATTAAAATAAATTAATATTATGAGTACATTAAATGATGTAGTTATTAACAAACTTTCAGGCGGCTTGGGTCGTAGAACTCCAGATCAAGATATGGTCTCAGGATTACTTTTTGATGGAGCAGAAACAGATGATTTAAAATATGGAGAACTTAAGCGTCTTTTATCTATAGAAGATGCAGAAGCATTAGGAATTACAGAGTCATATGATCGTGATGGGCAATCTGCATATTATCAGATTTCTCAATTTTTTAGAATGAATCCATCAGGAGATCTTTTTATCATGATGACCCCAGAGGGAGAAGACTTTGAAAATACTGCATTTCAAACGCTAAAAATGCAGGAAAATGCAAACGGAGCTTTGCGTCAGATAGGAGTAATTCAAAAAAATGTTACAGATAACGATTTTAGCTTAACTATTGATGCAGTAGTCGTAGCTCAAAATCAAGCCAACCTAGCCTTTAATAATTACATGCCTTTTGAAGTAATTGTAGAAGGAAAAGGATTTGATGCAGCAACTGCTGCTACCGCAACAGATCTTTCTGGTATTAATGCTGAGAATGTCTCAGTAGTTGTCGCTATGGATCCTGCTACAGCAAGATTAAATGGGACTGGAGTAGATAATGACGGAAACCCGATTGTAACTCCTAACTATACAAATACGGCAGCAGTAGGAACATTATTAGGAACTATATCTGCCGCAAAAGTATCTGAAAATGTAGCATGGGTAGAAAAGTTTAACCTAGCGGGTGATGGATTTAGAACTGCAGGTTTTGTAGGAGATACAAAAGTAGCTACCTCTGGAGACCTGATTACTTTAAATGATAAGAAGTACATCTTTGCTCGTACACATACTGGTCTTGGAGGAGTCTATTTTAATGATAGCCATACATGTTCCGAACCAACATCAGATTTTACATATATCGAGAGCAATCGTACTATTAATAAAGCATCACGCCTCGTAAGAACTGCGTTATTGCCTAAACTTAATGCACCAGTACTTGTAGACCCCGAAGAAGGTACTTTACCTCCATCTGTTGTAAAAAGTTTTGAAACACTATGTAAAGCAGCACTTGAACGTATGGTTGCAAATGGAGAAGCATCAGATATCGATGTATATGTAAATCCGTTCCAGGATATTCTTGCAACTTCTGAACTTAACATTAAAGTAGAAGTAGTCCCTATGGGAACTGCACGTCGTATCCAAGTAGATTTAGGCTTTAAAAATCCATTTGGGATCAATGCAGCCGCTTAATTCAATTTTTTAATATTCTAAAATATTTATATGTCACAATTACCTTTAATCAATGGGCAACGTCACAGTTGGTCATCTATCGAAATCAATCTTTTAGATCGTCTCGTAACTGGTGTTACATCTATCAGTTATGATGACATGACAGCAAAAGAAAACCACTATGGTGCAGGAAATATGCCAGTACACCGTGGACGTGGTAAGTATGAAGCAACGGCTTCAATTACCTTATACAATTATGAAGTAGAAGCAATACAAGCAGCATTGCCTAGTGGAAGTCGTCTGCAAGACACACCTCCATTTGACGTACAAGTTAGTTTCTTAGATGATAGTAATGAAGTAGTAACACATGTTGTACGTAACTGCGAATTCAAATCTAATAAACGCAATATGAATCAGGGGGATACAAAAATAGAAGTAAGTCTAGATCTCATTTGTTCACATATTGAGTGGAATTAATCCCTCAAAAAATAAATTCAATGACCGTGTCTATTGCCTACTGTTCTTCTATGCACAAATTATCTGTAATTATCACATTACAAGCTCAATAAAAAATAGAGAGAACAAAAGGCAACACGGTTTTAGTAAACATACTACGTATAAGTAGAGTTTGCCATACAATATCCCATCCCTAGCTTAAGGGAAGCACCATCCAGGATCGCATAGTTTTTTTAGAACCCAGCCATGATCCTATTGTCTATGCTCCATGGATGGTATTATATCAAATTTATAGATCCAGAGAATAGGTTTTATGTCTTCTCTTCTTTTATGTATTACTCTATTACTATAAATGGAAGCCTTTATAATTTGGTATAGCTCCCTGAGCTATGGATACTTTTAATTAGATGTGCCAGTTTGGTTTAAGTTTTAGGTTAGTTAATTGGTTATTAGTTGGGTACATCTATATGGCAATCTCTCTAGATTTTATGATACTAGAGGGGTTGCCTTTAAAAAAATAAGTAATGATAGATGGTATGCTTTCGCGAAAGCGGACACACTCACAATTACTATAAGAAACAACTATTTCTAAAATATAATAATCCAAGTGTATGCAAACACAAGAAACCACAAAACTTGCTGTCGTAATAGATGGTAATATTACTCAGTCTCAACTCAAACATTGGAAATATAAATATAAAAAAATAGTGAAGTTATCTATTGTGGATGATGATCGAAATACATTATATGCTTATTTCTGTAAACCAAGTATAAATATACGTTCTGCCGTGTTGCAAGCTTCAAAAATAGATGAGTTTAAAGCGCTTGAAGTACTTTTTAAAAACTGCTATTTAGGTGGAGATTCTGCAATTGAAACAGATGATGATTTGCGTTTAAATATTACAACTTCTTTTTCTGATCATATCCAACCCAAACCTGTGAAAATAGAGGTGCTTTAATAATGGATCATATACTATAGTCATAATCTCTATACCTAGTTTTTCTTTATACAAAATACAATCCTAATACACTTATAACTACATGAAAACACAATTAGAAACCATAAAAACTTGGTTTGAAACAGGTGATATACCTACTGAGGAGCAGTTTCATAATGCTTTTGATAGTTTTTTTCACAAGGATGATGGAGATATAATTACAAAAAAGGTAATTACTCAAGAAGGAAATATCATTTTTACTTTCTCAGATGGTACAGATCTCAGAATAGATAAGTATCAACCAGAGCTTACCCAGCCTATGGAATATATAGAAGGGTTAATAGAAAAATTTGCGTCTGTAGATATAGATATATCAGGATTAGGGCTCGGTAAAGTAGATAAAGAAGAAGGCAAGGGATTGTCAAGTAACGATTATACTGCAGAGGAAAAAGAAAAACTAGCCTCTATAGATCCTATGTCTTTTAATATCATTATGGACAATGATGGGAATAGAATATATCCCAACAATCCATCCGATACTTTAACAATTGATGGTGCTGTTATAGATGAAGAAGCTAGAAGAGTAGTTATCGACAAAAATAATTTATCGATAAGAGATAAAAATGGAATAGAACAGTTTATAGTAAATGAATATTTGGAGTTTGAAGGTTTTTCTTTTGATATAGAAAAAAAGAGAATTAAGTATACCGATAACAATGTTACACCATCTTCAACAACTTCTTATTACTATGTGCATACACTTCTAGGAGATAATGAAACGGCTGTTGTAAATAATTCTTCAAAACCTTATCAAAGTATAGATAGCGTATTTGCCGAATATGATCATACTATTGACCTATCTTCTCAATATATTGTTATTGTATTACAAAATCAGGCTACCTTTCCAATTAATGGACGATGTCCATATATCAACCTGGAGTTCAGATCTAATCTTTTTGTAAATATCAGTTTTACAGGAAATACTCAAGGGACCAATTTGTTTTATACATCCAATGGAAGTAAATCTATACGTTGGTATTGGAATATTCCTAATGGAAGAATACTTGATAATAAATCTGTAGGTGAAAGCTCATTAAATACCGAAGATCTGATATCGGTTTTTAATGTAAATGAGATTAATATCACATCTCCAGGCGGGAATAATAGATATTTTGGAAGGACTTATATTATAAAAAATGTAAATCGATTAATATCTAAATGGTCAATAGGAGCTAGTTTGACAACAAACTTGTCTTTTGATTATATCAATGCTACAGGATATACACCTAACGCCTCTCTGATTGTCTATTCAGATTCTTCAGTAGAGATAAATTTATTTGTAGATCAGTTGGTTACGGGAGGTAAGCCTTTAACAAGAATTCTTAGAACTGGGAGAATAGCATTGCGACTTCTTACAGGAGATTTACTATTTCATTACTCTAATAGCCCTATTACTGTCGAGTTTTTAGACACGCCATCGGTTACTTTAAAACTTAATCAAACAGTTACACAAGTTACTCTTAAAGGGAGAGTGAAACTATTAAACTTCACTGGAAAATCTACCAATGGATCTATTGATTTTCTAAATTTAATTGTAGATGATTCAACAGGTATTTTAGAGGTAGATGATGGGACACTTAAGTTTAAAAATTGTGCTTTAAAAGTAGATTCCAGATTAATGAAGAAAACAAATATCGGATATGTAACCATTGAGAATTCTACGATACGACAAAAAAATATTACAGAGTTAATAGATTCTACAGGAGCAGGAATAACAATAAATGTAGGAGGTCTTAGTACAAATGCTACTGCAATAAGCAACAATCTTAATGATACCCTTGTAAAAGGTTTTGTACACTATTGATTTAGAATTCTATAAACGCAGTTTAAAAATAATTAGGACAACTATAGCACGCCTCCTTTTTTAATTCGCAACATCATGAAAAAAGAAGAAACCTCGCATATCAATGTTTGGAAAAAAGAGCATACGCATATTATTAAAATTTATAGTGATGAAAATAAGGATGAGTATGCGTATTGTAAGCTCCCTACAATTGCAATTATAGAAGCCTACAATCAATTAAGAGAGGAAAACATTTATAAAGCTTTACAGGAGGTCTTTACATCTAGTGTATTAGGAAGCCTAGCATATGATAATGAGTTTATGATCTCAGCTGGAAAAGCATTAATACAACAAGTAATGGTAGATAAAAAACATACTATTAATAGAGAATCTGGCAAAGATGAGATGAAAAAGAGAGCAGCAATTGTTAGGCATTATTTTCATGTAGACCCCTATCAATTGCCTATTAATGAATTCTATAAACTAGTAGAAGAAGCACTATGGCTTCAAGAAGAAGCTAAAAATCAATTAGAACAAGTCATTACCAAAACCATGGAGAATCATTTTTCTACACAAAGCTATTAACACAGAATATAAATCAATATACTATGAGTTTTAATATAAACTTAAATAACAATTTAGAAGCATATCAACAAGAGTTAGAGTATGGACTAAGTGAAGCTATAAACTTTAATAATCAACAATCTCAGGATTTTATTATAGATAGCACAGGAGGAGAGTTTAGTCTACCCGTAGTTGCACCTTTAATTTTTGAACCCTTGATTCGGCGGGATTTAGTATTACCAGTATTGCGTATAGATGCAGTATCAATATCTGCTAGTAGGTCTAAGATCATTCAAAAAACGAGAGTAGAGGGGAGAAATAATACCATTAAAGAACATATCTCAAATGGAGATTATACAATCTCTGTAAATGGAATAATTGCAGAAAGTGAGTTTTCTCAAGAGTATCCAAAAGGGAAATTATTTCTTTTAAAACAATTTTTAGATGCACCATATGCATTGAAAATTACACATGCAATTCTTAATCGATTAGGAATTTTTGAGATCGTTATTGATTCTTATAACATTCCTTCTATAGAAGGGACTAAGAATATTCAAAAATTCTCAGCTCAAGCAACTTCAGATGAATCGTCAGAACTAATTATAAGAAACAATGCTTAATCTAAATAGTAAAATAATCATCTATGAAACAGATGACGCCTTACAACCCACAAGTACATCGTATGAGTTTCGATATGTAAAAGATATTCGGATCAATTCAAATTATGAAACACTTACGGATACAGCTACGATACAAATGCCTAAAAAAATTAATACAAACTTTTTAAGTGCACAGGAAGCTTTTGACGTGGTTGTCAACACACTGGATTCTAGTAATAAAAGTATTCATGATTTCTTTAAACTCGACTATTTTATAGAAATCTTTTTAGGATATAATGGTGATTACAAACCTGCTTTCAGAGGGTATATAACAGAAGTAAAAGGCGATGCTCCCATTACAATAGAATGTCAGGACCTTATGTATGCCTGTAAAAAACAGAAAGTTGTAACAACAGAACCTCCTAAGATAGATGATGATCCAAAAAATATAACCTCTCAAAACCCAACCATTACTGTAAAGAAGGATATCAAAGGGTTTATAGAGAATAGACTTAATGAACTTCAAGTCCCTTTTGACGTAGCTCTAGAGATAGAAGATTTAGGAGAGTTATTAATTAAGAGAGAATGGTCTATCTGTCAACTCTTTGATGCCCTTAAAGAAAAACATAAGGTGTTTTCATATTTTGAATTGGGGGATACTAAAAATACATTGAGAGTAACCAATAATCCGGCAAAATTCTCACGTAATGAACTTAATCAAGTTGTAGATAAATACCTCATTGATATTCCAATTCCGGGATTGGGAGGACTAGGAAGTATTATAAGTTCAGGGATCAATAGCTTGACGTCTTCATTGTTAAATCTTATTCCAAGTCAGCTTTTTGGAGGGCGTCCTAAGTTTCGGTTTTTTGATACGATTATTCATGATAATCTTAAGGTAACAAGAGAAGACGTAAAGAATGTACGCTTACGCGTAGAAAAATATCTTGCAAATTCAAATACACCTATCTATACAGAAATGGGAGATCCAGAAGGTCAATTAATAGGTACTTGGACATTACATGATAATGAAACCATAATCCCTGATGATGAATTTTCAAGCAAGAATGTATTAAAAAAGGTCCAAGAAGAACTTCGTGATTATATAACTCCTCGTATTGCTTTAGAAAGAACTACAGGACTTTCTGGGACTTTTACCACATTTGGAGAACCCTTTGTACGCCCTACTGATAGTGTCGAGCTATCTAATGCAGAAGACCCGGAAAAGAATGGGGTTTTTCAGGTAAAATCAGTTGTCCGTACGTATGGTACGGGAGGATATAGACAAGAGATTGAATTAGGTAGGCAAGTAAATGAAAATTAAAAAAGATGGGAGAAATAACACAATTGATAAAGCAAATAGCTCAAAAGAATCAACCTATACAGACATTTCCTGCAAGGGTGTCAAAAATAAATAGGGAAGATACTAGCGTTTTCAATCCAGAAGATTCATATACTATAGAAGTCATAGACATGAATGGGGCTACGTATAATAATGTACGTCTTAAATCATCTATTCAAGATAAAGAACAGGGTATTATAAGTATACCAAAATTAAATAGTTGGGTATTAGTGTCTATTATAGGAGATGTAGAGACAAGAGCCTTTGTAACGCAACAGGCAGAGCCCGAAAGACTTTTTGGAAGGATACAATCTCAAAATGAGGAAACTCTCTTTCTGGAATATAGTATAGATGGTGAGCATATTAATGTCAGATATTTAAAAAAAGAAGGAGAAATTGGTGCTGAAGTGATCTCAGAAATCTCTAGCCTGGAGTTTGATAAAGACCAGAATCTTAAAGTGAGTTATTTTGATGAAAATCAAAAAATAGTATCACAATCTCATTTTCATCCCGATCATTCTTCTATAGTATTTAACTCTGTAGAAGATGATACCGAGCAAGAACGTTTTAGTAGTATACTTTCTAAAGAAAATGCGACACTAAAATTTACTAACGATCAAGGAAATGAAAAAAATAGTATACAAAGTACCCCTTCAGAAACTATTTTTTCTTTAAAAGATGATGATGGTGTTGAGCAACAAAAAACGACACTTACAGAAGAAAGCGCTACAATCACGATGACTGATGGTTCAAATGCAGTGATTGAAAAGGAAAAGATTGTCTTTAATACATTAGATAATAATGATCAAGTGATTCTTGATCAGAATAATGGAGTCTCGGTACTTTCTATGCGTAAAATAGAAATCAAAGGAGTAGGTGTTGAGATAGATGGAGGTGCGCAAGATGTGGTTATAAAAGGAGCTAATGTAAATATCAATTAACTATGTTTAATTCAAAAGATTTTTTAGTAAATACGGCCCCATTAAAGTGTAACCAAAGTACGGCCCCAGTGGTAGTACCCCTAACAGTTACTTCAACGACGTCTGTAAATTATACGAGCAAGAAAGCAGCTACGGTAGAGGATAAAGCTCCTGCCGTAAATATAGGTCCTTTTGGGTCCTGTAAACTTCTTAATAACAATACCTGTACACCACAACCACAAGAATGGTTAAAATTTAAAGAAGACGTATTCCATGAATCTAAAAATGCCATCACAAAAAATTCATGTATTATGTGCTCAATAGGAGGTATAATTACTCCTGATGATTCTGGACAATAATTTTAGGTTATATGAAGAATTAATACATACCCTTTGTAGTTATAATAATTAATAAAACAATGCTGCAACTACAGATAGGACCTCCTAAAATCTTTTTATAGTATGATGCTTTGTTTTATTTTTATACTCAGTTACAGAATAAGGATATAACTATCTACAATACGCTTTCGCGAAAGCATCCCCTTAAGGAATAACAGCTATGAAAACAATATTCTACATATAATTTTATAGGATTCCTATCGCAAGAAAAATGCTTGCAAACCACAACATTTATAACCTAATCAGATACTAAGAATACAATCTTGTATGCTTAAGACATCTTTATCATACATGGGTTTTTAGGCATAAATAATACGATTACAATTAGGATGTATTTCCAAAAAAGAACGATAAATATTACACAATTATGCAAGATATAACACTAGACAATGACTGTGATTTAGTTTTTAAAAATGGAGATTTTTTGTCAAGTAATACAGATCAACAACACCTGGAGATCATATTACTATCTCACAAAGGCGCATTTAAAGAATTCCCAATCTTAGGGGTAGGGATTACAGATTATATCAAAAGCCCCGAAGTACTATCAAGACTTCGGCTGGAAAATGAAATCAACAAACAACTAGAATACGATAACTTCTATGCAAAAGAAATAGATGTTAATGATCTAGAAAACATTCAAATAGATGGAACATACAACAATCAATAGTCAACAAAACCAAACACTTTTAGATATTGCACTACAAGAGTATGGAAGTATAGAAGGGGTCTTTGACCTTATGGATGCAAACGGATACAATGTACTCTCTACAGATCCTAGTCCATATGAAAGTATTCTTCTGGAAGGAGAAATTTTAGATAATGCTATCTATAATTATTATAAGAGCAATGCGATTATACCCGCGACAGGTTTTAGTGATGAAGATGAAAATCCTGATGGTATAGATTTTATGATGATCGAAGACGATTTTATTGTACGATAGTCAATAAATACACCTCCATATAAGCGCGTCTTTTTTGCATTTACTACGTAACAGATAGATAAATATGATGATGATTCTCTCGTATCATTGAAGCATATCTGATATTAAAAACACATCTATCTCAACGATCATATTTTTAGAATTACTGCAGAACTGAGGCAAAAGAAAACAAAGAATTAAATAGTATAAAACGTATAAATATCCTGACATATGGCACGAACCATAAAAGAAATTCAAAATGAAATCATCGCAAAAAAAGAAAGTACTGTAGAGTTACAGTCCCTTACTAGCGATTCAAAATCTGCGATTTGGAGATTATGGACCTATATCGTTGCGACAGCAATCTGGGCTCACGAGAGAATTGTAGAAAAAAATGCATTGAACTCTAGGCCTCATACTTTAAACTGGTATAGAGAGCAGGCACTTAATTATATCTATGGAAGCCAGTTAATCTGGGAAGATGGATATTTCCAATTTGATGAAGATCAAGTACAAGAATCAGATAAGATTATTAAACATTGTGCCGTTTCTGAGCGTCTTTTTGATGAGGTTCAGAAAAGTTTAAAAGCAACGGGCGCTCCTATAGAAAATGTTGAAGAACTTATAAGTGAGTACTACTATAATCAGGTAGGGATTATTAGAATGAAAGTTGCTACAGAAGATGATCAAGGTGTTATTAAACGACTCGATGAAGGACAACTTACTTCTTTTGAGTATTATATGAATGAGATAAAAAATGCGGGGAATCAGCTTTTTATTGAGTCCTTAGATGGAGATCGCATTCATATAGAACTAGAAGTATATGTAGACCCTCTAGTAGTATATGTAGATGAGGAAAATCCTGATAATCCTGAAAATGGAAAATCATTAAAAGATTTTGCGACATTCCCTGTAGAAGATGCTATTAAAGAATATGTTGAAACATTAGAGTTTAATGGTGCAATTGTCCCTACATATTTAGTAGATAGAATTCAGGAAGCATTAGGAACTCGCCTAGTCTTGCTTCGTAAGTTAGAAATAGCAACATCTACAGAACGCTTTAATCATGAAATTTTAAGTCAAGTTGTAGTAGGGTTACCAGATACACCTAATACTACTGAACTTGAATCTGTTGTCTTAGTAGATGATAGTGACAGTAAGTTAGACGGCGCTTTTTATGTTCCTGCTGCTGGATATTTTAATTACCAGGACAGTAAAATATCATTGACTTACAAGCCCTATAATTTACAGACTTCCAATAATTTTTAATCATAAAAAGAACGCATGATAAAGAAGTTTTTTACCATAAACTGGAGTACGTTTATCAGTACGTTACTTCCTCCTATTCTACGAAAAAGGAATCAAACTGAATGGGTTATGTCTCTTTTAGATCCTTTACAAACTCTTTATGAAGACATTCTATATAGAATGCAACATAATGGGCAGGTAATCTATATAGAGAAAGTGCTTAATGAGGCTTTTAATCCTCAACGCCCTTATATTCCTTACCTATCTACACAACAGAAGGCAAATGATAATTTAATTTTTATCTCAGACTCATACCGCCCTTCACCTCAATACGTATATCTACATTCAGAAATACTAACAGGTAGAAGACCTCTTAAGGTATACCTTAATGATAGAGAATATGATAATGTGAGAGATTATAATTATTTCCTTTCACTGGCCAGTGAGGTTGATTTTAAGAGTTTTGAATATTTTAATTTTAAAATCAACATTCCCAAAATCTTAGGGGAAGAATTTCAGTTGCAATTAGCAAGTTTAGAATCTCAATTAGGAGGTGATAACGATACAGAACTGAGAAAAGATATTCTAAAGTTAAAAAATACAGCATTGCATTTTAGACTTAATACAGAGCAAGCAAACCCTAATTCTATATATGTAAATACCCCTAGATTTCACAATCTAGTGAATTACTATAGGATAGCAGGGAAGAGTTATGAAACACAACAATATGAACAGTTATAATTATAAAATAAACTTATAGCAAATGAAAAAAGTACTATTTGGTGAAAAAGGAGGATTTCCTTTAGAACAAGAAACACTTATACAATTACAAGATGCGTATGCCGATGATATGCTGGAAGCCTTAATGGGCAGATGGGGAGCAGATCCTTCAAAAAGCTACTGGGTATCTCGGCCCGTAGTAGGAAGAGATGGTTTTATTATTACTCCTATTACAAGAGAGTCAGATGATGATGCAGAAGTAACAATTACTAAACCTGAACTAATCAGATTAGTAGGAGCAAATGTAATATCTGAAGCTGCAAAGATTGTTACTCCTTCTGAAGTAGAGATACCTTCAATAGGTCTCACCGCAAGGACTAGTATAGCAACCTTAGAGTCAGAGTCTGAAAACAATAATACTTTATTTACAGACCAACAAATTTTTTATATAAATATAAGAGATGTACGGACAGATGATGCAGCAACATTAGTCTATGGAGATGGCGCCAGCCATAAGGTTTATGAAGAGTACATTGCTGAGTATACAACAGAAGTAACTGATCTGTTTGTGGGTGATTTGGAAACACTACCTATTGATGATTTGTATTTGCCTAGAAATGGTTCTAAACCAATGACTGGAACATTACGTGCAGAGCAAAATGTAGAAATTGAAGGGCTATTAAAACTATCAAATACTGGTGATTCAAGCAGTCAAGTCCCTTTAGTACTTAATCCTAATGGTACTGTAGGTAAAGGTGTATTTCCTACTCCAACTGTTGATGGGGGAGAAGCTAGTTTTACCCCAGGAATGATTATGATGTGGGGAGGTAATATACCTCCTGCTAATTGGCGTTTATGTGATGGAGGAAGTCCTGTAAATGGAATTACCATTCCTGACTTAAGAAGCAGGTTTGTGGTTGGGTTTGATCCTAGAACATCTTCGGCAGATAGCCAGTTTGATAATGGATATCCTATGGGGAGTACAGGAGGAGATAATTATGTCACTCTTACCACTTCACAAATGCCTTCGCATAGTCATTCTGGAACTACTGGTAATAGTGGAAATCATACGCACAACCTAAGAGATACACTTTATATAGAAGAAGGAAATCATGGGAATACAGTAGGCGTAGATGGCGTAGAGTATTTAGGATCAGGATCCAATAATAGGAATGCGACTACAGATAGAAATGGAAGTAGTATACATTCGCATTGGCAAAACGAAACAACAAACTTGGCGGGCTTACATAGTCACACATTTACTACAAATAATATAGGAGGTAATTTACCACATGAAAATAGACCTCCATACTATGCCCTTGCCTTTATTATTTATGTAGGAGAATCTAATCTTTCAGATAATTTACCTGTGATTTCGGCTTTAAATTTTGTAGATGATAATAATAACGCCATTGAGGTTTTAAATGCAGAAACTTCTTCTTTTCCAGTTGCATTTAAGACAATTGCAAATGATCTGGATGGCGATATTCTACAATACCGTTATGTAATCACAAAACCATCGGGAGTTATTTTAGTAAGAGATTTTAGTACCGATAATGAATATTCAAATCTATTGAGTAGCTCCTTTGACGAAAATGGTACATATATAGTAACTGTATCAGTCTCTGATGGAACCAATCAAGTAACTACTAATAGAACTATTAGTGTCGCTGGGAATTTTGTGCAACCTACAGATTTTATAAATGAAGCAGATATTCTAGGAAATACAATCTTTAATACGGGACCAGTTCTTGTCAATGATTCTCCTTTACAACATGAAGACGGAAGAGCATCATCAGGAGCTTTTCAAAACCTTAGAGCCTTATTATTGGTAGATATAGAAAATCCACCAGCTTTTGTATGGGAGTTTATTTCTGGAGATAGCCCTTTAGATACTATAAATGCATCTCCGGGTGATAACGGACTTGCAAATATTTTTCTAGCAAGAGGGATTGTTGGAACACAACGTATGATAGATGTACGATGTACAGTGACATATGATAACGGGGAAGTATTTCAAGATGAAATTACATTAATCTACACAAGTACAATTCCTATAGGGCCTATAGATCCTATAGAAGAAGATACAGACCCAGATGATGGAGATGTAGGCCTTGAAGGTCCAGTAGACCTTAACACGCTATTTTAAAAAGGACATACTAATTTTTAATAAAAAGTACTGGGCTTCTTTAAGAATACATAGAAGTCCAGTATACCATAAGATATATGAAAAAAACAAAACAAGAACTTAAAACTTATTTTGAGACAGGAGATAAACCTACAGAACAGGAATTTTGTGATTTAATAGATAGTTTTTTGCATTTAGATAATGTTCAAAATGAAGTGGATACATATTTTAACGATAATAAATATTCATATGATGATCTTCTTGTACTTAAAAATAAAAATGCATTAGTCACAGGCAGAAAGTATATTATATCTGATTATATATCAGAATACTATATTGAAAATACGAATACGTCTCCTATCGAAAAAGAAGAGACTATAGAAGGTCTAGTAAGTGCTACAGCTCCATTTGATCCACCTCTTCCTACACCAGTAGGAACAAAAATAATAATTACCTATTTGCCTGCAGACTATGAGGGACCAATAAAAATAGGAGATAGAACAGAGATAAGCGCAAATTTTTCTGAAGGATACTATTTAAAGTTTGCAAATGGTTTACAAAATGTTTTAAATGCAAGGTTCAGTTACTCAGTTCCCAGGTATGAATTTATAGAAGTTAATGCAGTTATCTTAGATAATTACGGAAAAGTAGTAATGCAACCAGATGGAGTTATTAATACTAAAGTCCATGATGGAAGAGATTATCTGGATATGACATCTGAAGAAAATCAACCACCACCTATAGAGGCTATTGTAGTAACTGCAATAAGTGAAGATACATTTTCTCCATATGCCGTTAGTCTCACTTTTGAAGGAGATGTTCTTGAATATGATTTTGACAATAGAAGTATTCAAAACGAAGATGGAAAGGAAATAGGGAAACGTAGAGGATTAGTTACTCGCAGAATTAATAGATCCCTTGATATAGATATTGATAAAGATTGGAGAGCACAGCGATACAGACGCTTTAAAATTCATGATGACAATTTATGGAAACTCTTTACTTTAAATCAAAAGCTATATTTATCTAACGAAGCTCATATCGCAACATTAGCAAATGAAAATGTAACTGATGATCATCGTTATATTTTACCAGCTATTGAAAACAAAGAATTTTACTTGGATTTTACGAATGGTGAAAATGAGGATCCTTTTTTAAATGGTGAAGAAGTAGCGCCAAATCTACGTTTTGGAGATAGACTTGATGACACCAGTAGATTTATGCAAACGGTGGTTGTTAATGAGCCTACTAGTGCAAAAGACATAACCTTACTACCTCTAGAAGGCAAATATGAACCAATAGATGTAGAAAAATGTGTCATCAAAAAATCTGGGAATACCGTCTTTAGAGATTTACAAGAACAGATAGGAAATTATAGTGGACATCACGTTGAAATTGATGAGATTTACAGCAGTACGATTCTGACTACATCAAGAATCAAAAGTGTAGACACTTCCTACGGTATTTATAGTCTGTTGTCAATGGATCGTCTCATACTTTTTAATAATGGTCAGATAGAAAATCTTATCAATTTCGGATACAATCTCGTCAGAAATTCAGGACGTCTAACAAAGATTTTATTAGGAGCAATGCCTGGAAGTAAAGGCAGTGTTGGGGTTTCTTATATGAGCTATGATTTTGATGCAACTACCTTTTTAAGAGAATGCATCTTAGCAGGTAAGCGAGTAGATCTATGGAGTTTTACAAACGTTCAGGCCAAAAATGCTTTAATGATTCAACGACTAGGCGCACATATCCAAACGTATAATAGCATGATATATCTTACGTGTTTCAGAGATGATGGTAGCAGGGAAAGTGTTCAATATAGGCTTGTTAATTTCAAAAATAAGAATGTTAATACAGGATTATATGGCTATACCTATCATGTTATGGAAGACGCATCGTCAGATATAGATGCATCTTTAACATCTACAAAAGGGGATTTGTTTTATGAACTCTTTGAAGAATCTGAACAAGCAACACAAAAAAAGCTATATGCCAAACTTATTTTACCAGAACCTACCATACGATTAACATTGTAGGATACAGGCATTATTGAAAAAAATAGATAGAAAAATTGCAATGAATATTTTTATAAAAAAACTCTATTATGGACTGTTACTAATCGCAGACGATAAAGTATCTATATGTCCAAAAATAGTTGCTCTCTTTAAACTAGTAGCCACATTTGCGCCGATTGCATACGTGCTGGATTTAATCAATATTTGGTTTATTACAAATAAGCAGTTTGTCGTTTTTGTAACAATGACAATAGCAATTAATATGCTTATTGGGGCATGGCGACATAGAAAGCTAGCTACATTTAAATGGGAGAAATTACTTATTAAAACTGCCAAAATGATGGCGGTTTTAATAAGTACGTATGCCTTATTAGAAATGATACGTATTACTGCTGGAGATAATATACTCACAAATAGTTTTAAGGTAATCATACAAGTGATTACTATATTTTATCCAGCTTCTAAGGCATTAAAAAGTGTATTCATCATTTCTAATGGTGAGTACCCGCCTAAATGGATTATGGAAAAGGTATATAGTTTTGAAGAAGACGGAGATGTAGATAGTCTTTTTATGCCTAAGAAAAAGGAAGATCAAACGGATTAATAGTATCTTATGAAATCACTAAAATTTGAACAAGTAATCATCATTTTTTTAATAGGAGTATTGTTCTTTAAAGATTGTAAAGGAATTAAAGAAGGTCTTGGTGTATATGAAACCGAAGCAAGGATAGACACTGTTTATATTAAAAAAGTAGATACGTTGCGGAGTGATTATGAAAAGTTTAAATATCAAAAACCAAAAATTGTATATGTTAAGGAAGAGTCAGATACTTTTGAACGTATAGAAGCAGATGAGATAAAAAAGCTAGAAGTAAATGAGAAAGAAAAATTGGTGCAGCTCAACGAATTTAAGGATACACTTCAAAATAAAGATATAACTATATTCAGTGAAATATTAGCAGAAGGTCGTGTATTTGAAAATAAAGTTACGTATGAGTTTAACCAACCCGTAATTAAAGAATTACAAATTAACAAGGTTAAGATTCCTCAGAGCGGATTATTTTTATACTCTACAGTAGGAGGAAATGAAGAGTCGTTTAATACCCTTAATATAGGGTTACAATATGTACATCGTAATAAATGGATAGCTGGATATAGTATTAATACGATAAGTTCACAGAATATATCTCATAACCTTACGCTTGGAGTGAAATTGTTTTAATTTTTGTCTAGTTTTATAAGTTTTAGATAAAACTCGTAATTCCTGAATTACCAGAGGCCTATAAGTAAAACCTTATCGGTCTTTGCTTTTTGATAGTAAAAAATGTTAATATTTAATTAACCTTAAACTATCATTGCCTTCTTATACGCAACCTTTTAACCTATCCAAACTCTTTTGTATAGAATAGAGCAATTTAAAAAGGGGTAATTGTTCTTTTTTGATTTTTATCAAAATCTATTACAGATGCAACTACAATAGTACCAGCCTATTTTTTTACAAATATGAAGGTTCTTAGTGCATTATTTCTCCTCTTATAATGTAAAAGGAATACATACATGAAGCGTTTTTTTGATATTAGAATTGACCCAGAAGAGAGAATCATTGATCTTAGAAATTCATTTAAGATTATCAATGGTTCTAATGATAAAAAAAAACTAGGACCAGAATCTTATGCAATAATTTTTAAAGGAGAAGGTATATTTTACACTTTTTTAATGACTTATGATGAGCTTATAACAGAAGATGACAAAACGGATCTATTTGAAACAACAGGAATAGAAATAGATGGAGATGGTGCCCTCTTTGAAATAAAATCTATTCAAAAAGTAATTACAATACTTTTTGAGATTGATGGAGACACCTTTCTTGAGAATTCTTCCATTAATAATGGAGAAGTTAAATTCATGCCTAATAACATCTAAGTAATTGATATATATGGTTTTGTATATTGCTTCTGTAGTTGCAGTGTAAGAAGTTTCAAATATTATTTTTAGTGCTAAGTGTTTTATAATTTTCGACCTATAAATAAAAAACACTTATAAAAATGAGCACAAAAAAATACATATTAGAATTAAATGAGTTTCCCATAATTGCTAATAAAATGGTAGATTCATTAACGAGAGATTTATATGATTTTAATGAATTTTCTGAGACCTTTAATGTAGATTTTATTAATAAGATGATACATCTTATAGGAAAAATAGAAGTCAACAATAGTCAATGTAATTATAAAGCAGTGATCGGTAGATTAAAACTGCATATGGATGAGATGCTTCCCTATATTAAACTCATTGAGAGCGAGATTAAAAGGGAGTATCTCGATGACTTATATGATGCTATAGAAAGAGAAGATTTTTTAATCATTAAAAAAGAGCTTGAAAAAATCATTACAACTATTGAGAACAATCAATATCTTTTTATAGAAAAATCATTAGATCCAGCCTTATTGATTGCTTTAAGACAAGAATTATCTTTTTTATCGAGTGATTTTCATGTACAGACTACTATGCTTAATGAATCTGTTTTGTATGATCATTTATGGGAGATAATGAAGCAAGTCTGTATTGCGGGTCAGAGTTTATATAAAACAATGGATGCTGCTAGAGCAAAAGAATATTCTTTTAAACACTTGCGATTGCGATGGGGGAATAAGCATACTAACGATATAACTGCTGCATGATATCTATACTACAGATCCAATAATTGTTTTGCACCCGAAAATGGAGATAGCGTATTCTCAGAAATGGCTTTACGTATCTTAGGTAATAGTTTTTTCACCTTAGGGTTATTATAAAAATCATCTTTTAAAGTATGTTCTATAGTTTGAAGTAACCAGAAAATATTCTGTTCAGCTCTTTTGGTAGTAAAATAATTGTTTTCAGTAGTTAGAGTCAGGTATTCCAGAATTAATGACCATACAGTATCTATATCTTTATTCTTCAAGGCACTACATGTACTTACTTTAGGTCTCCAGTTACTGTCTTTTGGAGGGTATAAATGTAATGCTTTCGCGAAAGCAGACTTAGCCAGTTTTGCTGCTTTTTCATTTTCACCATCGGCTTTATTAATGATAATTGCATCTGCCATTTCAATAATACCGCGTTTGATTCCTTGTAATTCATCACCTGCTCCTGCAAGTTTTAATAATAAAAAGAAATCAACCATAGAATGGACGACAGTTTCACTTTGACCCACACCAACGGTTTCTATAATGATAGTATCAAATCCCGCCGCTTCACATAAAATGATAGCTTCACGCGTTTTTCTTGCTACACCTCCTAATGAATCACCTGATGCAGAAGGTCTAATAAATGCATGTTTGTTCTGTGATAATTCGGCCATTCTAGTTTTGTCACCTAAGATACTTCCATGAGAAAGTGAGCTAGTAGGATCTACTGCCAGTACAGCTACTTTTTTTTCAAGAGTAGTTAAGTAGGTCCCAAACGCTTCAATAAATGTACTTTTACCTACTCCTGGGACTCCTGTTATACCTATACGTATAGATGAATTTGTATGTGGGAGGCAAGCTTCTATAAGTTGCTGTGCTAACTCTTGATGACGAGGTACAGTACTTTCTACTAAGGTAATTCCTCTAGATAAGGCTGTGTGATTACCAGATAGGATATTGCGTGTAAGTTCTTCTACATCAATTTTAAGTTTTGAAGAAGAAGCTTCTTTTTTAGTAAAAGCAGGATTAATGCCTTTAGGAAATGAAGAGATATGATTTTCTGAGTCGCTCACAATAAATTTCTAGAACACTAAAATAATTGATATCCGCCAGAAAAAAGAGCCTAGTCTACGTTTCCTTCTATTTTTTATTAATTTAAAATAGCTCAAAAACATGATTATAGGTCTTATCTCTAATACCATCTATCAGATAGATAAAAATTCATCCCCGTTTTTTTTTGAATACCAATCAAAGAATCTCTTAGCGCATAAGGCCTTACATAGATATTTTTTCGTAACTCATTAGTGGTATTATAGTCTGGATCTTTAGGTGGATCTAAGATTCCATACGATGGTTTTTTTCTATTGTACAAGGTAGAAATGCGCCAATCATCAATCAAAGCAAATTCATATGGAGACATTTCTCCTTTTTTTATAGCTCTTTTTAAGATTGGGACAAGATTGGAATACAATGTATCTTTCTTGTTATAATCTATAGAAATAGAGTTATGATGACTTAATATGGTAGATACCCAGTAACTGTTTCCTATTAATTTTTCTCCAGGATATCCATAGGTTTCTATAATTTTAGATAATGCTTCAATCTGACGTTCACTATGGGGAGCAAACTTTTTTTCAGTATATGTCTCTTGTGCTTTTGAACTAAATCTTAATAGTACTTTAAATGCTTTCCATTGATCTTTGGAAAACATCTTTTTTACTTGCTTCCTAATATTTTGGTTTAATCCAGATTCGTACTGCCTCCTAAGATTTGGATATTCTTTTTTTATTGATTTCCAATTTCCATCTTCTAGTAATGGTGTTAGATATTTATTTCTTTTTATGGATTTTAGTGTCCACCCTGAGACAATACCTTGTCTTATATAAGCGATAGCTTTTTGTCTATCATTTTCATATAATGCAAGTTGAGCAGCTATTTGATACTCTCTTAAAAATACAAACTCATATTCATTGAATAATTGTTCATATATATCAAGTGCACTACGATACTTTTCTACAGCTATCAGTTTTTCAGCTTCGATAACTTGTAAGTGATAGGCCTTATAGTCTTGTTGTTCTCTTGCAATAACATCTGTCAGAGAAAAAATAACAGTAAACAGAAATAAAAATAGAACTCTATACATAACGCTCAAATTTTAAAGACTACTCAACGCCCATACAGTGGCAACCTTATCTTCTTGTATCTTTAATAGGTTTTCAAGAATTTCTTTCTGTTGCGCTTCAGAAATCTCTTTGCCATTGACTCCACCTATTTGAGGAGGAGTTTCAAAGGAATACTGGTGTTGCATAACCCCTTTAGTACTTATGATTGCTTGCCACGTATTACCATTTGATGATAATTCTACATTTGCAGGTAATGGCATTTGTTGATGTATTGTTTTTATTTGGTTATACACATGACCATTCATAATAGTAATAAATTCTGCCTCAACCCAATGTTCTAAATCTGGAATATTATCATTATCAAAATCTAATGACCAACCCAATCGTAACGTATGACCTTCTTGTATTTTAGAAATAAGATCTTCTATAGAACCTTGAGTTATATCTCCCTGGAAATTTGTTTTCAATACGATCTTACTTTGTTGTGCACTTACAAAGGATATAGAAAATAATAATAGGATGAGTACTAGTTTGTTCATGATGGTTTGATTTAAAATAGTTAGATGTTTACGTTTAATAGTAACAAGAATACTAACAATATTGATTGTGATTTTACTGATTAAGAATAGTTTATCATAATGATATATTAAACTTTTTAAAGAAGTAATTAAAATAATTAATCTTTTTTGCAACATCTGTTTTTTATCTTCGTCTTTAGACCGAACAGCAATTAACTAACCATTTATATTTTGCTTACAACTGATATTATAGAACAATGTAAACGCAATGACCGAAAGGCACAGTTGCAACTGTACAATAAATACTGTGAAGGTATGTACCACGTGGCTTTTCGATTTTTGAAAAATGCATTTGAAGCCGAAGAGGCGATGCATGAAGGGTTTATTAACGCTTTTGCAAAGTTGCATCAGTTTACCGGAGAAGTCACTTTTGGGGCTTGGTTAAAACGTATTGTGATAAATAAAAGTCTCGATATGATCAAAGCCAAAAAAGCGACGATTGTTCCACTTAATGAAGAAGTAATAGGCAAAGTAGATGAGGATACTGAAAGTTGGGATGTAGCAGATGAAGTTACAGTAGATCTTGTCAAAAAGAGTATTGACGAATTACCTGAAAAATACCGATACCCATTGATGCTGTTTTTAGTAGAGGGATATGATCATCAGGAGATTTCGGAAATTTTACATATAACAGAAGTGGCTTCTCGTACGATGGTGCACCGTGGTAAAAAGAAGTTAAAAGAACAATTAAAACAATTGAATTATGGCACAGGATCTTAGAAAAATGCTCAAGAATGCAAACGAGCAAGAAAACGTGCAATTGCGTAAAGGACATGAATTGCGATTTGAAGAACGACTTGCAAAAGCATTGCCTGAGCAAGAGAATATAAGCGAAGATAGAAATACAAGTGGAGGACTTTTCTTCTTTATGAAGATAGCTGCTGTACTTATTCTAGCTGGAGGTATTGTATGGTTTGTGGCTAAGAACGCTTTCGCGAAAGCGGATACACCAGAAATCGTATCTACAGAAATACAAGAACAATCAAAAGAACGATCAGTACAATTAAGTGACTTATCTCCAGACTTTAAAAAAGTAGAAGATTACTACCTCGCAAGTATTAATCTAGAAATTGCAAGACTAGAAATCAATGACGAAAATAAAGAACTCATTGATTCCTTTTTAAAACAACTTGCAGAACTAGATGCAGAATACCAACGATTAAATAATGAGATTACAGAAAGTGGAATCAGTGATGAGATGGTAAATGCTATGATTGAGAATCTGAAATTACGCGTTGAGTTATTATCAAAACTGAAACGAAAGTTAAACGAACTTAAAGCATCTCAAGAAGATGCTATCCAAACAATCTAAAAAAATGAAAACACATAAAATGAATTGGTTTTTGATACTCACTTTTATAGTGATGTCAAGCAGTGCCTTTGCACAATCCAAAAAACAAAAATTAAATGAAAACTTTACTGTAAACAGTGATGTTGAAATAGATGTAGATACCAAGTATACAGATGTTATTTTTGAAACTTGGAATAAAAACGAAGTGTCTATAGAAGCTTTTGTAGAAGGTACTAATGTAGAAGATGCTATCGAAGACTGGGATTTATCTGTAAGCGGTAATAGTAATCGTATAAGCATACGTAATTCAAAAGGATATGGTGATGCACATGTTATTGATCTTGATGATCTTGATGATTTAGACCTTGATTTAGGAGAAATTATAGGATCTTCTTTAAGTATTGTTGGACCAGTAATGGAAGGCGTAGTAGGCCCTCTTATGGAAGGATTTACAGGAACATCATTACCCGTAGAGTTTTATGATGGGATAGGAAAAATCAAATTTGATCACGATGCCTATCGTAAAGAAGGAAGAGCATATCTAGATCGTTATGAAGAAGAAATGAAGAAAAACTTCGGTCCTGATTTTGATAAAGCCATGAAAAAATGGGAAGAAGAAAATGATTTTTCACATAATGGATCTTTAGGAGGCGCATTGAGTAGTCTTAAAGATATACCAAGATGGCCATACGGGAATACTAGGAATATGAATTTTAATGACAATGAGTACCGTAAAGACAAGCAGGCTTATGTTGATAAGTTAAACAGGAAATATGGTACAGATGTTTCTGTACGTGAGACAGACCGTTGGTTAGATAAAATGGAAGATTGGGGAGATGATTTTGAACGAGATATGGAAGAGTGGGGTGATAACTTTGAAATTAAAATGGAAGGCTTTGAAAAAGCAATGGAAAACTGGGGTGAAAACTTTGGGGAGTCTATAGGAAGAGCTTTTGAAAACTGGGGCGAAAACTTTGGAGAAGATATGGAAGAATGGGGAGAGGAATTTGGAAGAAAAATGGAAAAATGGGCAGAATCACATGAAGCCGAATGGGAAGAAAGACATTCTGAAGATGAGCATGGAAATAAGAACTCAAGCTATAGATTTAATTATGATTCTGATCGTAAACCTAGCAGAGATGTAAAGCGTACGATTATTATAAAAATGCCTAAGAAAGCAGAACTAGATCTTAATGTGCGTTATGGTAAAGTAAAAATGGCTGCAAGTTATAGTCCTAAAATTAATATATCACATGGTAGTCTAGCTGCTACAAACATCGATGGAGGTGACACCTCCATTGATGTTTCTTACAGCCCTATTAATGTAGGTAACTGGAATGGTGGTACGCTTAAAGCAAACCATGTAAAAGAATGTACTATTGGAAGTGCAAAAGATATTTCGTTAACTTCAAATTCAAGTAATGTAGTAATTAATACTCTTAATGGATCTGGTATTATTTCAGGGTCTTTTGGACAGTTATCTATTCCTAAAGTGAGTAGTGATTTTGGAACATTAGCCATTAATCTGGAGAATAGTGATTTGATACTTGACTTACCCGATAGCGCTTTTAATTTTAGCTATACCGGAGAGCATAATGAGTTCTTAGTGCCAGGTCAATTAGAAGCAAAGTCTATTAAAAATGGAAGTACAGAGATTGTAAACGGATTTCATAAATCACGTAGTACAGGTAATATTATTACAATTACTGCTAAATTCAGTGATGTTGTATTAAAATAAATTACATTCTCAAAACATATATAGTCTATACCTTAAATTTATACAAACAGTGTTATTGTGTATCACCTTTATAAGGTCTTTAGACATTAGATTAAATCTTCAGTACCTCCTTCACAGCTTCTTATAGCTGTTTTCTCATATATAGCATAACCTATACTTTGACGATTTTCTTCGATACTATTTTCGAATATGCTTTCGCAAAATAGGAATCATCTGTATATAATCTTTACGTACACTTAGTTTAAGTTTGCATCTTTATGCCCTTCATTGAGTGCATCTGTTACATCTATCTTTTTTATAATTTTTGTATTGTTATTAATAATCAATGAACCTATTAAAGGCGTTTGAGGTGTAAGTTGAATTTCTAGGTTTTGAGATCCTTTGTTGTTGTTTGTGCTCATATATTTAGTATTTATAAGAAAGGGTAAACCTACTATTTTTATTCAGAAAATAAAGTAATATTCCCATCGTAAATCTGTAGTTTCAATAGATTGGTTATTTACTGAAACTACAGGTTATCAGTAGGTTATCATAGGTTTAAAACCAAAATCTCATTCTATATTTACCACCTTAATTTTTCCTCAATTATGGTGAACGAACAAATAAAAATTGCTCTTAGAGATACAGAGCACGGTTCTCTTATGACATTTAGGCGAGACTTTGCGTCTATTTATTGTGAGCAATACAAAAAAGCACAACAAGCAGCAACAGTAACACCTATAGATATAGTTCTAGATATAGATACTACAGACTATTCTGATGATGACTTGGCTCAGGTTATTCAGAACGAACTTTTTTATGCATGGCAGGAGATTCAAAATCAAATAGGAACTTATCAAAGTGCTCGTAATGAAGATGATACTATCCAATTCGCAAGTGAATATGGAATAATGGATAATAATCTACCTGTAGTGACTATTCCTTTTCTGATAGAAGTAATTGTCAATCATTTCTTAAGACAAAAGGGTATTGAAGATTATGAAAAGGTGCAATGGACGAATTTAATAGTCACATTACTAAATACATCTAAGGATAATGAAAATGAGGTTTTAGAAAAATTTATTGGAACGTATTCGAATATCACGTATAAAATATATGACTATAATTCCGATAAAAATGCTTATGATTACAAATCCAGAGCACGACTAGAAGCATTATATCATAAGCTCGCTATTCATATCAGAGAATTGGAAAGAAATGGTAAAGTTCAATTCATAAAAGAGCAATCCGTAGTACTAGATTCAAATATCCCTTATGTTGATTACCTAACAATTGCCATTGACGATCTATACTTAAGAAACCCTAAATTATCGAGATATTCCAAAACATACTGGGAAGGCATTATAGTCGAACTAAATGACGGGAAAAGGAGTGTTGTAGAGATATTCGGCGATACTCAATTCAGTGAATTGTACAGATATATTAATAATAATACGGATGAGTTAACCAATAAGTACAATAAGAAATTACGGGAATTGTATTATTCATTTAGTGATAAATACGAATACAGTTATGAACAGTATAACAATGACATATCATCCGAAGATCTCATTTTAGCTATTTCAGAAAGATATTTGTCCAATGATGGATTGTATAATTACGAACTGGCCAAATGGCTTGAAATTATAGAAAATCTTTTAGCTGGTTTTAGTGATAGTGCATCTGTATTGTCTAACCCCGAACACATAGATTTAAAGCTCTTTATATATGAAGATTACTTGTTACGAGGAAATACTATTTATTCGAATAAGCGCATAGATATAGAGGATTATCGTGATGCCATTAGTATTGAACTTAGGATCATGTTAAGAGATATTCAATTGAATCCTAATCTTGGACTTACAGAAAGAGAATTTAATTCATTGGCTTATTTCTTGGCTTATGCATCTATAAAACTTGAAAAAGGGTCAAGCGTTATAGAAACACTTGAGCAATACCCAGGTTTGTTTTTGGTATTGGATGGTCTTACAAATATAAGTCAATTTGAAAATGCCAGTTTATACCCTGAGATTTCCTCTGTTTATGATAAGTTTTTAAATTCTCACTGGTTCAATCATCTAGAAAATCGGGTCTTGTTTAAATTAAAGAATACCCTCGATGAAGTTATAATTGACGGAAACAGACCACCAGTGATAGACCTTTTGGAACTTAAGAAAGTAGAAAAAGGGTGGAACTATGCTAGTACACATTGGGTTGTTACTGCAAATGATGTTTTCGAATTTCTTACAAGATTTAAAGGGAAAATACTTTCGCTTAGGGAGGTGGTGAAATTAGACTCTAAAACTCATAAAATACTCATTCATTCAAGTGAGTTGACAACAATTTCACCCTACAAATACCATTTTAACGGGACAAATACAACAATTGAAGTACAAACAAATCTCAATCCAAATAGTTTTGAATTTACCTACTCTTCTAACAGATTCAAATATACGTATACTCTAAAAATTAAAGATATCAAAGGTGATGAAGCCTATTCATTTAATACGAGCAATTATCAGGCCTTTGAAGAGTTATGTCGGGCATTAAATTTTAGTCCAGATATAAATATTGTTAATGAGTTAATTGATGAATTTAAAGGTGCATTTATTAAAGCAAATGGTGACAAGGATGCAATTGATAAACTCTATGCAAGTTTGCCAACTGCATTTTTTAATCGGAAGGATAATCTAAATGCCATTGATGATAAATCCTTAAAGCAACATTTAGAAAATATTCTCTCTGGAACTGTAGATGAGAGCCTTGGTTCTAATGAGGAGATGGCAGTTGTCAATATCATCAAATCTATGAGTAAACGATATGCCTATACATTGCTTAATGAAAACAATGCGCTGTTATATAAGATTTTCAGGAAGCTCCACCAATTTGAAGTTTCTACGGGAGACCCCTATGATCATTTTGTAAATTATATGGCTTCACTTTCTTTGGCGTTTGGAAATCAAAAAGCACATCCTATTGTATGGTTTAGTAATGAGGATTGGTTAACAAACGATATAGAAATTGAAATGACCGATTGGGATGAAAATACACCTAAAATTAAAATCAAAAATTATTTTCAAAAATATATTCCATGGGGTAATCTTTTTGGGACCAATGAATTTCTAAGTGATTCAGAAAGTTTGTACAGTCCTTTAGAGTTGGTGCATATGCAAACCATGATTAATGGGAAGCCGGTTAGTGCGGTAAAAGTACCGGTTTTTATGCTCTATCATAAAGCAAAATCTAAAGCCAACTGGGATACCTTCACTTTTGTAATGGACCTTATAAGTGTATTAAGTGTATATGGGGCAGGAAGGGTCTTAATTTCAAAGGGAGTATCTCTTGGAGGGAAGATGTTGGCAGGAGCCATAATCACAAAAGAAATAAGTTCCAAGGCTATCCAACAACAAGGTCTTACTGCATGGTTAGGACAAGAACACCCTGAAATACTAAAATGGTGGACAACTATTGATTTTGCTGGGGATATCGCTTTATTTTTTACTTCTGCTTCCAAGGCTAACGATGTGATTAATCGTTCCAAAAAGCTTATGAAGGATCTAGAATTGGCAGGAGTGGAAGTTCCTAACAAATATAGACAGTGGTTGCAAAGGGCAAGAGAGGAAGCCAACCGTTTATTTAATCCAGAATATGCTCGTCAAACAGCAGTTTTTATGGACGGCGGTAACACCTTAGCTCTTAATAAATCATTGTTTGCATTAAATTTTAATGGCAGCATAGAAAATGCCACACAAACCTTTACAAACCTTCTTCGAGGTAAAGAAACAAGAGCTCTGAAAAAAGCATTTAAAGAAGATCTCAGTAGGCTTATGACTAATGCTAAAGGGAAATACCTTGAAGATTTAGTAAAGTTAGCCAGAGGGTTTGATGGAGCTCCACAGAATTTATACCGACATATTGTCGAATTGGAGAGAATTAAACTTACTCAAGGTAAGAGTATATTGACTAGTGAGCATATTAGGTTATTGAATAAAATTGATGAACTTAATAATATTGATGACAAGATTTTACGCAAACTCGTCCATTTTGGTTTTAATTCACCTGACGAAATCAGTGATCTCCTAAAGTTATTTGAAGATTTCGATAGGATAGGTAACTCTAGGATTAAACCATTTCTGATTGAACTTAGTATTCCCAATAAAAATTTTGAAATTTTATCTACATTTTCCACAGAAGAACTTACCAAACTTGGAAATGGATTACTACCCAAGGCTACATTTGGTAATGCAAAAGGGAAATTTATTAATACCCCAAAGTATTTTGAACAGCTTGAACCTAAACATCTAAAGAAATTCAAAGAATTAATTGATAAGCATCCATATAAGAGTTTTGATATTGACTTTTTAAATGGAATTAGACAAAAAGTAGAGAGATTTGAACAAGCCCGTTTAGTAAACATCAAAAAGGGATATGTAGATGTAGCTCAAATTGCTGAAGATGGTAAAAAATATTATGAGCATGTGAATAAACAGCTTAAGGATTTTATCTTAAATGAAAATCAAGTAAACTTTGATAATTTCATTAATCAGTACAGAATTAATGGTAAGCCTACCAACGATTTTATGCCAAAATATAAAAACTTCTGTGAGGACATGATAAAACATAGAAATTCAGGCAAGAAAATTACTGACAAAGCTCTTAGAGAAATTATGAAAGATATGAGACGCCATCACATCATTATGGCTAATGTGTTACAAAAAAATGAAGTCTTTCAAAAGATTATACAATGGGGGAAAAATCAAAACCCACCATTAGGAATAGGATTTCATGATTTTAGGAAAAACATTATTATTTTGCACGATAAACAACATGGGTTCCATAATAAGGCAACTAATTTAATGCAGAAAGAAATTCTTAGATTAAATGATATTTTTAATAACACTGAAAAGAAAATTAATAGCTTAGAAGAATTGATAAAAAGTGGAACAGATAAAAACTTTAAAAGAGCATATAAAAGACTAAAAGAGATCCTATTAGATGAAAAAGAAAGTATTATTAAAAAAGTAATACAGAATGATAATGGCCATCTAGATAAAAAACATTTACCAAATAACTAATAACAATGAAAGAGCAAAGATATATTTTAGAAACCGCTGTTACAGCACTTTATAATGGAAGTATGAAAATAACTCCATCATTAAATGCTGAAAATGTGAAAGACAAAGATCTTTTTTATGAAAATATGTTTTTAACTAAAGAAGAGCAAGTATCTAGAGGAGTGGATAGTGTCTTAAACAGAGAGGAAATAGATAAGGTAATAATTAAAGATTGGATCTTTGATTATTTAGAACCTGAGCATATGGATGATTCACAAGTTCGGTTTATTTGTGATTTCCATGGCTGGATAGGTAAACAACCAGATAGAGTTACAGGAGTGCCAATTTCAAAACGAATGAAAGAAATTTTAGAGAGGTATACTATATTCCCTGAGCAAAAATTTTATGAAGCAAAAGTTTTATTTCAAGGTAAATATCATGAATATTTTGTTTGGGAAATGAGTGATAGTAGCTTTAATACATTTGTTGATTTTGAGCATAGTATTTTTTGTGAAGAAAAGCGTGGGGGAGAATTAGGCGAGGACACTATTAAAGTTAAAAATCAAGATGAGCTATTTGATATAGAAGATGAAAAAGATTGGCGTAGATGGGCATTTAAACGTGCCTTTATGAAACCTGAATATAGAACAATAGATAGTGCAAAATTAGCATATCCATACGGGATAGTAATAAGTGAGCGTTTGAAAAACGCGCTAGAACAAGAAACTCCTCCTCTTACTGGTTTTGAAATTAAACCTTTTCCCATTGAATTTGAATATTTAGAATAACATTTTATGAATTCAAATATTAAACAAGAAGATGTTGGTAATCGTATAGATGCTATTATCAATCAAGTAAAAGAACTACATCTTATTGATACTTCAGATGGGAAATGGGATCGTGTAATTGAAAACCTACAAAAACAAAAAGAAGTAGTTGAATCAGAAGGCAATATTCATTTAAATATAAATGATGCCCAAGAAGATAGTACACAAACAGATATAGAAACATCATCTCTAGAAAATTTTGATATCGTACTCGATGAATTTCCGAAACTAGATATCTACCCAAAATGTAATGTCTATTTTAAATTAGATAGTAAGTAGGATATACGGTTATCTACCCACTAGATTGATTAAAAATACTTCAACCCCTGTAAGTATGATAATTAATAGGATGGCAATCCCATAGCCTATCCATTGTATTTTTTTAGGCTTGGCTATGGTATAGATATTTATCAATTCTTGAACAGCTCTTAGGAGCTGTTTTCTATTATAATATAAAATATACATACACATGCTAAAGTATATAATAGCACTTAACATAGCTCCATTAGAAATTTCAAAAAAGAAATCAACAACAATAATATTTAATAGAATAGGGATTAGAATAGCTACACCAAGTAGTTTTGTGCGATTAAAAAGTAAAAGCAATCCACTTACAACTTGAGAGAGTCCTATAAACCAAATATATCCAGTAGAATACCCAAAAAATGTCCAGGCAAGATCAAAACTTCCTACTTCTGCAATTGGTGTCTGAGCCACATCTACAGGAAGTTGTCCCGCTCGATGGAATTGTCCTCCTACAATTTTACCAAGCCCATAGGCCCATAATTTTACAAATACAAACCAGCGAAATGTAAGTTCCAGTATCCATATATGTTGCTTCATGATAGAACGTTTTTTAGTAAGACTGTTTGCAGGTAAATTGGTTACAAGAATTACTATTTTTAGGACTATATTGATGACCTTAAAATAGATACAAAGATTTGGTTCCTATGAAAAAATACATAGTACTGTTTTACTATATTATAATAAGTTGCTCTGCTATATATGGCCAGAAAAATACAAGAGTAAAAGCAACATTTAATAAAATTACTCAAGACGAATATGCATTAACGAGTTATGTGAAAGATCCAAATACTCCTGCAGTTGTGCTCTATGAGAGTGGACGTAATACTTTTGAAAAAATTGACAATTACCTCAAACTTGTAAAAGTAGTACACAAAAAAATCAAAATTTTTGATGTCAAAAGGTTTAAAGGAACAGAAATTAATATAGAATATTATCACACAAAAGAATCTTCAGAAAAGGTAACTGAAATCAAAGCCATTACCCATAATGGAGCCATACGGAAAATGGTAGATGAAGAAGACATTTTTGATGTCGACGTATCAGATCATTGGTCTGAAAAAAGATTTACTTTTCCAGATGTTCAAGATGGTAGTATTATCGAATATACCTATAGAATAGAATCTCCCTATTTTTTCAATTTTGGAGATTGGGAATTCCAAGGAAATATTCCTAAGATGTATAGTGAATTCAGTGCAGATATCCCTGGAAACTATGTATATAATAGATCTATAGTTGGGAGTAAACCGTTAGATATTAATGAATCAAAAATCAAGAGAAACTGCTTTGAAATTTCTGGATTAGGATCTGCAGATTGTGATGCATCTATCTATGCAATGTATGATGTACCTAAATATAAAGAAGAAGATTACATGCTTTCTAAACAGAACTACATCTCAAGACTTTCCTATGAGTTAACCGAAACTACAAGTTTTAGAGGAGTAAATCAGAAATATTCAAAAACATGGAAAGATGTAGATAAAGAGTTTAAAGAAGAAAAAGATATCGGCAGACAATTAAAGTATGCATCCTACTTTAAAAATTTTCTTCCTCAAGATGTATTAAGTATAACAGATCCCAGGGAGAGAGCAAAAGCTGTATATACACACATTCAAGATCATTTTACATGGAATAATAAATACCGTATTTTTTCTGGAATACGAGTTAAAGATGCTTACCAGAATAAAAAAGGCAACATAGCAGAAATTAATCTATCTCTTATAAATGCATTAAAAGTAGCAAATATAGATGCAAAATTGGCACTGTCATCTACACGTAATAAAGGCCTTCCATCTGCTCTTTTTCCAGTACTGACAGATTTTAATTATGTACTAGCTCATGTAAAATTTGGAGAAGAGATTGTATTACTAGATGCAACAGACAAACAACTATCATTTGGAATGCTACCCTTTAAAGCCCTTAATATAAAAGCAAGAGTAATGGATTTTAAGAAGGACAGTTATTGGCAAGTAATTGTTCCTCAAGTTCGGAATGGTAATTATACAAATGTTCAGTTATATCTCACAGAAAATACTACTATTGAGGGAAAAGTAAAAGAAGTCTATTCTGGATATAAAGCATATCAATGGAGAAAACAAATAAATAGAGAAGGAAATACTGCCGTGCATCGTGAAGACACCTATAGTTTGCCATTTGAACTGTACGATGAAAAGATTGAGAATCTAGTAGATCTAGATAAACCACTTATTATAAATCAATCATTTTTGTCGGATATAGAGGTAGACAGTGATATTTTTTATTTTAATCCTTTTTTGATGAACTTTGGGTTTGAGGAAAATATGTTTAAAGATGAAAACCGCATGTTTCCTGTAGATTTAGGATATCCTAGATCTACCACATATATTATGACATTAGAT
The DNA here is from genome assembly GCA_947503305.1 of uncultured Dokdonia sp. Taxonomy (GTDB): domain Bacteria; phylum Bacteroidota; class Bacteroidia; order Flavobacteriales; family Flavobacteriaceae; genus Dokdonia. Next base: position 276,416 of record CANNDF010000002.1, read on the forward strand.
ATGAAAGGTATCTATAAAATAGTAGAAATGCCAGAAAACAAAAGGTTGCTTTTACCAGATGGAATGGGAGAGTGTCTAGTAAGCTTTTCTGAGTCTGAAAATAAATTACAATCAACATTTAGATTTAAGTTTATCAAATTTAGATTTACTGTCGAAGAATATAAAATCATCCGAGAATTTTTTGAAACAGCAGTAGCGCTAAGTAAAAATAGTATTGTTAAACTAAAGAAAGTATAATTATGTCTTGGTTAAATACGCTTTCGCAAAAGTTTACTCCCGTTATAGACCCAATCTATACAAAAGACTTATATACACCTCTAGATCTTTCAAGTGCAAATAATGAGTTAGATATTGAAGTGCTTCAAGATCCGGAAAAGCATCATAAAGCCATCCAAGATATGCTGGTATCAAAAAATGCTAAGGTTGCGTATGGAGGATATTTAGAGCAACGTAAATTATATGATCGTTCAGATTATTTTGGATCAGAAAACCCTGATGATCGAAGGAATATTCATCTGGGAATTGATCTATGGTGTGAAGCAAATACAAAGGTTTTATCCCCATTGCATGGAACGATACACAGTTTTAAAGAGAATAAAAATTTTGGAGACTATGGCCCAACAATTATTTTAAAACACGATATAAACGGGGTTATTTTTCATACACTATATGGGCATTTAAGTAGGGCATCTTTAGATCATATAAGTGTAGGGCAAACCGTTACTGCTGGGCAAGTTATAGCAACATTAGGAAGGCCTGTAGAGAATGGAGATTATGCACCACATCTTCATTTTCAGATTATTATAAATATGCAAAATAAACGTGGTGATTACCCAGGAGTCTCTAGTATAAATGATCTAGATTATTACAAAGAAAATTGTCCAGATCCCAATGAATTATTAAAAATATTTTAAGAACACTTTATTTTTTATTTTTAAAAATTCCTGCATATAAAGTTTGACCATCTGATGATTTAGAAAGATGTAAATGATTATTAGGTAATTTCAAATCCTTATTAGTATTTAATTCAATATTAGCATTCTTTACGATATTATTTTCTATGATAAATGGATTTTTTATAGAAATCACTTTTTTGTCTTCTCTAGACCATTGGCTTACATAATTCATATTATTAGCAATAATACTATGCTCAAAAGATGAGGTATATTTTACTTCTTTTGGCTTAACTAAAAATGCGTTGTTGTTTGTAATGATGTTATTTGAAAAGGTAAATGAATAATTCTCTCTACTAAACCAAAATGCACTTTCATAAGATCCATAAACTATAGTGTTTTTTATAGAAAACCCTTCAACATTATTAAAAAAGAGGATAGCATTTCTACATTCATAAAATATACTATAGGATACACTATTATTTGGGCCATGAGCCCATATACCTCCCTGAATAGGAGCCGCTTCTTTATTTCCTATAAACATGCATTGAGAAACATTGAGATCTGATAAGTTTTGATTTTCTTTTGAAATAGGGTAATAATAAGTAACAGCAGGATTAGGATTTCCTAGAAATTTTATTCCTTTAATGCTTACATGTTCAGAAGCAATAAGAAAGCCGGTTGAATGTGTAAATTGTGTCTCAGAATTATTGGGGGATATAGATTGAATTTTTGGCATTTTTTCTGGTGACCAATCTGTATCATCTGGTAAGAAAAGTGCTTTCATCTCAAATCGTATCGTGTCATTCATTACTCTAACAGGATTGATAATGACTTTATCAGTAAGTGTATACAAACCTGGATATAATACAATCTGAATTTCTCCAATTCCTGTCCAACTATTAGCAGTATTAATAGCCTTCTCAATAGATCGTAAAGGCTTTTCTAGAGAACCTATATGTATGTCATTACCATCTATAGGATCTACGTATAAGGATTGAGATATGCATGTATAATGACTGTATAAAGCATAAATAAGTACAAATATTATTTTTTTCATTTTTATAGGAATTCAATTTTATTGGTTCTAATTTAGAATCCAGAAGATGATATAAATACATCTATCCTGTTCAAGTATGTTCATTTATATTCACAATGTTGAATAACACTATAAAACCTATATGAGTCTCAAATTACAGATAGATCAATGTCTTAAAGAGATAGAAATACTATTCGATAGAGGTAATTCAAATCGATGGACTACAAAAGATTTTTCAGAGCTTGCAAGCGAAATACATAAAAAAACAGGCATATTATTAAGCGTATCTACATTAAAAAGAATATGGGGACGTGTACAATATTCTTCAATTCCTAATAGATCAACATTAGATACTCTTTCCCAATATCTAGGCTATACAGGATGGATTGATTATACAAAGTCAACATCAGAAAAAAAACAAAAACTATATTCCATAGTTCAAAAAAAACATCTCATAATCTCTGTTATTACCCTTTTGATTCTGGGGACGGGATATGTATTTTTTTAAAAAAATAAATCCACTCCTTTAAAAATGGATGTTCTGTTTACCACTAAGACGGTATCCGATGGAATACCAAATTCGGTAGTTTTTAAATATGATACCTCTGATGCACCAGAAAATGCTATAGTCGAAATCCAACAAAATTGGGATAAAAGAAAACGAACAACTATCAATAAGGAAGATTCTATTGCAACGAGTATTTACTATCGTCCTGGATATTTTAAAGCCAAACTCGTTATTAATGATTCTATTATGAAAGAGGAAGATTTATATATCCAGAATAAAGATTGGTTAGGTGTTATTGAAGGAGATCCATCACCTCTATATCTTAATACTAACGATATCAAATCAGAAAATGGTATTGCTATATCTGAAGATATACTATCATTATATGGAGTAAATCCACAAATTGACGAGAAATGGATAGGTTTTTATAGAGTACATTCTTTTGGAGAGATATATACAGATGATTTTGATATGTTTACTTCAGTAAAAAATACTAGTACTACAGGAATCAATATTTGCAAGAATGTACGAATAGCCATTCTTTATGAAGGAGGAGCTATTGTAATACCATTGTCCTTAAAAGGATGTACATCCGAACTCTCGGTCAGAGCATATGATATTATGTTTGATGGAAAAACACTAGATCTATCAGGGTTTGGTGTAGATATTAATAAATCTGTCAATGTACGTTGCTATACAGAAGATCGACAACTTATGTTTGCAGTAGATGATAAAAATGTATTTGCGATAGATCTACCTGATCTTCATAAAAAGATAGTAGGTATCGTGTATAATTTTGAAGGAGCAGGAGAGGTAACAGAATTGGTTTTTAAGATACAAGGAAAAGAACAATACATAGAAGATTTTGATTTTTAAAAAGCAACAGTTGTATTATTTACAATAGTGTAATATGTTTTTCAATAGCCTTAGCAACTGCATCTTCTTTATTAGTAAAAGGGCTTATATAATCTGCTAGCTTTTTTAATGCGTTTGTGGCATTTGCAACTGCTATCCCAAGACCAGCACTTTTGATTAGGGTATCATCATTATGATTATCTCCAAAAGCAATTACTTTTTCCATTCCAAAATCAAATTCTTTTTCTAGGAGTGTTTGTAATGCCTTAGCTTTATCTATGTATTTTGGAGTGATTTCCAGATAGGTGTCTTTTGATCTGTATAGGTGTACATGATCTCCAAATATGGGTGAGAGGAATGTGACAATACTATCTATTTCTGAAGAACTTCCCATACACATCAATTTATGGATTCCTAAGCTTTTTGTTTTTAGAAATTCAAAACTCTCTGTAGCTGTTTGGTATGCAGGAGTGACTCTGGTATTATTAATTTCGCGTAAGCTCCATACATCTTCTTTGTCAGTAAACCAATGATCATGACTATAAATACTAAGGTTATAAGTGTAGTTATTATGGTGTGATATCAATGTTTTTAAAATATCTATAGATAAGGTATTACTTTCAATAACCTTTCCTTTTGTTCCTAGTATAAGGCCTCCATTATAAGCGATGAGAGGTTGTTCTAAAATGCCAAGCCCTTCCTGTAAGTAATACATAGCACTCGGCATTCGTGAGGAGGCAAGGATGGTGGATAGGTTCGCTTTCGCGAAAGCAGAAATCGTCCCATCACTCAAGTAACGGTCTGTATTGAGTAAAGTTCCATCTATATCTGTGCAGATGAGTTTGTACATGACAGGATTATACTTTAAGGCTACAGAGGTTTGTAAGCCATCGCTTTAATTTCTACAACAAGATTAGGATGTGGTAACTGATGTACAGCAACGGTGGTACGTGCAGGACCTGTAGATGCCTTGAAATACTCGGCATAAACCTCATTATATCCAGCAAAGTCATTCATGTTTACCAGAAAAGAAGTGACATCTACAACATCTTCCATTGTAGCTCCCTCGGTAGCGAGATAGTCTTTTATGTTTTCTAATACGGCCCGAGTTTGCTCTCGAATATCCAAGCGCATTGTCCCCATACCATCTATAGTATGAACACCTGCAAATGTATTATCAGGAAGCCTGCTGCTAGTGCCTGAAATAAATATAAAATCACCTACTCGTTTTACATGTGGATAGGCTCCTCTTGGGGTAGCTTTCCCTTCTACTAAATTACTACTCATAGCTATGAATTTTTAATGATTGCATCATCATGCAATATATCATTGGTTTCTTGTTGTACTTTTTTTAATTTGGCTTTCAAGGAAAGTTCATCAGGTAATGCGCCATCATCTATAAGATTAAGAATAGCTTTGTCTTGAGCGCGACCTCGTAACATGGCCTCGCGATACCCTATATGCTCATTAAAAGTAACCAGACTATACTTAGAATAGTAATCCTCAGGAAATTCTTTTTCAAAAGCAGTTTCAAGTTTGCGTTTTTCTTGAAATAATGGATTTGCAGTATGCTCTTTCATTTCATAAAAATTATCTACCGCAAGATCAGCAATAGCATCTGTGTCTTTTTTACGAGCCTTTTCATACCCTGTAAATACAGCATTCCAATCTCCTTCAAATTCATTGAGGGCTTCATCAAAAACAACAACATCTTCAAAACTGGCATTCATTCCTTGTCCATAGAAGGGTACAATTGCATGTGCTGCGTCTCCAAGCAAGCAAGTTTTTCCATAAGAATGCCATGGACTACATTTTATCGTTCCTAAGGGGCCAGTTGGGTTCTCTTGAAATTCTTGTATGAGATTGGGCATCAATGCTACTGCATCTGGAAATTGTCGAGTAAAATACTCTTTAATAGCTTCAGGAGTAGTTAAGGATGCAAAGCTATCTGGAGCATCTTTATAATCCAGAAATAAAGTAACTGTAAAACTTCCGTCTAAGTTAGGCAATGCAATGATCATATCTCGGCCTCTAGGCCATATGTGCAATGCATTTTTTTCTGTGCGATACCCTCCGTTTTCTGTAGCTGGAATAGATAATTCTTTATATCCATGTCCTAAATATTCTTGTGAAAAGCTAAATAAGAACTGCTTGCTTAAATACATGCTTTTACGAAGTACAGAACCAGCTCCATCTGTACCTAAAATAATATCTCCAGAAAAACTATGTAGATTACCTGTTGTATATTCTTTAAAAGTTGCTGTTGCGTTTTCTAAGTCTACATTTTTACAGCTTAGATTAAAATAAATCGTAAGGTCCTCAAAACGATCGGCGGCATCCAGTAGCATAATGTTGAGGTCACTTCTTGAAATGGAATTGATATACTCATCTGCACGACCACTATAAGGACTGAAAAAAGTGTCTCCTTGCCTATCATGAATCATACGCCCATTCATAGGGATACAGAGTTTACGGACTTCCTCTTCCAACCCTACCAGACGAATTCCTTTCATTCCTCTATCGGAAAAAGCTAAGTTTATAGAACGTCCAGCATCTTGATGTACTTTACGAGGATCCGGTCGTCTTTCTACAATTGAGACTTTATACCCGCGTTGTACCATACGTAATCCTAATAATGAACCACAGAGACCTGCGCCTATGATAAGTATATGTTGTGATGGTTTTAGACTCATAATTTGTGGGAATTATACTTAGGATTTATCTCCTCTTTGTTTTTTCATTTCTTTTGCAACTTCTATCTCTTGCGACTTTCCATTTGCTTCTAATTGCGCAACAATAGCATCATGGTTTTTATCATCTCTGTTTTGAGAAAGCTTGTAGGCAGCCTCTATAGATTTTATAGCTACTTCAAACCCTATTACCCCATTGATTTGGCGCATTGTTTTTTCTGAAAGATCCTCCATGCGAACTGGTGCTGATTGTCCAGATTCATACTTATCGGTCAATAACTTGATAGAGTTCCATACCCCTTCTTTATCTAATATCTTTAAAACACCTCGTACATGAACAGCGATATAATTCCAGGTAGGGACTTCTTCAAAGTCATACCAACTACTGGAGATATAACTATGAGGGCCATTAAAAATGCATAAGACTTCTGTGCCATCTATAAGGTGGGCTACTTGTTCATTTGCTTTAGAAATATGCGCATGTAAGATATCTGTTCCATCTTCTTTTTGGGTAAATTCTAGGGGGATATGTGTAGCAAGTGATTGATTATCTTTATTGGTTACTAAGATCCCAAAGCTATTAGCTTTTAAGAAAGAACGTATTTCTTCAGGATTTTCGTTTTTATAGATGTTGGGTATGTACATTTCTAAGTGTAATGGCTTTACGTTAATATAGATTTGAGACGCATTACGAGCTCATATACATCCTCATAACTATTGTATAAGGGAATAGGAGCTACTCTAATGACATCGGGCTCTCTCCAATCTGATATAACTCCAGTTTTGGTAAGTTGATCATGTAAACTACGATCGGCATTTTTTACTTGAATAGATAACTGACAGCCTCGTTTTTCTGGATCTCGAGGTGTGATAACCGCAATACGATCGTTATCCAGGTCGTCCAGTAAATACTCAAGATAGCCAGTAAGTAAGATTGATTTTGAACGTATTTCCTTCATTCCCGCCTCTGCATAAATATCTAAGGATGCTCGTACAGCAGCCATAGATAATATAGGAGGGTTTGATAATTGCCATCCTTCTACAGTAGGGATGGGGTCAAAACCATGTCTCATATTAAAGCGTGTATCTTTATTGTGTCCCCACCATCCTGCAAATCGGGGTATTGATGTGTTGTGATGATGACGCTCATGTACAAAACAACCTCCAAGACTTCCTGGTCCAGAATTAAGATATTTATAGGTACACCATACGGCAAAGTCAGGACCATTCTCATGAAGTTCTGGCATAATATTTCCAACTCCATGTGCTAGATCAAACCCTACTGTACTTCCATTTGCATGTCCGAGTTCTGTAATTGCTTTTATAGGATAGAATTGACCTGAGTAATAATTTGTATTTCCAATAAGGAATAAAGCGATGCTATTTCCATGTTTTTTTACAAGAGCTTCAAGGTCTTCATACCTGCATAATTCTTCTCCTTCTCGAGGTTGCCATAGAATCAAACTTTCTGATGGGTCAAACCCATGATAACGTATTTGGCTTTCTACAGCGTATCGATCTGAAGGAAAAGCATCACTTTCGATAATGATTTTGTGACGTTCTGGGGTAGGAGTGTAAAAGGATACCATCATAAGGTGGAGATTGGTAGTCAATGTATTCATAATAACAACTTCACTAGGAAGGGCTCCTACAATCTCTGCCATTTGCTTACTTAGGAACTCATGGTATGGCATCCATGGATGTTCGGCTTCAAAATGTCCTTCAACACCTAGATTTGCCCAATCATTAAGTTCTTGCTCTAAATAGTGTGCTACGGACTTGGGTTGACACCCTAAGGAATTACCACACATATAAATAAGAGGGTTTCCATCAGAATCTTCAGGAAGATAAAACCGCTCTCTATAATGCGATAAAGGATCTTGTGTGTCTAATGATTTCGCAAAAGCGAGTGTATTTTTATAGGTAATTTTGGATGTATTCATCAGGAATTCTTAGTTGGATAAAAATAAGGATTATCCATCGATTGATAAAGTAAAAACCGCAAACGTTTGCGTAGAATTCTTTAAAATTAAGAGAAGTATTTATATTGATTTCCTAGTTTTATGGTGATGAATTCACTACTTATTATTTTAAAAAATAAGCGCTATTTTGGACCTGTTTGGGTTTTTGCATCTCTCAATATAATACTAGGAACCTGGGTTTTGTATATTCCTAGGATTAAGGAAAAATTGAGCATAGATGATGGGGATTTAGGAATTGCATTATTCTGCTATGCACTAGGAGTTCTTGGTGGAATTACATTTACATCTAGAGTTGTGCATTTTATTGGAGTAGGGAAAGCTACTATTGTAGGTATTATTCTATTCCCTTTGCTTTTTTTAATTCCAATGGTTGCGCCTACGTATGGTATTTTATGTGCGTCTTTATTTATTACGGGTACTGCCTCCAGTTTTACAGATATTTCTATGAATGCTTTAGTATCTGATATTGAGGTAGAAGATAATGTCAATATTATGAGTGCTGCTCATGGGTTTTTTAGCCTGGGAGGAGTAGTGGGAGCAGGTATAGGTAGCTTGTTTATAGAACATGTGACAGTTCCTGTTTATCATATGATACTAGCTGCCGTTTTTGTAATTATTACAAATCTCTTACTCGTAAAGCAGTATCTTAAAATTCAAAGTGTTGTTTCTGAAAATAAAGAACGGTTTAACTGGGGATTAGTAAAACCACTATTAGGGCTCACCATTATTGGTTTTATTGTTATGGGAAGCGAAGGAGCCATTGAACAATGGAGCAAATTATATCTTCAAGATATTGTTCATATAACTGCCGAATGGATGGCAGGGTTAGGGTTTGTTATATTCAGTGCGGCTATGACATTAGGACGTTTTTTTGGGGATGCTATTAGTACTCGGTTTGGGTCTTTAAAAATTATTATAGGAGGGTGTGTTATTGCTATTTTAGGATATATAGGCATTCTAATGAGTACCGTATTTATTACTTTTTTAGGTTTTGGACTTGTAGGGATTGGGTTTTCTGTGATCATCCCTGAGTTATTTAGACTAGCGGGGAAAGCAAAAGGAGTGTCTTCTTCTGAGGGTATTTCTTTTGTAGCAGGTTTTGGATTTGTAGGGTTTATAGCGGCACCTGCCAGTATGGGATTTCTGGCAGATATATCTAGTTTACGATTAAGTTTTCTGGTACTAGCCATTGCTTGTGGAGTGGCTTTGATATCGGCTATTAGACTTGCTTCAAGATCTGAAAAATAGTTTCTTCTTTTTAGATACTATTTTCTGTTTGATAGTTTGTACTTCGTATTTTTGTAGTCTATGACAAAAGAAGCCATACAGTCTCGAGTAGATTTAGGAGAATTATTACCCTTAATGGAAGAGTTTTATACTATTCAAGGAGAGGGCGCTCATACTGGGACATCAGCTTATTTTATACGTATAGGCGGTTGTGATGTAGGATGTCATTGGTGTGACGTGAAAGAGAGTTGGGATGCAGCTATACATCCTCCTACTGAGGCCGATGCTATTGTAGAAAATGCTACTAGATATAGTGATACAATAGTTATTACAGGAGGGGAACCATTAATGTGGGATATGGAACCGCTTACGCGAAAACTAAAAGCCAAAGGATTAAAAGTGCATATAGAAACATCAGGAGCATATCCATTGTCAGGAACATGGGATTGGATCTGTCTTTCTCCCAAAAAAAGAATGCTTCCTAAACCTGAAGTTCTTCAAAAAGCACATGAACTCAAAGTAATCGTATATAACAAAAGTGATTTTGCTTTTGCAGAAACGCATGCTGCAAAAGTAGGAGAGGACTGTATGTTATTTTTACAACCCGAATGGAGCGTTCGTGAGAAAATGATTCCGCTTATTGTAGATTATGTAATGGCAAATCCAAAATGGAAAATTTCATTACAAACACACAAGTATTTAAATATTCCATAGAGTCTAATGACTTCTAAAGAGTATTTTTATCAAGAGGGATCTTTGTTTTTGAGTTTTCCAGAAATCTCATGGATTACTTTATATATTCTTCATTGAGAAATCTTATTTTTGAATAACTACAACTACTAAGAATGAACGTACATTTTATAGCTATCGGAGGTGCAGCAATGCACAATCTAGCTTTAGCTTTACATCATAAGGGATATCAAGTAACAGGGAGTGATGATACTATTTTTGAGCCTTCTAAATCAAGACTTGCAAAATACGGGCTGTTGCCTGAAATATTTGGTTGGTTCCCAGAAAAGATCACATCAGATATTGATGCTGTTATATTAGGCATGCATGCAAAAATAGATAACCCTGAACTTTTAAAAGCTCAGGAACTTGGAATCACGATTTATTCCTATCCAGAATATTTATATGAACAGTCTAAGAATAAAACAAGAGTTGTTATAGGCGGCTCTCATGGGAAAACCACTATTACATCTATGATATTGCATGTTATGCATTATTGGGATAAAGAAGTAGATTATATGGTAGGTGCCCAATTGGAAGGGTTTGATACGATGGTACATCTTACGGAAGAAAATGATTTTATCGTTCTAGAAGGCGACGAGTACTTGAGTAGCCCTATAGATAGACGCCCTAAGTTTCATCTATATAAACCTAATATCGCGTTGATAAGTGGTATAGCGTGGGACCATATAAATGTTTTTCCTACTTATGAAAATTATGTAGATCAGTTTCAGATTTTTGTAGATAGTGTTACAAGCGGTGGTGCAATGATATATAATACAGAAGATGTTGCTGTGGTACAAGTGGTTGATAATGCGACAGCACATATCAAAAAGTATCCATATAAAACTCCTATATATGAGGTTGTAGATGGCGAGACATTACTAGATACTCCAGATGGACTAATGCCTATAGAAGTTTTTGGGAAACATAATTTAAATAACCTAGCTGGGGCAAAATGGATCTGTCAGCATATGGGAGTGGTAGAAGAAGATTTTTATGAAGCTATTGCTACATTTAAAGGGGCGTCAAAACGATTAGAAAAGATTGCAGAAAGTGTATCAAATGTTGCCTATAAAGATTTTGCACATAGCCCTTCAAAAGTAGCTGCGACTACCAAAGCAGTAAAAGAGCAATACCCAGACCGAACGCTAGTTGCTTGTTTGGAACTACATACGTATAGTAGCCTGAATGCCGAATTTCTTAAAGAATATAAAGGTGCCCTAGTAGCAGCAGATGTCGCTGTTGTTTTTTATTCTCCCCATGCGGTAGAAATAAAGAAATTAGAGAAAGTTACAAAACAACAAATAGCTGATGCTTTTCAAAGAGAAGATTTGATAATCTATACAGACCCATCAGAATTTAAGGCATTCCTTTTTAAACAAAAACTTGAAAACTCTTCTCTTTTACTCATGAGTAGTGGTAATTATGGAGGGCTAGATTTTGAGGAAGTCAAGGAGATTGTTTAAAATATATCAGACCTGAAACTGTCTTAAATGATGATCTAGATGTTTGTATTCTAGTTGTCCCCATTGTTGAGGTGTAAATGTACCAAACATAGGATGAGGTTGCCATTCTGTTTGTTCCTTTTTTGCGTAAAAAGCATCTACCATAGAGAGTAAAGTTGCTCTTTCTTTATCAAAATCACGTTCATCTGTTATTTTTGCAAGCTTTGCTGTAGGTAGTCCTTGCCTCCAAGGTTTGTCATTGTAGAGTGATTTTTTAAATAAAAACCCAACAAGATTCCATTTGTGCTTTCTTGGTTTATTACTAAGTGCTACTTTAAGTGGAAATTGACAATGGGTAACCATTTGCCCTACATTCATTTTTCCCCACGCTGGGGTGCTCTTAGACGATAATGTTTCTATTCTACCTTTTATTTCTTGATAAGCTTCAGTGTCAAAAAGTGATTTCATAAGAGTTGATGTTTGTATTATTTTTACGATCTTAGGTAGTAATTATCTTACTTTTAAAAGTACAATCTTTATTTTAAAAAATCAGTATGTTAAAAAAAGCTCAATCCTTTTCTATAAAAAACTGGTCAGAAGACGATCAACCGCGCGAAAAATTGTTGAGTAAAGGGCGTACTGTTCTTTCGGACGCAGAGCTTATTGCTATTCTTATAAGTTCAGGCAATCGAGATGAAAGCGCCGTAGGATTAAGTAAGCGTATACTAGCATCTGCGTCTAATAATCTTTCAGAATTAGGAAAGTTATCTATAAAAGACTTAATGCAGTTTAAAGGTATTGGAGAAGCTAAAGCCGTGTCAATAGCTGCCGCTCTTGAATTAGGAAGAAGAAGAAATGGTAGCGATGCGCTTTCGCGAAAGCGTATCACATCATCTGCTTCTGTTTTTGAGTTATTACATCCTATTATAGGAGATCTTTCTCATGAAGAATTTTGGATTGTTTACCTTAATAACTCTAATAAAATATTACAAAAACAACAATTAAGTAAAGGGGGACTCACAGGAACTCTTGTCGATGTACGTGTAGTTTTTAAGAATGCACTGGAACTAGGTGCAGTAGGACTTGTACTCGTGCATAACCACCCTTCTGGAGCAATATCACCAAGCGCATCTGATAAAGAACTTACACAAAAACTTAAAACAGCTGCAACAAGTCTTGATATCAAAATTTTGGATCATATTATTATTACTGAAAAGACGTATTTTAGCTTTGCCGACGAAGGCATTTTATAACACTTAATTATTTTCATGCTTCTTATATATACCCATAAAATTACACCTAGGGTTACTTATATTTTTAAGCATGTCTGTGTTCGAATGTTACAAATTCCTATTTCTTTTACATCAAAAATAGAAGACTTTGTAGCACATGATGGACCTAAGTTATCATATACATATAAACAGTTAGGTGATGAATTACATATAAAAGCTACAGAGTTGCTTTTTGAACAAGGAATTCTAGATGTAGAGATTAAAGTACAAGACTGGGAAGGTGTCCCTTGCTTCTTTTTTACAAAGGATATAAATGCGTTGATTCCTTTTGATATTTTTGGAGCTTCCTTTTATTTGTTGAGTCGTTATGAAGAGTATTTACCTCATGTTAAAGATAGTGAAGGAAGGTTTTTAGCGAGTGAAAGTATTGCTTATAAACATCATTTTATAGATCGTCCCGTTGTAGATATATGGGTGATAAGGTTTAAAAAAATTCTAAAGAATATCTTTCCAAATAGTATAATACATGAACCTACCCCTACGACAAAAGTAATTATAAATGTTCCACAAGCATTTGCTTTTAAAAAAGTAGGTTTTTTGAGGACTATAGGAGGATATGGACGTGATTTTTTTAAATTTAGAATAAAACAACTTTTTATACGAACTCAAGTATTGTTAGGATTACGAAAGGATCCCTATGATGTATTCAGTTGGCTTGTAAATATTCAAAAGCAAGCATCAGAAAAGTTTGTGTTGTTTTTTGAGTTAGGAAATTACTCAGAAGAGAGTAAAAATATAAAACATAGTAAACGTAGTTTTATGTCACTACTCAAAATGGTAGGTGATTATTCTTATGTAGGCTTATTAGTATCTAAGAGTGCATCTCAATCTATAACGGTTCTTAAAGAAGAGAAAAAGCGTATTGAACATATTACAAATAGACCACTTAGAAGAGCAAAAATTGCCGATTATAGACTTACTTTGCCATATAGTTATCGAGATCTATTAGATCAAGAGATTTTAGAAGACTATACAATGGGATATCCTGATGTATCGGGTTTTAGAGCGGGTACGTGTAGCCCTTTTCTTTTCTATGATTTAGATTATGAAATGCAAACGCCGCTAGTACTTCATCCTTTCTGTATACATATAAGTGAAATCATAGACCCAGTGAGACAAACAATAGACAGGGTAGGACTAGAGAAGATACAACATGCTGTAAAGTCTGTAGAAGGGAATATTTTGATTAATTTTTCAAATTCAGATTTGGTAAACATTCATTGCAAAAAAATATTTAGATCAATAGTAACATTAAATGAGTAGAGAGATAACCGATATTTTTTTTGACTTAGATCATACCCTATGGGATTTTGATCGAAATTCAGGATTGGCTTTCGCCAAAATTTTTGAAATCCATAATATAGCTATTGACTTGGAGGTATTTTTAAAAACGTATTCCCCCATTAATTTTCAATACTGGAAATGGTATAGAGAAGATAGAGTTACAAAAGCACAGTTACGTTATGGAAGGTTTAAAAAGTCATTTGATGCTCTTGGAATATTTCTTACAGATGATATAATAGATATACTTTCGGAAGATTATATTACATATCTGCCAGAACATAATTTTCTTTTTGATGGAACAGAAGAACTATTAGATTATTTAAAGGGAAAGTATAAGCTACATATAATTACAAATGGTTTTCAGGAAGTACAAATGACAAAATTAGAACGTTCAAATATCAAAGCCTATTTTGATACGGTGACTACTAGTGAAGCTGCAGGTGTTAAAAAACCACACCCTCATATTTTTGAAATGGCACTCCAAACTGGAAACACCTCTGCCACTCAAAGTATGATGATAGGAGATACCTATGAAGCCGATATATTAGGTGCTAAACGTCTGGGAATGAAAACTATTTGTTTTAATTATCATAAATTGCAAATGCCTTCTTCACAAATTGTAGTAGATAATTTGTTAGATATAAGAAAGTATTTATAACAATATCGCTTATTTACAAACGTTAAGATTTCATAATACCCCAAGACATGAAACCTACCTTACGAATTATAAGTCTCTTTATATGCATTATACTATGTTGCATATCATATGCATGTGTAGACGATGTAGACTTTGATCAGGCTGATGAGATACGAATTACGCCAAGAGTCGATGCAGACCTTATTTTTTTTACTATAGAAGCTGTAGATTTTGTAGAAGAAGAACTCCCGGATGCCAATTTTACCGTGAGAGATACCACTCGATTAGAATTTTTAAACGATGAATTTGTTAGAGAAAATCTAAAAGAGATTGAGTTTTTATTTCAGATAGACAATACTTTTGAGCAATCGCTTATCAATCGATCTGTATTTTTGAATAATGCAGGAGTACCTCAATATACTATTGAATTTGAAGTGGCTCCATCTACAGATGGAACTCCAACACAAACATCATTTACAGATACCTTAGATGATGAGGAGCTGGCAGCAATCAGAAGTTCTATACAACTTGCTAATGAACTAATTCTTATGTCTAATGAAGCACCTATAGATGGTGAGCTATCCCTACAAAGCAAGGCGATTTATTCACTTGAATTTGGAGATTTTTAATATGAGGATTATTGTATTTACTGTTTTAAGCCTTTGTATGGCTCAATTGTATAGTCAGAATAAACAACTGCTATATAATGTAGATGACTTGCCTCAATCTTTGATGAGTAATCCGGGTGCTTCTATTGTTTTTGAAAAGCATATAGGAATTCCTCTTTTTTCTGGAATATCTATAGGTGCTGGATCTTCAGGAATAAGTACATATGATATTTTTCAAGAAGGAGGTGATATAAATAATCGAATTAGACAAGCTATTTTTGATCTTGATAATAGGGATACTTTTGTAGTCAATGAACAATTAGAAGTATTCTCTTTTGGGTGGAAAAATGAATTTAACAAAGTATATTATTCTGCAGGGATGTATCAAGAAGCAGATGTTGTTGTTTATTTTCCTAAAGATCTTGCAGTACTTGCTTATGAGGGCAATGCAGATTATATAGATATTCCTTTTAAATTTTCAGATCTTTCTGTAGCTGCTGAGGTTATCTCTGTCTATCATTTTGGGATGAATAAGGCCATTTCTAAAAAATTACGATTAGGAGCAAGAGCAAAATTATACATGAGTATTGCAAACATTAACAGTACTGATAATCAAGGTAATTTTATTACAAGGACTACACCAGATGGTCCTAATTTTTATCGCCATGAGATAAATGGAGCAGATGTAACTGCTAATACGTCGGGACTACGTTCTTTAATAGACGATGATGCTGGTGCTGGTAGTCTATTAGGAAGGGCTATCTTAAGTAATAACTTGGGTATAGGATTTGACATAGGGGGTACATATACATTTAATGAGTATTGGACAGCTACTGCCAGTCTTATAGATATAGGAGCAATTTTTCATACAAAAGATCTTAGGAATTATAGATTATCTGGAACACATACAATAGATGGAATAGAACTTGAATTTCCGGCACTATTAGATGGTGGGTCTACTACAGAATATTGGGAAGAATTTCAAGATGAGTTTGAAGATCAAGTCCCATATGAAGATGAATTAGAAAATTCATATACGACCTGGAGACCTGTAAAATTTAATGCTTCTATAAATCGTGGTTTTGGTACAAATCTAAATGGGGATTGTGATTGTACAAATAGTGGTATAGATCGCTATGCTAATAATGTAGGGATACAATGGTATAGTATAAAGAGGCCTGAGCATATACAAGGAGCAGTAACTGCTTATTTTGACAAGTCTTGGGGCCGTTTTTTAAGGACTAAAATCTCATATACATACGATACGTTTTCAAGTCGGAACATAGGGCTGTTATTTTCAACAAAAATTAACAAATTTAATGTTTATCTTGCCACAGATAATATACTAGATTATGCCAATCTAGCAAAGGCACAGAGTGCCTCTGTACAATTTGGATTTCAGCTAGTTTTTGACCCTAAATAAACAGTAATGAAGTATTTGATTTTCTTTTTTCTATTTTCTATATCAATTCTACAAACATTTTCTCAAAATATAAATGATTATCAATATGTAATTATCCCTGAAAAATATGATTTTGCAAAAAGTATAGATGCTTATCAACTTAATTCTTTAACCCAGTTTTTATTTAATAAATATGGTTTTGACTCTTATAGAGAACGGGATAAAATGCCTTTTGGATTAGAAGTAGGTAGTTGTAATGCATTATATGCGGATGTAGAAAGTAAGTCAAGTTTTCTTACTGCAAAGTTTAAAGTCATTTTAAAGGACTGTAATGGAGAGATTATTTTTATCTCTGAACAAGGAAAAAGTAAAGATAAAGACTTTAAAAGAGCCTATCATGAAGCTTTACGTAATGCATTTGTGTCTATAGAGGAATTAAAATATAAATACAATGGAGCTTCAGGTTCTAGCAACACTACAAAAAAAGATGAGGTTGTAGTCAATGTTGAGAATGATACCAATACTTCTGTAAATCAAGAAGAAGTAAAAACAATCTCAGTAAATGAAGAAGTTTCTCTTAATACTAAAGAATCTTCATCTATCATAGGGGCATATAAAAGTTCTGATGGGTTTTATGATCTTATTGTCGAAGAAAATAACGTAGCTATTTTTGAAGGGAAGACAAAGATTGGTACTGCTATATTAAAGGATGATACAACTTATGAAGTAAAAACTAGCCAGTTTGAAGGTATAGGGAGATTTGAGAATAATACATTTATTGTAGATCGTGAGATAAAAGGAATCGGTACTGTACAAATGATATTTACAAAGAACTAATGAAATTACTTTTAACCATAGGAATAGCTCTTTTCTTATGGAGCTGTGGTGGAGAAGATAAAAAAGAAGAAAAAGAAATTACCACATCAGAATCAACAACGGTTGATAACACTCGTAATCTTTTTGAGTCTATATCATCAGATGATAGTGGAATTACTTTTTCTAACACACTTAAAGAAGATGTATCATCGTTAGAAAACCTTTTTGATTTTGATTATTTCTATAATGGTGCTGGCGTAGGTATTGCCGATATTAATAATGATGGATTACAGGATATCTTTTTTGCGGGTAATCAAGTAGATAATAAACTATATCTCAATAAAGGAAATTTACAGTTTGAAGATATTTCAGAAACTGCGGGGATTAATGTTGGAAAACAATGGGCAAATGGAGTCACTTTTGTCGATATTAATAATGATGGTTGGCTTGATATTTATGTTTCTCAAGGAGGGCCACGACAAGCACCGAATAGAAAAAATGTACTCTACATTAATTTAAAGAATAACCGCTTTCGCGAAAGCGCACAAGAATACAATCTCGATGATACAGGGATCAGTACACAATCTGTTTTTTTTGATTATGATAATGATGGAGACCTTGACTGTGTGGTGTCTAATGAGAATGAATTCTACGGATTAGACCCTCAACGATTTTTTGCGAGTATGAAAATTCGTAAAAATCTAGAGAAGAGTAGTGTGCAACTATATCAAAATAACGGAACTACCTATAGTAAAGTTACAGAAAAAGCCGGATTGCTTAGACCTGCATTTGGATTAGGAATTACTGTAAGTGATATTAATAATGACGGATGGCTAGACATCTATGTAGCAAATGACTATTATGTACCAGATGTTATGTATATCAATAATGGAAACGGAACTTTTTCTGATCGTATTAAAGACTTTACAAATCAAGTATCATTTTTTGGAATGGGTGTAGATATTGCCGATATTAATAATGATAATTTACAAGACATTTTCGTTCTTGACATGGCAGCAAGTGATCATGTGCGATCTAAGACACTTATGGCTAGTATGGACGAAGATCGTTTTTCAATGCTGGTAGATGATTTTGGGTTTCAACATCAGTATATGTTCAATTCATTACAATTGAATATGGGTAATAACCATTTTAATAATGCTGTCCATCAAGCAAAAATGGCAAAGACAGATTGGAGTTGGGCAGGCCTTATTACAGATTTAGATAATGATAGTTACAAAGATGTGTATGTGACAAACGGATACAGGCGCTATGCTCTTGATAACGACATTCAGAAACAAGTCAGAGATACCCAAAAGGCATTTAATGGGAAAGTACCTATAGAGGTAAAACAAAAATTATATGATGCTATGCCTACTGAGAAACTCAGTAATATTATGTTTCATAATAATGGGGATCTTCATTTTAAAAATAAAAGCTATCAATGGGGGTTAGCTATAGCATCCTATTCTAATGGAGGTGCTTATGCAGATCTTGATAATGATGGAGATCTGGAACTAGTAGTTAATAATATAGACGATACGGCTTTTTTATTTAAAAATACGGCTGTAGAAAAAGAAACAGGTAATTATGTAAGAGTTACATTGGACGGAGATAGTTCAGAGTCTTTTGCTAAGGTTACCATTGCATATAATGGACAGACTCAGATATATGAATCTAAACGTGCTAAAGGATATCTTTCTGCAACTGAAAATAGTGCTCATTTTGGCCTTGGAAACCATTCCAAAATTGATAAAATAACTGTACAGTGGCTTTCTGGAAAAAAAGAAGAACGTACTGATGTAGCTGTTAATTCGGTTGTACATTTTGAGGAAAAAGAGGCACGTATGAATGGGATTGCCAGATTTGATGCAGAAGACAAAACGCAACATGCCTTTGCGAATACTTCCTCGACATATGGATTGAACTTTATACATAAAGAAAATGAATATAATGACTTTGCGTCTGAAGTATTATTGCCATATAAACAATCTACGATGGGCCCCTTTTTATCAAAAGCAGATGTAAATGGCGATGGCCTTGAAGATGTTTTTGTTGGAGGTGCTTCGGGACAATCGGGAAAACTATTTATACAAGATGCTACTGGTTTTAAAGAGAGTACTCAAATAGCTTTTGAAAATGATGCTGTCCATGAAGATATGGAATCCGTATTTTTTGATGCCGATGATGACGGTGATTTAGATCTTATTATAGTAAGTGGGGGAAATGCATTTAAACCCCAATCTACAACCTATCAGAACCGGTATTATAAAAATAATGGGAACGGCGAGTTCACAAGAGGAATCTTCATAGAGAATGATACAAACCTAAACTCTAGTAAATCTATTGCATTATTAGACTACGATGGCGATGGAGATTCTGATATTATAATAGGAGATCGTATTAAACCACAGCATTTTCCAGTAAGTGCTCCCTCTCATATATATAGAAATGATAAAGGAACCTTTGTAGATGTAACAGCTACAGTAGCTCCAGAATTAATGAAATTTGGGATTGTAAATAAAGTAATACCGACAGATATTGATATAGATGGTGATATAGATTTTATAGCAGTGGGAGAGTGGTCTCATATTGGAATTTTTAAAAATGAGAACAACGTTTTTACAGAAATATCAGACGACTTGGGACTTAATACAGAAAAAGGTTGGTGGTACAGTATTAAAGAAACCGACGTAAATAAAGATGGGTATCCAGATTATATCGTAGGTAATATAGGCGATAATATAAAATATAAAGCAAGTAGTAAAAGCCCCTTTAAGGTATTTGCTTCAGATTTTGATGATAACGGCACCTTCGATCTTGTTTTGAGTAATGCATACAATGGAAATTATGTTCCTGCAAGAGGGAAAGAATGCTCTACACAACAAATGCCTTTTATATCAGAAAAGTTTGAAACCTATAATGAGTTTGCAAATGCAACATTAGATGATATTTATGGAGATAAGCTTAAAACAGCCTATCAACGTGAAGTCACTACGTTTTCTTCAAAATTACTTATGAATAATGGCGATGGAACATTTACAGTGTCTTTACTACCTTCGGAAGCACAGTCATTTCCTATACTGGATGTTGTTATAAAAGATATCAATGATGATGGGTATGAAGATGCTATCTTACTGGGTAATATTTATGAGACTGAAGTAGAAACTCCACGTTATGATGCAGGTAATGGAATGGTTTTGATTTCAAATCAAAAAGATGGATACAACGCATTGCCTTTTTCTAAATCAGGATTATTCATTGATGGAAATGCAAAGAGCCTTCTTCACTTGATACATAAAGGACTAGGAAAAGAATTACTAATTGCAGGAGTTAATGGTTCTGATATTCAGGTAGTTACTTTTAAATAGCTTAGTACTTATATTTATCTTTCCATCGAAGTTTAAGAAATTCTCTAAGAGATTTTTCTCTACTAGAAGTCCCAGGATCATATAATTTTGTGTTTGATATAGCTTCAGGTAAGAATTCCTGATCTATAAAATTCCCAGGGTAGTCATGAGCATATTTATAGTTTTCTCCATAGCCTAAATCTTTCATCAATTTTGTGGGTGCATTGCGGAGATGAAGAGGAATAGGTAAATCACCAGTTTCTCTCACTAATTGTTGTGCTTTTTTAATAGCCATATATGATGCATTGCTCTTTGCAGAACTCGCTAGATAGGTTACACACTGGCTTAAAATGATACGTGCTTCTGGATATCCTATAGTATTAACAGCCTGAAAACAATTTGTAGCAACAACTAGTGCTGTAGGATTTGCATTTCCTATGTCTTCAGAAGCAGATATAATAAGTCTACGAGCAATAAATTTTACATCTTCGCCACCTTCTATCATTCTTGCAAGCCAGTATACTGCTCCATTGGGATCACTGCCTCGTATAGACTTAATAAATGCAGAGATAATGTCATAATGTTGCTCTCCAGTTTTATCATATAGAACTGTATTTTGTTGGACTTTTGCCATTACCATTTCATTAGTAACAACAACTTCATTAGTACTTTCTGTAGTAATAATAAGTTCAAAAATATTTAATAGCTTTCTAGCATCTCCACCACTTAATCGAAGTAAAGCTTCAGTTTCTTTTAGCGTTATTTTTTTTGATTTTATAACATCATCCTCTGCAATGGCTCTTTGTAATAAGGCTTCAAGATCTTCTTTCCCGAAAGGATTGAGGATATACACTTGACAGCGCGACAAAAGGGCAGGAATTACTTCAAAACTTGGATTTTCTGTAGTTGCGCCTATCAAGGTTACCCATCCTTTTTCTACAGCACCAAGTAAAGAATCTTGTTGAGATTTACTAAATCGATGAATTTCATCAATAAATAAAATAGGATTTTTTTGTGTGAATAATCCACCACTTTGTTTGGCTTTATCTATTACTTCTCGTACATCTTTTACACCACTGTTTATAGCACTTAAGGTATAAAAAGGGCGCTTTGATTCATTTGCTATGATAGTGGCAAGTGTTGTCTTGCCTATTCCAGGTGGTCCCCAAAGAATAAGAGATGGAATCACCCCAGCATTAAGTGCTTGCCGTAAAGAGCCATTCTCACCTATTAAGTGCAACTGACTTAAATAATCTTCTAATTTTTGTGGGCGCAATCTTTCGGCTAGCGGTGTATTCATATTATAAAAATAGGTATTTTGAAGGTTAAAAAGATGACAATATTGCGCCAAATTAAATTTGGCCAATTCTTTGCTTTTAGATAGATATGAAGACGCAATCAGAATCGTTTACTTTTTACAATGGGGTAATCCTTTATCCTATTGCATTCGTATTGTTTATTTGGATTGTGTATTGGGTTGAGGTACGATTTGGAGTTAATTTTACAGAATATGGAGTGCGGCCTAAAACATTGGTAGGTATGCGAGGTATTTTATTTTCTCCTTTTATTCATTCAGGAGCTTCACATTTATGGCATAATACAGTTCCACTTTTTGTGTTGAGTGTCGCTCTCTTTTATTTTTATAATAAAATAGCATGGCGTGTCCTTTTTTGGATAGTCCTTTTAAGTGGTATAGGTACATGGCTTATAGGAAGGCCTTCCTATCATATTGGGATGAGTGGTGTAATTTATGGTTTAGTATCTTTTTTATTTTTTAAAGGAATTCGGGCCAAGCATTATAGGTTGATAGCATTATCATTACTTGTTGTTTTTTTATACGGTAGTTTGATTTGGGGTACATTACCTATGGATGAAAAAATTTCATGGGAAGGGCATTTGGCTGGATTTATTGCTGGCGGGATATTAGGATTCCGCTTTCGCGAAAGCGTAATGGCCCCTCCTAAATATAACTGGGAGTCGGAAACGTATAATGAAGACGAAGATCCGTTTATGCGTCATTTTGACGAAAATGGAAATTTTATAGAATTCCCAAAAGAAGATGAAATAAATGTAAACGAAGATTTACCTACAATACGTTATTTCTTTAAAGAGAAATCTAAAGAAAACGAACAAGAGCATGATTAAAGACGTTGTCTTACCACTTCGTATAAAAAGGCACCGCAAGCAACAGATACATTTAAAGAGGCTATTGTACCCATTAATGGAAGTTTTGCTTTTTCATCTACAATTTTAAGAACCCCTGGTGAGACACCACTATCTTCTCTACCCATAACAATAGCAAGAGATTGGTTAAGATTCATTGAATAGAGTGAGTTTTCTGTTTTTTCTGTAGCTGCTATCACTTTTATATCAGAACCTTGGAGATAGTAGATAGCGTCTTTGATATGATCGACTTTTGCAATAGGGATATTAAATGCTGCGCCTGCAGATGTTTTTATAGCTACTGCATTGAGAGGAGCTCCTCCCTTTTTAGGAATAATAATCCCATGCGCACCTGTACATTCTGCTGTACGTATAATAGCACCAAAATTACGAACATCAGAAAGTTGATCTAATAAAATAAATAGAGGAGTGACTCCAGAATCTATAGTACGTGTAACAAGAGTCTCAAAATCTGTAAAATGAATAAGAGAAATATTTGCTATAGCTCCTTGATGATTTTGTTGAGTGAGTTTATTAAGTTTTTCTATAGGAACATAAGAGAATTGGATTCCTTTTTTTTTGATTAAGGTATTTAACTCACTTGTAAGCGCATTTGTAAGACCTCTTTGTAAAAAGATCTTATCTATTTCTTTTCCAGCTTCTATGGCTTCTATAATGGCTCTTGTTCCGAATATTTGGAGTTGTTTTTGCATAAAACTATATAATGGCGTCAAGAAATGTAAATTTTCTTGATAGTAATCGTTTATTTTAGGGTTACATTAATACTGTCTAATACAGTATTGTCTATTTCTTTGAGGTTTGCATATTCATAAAGTACATGCATTTTTTCTAAATTAAAGGTATCTCTTAATATACCAAATGAATAATAATCAGAAAAACCGATACCATCTATAGTACGATAATTATAATACCTTTTAAAAGTTGGACGACCTCCTGAAAGTGCATGTTTTTCTGCTTGATATTCAATTTGAAAAGTTTGCTTATTTATGTATAAATAGAATTCATCATATTTATCAGGAGCTTCTTGTAATATTTTTGCATGTAAGGTGTAATATATTTCCTTTCTAATTTTAGTATCCTCTAGTTTTGTTAATGTAACATCATTTGTCGTTAATGTATGAGGTATTGATGTTAAAAATAAAAATGCATCTAACTTTAGATCTAATACTTTTCTTAAGTATTGATCATCTTCTAGTTTTTGATTATTTATATAGTATTCTATAAACCCATTTTTGTAAGTGGCTTTATAATTAATAGTATCTACTTGCCTAGTAACAGAATTAAAGATGATATTACCATCGCGATTCATTTCATATTCTAAGTCATCTACCCAAAAATGTATTTTTGAATTTTTAAAATGATCATTACCATATTGAGTTAAAATTTTTGAAAACAATTCTTCAGTAGAAATGTTATTCTGTTTCTCTAAGCAAGAAATAAAACACAATAGAATAGCTATTAATAAATATAATTTAATTTTTTGCATACTCTTATTCTAAGAATTAGGATATTAAAAAAGGGTTCATGATTTTATTCATGAACCCTTTTATATGCTTAATTATAGTGTTTATAATTTTGTAAGCGTAGCTTGAACTGTCTTAGGAGCTTCTCCACAGTCTTGTACAGCTGTTGGGTCTTCACCGTCACCGTAGTTATCAGTAAATCTGATTGTAAATGAAGAATCATCTACAAGATCAAACATTCCAAAAGACTCATCTGGTGCTGGACCAACTCTAAGTCCACTAGAACATTGAAGACCTGTAGGTTGGCCAGCAGGTATAACTACAGAGTCAACAACAAATGACATCGTAAATGGAACAGCAGCTTGACCTACACCAGCATCTGGAAGGTATACATAGTCAAATGCTCTGTCTACACTACTACCACCACTAGGTTGAGCCAATGTTACAGTACCTCCTTCTTCAAATACATTAAATCCTAGAACTCCAGCACTATCATTAACAATCATATAGTCACCAACAAATGCATCAGCAGCAATTGGAGATATAATGTTAGTTACATACTGAAATGGTGAGTTAAAGAATCCACCTGTAATAATCCCTCCTGCATTATCTGAAGAGAATACACGACCATCAGTTAATACTAATTCTAATCTAGTTACAAAAGTATCTCTACCAAATATAGTTTCTAATGTAGAATTTGTAAGATCTAAAAACTGCTCAGTAGATATAGTAATTGTAAATCTAGGAAGACCAAATGGCCCATCTGTAAACTCAGCAGCAGTAATAGTTTGATATAGAATTTCTTGACCTTCAATTGCATTTGAAGAATCACCAAATCCATCTGAATTATCATTATAGGTAACGTATACGTTAACTACGTCTAATAAATCACCTCCTTCTACATCTTGCTCTTCAATAGTAAAAGAAAGACCACCTTCTAAATCTTCGTTATTAACTTCATTTTGAGTGATTTCAATTGTTCTAAGAACAGCACCACGCTCAACTGCGTCTTGTACAGCTACGGTGATGTTTTCATCCCCATCGTCTTCTTCACATGAAGCAAATCCTAAAAGAAGAGCTCCTACAAAGAAATATTTAAATATATTTTTCATGTTTTTTTGTTTTGTATGTTATCTTAATTAGATGCCGGGAAACCACCACTAACCGCTGAAGGAGGGTTTGTATCCCAGAATACTTGTACAGCTTGATTTGCTTTTTGAGATAAATTTGGATTCGCTATCACCTCAACATTTGGATAAGGGAACGAACGTACAAATCCACCTGGATTTGGCTCAAGATTTGGTTGTAACGTGTTAGGGAAACCTCTTCTTCTATAGAAGTTATAAGCATCTGCACCAGAACCGAATTGAGTTACCCAAAGCTGTTGTGCTAGGATATTCCATTGATCTTCGGTAGATCCAGCGTCAAATGCACTGATTTGACCATCAATAAAAGCAGTTACAGTAGCAGCATCTGGCTCTAGAGTTCCATCGTTAGTAATATCAAGAGATCCAAATGATTGAACCTTAGCAATAGATTTTTCTAAACCAGCTTGAATAAATGCTGAAGCACCTGGAGCATCTCCACTTGCAAGAGCAACTTCTGCACGCATAAAGTCTACATATGATGCTAGCATGATAGGCTCAATTCCAGCGCCACCGCCACCTAAACCTACACCTACACCACCAAATAGATCTTGATCAAATAAACCTCCTGCAGGATACACACCTGAGGCTGTTCTTAAGAAGTTATCAGGTCCAACTCCATCATCATCACCATGATCACGTCCCCAATATCCATTTTCTAAGAAACAGAATGTAAATCCACCCACAGTATAATGAGCAGGAGCTGTTTCTAAAGAACATGATAAAGTTTGACCATCACCTAGTGTATTACAAGAAGCTCCTGGAGTACACTCTGATTGACGATAAAAATAATATCTGATTCTTGGATCATTATTAGTATCCATATAATTCATCAACCAATTAGACTGGAAGATATTTGCTCCAGCAGTAGTATAATCATTAATATAATCCTGATGTCTGTTATCTGGATTTAAAAGATTAGTACCATATTGGAATTCAAAATCTTGATCAGTACTACTAATAAAGTTACCAGCTGCAATGATAGAATTAAATGTAGTAATATCACCAGTAGTCAATGCTGCTCTTAAACGTAATGTATTAACTAATCTAAGCCATGCTTCTGAATCTTCATTATAGAATAAGTCATTTACTCCAGGACTTACAGCTACTTCACCGCTTAATAAAGCAGCGGCTTCGTCTAATAAAGTCAAAGCTGATTGATACACATCTGCATCATCATCAATACCAGGATTAGGGAATTCTTCAGGGTTTAATGCTTCACTGAATGGAATATCTCCTAAGAAATCAACTAATAGCATTAATGTGTGAGCACTTAATGTCTTAGCAACACCTTCGTTAAAGTTTAAATCTACAGTAGGATCTAAATTTAACTCTTCAATTAGTCGCATGTTTACAAAGATATTACTATATGCTCTGTTCCAGTTTCCATTTAATGTCAAACCAGTTTTTGCTGCGAAATAATCTCTACCGTTCAAATAATCAATACGTACAAGATCTGATCCCTGATCATGGAATACAGTCATACTCGTATTATATGCACTCTGTATTGAGTTTAATAGCAAATCTGCATCTGCCAACTCAGGTAATAAGTTATTGGGATTCTCCGTCAACTCAAGTTCTACTGTTTCACAAGAGTAAAATAGAGCAGAGGTTGATAGCACCAATACTATTATGAATTTAATTGTTTTTTTCATAATTATAAATTTATAATTCGTTTAATTAAAATGATGCTTTAACGCTAATACCGTATCTCTTAGATGATGGACCATTAAGGAAATCAAATCCACGTCCATTACCTACACCAACACCTGCAACGTTAGGGTCAAAGTTTGCTCCATCAGGAGTGTTGTATGCATCGTACCATAAGTTAAATCCACTAGCAGTAATACTAAATGATCCAAATGGTGTTTTTTCTAAATATTTCTTAGGAACACTATATCCAAAAGAAATTTCTTGCAATCTTACAACAGATCCATCATAAACTTGAAGTTCAGAAGGGCCAAACAGTATGTTTGAGAAGTAATACTGTGAGTTGTTTATCTGTGTTTGGTTTGGAGTAGAAACTCCGTTTGCATCTACATTAACTCCAGGAAGGATGAACGTGTTTTCACGATCTTCTGTTTCAACAATTAATCCACGTCCTAAAAGAACTGATATCGTTGAAGCATAAATATCTCCTCCTTTAGTATGGTTTACTTGGAAACCTAAATTAAAGTTTTTATAAGATAATGTATTGATGAAGTTCATTATATAATCAGGTTGTGGATTTCCAATTATTGGTTGGATATTACGACCATCATCTGTAGTAATGTTTGGTTCGCTTACATAGTTACCAGCAGCGTTCACAACAAAGTTTCCATCACCATCTCTAAGAATACGATCTCCTACAATAACACCTAATTGCTCTCCACGAATAGCGGCGTTTCCTAAGTTACCAAAACCAGCAAATACAATAATGTCTTCATTTTGCTCTGTAACGATTTGCTCACTTTGAGTGAAGTTTACTCTAGAATTCCAGTTAAACCCATCACCTTCACTTTTGAAAATATCAACACCTAAATCTATTTCAAATCCATCACCTTCTACTTTACCAATGTTAGCTTGTGTATTCGTAAAACCAGTTGATGGAGCTAATGGTTGATTTACAATAAGATCATCTGTAGCTCTGTCAAAATAAGAGAAATCTAAACTAATTCTATTTTTCCATAACCTTGCATCAAAACCTACTTCAAATTCACTAATAAGTTCAGGCTTTAAATCTGGATTAGCTCTAAATGCACTTAAGTTATTAGAAACAATTGCAGCTCCGTTATTTGGATCTAACGCTGTATTTGTTAATTGTACAACGTTATCAGATACTGGGAAATTAGCAGGGAAACCTGCAGAAGTACCTAGACCAGCTCTTACTTTAAGGTAGTTAAGTGCATCACTTCTTAAACCATCAAACGCTGCAGTTGGTAAAAAGGAAATACTAGCAGAAGGATAAAATTGAGAGTTGTTCTGTGTAGGTAAGTTAGAAACCCAGTCATTACGAGCAGCTAGCGTTAAGAACGCATAGTTGTCATAATCAAAATCTGCTTGTCCTAATACCCCTACAATGTTTTGGAAATCAGTAAACTGTATAGGCGCTTGTGTTAAGAAGTTAAAGTGTCTTTGAACACCAAAAACTATTTGTCCAACACTTGCAACACCTTGTCTGTCAAAATTAACAGATCTAGAAGTAGCACCAGCAATAAAAGTCATTCCGATTTTATCACTTAGATCATAATCTCCACTTACTGCTAAGTAGTGATCCCATATTCTGTTATTATTATCCCATGTTCTGTATTCACCATTAATATCATCAACTGGTTGAGTTAATGGGTTGTTAGTAGCAACAGCTCCTACACCTAATACTCCACCTCTGTTTACCACACTTATATTTCTTTCATTATAAAAGTCAATACCAGCACGATAAAGGATATTTAAGTTATCATTAATGTTATATTGTAAACTAGTAGTACCAAAAACACGATTTGTTAATTGAGAGTTACTAGCATTTTCAACAGTCCAATTTGGGTTGTTAATATCATTACCATCTCTATAGTAAATACTACCTCCTGTTTCAGGAATAGTAAATGGTAAGTTAACTAAATCTACGTTACGTGGTGTAAAGAATACATTTCCAAAAACAGAAAAACCTGTAGTACCATTACCTAAAGATGCGGCAAGTGGTGGAGAAGAGAAGTCAGTTCTCGAAAAGTTTAATGTACCTGTTACAGTAAATTTATTAGATAATTGAGCTCTACCTCCTACAGAAAGTGTATTTCTACGAAGTGTGTTACCTGGTAAAAACCCTTCATCATCAAGATGACCATAATTTAAATTATAAGAAATCTTTCCATCTTCAGATCCACCATTTACATTAATAGATGTATTAGAAACTGCACCAGTTCTAAAGAAAGCATCTACGTTGTTGTATGGTCTATATTCGTAACGTTGTCCTTGAAATTCATTTTGAAGGATGTTGTTTCCTCCTTGGAAGTTATCAAGGAATGCAGAAGACGAGTATGGGTGTTCTACAGTACCATTTGCATCAATTAATTGAGCTGGATCATTTAAGAATCCATCTACACCATCTGCAGCAAAAGCAGGTCCCCAGTTTGAGAAGAACCATCCAAATGATTGATCAAATCCACCACCGTATGTATCTTGATAATCTGGAAGTGAAGCAATCTCATTTGCAAAGAATGATTGATTAACTGTAATCTCTGTTTTCTTTGGTCCTTTTCTAGAAACCCCAGATTTTGTAGTAATTACAATTACACCATTACGACCAGCCGTTCCATATAATGTAGCCGCTGCTAATCCTTTAAGTACGTTAACACTTTCAATGTTGTTAGGATCAAGATCTAAGAAACGTGATGATCCATTATTACCATTTACAAAGTTACCTTGGTTGTTTGTATCACTACTAAAAGGAACTCCATCTACAATAAATAATGCTTGGTTACTACCATTGATCGAGTTATAACCACGAATAACCACATTTGTTGCAGATCCTGAAGTACCACTTTGAGAAGTAATCGCTACCCCTGATGCTTTACCAGATAGTACACGAGCAACATCTCCTTCAGTACGACTTTCAATTTCTTCTGAAGCAACCTCACTAACTGCATAACCAAGCGCTTTTTTCTCACGCTTTACACCTTGAGCAGTTACAATAACTTCATCAAGTGATTCTGATTGTAACACAACATTTATAGTTGTTTGATTTCCTACCACAACTTCTTGTGATCCAAAACCTACATAACTAAATACAAGAACATCACTAGGACTAGCTTGTATTGAATAGTTACCATCAAAATCTGTTTGAGTTCCATTATTTGTTCCTTTTATGATAACATTGGCGCCCGGAAGCGGCCCTGCATCATCTGAAACAGTTCCTGAAACTGCTGTTTGTGCAAAGGAAACTTGCACTACAAACGCTAGTAAAAGCGTTAAAATTCCACTAAACTTTGTTTTCATTTTTATAAATTATTTGAATTAGCCAATGCCAAAAATCACAATAAAAAGTTAATTACACAACTATTTACTCCTAAAATTTAGTTTTTTTTTAAGGTAACGTTAGCCTTATGTTAAGCCTATTTAAAAGCGTATTGCCAGTTGAAAATGTAATTTGGTGTTTGAAAATCTAAAAGGTTGACTTTCTGTTTTGCCGTTTGCAAGATTAATCTTGAAGATTCCTGCCTTCGTTCTTAGGCCAGATCCTATTCCAAAACTCACTAATTTTTCTTTTTGATTTATAGTTTCGTTTTCAAAGTATGCTAAGTCTATAATACTGTGTATGTATATACTAGAGTTTAGTATGTATCTATATTCGGTATTTAAGACACTAAGTAGATTTGCAAAAATACTGTTCTCCTCAAATCCTCTTATGCTGGTAATACCTCCAAAACGATATAGTTCGTTAGTTACATAAGTTTCGGAACTTAGTATCTGTGTTGTGTTTTTAAGGAAGATTTGATTGGTCTCATTTAAAGAAAATATATGGCTAGTAATGGTATTGATGTTAAATTGATTTTCTTTTTCTGTTTTGGTTTCGCGATTTCCAATCTCGGTTTTTATAGAGAATTCTGTTTTTATAGGAAAGAAATAGTTAGATCTTCTGTTTGTGTATTGGAAACCTGCTAGGGCTTTATTTTGTGTAAAGTCTTGAATGCTTGTTGAAGTACTAAGAGAATCTAATAAATTTTCAGATTGTTTTGATTTGTAACCCAAAGAAACTTTGGCATTGCTATTTAGTTGATAAAATAAGCTTGCCTCTTGACTATTTTCTGAAAACGTAGTGTCTTTTCGGAATAATGAAAATTGTGTTTCTATTCCTAAAGGGCTTTTAAAAAGATAGGGGAGTGTGGCTTTAATGTTGAGTTGTGTTTGATCTTCACCATCACTTTTGTAATTGAGTAAGAATGTTTCGCCATAATTGAGATTATTGGTAAGTATCAAATCTACATATCCATCTAATCGTAATCTATTAGTTTCTTCATCTGTAGCAAAACCTAAAAAGCCATCAAATCTATTGTTGGTTTTTCGTTCTAAATAAAAATAGACGGAAGTACTATCTTTTGTAAATAGTACTTCAGGATCTTTTTTTGAAGCTATAAAACTTAAATTATTAAGACGCTCATTTTGTTCTATCAGTTCTTTTTGGTTGAACAACCTTCCTTTTCGTATACGAGCATAATGTTTTATAAATCCTTTTGGAGCATTATCATAACCATTAATAACGATTTTATCTGCATAGCGTTTGGTGTCTTCTTTGATTTGTAAAATACCACTTAAGGAATTGGCCTTCTCTTTTTTTATACTTTGAATTTGAAAACTAGTAAAAGGATTTCCACTATTAGAGGCTATTGTAGTTAGATTTTCTAATACCGCTTTCGCGAAAGCGGTTTCAAGAATAATACTATCATTTTTTAAATCAAGTCCTGCTGTTTTAATATAATCTGGTAGAGAGCTATTTTTGGGGATCAAGAGTTTTATGCGTTTATAATGCGTTCCAAGATCTAAAGAAGAGTTATATATGGAGTCGTTTACTTTTTTTGTGGATAAAGTCAAGTCAACATAACCTATTTGAATTAAAGAACGGGTTAGACTATCTATAGTTGTTTCAAGAGGGAGTAATTCTGTGAAGTTTTTTGGATAGCCTATACTGTCAATAATCTTCGTTTGAGCAGTCGTTTTTCCTTTGATATGTAAGGTTAGTTTTTTATTCTGAGCATATCCATAAAAAACTGTATATATATTAAGGACAAAAAAAATAAAGATAATTCGACTCAAAAGTGTTGTTTTTTCCGATGTAAAGCTAACGGTTTTGAAATGTAAAAAGTGTTTGTTTTGCTAATAAATCAAAAACCAATTTAAAATAAATGTTATGGGGTTTGATAAGCACAAAATTATTCATACCTTTGCAAGCCCTTAGAAAAGGGTTAGTTAATATTTAACAAAATTTAGGTAGAAAGAAATTATGCCAACAATTTCACAATTAGTACGAAAAGGAAGAGCCAAAATAACCAAGAAGAGTAAATCGGCTGCTTTAGATTCGTGTCCACAACGCCGTGGCGTATGTACTCGTGTATACACGACTACACCTAAAAAACCAAACTCGGCAATGCGTAAAGTAGCGCGTGTCCGTCTTACAAATGGTAAAGAGGTGAATGCATACATCGGAGGTGAAGGTCACAACCTACAGGAGCACTCGATAGTATTGGTTAGAGGTGGAAGGGTAAAAGATTTGCCAGGAGTTAGATATCATATTGTACGTGGAGCTTTGGATACCGCAGGTGTTCAGGGGCGACTACAATCGAGATCTAAATATGGTGCAAAACGCCCTAAAAAGTAAATCATCAACACTTTTAAAGAGAAGAAATGAGAAAAAGACAGGCCAAAAAGAGACCACTTTTACCAGATCCACGTTTTAATGATCAGTTAGTAACGCGTTTTGTTAACATGATGATGTGGGATGGTAAAAAATCGGTAGCCTTTAAAGTATTTTACGATGCCATAGATATCGTAGAAGAAAAGAAAACAGACGACGAAAAAACAGCACTTGAAGTGTGGAAAGATGCATTGTCAAATGTGATGCCACACGTAGAAGTACGTAGTCGTAGAGTGGGAGGTGCAACTTTCCAAATTCCAATGCAAATTCGTCCAGATCGTAAGATCTCAACTGCGATGAAGTGGTTAATTGGATATGCAAGAAAAAGAAACGAAAAATCAATGGCTTCTAAGTTGGCTTCAGAAATCCTTGCTGCGGCAAAAGAAGAAGGAGCAGCTGTTAAAAAGCGTACAGATACGCATAAGATGGCAGAAGCAAATAAAGCATTCTCACATTTTAGATTTTAAGAAATGGCAAGAGATTTAAAATTTACTAGAAATATAGGTATTGCTGCGCATATTGACGCAGGAAAAACCACTACTACAGAGCGTATTCTTTATTACACAGGTGTAAGTCACAAGATTGGAGAAGTTCATGATGGTGCTGCTACGATGGACTGGATGGAGCAAGAGCAAGAAAGAGGTATTACAATTACTTCTGCAGCTACAACTTGTGAGTGGAAATTCCCAATTGAAAATGGGCAACCAACACCAGAAACAAAAGGATATCACTTTAATATAATTGACACACCGGGTCACGTTGATTTTACGGTTGAGGTAAATCGTTCTTTACGTGTACTAGATGGTTTAGTATTCTTGTTTAGTGCAGTTGATGGTGTTGAACCTCAATCAGAAACTAACTGGAGACTTGCAGATAATTACAAAGTACCACGTATTGGTTTTGTAAATAAAATGGACCGTCAAGGATCTAATTTTCTTGCTGTATGTCAACAAGTAAAGGATATGTTAAAGTCTAATGCTGTGCCAATTGTATTAAACATTGGTGATGAAGCAGACTTTAAGGGGATTATCGATCTTGTAAAAAATCGTGCTATTGTATGGCATGATGAAACACAAGGATCAACTTTTGATATCATCGATATTCCTGAAGATATGAAAGAAGAAGCTCGTAAATATCGTGCACTACTTATAGAAGAAGTAGCAGGATATGATGAGGATCTTTTAGAGAAATTCATGGAAGATGAAGATTCTATTACAGAAGAAGAAGTGCATGCAGCGCTTCGTGCTGCTGTGATGGATATGTCTATCATTCCTATGATATGTGGATCTGCATTTAAAAATAAAGGAGTTCAGTTCTTGTTAGATGCGGTATGTCGTTACTTGCCTTCTCCGACAGATAAAGAAGGTATTGTAGGAGTTAATCCAGATACAGATCAAGAAGAAATGCGTAAGCCAGATGTAAAAGAACCATTTGCAGCACTAGCTTTTAAAATTGCAACAGATCCTTTTGTAGGGCGTTTGGCATTTTTCCGTGCATATTCGGGACGTTTAGATGCTGGATCGTATATCTTAAATAATCGTTCAGGTAAAAAAGAACGTATTTCTCGTATTTATCAAATGCATTCTAATAAACAAAATGCTATTGATTATATAGAAGCAGGAGATATTGGAGCAGCTGTTGGATTTAAAGATATTAAGACTGGAGATACAATGTCTTCTGAGAAGCATCCTATTGTTCTTGAATCAATGGACTTTCCAGATCCAGTAATTGGTATCGCAGTAGAGCCTAAGACAAAAGCTGATGTTGATAAGCTAGGTATGGCACTTGCTAAACTTTCTGAAGAAGATCCGACATTCCAAGTTAAAACAGATGAAGCGTCAGGACAGACTATTATTTCTGGAATGGGTGAGCTTCACTTAGATATTATTGTAGATAGACTTAAGCGTGAGTTTAAGGTAGAGGTTAACCAAGGTCAGCCACAGGTTGAGTATAAAGAAGCGATTACTGCAAAAGCCGATCATCGTGAAGTATACAAAAAACAATCTGGTGGTCGAGGTAAATTTGCAGATATCGTATTTACTATAGAGCCTGCTGAAGAAGGAAAAGTTGGTCTTGACTTTGTTTCTGTAATAAAAGGTGGTAATGTTCCTAAAGAATTTATCCCTTCTATTGAAAAAGGATTTAAGACAGCAATGATTAATGGTCCTTTGGCTGGTTATGAAGTAGATGCTATGAAAGTAACACTTACAGATGGATCATATCATGATGTAGATTCTGATCAGTTATCTTTCGAACTTGCTGCCAAGCTTGGATTTAAGAACGCTGCCAAGGCTGCCAAAGCAGTAATTATGGAGCCTATTATGAAACTTGAGGTAATTACTCCTGAAGAAAATATGGGTGACATTGTAGGAGATCTTAACCGTCGTCGTGGACAAGTAAGTGATATGGGTGATCGTGCTGGAGCAAAAACAGTAAAAGCAACGGTGCCACTTTCAGAAATGTTTGGATATGTAACAACATTAAGAACATTATCTTCTGGACGTGCTACATCTACAATGGAATTTTCTCACTATGCAGAGACTCCTTCTAATATATCAGAAGAAGTAATTGCAGCATCTAAAGGAACAAACTAATTTACTAAGGATATGAGTCAAAAAATAAGAATCAAATTAAAGTCTTACGACCACAACTTAGTAGATAAGTCTGCTGAGAAAATCGTAAAGACAGTAAAAACGACTGGAGCTGTAGTAACTGGACCAATTCCACTTCCTACACATAAGAAAATTTTTACAGTACTACGTTCTCCACACGTAAATAAAAAATCTCGTGAGCAATTTGAGCTTAGCTCTTATAAACGTTTACTAGATATCTATAGTTCTTCTTCAAAAACGATTGATGCGTTAATGAAGTTAGAGTTACCTAGTGGAGTTGAAGTAGAGATAAAAGTGTGATAGATTGAGTGCGCTTTCGCGAAAGCGTACTCATCACTATAAAATGTCCTGAGCTGCGTGCAAGGGAAAAACGGAGAAAATACATTCAGGGTTGGAGGTATTTGACCCTGTTTTTTTGAATAGAATTTTAATAATTAATATAAATAAATATGTCTGGGTTAATCGGAAAAAAAGTAGGTATGACCAGCATCTTTGACGAAAATGGGAAAAACGTTCCATGTACAGTCTTAGAAGTAGGTCCCTGCGTAGTTACCCAAGTCAGAACCACAGAAACTGACGGGTATGAAGCCCTTCAACTTGGTTTCGATGACGCAAAAAAGGCAAACAAAGCTGCTAGCGGTCACGCTAAAAAAGCAGGAACAGTTGCTAAGCGTAAAGTCGTTGAATTCCAAGGATTTGAAGGAGATTTTAAATTAGGTGATGCAATCACTGTAGATCACTTTGAAGAAGGTGAGTTTGTAGATGTTGCAGGAACTTCAAAAGGAAAAGGTTTTCAAGGAGTTGTAAAGCGTCATGGATTTGCTGGAGTAGGACAAGCTACTCATGGTCAGCATAACCGTTTGAGAGCTCCTGGATCTATTGGAGCTGCGTCTTATCCTGCACGTGTATTTAAAGGAATGCGCATGGCTGGACGTATGGGAGGTGATCAAGTAAAAGTTCAAAATTTAAGAGTTTTAAAAGTAGTTGCTGAAAAGAATCTACTTGTTGTGAAAGGATGTGTTCCTGGCCATAAAAACGCTTATGTAACTATTCAGAAATAATGAAAGTAGCAGTTGTAGATATAAAAGGAAAAGAAACAGGAAGAAAGGCAGACCTTTCTGATGCTGTTTTTGCTATAGAGCCTAATAACCATGCTGTATACTTAGATGTTAAGCAATATCTTGCTAATCAACGTCAAGGAACGCATAAGGCTAAAGAAAGAGCTGAAATCGCGGGATCAACTCGTAAGATCAAAAAACAAAAAGGAACTGGTACAGCTCGTGCTGGTAGTATTAAGTCTGGTGTATTTAAAGGAGGGGGAAGGATGTTTGGTCCAAGACCAAGAAACTACTCTTTTAAATTAAATAAAGGATTGAAAAGATTAGCTCGTCGTTCTGCACTTTCTTTAAAGGCAAATGACAAGGCAATCACAGTCGTAGAAGACTTTAATTTTGAGACTCCAAAAACAAAAGATTTTATCAATGTGCTTAAGGCGTTAGGTCTTGAAAACAAAAAATCTTTGATAGTGTTGGGAGAGTCAAATAATAATGTATATTTGTCGTCACGCAATTTAAAGAAGTCGGTGGTTGTAACCACTTCAGAATTAAGTACTTACAATATTGTTAATGCTAATAATGTTGTATTGCTTGAGGGTTCTTTAGAAGGTATTGAGACTAACTTAGCTAAATAAGACGTCATGAGTATTTTAATAAAACCTGTTATTACAGAAAAAGCTACGATGGATAGTGAGGTTAATAATCGCTATACTTTCGAAGTCAGTATGAGAACAAATAAGGTTGAAATTAAAAAAGCAGTAGAAGCTGCTTATGGTGTTTCAGTTGAAAAAGTTCGAACAATGAATGTCCGTCCAAATCGCAAATCTCGTTACACGAAATCTGGGGTTATTACTGGTAAAACAAATGCAATTAAAAAAGCAATTGTACAGTTGGCGGAAGGTGATACAATAGATTTTTATAACAACATTTAATTTTAAAAAATGTCAGTAAGAAAATTAAAACCTATCACTCCAGGGCAGCGATTTAGAGTTGTAAATGGTTTCGACCAGATTACGACTGACAAGCCGGAAAAGAGCCTTTTGGCTCCAAGAAAACGCTCAGGAGGTAGAAACAACACGGGAAAAATGACCGTACGCCAACTAGGTGGGGGTCATAAAAGAAGATACCGTATTATTGATTTTAAGCGTAACAAGGAAGGTATCCCTGCTACCGTAGCTTCAATTCAATACGACCCAAACAGAACAGCATTTATTGCATTGCTTAATTACCAAGATGGTGAAAAGCGATATGTGATTGCTCAAAATGGTCTTCAAGTTGGTCAAAATCTTTTATCTGGACCTAATGTAGCTCCAGAAATTGGAAATGCAATGCCGCTTTCAGATATACCATTAGGTACAATAATTTCTTGTATAGAATTACGTCCAGGTCAAGGAGCTGTGATGGCTCGTAGTGCTGGAGCTTTTGCTCAACTAATGGCTAGAGATGGTAAATTTGCTACGGTTAAATTACCTTCAGGTGAAACAAGATTAATTCTTGTTACATGTATGGCAACTATAGGAGCAGTATCTAATAGTGATCATCAATTACTTGTGTCTGGTAAAGCGGGTAGAAGTCGTTGGTTAGGAAGAAGACCTCGAGTACGTCCAGTAGTGATGAACCCAGTTGATCACCCAATGGGTGGTGGAGAAGGGAAATCTTCTGGAGGTCACCCTCGTAATAGAAACGGTGTTCCTGCTAAAGGTTATAGAACGCGTTCTAAGACGAAAGCGAGTAATAAATATATTGTAGAACGTAGAAAGAAATAATAAGATATGGCACGTTCATTAAAAAAGGGACCTTACGTTCACTATAAGTTAGAAAAGAAAGTAGCTGCAAACGTTGAGAGCAATAAGAAGACGGTCATAAAGACTTGGTCTCGTGCTTCAATGATTACCCCAGATTTTGTCGGGCAAACAATTGCAGTTCACAATGGTCGTCAGTTTGTACCAGTATATGTTACTGAAAACATGGTAGGCCACAAATTAGGAGAATTTTCACCGACACGTTCTTACAGAGGGCATGCAGGTGCAAAAAATAAAGGTAAAAAATAATTGAAGTCATGGGAGTTCGTAAAAGAGAATCAGCAGAAGCGCGCAAGGCTGCAAATAAGCAAGTAGCTTTCGCTAAATTGAATAACTGCCCGACTTCACCTCGTAAAATGCGTCTAGTAGCAGATATGATACGAGGTGCAAAGGTGGAAAGAGCACTTCAATTGTTAAAGTTTAGTAATAAAGAGGCGTCTCGTAAAGTTGAAAAACTTGTCCTTTCTGCGATAGCAAATTGGGAAGCAAAAAATGAGGAAGCCAGTATAGAAGATGCAGACCTTTTTATCAAAGAGATAAGAGTTGATAGTGGTGCGATGTTAAAAAGACTTCGCCCTGCTCCACAAGGTAGAGCACATAGAATAAGAAAACGCAGCAATCACGTTACAGTTGTGCTTGGTGCAAACGATAACACACAAAGCAATTAATTAGATGGGACAGAAGACAAATCCAATCGGGAATCGCCTAGGTATTATTAGAGGATGGGAATCCAACTGGTACGGAGGTAATGACTACGGTGATAAACTTGCCGAAGACGATAAGATTAGAAGATATATTCATGCTCGTTTAAGTAAAGCTAGTGTGTCACGTGTAATTATTGAGCGTACGCTTAAACTTGTAACCGTTACTATCACTACTGCTAGACCTGGTATTATCATTGGGAAAGGTGGGCAAGAGGTAGACAAGTTAAAAGAAGAGCTTAAGAAAATTACTGAAAAAGAAGTACAAATTAATATCCACGAAATCAAACGTCCGGAACTAGATGCGTTCTTGGTAGGATCTAGTGTTGCTCGTCAGATAGAGGGTCGTATCTCTTTCCGTCGTGCTATCAAGATGGCTATTGCGGCTGCAATGCGTATGAATGCAGAGGGTATTAAAATCCAAATTTCTGGACGTTTGAATGGCGCTGAAATGGCACGTTCTGAGTCTTATAAAGATGGACGTATTCCTTTATCAACATTTAGAGCCGATATAGACTATGCTTTAGTAGAAGCGCATACTACTTATGGTAGATTGGGTATTAAAGTATGGATTATGAAAGGTGAAGTATATGGCAAAAGAGAACTTTCTCCATTAGTAGGTTTACAGAAAAAATCTTCTAAAGGTGGTTCTGGTAAGGATAACCGAGGACCTCGTCGTAGAAAGTAATTTTTTAAAAGAACAAAAAAATGTTACAGCCTAAAAAAACAAAATTCAGAAAGCAGCAAAAAGGACGTATGAAAGGACTCTCTCAGAGAGGGCATACTCTTTCTAATGGTACTTTTGGAATTAAATCTACGGATTCTAATTTTATTACTGCTAGACAAATAGAAGCCGCTCGTATCGCAGCAACTCGTTACATGAAAAGGGAAGGTCAATTATGGATCAAAATATTCCCGGACAAGCCTATAACTAAGAAACCTCTAGAGGTACGTATGGGTAAAGGTAAAGGAGCTGTAGAATATTGGGCTGCTGTTGTAAAACCAGGACGTATTTTATTTGAAGTAGGAGGTGTGCCTGAGCCAGTGGCTAAAGAAGCACTTAGACTTGCTGCTCAAAAACTTCCTGTAAGAACGAAATATATCGTAGCTAGAGATTTTTCAGCTGAATAAATTTGAATACAATGAAACAATCAGAGGTAAAAGGATTATCTGTAGCAGAATTACAAGAAGAACTTGGTAAGGCTAAAAGATCTTATGCAGATCTTAAAATGGCACATACCATTTCTCCATTAGAGAATCCTATTCAATTGCGTACGTTAAGACGTACTGTCGCAAGAATAGCAACTGAGTTAACTAAAAGACAAGATTAACGCTGCTAAAGATGGAAAAAAGAAATTTAAGAAAAGAGCGTATCGGTGTAGTAACCAGTAACAAGATGCAAAAGTCTATCGTTGTTGCAGAGGTTAAAAAAGTAAAGCACCCTATGTATGGTAAATTCGTTTTGAAAACGAAAAAATACGTAGCACACGACGAAACAAATGACTGCAACGAAGGAGATACGGTTAGGATAATGGAAACACGTCCTATGAGTAAATCAAAATGTTGGAGACTAGTAGAAATCATTGAAAGAGCTAAGTAATGTTACAGCAAGAATCAAGATTAAAAGTAGCAGATAACACAGGAGCAAAAGAAGTTTTGACTATCCGTGTGTTGGGAGGTACTAAAAGAAGATATGCTTCTGTAGGAGATAAGATTGTTGTATCTGTAAAAGATGCAACACCTAACGGTCAAGTTAAAAAAGGAGCCGTATCTACAGCAGTAGTTGTGCGTACTAAGAAAGAAGTACGTCGTCCAGATGGATCTTATATCCGTTTTGATGATAATGCTTGTGTTCTTTTAAACGCTCAAGGCGAAATGCGAGGCACTCGTGTTTTTGGTCCTGTAGCGAGAGAACTTCGTGATAAACAATTCATGAAGATTGTATCATTAGCACCAGAAGTGCTTTAATACATTAGAAGATGACAAAGCTAAAAATAAAATCTGGAGATACAGTACGTGTAATTGCTGGAGATCATAAAGGTCAGGAAGGTAAAGTTACCAAAGTATTTATAGAAAAGAACAAAGCGATTGTAGAGGGCGTGAATATGGTAAAGAAACACGAGAAGCCTAGTGCTTCAAACCCTCAAGGCGGTATTAAAGAGAAAGAAGCATCTCTTCAAATTTCAAACTTGTCTTTAATAGACAAAAACGGAAAAGCTACTCGTGTAGGTTACCGTATGGAAGATGATAAGAAAGTACGCTTCGCTAAAACAACAAACGAAATCATATAGTCATGGGATACGTACCAAGATTAAAGCAAGAGTTTAAAGATCGTGTGACGGTTGCTCTTAAAGAAGAATTCGGTTATAAAAATGTAATGCAAGTACCTAAACTTAACAAGATCGTTGTATCTCGTGGTGTAGGCGCTGCTGTTGCAGATAAAAAATTGGTAGAAAATGCAGTTGAAGAACTTACCCTAATTACTGGGCAAAGAGCTATCGCTACTATTTCTAAGAAAGACGTTGCTACATTTAAGCTTCGTAAAGGAATGCCAATTGGAGCAAAAGTTACTTTACGTGGTGAACGTATGTATGAGTTTTTAGATAGACTTATTACATCTGCATTACCACGAGTAAGAGATTTTGGAGGAATTAGTGCTACTGGATTTGATGGTAGAGGTAATTACAATATGGGAATTACTGAACAAATTATCTTCCCAGAAATCAATATCGATAAAATCAAGAAGATTGATGGTATGAATATTACTTTCGAAACTTCTGCTGCTACCGATAAAGAAGCAAAATCATTGTTAACAGAACTGGGTTTACCTTTCAAAAAGAATTAATTATGGCTAAAGAATCAATGAAAGCCCGTGAGGTGAAAAGAGCAAAGACGGTTGCTAAATATGCTGAAAAACGAAAAGCTTTGAAAGAAGCAGGAGATTATGACGCATTACAAAAGTTACCTAGAAATGCATCGCCTATACGTATGCACAACCGATGTAAGTTAACAGGTCGCCCTAAAGGGTATATGAGACAATTTGGAATTTCACGTGTAATGTTCCGTGAAATGGCCAACAAAGGTCTTATTCCAGGAGTTAAGAAAGCTAGCTGGTAAACAAATAAGTATTAACTGGTAGAAGGTTTTGCAAAAGCAAAAAACCATTACTGAAATTAAATATAAATGAATACAGATCCAATTGCAGATTTTCTGACTAGAGTTAGAAATGCAGCTGCAGCAAATCACAGGGTAGTTGATATCCCTGCATCTAACTTGAAAAAGGAGATGACGAAAATCTTGTTTGATCAAGGTTATATATTAAGTTACAAATTCGAAAAAGGAAAAGCTCAGGATATTATCAAAATTGCATTGAAATATGATGGGATGACTAAAGAGTCTGTGATTAAAGATATTCAAAGAATAAGTAAGCCTGGTTTACGTAAATATGCTTCTTCATCTGATATACCTCGTATATTAAATGGTTTAGGTATTGCTATTGTTTCTACTTCTAAAGGAGTTATGACTGGAAAGCAAGCTCAACAAGCAAATGTAGGTGGCGAAGTACTTTGTTACGTTTACTAACCAGTTAAAAGACAAAGAATTATGTCAAGAATAGGTAAAAGTCCAATTACAGTACCAGATGGTGTTACAGTTAATGTAGCAAATGGAATTGTAACAGTAAAAGGAAAATTAGGTGAACTTACACAAGAGTTTTCAGACATTACTATAAAAGTAGAAGATGGAACAGTTACTCTTGAAAGAGCTTCTGATAAAAAAGATGTTAGAGCAAAGCACGGTTTATATCGTTCGCTTATTTTTAATATGATAGAAGGTGTATCTAAAGGATGGACCAAAGAACTAGAACTTGTAGGAGTAGGATACCGTGCGAGTAATCAAGGGCAAAAGTTAGATTTAGCTGTTGGTTTTTCTCATAATATCGTATTAGATATAGCTCCAGAAGTAAAAGTGGAAACAGTATCTGAAAAAGGTAAAAATCCAATAGTAAAACTTAGCTCACACGATAAGCAATTAGTTGGTGCAGTTGCAGCGAAGATTCGTAGTTTTCGTAAGCCTGAGCCATACAAAGGAAAGGGTATTAAGTTTGTAGGTGAAGAATTAAGAAGAAAAGCAGGTAAATCTGCATAATACATAGGGATCATGGCATTATCAAAAAGTGAAAAAAGAAATAGAATTCATTTAAGAATTCGTAAGACTATTTCTGGAACTGCAGAGCGCCCAAGACTCTGTGTGTTTAGAAGTAATAAAGAGATATACGCTCAAATTATTGATGATTTGACGGGTAATACATTAGGTGCTGCTTCATCTCGTGATAAAGATATAGTTGCTACAAAAGCAAGTAAATCAGATGTCGCAAAATTAGTAGGAAAAGCAATTGCTGAAAAAGCAACAAAATCTGGTGTTGAATCTGTTGTTTTTGACAGAGGAGGTTATCTATATCATGGAAGAGTAAAACAACTAGCAGAAGGCGCTCGAGAAGGCGGACTTAAATTCTAAAGAAATTATGTATCAGAATTATAAAAACGTAGAGTTAGTAAAACCTAGTGGTTTAGAACTTAAAGATCGCTTAGTAGGGGTACAGCGTGTAACTAAAGTAACAAAAGGAGGTAGAGCTTTTGGATTTTCTGCTATTGTTGTTGTAGGTGATGAAAATGGTGTTGTAGGACAAGGATTAGGAAAATCAAAGGAAGTTGCTTCGGCTATAGCAAAAGCCGTAGAGGATGCAAAGAAAAACCTTGTACGTATTCCTTTGAACAAGAAAACAATTCCCCACGAACAAAAAGGGAAATACGGAGGAGCTCGTGTTTTATTACTACCAGCTGCTGCGGGTACTGGAGTAATTG
Organism: uncultured Dokdonia sp.; assembly: GCA_947503305.1. GTDB lineage: Bacteria > Bacteroidota > Bacteroidia > Flavobacteriales > Flavobacteriaceae > Dokdonia. Next base: position 320,381 of record CANNDF010000002.1, read on the forward strand.
CAGGTGGTGCTATACGTGCTGTATTGGAATCAGTAGGAATACATGATGTATTATCTAAAAACCAAGGTTCATCAAACCCTCATAATGTTGTAAAAGCAACTTTTGATGCCTTACTTCAATTACGAAGTGCAGAAACTGTAGCTAAGCAACGTGGTATTTCGTTGGATAAAGTTTTTAAAGGATAAAAAACTAAGATAAAATGGCAAAGATAAAAGTAACAAAGGTTCGTAGTGCGATCAATCGTCCTAAAGACCAGAAAAGAACTCTAGAAGCTCTTGGATTAAGAAAGATGGGCCAGGTTAAGGAGCATGAAAACACTCCTAATATTCTTGGTATGATAAATAAGGTTAGTCATTTAGTTTCTGTAGAAGAAGCTTAAATAATTATATAGATGGATTTAAGTAACTTAAAACCTGCAAAAGGTTCTGTTAAGAAAAATGATGGCCGAAAAGGTCGTGGCGAAGCTACAGGAAACGGTGGTACAGCTGGACGTGGTCATAAAGGTCAAAAGTCTCGTTCTGGATATTCTAAGAAGATAGGTTTTGAAGGAGGTCAAATGCCTTTACAAAGACGTGTGCCTAAGTTTGGTTTTACAAATGTAAACCGTAAAGAGTATGCAGGAGTAAATATAGATACACTTCAAGAATATGTAGAAGCTGGTCGTATTAAAGATGAAGTAACCCTAGAAGTATTAATTGGTAATGGTCTAGTAGGTAAAAATGACTTAGTAAAGATATTAGGTAGAGGAGAGCTTAAGGCTAAACTTAAAATATCTGCACATAAATTTACTGCCTCAGCAAAGCAAGCTATTGAAGCTGCTGGTGGTGAAGCCGTAACTTTATAATCGATAGAAGAGGATGAAATTTATAGATACAATAAAGAATATTTGGAAAATCGATGAGCTTAAGAATCGCATTCTGCTTACATTGACACTCCTCCTCGTTTATCGTTTTGGTGCACAAGTTGTATTACCTGGAATCGATGCTTCTCAATTAGGGAGCTTTGCTTCAAATTTTGAAGGTGGATTAGGAGGTTTACTTAATGCATTTACTGGAGGAGCATTTTCTAATGCTTCTGTATTTGCTTTAGGTATTATGCCATATATATCTGCTTCTATTGTAGTACAGTTGATGGGTATTGCAATACCTTACTTACAGAAACTTCAAAAAGAAGGAGAAAGTGGTCGACGTAAAATCAATCAGATTACAAGATGGCTTACCATTGCAATATGTTTATTACAGGCTCCAGGGTATCTTGCAGCACTTCCTTCATTGGGTGTGCCACCAGAAGCATTTGTACTTGGGTTAACACCTACTTTCTATGTTTCATCAGTATTGATCTTGGTTACAGGATGTATTTTTGCAATGTGGCTTGGAGAAAAGATTACAGATAAAGGAATCGGTAATGGTATCTCACTTTTGATTATGGTGGGTATTATTGCAACAATGCCTCTATCATTTGTTCAAGAATGGGCAGCTAGAGTTACTCAATCTAATGGAGGTCTTATTATGATCTTGATAGAATTGGTAGTATGGTTTGTTATTATTCTACTTTCTGTTTTATTGGTAATGGCTGTACGTCAGATACCAGTATCCTATGCAAGAAGAACTGCTAGCGGAGCTTATGAAAAAAATGTATTTGGTAGTCGTCAGTACATCCCATTAAAGCTAAATGCTTCTGGAGTAATGCCTATCATATTTGCTCAAGCAATAATGTTTGTTCCTGGGTTAATAGGAGGAGTAAGCTTTTTAGAAAATACAGGAACTGGACAATGGCTTCAAGCAGAGTTTGGTAATATTTTTGGCTTTTGGTATAACTTAGTATTTGGATTATTGATAATAATATTCACCTATTTTTATACTGCAATTACAGTTCCTACCAATAAAATGGCAGACGATCTTAAGCGCAGTGGAGGATTTATTGCTGGGATTCGTCCTGGTAGTGAAACAGCTGAATATTTAGATAAAATCATGTCACAAATAACATTACCAGGATCTATATTTTTAGCACTCATAGCTATATTTCCTGCAGTAGCAGTAAATGTACTTGGAATGCAGCAAGGATGGGCGTTATTTTATGGAGGAACATCATTACTTATTATGGTTGGTGTTGCAATAGATACTATGCAACAAGTAAATTCATATTTACTTAATAGACATTATGATGGTTTAATGAAGTCTGGTAAAAATCGTAAAGCAGTAGCATAATGGCAAAACAGGCAGCTATAGAACAAGATGGATCAATTATAGAAGCATTGTCTAATGCAATGTTTAGAGTTGAACTAGAAAATGGTCACGTCGTGACTGCGCACATATCAGGTAAGATGCGTATGCACTATATAAAATTATTACCTGGAGATAAAGTAAAATTAGAAATGAGCCCTTATGATTTATCTAAGGCTCGTATAACGTACCGTTATTAACGGGGAAAATAGCTTGATATGAAAGTAAGAGCGTCTATTAAAAAAAGAAGTGCCGATTGTAAGATTGTACGTCGCAAAGGCAGATTATACGTAATTAACAAAAAGAACCCTAGGTTTAAACAAAGACAAGGTTAAGAGTTATGGCTAGAATTGCAGGGATAGATATCCCAAAACATAAGAGAGGTGTAATTGCATTAACATACATCTTTGGAATAGGTAAAAGTAGAGCACAAGAAATCTTGACTACTGCAAATGTATCAGAAGACAAGAAAGTTTCTGAATGGAATGACGATGAAATTGGTCGTATTCGAGATGCAGTAGGTAGTTATACTATCGAAGGAGAATTGCGTAGTGAAGTATCCTTGAACATTAAGCGTTTAATGGATATAGGATGTTACAGAGGAATTCGTCATCGTGTTGGACTTCCATTAAGAGGACAACGTACTAAGAATAACTCTCGTACAAGAAAAGGAAAGCGTAAAACTGTTGCAAACAAGAAAAAAGCAACTAAATAATAACTTGTAGTAATGGCAAAGCAAAGTACAAAAAAACGTAAGGTTGTTGTTGAATCTGTAGGTGAAGCTCATATCACTGCATCTTTTAATAACTTAATTATCTCTTTAACTAATAAGAAAGGGGATGTGATCTCATGGTCTTCTGCAGGTAAGATGGGCTTTAGAGGTTCTAAGAAAAATACACCTTATGCAGCTCAAACTGCAGCTGAAGATTGTGTAAAAGTGGCTCATGAAGCTGGTTTACGTAAGGTAAAAGTATATGTAAAAGGACCAGGTAACGGACGAGAGTCTGCTATACGTTCTATTCATAATAACGGTATTGAGGTTACAGAAATTATAGATGTAACTCCAGCACCACATAATGGTTGTCGTCCACCAAAAAGACGTCGCGTTTAATTTTTTATAATATCTAGAGGGAAATGTGGTTTGCGAAGGATTGACCTTAATTCCTAACCCCCTCATAAAAACTTTTTTAATGGCAAGATATACGGGTCCTAAAACTAAAATTGCTCGTAAGTTTAGTGAAGCAATTTACGGAGAAGATAAGTCTTTTGAAAAAAGAAATTATCCTCCTGGACAACATGGAAACAACAGACGTAGAGGTAAAAAATCTGAATACGCTGTACAATTACAAGAAAAACAAAAAGCAAAATATACATACGGTATATTAGAGCGTCAGTTTAGAAACCTTTATTCAAAAGCAAATAGAGCTAGCGGAATTACAGGTGAAGTACTACTTCAATTATGTGAACAACGTTTAGACAATGTCGTTTTTAGAATGGGGATTGCACCATCAAGAAATGGTGGACGTCAACTAGTTTCTCACCGTCATATTACTGTAAACGGAAGTATTGTAAACATACCTTCTTATCAAGTTAAGCCAGGAGATGTTGTTGCAGTACGTGAGAAGTCAAAATCACTAGAAGTAATCGAAAACTCTTTGGCAAATGCAAGCCATGTATATGAGTGGATCAGCTGGAATAATGATAAAAAGGAAGGTACGTTTGTATCTGTTCCTCAACGTCTTCAAATTCCAGAAAATATCAATGAGCAGTTCATCGTCGAATTGTACTCTAAGTAAAATTAACTAAAGATAGAAAACACGATATGGCAATATTAAATTTCCAAAAACCCGATAAAGTCATCATGATTGACTCTACTGATTTTGAGGGTAAATTTGAGTTTAGACCTTTAGAACCAGGTTATGGTTTGACAGTAGGAAACGCTTTAAGACGTGTATTGCTTTCTTCTTTAGAAGGATTTGCAATCACATCTGTACGAATTGAAGGCGTAGATCATGAGTTTTCTACAATTGCTGGAGTAGTTGAAGATGTTACTGAAATTATTCTTAATCTAAAACAAGTACGATTCAAAAGACAGATAGAAGAAATAGATAACGAAACTGTTACAATTTCACTTTCTGGTATAGATCAACTTACAGCAGGAGATTTCCAGAAATTTATTTCTGGTTTTCAAGTACTAAACCCAGACCTTGTAATCGCAAATATGGATAAGAAGGTTAACCTTAATATGGAAATAACCATAGAAAAGGGTAGAGGGTATGTTCCAGCAGAAGAAAATAAAAAATCAAACGCTCCTTTAGGTACTATATTTACAGATTCTATCTACACACCGATACGTAATGTAAAATATAGTATAGAAAACTACCGAGTAGAACAAAAGACGGATTACGAAAAATTAGTATTCGAAATCATTACAGATGGTTCTATTCACCCTAAAGAAGCACTTACAGAAGCAGCAAAGACATTGATTCATCACTTTATGCTATTTTCTGATGAGCGTATCACTCTGGAAGCAGATGAGATTGCTCAAACAGAAACTTATGATGAAGAATCACTTCATATGCGTCAGTTACTTAAAACAAAACTTATCGACATGGATCTCTCTGTTCGTGCTCTTAATTGTCTTAAAGCAGCTGAAGTTGATACATTAGGAGATCTAGTTTCTTTTAATAAGAATGATCTTATGAAATTTAGAAACTTTGGTAAGAAGTCATTGACTGAGCTTGAGGAACTGGTGAATGTAAAAGGCTTAAATTTTGGTATGGATTTATCAAAATATAAACTAGATAAAGACTAAGTAGGTACGGATTTGTACGCTTTCGCGAAAGCGAATAAATATTTATAACAATGAGACACGGAAAGAAATTTAATCATTTAGGAAGAAAGACAGCTCATAGAAAGGCAATGCTTGCAAATATGGCTTGTTCCCTAATTGAACATAAAAGGATTAACACTACAGTTGCAAAAGCCAAAGCACTTAAACAATTTGTAGAGCCCTTAGTAACAAAATCTAAAGAAGATACTACTCATAATAGACGTATTGTCTTTTCTAGATTACGCCAAAAAGAAGCTGTAACAGAACTTTTTAGAGATGTAGCGGCAAAGGTTGGAGATCGCCCTGGAGGTTATACCCGTATTATCAAATTAGGTAATCGTCTGGGGGATAATGCAGATATGGCAATGATTGAACTTGTAGATTATAATGAAATTTACAATTCTAATAAACCAGCTAAGAAAAAGTCTACTAGACGTGGTAGATCTAAAAAAGCTGAAGTGGCACCAGTGACAGAAACAACTTCTAGCGAGGAAGAATAAGTCGGGAGTACTGTTACAAAAAGGTTAAATAGTATCGGGATTTACTGCAAGGTAAATCCCTTTTTTTATTTTTACATTGTTGAATTAGTTTGGCAAAGAGTTTGACTACTAATTCATAAAGAATACAAAAGTATAATTATGAGAAAATTAATGATTGTTTTAGTTTCCCTAGCTTTTACAATGGGATATGGACAAGATGAAAACACAAACGCAGTAGACACAAATAATAACATCTTAGGTGCATTGGCTACCTATGGACCAGATGGTATTAATGTTGGAGGATCTAGCCTTATACGTAACCCCCCTAAACCTATAGACGGTACTGTCTATCTTTTTGATGGGTGGAATAATAATGCAGTACTTGAAACAAGTAAAAATCAAAAATTTAGATTACGTAATATTAATTTTAATGCAAAACGTAATGTTTTTGAATCTCAAATAGTAGGTACGGATTCTATATTTACATTTGATTTTACAAATATTGAAAAAATCTCTGTAAAAAATAGAGTTTTTAAAAATGTGTACTCTCCTGTTGATGGAGGTTATAGAGTTTTTGAAGTAGTTGCAGAAACTGCAGATTTTGAAATCTATAAAGATTACACTATCGATATAAGAGAAGGAAATCCAAATCCTTTGTTAGCACGTGCTAATGATAAGTATATAATGAGAGATAGTTATTATGTGAAGAAGGGTAAATCTTTCAAAAAATTTAAACTTAAAAAATCTGACATTCTTAAAGTCGCTGGTAAAAAATCTGAGGAGCTTGAGAAATATGCAAAGGATAATAATTTAAGTTTTAAAAACGAGCGAGATTTACGGAAAATCGCAAGTTATTACGCTACTCTTTAAAGGTATTTTGATTTAGTAAAATCATATAAAAAGAGGTCCAGAAATTTAGAAAACTAATTAAAATAATAAGATGAAAAAATTAATAATTATCAACTTTCTTTTTATGTCTATGTTAGGTGTTGTTTTTGGACAAGGTGAAGGCGCTTTTGTAACTACGACTCTATCTGATCTAACTGCTTTTGAAGTTGGAGCAAATCTTGGCGAATTAAATTCAATTTCAAATTCGATTATAGAAAGAGAAATAGAAGGAACTGTCTATCTTTTTGATGGCTGGACTAATAATGCTGTAATTGTTACATCAAAAGATCAGAAATTTAGATTGAAAAACATCAATTTTAATGCAAAAGAGAATGCATTTGAATCAAAAATAAGTCAAGATTCTCTTTTTACTTTTGATTTTGCAAATATTGAAAGAATAGTTCTTAAAAAGAAAACCTTTAAAAATGTATATTCTCCGTCAGATGGTGGTTATAGGATTTATGAAGTAATTATAGAAAATAAAGATTTTGAAATCTATAAAGACTACGCTGTCGATATACGAGAAGGAAACCCAAACCCACAGCTTGGGAGAGCAAATGATAAATATATAATGAGAGACAGTTATTATGTGAAGAAGGGTAAATCTTTCAAAAAATTTAAACTTAAAAAGTCAGATATTCTCAAAGTTGCCGGAAAAAAATCTGACGATATTGAGAAATATGCTAAGGATAATAACCTAAGCTTTAAAAATGAGCGAGACTTACAAAAGATCGCAAATTATTATAAGACCTTATTATAATAGGTCAAGTTTTTAAAAAGGAGCCAAGTGCTCCTTTTTTTATGAAATGATCTTAATAACTTATTTTTAGTAAGGAGTTATTTTGAATTATTTTTGCATAAAAATTAATTGTTTCTATATCATAAATTATGAAGTATCAATCTAGACGCCCAGCAATAATATTACTTGCAGATGGGACTATTTTTCATGGAAAATCAGTAGGTAATAAAGAAGGAACATCTTTTGGTGAAGTATGTTTTAATACTGGAATGACAGGGTATCAAGAAATTTTTACAGATCCCTCTTATTTTGGACAACTTATGGTTACTACAAATGCTCATATAGGTAACTACGGAGCAACAGACGTAGAGACAGAGTCTGATGGCGTTAAAATTTCTGGACTTATTTGTAGGAATTTTAGTTATACATATTCAAGACAAGATGCGCAAGAATCGCTTGAGGAATTTTTAGAAACTCATAATTTATTTGCTATTTCTGATGTGGATACGAGGGCATTAGTTTCATATATTAGAGATAATGGAGCTATGAATGCTGTAATATCTACGAATGTAGATAATATAGATACTCTTAAGAAACAACTTTCTGAAGTGCCTAGTATGAATGGACTTGAACTCGCTTCTAAAGTATCAACAAAAGAACCTTATTATTTTGGAGATGAAAGTGCTCCTGTTAAAATAGCAGCACTAGATATAGGGATTAAACGTAATATATTAAGAAACCTAGCAAAAAGAGGAGCGTATATAAAAGTATTTCCTTACGACACTTCATATGCTGCTATGAAACTTTGGGAGGCAGATGGTTATTTCCTTTCTAATGGACCAGGAGACCCAGAACCTTTGGAGAATGCAATACAAGTGGCAAAAGATATTATTTCTAATGACCATCCATTATTCGGTATTTGTTTAGGCCATCAAGTGATCGCTCTTGCAAATGGTATTTCTACCTATAAAATGCATAATGGACATAGAGGGATTAATCATCCTATTAAAAATTTAGTTACAGGGAAAGGAGAAATTACATCTCAAAACCATGGTTTTGCAATTAATAGAGAAGAGACAGAAGCAAATGCAGATGTAGAAATAACTCATGTCCATCTTAATGATAATACAGTTGCAGGTATACGTTTGAAAAATAAAAACTGTTTTTCTGTACAATACCACCCGGAGGCAAGCCCAGGCCCTAATGATGCGACGTACCTTTTTGATCAATTTATTGATAATATTAAAAAGGTAACAGTATAAAATAAGCCTCGGTTCTAAGACTGAGGCTTATTTTTGCGAAAACGTTATCGCGACTATTCACAAAATAACAAGGTGGAAAAGAGCACAAATCGTATCTTTCAGCTATTAAATTATAAATAAGTATGAGCATAATAATTGACATTCACGCAAGACAAATTTTTGATTCAAGAGGTAATCCTACTGTAGAGGTAGATGTATATACTGAAAATGGTATCACTGGACGCGCTGCAGTCCCTTCAGGCGCATCTACAGGAGAACATGAAGCTGTTGAGTTAAGAGATGGAGGAGATCGTTTTATGGGCAAAGGAGTTCAGAATGCAGTAGATAATGTAAATACAATTATTGCTGCAGAATTATTAGGTACATCTGTATTTGAACAAAATCTAATAGATCAAATGATGATAGATCTAGATGGAACTCCTAACAAATCAAAGTTAGGAGCAAATGCAATACTAGGTGTGTCGCTAGCTTGTGCAAAAGCTGCTGCTGCAGAATTAAATATGCCTTTATATAGGTATGTAGGAGGAGTAAGTGCAAATACGTTACCAGTACCTATGATGAATATAATAAATGGAGGATCTCACAGTGACGCTCCTATTGCTTTTCAAGAATTTATGGTCATGCCTGTAAAAGCAAAAGATTTTAGCCATGCAATGCAAATGGGTACTGAGATTTTTCATAATCTTAAAAAAGTACTCCATGATAGAAATCTTAGTACAGCCGTAGGTGATGAAGGTGGATTTGCTCCTGCACTAGATGGAACAGAAGATGCTTTGGATTCTATAAAACTTGCAGTAGAGAAAGCTGGGTATACATGGGGCGATGAGATAATGATTGCTTTAGATTGTGCAGCTGCCGAATTTTATGTAGATGGAAAATACGATTATACAAAATTTGAAGGTGATTCTGGGGTAGTTCGTAGTAGCGAAGAACAAGCAGATTATCTTGCTTCATTGGCAGCAAACTATCCTATAATTTCTATAGAAGATGGGATGGATGAAAATGATTGGGATGGATGGAAGTACTTGACAGATAAAGTAGGTGATAAAGTCCAATTAGTGGGTGACGATCTTTTTGTAACTAATGTAGAACGCCTTTCTAGAGGAATTGATAATGGGATTGCAAATTCCATACTTATTAAGGTAAATCAAATAGGAACATTAACAGAAACTATTGCAGCTGTAAATATGGCTCATAATGCAGGATATACGTCAGTAATGTCCCATAGATCAGGAGAGACCGAAGATAATACAATTGCAGATTTAGCAGTAGCATTAAATACTGGGCAAATTAAAACAGGTTCAGCTTCACGATCTGATAGAATGGCAAAGTATAATCAATTGTTACGCATAGAAGAACAGTTAGCAGAAACTGCATATTTTCCCGGAGAAAATACTTTTAAGTTGAAATAAAATTATCATATTTTTAAAAAAGGCTTCTTTTAAAGAAGCCTTTTTTATTGCAAAAACATCGTTTAAATACAATTTAATATAGTTTAAATGCAATTTATGGTATCTTAAAACATTAATTTTCGCATATATAAGTAATGATTTTTAAAAATATTAAGTGATATTTACACGTATTTATAAATTTAATTATTTGATAATCAATTATTTATAATTTTTTAACATTATTTGTAGGAATTATATTACACTACAAAAGTAATCTAAGCTTGCTTTTTGTATACTTTTATAATCCCAAACAACAAGAACTTAAAAGAAGACCTACTTATTGGAATGTAGCTTTTAAAAAAGCTTAAAGACCACCCACTTCATCTTTTAAATTCTTACTTGACTTATTGTATTGCAGGTTAGTGAATGAACACGCAGACGATTTTAAGTTGGGTAAAGGGCGGGCAGTAATGCCTCAAACGCTGAACGCTCGCTCTTTTTTTAAGAATTATTTTTTGGTAATTACCAAAATCTAGGTTTGAAGTTGGGTAAAAGGGCTTATGCTATGGTATAAGCTCTTTTTTTATTTATCTACTCGTATACAGTAATGAGCTCTCATAAAGATTTTTTGTCGTTTTAAGTATATTTTAACCAGATACTGTATAGTGACATAAAAAATAACGACCTAGTTTTTGTAAATTAGCATTCTTGCTACATAATTAATCATACAAAACAAAACCATACAAATGGCAGACAAGGCAACACTTACTATAGATGGTCAAAGTTATGACTTTCCAATTATTTCAGGAACTGAGAATGAACATGCAATAGACATAAAGACTCTTAGAGGAGCAACAGGTGGGATTACGACAATTGATCCAGGTTATAAAAATACAGGATCATGTGAAAGTGCTATTACATTTTTAAATGGAGAAAAAGGGATATTAAGATATCGAGGTTATTCTATAGAAGATCTTGCCGCAAAAGCAGATTTTCTAGAAGTAGCCTATCTCTTAATTTTTGGGGAGTTGCCCAATGAAGAACAACTTACAAAATTTCATAAAGATATAAAGGCTGAGTCTCATGTAGATGAGGATATGAAGAGAATTCTTGATGGATTCCCAAAATCTGCTCACCCTATGGGAGTTCTTAGTGCATTAACATCTGCACTTATTGCTTTTAATCCATCTTCGGTAAACGTCGATTCTGAAGAGGAGATGTATAATACAATAGTAAAATTATTGGCAAAATTTCCAGTATTAGCATCATGGGCGTTACGTAAGAAAAAAAGCCAGCCTCTAGATTATGGAGATAACTCTTTAGGGTATGTAGAGAATCTACACAAGATGATGTTTGCTAAACCTAATGAGGAATACAAGGTAGATACAGCTGTGATTGATGCCTTGGATAAATTATTAATTCTGCATGCAGATCATGAGCAAAATTGTTCTACATCTACTGTACGTATCGTAGGATCTTCTCATGCAGGACTATTTGCATCTATTTCAGCAGGGATTTCAGCATTATGGGGCCCACTACATGGAGGAGCAAATCAAGCTGTAATTGAGATGTTAGAGGCTATAAAAGAAGATGGAGGTGATACAAAGAAATATATGGCTAAGGCTAAGGATAAACAAGATCCTTTTCGCTTAATGGGCTTTGGACATAGAGTCTATAAGAATTTTGATCCTAGAGCTAAAATTATAAAAGTAGCTGCAGATGAAGTTTTAGGACAGTTAGGGATAGAAGATCCAGTATTGGATATTGCAAAAGGACTTGAAAAAGAAGCTCTGGAAGATCAATATTTTGTAGATCGTAAACTGTATCCTAATGTAGATTTTTACTCTGGAATTATTTACCGCGCATTAGGAATTCCAGTAGAAATGTTTACTGTAATGTTTGCGTTAGGTCGTATACCTGGATGGATTGCACAGTGGAAAGAAATGCGTGAGCGCAAAGAACCGATTGGACGTCCTCGTCAAATATATATTGGAGAAAATTTACGTGAATTTAAAGCTGTTTCAGATAGATAAGTCTTTAAATACATACGAATGATTTAAAGAGTATGTATAGGCATACTCTTTTTTTTGTACATGTTTTTTATGAAAGTAAAAAAGTACAATGACCAGAGTATCTTTACTCAGCTTAGAGGTCTGATAATTAATAGTTCCCTTAGGATACTTTTTATATAAATACAAGATTTTTAAACAACTAATTATTTTAAATATCTAATAAGAAGTTTGGTGCCTATTAAGTGAATACATCTGTTGTTTTCTTATCTTAGTAGCATGCTAAAATTGAATATCAAAGATGAGACATCTAGGCTTCGGGCAGTAGTCTTAGGTACCGCGGAGAGTTGTGGGCCGACACCTAAATTGGAAGATGCTTATGACCCTAAAAGTGCGCAACATATAAAAGCAGGGACTTATCCATTAGAGCAAGATATGATTCCAGAAATGGAAGCGGTAGCAGCGGTATTTAAAAAATATGATGTACAGGTTTTCCGACCAAAAGTATTGGAGGATTACAATCAGATTTTCTCAAGAGATATAGGTTTTGTAATAAATGATAAGTTTATTAAAGCAAATATTTTGCCTGATCGTGAACGGGAGATTGATGCGATACAACATGTTTTAGATCAGATACCAGCTACACATATTTTTCGTTTACCTGAAGATGCACATGTAGAAGGGGGAGATGTGATGCCTTGGAATGATTATATTTTTGTAGGCACCTATTCTGGTGATGATTACCCAGATTATATTACTGCACGCACAAATAAAGAAGCTGTACAATATCTTGCAGAACTCTTTCCAAAAAAGAAAGTCGTCTCTTTTGAACTTCGTAAACATAATACAGACCCTAAGGAAAACGCATTACATTTAGATTGTTGTTTCCAACCAGTAGGAACTGATAAAGCAATTATTCATAAAAATGGATTTATAAAAGAAGAAGAATATGATTGGCTTGTAAATTTATTTGGAAAAAAAAATGTATTTGAAATATCTAAAGATGAGATGTATAATATGAACTCTAATGTATTTAGTGTTGCACCCGATGTTGTTGTCTCAGAACAGAATTTCACACGTTTAAATACATGGTTACGTTCACATAATATTACAGTAGAAGAAGTGCCATATGCTGAGATCGCTAAACAAGAAGGATTGTTACGATGCAGTACATTGCCATTAATTAGAGATTAATAATCTTCTACGTGACAGAAACAATTTTTGCCAATTCTTTTGCTTTTTCGGTAACATCTTTTAAGTTTCCATTTACTGAATCATAGGTGACTACAACTCCCATTCGTCTATAGGGTCTAGAACTTGGTTTCCCAAATAATCTAAAATCTGATTTTGGGATTGCTGCTAGCTCCTCAATACCTGTGAAATTTGGATGGTCAGAATGTTTGCTAGCGAGTATTACTGCACTAGCACCTATACGTTCCTGTGTAATTTCAGCAATTGGGAGCCCTAAAATAGCACGTAGATGCAATTCAAATTCATTAAAATTTTGTGTATTCCCTAAGGTAACCATACCTGTGTCATGAGGTCTTGGAGAAAGTTCGGAAAAATAAACACCATCATCAGCTATAAAAAATTCAACACCCCATATACCTGCACCTGTTAAGGCTTCTGTTACTTTTTGTGCCATTTCTTGAGCAACCTGTAGATGTTGAGGTAGCATTTGAGCGGGTTGCCAGCTTTCTTGATAGTCCCCTCTTTCCTGACGATGACCTATGGGTGGGCAAAATAGTGTTAATCCATTATTTTGAGTAACGGTAAGCAATGTGATTTCATAATTGAAGTTAATAAACCTTTCTACAATTACTTCTGCGACATCTCCACGTGATCCTTCTTGCGCATATTCCCATGCTTTTTGTATATCACTTTCTGTTTTAATGGTGCTTTGTCCTTTTCCTGATGAGGACATTAATGGCTTTACAACACACGGCATTCCAATGCTAACTACTGCTTCTAATAACTCTTTCGCGGAAGCGGCATATGTATAAGGAGCCGTTTTTAGACCAAGATCTATTGCTGCAAGATCTCGTATGGCTTTGCGATTCATTGTATAATTTGCGGCCTTTGCACTAGGAATTACAGTATAGCCTTGTTCTTCGTATGCATAAAAACGCTCTGTACGTATAGCTTCTATCTCTGGTACAATAAAATCAGGTTGATGTTTTGCTATAATGGTATCCAGTGCTTCACCATTTAACATATTAATAACCTCATAATCATCTGCAACGTGCATTGCAGGGGCATTTTTATAGCTATCTACAGCTATAATTTTTTGGCCTAAACGTTGTGCTGCAATTACAAATTCTTTGCCCAGTTCTCCTGAGCCTAAAAGTAGGATTTTTGCCATGTTGTATATGAGGTATTTTTAATGACTCATTTTATTGAGTATTTATTTTATGATGTATTTCTTGTATTCTTTATCCCCTTTTTCTGTTGTGATCTCTAATGTATAAATACCTCGTGATAATTTTGGAAATCGCACTTGGTGAGTTCCCGATATATACTCATTGGTGATATCTATTTTTTGACCACTCATAGTATAGATTGAAAGCTGTACATTTTCTAATGTGGTGACGGTTATAATTCCAGCAGAACTTACGGGGTTAGGATGTATTGCTATTTGTATATTATTTTGATTTTCTAATCCTAGTGTTACGTTATTAAGAGCATCTCTTGCGTTTATTCTTCCATGACCGAAAAAATTATCAAAACCAGGTGTATCCTCGTTGCTTGGACCTACCATATCTTCTGAGGTATTAATGAGGATTTCATTTATTTGATCTATGGTTAGACTTGGATCTATGGATAACATTAACGATATAACACCCGCTATATGTGGTGCAGCTTGAGAAGTCCCACCCCAGTAGGAGTTATAGTTTGTGTCTGAACTGAAATTTGCACCATATATATAATTTCCAGGAGCTACATAATCTATCTCCGGGCCAAAGTTACTCCCACTAGAATCACTCCAGAAAAAGGGAGCGCTACGGGAATCATCTGGATTTGTAGAACCTGCAGCAATAGCATTTTCATATCGCGCAGGATATTGAATGACACTGTTTTGATTTCCTGTAGAAATGACAATAGGAACATTTTCTGAATAGCTATAATTAACCGCTTCTTCTAGAAGAGAAGAAGGAGAATTCCCTCCAATAGACATATTTATGACATGAGAACCATTATCTACCGCATAATATATAGCATCAATCATCCATGAATAAAACCCAGAATTTGCATTGTCCAATGCCTTTATAGTCATGATTTGAGAATTCCAATTCACACCAGCATACCCTATATTATTATCTCCTTTCATTCCTAAAATACTCGTGACATTAGTACCATGACCATGGTCATCTACTGGATTGTCATCATCATAGGCAAAATCCCAACCTAGAATGTCATCTATATATCCATTACCATCATTATCAATACCATCTATAGTCTCGCCTGCATTTTCCCAGATTCTATCTTGAAATTCTGGATGACTGTATCTAAGTCCAGAATCTATTACAGCAATTATGATATTTTCATCCCCGGTAGTAATATCCCATGCTTCGTCCATATCTATATCGGCATCATCTGTAGCAGTAGTGAGAGGGAATGTTCCGTCATTAAACATAGACCATTGTCTGTTATAGAATAGAGGATCGTCTGGAATTAAAAACTGACGTCCTCCTCCAGTCATCACATAATCTTTTTCGACAATATGTATCGCGTCTATTTCTTTATATAGTTCTATTACTTGGTCAAGGGTATATGTGCTTGTTTGAAAAACAATCACATAAGTGTCTTTTCTCTTTTTGTTCCCTATGCATTGAATAGACTGCATGTTTATTTGTTGATGTACATCCATAAAGGTGCTAGATGAAAGCATAGACTCTATACCCTCTGGAGTATACTGTTTATCAAACTGAATCATTATTCTATTAGGAGCAAAAGAAGTTTCTTGTGCTGTCAAACTAATACAGATAAATAAAAGAAGTAGTGTTAGTGTTCTCATGGTAATATGTTTAAGTCGTTTATGCTTTATTTTTTTCAATCCAATTATCAATCTTGTCTTCAAGAAGTGCTAATGGAATACATCCTGTTTCTAATACTTGTTTGTGAAATTCACGTATATCAAATGCTTCTCCTAATGCATCAGTTGCCTTTGCTCTTAATTCTCTTATTTTTAATTGTCCAATTTTATAAGAAAGCGCCTGTCCGGGATTCGCCATATAACGTTCTATCTCTGATGTAATACCTGCTTCGCTTTCGGCTTCATTATCGAGGCAATAAGCAATTGCTTTTTCACGAGACCAACCTTTGGTATGAATCCCTGTATCTACAACAAGTCTCACAGCACGATGCATCTCTGCGCCTAGCATTCCAAATAACTGGTACGGATCTGTATATAATCCAAGTTCAGAGCCTAATGATTCTGTATATAATGCCCATCCTTCTCCGTAAGCACTATACCATAAAGTTTTTCTGAATTGAGGTAGTTCTGTACTTTCTTGTGTCAGAGAGATCTGGAAATGATGTCCAGGAATTGCTTCATGCAAAAACAGAGATTCGTCAGAGTATACATTATATGTTGTAGCATCAGGGATGGGAGTATAAAAAATCCCTGGTCGAGTACCATCTAGAGATCCTGGATTATATTCTGCACTAGCAGATTTTTCTCTGAACGTTTCTGTACGTCTTACTTCAAACCCTGTTTTAGGTTGTAAACTAAAGAGTTCATCTACCTTTGGCTTCATTGTTTCATGAATTTTATTGAAGTTGGCAATAATTTCTTCTGGTGTAGAAAATGGCATTTGCTCTTTACTATTGCGAACAAAATCAAAAAATGCTTTCAAATCTCCTTTGAAACCTACTTGTTCTTTTATTTTTTCCATTTCGCTACGTATACGAGCTACTTCACTCAACCCTAATTGGTGAATCTGATCTGCGGTCATGGTTGTAGTAGTGTAATACTTAATAGCAAAATCATAATAATCTGATCCATTAGGTAGATCAGAAAATCCAGAAGATTCTCTACCAGCATCCATATATTCTCCAGCCATAAAGTCTCTCATTTTTATATAAGCAGGGATTACTTTTTCAGTGATCATTTTTGTGTAAGATGTTTTAATGGCTTTTTGATCTTCTTCACTGATTTCATCTGGTATATTGAGAACAGGCTTATAAAATAAATGATTTTCTACATCAGATTGAGCAAGAGCATCCATTTGTGGCACTACTTTTTTAATTAAAGATTTAGGAAGTACATACCCTTCGCTAATTCCCTGGCGCATATTTTTTTCTGAACTGGCGAGCCATTCTAAATATCCATCAACTCTTTTTTCCCAATTGCGATAATCTTGAGCAGTTTTAAATGGTTGGGCACTGGCGCCACTTGCTAACTGTCCGACCATAAGATGTGGAGACCACATTTGATCTATTGGCATAAGATCTTTTTTATAGGATAACCCTTCTAAGTTAACGTTACAGTCCCAAGCTAAAATAGCTTTGCTCATTTTTTCACTTTCTGATAAGTCTTCATCGGGATATGAGTTTATGGCAGCTTTGTAAGACTCAAAATGTGCTTTTGCTTTTGCTTTATACGTAGCAGATAGAACATCTGGAAATTGATCATTATATCGATTGTCTCCAGCCATTGTTGCTGTAAGGGGGTTAAGTTTTAAACCATCTTCATAATAATTGTCAAGCATCTCTCCAAAAGGGATAGAAGCTTTAGTCGTATTTTCTTCTGTAGTAGGCATCTCCTTTTTACAACTTATAAATAGTAGTAAAGCGAGGCTAGTAACGAGTAGTTTTTTCATAATATATTTTGATTATACTAAGGTCAGTAGTTATATGGTTTATGAGTAGTTAGTAATTTTTTATTCAATGATTAAAGATACGTATAAGACATTAAAAAAATCACATCTTCTTTGAGCGAAGAGTATTACGAGTTAGTACGCTTTCGCGAAAGCATACTATTACAATATGAAGTAACAATTTAGTAGGATAGATGCAAATATTATTGTTTTGTAAATCGCACTTGTACTGGGACTGTGCCAAACCCACAGTCACCGTCCCAACCTTCGAACCCTTCAACAAAGAGTAAGTCAAATGTAACATCATCATTGGGATTAATCGTGCTGTTTTGAGTGTCTGGCCCTAAAAGTACTGGTGGACCTCCAAAAGAAGTTGCTCCACTTGGTCTACACCAACTGAAAAAACTTGATAATTGATTTTTATCAAACCTTATCTCATCACAGGTTACAACAAATCTAAAAGGACGTGAAGCTTCGTTTCGTCTAGATACAATATAATCTGCATAAAAAACCCTTGAATTCTCTGAGGTTCCTTTGACTATTTCAACAACATCTGACTCCCCAAAAGTAGGCCCAAATGGGCCATCAATTATTGAAGTATATCTATAAATACCAGTAAATTGATCTTTACTGGGTAGTGGGTCTACTAAATTAATTGTATAACAGAAAGGAGAGCTAGAAAAGGTGTCTAATGCAATTATTGAAGAAGTGTTACTAGAATCTTCAGATGTAAATGTCCTACCATCATTAAGATTTAAGGCTAAGCGAACCAAAATTTGATCTTTACAAGAGATTGCAGGAGCGTTAATATTTAAAGTTTCAATTAATTCTTGATACCCAAGATTTAATGTTGTACGAGGTAAGTTATCTGGACCAATTGAAAAATCATTAAGATTTAATGTTTTTACTAATATTTCTTCAGTAGATATATCTTCACTATCAATCGTATTGTCAATAAACTGGATGTAGACTTCAATATTTTCCAGCAATTCTCCATTTCTTTCATCTTGTTCCTCTAAGTTAAGACTAAAAATTGCACTTGTGTCCCCTATGATAAAGTCAGTGTTTGATAAACTTAAGGTTCTAATAAAACTCCCTCTAGTAATTGACTCAAACACTGTATCAATCGGTTTTTCATCGTCAGAACAGGATATATGAATATGTGTGATTATAATGAAAATGAAACAAAATAACTTTCCTTTTGACATAGCTTTGATTTTTGAGATTCCATTCTATATAAATTTATATAGTTGGATTCAAGAGCTGGTTATGCCTTATAAAGGATTACTTGTAACCGCTAGAACGTTACTGTAGGTATATTATATTATCTATGATAAAGTTTGTCAAAAAACTCCAATAAATAATATGTATTGTTTTCTTGTTAAGAAACCGCTTTTTTAATTCTAGCAATAGCTTCTTTAATTTCATCTACACTAGCGGCATATGAAATACGTATAGAATTACCATTTCCGAATGCATCTCCAGTTACTGTGGCAACATTTGCATACTCTAAAAGATATAGCGCAAAATCTGATGCGTTATTAATGGCAACACCATTAAGCGTCTTTCCAAAAAAGGCAGTGACATCCGGAAAAACATAAAATGCACCATCAGGTTCATTACATGTAAAACCATCTATATCTTGCAATAAATCTATAATGAGACGACGTCTGTTTTTAAACTCATCAATCATGTATTGAACGGTACTCGGATTTGCATTAAGCGCAGTAATAACAGCACGTTGTGCAATACAGTTTGCACCACTTGTAATTTGTCCTTGCATTTTGTTACATGCTCTTGCAATTGTAGAAGGTGCCCCGATGTATCCTATACGCCATCCGGTCATTGCAAAGGCTTTAGAAACACCATTTACAGTAACAGTACGATCATACATGTCTTCAAATTGTGCCATGCTTGCGTGACCACCCACATAATTGATATGCTCGTATATTTCGTCACTCACGACTATAATTTGTGGATATTTCACAAGCACATCTGCGAGTGCTCGTAATTCTTCTTTGCTATATACTGATCCAGATGGATTACATGGAGAGCTATACCAAAGCATTTTTGTTTTTGGAGTAATGGCAGCTTCCAGTTGTTCAGGAGTCATTTTAAAATTGGTGTTTATAGAAGTTTTTACTTCTACAGGAACACCTTCTGCTATTTTTACAATATCAGAATAGCTTACCCAGTATGGGCAAGGTAATATTACTTCATCCCCAGGATTAAGAGATACCAACGCTACATTTGCCAGTGATTGTTTTGCACCTGTAGATACAACTATTTGAGAAGCATTGTATGTTAAGTCATTATCACGTTTGAACTTGGTAATAATAGCCTCTTTGAGTTCTCCATACCCGTCTACAGGGGTATAAGAATTATAATCTTCATTAATAGCATTAATAGCAGCATCCTTGATAAAGTCTGGAGTGTTAAAATCGGGTTCTCCTAAGCTTAGACCTATAATATCTTTTCCTTCGGCTCTTAATTCTCTTGCTTTAGCAGCCATAGCCAGTGTTGCAGAGGTTGCCATTGTAACTACACGATTAGAAAGTGTGCTCATTTTGTATAATGGTTGGGATGGTATATGAATAAAAAGTTATGCATTTACGGGTAAAGGTTGCATTCCCATCTCACGAAGATGACGGAAATGAGCCATAATTGCCTTACGCGTTGTTTGGTACTCAAAGTAAGGGAGATTGAATTCTTTTGCAGTCTCTCTTACAATTTTACTAATCTTGGTATAGTGTACATGACTAATATGCGGAAATATATGATGCTCCACTTGATGATTTAATCCGCCAGAGAACCAATTCATAATACGATTTTTAGTCGAAAAATTTACAGTGGTAAATAACTGATGAATAGCCCATGTATTTTTCATAGTACCCGTTTCATCAGGTAACGGCATTTGTGCTTCTTCCACCATATGTGCTAGTTGAAATATTAGACTTAAAATAACACCCGCCGTATAATGCATAATAAAAAACCCTAATAATACTTTCCACCAAGCAATGTTTGAAAATATAAGAGGAATTACAATCCACATACTTATATAGATAAGTTTTGTGATTACTAAAGTACTCCATTGCTTTGTAGGACTTTGTAATTTCCCATAGGATAATTTACGTTTGATATAGCGTTTCATCTGCGTGACATCTGCAGTAATCACCCAGTTGATAGTCAACAATCCATACAACAGAAAAGAGTAATAATGCTGAAATTTATGATGTTTATGCCATTTGCTATGTTTTGAAAAGCGAAGTATGCGACCCGCCTCCATATCTTCATCATGCCCATGTATATTTGTATAGGTATGATGGAGTACATTATGCTGTACTTGCCAGTTGTAGACATTTCCTGCAAGAATATAGATACTACTTCCCATGAGTTTATTTACCCACTTCTTACTTGAAAAAGAACCATGATTTCCATCATGCATTACATTCATTCCTACTCCTGCCATTCCAATACCCATTACTACTGTAAGTAATAATTGTACCCATCCTGGCATGTCTAACGTAAGAAATAAAAAATAGGGAATTAGGTATATGGAAAACATAATAATTGCCTTTCCATATAATTTCCAATTCCCGGTACGTTTAATATTATTTTCTTTAAAGTAGCTATTCACTCGCTTATTTAAAGTTCTAAAAAACTTAGCAGAGTCAGCTCTTGAAAATTTAATTGTAGATTCCATAGGTTTTTTAATGCTCTAGATTTTATACATTACTACTATAATTAATGCTTCTTTATATAGAGTTTTGATAGACGCTTTCGCGAAAGCGTAAAAATACTCATATAATTTATTACTCAGCTTTACTTTCACATAAAAATAACGCCTAAAAATGGGTATTTTTGTACAAGATTTCAACAATTTATGGATAGAATTATACATTACTTCCCAGATTTGACAGAAGATCAAATCCAACAGTTTACTCAATTAAAGGAATTATACCAAGACTGGAATCTTAAAATCAATGTAGTAAGTCGTAAAGATATAGATGAAATTTATATTAGACATGTCTTGCATTCTCTTGGTATAGCAAAGGTGCAAAAATTCAAGCCAGGAGCAACGGTATTAGATGTTGGAACAGGTGGAGGATTTCCAGGAATTCCGTTAGCCATTCTTTTTCCAGAAACACAATTTCATTTAGTAGATAGTATTGGAAAAAAAATTAAAGTAGTAAATGAAGTTGTAGAGGGGCTCGGGATTATTAATGTAAAGACAACAAATGATCGTGTAGAAAATGTATCAGGACAGTACGATTTTATTGTGAGTCGTGCCGTGGCTCAAATGGAAACATTTGTACGTTGGGTAAAAGGTCATATAAAAAAGAAAAGCGTTCACGAACTCAAGAATGGTATTTTATACCTTAAAGGAGGAGACCTCACAGAAGAATTGTCATTGTACACAACAGCTCAAATATATGAGCTTACTGCTTTTTATGAAGAAGCCTTTTTTGAAACCAAAAAAGTAGTTCATTTACCTTTAAAGTATAAAGGATAAGATATAATACATTGTAGTAGCTTATAAATAATTTACGATAGATAGAATTATTTTTATGATCAGGCAACGTTTTTTTAAAACGATGCGTCTATGTTAATAGAAACCTATTATATAACTGATGAAAGTCATACAGTTTACAAACCAAAAACAACTTATTAAAAAAGCGATCCGCGCAGATCGCGATGCACAGAGACGTCTGTATGAGTTGCATGCACCTAAAATGCTAAGTGTTTGTAGATATTATATAAATGATATATATCAAGCCGAAGAAGCAATGTGTAATGGGTTTTTAAAAGTTTTTACGCATTTACAATCGTATAAAGGAACTGGTAGTTTTGAAGGATGGATACGTCGTATTATGGTAAGAGAAAGTATCTCTTACATACGATCTTCAAAAAAGCTTTATTTTTCTGAAGATGGTAATTTTGAAACAGGTGATAGTGCAAATAACATTAAAAGTGCATTAGAGGTAGATCATATACAACAACTTATAGATGATCTGCCAGAGGGGTATCGGGTAGTTTTTATTATGTATGCTATAGAAGGTTATAAGCATAAAGAAATTGCAGACACATTAGGCATTTCTGAGAGTACATCAAAATCACAATTATTTAAAGCGCGTAAACTTTTACAGTCTAAGTTAAATAAAGAAAATATGTTGAGTTATGGCACCGATTAAGCTAGAAGATACGATGAAAGAGCGCTTGGAAGAACGCAGGTTGGAACCTACTTCAGCTGCTTGGGAACGAATTTCAGGAAAACTAGAAGTGGCTCAGGAAACTAAAAAAAACAAACGTGTTTTGTGGATGTCTATTGCAGCAAGTTTTGTAGGAGGGCTTATTATTGCAGTATTATTTTTTCAAAATACGAGTATTAATGAGGCGCCTAGTATTGTTACAACTCCTGAAACAGATGTAGATACGCAAGTAATAGAAGATGCAAAAAGAACACCTCAAAGTAACAAAGAGCAAATTATAGTAGATCAAATTGCAGAAGTAACCCCTGATCAAAACTCTTTCTCTAAAAATGATGATGTAGTTTCTATGGCGAATAATAGTAGTAAGCAGTCTACTCAATCTAAAGTCGTTAAGAAAAAAGAAAATATATCTATTGTTCAAAAAGAGATGATCGCTTCTCAAAATAAGAAAGAGGTAAAAGAAAGTATTGCGATTGTAAATGAAACCATAGATACCAAAGAAGAAGTCCTTATTGAAAACGCTTCATCACAATTTGATACAGCTATCTCAAATAAAGTTAATGAGATTGTAGCTCAAGTAGAACATAAATCTTCGGTAAGTGATAAAGAGCTTGATGCATTGCTTAAAGATGCACAAAGAGAGATCATTAGCACTCAGATATTTAATAAAAAAACGAACAAGGTAGATGCAAATGCACTGTTGCTAGACGTAGAGGCAGAGGTAGATCCGGCATCTTTTAGAGAAAAAATCTTTGATGCACTCAAAGATGGTTTTGAAAAAGCAAGAACAGCGGTTGCCGACCGTAATAATTAAAATTCATCAATTCGCTTTTGCGAAAGCATCATCAAGCAGATATCGCAAAGCATATAAAATCAATACTTATGAGAATACTATTCATATTCGTCTTAACGACGGTAATGGGACTTTCTGTCCAAAATGTAATAGCACAAGAATCTGAAACTAACAGGGATCAAATAGAAAGATTACAGCAGCGCAAAGAAGATATTGTAAGTTCAGAACGAGATGCTTTACGAAGTGAAGTAGAAAAAATTATGGAACGTCTCGATAATGGTGAGATTACACAAGCAGAAGCAGATCGCCTTAAAAGGAAGGCAGCAGAACGCCGTGCTTTAAATATTGAAAATAAAGTTGCTATCCTTGAAAATCAGATCGCTCTTCTAGAACGTGACGAAGCATCAGAAAATATACTAGAAGACGATAGCTCTATAAATATTATATTAGGAAAAAAGAAAACCTGGAGAAAAAAGCGTAAATATGATCGTCGTACTACATCTGACTTTGTACTTGCAATTGGATTTAATAATGCTATTATAGATGGTCAATCAATTGATGACTCTCCGTATAGAGTGGCCGGAAGTCGTTTTGCAGAACTAGGGTGGGCTTGGAAAACAAGAGTATTTGAAAATACAGCCTGGTTACGATTAAAGTATGGATTTTCTTTTCAATTTAATGGATTAAAACCTACAGGAAACCGACTATTTGTAGATGAAAACGGGCAGACAACATTGCAGGAGTTTGATGGAGATCTGGATAAAAGCAAGTTGAGAATGGATAATCTAGTGATACCTATTCATTTTGAGATTGGACCCTATAAAAAACGAATTGGAGAAGATTATGTGCGATACTCGACTCATAGACGACTTAAAATAGGAATAGGAGGATATGCTGGATTTAATATAGGAACACGTCAGAAACTAAAATTTAATCGTGATGGCGATGATGTAAAAGAAAAGCAGAGAGGTGATTTTAATACCAACGATTTTATATACGGGCTCAGTAGTTACATAGCTTTAGGTGATGTTGCTATCTATGCTAAGTATGACCTTAATACTATTTTTAAAAACAATCCTGTAGAGCAACGCAATATTTCATTGGGAGTGCGATTTGATATGGATTGATACACGATGCTACTTTGTTTTATGTAAATTCTGTTTTTGTAATGGTATCTTAATACTGTTATAAAGGCAGAATTTTTTGTGGGAATTAATTATATGCTTTCGCAAAAGCATATACAATTTTAAATTACTTTCCTTTTAAAAATTGCTATTTTTACAAACTAGCATTTGTCACACCTTGATATCAAAAGAAACTATAGATAAAGTATTTGAAACTGCTCGCGTAGAGGAGGTGATCGGGGATTTTGTAAATCTTAAAAAATCAGGAAGTAATTTTAAAGGATTGAGCCCTTTTTCTGATGAGCGTACGCCTAGCTTTATGGTATCGCCTGTTAAGCAAATCTGGAAAGACTTTTCAAGTGGAAAAGGAGGGAACTCAGTTGCTTTCTTGATGGAACACGAGCATTTTACATACCCGGAGGCCATCAAATATCTTGCAAAAAAATACAATATAGAAGTTGAAGAAACCGAGCAATCGGACGAACAAAAAGAGCAAGCAAATACGCGAGAGAGTTTATATTTAGTAAGTGAATATGCGCGTGATTATTTTCATAATACATTGCTTCATTCTGAACAAGGAAAAGCTATAGCTCTTACCTATTTTAAAGAGCGAGGATTTACAGATGAGATCATAAAAAAATTCCAATTGGGGTACAACCCTGATCAATGGGATGCATTTACAAGTGAAGCACTCCGTAAAGGATATAAATTAGATTTTTTAGATAAGACAGGGCTTACAATTGTAAAAGAAGAAAAACAGTTTGATCGTTTTAAAGGACGAGTGATGTTTCCTATACACTCTATGAGTGGACGAGTATTGGGGTTTGGGGGACGTATATTGACTTCAGAAAAAAAAGCGGCAAAATATCTCAACTCTCCTGAGAGTGATATCTATCATAAAAGTAAGGTGCTGTATGGGATATACTATGCAAAACAAGCAATAGCTAAAGAAGACAATTGTTATCTCGTAGAGGGGTATACAGATGTTATCCAAATGTATCAAGCGGGTATAGAAAATGTAGTTTCATCTTCTGGAACAGCATTAACTCCTGAGCAGATACGACTTGTCAATAGATTAACAAAGAACATTACAGTATTATTTGATGGAGATGCTGCAGGACAACGTGCTGCCATTAGAGGAATTGACTTGATTCTTGAACAAGGGATGAATGTTAAAGTATGTTCTTTTCCCGAAGGTGAGGATCCCGATAGTTTTTCTAGAAAGCATACCCAAGAAGAAATCTTGAATTACTTTGCAGAAAATGCAAAAGATTTTATACAATACAAAGCAAACCTTCTTGTAAAAGAAGCTGCAGGCGATCCTATAAAAAAGGCGAGTACTGTTCGGGATATGGTAGAAAGTATTTCTAAAATACCAGATACTATTAAACGTGAAATATATGTGCAAGAATGTTCTCGTATTATGGAAATTTCAGAAGAAGTTCTGTACAATACCTTAGCTCAGATTTTTAATAAAAATAGGAAAGAGGTTACCAAAAAGAGTTCTTCTAATGAAGCAAAGCCGTTCTCTGTAATCCCAGAAGGAGTCTCTACACCTGAAGAAAAAGTAGATGTTCTTTATGTTTTAGAACGTAAACTTATAGAAGCTTTATTGTTGTATGGGCATGTCGAAGAACAATTTGAAGATCTAGTACTTAAAGAGACCGAATCTGGTGAATTAGAATTAGAACCTGTTGTACATAAAGCTAGAGTTTTTGAAAAAATTTACTTAGACCTTCAAGACGATGAGGTTGCATTTACAAATGATTTATTTAGGTCGCTTTATGCAAAGATCATAGATCGTTTACATCAAGATAAGGAGTTTAAGATACAATCATTTATTAACGAACTTGAACCAGAAGAATCTTATGAGATATCAAATATTGTTCTTAATGATGAGAAGTATTTATTACATCGTTGGGATACCCGAGAAGTATATGTAAAGAAAAAAGAAACAACAATTGCACAACTAGTTTCTGAAACCGTATTGAGTCTACGTAAATATTTAATAAGCCAGAAAATTGCCGAACTTTCTAGTAAAACTGAAAATAGTATAGATAATATGGAAGTTATTAAAGATATTATGGATTACCAATCTCTTAATACATTGCTAGGTAATAAGCTAGGTAGAGTTTTATCTGTTTAAATACTTGTACTCTGTAATAAGCGTGCATGTTTTATAAGCTCTGCAACGTTTTGCGCTTCTAGTTTTTTGAGTAATCGCATTTTATAAGTACTCACTGTTTTCTCGTTAATATCCAGATGTGATGCTATCTCTTTATTTCGTTTCCCGTTAGAAAGTAAGTTAAGAACTTCTATTTCTCTACTCGATAGCTTTTTGTACTTATAAGCAAGTCCATGGGTAGAATTACCATTATTAACTAGGCGTTCACTTAAAGCTTTATTGAGATAAATACCTCCTCTTTGAATTTGATTAATAGCATCTAAAACACGTTGTAATGATGCAGTTTTTGCGACATAACCTGCAGCGCCATACTTAATAGCGCTTAGAGCATACATCTCTTCAGGATGGCAACTTAGTACTAAAACTTTAATATGTGGAAACTCGCGTTTGATTGCTTTAATAGCAGTGATGCTATTAAGGTTAGGGATGTCTATCTCTAGAATAAGAATATCGACTTCTGTTTTAGTAAGTATTTTAAGTAAGTCATTACCGTCACTTATGTAACCTGTAACTTCATAGTTTCCCTCAGCTTTTAAAATAGAGGAAATCCCTTTTCTGGTGATAGGATGATGGTCCGCAATTAGAACTTTGTCCATTTAGTCGCTTGTTTCAATAAGTTAAAGAACAAGTCAATAAAGGGGGGAACTTGCTTGTAACTGCAAAATACGAAGAAATGCTTCCAGCAGAGCTATTTTTAAAATCAAATCGATGAAATGCTTATTTTTTTAGATGAAATGGTATTTTGCAAACAGGAATAGGCTGCATTTTGTGTTGATTTGCATTATTTAATCTTTTAAAAAGCACAAAAACTCGTTTTTCTTCACCTTCAAAATCATTTTCAGTCTTTTTTAATTCATCTTGTTGCATTGCCCACTCTAACTGATCATAGGTAGCTCCTATTTGATCTTCATCGGTGCGGTCATCACCCCATAACCCATCAGTAGGCTTTGCATTTTGGATACTGGCAGGGACTCCAACTTCAGCTGCAAGAGCATATACTTCGGATTTCATTAAATCTGCTATGGGACTTAAGTCCACGCCACCATCTCCATATTTTGTGTAAAATCCAACTCCAAAATCCTCTACTTTATTTCCTGTACCAGCTACAAGATATTTATGAAGCCCAGCAAAGTAATATAGTGTTGTCATACGAATACGTGCTCTAGTATTTGCTAGACTTAGAAAAAGTGTTTCATGTTCAGAATCATCAGGTACTTCTGTTTTAAAAGTTTCAAATACCGTGGTCAGGTTTACTTCAATACTAGAAACATTAGAATACCTTTCTTTGAGTTGTGTAATATGCTCTTGAGCACGAGTTACTTGGCTTTGTGCTTGATGGATAGGCATCTCAACACATAAGGTTGGGAATCCTGTTTTTGCACATAATGTAGAGGTGAGAGCACTGTCTATTCCTCCACTTACTCCTACTACAAAACCACTCATTTTTGCATTAGTGGCATATTGTTCTAACCATGAAACAATGTGATTTACGACTTTATCTGTTTGCATATATATGTCTTTAAGTTTGTAACTCGTATTTTTGTGCCTTTAATAGAGGCATTATAAAATGAAATTTATTTTGTAACGTTTAAGAACCCTAAAGATACAAATTCACATGAAGAAATGGCTGGCTAGTATAGGCATACTATGTATTATAGTTGGGTGTAAACATGACGAAAGACTTCATCCAGAAATTGCAGATATTCCTGTGGTAATAACAGTAGATCGTTTTGATCGATCCTTTGCAAATGCTACCCCCGAAGAGTTGCCCTCATTAAAAAATAAATACCCTTATTTATTTTCAAAAAGATATAGTGATGAATTTTGGGAAGCAAAGCTTTCGGATACACTTCAAAAGGAGTTGGAAAGAGAAGTTGATATTGCTTTTAAAGAGCTAGCAGAAATAGAAGAAGATTTAGAATTATTATATAAACATATAAAGTATTACTATCCTGAGACTTCAGTTCCTAAGGTAATAAGTATTATTACTGAGGTAAGGAATAAAGTTGTGCTTACAGATTCTTTATTACTTATAGGATTGGACAATTATTTAGGGAAAGATCATTACTTCTATGAAGGAATCCAAAAATATAAATCTAAAAATTTTAGAAAAGAACAAATTGACGTTGATGTGGCTTCTGCTTTCGCGAAAGCAAAAATAACCAGACCTCAAACGTCTACTTTTTTAAATCAAATGATCTATGAAGGTAAGCAGTTATACCTAATGAAATTGTTATTGAGTCAAAAACCTATCCATGAAGTTTTGTCATATACAGAAGAGGAGTACACTTTTGCCGAATCTAATCAAGTAAATATGTGGGAATATTTTGTTTCTGGTCAATTACTGTATAGTACGGATAGAAAACTACTTTCTCGATTTATAGATCCAGCTCCATTTTCTAAATTTTATTTAGACTTTGATAATGATACTCCTGGGAGATTAGGGAGATATGTGGGATACAAAATTGTATTATCATATATGGAAAAGAATGACATTTCACTTAAAACTATGTTGCTGCAAGATGCAGAGACGATTTTTACAAACGCAAAATATAAACCCTAATTATGGCAACCAAAATTAAATCAGATATTAAAATCTCCATCGAACTTGATGAAAATAGAGTTCCTGAAAAAATGGCTTGGACAGCTAGAGATGGTGGTGTTGCAAATGAACCAGCAAAAGCGATGTTATTAGGTCTTTGGGATCATGAGCACCAAGAAGCAGTAAGTATTGATTTATGGACAAAAGATATGCCTGTAGATGAAATGCAAGTCTTTTTTCATCAAACGTTAGTAGGGATGACAGAAACTTTCCGTCGAGCGACAGGTAATGATAAAATGAGCGACACAATGAAGGATTTTTGTGATTATTTTGCAGAGCATCTTAACCTTAAAAAAGATTAAGTATTCATATTCAAAATAGGTATAGCTTAACATGAGATTACTCTTTGTGTATAATGCAAACTCAGGCTTAGTTAATAACTGGATAGATATTGCTCATAAGGTTGTACATCCTAATAGCTATGAGTGTGATCTTTGTTTATTAACACATGGTAGCTTTCGCGAAAAACGACTCTGGAAAACATTTCGCGATCGTAGTAAAATACATATGGAGTTTTATCATAAAGACGAATTTCTTAAAAAATTTGCTTCTAAATGGCTGCCTAAGTATGACTTTCCCATGATACTATTTGAAAAAAATGGGTACTTAGAACCTTTTATAACCGCTCCAATGTTTAAGGACATACATTCTGTAGACGATTTAATATCAAAAATTGAGCTTCTAGCTTTCAATACTATAAATTAATTTTTTTCTTCCTTTTAAATAGCTATTTTTTGTGTAAGTCGTTGAGAATCTATGATCTATTGTTTTGAAGGTGAAATAGTATAAAAATCACTAGCTATCAGTTAATTACATTTATGATTACGGTATAAACGTACTTAATTACGTTCATTTAATTATGTTAATTATTTGTTAAAATGTGTTGTTTATCGATGATTTTGGTAATTATATAGATATTTGTCACAAAATAAATAAGAATTTACAAGTTTATAACGATTAAATTATGTTTGTTTTGACTCTCAAGAGCCCCCCCGATGTCTCTATGAGATGTCCCCAAATCATGAATATGAAATTAATGGAACCTACAATACGAAAGATAGTATCTTTTTTGGTGTTTACTATTGTTTTTATAGTACTTGGCTATAAGACTTATGGACAAACACAAGCAAACTCTGTTCGGACAGGTGTTACATTTCAGTGGTCTGACACACAACCTGATACGGATGATCCCGCTACAATAAGCTCTATAACTATAGATGGAGCTATCTATTCTTCATTTACGGTACCATCTTCTTATGCATTAACCCGACTTGGTCCTAATGGGAATAATAATAATAGAATTAATGAAAATGGGAATCAAATAAATAATAGTAGTGCAAATTCAGATTGGGTAGATGATGCTATTGCTGCATTTCAAGATAAGAACCTAAATCATTATTTCTCATCAAATAGTAATGGGAGAAATTTTTGTAATGATTTTGATGAGGTAGCAACAACTGATGCTCAAATCCAATCACTCTTATATTCTCCAGGCATTCCTTCTAATGATGGAGGGATTCTGGCTATTACAGAACGAAATGCCAATAATTGTTATTACATCTCTGTATATGGGATTCCAGATGGAGGTAGTAGTGAAGAATTACTAGGGGATACTTTTGTAAGACAAAACTCAGGTCAATCAGGACCGCAGTTTAATGCTCCTCCAGATGGGGTAGATTACTGGAATTCTGGAAGAGTGGTCGAAAATAATGGAACTATAGGGATAGCTATTTTTACACTAGATGATCTAGCTCCTATTGGATCTACCATAACTAGAGTAGACCTTACTGGTGCTACGAATGATCATGGAGATGGAAAATGTTTTATACTCCAGAGATATGCAGTACCTATTATTGAAAAGAGCTGTATGAATGATCGTTTTGACGGTAGTGTTAATGGAAGAAATAACCCTACAGGATCGACATTTTCCTTAGTATCAGGCCCAACTCCAGCTGGGCAGGATTTTACATTTAATACAGATGGATCATATAGCTATACGCCAGACATAGCCTTTACTGGAGATGTTGTCTTTGAGTATGAAGTATGTTTGCCTGTACCAAATACGTCCACCTGTGATAACTCAACAGTTACACTAACTTATGAAACAGGACCTACAACAGATTGTGAATGCTCCTCTGGGACAGCCGATGCACCTCTGTTGCAAAATTAGTTTTTAAATAAATGATAACCCTTCCCAAATATATCTGATAATGAAAAAAATAATAACTCTTTATGTATTATGCTTTTTTACAACCTATGTAAGTTTTGCACAAGTAGGTATTGGCACTAGTGAACCTAAAGAAGCATTGCATGTGGCAGGAAGTACCAGTACTATACGTATTGAAGGATTAAGTAATGAAAATAATAGTCATAATTCTGGAGATGGTAAAATGTATAATGTATTTGTAGATTCCGATGGTGATCTTTCCTTGGGAACTCAATCTGGGCAGATAGCATCGGGTCCTAATGTTACAGCCCCAGTTGTAGTCCAAACTACACCAAATTCTGGATTAAATGCTGCTGAACTCTATCAGAAAGATTTTACACTAACTCAAAGAGCATTAGTAGTGATAACATACTATGTGTCTGTAGACTTCAAGACCTACGATGGAACTGCAAATATAGATGACGGTAGAGCAAAGGTAGCTCACAATTATTTTTACTT
Source organism: uncultured Dokdonia sp. (assembly GCA_947503305.1). Taxonomy (GTDB): domain Bacteria; phylum Bacteroidota; class Bacteroidia; order Flavobacteriales; family Flavobacteriaceae; genus Dokdonia. The sequence goes on from CANNDF010000002.1 coordinate 352,602, forward strand.
AGGTAATGGGACTACCGCCGATACTACAAAAGCTTATGGTATGACAAGTACTGTATATTCAAACGTAAATTGCGATACAGCAACAGGGTTTGTGTATAACTCTAGATCTGCAACAATTTCTCTAGATCCAGGTACATATAGTGTTCATTTAAATGGCGCTGTTTTTGGAGGAGATTTAACTTCTGAAGCTGCATTTAGAGCTACATTTGGTGATATAGATAGATTGGACATTGACGCTATATATCTGTAATAATATAGATAGGATATCACTATCTAAATAAAGTAGAATGGAGAATTTTAAGAAAAGGGCTTTGATTAGTCTTGCTCAAAATTATTGTTAATCTCATCTATGTATGCTAGAATTTCTTCTTGACCTATTTTATTTGAAGCGCTACTTATAAAATAGTTTGGAAATTCTATCCAAGCACTAGCTAATAGCGTTTTTTTGTAAAATTCTATATTACGTTCTAAGGCATTAGGCTTGAGTTTGTCTGCCTTGGTAAAAATAATAGAAAACGGGATTTGATGTTCCCCTAGATACTCCATAAAATCAGTATCTATAGGTTGTGGTTCGTGACGACAATCTACAAGGACAAATGCAGAGACAAGTTGTTGACGGTGCTCAAAATAATCAGTAATAAATTTTTGAAAATACTTCTTATCTTTTTTAGAAACACGAGCATATCCATAGCCTGGTAAATCTACAAGATGCCAATTTTTATTAATTAAGAAGTGATTAATAAGCTGTGTTTTTCCAGGTCTACCCGAGGTTTTGGCTAGACTTTTTCTATTAGTAAGCATGTTTATTAAAGATGACTTCCCTACATTAGATCTCCCTATGAATGCATATTCAGGAATCATAGTGTTTGGACACTTTGCAACTTCAGAATTGCTTACCACAAATGTAGCCGACTTGACTTGCATACAATACTGTGATTATAAACTTCTATCTTTTAACCAGTTAAGTAGGATCTTATTGAATTGATCAGGTTGCTCCATCATAGCTGCATGCCCACATTTATCAATCCAGTATAAATCAGAATCTGGAAGAAGCTTGTCAAAATCTTCGGCAACTTCAGGTGGAGTAACACTATCTTGTTTTCCCCATATAATACAGGTAGGGGTATGCATTTCTGGAAGATCCTGAGCCATATTATGGCGAATAGCGCTTTTTGCAATCGCAAGCGTCTTAATTAATTTATTGCGATCATTTACCGTTTCATAAACTTCATCTACAATTTCTTTGGTGGCAATTTCTGGATTATAAAATACTCCTTGCGCTTTCTTTTTAATATACTCGTAATCTCCACGTTTAGGATAGCTTTCTCCCATAGCACTCTCGTAAAGACCAGAGCTACCAGTGATCACAAGTCCTTTGACTTTTTCGGGATATACTTTAGTATGATATAACCCTACATGACCTCCCATAGAATTTCCTAAGAGTACTACTTGATCATATCCTTTGAAGTCTATAAATTCTTTTAAATATTTTGCAAAACTCTTTACCCCTGTTTTAATAAGAGGCATCGAATAAACAGGGAGTTCTGGAATAACTACCTTAAAACCATTTGCAGAAAAGAAATCTGTTACTGAATCAAAGTTGCTCAAACCACCCATTAATCCATGTAAAATAATAATAGGTGTGCCTTCTCCTTCTTCTAAATAGGTGAATTTATCTTCGGTTTTAAGATTATATTTCATAGTTATAGTTAGGCAGTCACTTGATGACAAATATAGGTATTTCCTTGTGATTGCATCCTTTTTTTGTAAATGCTTCACAAGTAATTTGTTGTCGTATAATAATAGCATAACTATCATTCATTTTAAACAAATATTTTTTTTTCAAGTATGCTTTCGCGAAAGCATGCTATAAATAGTAACAATGCTCTTCGAAATTGTTGATAAACTAGTCTTGTGTCAAAACTTATCAACAAAGTGCAATTATGTGGTAAAATGTGCAATATTTTCTTTTATATTTGATCAATGTTGGTAATTTTTAGAGATATAAGTGCATAATCTTATTGGAACATACGAGTGTAAAATTGATGCAAAAGGCCGTTTAATGTTGCCTCAGGCATTTAAAAAACAACTAGCTCCCGTCTTACAAGACGGTTTTGTGCTTAAACGTGCTGTGTTTCAAAAATGTTTGGAATTATATCCTATTGCAGAATGGAATGTTCTTTCTCAAAAAGTAAATAAGCTGAATCGTTTTAATAAAAAGAATGATGAGTTTATACGTCGTTTTAATGCAGGATTGAAACCTGTTGAGGTTGATGGTTCGGGAAGAATCCTTATTTCAAAAGATTTGCATGCATTTGCAAAAACAAAAAAAGAGGTAGTTGTTAATGCTGCAATAAATGTACTTGAAATATGGGATAAGGAATTATATGAAAAAGCAATAGATGAAGCGGCATTGGATTTTGCAGAGTTGGCAGAAGAGGTGATGGGAAATCAAAATGATGTGCCAGATGGATTATCATAACCCAGTTTTATTAAAAGAAACCGTTGACGGTCTTGATATTCGGCCTGATGGGATATATGTAGATGTCACTTTTGGGGGAGGAGGGCATTCAAAAGAAATATTAAAAAGACTTGATGAACGTGGGAAGCTTTTTGCTTTTGATCAGGATCAAGATGCTCAGGGAAATATTTTGGAAGACAATCGGTTTGTGTTGATACCAGAAAATTTTAGATATGTCAAACGGTTTTTACGTCTTCATGGGCTTAGGAAAGTAGACGGGATTCTAGGAGATTTTGGAGTTTCTTCCCATCAGTTTGATGTAGCAGAGCGAGGGTTTTCTACACGATTTGAAAGTGATCTTGATATGCGGATGAATCAGAATGACGCACTTTCTGCATATCATGTGGTAAACGATTATGAAGAAGAAGATTTGAGACGTGTGTTCTGGCAGTATGGTGAATTACGGAATGCTCCTAAACTGGCGAGAGCTATTTTGGGAAGTCGTGAAAAGGAGGTGATAAAAACTAGTGAACAACTTAAAGAGGTCTTACGTATGTTCTTGCCTAAACATAAAGAACATAAAATCCTTGCTCAAATATACCAAGCGATACGCATAGAAGTAAATCAAGAAATAGAGGCATTAAAGGAATTCTTAACACAAACTGAACAATTGCTAGAAACTGGAGGACGTTTAAGTTTAATATCCTATCACTCTCTAGAAGATAGATTAGTAAAAAGGTATATAAGAAATGGTTTGTTTGAAGGAGAGCCAGAAAAAGATATGTATGGAAATTTTGAAGTCCCTTTTAAAAAAATAGGGAAACTTATTATTCCAAGTCAAGAAGAAATAAATAGTAATAATAGAGCGCGAAGTGCAAAATTAAGAATTGCTCAACGTTTGTAGTAAGTGACATGAAGAAACGTATAAATGATATTCTCAAAGGAAAATTTTTGGTGGATGAAGAAGCCTTTAAAAACTGGCGGATGATCATTTTTTTATCTGTACTGGCACTTATTATGATAGCAAGTTCACATAGAGCTGATGAAAAAGTTCATGAAATAGCAAGGCTTAAGGCAAAAGTAGAAGAGCTTAGAAGCGAGTCTGTAGATGCCCGATTAGAGTTATGGAAACTCAAAATAGAGAGCAACGTAGCTCGTAAGATGGAATCTAGAGGAGTGCAACCTTCTACGACTCCTCCCAAAAAAATAAAAGTAAAAAGAAAGCAACAATAACTTCAGAATGGCAACCACAGAGAAGAGCATATTAAACCGTTTGTATTTTGTAGCTGGATGTATGTTCATCTTTGCACTGGCGGTTACGATTAAGCTTGTGGATATTCAGTTATTCAAAGGTGAAAAGTATAGAAAACTAGCTATCACTAGTACGGAGAAAATGGTAACGATTCCAGCTACTCGTGGAAATCTTTATGCTGGAGATGGTAGCTTACTTGCCACTTCTGTTATAAAATATGATATTCGATGGGATGCAGTTTCTCCTACAGAAGAACATTTTGGAGAAACTATTATAGGGCTAAGCGAAGGCCTGTCGGAGTTACTTGGAAAACCTAAGGCCTATTATGAGGCTCGTTTACGTAAAGCTAGAGCAACAAAAAACAGATATCTCTTTATTGCACGGGACTTAAGTTATGGTGATTTTATAAAGATTAAATCCTTACCTCTTTTTAATAAAGGTCAATTTAGAGGAGGGATTATTGTAGAGCAACATACAGAAAGAGAACATCCATTAGACAAAATGGCCGAACGTACTGTAGGGTATGAGCGAAAAGATGATAGTGGATATTTTACAAGGGTCGGGTTAGAAGGTGCTTATGGACATTATCTAAGAGGGAAAGAAGGACGTAGACTTAAACAAAAAATTGCTAAAGGGGAATGGAAGCCTTTAGGAGTCGGTAATATTGTTGAGCCTAGAGATGGGTACGATGTAATATCTACTATAGATGTAAATATTCAGGACATTGCTCATAATGCATTACTTACAAGTCTTGAAAAATTTAAAGCAGATCATGGTTGTGTTGTAGTAATGGAAACCAAAACAGGGGAAATAAAGGCGATTTCTAATTTGGGTCGTACTTCTGAAGGAAAATACTATGAACGACTTAATTATGCAGTAGGAGAGTCCCATGAACCCGGGAGTACTTTTAAGTTAATGGCTATGGTTGCTGCTCTAGAAGATAAGGCTATAGACACGAGTATGGTTATTGATACAGAAAAGGGTCGTGTAAAATTTTATGACCGCACAGTTTACGATTCCAAATGGGGTGGTTATGGAAAAGTAAGTGCAGCAAGGGCTTTTGAGTTAAGTAGCAATACGGCCTTTGCAAAAATGATAAACGAACCCTATAAGAAGGATCCAAAGCGTTTTGTAAAACGATTATTCAATATGGGTCTAAATGAGAAGCTAGGGTTAGAAATTAAAGGGGAAGGAGAGCCTACATTTCCATATCCAGGCGATAAGAATTGGTATGGAACAACATTGCCTTGGATGGCTTTTGGATATGGAATTGAACTAACACCGCTTCAAACGTTGACATTTTATAATGCAATAGCAAATGATGGAGAGATGATAAAACCGCGTTTTATCAAAGAAGTAAAGGAATGGGATGTTACTGTAGAAAAATTTGAAAAAGAAGTTATTAACCCACGTATTGCATCACAGTCTACCATCAATGCTGTTAAGAAAATGATGGAAAATACAGTACGCCGTGGAACTGCAAAGAATATATATAGTAAGGAGTTTTCTATGGCAGGTAAGACAGGTACATGTCAAACAGAATACTGGATTGAACCTAATCGCTATATAGCTTCTTTTGCAGGTTATTTTCCTGCAGATAATCCTAAGTACTCATGTATTGTCGTGATTCATAAACCAGAAAAATCATTGGGGTATTATGGTAATATCGTTGCAGCTCCTGTTTTTAAACGGATCGCTCAGAAAATATATTCAGATACACCTGTAATAGACGAGGTATTAATTCCTGATGCTAATAGTCCTTTAATAGAAAAAGATTATCAGAATTATTATACACAAGAAAATAAAACACATAAAACTATTCCCAATGTAAAGGGGATGAGTGGTATGGATGCTGTAGCACTGTTGGAAAATTTAGGATTAAAAGTTCGCTTTCGCGGAAGCGGAAAAGTAAAGAATCAATCTATAGACGCTGGTACGGCACTAAAAAAAGGAGTAACAATCTCATTAGAATTATCTTGATACTATTAAAAGACATATTGTATAAAGTAACACTAGATGCTGTTGTAGGTAATACAACAGTAGCTGTTACAGAGTTGCAGTTTGATTCTCGAACAGTGGGGTTGAATGATGTTTTTGTGGCTATACGAGGAACGCAAAGCGATGGTCATAATTATATAAATAAGGCCATTGAAAAAGGGGCCATTGCGATAATTTGTGAAGAGCTTCCAGAACAAATTATCAATGGAATCACGTATGTTAAAGTAGTTGATACGTCGAGTGCTTTGGCTATTATGGCCTCAAATTACTATAAGAACCCATCTCATAATTTAAAACTAATAGGTATAACAGGAACTAATGGTAAAACAACTATTGCATCCCTGTTATACCAACTTTTTTCAAAGGCGGGCTATAAAGTAGGGCTACTGTCTACAGTTAAGATAATGGTTGGCTCTCAGGAGTATAAAGCAACACATACAACTCCAGATTCTATTACAATCAATAAATACCTTGCCCAAATGAATGAGGTAGGAGTAGAGTATTGTTTTATGGAAGTGAGTTCTCACGGTATTCATCAAAGACGTACTGAGGGATTGCAATTTACAGGGGGAGTTTTTACAAATATTACGCATGACCATTTGGATTACCATCACACGTTTGCTGCATATCGAGACGTAAAAAAACGGTTTTTTGACCAACTTCCCAAAGAAGCTTTTGCACTTACAAACATAGATGATAAGAACGGTCTTGTAATGTTGCAAAATACCAAAGCAAAGAAAATAACATACGCATTAAAGTCTTATGCAGATTTTAAAGCTCAGATTTTAGAAAGTCAACTTTCGGGCTTATTACTTAAAATCAATGGTCATGAAGTATGGGTGAAACTTATAGGTTCTTTTAATGCCTATAATCTATTGGCAATATACGCTACAGCTGAGTTGATGGGATTAGAACAGATGGAAGCATTGCAATTATTAAGTGAGTTAGAGAGTGTGAGCGGTCGTTTCCAATATTTGATTTCAAAGGAGAATATTACAGCTATTGTAGATTATGCCCATACCCCAGATGCCTTAAAAAATGTATTGGAGACCATAAATGGTATTCGTACTCAAAAAGAGCAATTAATAACAGTTGTAGGTGCAGGTGGAGATCGCGATAATTCTAAACGACCTAAGATGGGGCATATAGCTTCTTCACTAAGTACTAAAGTGATTTTTACAAGTGATAATCCACGAAGTGAACATCCAGAAACTATCATCCAAGAAATAGAAGAAGGTGTAGAACCACAACATTTTAAAAAGATCTTATCTATTACAGATAGAAAGCAAGCTATAAAAACAGCATGCCAACTTGCATCAACTAATGATATCATACTTATTGCAGGAAAAGGGCATGAAAATTATCAAGAAATTAATGGAGAACGATATGATTTTGATGATTATAAGATTGTAGAAGAAACCTTAAATCAACTCAAGAAGTAATGTTATACTATCTATTTAAATATCTAGAAGAAGCTTATAATCTACCTGGAGCAGGACTGTTTCAGTTCAGTACGTTTAGAGCGGCAATGGCAATACTTTTTTCACTAGCAATATCTACCATATATGGTAAACGTATTATCCTTTTCTTACAGCGCAAGCAAATGGGAGAGACGATTAGAGATCTAGGTCTTGAAGGGCAAGCAGAAAAAGCCGGAACTCCTACTATGGGTGGGCTTATCATTATTGTCGCTACTTTAGTACCCGTCTTATTATTTGCAAAGTTAGATAACATCTATATCATTTTATTAATTGTCACAACACTCTGGATGGGGGTCATCGGATTTATAGATGATTATAAAAAGAAAATGGAAAGAAATAAGGATGGGCTTGCTGGAAAATACAAAGTTATTGGGCAAGTAGGTCTTGGAATTATCGTAGGTACGACTATGTTTTTTCATTCAGATATTACGATCAAAGAAGAACGTAAAATAAAACTAGGAACCGAGCAAATTGAAATTACAGAAGGTGCAGAAACTGTTCAGTTTAACCAAGAAGAAAAAAGTCTTAAAACAACGATTCCTTTTGCAAAAGATAATGAACTGGATTATGCAAAACTAGTAACATGGATCAATCCAGATTGGAAAAAATACGCATGGATTGTTTTTATTCCTATTGTTATTATTATTGTCACAGCAGTATCCAATGCAGCAAACCTTACAGACGGCATTGATGGACTGGCGGCGGGAACCTCTGCTATTGCAGTACTTACTCTTGGGATATTTGCTTTTGTCTCCGGTAATATCATTTTTAGTGATTACCTCAATGTGATGTATATCCCTAATAGTGGTGAGATGCTCATATTTATTACTGCTTTTGTAGGTGCGCTGATAGGCTTTTTATGGTATAATACATATCCGGCTCAAGTATTTATGGGAGATACAGGAAGTCTTACTATAGGGGGAATCATTGCAGTATTGGCTATTGCAACTCGGAAAGAATGGTTGATTCCCATTCTTTGTGGAATCTTCTTTATGGAAACGCTTTCAGTAATGATGCAGGTGAGTTACTTCAAGTATACAAAGAAAAAATTTGGAGAAGGGCGTCGCATTTTTCTAATGTCACCTCTACATCATCATTATCAGAAAAAAGGAGTACACGAGAGTAAAATAGTAACTCGATTTTGGATTGTAGGTATTTTGCTTGCAATTCTGACGATAGTGACATTAAAAATTAGATAAGTACGCTTTCGCGAAAGCGTAAAAAGAAAATGAACGGTAAGAAAATCGTAATACTGGGAGGAGGAGAAAGTGGTGTAGGTACTGCGATACTTGCAAAACAAAAAGGATATGAAGTCTTGGTTTCTGACTTCGGAAAAATAAAAGAAATCTATAAAAACGTTCTGAGAAATTTTGACATTGTTTGGGAAGAAAATGGTCATACAGAGACTGTAATTCTAGAATCAAACCTAGTGATGAAAAGCCCAGGAATACCTGATAAAGCACCTATTGTAAAAGCATTAAGAGCAAAAGGTGTTCCAGTGATTTCTGAAATTGAATTTGCTGCACAGTATACAGATGCAATGCTTATAGGTATTACAGGAAGTAATGGAAAAACAACGACAACCATGCTTACAGGATACATTCTTAAGCAAGCTGGTATACATGTAGGAGTGGCAGGGAATATAGGGGATAGTTTTGCAAAGATGGTGGCTACAGAGACAATAGATACTTACGTACTTGAGATCAGTAGTTTTCAATTAGACGGCATAGTAAATTTTGCACCTCATATCGCTGTCTTGACCAATATTACGCCTGATCATTTGGATAGATATGAGTATGATTTTAATGCATATATCGCTTCAAAATTTAGGATTGCAATGAACCAAACAGAGAAGGATTATCTTATTTATGATGCCGATGATCCAGTAATTGTAAACTGGCTAGAAAAACATCCAGTGCGGTCACAATTGCTACCCTTCTCACTAACAAAAATATTTAAAAAGGGAGCTTTTATAGCTCAAAATAAAATACATATACAAACTGATAACAACCCACTTAATATGACAACCCAAGGTTTAGCGTTAAAAGGACAACATAATAAGAAAAATGCAATGGCAGCGGCTACAATAGCTAACCTGTTAAGTATTAGAAAGGCGACAATAAGAGAAAGCTTAGAGGGTTTTCAAGGTGTTGAGCATCGCTTGGAGCAAGTTCTTAAAATCAATAATGTACAATACATTAATGACAGTAAAGCGACCAATGTAAATGCTACATTTTATGCACTTGATAGTATGAGTGCTCCTACTGTTTGGATTGTAGGTGGTGTGGACAAAGGCAATGATTACCGTGACTTATACCCATTAGTTAACGAAAAAGTGAAAGCTATTGTTTGCTTGGGGGTTGATAATGCAAAATTGATGAGTCACTTTGGAAATATGGTTGATATTATTGTAGAGACACCTTCCATGAGTGAAGCTGTAAAAATAGCATATAAAGTTGCAGAACGTGGTGATAATGTATTGCTGTCACCAGCATGTGCGAGTTTTGATTTGTTTGAAAATTATGAAGATCGAGGTCGTCAGTTTAAAAATGCAGTACGCAATTTATAATACAGTAATCAATTAATAAGGTTTATATAGAAACAAGATTACAATTGTTGAAATAAAAATTTTGTTACAGTATAAAAATATACAAAGGCTAGAAGAGTAACTGAATGTCAAATACAAAAAACATATTTGCTGGATTAAAAGGGGATAAAGCAATTTGGGCTATAGTAGCACTACTTGCGTTATTTTCATTTTTGCCAGTGTATAGTGCGGCAAGTAATTTGGCATACATAAAAGGGGATGGTAATACAATACGATTTTTGATTAAACACGGAATGCATCTCATACTTGGATTTGCAATATTGTATGGTGTACATAAGATACCTTATCATTATTTCAGGGGGCTGTCTGTTATTTTTTTACCTCTGGTATTGCTGTTATTAATTGTAACCTTAGCTCAAGGAACGGTGATGGCTGGTGCTAATGCGGCTCGTTGGATTCGTATTCCATTTATGGGAGTAGGTTTTCAAACTTCGACACTCGCGGCTGTAGTGTTAATGGTTTATGTGGCAAGATATTTATCTAAAATAAAAGATAAACAGGTGACATTTAAAGAAACACTAGTACCTCTCTGGTTACCCGTAGGGGCTGTGTTGGCATTGATACTACCTGCCAACTTTTCGACGACGGCTATTATGTTTTCAATGGTAATTGCATTGGTATTTCTAGGAGGATATCCTTTAAAATATCTAGGTGTTATTATAGCGACGGGCATTGTAGCTTTACTCTTTTTTGTTTTACTGGCTAAGGCTTTTCCTGGAGTATTTCCTAATCGGGTAGATACTTGGATAAGTCGCGTAGAAAATTTTACTAGTAGTGAAGTAGATACAGATGCCGATTATCAAATAGAAAAAGCAAAGATAGCAATTGCTTCAGGTGGTGTATTTGGACAAGGGCCTGGTAAAAGTGTTCAGAAAAATTTCCTGCCGCAGTCATCATCAGATTTTATATATGCTATTATCGTCGAAGAATTTGGTCTTTTTGGTGCATTCTTCCTAATGATTATGTACCTGTTGTTGCTCTTTAGGGTTGTGATTGTTGCTCATAAATCTGAAACGATTTTTGGAAAACTCTTGGTTATAGGTGTAGGAATGCCTATTGTCTTTCAAGCCTTAATCAATATGGCGGTGGCGGTAGAATTGTTTCCTGTTACTGGGCAAACACTTCCTTTGGTCAGTAGTGGAGGTACTTCTATATGGATGACATGTCTTGCAATAGGTATTGTATTAAGTGTGAGTGCAAAACGAGAGGTGCAAAATAATAAAAATGAAAATGAACTTAACCCATTAGATATTTTAAGTGAGACCTTATAAAGTCATAGTATCAGGCGGAGGCACAGGTGGACATATCTATCCTGCTATAGCTATTGCACGTGAGATCAAGGCTCGTTATCCAGATACTCAATTTCTTTTTGTAGGTGCAAAAGATAGAATGGAAATGGAAAAAGTTCCTCAGGCAGGTTTTAAAATTGAGGGTCTTTGGATTTCTGGAATCCAAAGAAGTTTAAGTATAGAGAATCTGAAGTTTCCATTTAAACTGTTAAGTAGTTTGTGGAAATCGGGTAAAATCATACGTCGTTTTAAGCCAGATGTAGTTATAGGAACGGGAGGCTTTGCAAGTGGACCATTATTAAAAAGAGCTGTAGGGAAGAATATACCCGCACTTATCCAAGAGCAAAATTCATATGCTGGTATTACAAATAAGTTACTTGCAAAGAATGTTCAAAAAATATGTGTTGCTTATGATAATATGCAACGTTTTTTTCCTGAAGAAAAAATCATAAAAACAGGGAACCCTGTACGGAGTGATTTGCTTGATATTGAAAGCAAAAAGGCTACCGCTTTTGCAAAATATGAGTTATCTCCTAATTCAAAAGTAGTCCTGATTTTAGGAGGTAGTTTAGGAGCAAGAGCGATAAATGAATTAATAGCGGCTCATCTAGATTTTTTTAAAAAGCAAGGTATTCAATTATTATGGCAGACTGGAAAACTGTATTATGATCGTTATAGGCATATGGAAAGAGAAGGGGTGTCGGTCTTGTCTTATATAGATCAAATGGATATGGCATATGCTGCTGCAGATATTATTATATCAAGAGCTGGTGCTGGATCTGTATCTGAGTTATGTATTGTAGGAAAGGCAGCTGTATTTATTCCTTCGCCTAATGTAGCCGAAGATCATCAGACATATAATGCCCAAGCCGTTACTTCTAAGGACGCTGGAGTGCTTATTAAAGAGAGTGAATTAGATTCTAAGTTCCAATCTGAGATGGAAAGTTTATTGACAGATGAAGTACGTCGTAAAAAACTTGGAGCTGCTATAAAAAAAATGGCAATGCCCGACGCTACTAAAACGATTGTAGATGAGGTCGAAAAGTTATTAGAAATAAAAAATATTTCGTGAGTACATTAAAAAACATACAAAACTTTTACTTCATCGGGATTGGTGGAATTGGAATGAGTGCACTTGCGTTTTATTTTAAAACTAATGGTTACAACGTTGCAGGTTATGATAAAACACCTAGTGATGTGACGAGTGCTTTGGCCAAAGAAAAAATTGATATCCATTTTGAAGATAGAGGAACTGATGTTAAAGAAGATTTTACAGATACGAAAAACACTCTTGTTGTATACACTCCTGCAGTACCAGATAGTTTTGGGGAATTAGTGCATTTTCGCGAAAGCGGATATATGATAAAAAAGCGAGCAGAAGTTCTTGGGATGATTGCCAATGAAAAATTTTGTGCTGCTGTTGCAGGTACTCATGGAAAAACAACTACGTCTAGTATTTTAGGACACTTACTTGCAGAAACTGGAATTGGAGTGACAGCATTTATCGGTGGATTTACAAATAATTACAATGGTAATTTAATACAAAAAGGGAATGATGTTATTGTCGTGGAAGCAGATGAGTTTGATCGCTCTTTTTTACAATTAAAACCTAATGTGGCATGTATTACATCTATGGATGCCGATCATTTGGATATTTACGGAGATGCTTCTGAACTTGAAAAAACGTTTAAAGCATTTGGAAATTTAGTCCCTTCTGAAAAATTATTTATTAAAAACGGATTGCCATTAGAAGGGAATACAGTAGGTGTAAATGATAATGCATCTTACAGAGCGCAAAATATACGTATTGATAGAGGGGCATATATTTTTGATTTTAAATACCCTAATGGCTTATTAAAAGAGTTAATATTTAACCTACCTGGATGGCATAATTTGTCCAATGCAGTAACAGCTTTGGGAATGGCAATAGCTTGTGGTTCCCCGACCGAGTGTCTTCCCAAAGCTTTGCGTACTTACCAAGGAGTAAATAGAAGGTTTACCTATAGAATACGAACAGAATCTTGTGTTCTTATAGATGATTATGCACATCATCCTACAGAGATTGATGCTATACATCAGAGTGTGACAGAAATGTATCCTGATGAAAAAGTGCTTGTTGTTTTTCAGCCACACTTGTATAGTAGGACTCAGGACTTTATGGACGATTTTGCAATGCAACTTTCGCAATTTGATGAAGTCCTTTTGTTAGATATATACCCAGCAAGAGAATTACCTATTTCTGGAGTGTCGAGTAGTGAATTACTAAAAAAAATAACAACAAAAAGGAAGCTATTAGTGTCTAAAGATGACTTGCCAGAAATGATAAAGAATGCTTCTCAAAAAATAGTCGTCATGCTGGGAGCTGGTGATATAGGTGTAGAAATTATAAAAGTAACAAACTATTTGAAACGTGCGAGTTAATTGGTCTTATATAAAGTTAGTGGTTTTGATAGGGTTTACCTTATTTCTATATGCATTTTCCTCTCATAGAAATGATAAGAGAACTGTAGAGGATATTGTGATACAATTTACGGATGAAAGCACTCCTTTTGTGACTCGTGATGCAGTTAATAAATTGTTAATACAAAATGATGCTAGTGTTACGGGTACACCTAAAGAAAAATTAGCTTTGAAAGAAATGGAGGCCAGATTAAACGCCCACCCAATTATCAATAAGGCAGACATTTATGTTACAATGTCTGGATCAGTAGGAGTCACTATTCAACAGCGTAAACCGATTGCTAGATTGAATGGTAAGACTTCTTTTTATATAGATCAAGATGGTGAAGTAATGCCGCTTTCTGATAATTTTTCGGCGAGAGTGCCATTGGTTATAGGTGTTTCTAAGGAAGATACTAAGGCTGTTTTTGAATTAGTGTCCTTTATTGTAGAAGATGAATTTTTAAAAAAACACATTGTAGGAATTCATAAAGAACAAGATGGTGGCTATGAATTAACACCAAGAAAATTAGGATATAAAATAAAGATAGGCGCTGTAGAAAGTTTAGTAGAGAAGTTTAGTAATTACAAAGCATTTTATCAGAAAGCTCAAAAAGATAAAACATTAGATAACTATAGATTAATAAATCTTAAGTATAGAAGGCAAGTAGTTTGCAAAAAAGTATAAGTGGGGAATGAGTAGGTGTATATGGAAAGGAATTGACATAGGCATCAATATCTCAAAACTGTAGTCATATGGAACAACAAAACATTGCAGTAGGATTAGACATTGGAACAACAAAGATTGTTGCCATGATAGGTCGTTATAATGAGTACAATAAAGTAGAGATTCTTGGAATTGGAAAATCTAAAAGTCTCGGTGTGCATAGAGGTGTTGTAAATAATATTACACAGACAATTCAGTCTGTACAACAAGCAGTTCAAGAAGCTGAGAGTGTGTCTGGTATAAAAATTCAGGATGTAGTTGTTGGAATTGCTGGACAACATATACGTAGTTTACAGCATAGTGATTATATCACAAGGGCCAATGCAGATGAGGTTATAGATAACCATGATATTGAACTTTTATGTAATCAAGTTCATAAGCTTGTCATGTTACCAGGAGAGGAGATCATTCATGTATTGCCACAAGAATATAAGGTGGATGGTCAGAGTGAGATTAAGGAACCTGTAGGGATGTATGGAGGGCGTGTAGAAGCAAATTTTCATGTCGTTGTAGGACAAGTAGCATCCATACGTAATATAGGACGCTGTGTAAAAAGTGCTGGGCTTAGCTTAGATACAATTACATTAGAACCTCTTGCTTCTGCAAATGCTGTATTAAGTCAAGAAGAGAAAGAAGCGGGGGTAGCTCTTATTGATATAGGAGGAGGAACCACAGATCTTGCCATATTTAAAGATGGTATTATTCGCCATACAGCGGTAATTCCTTTTGGAGGAAATGTAATTACTGAAGATATAAAAGAAGGTTGTTCTATTATTGAAAAACAAGCCGAATTACTTAAAATAAAATTTGGATCTGCATGGCCAGGTGAAAATAAAGATAATGAGATTGTTTCTATTCCAGGCTTACGAGGTCGTGAACCTAAGGAAATTACACTAAAAAACCTTTCTAAAATTATTCATGCTCGCGTAGTTGAAATTATAGAACAAGTATATCTTGAAATTAAAAATTACGGTCACGAAGAACAAAAAAAGAAACTAATTGCAGGTATTGTATTAACAGGAGGAGGATCTCAGTTAAAACACTTAAAACAACTTGTAGAATATATCACAGGGATGGATACTAGGATCGGATATCCTAATGAACACCTTGCAGGTGATAGTGACGCAGAAACGACAAGTCCATTATTTGCAACAGCAGTAGGACTGGTTATGAATAGTCTTGAGCAAGGGAGGTATAACAGTCCTGTAGTTGAAGATAATACTGACACTACAAGTACTGAAAATACTATCTCTGAATTAAATGATAACGGAACAGATGTTACGACAGGAACAGTACCACCACAGGCTAAGAAAAGTATTTTTGACAGGTGGGCAGAGAAGTTTAAAGATTTCTTAGATAATGCAGAGTAATAAAGAATAATAAAATGCCTTTTTTGGGCAAATAAATATAAGTAGATACTAATCAATGAACCTTCGTTTGAAGGATAAAATAAAGGGGCTAAAATCAAAAATATGAGTACGACAGAATTTGATGGAATTACATTTGATCTACCAAAAAACCAAAGCAATGTCATAAAAGTCATTGGAGTTGGAGGGGGCGGTAGTAATGCTATTAATCACATGTTTCAACAAGGAATTAAGGGAGTTGATTTTGTGATTTGTAATACAGATGCACAGGCACTAGAGAATAGTACAGTGCCTATTAAAATTCAACTTGGAGTAGGGTTGACAGAAGGGCTAGGAGCTGGAGCAAATCCAGATGTGGGAGAGCTAGCTGCTATAGAAAGTGAAGATGATATTAAAGAGATGCTAGGGAGTAATACCAAAATGATCTTTATTACTGCTGGAATGGGAGGTGGTACTGGAACTGGAGCAGCACCAATAATAGCAAAAATGGCAAGAGAATTAGACATCCTGGTCGTAGGGATTGTAACTATTCCTTTCCAGTTTGAAGGAAAAATGCGTAATGATCAAGCCCAAAAAGGAGTTGATCGCTTGAGAGCTCATGTAGATTCTTTGATTGTTATTAATAATAATAAACTTCGTGAAGTATATGGTAATTTAGGATTTAAGGCAGGTTTTAGTAAGGCTGATGAAGTCCTTGCAACTGCTTCCCGTGGTATTGCCGAAGTAATTACACATCACTATACACAGAATATTGACCTTCGTGATGCAAAAACAGTATTGAGTAAAAGTGGTACTGCTATTATGGGTAGTGCCTCGGCGAGTGGTACAAATCGAGCACATGAGGCTATTTCAAAAGCATTAGATTCTCCATTATTAAATGATAATAAAATTACTGGAGCTAAGAATGTATTACTTCTTATCGTATCAGGAAGCGATGAGATTACTATAGATGAAATAGGAGAAATTAATGATCATATTCAGGCAGAGGCAGGTAATAGTGCAAATATCATTATGGGGGTAGGAGAAGATGAAGCATTGGGAGATGCAATATCTGTTACAATTATTGCTACCGGATTTAATGTAGAACAACAGAATGAAATAGTTAATGTAGAAACAAAAAAGATCATTCATACACTTGAAGAAGAGCAGAAAGCTGAGCAAGATTTGATGCCCGAATCAACAGTTATTGCGCCTGCTATTATTGAAGAAGAGGAGGAAGTAACTCCTGAAAAGATCATACATACATTAGATTTAGATGAGTTAGAGAGTCCAGTAAGTGTAGCTCCAATAGGAGAACAAATCGAAATGGATATCATTCCTACGACAAGTATCATTAAGGAAATTGATGTAGTCTATGATGAGGTATTAGCCACGCAAGAAGAGGATTTTGAGATCATTGATACAACAATACGTCATGAACTGGAAATTCCTGAAGATGAGACTACAAATATGCTGTCTTTTGATATGCCTATGAATGAGGAAGATTCAAAATCTGTAGTTCCAGAAGAGGCTCCGGTACTTTTTGAATTAAATGAAGAAGTGGCCTCTATAGAGGTAAAAGAACCTATAGAAATCATTCCGGTAACCGAACTTTCTGTGCAAGGCGAGACGCGTTATAGCCTTGAAGATTATATGGAAGTTGAAGATACAATGACTTCAGCACAACAATCTGATGAATCTAAGGTAGAAGAAGAAGAGATTGTTTTTGAAACAAAGACAGTAGCTCCAGCACCTACAGAAGAAGATAAAGATGAAGAGATTGACCCTATGAATAGCCCAATCTCAAAACTTTTGATAGATCGTGCAGCAGAACGTAAACGTAAGATGAAAGAGTTTAACTATAAATTTCATCATAATCAATCTCGTATTGAAGAGATAGAAAAACAACCTGCGTATAAGCGTATGGGAATAGATCTTAATAGTACTCCTGATAAAGAAGGAAATCTATCACGTACTACATTATCTACCGATGATAATGAAGATATCCAATTGCGAAGTAATAACTCGTTTCTACATGATAATGTAGATTAAAGCAAACCCCATATATTTCGAGAAACCCGTTAGTTTTCCCCCTACTTTCGGGTTTCTTTTTTTATCTTCGCAGTTCGCTTTCGCGAAAGCATATAAATACAAGAATCATGAGTTTATCATCAAAAGTAATGACTGCAATGAAAGAGGCTATGAAAGCCAAAGATCAGAATGCATTAACATCATTACGTGCCGTAAAATCGGCGATATTGCTGGCACAGACTGCGTCAGGTGCCAAAGAAGAATTGACAGAAGAACAAGAACTTAAATTGCTTCAAAAATTGGTAAAGCAACGTAGGGATAGTGCTGCAATTTTTGAAGAGCAATCCCGTCCAGATCTGGCAGAACCAGAACTTGCACAAGCCGAAGTTATTGCAGCTTTTTTACCAGAACAAATGAGCGAAGAAGCTATTACAGTAATTGTAGATGAGGTTATTGCAGCTATCGGTGCTTCAGGAATGAAGGATATGGGAAAAGTGATGGGACAAGTAAATGGGAAACTTGCAGGAAAGGCAGATGGAAAAACAATATCTGGTATTGTGAAAAGTAGACTGAGTTAACTTTAAACTACATAGAAGATATATAATGGCCTCGTAGTTCAACTGGATAGAATATCAGATTTCGGCTCTGAGGGTTGGGGGTTCGAATCCCTTCGAGGTCACGAATAAACACAAAATGCACACGTCAAATCAAGTTTACTTGAATTTGTAAGTGTGCATTTTGTGTTTTCAAAGCGGCGCTTTGTGGGATCACCGAGCGTAGCGAGGTAATCCTATAGTAATTAATATATCTGAGTTTACTTGAATTTGTAAGTGTGCATTTTGTGTTTTCAAAGCGGCGCTTTGTGGGGTCACCATTAGGAAGAAAATTAAATTGGAGTACTCTTGAAATTGTAACCCATAATAAAACAGGCACGGGTAACAAACCTTTAGTAGATGAACAAACAAAAACATTGATTAGATCTTATAACCAAAAGGATCAATCACTTTACGAACATGCTCTTGCTTTGAGAAAATAAGCCATTTGCTTAAAATTTAGATATCAAAATGCTGAAGGTCAAATAAATAATCAATAACTCTAAAATGCTTCGGCAATAGTAAAGTAGAAATAATTAGAACTTTGCCCGAATCCATAGTCAAATCGCAGATTCAAATTCTCCGTTTTATCTAGTTTAAAACGTATCCCAGCTCCATAGTTAGGTCTAAAATTAGAAAGCTTAAAATTACTTACCGTATTTGCTACATCACCAGCGCCTACAAAAGCTACGGCACCCCATCGGGAGTCTCCAAATGATCTACGATATTCCATTTGACCAGCCATCAAATGCCTGTCGACATATCTGCCTTCTCTATAACCTCGCATAATTTCATTACCTCCTAATAATGCCAATTCATTAAACGGAACATCACCACTTGAAAAACTCCCAAGTAGCTGAAAACCTAAAATATCTTGTCCACTTTCTGATAATCCAAGGAAATGACGAACATCAAAACGTGTTAACTCAAAAGAATGTGTTCCTCCCAATGCTTTCCCATATACGCCATAGGTGGCTTCTATATACCAACCATTTTCTGCATTAAGTATGTTATTCCTACTATCATATAAGATAGCTGCTTCAACCCCTGAGGAAGTACTTCCATTAAACCCTGTGATATTATCTGGACCAACTGCGATGGCATCTTCTTCTTCAAATGCTACATTCGAAATCGTATTGTAACGTATACCAGCTCCTATAAAAAGGTATCTCGCAAACATCTGCTTTAAAAAAATAGGCTCAAATAAAAATTGATAGTAATTATACTCAAGTTCGTTTTCTTTAGGACTATCACGTCCTATCCCATAAAATAAACGCGGATAGTTTTGAAATAACAAATTACCCTCTATTACCCATTTTTCTTGATTTGTAAATACCTCGAAACCAGAATAAAATATAAACTGATTATTGAGTGTATATCGTACAGACATAGGAATATTAGAAGCTCTTGTCTCTTCACCACTACCATTAAATTTAAAAAGATATTTAGCTCCAGTTCCTATAGCTAGGTTTGTTTCTGGGCTATAAGTCATCACTGGTGCTGCAATAAACTTTTGTAAATACAGTGTCGAATCTTTCTGATGTGCCTTTTTATTAGGGTAAAAAGTGAAGAACTCTGCTATTTTTTCCAAATTTTGACCTTGTACCCATTGAAAATTAAAAATAATTAGAGCAAATAGAATAACGTTTCTTATACTGATTAACTTCATTATAGATTAGATATTGGTACTGCAAGTTTAACATCTTTTTCATTTAGAATATGACTAAATGGTAAATTTTAACTTATAGTAAAGTCTTTTTAAGCCCATTTACATGGTGTGTAAAACGTAAGTCTATTTTTTTTATTAAATTGATTAGAATTTAAATCAAAACATTATGGGTGTAGGAGCAATTTTTTTCGGGAGTCTAGCAATTTGCTTAGTACTAGGTATTATAGCAATGATTCAAGGAGAATAATTCAATAATCATTAAAATAAAAACTATAAAATCAACTCATTTTAACGCGTTAAGCAACTACGAATTACCAAAATCTTCTATAAGTATTCAAGGCAGAAGAGGTACTCTTACTGTTCTGGATACCGATATGAAATCTATTGTAAAACAAGATTAACTTATTATTTTAAAGTCCATTTCTACTACAGAAATAGACTTTTATAATATATAGCTTTTTGCAATTACTTAATCCCTAAAGCCTTTTCAAGGTATAGCAATCCTTCATTATTATTTACTTTTAAACCCGTATTGATAAATTTCATCATATCATTGTAGGCTTTAAAACTTTTGTCCTTCCCATAATTCTTAGGTATAGTAGCTGCTTCTGGATACACACATGTAAATGCATGAAGAGTACCTTTGGATCCTGATTTGATACCAAAACTAGTATTGTCTGTAGTCGTTACAGAGTACTTAGTATAAATTAATTTTGGAAGATCTATATATTTACTTTGCTTGTCTTTTTCTGTTTGAAAACTCCAGGTGATTGGAGTTTCAATTGTTTTACTTTCAAAAATTTGGAGTTCAGGCACATTAATACAAGCTCCACTACAATTACATCCCGAACAAAAATTATTACCTTGACATAGTCCGTAACCAAATAACATTGCTATATCATTACCAACGGCTGTATTATGGTTTCCAGAGAGAAAAGGTTGTTCTTGAACATTGTCAAATGCTACAATATTAAACTCATTATCTTTACTATTCAACTGTAAAAAACTCACTAATTGTGCAACCCCCGAGTTATCTACAGCACCTCCATCTGCAAGTCTAACCATTATACTATCACGAAGATGATCTATTGTCATTTCATATGGACTTTTAAAAGTAACTGTTGAATTTGCAAAGCTAAATGCCGGAGCTAGATTCTGTGCTTCATAAGACGCTTCCCAATATCCAGATATATTATCACTTGCTGCAAAGCCAAGAGCTGCACTAGAAGCAGCGGCTGCATGTATTACTTGTACATTATCGTTTTTTAATGGGTTTTGAAAATGATTATTTCTTTCCTTCCAGCCAGATTTAAAATTGTTAGTGTAGCCTATTTTAAATTTCAATTTATCAACACCTGTCCCTGCAGCAGGGAGAAATGGCGGAGTCTTTATATTTAAATTTTTGCTTTTACCGATACTGGAAAAGGTTACAGGAGTAACATTTGTAGTTACCCCATTATCACATGTAGATTGATTATATCCATTTAGTTTAGGCTTTGATGAAAGACATGCTTGATAATACCTTTTTGCGTGTTCTTCAAATAAATCTTCTTCGTTTAATACAACATTGCTCGTTAACATAGTTGCAGCAAGTAATAATGATTTTTCAGTAGCCCATGATTGACGTTTATCACTAAGGGTTGTTTTTATATTCAGATAATTATTGTATACTAGATTTTCTACAGCGCTTGCCCAATTAATATTCTTTTCTGAATAACTTTCCAATACACAGGTAGAAAAAGCACCTCCACTTACATCTTGACATGATAAACCTAGAAAAGTTGCACTGTCAAAAAGATTTTGCTGTACTCCTAACCATCCTCCATTGCCCTTTGTGTTGCCCCAAGTATCAATAGTGTTTTTTTCAATTTCAGATACAAATTTTTGAGAATACATAAGCATTGTACTAAACCAGCTTCCCCCTGAGTTTGAACCTATACTCTCTACATTTTTAAATACATTATCCAATTTGTGTCCATTATCTTCCAGTAAAGATATTGTCCATGCTGTATGTGCTGTATGTGCACGCCAACCACCTCCTGCAAAGGCTACATGTATATTATTTATAGGAATACTTTTTTCTTCTACATCTATCTGAGTGTTTTCTTTAGAAATATTTTTGGTACAACTTATACATAAAAATGTTACTGTAAGAAATATACTTAGTCTTTTGAGTTTTGGCATTTTATTATATTGAAATGGCAGTGAGTTTTTCATGGTATATTGATGGTTAGGTATTTGATAATTAATAGCCAAAGACTATGTGAGTGGTAACTTCTAGAAGTTATTGCGCTAAATCTATTATATTTTCTTAATGCATCATAGGGTGTTTCTACGTAGTTTTATACTTGTTTTTAGGAATTATAAGAAGTATATAGGTGTAAGTAAATTTATAATACATCGTGTTTCTACTTATCAAACATTAAAATTTTGGCAATAATTACATGCTGAAACTTTTTTACTTTCTAGGTATCTTTACGGGAATTTATATTCGTAATATTTACATTTTATTTTAAAAGCCTGTTATAATTTTTATATGGGAAATATCTCCATAGATTCTTTTCATTTTTATTTTTTGATGGCTGCCCTGCAGGGGGTTATTTTGGCATTCATTATTATTTTCCAGAAGCCAAAGCGTTTTCCAAATATTTTTTTTGGGATCCTTATTGCACAATTTTCATTGGCCCTATTAAATCTTGTTCTTGAGGAACGTATTCATGCTTTTAATGCCTTATTTCCTATTCCTTTGAGTTATGGGATGGCACTAGGGCCTCTTGCATACTTTCATGTAAAAACAATGAGTAGTCCTAAGTTTATATTTAATAAGAAAATAGCTATACATTTTTTGCCTGCACTTCTTTTTGAATTCATTTTTTCAACGCTATTCTTTACCTATTGTCGTTTTCATATGGACTGGGCAGAGGCAAACGTAAATACAATTAATTTCATTTTCTTAATTCAAGCGTTACTGACGATGCTACATATGTTTATATATAGTTATTATACATATGGTGTTATTAAGAATTCTATTTTTAAGCCTGAAGATATAGGGATAAAGATTCGTAAGTGGTTACGGCAATTTAGTGTATTTGGGTTGTTGATATTAGTGTTTCTAGCGGGTACTATATTTATATCAATATTTAATCTAGATAAGGTTGCCGATGGGGCAAGAATAAGACATCCGCTTTCGGCTTTGTTATGTATCGTTATTTATTGGCTAGGATATCAATATTTATTAAAACATAGCTCAGTAGTATATAATTACTTAACACGCCTTAGTGGGATGCGGTATTCTGACCAAGAAGTAATAGCACGCAAAAAACAATTGAGTACATTACTAAATGACAAAGAAGTATATAAGAATAAATCTTTAAGTGTTCAAGAATTAGCAAAAGATATGGGCTGGCCTGTGCGAGATGTTTCTTTTATTATTGGAGAAGCTTTTGATACAAATTTTAATGATCTTATTAATAGATATAGAATTAATGCATTTAAAAATGCTATTACTAAAAATGAACATAAGAAATATTCTATTCTTGGAATTGCAGAAGAGGTTGGCTTTAGTTCTAAAGCATCATTCTATAGGGCATTTAAAAAAGAGTGTGGGCAAACACCTAGTGAGTTTTTGGCATCAAAATACCCTAAATGAGTTTCATATCCTGATTTGAGACCATCATAACTTGTTAGATTATTAGTGGCACAACTACTTTAGCCACAAATAATTTTAGTATAGATGAAAATAACAAGGATACTTATTGCAATTACAATATTTAGTGTATGTAATACATTAACAGCACAACAAAGCAAAGATTTTTTAAAGAAGAATGATACTATTTTTTTATCATCCTCAAAAACTAAAATCTTTGCAGAAGTCGGTTCACTAAAGGTTCCAGAGAACAGAAAAGATAAAAATTCAAGATGGATAACTATAAACTATGTTCGTCTTAAAAGCACGAGCACGACCCCTAAAGCGCCTTTGATTTATTTAGAAGGAGGAGGAAGTGCTAGCACCCATAAGGTTTTAGATCCTTATTATCTTGATGATTGGATACCTTATCTTGCTATTTCTGATGTAATTTTATTTGACCAAAGAGGTACTACAGATCAAGATGTATTATGGATTTCTAATATACCGTACCCAGAGAATTTTTTAGTAACACAAGAGGCTGCTGGTGACCATTGGAAAGCAATGGGAAAAAAAGCGCTTCATGATTTTGAAAAAAGAGGTGTAGATGTAACTGGCTATACCGTGTATGAAAGTGCTAAGGATATAGAAGCATTACGTATTGCTTTAAAGATCGATAAGATATCAATAGTAGGGTTTAGTTTTGGCACTCATTTAGGTCTTGCACTTATTAAATTATATGAGGATAGTATCGCAAGTGCTGTTTTAGCTGGCGTAGATGGGCTCGATGAGTCATTTAATTATCCAGGACTTTTGGATATGCATTTCAAAAAAATAGATAAATTGTTTCAAGATCATATGGAGTCAAGCGCTAAATTGCCAAACTTATATACACTGCTAGAGCGTGCTATGTGGCAATTAGAAAATGAACCTATGAATGTAACTGTTTTACATCCATTATCTAGGGAACCTATGACTATAAAAGTGGGACCTTTTGGGCTATCGTTGATCATAAGGTTAGATATAGATGATACCAGTGACATACCTATTATACCTCGACTATTGTACACTATATCAAAAAGGGATACATCTGTTTTACAATGGTTTGTACAGAAAAGGATTGCATATGCATTTGCTATTCCTGGGAATGGATTGACACAAGGTATTGCATCGGGTGTATCTACCAGACGATGGAGAAAAATCGATCGAGAAGAAGATAGGAGTATTTTTAAAAATGTTGTTAATTTTCCATTTTATGATATTAAGGAAATATGGCCTACGGTTTCTCTAGAAGTTGATACTAGAAAAAAGGATAAAAATGACATTAGAACCTTATTGTTAAGTGGAGATTTAGATTGTAGAACACCTCCTTCTCAGGCAGAAGCGTTGTATGATAAATTCAATAATATACAGGCGCATATTGTTGTTAAAAATGCGGGTCATGAACAAATACTAACCAATGAGGAGGTTAAAAGAACAATATTGTCTTTCTTGTCAGGAAATGAAGTAAGTAAGTCTTTTCCTTCTAATGATGAAATTGTATTTATCCCATTTACAGGGAAGAGTGAAAAAGTATCACATCCATCTATAGAAGAATAATTGCCTAAGAATTAACAAAGAAGTAAGAGGGTTTATCAAGGTATTGTTTTATATCTTGCATCAAAATGATAAGAAATAATCTGATAAACCCAACTTAGTTGAAAATAATCCCCGGTATTTTTTTTGGTATATTTCTTATATACTCTAATTTGTTAAATGCACAACGACTACGAGTAGATGGTGGATTTCTTATTAAAGCAGAGATTACACTCGGAAATCAAAATCAATGGTTGCGTATAGGAGCTTTTGGATTTGGGACTTTAAATTATGGAGATGCATCATTAGAGAGTGGATTATCGTTTGCTTCCTATCAATTTCTAAAAAGGCACACAAAAAAAAGTACAGGACTAGCATACTCCTATGAATTTTTTGCACTCGCTGGAATTGGGAAAAATTCAAACCTATTAGGTTCATCTGTGTCTAAACTAAATAGAGAAATTATTTTTAACCCTAATGGGGAAGGTGGGTTTAATGGATTGGGTTTTGGGTTTAGTAAAGATCATTTACCAAAAGAATTAAAGAGCTACGGTATTAAAAACGGCCAATTTTTAATGCGCTTTAGCAATGCAGATCATAGTGTTCATGCCCTATTTACAAATGATTTTAAATTTGGAACTATATTTAATGGAGAACGTAGTGATTATGCAACTACTGGAGCTCTTACGTTAGGTGTGACGAATATTAATGACTTCCAAAGTGTATATCAAGCGGGTGTTGCTATAGAGTTGTTTACTCCACAACCCGATTATTCCAAAACCCCTAGAAATCCTTTGAATTCTGACGATGGACGTAAGAATGTATGGTATATGTTACCTCCATTTAAAGACCTTTTTTATTCCAATCTTTATGCATTTGGTACTTATCAAGATGAATATTATACAGTCAGTACCAGTATAGGAGTAAATAGTCAACGGTTAGGTGCATTTGTACAAAATACCTTACATGATGGGTTTGGATTAAATCCACGATTCCCATGGGATGTGACAAAGAAAGATGCTCTTTATATACAAGCAACAGGAAGTATTAACTATACCTTAGACTCAGACAATGATTAGACATATGTATATTACATTGTTTCTGCTAGTACTTTTTTCTAGCTGTAAAACCTATGAAACCTTTTATGGAGTAACAGATACATTAGATACATATGATGCTAGCAGTAAGCGATTAGATTTAAGTTATGAAAACCACAATATAGTTCCCGAAGAATTTAATTCTTTGAAAGATTTAAAAATGTTAAACCTTTCTGGAAACACGGCTGTTAATGTGGAGGAGGTGTTAAAATCACTTCCAAATCCAGAAAAATTAGAAGTTCTTATTCTTGATAGTCTTGATCTAAGGAATTTACCTAAAGGCCTTTCGTCTTTTAAGTCCTTAAAGCAATTATCTCTTTCATACAACCCTAGATTAGAGTTGAAAGACGTATTTACTCAATTAAGTACAATTCCTATAGAATTTTTAAACTTGAAAGGAAACAATATTCAACAATTACCAGAGACTATAAAGTACATAACAACTCTTAAGGATCTTAATCTATCATATAATGAATTACATGATGCAAAGAGTTATGAATATCTAGGAAAACTTCCTCTGCTATACTCATTATGGATAGATCATAATAACTTAACAGAATTACCAAAAACGGTAGGTCTCATAAACCAAATCACATATTTCTATATAGATAATAATACATTAGTGTCCTTGCCCAGAGAAATAGAAGGGATGAAGAAATTAAGAGTATTACATGCGGGATATAATAATTTTACAACACTACCTGAGGAGTTTATAAAAATGTCCAATCTAATTATGGTACATATTAACAATAACCAAATAGCGTCTATTTCTAGAAAATATGAAACAGAGAAATACGCAATGTTGGCTCTTTTATTAGATCATAATCCTATTCCCGAAAGCGAGAAAATATGGGCAGAAAAGATTTTTAAGAAATTCTTCCTTTTGTCATTTGAACAGCAATATTAAAAGATGTTTAATGTTTTCTTTTGTATTAAAATATTTAAATTTGATATCTG
Source organism: uncultured Dokdonia sp. (assembly GCA_947503305.1). Lineage (GTDB taxonomy): Bacteria > Bacteroidota > Bacteroidia > Flavobacteriales > Flavobacteriaceae > Dokdonia. Next base: position 379,750 of record CANNDF010000002.1, read on the forward strand.
TAAAAATGATAGATGCAACCAGATCAACTTATAGAGAAATTTCAACAAAAGGACGAAAGTGCTTTTGCAAAAATCTATGAGTTATATAGTGAGAGTATCTTTGGAATTATTTATAGTGTATTACATAATCAGGAACTTTCTGAAGAAGTACTTCAGGATGTATTTTTAAAAGCATGGAATAATGCTGCATCCTATACCCCTGAAAAAGGGCGTTTCTTTACTTGGCTACTTAATATAGCTCGCAATGCAGCAATAGACAAAACACGCTCTAAAGCCTTTAAGAATAGTAAACAAAACCAGAATGCCGCTTATTTCGTAGATATTCTGGAGGAAAAAAGTAGTTTTTCTTCAAGGATAGATGCTATAGGAATTAAAAAATATATTGAGGTACTAGAGCCTATCTGTAAAAAAGTGATTCATTTACTTTTTTTTAAAGGATATACACAAAAAGAGACAGCAGAAGCTTTAGAAATCCCTTTAGGAACTGTAAAGACGCGTAATAGGATTTGTATTAATAAATTAAGAGAAGTATTGGATATAAAGTGATTAATAGCCAGGAGTATATCGATTCAGGGGTTTTAGAACTCTATGTCTACGGAACACTTTCCGAAGCAGAAAGCCGTGAGGTTACTCGTTTGATAGCTGAGCATCCAGAGCTTTTAGTAGAAGTAGAACGTATAGAAAAAGGACTACAGCAATTATCAAATGCTACAGCTCCGTATACGCCCTCTGATTTTAAATCAATTTATCATAAAATAAAAACCCAAAATGGAGAGAATGTTATTCCGCTTTCGCGAAAGCGTACTCCACTTACTTCATATCTTGGATGGGCTGCCGCATTAGTATTACTTGCTGGTTTAGGATATCAATTTGCACAAAATAAAAAGCTAGAAGATAAAATCACAGATATCCAGCGCGAACAAGTGTTACAAGAAGGCAGAACCCAAATGACACAAGAACGACTTGTGCAAACTGAGACATTATTGGATGCCTTACGTAATAAAGACATTATAACAGTACCATTGAAAGCACAAGAAATTGCTCCTGATGCATATGCTGCTGTCTATTGGGATAAAGATGCTTCAAAAACGTATGTGGATGTACGCGGTTTACCACAACCTCCAAAAGGGAAGGTATATCAATTATGGTCTTTAACACTAGATCCGCTTACTCCTACAAATATGGGGGTGTTAGATCAATATGATACGCGTGGCACACAACTTTTTGAAATTGATAATCCAAATACGTCTCAAGCATTTGGAATTACATTGGAACCTAAAGGAGGTAGTGATACCCCTACTTTAGAAGAACTTTATGTCTTAGGTGTTGTAGAACCCTAATCTACTATACGTACAAATAGTATCTAAAATAGAGAAGTTTCTATCAAAAAGAACTTCTTTTATTAACACCTATTCATGGTATTATATTTTGGGATTAAATAGAAGTAATCTAAGTATGTATTGTATCTATTAATTATATGTCTATTATGTTAATATAATAAACATATAATTAATAGAAAACGTCCTATCTCATATACTGGGAAGATAGAACGTTTAACTAAACAAAATCAAAAACCAACTTTTTAATTCATCTTTTTCATAAATTTTTAATGGCTCTAGTAGTCATAGGCCCTAATTCATAACTGGCTTCTAATAATTCTTTTTTAATAGGAGTTACTCTGTCATATAAGTCATTTGCTTTATAGATCTCTGCAAGGTGATATTGTGCTAGAGGTTCATACGTTTTATCTATAATATGTTTTTCTGCAATATCTAACGCTTTTTGATATTCCCCTTTTTGCTGGTAGACATAGGCTAGTAAATCATATGATAGAGGTGTAGGTCTATTATTAACCTCTTTTTCTGCAATTCTAAGCGCCTGATCAAAATCTTGCCTTTCATTTATAAGTACTTCTACCGTATATGCATTATACATATCTCCATATGCAGGATTTTGTATAGCATCAAAATAGGCTTTTATATATTTTTCTTTAAGATTTTTATGGTTTTGATAATCAGCTATTTCAGCTTTTAGCAGGTAATAATCTGGACTTTGATGGTAATCTTGAATAGCATCTAGTATTCGTAATGCTTCCTCAGGGTTTTTTTCATAAGAATACGTAATCCAAGCAATCCCTTTTTTTGCATAAGCATTTGTAGGATCTATAGATAATGACTTTATGTAAAAATCATAGGAATCTTTAATACGACCTGCATGTCCATAATAATCTGCAAGATTTGTATATGTCCATAATTGGAGCTCTTTGTTTTTACTACGATTAACAATGGCCATTGCACGTTCCATAAAATGAATAGTTGCATCTAGGTCCCCTGTATAATCTTTCCATTTGGCTAAACGGATGAGGTAATTAAAGTCTGAAAAATCTGTCAGTTTTTCAAGATAGTTTTGAGCAGATTTGTAGTTGCCTAACTCCATTGCAACATCAAATTGCATAAGTTGAGTAGCTCTTTTGCCTTTGTCTATTTTTTCAGCATTTTTTAATGCTTGTTGGGCTTCTTTAAACCGGTGTTGAGAGATTAGATTTTGTGCTAATGATCGCAGATATCCATCTTTCCCTATAGCAGCTTTTTGTACTGCTTTTTGGAGTGTAATTTCAGCTTTTTTAAGGTTTTCTATATTTCCTGTTGTTTGAAATAAGTTTGTGTATTGTTGCGCACTTTTCCCTAAAGAAATGATCTGCATACTATCGTTTTTAATTCTGGAATTCCAAAATGCTAAATCTTTTTTTGACTGTTTATTTGTTATAGTATTTTGATTTACTGGTATAATACTATAATCTTTTGTATCTGTAATTTGTTGTTTTTGACAAGAATAAAGAAAGCAGATACATAAGAAGAGGTATATCGTTTTCATATGATATGGTTTTGATAATGGTATGTTTGATTACGAGTATTGTGTATTTATAATTGGGGTTTGTAATTTGTATAAACCCCAATATTTATAGTTATCTAGCTATGAGGTACTTCTAAGTATGGAAATGTAGCAGTAGGGGTTTCTCCCGCAGCACTTACTCCATCTGATACGAGAATAGGAAGATCAGGAGTACCGTCCCCATCAAGATCTTGTCCGTTAAAACGATCTCCATTTTCTCCTCCAAAAAAGAGAATTAATGAAATATCGATCACGTCATCTGTTAAGTTCCTACCTGTCAATATATTACCTCCTCCAAAATACGTTGTAGGTGCATCTGGTGCTACTTGTAATACATCTGCCGAAAGTATTGTAGTAAGAGTGACTGCATCAAGCCCTAATATGTTGGTTTCATACTCTACACCAAAGGCAGCGTGTAAGTCTATAGCGCGTTGTAAAAATGTAGGCTGAAATGTAGCTATTTGTTCAGATGGGATTGTTACATTAAATGCGTTTTCTGTCGCAGCATCTGGACTTAAAACCGTATTAATACCTGGGCGCCCCATTTGATCTTCTTGAATAAAAGTTCCGCTAAAATCAATAACAATCGGATCATCATCTGTTATAATTACATCATCTGTTGGAATAATAGCATCATCATCATCGCTACAACTATTGAATCCTATCATAGCAATTAATATAAAGAGTGTTTTAAAATTTATAAGTTTCATAATACGTTTTTTAAGAGGTTTTATTGTTGTCTTTTTGCTTCTAACCAAGCATTAAATACTTGAACTCCTGTACCTGCAGGGTGTGGAAATGTACTTCCTAATAAATTATTTGGGATTTCGATAACTACTGATAGGACATTTGTGTTGTCAAAATCATCATTCCCTGGATTATTAAATCCATTAGGAGCTTCTCCCGCAACTACAGCATTAAATTGATTGAAATCAAAAAAGAATGGGTCTTCTCGTAATCCAGCAAAATAGGATATACCATCTGTAGTTGTTGTTAATGCATTTTCTCCTGTAGAAATATCTACTTGTCCAGTAAATTGAGCATTTTCATCTATGGTACTATTAAGCCCTGTAGTACTTGGCGTATATGGACCAAAGAAATACATAATACCATCCCTTGGTATTGCTTGTACGATTAGATCTTCAATGAGATCACCGTCATTATCAATGTTTATTTCTAACAGTACATTTTCATCAAATGTAGCATCCGTACCAGGAGGTAATAGTCCTTGCACACTTGCTACAAATACTGTGTTGTTTTGATCTGCTCCCTCAAAAGCATAGAAATCAGTAATATCTGCAGTAGTTCCTCCTACTGCTGGGGCTTCTAAGTGATCTGCTGCGATCAATGCTAGTGCGATAGCAATAAAACTACCGATGGCCATTAAACTTGTTTTTTTCATAATAGTTGTTTTAAAAAGTTGTTTTATGGCGAGACTTACGAAGATGATTGGAAGATGGTTTTATGGTAAATGTTAAAATTTTATTAATGAAAAACTGTTTGTATGTTTATCATGTTTTTAAGTTGTGTTTCTTAATTGGGAGAAAAAACCTAATTTAGTCAACTACCTAAAACCATTAATTGTGGGAGATAACAAAACCAAGATAGATTTGTTTGTACCTAAGGCATTAACGATGCTTTATTTAATTATTGGACTTATTCCTCGATTTGAAGCTGTAGATCCTATAGGTTCACAATGGTTTTATTTCTCGATAATTAACCTATTAGGTCTATTCTATATTTATGCAAACCGTAATGAAATTGCACATTTTAAAAAACAAAAACATATTATTACGTTCTTTTGTTTTTACCTTCTTTTTTTTATTGCAAGTTGCGTATCCTTAGTGGGTGCTATTAATCTCTCAGAAGGGGTTAAAGATATTTCTAGAATTGTTATCACAATGATAGCGGCTATGAATTTATTTTTAATTTTTAAGATAGCTCCAAAAGCTTTATTTGGTTTTATTGTTAAAGTCAGCCATTTTATTGTCATTATTATTGCTATACAGGTGTTATACGTTTTTTTAAATGACATTAGTGTCTCAAGAAACTCCACACTTTTAAAAGAAACTGCGCTTACTTTTGGAACTCAAAATGCTACAGCAGCATCACTGGTAATTCAAATTCCTTTTTTATTATGGGGATTACTCAAACATGCTTCAAAATGGAAGATATTTAGTAATATTTCATTATTATTAGGAGTATCTGCGTTACTTCTTATAGGAGCGCGAACTGCTATGCTTAGTGCAATTATTTATACTATTCTATTTCTTATATATATAATTATTGATGGCTTACGTCAAAAAAATATTTTACAAAATGTAAAATTTATAATAGTTCCTTTTTTAGCCATTGTTTTTGTTTCATATTTCTTTGCTATTAATATTAATAGGATTGATAAATCAAGCCCCAATACATTTAGTAATATGTTATTTGCTCCTGTTTTAAAGCCTGACAAGGTGGATAAAGAAAAGCAAAAAAAGCAAAAAGGTTTTGTGAGTTATGATAGTGGGCGGATCATATATTATGAAATGGCTTTAGATGATTTTAAGTCAAGTCCTCTTATGGGTGTAGGTGTAGGAAATTGGAAACTCACAAATAAAGACAAATTTTTTGCAATAGCTAAGAAGGACAAATTTGTATATCCATTACGTGTTCATAATGATTTTTTACAAGTTCTTGCAGAAGTAGGAATGGTAGGTTTTTTATCTTATGTGATTATTTTTTTAACACTTATATTCTGTATTCTTAAATTATTTTTTAAGAATCAAAAAAATGATGATCGATGGATGTATACAGTGATTATATTTACTCTTTTAGGCTATGGCCTTGATGCTTTGATTAACTTTCCATTAGAACGAACACCTATACAAGGTCATTTTGTTATTATAGCATCGTTAATACTTGCTTTTTTTTATACATATCAACAAACAGAGAGTCAATCAAAAATAAAAGTGAGATTGCCTATTCTTATTACTATAGGAATATTTGGTCTTGGAGCTTCTATTATTTCTTTTGTAAAGTATCAATCCTATGTAACTCAGAATTATGTGCTCGCAGATACTTCAGGTAAAAACTTAATGAAAGACAGTTATGTGTACTCTTATGATAAAATTCTGAAAGACCTTTCTGGCTTTTTTAATATTGCAGGAGTAGGAAGGCCTAATGAACATGTAAAAGGCATGTATGCTATGAGTGAAGGACGTATAGATAAAGCGCTTGATCATCTTGATAAATCGATTAGTCAAGCACCTAATCATTATGAATCTAAAATGCTTAAAGGGATTATTTATGGTCAACGAAAAATAGATAACGATAGTGCTATTTTTTATGCAAAGCAAGGATTTGAAAAGTATCCAGCTATTAAAAATAACTATGTTATTTTACTTAATGCATATAGAGCTCAAGGTGATACTGTAAACTATTTTAAAACATTTGACAGGCGTTTAGAGCTTTTTCCTGATGATGTAAGTCAATGGAAATTAAAGAGTCAACGAATCATGGAATTCTATAAGGATACTGATAGCGCAATAGATGTAATAGAGGAGGGGTTAAGTCATAATCCTGATGATGTATCGTTACTAGAATTTAAAGAGAAATATACTGCAAAAAATAATGCAGGAGATATAACTACATGGTATAATAATGCGTTTGAATATATTCAAGAAAAAAAATACAAAGAAGCAAAAGTAGAGTTTTTAAAGATCCTCAAGGTGACTCCTTCAAATAATCCGACATTATTGAACTTAGGGATTATTGAAATTAAACTAAAACAATACGATGATGTTATTGTTCATCTTACCAAAGTTATAAATTCAAAGAAATATAAAGATGGTCGTGCCGAGTATAATAGGGGATTGGCTTATGAAAGACTTGGTCAAAAAGAAAAAGCGGCTCAAGATTATAATAGAAGTAAAAAATTAGGTTACAAACTTGCATTAAAGTTACCAGAAAGTAAATTAAAATAAATGAAAACACTATTAGGAATAGGTTCTAGAATAAAGCATGCTAAACTAGGTATAGGAGTAGTGACCAATGTAACCTCAGAAATGTATTGGGTAACATTTATAGAAGATGGATTAGAGACTATCACTTTTGATGATGATTATGAGGTAATAGATGCTGTAGAAGACGAGGTGGATACGGTAAGTTTTTATGAGGTAGAAAAAAGTTTGAGAGATCTTTTAAAACGATATAGTGATATATCAGAGATTGTTCCAATTGGAGATAAGTGGAGGGGAGGTACAATGACATTAAATCCTAAAGACAGTAACTTAAGTAGTAAAGAGATTCCTATAGAAACCTTTTTTCATAAAATTGTGATGGTACGAGATCGTCTGCGAGTTATGGAACAAAAAATAAATGCAAGTAAGACTCTTGATGATCAAGATAAAGTAGATCTACAGCAATACATTACACGCGTATATGGGAGTCTGACTACTTTTAATATCCTTTTTAAAAATAACTCTCAAAGTTTTAAAGGAGATAGTTCTAAGAAATAGAACTTTAATTTATACGTTGTCTATAGTATATGATTGCATTTCTACAAGGACATACACAAGAATATGCCTGGCTTGCTCCCTATGCACTTGGATTAATAGGTTTTTGGGTATTGTATATGTTTTTTCAGTTGTATGAAAGCTGGTATGCAAACAGAAGTGATCGGTTGTTGTATAGAGATTTATGGATATATAGAACGCTTTCGCGAAAGCAAAAAAACATTCTTTCTCAAGAGTTTCATTTTTACAATTTATTAAGTTCTAAAGAGCAACGACGTTTTGAACATCGGGTAGCCACATTTATAAAAGATAAAGAGTTTATAGGAAGAGATAATCTTGTGATTACTGACCAAATGAAAGTACTTATTGCAGCTATGGGGTGTATGCTTACCTTTGGGAGAAAACATTATATCTACAGATTAGTAGATTATGTCTTGATATATCCTAAAGCTTTTTATAGTACTGCAAATGATGCCTACCATAAAGGAGAATTTAATCCTAGAGAAAGGGCTCTAGTACTCTCTTGGGAGGACTTTGTTTACGGCTATCGTATTACAGATGATAATCTGAATCTAGGGATACATGAATTTATGCATGCTTTACAGTTAGATGCAAAACAAAGTACAGATATTGATGCGCTACGTTTTGAGAGGCAGTTTCAAAAGATTTTGCGTAGGCTTACCGATCAAGATTTAAAAGAAAAGCTTGATCAAGTAAAATACTTTAGGGCATATGCTTTTACAAATCAATTTGAATTTATGGCTGTGCTTGCAGAGTATTTTATAGAATCTCCTAAGGATTTTAAAACACATTTCCCTCAATTATATAGTTATAAAAAACGCTTACTCAATTTTGATTTTGCAGGATATTGATAGTTAACCCTAAAAACACTAGAATAGTTGTAGAGCAGAGTAACTTTTTTTAAATTGCTATTGAAAGATTAATATATAGAAACCTTTATAAATGGATAATTTTGAACAACCACATATAGTACCAGTAAGTAGTTTATCTGATGAGCATCGTGTTGCTTTTTATAGAAAGACATATACACATGTAGCACTTGCAGTACTACTTTTTATTGTAGTAGAATATTTCTTTTTTCAATCTGATGCTATAGTTTCTTTTGCAATTTCTTTACTCGGTGGATGGAGCTGGCTTATTTTATTAGGTGCGTTTATGTTAGTAACTAATTATGCAGAGAATTTGGCACTTAAATCTCAAGATAAGAATGTTCATTACCTCGCTCTTTTTATTTATGTAATTGCAGAGGCTTTTATATTTATTCCATTGTTATTAATGGCTTTTAGTATGATAGATGGTATAGCCTTACTTCAAAAAGCAGCCGTAATGACAATTGCACTTTTTGCGGGACTATCGGCAGTGGTATTATTTACAAAAAAAGACTTTTCTTTTTTACGATCTATACTTACTATAGGATTCTTTATAGCTATAGGTCTTATAGTTGCTGGAGTGATTTTTGGATTTGACCTTGGACTTTGGTTTAGTGTTGGAATGATTGCTTTGGCAGCAGGATCTATCTTATATTCTACTTCAAATATGGTCCATAAATACCATGAAGAACAGTATGTCGCCGCAGCATTGGGTTTATTTGCATCACTTATGTTACTATTCTGGTATATTCTTAGAATTTTCTTATCCAGAGATTAAACAGGAAAATTTATATAATAAAAAAAGAGCCTATCTAACTTAGATAGGCTCTTTTTTAAATTTTACATATAAATCAATCTTGTTGAACAATTAGTTTTTGAACTTTCTTAGTATCATTATTTGTTACTATTTCCATAAAATAAACACCGTTTGAATGCCCCTTTGCATCCCAAATTGTTGTAGTACTAATCTCTTTTATAGATGTTATATGTTGTCCTAAAAGATTATAAATCTCAATATTTTTAATTTGTGATATATTCTCAGTATTATGTACTGTAAATACACTGCCCAGTGTCGGAGTTATCTCTATATTCTCAATTGCTACATTTTCTACTGAGAGGGGTTCAAAAACCCGTCTTACAATAGCATTTGGAGTTAATAAATTTCCTGCCCCACTTTCTATAAAAGTACCTATAAAAGTGCCATCACTACTGTATTGATTTACAGCACTATTATTGCCATCACCAATTAGGATATCTCCGTTGGGTAGAAAATCAAAACCTTCTGCAAAGTTTATTCCTGTGATAAAATCTCCTAAATAATTTCCTTCGCTATCAAACCTTTTTACTGCCCCCCCGTTATAGTCTATTACAATTAAATCACCGTTATCTTCAAACCAGATATTGGTTGGGCCTAATAAGTTAGAATCTATGAAGGTTTCTATAAAATTGCCATCACTATCAAATTTTTCTACAGAGTCTCCGGTAAATGAAGCAACATATAAATTTCCTTCACTGTCCCAATCAATACCTATACTTTGTGGTACACCTACATCTGTAAATTCATCTACAAAAGTACCATCTAGCTCGTATCTGAATACAGTGCCATTACCTTGCCATTGTAATACATATAATAGATTGTCATCGCCTATTTTCATACGAGTAGGGCCTCCGATTCCTGAAGCAAAGTTTTCTATAAAGTCCCCAGTTGTAGAGTTATGAGTGGTTATTAAACCACTATTAAGACTGGAGATTAATACAATGCCATCGTTTTCTAAAAAAATAATGTCTTGAGGCCATTCAATGTTATCATCTATAAATACTTCAGGATTGTCACCATTTTCATCAAACTTTAGTATTTGCCATGGTGGATTATTAAAATTTCCAGCATCGCTTACATAAATAGCAACCTCTTCTTGCGCTATAAGGATATTGGTAAATAGACTAATAAATAGTACGTATAGTAGTTGTTTAGTTTTCATTTGATTGTATGTTTTTATGTTATGAAAACTAAAGTAAATCTTATAAGATCATAAGTTGTCCAGAATTATAAACCTTACCTAATTACGACAAAGTTTTACCTTTATGAGATTCTTGATATTGAAGAGGAGTACACCCATACTTATCTTTAAATGTATTATAAAATGTTGTACGACTATTGAATCCCAGATCATAATACATAGACGAAATACTTGTGTATGTACTTTTCTTAAGAAGTTTAGAAGCTTCTTTTATACGATATGCGTTTATAAACTGATTAAAGTTTGTATTTGCTTTTTCATTAATAAGCTGTGATACAATATGTATTGGGAGTCCTATGGCTGTAGCAATATCTATAAGTCGTAAATCACTATTTAAATGTGGTTTTGAATCTTCCATATATGTTATGAGTTTGGAATAAAACTCATTTTTTGTATCAGGACTCAATTCTGATTTGTCTTTTTTTGAGGGCTGAAATAGATTTGTAAATAGCTCTCCATTAAAAATTTTAGGTTCTGTATATGCCATATAGCCTACCCCATAAATACCTATAGCCATTGTAAAGCTTATTGCGTAATCCCATAATGGATTGAAGAAAGAAAATTTTACTAAAACATAATAGCTTATATAGGCCACTACAAAAGTGCTAAATAGTAATATCAAAAATCGAACCCATCGATCTCGTAATTGTGTTGCTTGACTTTTTTTTGGAGGATTATATATTTTTATAAAATCAAGTGTAATTATAATATAACAAATAAGAACAGCGATACCTACCCATGGAGAACGTATAGGCCAGTATATTTTAAATAGTATTTCGTCTCTTACAGTGTCGTACGCCGAGTAACCTTTGGTTTTTATGTAATAAATAACAGAGAGGATGGCTATGAATAACGGTAATATAAAATGAATCAGATTTGATTTATATTCTTTAGTATAGAACTTAAGAATGTAGATATAAAATAATGGGCCAAATAGAAAGTACCATACATCATCAAAAAAATATGCATATGGATATATGGTCCTGTATCTTGTCCAAATTAAGACATACTGAATAAGAATTAATGAAAATCCTAAAGTTATAAGTGCGATAGGCCAGTTATTTTTACGTCCATTTTTATCTGTAAATAAGAGTACCGATAAAAAAGTCCCTATAGCACTAACGACTAAAAATAAAGTAGTCCATGTATCAAAAGAGGGGGCTTGCATATACTATCATATTCTGATAGTAATATACTTATAAATTAATTGATTAACGTTTTTAAATCTTTTATTGTAGTTATAGGGTCTGAAGATTTGAAAACATAACTTCCTGCTACCAATACATCTGCTCCAGCCTCTACGAGTTGTTTGGCATTTTTATTAGTGACTCCTCCGTCTATCTCTATAAGTGTAGAAGCCCCTTTTTTAGTAATTAATTCTTTTAGAGCAATTACTTTATTATATGTATTTTCAATAAAACTTTGACCTCCAAATCCTGGATTTACGCTCATAATACATACCATATCTATATCTTGAATTACGTCTTCAAGTAGTTGTATACTCGTGTGTGGATTAAGAGCTACACCTGCTTTCATACCTGTAGATTTAATAGCTTGTAATGTGCGATGTAAATGAGTGCATGCTTCATAATGTACAGTAAGAATATCACTTCCTAAATCTGCAAATGTTTGTATATACCTATCTGGATCTACAATCATGAGATGTACATCTATTGTCTTTTTTGCATGCTTGGCAATATCTCGTAGTACAGGCATTCCAAAGGAAATGTTAGGAACAAAAACACCATCCATGATATCTATATGAAACCAGTCTGCATCACTGGTATTAATCATTTCAACATCTCTTTGTAAGTTAGCAAAATCTGCAGCAAGAACAGAAGGGGCAATTAATTTATTAGTCATTATGATATCGTTTATGAGATACAAAACTAACTCTTTTTATTTATTGATATCTTCTAACTTAAAAAGGAATTTACTGTATTTGATAAGACTTCTATTTCTTTTGAATTTAAGTGCTTTAGTAAATTAATATATGCTCTTAATTTTGGAGTATTGTTTTTTTGGAGTACAGAAGTAAATCCAGCTTCGTATCCTTGGAAATATTGATTTGATATTTTACTTTCAAAGAGAGTCATGACATTTTTATGTCTTACATCTTGCATTATTTTAGAGTAGTATAACTCTTTTATTTGGGATTCTTCTCCTTCAAAGTATTGTAGAAAGTTACCATCATTATGTAATAAAATCCCACTGATGCCAGATTGGTTATTTTTATTGGCGGTATAATTAAAGAGCTCTTCAAGATCATTCTTGGATAATGATTGATCAGAGGTACTTACATAACAAATGGCATAATACATATACTGGGGGTTCGTTTTATAAGTTAAGGTACAAAAAAAATCCCCGGTAATCAGCCGGGGATTCATTCATCAATCAAAAAACGAACAGTTATGATAAACTGTTGTTATTGTTACTTAGGATTATCCTAAGTATGTCTTTAATATTTTACTACGTGATGTATGTTTTAATCTACGTATTGCTTTTTCTTTAATTTGACGTACACGCTCACGTGTAAGGTCAAAAGTTTCTCCTATTTCTTCAAGAGTCATTGGATGTTGGTCACCTAGGCCAAAATACAATCTAATCACATCTGCCTCACGAGGTGTCAATGTTTCTAATGCTCTTTCTATTTCTGTACGTAATGACTCATGTAATAATTCACGGTCAGGGTTTGGCGACTCTCCAGAGCGTAATACATCATATAAGTTCGAATCTTCTCCTTCAACAAGAGGAGCATCCATACTTACGTGACGACCAGAGTTTTTCATAGACTCTTTTACGTCGTTAATGGTCATATCAAGCTCTTTTGCAATTTCCTCAGCACTAGGTGGACGTTCATGTGCTTGTTCTAGAAATGCATATGTCTTGTTTATTTTATTAATCGATCCAATTTTATTAAGCGGCAGACGAACAATACGTGATTGTTCTGCAAGCGCTTGAAGGATAGATTGACGAATCCACCATACGGCGTAAGATATGAATTTAAATCCACGTGTCTCATCAAAACGTTGTGCAGCTTTAATTAATCCTAGGTTTCCCTCATTAATTAAATCTGGTAACGTTAATCCTTGGTTTTGATATTGCTTTGCTACAGATACTACAAAACGTAAGTTAGCTTTAGTAAGTTTTTCAAGTGCTCTTTGATCACCTGCTTTTATACGCTGTGCTAATTCTACCTCTTCATCTGCTGTGATAAGGTCTACTTTTCCAATTTCTTGTAGGTATTTGTCAAGGGAAGCAGTCTCACGATTTGTTACCTGCTTGGTAATTTTGAGTTGTCTCATTTAAAAAATCAACTTTGGGTTTGAGTATATTCACTTGTTATACGTATTAAAGTCGCATAATGTTACAATAACATTACGTTTTTTTTAAATAATGTGAATTAGGAGGGTATATGCTTTCGCGAAAGCATACTTATTAAAATAAAATTAAATCTTGATTGATATTAATTCTTTCTATGACGATATCTATCTTTTGTTGCATTTTATTAAAAAACTGAGCCCTGTCTTTTTCTCCAGCATTTACTAGAAGTTTAGAGTTTTTCATTTGCTTTTTAAAGAAAAATTCAAGCTCATTGCAAGTAGGTTGATGCTGTACTTTTAAATATGTGAGGACTGTAAATGGTGTAAAAAAAACCTTCTTATATTGAGTTTTTACCATTATGGTATTACTCATTGTAAGTAAGTCACTTTTATATAGACGGTAGGTAGCATTATTTTTTGATTTGATAATTGTTTGTTCTATAGTTTGTTGTTCTACGTGTGAGACTATATTTTTGAGATCTTCACATATGAATAGTGCATTCTTTTTATCAAGTAGGCCAGTTTCAAAATAATAGAAAATTTGTTGTAGGGTTCCATGAATGGTATTATCATTCCAAAACTCGGTAATATCTATATAATTGTACGTCTCTCCAAGTGTAAAAGCGCTATCTAAAAGTGATTTTGGGATTTTTTTTATAAAATCAGTAAATGTTGTTTTGGCCATTGTGCCATCTTCATTTAAAAATTTCAACCATACATACATTTTATATCGAGTTATATAAGAATCTGTAAGTGTATAGAATAAAGGGATGTCTTTAGCAGAATAAATAATAGAGGCACTCTTCATTTTTGTTAATGGAGCAAGATTTTCAAGAGATTTTTTGAAATAATTTTCTAGACCTGCAATATCAAGTATACGAGGGGATTTTTCAGTCAGCAATGTATTTTGCTCTCCTACTTCGTAAAGTTTATTAAGAGATATTTTGTAATGTTTTGCAAGAATGATAGCTTCTTCTAGAGAAAGTCCCGTTTTATTATTTACTCGTCTATATGCGGCGTCATAACTTAAATTTAAAATACCAGATATTTCTTCAATAAGGGATCGTTCTTTAGGAATATGTGATCGGATATAATCTATAAATTGAATTTGCATAAAAACAGTTTTGTAATTGGATAACGTTTAAAATTTGTAAAAAATACAAAATGTTGTATCGAATTTCCTTTCAAATTCAATATAATTTATGAATATCACAAGTACATTAGTTTTAAATCTTTAATACTTTGGATATGAAAACAGTACATTTATTTATTTTAATAGGCTTTGGTCTTTTATTTTCAAGTCACATAAATGGACAAAATGACCAATTAAAAAATGAAGTGAAGTTAAATATCCCTCTTTCATTAGCGGGATATGTAGAAGGAAGTTATGAGTACATTCTAAGTAATACTTCGGCTATAGGTATTTCCTTGGGTGTTGCTTATGATGAAGAGTTTTATTTTGAATATGCAGCAATTCCATATTATAGATTTTATTTTGGAAAAAAAGAAGCTGCAGGATTTTTTATAGAAGGGAATGGCGCCTTTTATGCGCAAGAAACTGATTTTTTTGATATCGGAATACTATCGGAAAGTGATGATACGGCTATTGGTATTGGATTGGGGATGGCTATAGGGGTGAAGATATTTAATAAAAATGGATGGGTATTTGAAGCTTTTGGAGGTGCAGGTAGAAACTTTAGCAATGAAGATATAATCGATAGTGCGTATCCTAGATTAGGATTGAATTTAGGGAAACGGTTTTAAATACAGATTTTTGTTTTGATCATATAAATTTTAAATAATTACTTCTGTATACTTAAAAGTAATTATTTAAAATTTATATGACATCCCAAATTGAAATCCTACATAATAAGGCCTGAAGTTACCTACATTGTCTGTATAGGGGTTAAGTTGGTATTTAAATATGGGCTCTGCATTAAGTCTCCAATGTTTTGTAAAATTATAATGCGCACCTAAGCTAAAGTTTAATGCAAGACTTAAGTCTTTAAGACTTGTTTCTCTACCAATAAGGATATTTGCACCATTATCTGCAGTAGCAAATACTTGATTATTTGTAAGAACAAATAGACTTATTCCTGGATTTAAGCTTAGTGAAACGCGTTTATTTAAAAACCTATATTGATAATCTACTGGAACTTCTATATAAGAAATATCCTGTTCGATACTTACTACTTGATTTTCATTAAAAAATGATAAAGCTTCTGGACTTGTTTCAATACCTCCTTGGCCTAGATTTTGAGGGTTAATACCAGAGAGTTGAAAAATATTAATATTATCATCATTTATAAATACTTGAAAGTCATCTGTTCGGTATTTTAGTGGGGCAATACCTATACCAAAACGTATACTAGATTTTTCTGATAATTTATAGTCTGCTCGTATTCCATACCCTATAGTGCTTATAGCATCTCTTGGATTATCAATAAGGCGATTATCGATAGAAGATCCTTTTGTGAGAGAACCATAACTTATAAGACTTGTATATGGAGAAATAGCAAATTTATAAGTGACAGCTTCTTCTCTATCTTTAGCCTTTTCCTCTTCTGTTCTTGGCAGTTTAGGTAGTTTGTTTTTTTTAGTTTTCTCTTCAGATGTTGCTACTGCTTCTATTGATTTTTTTTCTTCTATAGCTTTGATTTCATTTTTTCTTGCTTCTATAGAATCTAACCACTTTTTTAGAACTATTTGATTTTCTTCTTTTTGATATGCTATAGCATCATCAAGTTCTTTTTTTATTTTTTGTAGATAACTGTTTTTTGCTTCTTGCTCTTTACGTCTCTTTTCTTCCTGTGATCGGGAAATATGATTTTTAAGATTTGCTAGATTAGAAGATCGTTTTGTATATAATTTTGTTTCTTTTTCTTTTTGAAATCTAGTAGTTAAACTAGTTGAATTGTTCTCCTTTTGAGGTGTTATTATAGTTTGTGTTTGAGAAGCTCTGTTATTGATATCTTCAGTATTGCTGGTTATGGTATTTTCTTCAAAAGTGATAGTGTTTTTATTTGTAATGCTATTATTAGAAGGCGCTGTGTTTTTAGGAGCTGTAGTTGGGTTAGAGTTTGCTTCTACAATTTCATGGTTATCTATCGATGAATTGATTTCTTGGGCACTCCATGGTTGCCATGCCCATAGTGCTATAAAAATTCCTATTGTAGCTAATCCTCCAAAATAAAGCCATAGAGGAGCTATTCTTCGATCGCGTTTTTGATCAAGTTCCGAAGCAATATTATCCCATAAGCCAGCATTTGGTGCTTGTTCAAAATTTTTGAACCGCTCATTAAATAATTTGCCTATATCTTTTTTATTACCCATTTGCTATAGAATTTTTTTGGGTGATTTTATAGGTTGTAATCTTTTGTTTGAGTATCATTTTTGCTCTATGTAAATTAGATTTTGAGGTTCCGATACTGATACCTAAAATCTCGCTTATTTTTACATGAGTATAATTATCAAGTTCATATAGGTTAAATACTAATCGATATCTGCTTGGAAGTTCTTGTATAAATACAAGCATTTCTTGCAAACTAATAGTCAGTTCATCAGTGTCAACCTCTGTTTCTTCTTTTAAGTGTTGATCAGTAATAGACTCTATATATGGTTCTTTTTTATAGCGATCAATTGCTTTATTGATCGTTATACGTTTCATCCATCCTTCAAAAGATCCTTTATTATTATAGGATTTAATCTTTTGAAATATGTTAATGAATGAGTCTTGTAAATTATCTTCTGCTTCTTCTTGGTTTTTACAATATTTCAAACAAAGCGCAAACAGTCTGTCTTTATATTGTGTATAAAGGATACGTTGTGCATTGCGATCTTGTTTTTTGCACTTCTCTATAAGTTGCGGTATGTTCAACGCTACTTTGATTAGTTGGTCATTCTATTATAGTTAGTTAATATATAGTAAAATACTATAATAGTATATGACTTTTTACCTCATATACCTATCTCATAGACTTAAAAAATAAAAAGGGTTGCGTTAAAGCATAAAAAAAGATGCCAAAAGGCATCTTTTTTTATATATACTTATATAATTTTTACTGTTTTGTAAGTTTATACGTAGTGACTTCTGGACTTGCACAGTCAGATTGAACATCATTAAGAAATGTTATAAAAAATTCGGAGTCATCATTTACATCATAATTTGCAGGATTTTCTGCAGGGCCAAAATAATCTGCACCATTTCCACAAGCACAGTTACTCTCTTGAATAGGCACTACTATCTCACCACATACGAATAGGAAGTTAAAGTCATTAAGTGTAGAGCAATAATCTGGGTAATTTGGTGTAAAGAATAAACGTTCTGTATCCGTATCACCTACAAGAACCTCTACAACTGTACCATCTGCAAATGTTGGTCCATCTACATAGGGAGTTATCTCTTCTAGTAAATAATTACCTACAAAAGAAGTGGTTTCAAGATCACATACTACAGGTGTAGTATATTGAAATGGTGAATTAAAAAAGCCTCCGGTAATAATTCCCCCAGCATTATCTGCAGAAAAAGTACGACCATCAGTTAAATTTAAAGCAAATCTTGTTGTAAAGAAATCACCTCCAAAAAGTGCATTTGGCGTAAGATTAACAGCGCTTAAGAGTTCTCCACCATCAATAGAAAATTCAGTTCTCGGTAGCCCAAAAGGGCCATCAGTAAATAACTCTAAAGGGATTGTGCCAAGAAAAACCTCTTCTAGAACAGCAGAAGAACTATCTCCTACTTCAGGTGAGCCATCTGTAAAAGATGTATATACATCTACACTTTCTAGTAAAGCACCCTCTTCTATATCTTGTTCTTCTAAAACAATAGATAACCTTGAGTTTTCACCAATTGTTGTCTGTCCATTTTCTATAGCAATAGGGATAGAGTTTTCTCTAATCTCTATAGTTCGAAGAACTGCTCCTGACTCTACATTTTCAGATACAGTCTCTGTGATTTTCTCATCACTATCACAAGAGAATAATATTCCGCCAAGAAGAGCAATGATTGTAAAATTTCTGAATTTCATATGATTGATTTATTTAATAGGATATAAAGTTACATTAAAATATACAAAGAGCTTTTGTTTATGTAAGTACTCTTTATTAGATAGACTCAAAAAAAAGAAAGGGTTGCGTCTATATAAAAAGTTAATTTTTAATAAAACTATATTAATAATCAATTTTAATTGAATCTTGTTTATACTCATTAGCGCGCATGACAGAATCAATTACTCTTTTGTCCATACTACTCATCTCTTGACCATCTTTACTGTTATAATAGTAGTAGATTTTTCTTGTTGTGCTAGCTTGTGGAATACTATTTTTTTCTTTTTCTAGTGATTCTTTTGAGACGTTTAATTTTACAGGTTTTGTTTTTTGCTTTTTTATTTGTCTTTGCGGAGTCTGAATCGTTTTAGAAAAATCAGTATTACTTTCGTTATATTTTATAATTTGTGTTTCAATGCTATCCTTAATTCTATTTATTTCTATTTCTATATCATTATCTGTATTGATAATTGCTTTTCTATTGGATAGTTCATTAGAAGAAGTTTTTATACTGTCATCAGGTACAATTATTTTTTCTTGAGATTGTATTTCTTTAGATTCATTAGATGGAAGAAGAGTGGTTTCATTTAAAATGGAGAATCCAATTAATGTAAGTAGAAGTGCAAGTACACCAAACTTTATAAAAAATACAATCCTTCTTTTTTTTCTTTTCTTATGTAAGGAGTCTTGTATTTCAGGCCAAGAATCTTTTTCGAAAGGCTTTTCAACAGTATGAAGCTTTTCTTTGATAAGATCTCCTATATCTTCATGTAAGTCCATAGGTTATATATTCATTTTTTCGACACTGGTATATGATAGTATCTTATTTTTTAAAATTTGTTTTGCACGGTGTAAATTTGATTTAGATGTGCCTTCTGAAATTGATAACATTGTTGCAATTTCTTTGTGTGAATAGTCATCTAATTGGTATAGATTAAATACTAACTGGTACTTGTCTGGCAATTCTTGAATTGCTTTAAAAATATAATCTATAGGGACATCTATATCATTTCGCTCTATAGTAATTTGCGTGTCCTCACTTTCTATCTGAAAAGGAAGATTGGTAGTTTTCTTTTTTCTAAATTTATCTACAGCTTTATTTATTGCAATACGTTTTATCCAACCTTCAAAAGACCCTTTGCTTGTGTACTTATGGATGGTTTCAAAAATGATAATAAATACATCATGTACATTATCTTCAGCTTCACTGGTACTTCTACAATATTTTAAAGAAGTTGTATATATAAAGTCTTTATACCTCAAAAAGAGTAGTTTCTGAGATTTAGGGTCATTTTTTTTGCAACCTGCTATTAATTGTAATGTTTCCAATAATTTAATATTCAGTCTATAGCTATTAAACTTACCTTAATAGTCTTGATAGTTTATAAAGGTTGCGTATAGATACTTTATTTTTTGTAAAAACGTGTATAAGGTAGTCATTAAAGATTATAATCGCTTTTGCGAAAACAAACAAATAAAAAACGCCTTTCTTAAGAAAGGCGTTTGCTGAAAATATTGATTATAATATTTTTATAAAACGTTTATGTTAATAATAAAATCACTTGAAAGTCCACCGTTATTGCCTATGTTATTTGATGAAAATACTCGACCATCTGTAAGGGTAAGTTCAAGGCGTATTACAAAGAGATCACCAGGTTCTATCCCTTCAAGAGTATTATTGGTTATAACTAAAAAATCTTCTGTATTTACCAATAAGTTAAATACTGGAAAATTATTTTCGCCAGGATTAAAGGCATCATTTTGAATCGTACTTAATAGTACCTCTTGATCTACGATCGCATTGCTACTATCACCTGCATCTTCAGAATTATCAATAAAGGTTACAAATACATCCATCGTATCTAATAAACTTCCGTTTTGAGAATCCCTATATTCTAATGTTGTATTTAGAGCTCCTTCAAGATTATCACTAAATAATGTATTGCTATTTGTATCTGTAACTTGAACAACGGCTCCGTTATCAAGGGATTCTATTAAGTTATTAACGTTCGAATCATCATCTCCACAGCTTGTAAAAGCGACTGCTAGTAGTGTCGCACATAGTAATTTTTTAATTTTCATATATACATGTTTTAATATTAATAACAGTAAAATACTAAACAAAGTAATTACTTACTTTAAAAGCATTGGAAACTATTATCGGGAATTACTATATATGGGTTAAATAGATAAATTATGTCTATTTACACAGTAATTAAATAGCATAAAAAAGAGGCTTACTATACTAAATAAGCCTCTTTTTATATATAAAAAAAATTAATCTTTTTTACGATCTCTATTTCTATTATCTCGACCACCACCTCGGTTATCACGGCCTTTTCCACCACGATCATTGTTTTCTCTTGGTGGACGAGGTTTCCATCCTTCTGGTTTTTCTAATAATGCTTTGCGAGATACTTTTTCTTTACGTGTTCTAGAATCTATACCAAAGTATTTTACTTCTAGTTCTTCTCCCATAGAAAGTACATCACTTGCATTTTCTGTACGAACCCATGCAATTTCAGATACGTGAAGTAATACTTCATTTCCTGGAGCGTCTAGGTATTCTACTACAGCACCAAAGTCAAGCATTTTAATTACTTTTACTTTGTATGTATTTCCAACTACTGGCTTAAATGTAATAGAATCTATCTTAGCTAAAACAGCATTAATACCGTCTTGACCTGTTCCTAAAATCTCAACAATACCTTCTTCAGTAACAGGATCTTCGTTGATTACAATAGTACATCCCGTTTCTTTCTGAAGTTCTTGTATTACTTTTCCTCCAGGACCTATAAGAGCTCCGATGTATTCATTTGCAATACGAGCAGTCACCATTTTTGGTGCATGTGATTTCACATCTTCACGAGGTGCTTCGATCGTATCCGTAAGTTTTTCTAAGATATGTAGACGTCCATCTCTAGCTTGTTGTAATGCATTTACAAGAATTTCATAGGAAAGACCTTTGACTTTAATATCCATTTGACAAGCTGTAATACCATCAGCTGTTCCAGTTACTTTAAAGTCCATATCTCCAAGATGATCTTCATCACCTAAGATATCTGAAAGTACAGCATATTTTCCAGAATCTGCATCAGAAATCAATCCCATTGCTATACCAGAAACTGGTTTTTTCATTTGAACCCCAGCATCCATCATTGCCATAGTTCCAGCACAAACAGTTGCCATAGAAGAAGAACCATTAGATTCTAATACTTCAGATACAACACGTACAGTATATGGACAATCATCTGGCACCATTCCTTTAAGAGCACGTTGCGCAAGATTACCATGTCCTACTTCACGACGAGAAGTTCCACGTATTGGTCTTGCTTCTCCAGTACAAAAAGGAGGGAAGTTGTAATGTAGATAGAAAGTTTCTTCTCCTTCATAAGAAGGCATATCGATTTGATTTGCTTCTCTAGAAGTTCCTAATGTCACAGTGGCAAGTGCTTGTGTTTCTCCACGTGTAAATACAGAAGATCCATGTGTAGAGGGTAAATAATCTACTTCACACCAGATAGGGCGAATGTCAGTGGTTTTACGACCATCTAGACGAAGACCTTCGTTTAAGGTAAGGTCACGTACAGCGGCTTTTTCAGCCTTACGGTAATATTTTGATACAAGATCACCAAGATCCTCTAACTCTTCTTCTGAGAAGGTAGCTGTAATTTCTTCTTTGATTTCACCAAATGCAGCACCACGTTCTTGCTTTGAAGATCCTCCTTTTGCAACAGCATATACTTTATCATATGCCATGTCATGGATTTTCTTTTGTAAATCTTCATCCTCTCTTTCTGGTTCGTACTCACGTACCTCTTTCTTTCCGAAAGCAATTGCAAGACGTTCTTGAGCAGCACATTGTACTTTGATAGCTTCATGTGCAAATTTGATAGCTTCGGTCATTTCTTCTTCAGAAATTTCATCCATTTCGCCTTCAACCATCATTACACTATCTGCAGATGCGCCGATCATCATATCGATATCAGATTCTGCTAGTTGTGCTCTTGAAGGGTTAATTACAAACTCGCCATTTACACGTCCTACTCTCGCTTCTGAGATGGCACATTCAAACGGAAAATCAGATAATTGTATTGCTGCAGATGCAGCAAGTCCAGCCATAGCGTCTGGCATAACATCTTCATCATGAGACATTAATTGAATCATCACTTGTGTTTCTGAGTGATAATCTTTTGGGAATAATGGACGTAAAACACGATCTACTAGACGCATTGTTAATACTTCTCCATCACTTGGACGTGCTTCTCTTTTAAAGAACCCACCTGGATAACGTCCTGCTGCTGCAAATTTTTCACGGTAATCTACGGTAAGTGGTAAAAAATCTACATCTGCTTGCTTGTAGTTGGATACTACTGTACATAGTAGCATACACTTTCCAGATTGCACAACAACACTTCCATGTGCTTGTTTTGCAAGTTTTCCTGTTTCTAGTGTGATCTCACGACCATCACCGAGGTCTATTACCTCTTTGTAAACCTTTGGAATCATAAATTATTAGTTTTTCATTTATGATCTGACTATTCAGACCTAATTTATTGTCTGTTCAACATATTTCTTTGGTTGAACGCGTGTTGTTGTGTTGTAGTTGTAGTTGCGTGACACCAATGAAAAACTAGCTATTTAGCTTTCTCTGCCTCATGTATATAGAGGGCTTGTGTTGTTTCCGCTTTCGCGAAAGCATAAAAAAGGGGGCATAAAGCCCCCAATAATTTTTATTTTCTAATACCTAACTCCTTAATAATAGCACGGTATCTTAAAATGTCTTTCTTGATTAAATAATCAAGTAGTGAACGACGCTTACCTACTAATTTTACTAATGAACGCTCAGTATTATAATCTTTACGATTATTTTTTAAGTGCTCAGTTAAGTGATTGATACGGTGTGTAAACAATGCGATTTGCCCTTCAGCTGAACCAGTATCGTTTTTTCCTTTACCGTGTTTTTCGAAAATTTCTTCTTTAACTTCTTTTGTTAAATACATTCCAATATTATTTAAATGATTTTTATGTATATGATAGTTTATCTATCAGCGCGCAAAGATACTATTTTCTTTTGAAATAGTCTTTTGTAAAAAAAAAATAGTTCTCTATTAAACTTTTGAGAGAGAAACCAGTCCAAGGTGCAATCTGAATCATAAATAAAAAATCATTAATTATGAAAAATCAAATTTTAACGATGTCTTTTTTTACAACGCTTTTTTTATCATTCATCTCTTGTAGCTCTGATGATAATGAATCATTAGATACTATTGCATCAACTCCGGATATTGCAGAGTTGCGTCTCGCTATTCAAGCAGATACGACAGAAGAACAGAGTTTTGCTATTATAGAAAATGCTTATGTAGAAAGTGAAGAAGTAACAAGAAATGGATTAAATAGTTTCTTTCCAGATTGTGCTACTGTTACAGTAAATCCTAATGGGGATTTAAGCGGTACTATTACTGTAAGTTTTGAAGATAACTGTATGCTTAACAATGGAGCAATTGTATCAGGAGGTGTTCTAATTAATTATGAAAGCCCTGATAATGGATCACGTACGATTACTTATGAATATCAGGACTTAACATACAATGGAAATGTTATTTCTGGCGGTGGTACTTTAGTACGTACACTAGAAAATACTCAAGGAAACCCCCAATCACAACTCAATGCATCTGTTTCTGTATTTTTTGTAGAACAAGATGTAACTGCTACGCGTTCTGTTAATAGATTAAGAGAATGGGTAGAAGGAGTAGGTTCTGGAACATGGTTAGATAATGCTTTTAATATTTCTGGTAATTGGGATACCTCTTTTAGTTCTGGATTTAATAGATCTGGTGTAACAGATACTGTTTTAAGACGTGAGGCTAGTTGCCCAAATATTGTGAGTGGGGTTCTAGCAATCACTCAAAATAATTTTGAAGGTACGCTGGATTATGGAGATGGCACCTGTGATTCGATAGCAGTTATTACAATCAATGGCGTCGACTATACGATTGAATTATAGCAGAATTTCATACACTTAAAAAGCATCTTAGGGTATCTCTAAGGTGCTTTTTTTGTTGAGGTAAGTTCTAAAAATAATCCTTCTAGTGTGGCATTTTTTTGATTGAGTTGTAAGATTTTAAGCTCATTATCATGTGCAAAATCAAATACCTTAGCTCTCATATCTTCTTCAGTAGAAAAGGTAATCTCGTAGATAAAGTCGTGTGTGTTTTTTACTGAAGCAACTTTATCTAGTCGTTCTAGTGCAATGGTTTCTACACGATAGTCAAACTCTACAATAATGATTTGCTGGTGTCCTGCTCGTAATTCACTTAAGTTCTTATCTGCAACTATTGTCCCTTTGTTTATAATGATTACACGATCACATATAGCTTCTACTTCTTGCATTATATGAGTACTCATTAAAATTGTTTTTTCTTTGCCTATATCTTGTATGAGACTCCTTATTTCTAACAATTGTTTTGGGTCTAATCCAGTTGTAGGTTCGTCTAGGATTAATACTTCTGGATCGTGTAATAGTGCATTTGCAAGTCCCACACGCTGTCTATAACCTTTGGATAATTGGCCTATTTTTTTATGAGATTCTGGTAGTAAGCCTGTAATGGTAATAATTTCTTGAACACGCTTTTTAGATACCTTATGAATACTCGCATTAAAATTTAAATATTCTCTAACATACATTTCCAGATACAGTGGATTATGTTCTGGTAAATATCCAACAGATTTTCGGACATTTTGAGGATCTAAAGCTGTGTCAAAGCCATAAACAATTGCTTGCCCTTCTGAAGGTAATAAGTAGGTTGTTAAGATTTTCATCATAGTGCTTTTTCCTGCCCCATTTGGACCGAGAAAACCTACAATTTCTCCTTTGTTTAATGTAAAAGATACACCCTGAAGTGCATTCTGATTACCATATGTTTTTGTAATGTCTTTAACTATGATGGACATAAATAGGACTTTTTACAAATCTAACGAATAAGAGTCATAAAGATTTCATAAAACAGCCGGGTTTTATATAGAACTTTAGCTATTGTTATTTGATAATCTAATATAGATGTAAAATAGTAATGATTTTATTTTGTGTAAGTTAAAGTAAAATTTTAATAAAAAATTAATATGGATGTTGATCGCCTTATTTTTTTTTCTACTTTTACAACTTAACAATTCATAATGTTAACAAAGGTTTATTACTATAACAGCTATTTCTTTTTCTTCGGGCAGAAGAAAACAGGACGGTTGTGGTGATAAATAACACTCAAAAACTCTAAAAGTCCTGATTACCGATCAGGACTTTTTTTTGTGCTTTTTTTAACGAAAACGTTGTACTAGAAAGAATATTATGACAAAAAATGTAGCAATACAAGGAACTTTGGGGTCTTTCCATCATAAGGTGGCTCAGGAGTTTTTTACTCCAGAAATAAAGGTCGAGGAGTGTATGTCATTTCCAATATTGGCAGACTGTTTAGTTTCTGGTAAGGTGACAGATGCGGTTATGGCAATAGAAAATTCT
The DNA here is from genome assembly GCA_947503305.1 of uncultured Dokdonia sp. Taxonomy (GTDB): domain Bacteria; phylum Bacteroidota; class Bacteroidia; order Flavobacteriales; family Flavobacteriaceae; genus Dokdonia. Next base: position 405,934 of record CANNDF010000002.1, read on the forward strand.
ATAGCGGGCGCTATTTTACCTAATTATGCCTTACTAGATCAATATAATCTAAATATTGAAGGAGAGTTTTATCTAGATGTTCATCATAATCTTATGGGTTTACAGGGCCAGAGTATAGACGATATAAATGAAGTATGGTCGCATCCCATGGCACATTTACAGTGCCGTAATTTTTTTAGAGATTATCCACATATTAAGCTTGTAGAAGATACGGATACTGCTGGGGTTGCCCGCGAGATTCAAAAAAGGAATTTAAAAGGTATAGGTGCCATTGCTAGTGTTACTGCTTCTGAGATCTATAATTTGGAAATTATTGCTCCTCAAATCCAAACTATAAAAGAGAATGCGACTCGCTTTTTTATTTTAAATACAGATAAGAAAAGCATAAATGATAAGGTTGATAAGGCTTCTTTACGATTTACAACAGATCATAAACGAGGAAGTCTTGCTACTATTCTTAATGTAATGAGTGATTTTAAGCTCAATTTGACAAAAATCCAATCAATGCCTATTATAGAAACTCCATGGAAATATGCTTTTTTTGTAGATGTCACTTTTGAAGCCTATGAGGATTATATAAAAGCAAAGAAAGTCTTAACCATTATGGCGACAGATTTTAAAGTTTTAGGAGAATATAAAAATCGAAAAAAATGATGCAACCTGCAGATCGATTATTAGAAACAAAAGAATACTACTTTTCACGCAAGCTTAAAGAGGTTCGATCTCTTGCAATAGAAGGTCATCCTATAATTAATATGGGCATTGGAAGTCCAGATATGCCTGCTCCAGATGAGGTTGTTCATGCTTTAAAAGAAGGACTTGGTCATCCAAATACACATCAATATCAAAGTTATATAGGACTTCCAGAATTACGAGATGCTATTGCTCAATTTTATAAACAACACTATGGAGTATTAGTAAACCCACTTTCAGAAATATTACCATTAATGGGTTCTAAAGAAGGGATCATGCACATTAGTATGGCCTTCTTGAATCCAGGAGATAAAGTGTTAATCCCTAATCCAGGATACCCTACATATAGCGCAGTAACAAAACTGGTTGAAGCAGTACCAGTGACTTATGACCTTGATGCAAATCATCAATGGCTACCCGATTTAGAGCAGTTGTCTAATCAGGATCTTACAGATGTAAAAATTATGTGGATAAACTATCCACATATGCCTACTGGCGTAAATGCGGATACGTCGTTTTTTAAAAAACTAATAGCCTTTGCAAAAGCACATGCTATTTTAATTGTTAATGATAATCCCTACAGTTTTGTTTTGAATGATCATCCTACATCAATATTAAATATTGAAGGTGCAAAGGAAGTAGCAATAGAATTGAATTCTTTGAGTAAAACCTTTAATATGGCAGGATGGCGCGTAGGGATGGTATTGGGCGATTCAGAATATATCGCTCATATTTTAAAAGTAAAATCGAATATGGATAGCGGGATGTTTTACGGGATCCAGAAAGGAGCTATTGCGGCATTACAAATGTCAAAAGAATGGTTTGAGAAGATAAATCTAGTATACAAAAGACGTAGAGATCTTATATATACACTAGCTCAGAAGTTAGATTGTAGCTTTACTCGTGATGGAGTTGGAATGTTTGTTTGGGCAAAACTACCTGAGGGTATACATGCAGAAAAATTTATAAATGAAATTTTATACCAAAAATATGTTTTTATTACTCCAGGCACCATTTTTGGAACTCAAGGGGAGGGGTATATACGATTTAGTCTTTGTGTTACAGAAGACCAAATACAGGAAGCGATTGATCGGTTTTAGTACGCTTTCGCGAAAGCATACTTAAAATTTTAATTGGAATGTCAATAGAAAAGAGAATTAACGATTTATAATGAAGAAAATATATATCATTGGTGTAGGGTTAATAGGAGGGTCTTTTGCAAAAGATCTTCGATCGCATATGCCTGATGCAACTATATTAGGAATAGATACAAATCCAGAACATATTAATGAAGCTAAAGCTATAGGTTTTATTGATGAAGAAGGAGAATTATATGATCTTAAGAATGCAGATTTAGTAGTGCTATCTATACCTGTAGATATAGCAACACGTGTTTTGCCTGATGTGTTAGATCGTATAGGTGAAGAAACATTAGTGATTGATATGGGGTCTACAAAAGAGGCAATATGTAAATGTGTGACGGATCATAAAATGCGTAGAAATTTTTTAGCCTGCCATCCTATTGCTGGGACAGAATTTTCTGGACCAAGTGCAGCTATTGATGGACTATATAGTGGAAAGACAAATATTATTTGTGAAGTAGAAAAAACGACATTTAAATTACAAGAGAAGGCTCTCGCTTTATTTACATCTATGGGTATGCGTATACGATATATGGACCCAGTATCTCATGACAAACATATTGCATATATGTCCCATCTATCCCATATAAGTTCTTTTATGTTAGGAAAAACGGTCATAGATAAAGAAAAAAATGAACGAGATATTTTTGATATGGCAGGAAGTGGATTTGCGTCTACAGTACGACTAGCAAAAAGTAACCCTACCACATGGACCTCTATCTTCCAGCAGAATAAAGAAAACATCTTAGAAACCCTTGAAGAATATATAGCAAATCTGGAACAATTTAAAAAACTGATGGAGACAGATAATTTTCAGGGAGTCTATCAGGAAATGAAAAATACAAATCATATTAAAGAAATATTAAAAGGAATTAAATAAGTCAAAACTGGCATAAATTTGCAGAATTATGGAAAATAAAAAAGAACTTAGAAATTGGTTAGATGCTTTTGGGTTAGATCACCCTTTAGTTATCGCAGGCCCTTGTAGTGCAGAGACAGAAGCGCAGGTACTCAAGATTGCTCATCAACTAAAAGATAGCGATGCTACTGTATTACGTGCTGGTATTTGGAAACCAAGGACACGTCCAGGTAATTTTGAAGGGGTTGGTGCTTTAGGGTTAAAATGGTTGCAAAAAGCCAAAGAAGAAACGGGAATGCTTACGACTACAGAGGTTGCAAATTCTCATCACGTAGAACTTGCATTAGAACATGATGTAGATATTCTATGGATAGGAGCTCGTACCACTGTTTCCCCTTTTATTGTACAAGATATTGCAGATGCTCTTAAAGGTACAGATAAGACAGTACTCATTAAGAACCCAGTGAATCCAGATTTATCTTTGTGGTTAGGGGCAGTAGAGCGTTTTTATACAGCAGATGTTAAGAATCTGGGAGTAATTCATAGAGGTTTTTCTACTTATGAAAAAACGCGATATAGAAACAATCCAGAATGGCAAATTGCTATTGATTTACAAAATCGCTTTCCAGATCTTCCATTAATTCTTGATCCATCTCATATTGCAGGACGTAGAGATATTATACATGATTTGAGTCAGACAGCGCTTGATCTTAATTATGATGGACTTATGGTAGAAACTCATCATGATCCTGATAATGCGTGGAGTGATGCTGCACAGCAAATTACCCCTGAGACTTTAATTCAGATGACAATTGACCTTAAAATACGAGAAGAAGAAGGTAAAGAAATTGAGTATAACAATAAATTGAATACCCTACGTACACAAATTGATGTTGTAGATCATCAACTTATAGAAAGTCTTGGAAAACGTATGAAGATATCTGATGATATTGGATTACTTAAAAAAGAGAATAATGTTTCTATACTTCAAACAAAACGATGGAATGAAATTCTAGGAAAGATGATTCTGGAAGGAGAACAACATAATCTAAGTGAAGAATTTATCTTGCGTGTATTTAAAGCGATACATCAAGAATCCATTAATCATCAGAAAAAAGTTGCTCAACTCTAATATATAATGGGAATAATAAAAAAGAGCGACACCAGTACTGGTGTCGCTCTTTTTTATAGTGGTTACTTTATTGTTTTGGTCTTTTAAAAATATATCGGGTAATAAAGATTCCTTTCCCATCTCCTTTACCTCCTTCACTTTCAACTGCACTTGCAACAAATGCCAGATCCCATCCTTCTTCTAGCATTGTATTTATTTTTGATTGTATCACAGCATCATTTGCGGCAATATTTTGGAAGCGGATTCCTCCTAGATTATAGAAATTCAAAAGTTTTGTTTCGTCATAGCCTTTTACACGTATTTCGGCACGTTTTGACTTATTACGATCTTTTTCATCTTCACTTTTTGTAGTTGTAAACTCTTTGTAATCTCTAGTGTCATTTGCAGATATTAACCTTGATCTACCTAGCCCGTTAGGTACTATAGACTCTACACTTGTGACTACTTTTACTTCATATTGCTGTGCCTGCATGTCAACTGATAAGAGTGCTATAATAGCTACTCCAAGTAAAATTTTCTTCATTGCCTTTGGTTTTAATGGTTATACCTTACCAAAATAGATAAATTTCTTGGTAAAAAGTACCTATTTTTGTAACAACTTATCTATATGACAGGAATAGTATATAAATCTACGGGAAGTTGGTATACCGTTAAAACAGAAAGGGGTGTATGGTATGAGTGCCGTATAAAAGGAAAATTCAGGATAAAAGGTATCAAAAGTACAAATCCTGTTGCAGTAGGGGATGTCGTAGATTTTGAGTTAGATACTAAAAGTGATATAGAAACAGGAGTCATTACAAACATTCACGATCGGGAAAATTATATTATTAGGAAATCAGTAAACCTTTCAAAGCAAACACATATTATTGCTTCTAATGTAGATCAGGTATTTCTCTTAATAACATTAAATAACCCACCTACTTTTACAGCTTTTATTGATCGCTTTCTCATCACTGCAGAAGCTTATGATATTAAAGCAATTTTATTGTTTAATAAAATTGATACATATACAGAAGATGAGTTGCTAGAGGTTAAGTTTTTAGCAGCGATGTATAGAGAGATAGGTTATGAATGTATAGGTATTTCTGCGTTAAAAGAAACAAATGTACAAGATGTCAAAGATGTAATGCGAGGTAAGGTTAATATGTTTACAGGTCATAGTGGTGTGGGAAAGTCTACCTTAGTAAATGCTATAGAACCCTCATTAGATCTCAAAACTAAAGCTATAAGTGAACAACATATGCAAGGACAGCATACGACTACTTTTGCAGAGATGTATGATTTGAGTTTTGATGCTAAGATTATAGATACTCCAGGCATAAAAGGGTTTGGGATAGTAGATATGGAACGGGAAGAAATAGGAGATTATTTTCCAGAATTTTTTGCCCTCAAAAGTGACTGTAAATTTAATAACTGCTTGCATCTGGAAGAACCTAAATGTGCGGTAAAAGATGCCTTAGATAATGATGAGCTACATTGGTCTAGATATAAAAGCTATGTACAGATTATGGAAGGAGATGAAGAACAGTATCGTAAAGACCAATATGCATTAGATTAATTTATGAAAGTTACGATACAACGTGTTACAGAAGCATCTGTAACTATAGACAAAAATATAAAATCTTCCATAGGGAAAGGGTTTTTAATCTTTTTAGGGATTACACATGATGATGATAAGGAAGATATAGAATGGCTTACCAACAAAATAGTTGGATTACGTATTTTCAGTGATGAACACAATGCTATGAATTTGTCTATTACTGATATCGGTGGAGATATATTAGTAATAAGCCAGTTTACATTGCATGCAAGTACAAAAAAAGGGAATCGCCCTTCATTTCTCAAAGCAGCAAAACCAGATATTGCAATTCCTATTTATGAAATGTTTTTGAATACGCTTTCGCGAAAGCTAACAAAAAAAGTATTTTCAGGTGAGTTTGGCGCCGATATGGAGGTACGCTTACTTAATGATGGTCCAGTAACTATAAATATTGATTCAAAAAAAAAGGAGTAAATTTTTGTAAGTAAATTTCTTACACTTATATTTCAAAAAAATTATTAATGCGCTTATTTTTATATTGTTGCATACTATTGCAACCTATGTTATTTTTTGGTCAGGAAGGCTTAAAATATCAGTCAATTCTTATTGATGAAACGCTTAAAAAAAATGCACATAGCATTTTAAGAAATGAACGATTAGAAGTTACGATACCCAATCAACGTACGATAGAGTTTGATAATTATCGCGTGGTTACAGTATTTAATAAAAAAGGAAATTCAGATGTAGATGCCTATGCTCATTACGACAAAGAGACTCGTATTAAGAAAATGGAAGCTACAATCTATGATAAGTTTGGTAAAGAGATAAAAAAGTATAAAAAAAGTGATTTCAAAGACGTGAGTGCTGTTAGTGGCGGAACGCTCTTCTCAGATTCACGAGTAAAATATCTTGAGTACACCCCTACATCATATCCATATACTGTAGAATATCATTATACAACAACGAGTACAAATACTGCATTTATACCTGGATGGGTACCTAATGGTTCCTATAATGCAAGTACTGAGAAAAGTAGTTACACAATTAATTATAATCAAGACGTGCTTGCTCTAAAGTATAAAGTTATAAATTCTTCAGATCAGATCACCATAAAAGAATCTCCTGGTCAAATAAGTGTATCTATAGAAAATTATGAAGCACTGGTTCCAGAAGCATACAGCCCGGGATTTGAAAATATATCCCCCAAAATTCTTTTTGCTTTGGATAAATTTCACTTAGCTGGAGTAGATGGCGATGCAAAAGATTGGGAAAGCTTTGGGATGTGGATTAATAATTATCTATTGAGTGGAACACAAGAAGTTCCAGAAGAGACCAAAATGGAGGTATTACGTCTGGTAGAAGGAGAAACTGACACTGTAGAAAAAGCCCGTAAGATATATGAATACGTTCAAGAGAAAACAAGGTATATAAGTGTTCAAGTAGGTATAGGTGGTTGGAAACCGATGCTCGCTTCAGAAGTGGATGCATTAGGATATGGAGATTGTAAAGCTCTTACAAATTATACAAAATCCCTTCTGGACGTTGCTGAAATCCCTTCCTACTATACGGTACTATATGCGGGTAAGGAAAAAAAAGACATACAACCAGATTTTACTTCTATGCAAGGAAATCATGCTATATTAAGTATACCAAATGATGATGATTATATTTGGTTAGAATGTACAAGTCAAGAAATTCCTTTTGGATTTATAGGTGATTTTACAGACGATAGAGATGTTGTTATTATAACACCTGAAGGTGGGAAAATTGTACACACAGATGTATATGATTATAAAGAAAACACGCAAGATTTAAAAGGCAGTTATACTATTACCCTAGAAGGAAGTATAGAGGCTCAGGTTGAAATGAATTCTAAAGGGATTCAATATGATGATCGCTATTTGGTTGAAAATCAAATAGAAAAAGATCAAAAGGATCACTATTATGATTTTTGGGATTACGTTAATAATATGGAGATACAATCCATTGCTGTAGAAAACGATAAGAATGAGATTGTTCTTACTGAAAAAGTTGCATTTAAAGCAGATAATTATGCCTCTTTTGCTGGTGATGAAATGTTGGTAAGCTTAAATGCATTTAACAGATCTACCTATGTTCCAAAACGATATAGGAATAGAAAATATGGAGTAAGAATAGACAGAGGATTTATAGATACAGATAGTGTTAGTGTTACAATTCCAAAAGAATATAGCCTGCCAGAATCTATAGAAAATATTCATGTAGAAAGTGAATTTGGAACCTATGATGTAGAGTATACTTTAGGTGAAGATAATACCATTTCTTACATCAGGAAATATGTATTTCTTGATGGGGAATTTCCAAAAGAAAAATATAGTGACTTTAGGAAATTTCTAAAGAAGATAGCGCGCTATGATAGTCAGAAAATAGTATTAACAAAAATTGAATAAACAGAACGAGATGACAAGATTTTTACTTACGTTAGTGAGTGTATGCTTTATAAGCAATACGCACTTTGCACAAAACTATAAATATGGGAAAATTTCAAAAGAAGAGCTTGAAGCTACGTCACATTCACTAGACTCAGAAGCAAACGCAGCCGTTTTGTATAGAAAGGCAAGTACAAAATTTGTGTATGACGAAGAAGATGGCTTTATGGTAAGGACGGAATTCCAAGAACGTATTAAAATATATAATAAAGATGGATATAAGTATGCTACCCAAGAAATAGGGCTATATAAATCAGGTAATGCTGTTGAGCAAGCTAATAACCTAAAAGCAGTTACTTATAATTTGGTAGATGGAAGTATTAAAGAAAGTAAACTACAGAGTAAAGGGATTTTTGATGAAGAGCGAAGTAAATCCCTCAAAGTGAAAAAATTTACAATGCCAGATATTCAAGATGGTTGTATCATAGAATATAAATACTCTTTTGTATCTCCATTTATTTCTAGAATAGATGAATTTCGTTTTCAAGAAGAAATACCTGTAGATAAAGTGGATATGCAATTTTTTGCTCCTGAGTATTTAGTATATAGAACACATGGGAAAGGATCACTCCCTTTAAATATAAAAAATGAAAAGAAAGGCCGTACAATACGTTTCAAATATCAATCAGGAGGAGTGAGTAGACCCGATGGTGGGAGAAACGCTTCTGAACTTGACTTAATAGAAAATGGATATATCGTAAATCTAGAAAATGTACCAGCTATAAAAGAAGAACCTTTTACGGGAAACCTAAATAATTATATGTCTGCACTTCAGTTTGAACTGTCATATACTAAATTTCCAAATGCGCCTTTACGTACCTATACAACCTCATGGGAAGATGTAGCTAAGAAAATCTATAAGTCAGAAGCTTTTGGAGAAGAGCTCGAATTGACAAAGTATTATAGAGATGATATAGAAGCTCTTTTATCAGGAGTATCCGATCCTAAAGAAAAAATTGCCAAAATATATGCCTTCATAAAAACAAAGATGAGCTGGAATGAGTATTATGGAGTGTATGTAGATAAAGGAGTTAAAAAAGCATACAAAGAAGGGGTGGGAAACATAGCCGATATCAATCTCATGTTTATTTCTATGCTCAATTATGCAGGGATAGAAGCAAGTCCGGTGCTTATCAGTACAAAATCTAACGGAATCCCCTTTTTTCCTACTCGAAGCGGATTTAATTATGTGGTCGCTGGAGTCAAGATAAATGGAGGTTTATTCTTATTGGACGGAGCAGATAAATATGGAACTATTGGAATTTTAAAAACAAACCTTCTTAACTGGAAAGGAAGAATGGTGAAAAAGGACGGAAGTTCACGACTTGTAGATTTATACCCTCCTAAACCTGCAGTCCATAATAGTTTTATGAATATCGAAATAAGCGACGATCTTACGATTACCGGAAATTCTAAAAATAGATTTTCAGGACATTATGCCAGAAATCAAAGAGGAGTTTTTGGAGATTTAAGTGAAGATGAACAAGTAGAAAAAATGGAAGAAAGGTATGCTTCTATTGAAACTATAGATCATTCATTTAAGGATATGAAAGATATTCACAAACCGTTATCTCTAGAATATAACTTCGAAGATGAAGCGCATATAGAAGAGATAGGAGACAAAATATATATCACACCGCTATTTCACCTTGCGACAGAAAAAAATTACTTTACAGCAGAAGATAGAGCATATCCAGTAGACTTTACATATCCATGGACTGATAAATATAATGTCTCTATTAAAATACCTGAGGGATATAAAGTAGAATCACTTCCGGAGAGTTTAAATGTTAATTTATCGGAAGGTATGGGCTCCTACAGATACGGAGTTTCTGAGGCTATGGGGAAAATTTCAATAGCTGTTCAAAATGCAATCAAAACCCCTGTTATTGGAGCCGAATACTATAAAGATCTTCAGCAGTATTATAAAATGATTGTAGAAAAAGAAAACGAAAAAATTGTTCTTGTAAAATCATAAGTAAATGAAATATTATTGCCTGGGTATATCATTGCTATTCTGTATTGTAACTATAAAAGCTCAAGACTTTAAGTTAGGTAAGCTTAAAAAAGAGCATTTTAATATTGAGCTTACAGAAGAACAAAGCGAAGCCCCAGCAGTATATTTAAGTAAGAATAGACGTACTCATTTTGAATATAAAGACAATCTAGACGGATGGTTATTATATACAACGGTACATAATGTCATAAAAATCAACAACCCTGATGGATTTTCCTATGGTACAAAAAAAATTAGACTATATAATGAAGGCAGAGGGGAAGAGATTATTAAGAAAGTAGAAGCATATTCATATAATATCAAAGGAGGGGAAGTTGAGCGTCTAAAAATTGAAAAAGAAAATATTATAGAAAGAGGTGTTAATAGAAACTTAAAAGAAATGTCTATTGTTTTACCATTAGTAAAAGTAGGCACTATTATAGAATATGCATATACAATTGAATCCTCATACTGGGCAATAGATGATGTCGTTTTACAAGAAGATATTCCAGTAAGGGAAGCATTTGCCAAAATAGAAATTCCTCAGTTTTTTGACTATAATACATTTGAAAAAGGCTACTTAAGTGTAAAGCCTAAACGTTATACAGAACAACGTAATGAAAATTTTAGTAGAGAACAAAAGAATCCTTTTGGCGGACGTACCAATCGTACCTTATTTGCAAATATGAAATATGAAGAAGCAGTAACAGAGTATAAACTTGAAAATATAGCTGCTATTCAAGAGGAAGAATTTGTAAATAATATAAATAATTATAGAGCTTCTATTATATATGAACTAGCTGCAGTAGAATTTTCAATAGGTAATCGAGAAGGAAGAGCCAAAACATGGGATGAGGTTTCTAAATTTATTAACACAAGATTAAAAGATAAAATAACAAGTGCTAATTTTCTTGATGAAGTAACTATAGAGTTGAAAGAGAAGTCTAATTCATATTGGGATCGGGTATATAATACGTATGCCTATATACAGAAGGAAATGACTTGGGATAAAAATGAGAATATTTATAGATCTCAGAATTTAAAAAAAGCATTTAAAGAAAAAAAAGGAAGCGCATTTGAAGTCAACTTACTATTGGTTTCTCTACTTAAAAAAATGGGTTTAAATGCGGTCCCGGTAATGGCAAGTACAAAGGGATATGGTGTCCCTATTTATCCTACTGTAAGTGGCTTTGATTATGTATTGGCAGCTGTAGTTTATAATGACGAATGGTTATTACTAGATGCCACAGGAAAAAACCTATATCCAGGCCTGTTGCCAGAACGTATAATGAATTGGGAGGGGCGATTAATAAAAGAAAATGGAACTTCTCAGGCGATAAGTTTATTCTCAAAAAAATATGCAGAAAATAAATCAATGATGATTGCAACTATTGATAGTAATGGTTCAATTTCTGGGAATTGTAGACAACGCTATTCTAATAATGAAGGATTGTATATGCGAGATACATTTGTAGGTTTAACCCCTAATCAACAGCAAGCTGTATTTAAAGATTTTGTTGATGTAGAAACTGTAGAAAACATAAAATTTTCACTTGAAGATTTATCAAAACCTGTATCTATTACATTTGCTTTTAAAACAGATAAATATATTGAGATTATAGATGATAAGCTATATATTTCTCCTCAACTCTTTTTAGAAAAATCTCAAAACCCCTTTAAAAAACAAGATCGAAAATTACCTATAGATTTTAGATTTCCTAGAGCTGTAGAAAATAGCATTACATTGTCTATACCTGAAGGGTATGTAATAGAGAGTATCCCAGGGGCTATTGATGTTCAATTACCTGATGGGCTAGGCTCTTATAAAATTGTTTTTAAACAACTTAGTGAAACAAGTATACAACTATTAAGTTCTTTTAAAATGAATATCACACTAGTTGAAGCAACCGCATATAATGATATTAAAAATTTCTATGCAGAAATTGTTGCCAAAGAAAAAGAAAAAGTAGTTTTGGTAAAAAAATAAAGATGGATATTCAGAATGCTCAAAAAGCTGTTGATGATTGGATCAAAAATCATGGAGTACGATATTTTAATGAGCTTACCAATATGGCACAGCTTACAGAAGAAGTAGGCGAAGTAGCTCGAATTATTGCTAGGCGTTATGGCGAACAAAGTGAGAAAGAAAGTGATAAAGGAAAGGATCTAGGAGAAGAACTGGCTGATGTTATGTTTGTTGTATTGTGCCTGGCAAATCAAACAGGAGTAAATCTACAAGAAGCTTTTGATAAGAAGCTTGACATAAAAGCAAAACGAGATCATGACCGTCATCATGCAAATAAGAAGCTCAAATCATAAATACGTATGCTTCTTAAAATAAAAAATAATAAACCCAGTTTAAAAGGTCGTATTAAAGTCACAGGCTCTAAAAGCGAGACCAATAGGCTATTATTGTTACAATCCCTTTTTGATACTATTACTATTAAAAATATATCAAATAGTGATGACGCTGCAGTAATGGAAAAAGCACTTACTTCTACAGAAGAAATTATTGATATCCATCATGCAGGTACCGCAATGCGTTTCTTAACAGCCTATTTTTCTATTCAAGATGGTAGAAAAACAATATTGACAGGAAGTCAACGTATGCAAGAACGCCCTATAGGAATATTAGTTGATGCATTACGATCATTGGGCGCGCAGATTACGTATAAAAAAAATGAGGGATATCCACCTATAGAAATAAAAGGAAAGGTGCTTACAAAGGGTCATGTTACATTAAAAGCAAATGTAAGTAGTCAGTATATATCTGCTTTAATACTCATAGGAGCTTCATTTCCTGAAGGTTTAACAATAACATTAGATGGGAAAATAACATCAGTCCCCTATATTAATATGACACTCCAGCTGTTATTACAAATAGGGATTAAAGCAAACTTTATAGGGCAGGAAATCCAGATTTTTCCACATGCTTCTCCTATAGATAAAAAGGAAGTTACGGTAGAGTCTGATTGGAGTAGTGCTTCATATTACTATAGTATGATGGCAATAATGCTTTCGCAAAAGCCTACTGTTTCCAGTCAAATTACAATATCTAGTTACCGAAAAGATAGTCTTCAGGGGGATGCGGTATTGAGAAAAATTTATAAAGAACTGGGAGTATTATCTCGATTTACAGAAAATAAACTAGAATTATATTTAAATCCAGAAGTCAATCTGCCAGAAATATTAAAATTAGATTTAAGTAATAGCCCTGATATAGCTCAAACAATAGCAGTCACATGCTTAGGAATGGGTATAGCGTGTGACTTAACTGGGCTACATACGCTAAAAATTAAAGAAACTGACCGACTAGAAGCATTGAAAACTGAAATTACAAAGCTTGGAGGCGATATTGAAGTTACAAATACGTCTCTTCATTTGAAGGCACAAAAGACAACTCTTAATAGAAATGTTACCATCGCAACCTATCATGACCATAGGATGGCTATGGCCTTTGCGCCTTTAGGATTGTGCGTTCCTATTCTGATAGAAGATGCAGGGGTCGTTTCAAAATCATATCCAGGATTTTGGGAAGATTTGAAAACTTTAGGATTTGAACAAGAGATAATTCATTAATTACTTGACAACCCCTATGTCGAGATTGTATATTTGCGACTTTGCAAAATATGCTTAGTGCACATCTTGCACATAATCTAAACCAAAAATAGTATACACGAATGAAATTATCTCATTTCAATTTTGATCTTCCTAGTGAATTACTAGCAGAACGCCCAGCAGAAAATCGTGATGAATCACGTCTTATGGTACTTAATAGAAAAACACAAACCATAGAACATAAAATGTTCAAAGACTTGATTGATTATTTTGAGCCAGAAGATGTAATGGTTCTTAATAATACAAAAGTATTTCCAGCACGCTTATATGGGAATAAAGAAAAAACAGGAGCACGTATAGAGGTATTTCTTTTGAGAGAACTAAATTCTGAAACGCGCCTATGGGATGTATTAGTAGATCCTGCACGTAAGATTAGAATAGGGAATAAGCTATATTTTGGAGATGATGAAAGTTTAGTAGCAGAGGTTATTGACAATACGACATCACGTGGACGTACCCTTAGATTCCTATATGATGGATCTTATGAAGAATTTAGAAATAAATTAACTCAATTAGGAGAAACTCCATTACCTAAGTATATAAAGAGGGAAGTAGAACAAGAAGATGAAGAACGTTATCAGACAATATATGCAAAAGAAGAAGGAGCAGTTGCTGCACCAACAGCAGGATTACATTTTTCTAAGCACTTATTAAAACGCCTTGAAATCAAAGGAGTAAACTTTGCGGAAGTAACTTTACACGTAGGACTAGGGACTTTTAGCCCTGTAGAAGTAGAAGATCTGTCAAAACATAAAATGGATAGTGAAGAGGCTTATATACGCAAACCAGCGACTACTATAATTAACAAAGCTATCGCAGAAAAACGACGTGTATGTGCTGTAGGTACTACATCAATGCGTGTCCTTGAGAGTGCTGTATCTAGTGCTAATACTTTAAACGAATTTGGAGGTTGGACAAATAAATTTATTTTTCCTCCTTATGATTTTAGTATTGCAAATTGTATGATTACTAATTTCCATACACCAAAATCTACATTACTAATGATGGTTTCTGCTTTTGCAGGTCATGATTTTATGAAGGAAGCATATGCAGAAGCAATTAAAGAAGGGTATAAATTTTATTCTTATGGAGATGCTATGTTGATTATATAATCTTATCATAAATAATATATATAAAGAAACTCGAGTATATAGTACTTGAGTTTTTTTATGCTTTCGCGAAAGCATACATCTAAAGGCTTAAATTTGCAACGTGAGTACAAAGAAGAAAGACATACGAAAACTATCCAAAGACGAATTACGAGATTTTTTTATCTCCGAAGGCGATAAGCCTTTTCGAGGGAATCAAGTATATGAATGGTTATGGCAAAAAGGAGCGCATAATTTTGAGGATATGACAAATATCTCAAAAGAAACCCGAGCACTTTTAGATTCCTATTTTGTAATCAACCATATCAAGGTAGATCATATGCAACGTAGTAATGACGGTACGATAAAGAACGCAGTAAAATTACATGATGGACTTGTAGTAGAATCTGTTCTTATTCCAACGTCTAAAAGAACTACAGCATGTGTTTCTTCTCAAGTGGGATGTAGTTTGAATTGTAAGTTTTGTGCCACTGCCAGATTAAAGCGTATGCGTAATCTCAATCCAGATGAGATTGTAGATCAAGTAGTGGTGATTGATAGGCAGAGTAGATTATATCATGATATGCCACTCTCAAATATTGTTTTTATGGGCATGGGTGAACCATTGATGAATTATAATAATGTTTTAAAAGCAATAGATAAAATTACTTCTCCAGAAGGTTTGGGAATGTCTCCCAAACGAATAACAGTATCTACTTCGGGAGTTCCTAAAATTATAAAGAAAATGGCAGATGAAAATGTAAAGTTTAATCTTGCAGTTTCATTACACTCTGCACTGGACGATGTACGTACAGAAATAATGCCATTCAATGAGAAAATGCCTTTAATAGAACTTAAGGAAGCTTTACAATATTGGTATACTAAGACAAAAAAGAAGATCACCTATGAATATGTAGTTTGGGATGGTATAAATGATCGTTTGATTGATATTAATGCATTGCTAGACTTTTGTAAAGCAGTACCTAGCAAAGTAAATCTCATAGAATACAATCCAATAGATGATGGACAATTTCAACAAGCTTCTCCAGAAGCGATAGATAAATATGTGTCTATTCTAGAAACTAATGGAATTACTGTAACAGTGCGAAGATCTCGGGGTAAAGATATAGATGCAGCCTGTGGACAACTAGCAAATAAGCAGTAAGCAAGTGTATATAAAAAGACCATTTCCTTATATTTGATTATACATGAAAGTTGTAGCACAGATTAAAGAGCCTATATCCTATGAGATGGAACTTTTTGAAGAAAAGTTTGCACTATCAATGCGCTCAAAAGTAGCATTACTTAACCGAATCACACATTATATTGTTAATAGAAAGGGGAAACAAATGAGACCTATGTTTGTCTTCCTCACTGCAAAAATGCTAGGTAATGGAGAAGTAAATGATAGGACATATAGAGGGGCTTCAGTAATAGAACTTATCCATACAGCTAGTCTTGTACATGACGATGTAGTAGATGATAGTAATAGAAGACGCGGTTTTTTTTCACTTAATGCATTATGGAAAAATAAGATAGCCGTTTTAGTAGGAGATTTTTTGTTTTCAAAAGGATTACTTCTTTCTATTGATAATGAAGATTTTGATTTACTGCAGATTATATCTGTAGCTGTTAGAGAGATTAGTGAAGGAGAGTTATTACAAATTGAAAAAGCTAGAAAATTAGATATCACAGAAGATATTTACTATGAGATAATTCGCCAAAAAACAGCAACTCTAATCGCTGCATGTTGCGCTCTTGGAGCTTGTGCTGTACACTCTAGTAAAGAAGAGGTAGAAAAAATGAGGCATTTTGGAGAACTCATAGGAATTGCATTCCAAATTAAGGATGATCTTTTTGATTATGGAGACGATAAAATAGGAAAACCTACGGGAATAGATATTAAAGAGCAAAAAATGACATTACCTCTTATTTATGTATTAAATACCGTAGGTGTTAAAGAAAAAAACTGGCTTATCAATAGTATTAAAAACCATAATACAAATAAGAAAAGAGTCAAAGAAGTTATTTCCTTTGTAAAGAATAATGGCGGACTTGAATACGCCACTTCCCAAATGAAAAAGAGGCAGCAAGAAGCATTAGAAATATTGTATAGTTACCCTGCATCACAGTATAGAGATTCTCTAGAGTTGATGGTAAATTATGTAATTGACCGTAAAAAATAAAGAGTATATATAATGAACGATTATTTAAAGATAGCAATACAAGGAGCAATTGAAGGAGGAAAGGCTATTATGGATATATATGCTACAGATTTTGATATTATTGTTAAAGAGGATGAGTCTCCACTAACTCTTGCAGATCAAAAAGCAAATAGGATAATTAATTCATACTTGACACAAACAGATATTCCTATTATCAGTGAAGAGAATAAACAAATTGATTATTCAGAAAGAAAAAAATGGAAGCGTTGTTGGATTGTAGATCCATTAGATGGGACAAAAGAATTTATAAAACGCAATGGAGAATTTACAGTAAATATTGCACTTATAGAAGAAGGAGTTCCCCTTTTAGGAGTAATATATGTTCCAGTATCTAAGACTCTTTATTTCACAGAAAGTCTCGAAAAAGGATCTTATAAATTTAAAGTTGAAGAAGGACTAGAGAGTAATCTAGAAGATATTATAGAAAAAGCAATAAAGATATCTCCAGCTTCAAAAAGTGAACCTGTAAAAATAGTAGGGAGTCGTTCACATCTTAATGATGATACAAAAGTATTTATTTCTGAGATTGAAAAAGAAAAAGAAGTAAGTATCGTCTCCAAAGGGAGCTCTTTAAAATTTTGTGTAGTTGCAGAAGGTCAAGCCCATATCTATCCTCGTTTTGCACCTACAATGGAATGGGATACTGCAGCAGGACATGCCATATGTAAATCAGCCGGTGTAGAGGTGATAAATCAAGAAACACAAAAACCGCTTACCTATAATAAAGAAAACTTATTAAATCCTCATTTCTTAGTGAGCTGTTAATTATGAAACAGTACAAAGAGGAATCACATTTAAGAAGTATATTAAAAGGTATTACATGGCGTATTATCGCAACCATAGATACAATACTACTTGTTCTTTTATTTACATGTCTGTATGGTAATTGTAGTGCTGAGAATGCTTTTAAGATTATAACAATAGATTTTATAATCAAATTAGCTTTTTACTATATACATGAACGTTTATGGCAAAAAAGACGGAAAGAAAAAGTTTCAAAGAAGGAAACACTTTATAAATCAATCTCTTGGCGTATTATCGCAACGGGTTTATTATTTGTCATTTCCGGATTTGTTTTAGGTACTTATAGTGGAGTTGCCCTTTTTATTGCTTTAGCAGAGTTAATCACTAAATTTGTGTTATACTATTTTCATGAACGATTATGGTTACGATTACCACTCGGTTATATCCGTAATCGTATCTTTAAGAGATTTTAACGATAAACATGCAGGAAAATATCATTCCACATAAATTTAGTATCACTACAGAACAACACAGAGCGATAAAGAAGCATACTTCTTTTTTGATTTGGTTTACAGGTTTGTCTGGTTCAGGAAAATCTACAATTGCAAATGCTGTAAATGAATCTTTGATCAATAAAAGTATACACACATGTATTCTAGATGGAGATAGTGTAAGAAAGGGATTGAATAGTGATTTGACGTTTTCTCCAGATGGGAGAAGAGAAAATATCAGACGCATTGCAGAGGTTGCTAATCTCATGATTACCCATGCAGGTTTAGTTGTATTAGGGGCATTTATCTCACCTTACGAAAGAGATAGATTGCGGATAAAACAAATAGTAGGGGAAGAAAATTATATTGAGATTTATATAAGCACTCCTCTTGAAGTGTGTGAAAAACGAGATGTAAAAGGGTTGTACAAAAAGGCAAGGGCAGGAGTTATAAAAGATTTTACGGGTATAGATGCTCCTTATGAAATTCCTGAAAACCCTTCATTAGAAATTGATGCAACAAAATATACTATAGAAGAAGCATCTACACTGATCTTAAATCATATAGAAAATAAGCTGAATACAAATGGGTAAATATTATTTAAATTATCTGGATGAATTAGAATCTGAAGCAATTTTTATCTTGAGGGAAGTAGCAGCACAGTTTGAAAATCCAGTCATTCTTTTTTCTGGGGGTAAGGACTCTATTTTGGTTACTCATTTGGCAAAAAAAGCGTTTTATCCTTCAAAGATTCCATTCCCATTAGTACATGTAGATACGGGACATAATTTTCCTGAAACAATACAATTTAGAGATCAATTAGTTAAAGAATTAGGTGTTCAATTGATTGTAGGTTCTGTACAGGAGTCTATTAATACAGGACGCGTTGCCGAAGAAAAAGGAAAACATGCAACTCGTAATGCATTGCAAATCACGACCTTGTTAGATACTATAGAATCTCATGGGATCGATTGTGCAATAGGAGGAGGGAGACGTGATGAGGAGAAAGCAAGAGCAAAAGAGCGATTCTTTTCTCATCGGGATGATTTTGGATCTTGGGATCCAAAGAACCAGCGACCAGAATTATGGAATATTTTAAATGGGAAACATTTTGAGGGAGAGCATTTCAGAGCATTTCCAATAAGTAATTGGACAGAAATGGATGTTTGGAATTATATACTTAGAGAGAATATAAGTGTCCCATCACTATATTT
This sequence comes from uncultured Dokdonia sp., assembly GCA_947503305.1. Classification (GTDB taxonomy): domain Bacteria; phylum Bacteroidota; class Bacteroidia; order Flavobacteriales; family Flavobacteriaceae; genus Dokdonia. The sequence goes on from CANNDF010000002.1 coordinate 425,144, forward strand.
TGCACATCAGAGAGATGTTGTATGGAGGAATGATTCTTGGATCCCTGTATCTGAATATTTAAACAAGCGTGAAGGAGAAGAGGTGCATTCTAAGAAAGTACGTTTTAGAACTTTAGGAGATATTACCATCACTGGTGGTTTAGAAAGTGATGCAGATACACTAGCAAAGATAGTCGCAGAAGTTGCTATGATGAAACAGACAGAACGAGGTAACCGTACAGATGATAAGCGAAGTGAGTCTGCTATGGAAGATAGGAAGAAACAAGGGTATTTTTAAAAGCTTTCGCGAAAGCGTACTAAGAAAACATCTTTAAAGTATCATACCCGCAGCTACAGTATCATGTGTTGCATCGTCTATTAGTATAAAGCTCCCAGTAATACGGTTATCACGGTACTCGTCAATCATTAATGGACGTGTCGTTCTTATTTTTACCCGACCAATATCGTTCATCAATAAGTCTTTATTCTCCTCCTCTCTTTGATAGGTGTCTATATCAATTTTGTACAGGACTTCTTTAATCATCGCTTTTTGCTCATTCGAAGTGTGTAGTATTGTATACTTAGTTCGTGGACGTGCGGTATTGGTGTGTAACCAACAAATCATCGCGTCAAACTCTTGAGTAGGGGTAGGAGTATTATTGGTTTTTACAATCATATCTCCTCTACTTATATCAATATCGTCTTCAAGCGTTATAGAGACAGACATGGGGGCGTATGCTTCTTGTAGGGATTCTTTATTGGTGTCAATCGTTTTTATTGTAGATGTAAATCCAGAGGGTAAAATAGTAACTTTATCATTAGGTCTGAAAATTCCGCTTGCAACACGACCCGCATATCCTCTGTAGTCAAGAAACTCTTTACTTTGAGGTCTTAATACAGTTTGGACTGGAAAACGAGCATCTATTTTATTAATATCACTACTGATATGCATATGCTCTAACGTATGCAATAATGGGGCATCTTGAAACCATGGCATATTATGAGATCTATTTACTACATTATCACCATCTAATGCGCTTATAGGAATAAAGCGTATGTCTTTTACATATAGTTTTGAAGAAAACTCTTCAAATTGCGAACGAATATTTTCATACACTTCTTCTGAGTATGCGACTAAATCCATTTTATTTATGCATACGATGATATGTGGGATTTGTAGAAGTGATGCGATAAAAGCATGCCTTTTAGTTTGTTCAATAATACCGTTACGAGCATCTATTAAGATTAAAGCTACGTTTGCCGTAGATGCGCCTGTAACCATATTACGTGTATATTGAATATGACCTGGTGTATCTGCAATTATAAATTTACGCTTAGGAGTTGTAAAATAACGATAGGCGACATCGATTGTGATTCCTTGTTCTCTTTCATCTCTTAAGCCATCTGTAAATAATGCAAGATCTACTTTTTCATGCCCTTTACGTTTACTGATCGAAGTTATAGATGCTAATTGATCTTCAAAAATAGCTTTAGAATCATATAACAATCTTCCAATAAGTGTACTTTTTCCATCATCTACACTTCCAGCAGTAGTAAAACGTAATAGTTGATTATTATCTATGGTCATTGAATATAGTTAGAGAAGTAAATATAAAAAGCTCATGAAAAAAGCGATCCGAAGATCGCTTTTTTAATTTATAGAAAATTGTAATAATTATCTTTTCATTACTTTAATTGCTTGCTGCTTACCTTCTACAGCAACAGTAGCGATATAGATACCAGTACTTAATCTATTAAGATCTACAGTTTCAGTAAGATTAGAAAGTCTTTGAGAAATTACTTCTTGACCTGCTAAGTTGTGAACTGTTACACTCTCAATAGGAGTTCTAGCACTTAATGTTAATACATTATTAGATACAAAAGAAGAGAAACCTTCTATAATGTTATCTTCTAAAGAAAGTATACCATCACCCGCTTCGATTCCAGTATCGGCAGTAGCTTCATATGCAAAATCTTTTACAGTGATTGAACCTACACCTCCAGCTCCATTAGAAGCAACATCCATACGTACCCATCCGAAATGATTTGCACCACTGATGTCAAATGAAACACCTAAAAATCCGTCAGTAACCTCACCACACCACTGGCTATTAGGATAACATGCATAAAAATACAAGTCACCTCTTCCTCCAGCTCCAGTAAGTTCAGCAGCTCCGTCTATTAGAGTTCCTTCACTTAAGTTAGATGGATAATCAAATCCACCACCTGTAGATGAACCAACAAAAGCATTAGAATTTGCAGATGTAGATGTTCCAGGAAATGCTACTGCAGCAGGTCCTCCTGTAAATGTGTTAAGAGCTATAGATATATCTGTAGTGCCATCACCATCAAAATCTATCTCTAGAGCTTCAGGATCTACGTCTAAGACTGCATCATCTATGTCTGTGTACATAACTTGCCCAGAAGCACTGGCTGCACCTAAAATAGCAGCAGACATTACTCCGTAGTTAAGAATTTTTTTCGAAGTAGTTTTTTTCATAATTAGTTAAGTTTTTACTAAGTTAAACAACGTTGTTTTGTTACGCTTTGTAGAAAAGAAATTAAATAAAATTCTACAAAATGATTTCGAATATACAAACAATCTAATACATTAGCAATTTTAACGATAAATTATTGAGAGTCGATATGAGTGATAAACCTAAAAAAATAACCATAGACCCTTCTGAAATTCCTATAGAAAGCTCTTTAGGGTTGCTTGCAATCGGGGATGTAGCCTTTACTGCATGGAGAGATATTAAGAAGAAGCATAAAGTAAATGACGAAGGTGTTCATAGTGTCAAAAATGAAAATGAATAAATGGGAAAAAAGAAATTATTACTTATAGGTTGGGATGCCGCAGATTGGAAAATTATAGGGCCTTTACTCGCAAAAGGACACATGCCAGCGTTAAAAAAAATTATAGATAATGGAGTGTATGGTAATATGGCAACCATGAATCCCCCTTTTTCTCCTATGCTATGGTCTTCTGTAGCTACAGGAAAAACTCCAGATAAACACGGTGTCCTTGGATTTATTGAAATAATGCCTGACTTAGGAGGTGTGCGACCTGTCACTACGAATTCCAGAAAAAGTAGAGCCGTATGGAATATACTACACAATAAAGGATATAAATCTAATCTGGTAGGTTGGTGGCCTAGTTATCCAGCAGAACCTATCAATGGAACTGTTATATCTGATAAATTTCAAAAAGTAAATGCAGATCCGTTAAAACCTAACCCAATTGTAGATGGTGTCCTTCATCCAGAGAACATACGAAAAGAGTTTGTCAATCTGAGAATGTTCCCTTATGAAATAACAGAGCAACATATTTTGCCCTTTTTTCCTCTTGCAAGAAAAATTGATCAGGAAAAGGATAAATCTCTCGAAGGATTTTCCAAAATGATGGCTCAAAATACCTCTGTGCATAATGCTGCTACACGATTATTGCGAACATCAGATTGGGATTTTATGGCTATATATTATGATCTTATAGATCACTTTTGTCATACATTCATGAAATATCATCCACCTAAGTTAGATGGAATTGATCAAGATAAATATGATATCTATAATGGAGCTATTGTAGGGTCATATCGTTTTCAAGATATGATGTTAGAACGCAAGTTAGAATTAATAGACGATGATACGACAGTAATCGTAATGTCTGATCATGGTTTTGAAGCTGGGAATAAAAGGATTTTAAAAATGCCTAGTGTACAAGCTGCTCCAGCTTTAGAACATAGACAGTTTGGGATGTTTGCAGCTATGGGACCAGGCATAAAAAAGAATGAAAAAATATTTGGTCTTGGTCTTGTAGATCTTGCACCTACTATCTTACATTATTTTGACCTTCCTGTTGGAAAAGATATGGATGGAAAAGTAATATCTGAAATGTTTGAAGAACCCAAACCCCCTACATATATAGACAGTTGGGAGACTGTAGAGGGAGATTTTGGAGAATTGAATAAAGATGAATTGCCCTCTGCGCTTTCAGATCAGGAAGCTATGGAACAACTTATAGAACTAGGATATATAGAACGACCAGATGAAAAAAAGGAGACAGCTATATTAAAAACCAGATGTGATTTAAAGCACAATTTGGCAAAGGTGTATTTAGGTAGAAAAGATTATGAGAAATCTAGAGAGCTCTTATTAGAGTTAATTCTAGAAGAAGAACCTATCGATGTATCTGCTTATTATATTGATTTGATTACAATAAGTTTAAAAACAAAGAATTACGAAGAAGCAAATGAATACCTTGAGAAGGTTAAATCTATTGAGTCTAAAGTAAAATATAATTTGTTTTTTGCAGAAGCAGAAATCCTAAAAGGAACGGGTCGAGTCAAAAAGGCATTGGAGCTTTTGGAAAAAATGTCAAAGGATAGGAATGATGCTGAGATATGGTATCGAATAGGAGAGGCAAACTATAAGTTGGCTCGATTTGAAGATGCAAAAGATGCTTTTGAAAAGGCAATTGAAATAGAACCTGATAGTGCAAAATATCATAGAGGAATTGCAACAGCATTAATAGAATTAGGAGCCTATGAAGATGCTGTAGAACATGCATTTACGAGTATTGAATTGGTTAAGTATTACCCTGCTGCTCATTATGTATTAGGAAGAGCTCTAGAGAAAATGGGTGATCTAGAAAATGCAAAACTAGCTTATGAAACTGCAGAGCGATTACGACCTCAGAATTATGAACGTACTAGAAAAGCTAGAGAAAATGTTGAAGAATTACTTGCCTTGCCTAAAGATGAAATCGGAAAGCAAAACTATAAGCATAGAAAAGGACAAATTGTAATTGTTTCTGGTTTACCAAGGTCTGGCACCTCTCTAATGATGCAAATGTTAGCAAAAGGAGGAAGTACGATTCTTACCGATGAAAATAGAAAAGCAGATGAATCCAACCCTAAAGGGTATTATGAATACGATCCTGTAATGAGTATTCATAAGGATAATTCCTGGTTAGGAAAGGCGAAGGATAAATCTGTAAAAATAGTAGCTCCGTTATTAAAATATCTCGACCCTAAATATAGATATAAAGTGATTTTCATGACTCGTGACCTTAATGAAGTTGTGAGGTCACAGCAGGTGATGAGAGGGAAAGATCCTAATGTATTATCATTAAAACTTTTGGAAGCTTATCATAAGCTTTTAAAAACAGTTGACTTATGGAGAAATAGTGAGCCTGGTGTAGAAATGATTTATGTAAACTATAAAGACGCCCTGGATACTCCTTCAGAAGTTTTGGATAAAGTTATTGAGTTTATAGGTGAGGATTTAGATAAAGAAGAAATGATTAAATGTGTAGATAAGAATCTATACAGAAATAGAGCTAGCCAAGCGACATCATAGATTAAAAATAGCACAACAAAAAAGCCGTTTTGATTATTTTCAGAACGGCTTTTTTATGATTGGAATTTTTTATAATCTTCCTTATAGCATATTTTTATTTATGCTCTAACAGGTCTATTTAAAATTAAATCTAGATACAGGTTTATCTTATCTTTAAGTTCTTGTCTTGGAGTAATAAAATCCAAGAAACCGTGTTCTTGTACAAATTCTGCTGTTTGAAACCCTTCAGGAAGTTCTTTGCCTGTTGTGTCCCTTACAACGCGAGGGCCAGCAAAACCTATTAATGCACCAGGCTCTGAAATATTAATATCGCCTAGCATTGCAAAAGAAGCAGTAGTTCCTCCAGTAGTAGGATCTGTAGATAAGGATATATATGGGATATTAGCATCTGCAAGTTGTGCTAGTTTTGCCGATGTTTTGGCGAGTTGCATTAGCGATAATGCAGCCTCCATCATCCGTGCTCCTCCTGATTTTGAAATGATCATAAAGGGGATATTATGTTCTAGAGAGTAATTTGCAGCACGCGCTATTTTTTCTCCTACCACACTTCCCATAGATCCTCCTATAAAACGAAAATCCATACACGCAATTACAATGTCTTCACCTTTAGATTTTCCAACAGCCGTACGAACAGCATCTTTGAGCCCCGTTTTCTCTTGAGCGTCTTTTAAACGATCAGAATACTTCTTTTTATCTTCAAATTTTAAAGGGTCTTTAGAAGTAAGATTTTTGTCTAGTTCTGTAAACGTATTGTCATCAAAAAGAATTTCAAAATATTCTTTACTTCCTATACGTACGTGATATCCATCTTCTGGACTGATGTAGAAGTTTTTTTCAAGTTCTTCTGTATCAACTATTTTTCCAGTAGGTGATTTATACCACAGCCCTTTGGGGGTGTCTTTTTTTTCTTCTGTAGGAGTTTGAATTCCTTTGTCTTTTCTCTTAAACCAAGCCATATGAGAGAGTATTTATGAGTATATGTTTATGCTTTCGTGAAAGCGTACTTATAATGTATTAACATTATTTAAATCTTCAAAAGCTTTTTCTAGTCGAGCGCGCATAGTCCCTTCTGCTTTGCGTAACCAAACACGAGGGTCGTAGTATTTTTTGTTTGGAGAATCATCCCCATCAGGATTACCAATTTGCGATTTTAGATATGCGGCATTTTCATTAAAATAATCACGTATACCTTCGGCAGTAGCATATTGAAGATCAGTATCTATATTCATTTTTATAACACCATAGCTTATACCTTCTCGTATTTCTTCTACTGTAGATCCACTTCCTCCATGAAATACAAAATCTATATGATTGTTTTCTACACCATACTTTTTTGTGATATGTTCTTGAGAATTTTTAAGAATTTTTGGAGTTAATTTTACATTACCAGGCTTGTATACACCATGTACATTTCCAAAAGCGGCAGCAATTGTAAACTGATCACTTACTTTAGAAAGTTCTTCATACGCATAGGCAACTTCTTCTGGTTGTGTGTATAATTTTGAATCATCCACATCACTATTATCTACTCCATCTTCTTCACCACCTGTGATACCCAACTCTATCTCTAAAGTCATATCCATTTTCTCCATACGTTCAAGATATCTTTTACAGATTTCTATATTTTCTTCTATAGGCTCTTCACTAAGATCTATCATATGCGAACTGAATAATGAGTGTCCATGTTCTTTATAATAAGCTTCACTAGCATCCAGCATTCCATCAATCCATGGGAGTAATTTTTTTGCGCAATGGTCTGTATGTAAAATGACAGTAGCGCCATATGCTTTTGCAAGTTCATGTACATGTTTTGCTCCTGCAACAGCACCAGCAACAGCGGCTTTTTGATTATCGTTATTTAAACCTTTTCCTGCATTGAATTGTGCACCACCGTTACTAAATTGTATGATTACGGGTGCATTAAGTGCAGCCGCAGTTTCTAGAACAGTGTTGATACTATTTGAGCCTATAACATTTACTGCTGGAAGTGCAAATCCCTTTTCTTTTGCATAATTAAAAATTTCTTGCACTTTGTATCCGGTAGCAACTCCAGGAGATATAGAATGAGCCATATTTTTAGTTTCAGTTGATAAGCCGTAAAAATAAGAAATTATATAGTATAATGATCTAGTAAGTATAAAGGATTACGATAACGTTTGAATACAATCATACACTTCTTAAAATGGGTAGTTAATCCCTATATTGTATACAGCATTTGAAAAATTAAAGTCTCTAAACCAACGATTACTAGAATTTTGTGCAGGATCAAAAACTTTAAAACCAGTATCAAATCTAAGTACAAAAAAATCAAAATCCCACCGTACTCCAAATCCAGAACCTATAGCAATATCTTCTAAGCTTTGAAATCCTGTAAACTGAGATCCAGGATCTTCTACATTATCAAAAATATTCCAGATGTTACCAGCATCTACAAATAAAGCACCTTTTAACGGACCGAGTAAATTAAAACGGTGCTCTACATTAAAAGCTAGTTTCATGTTTGCTTCATTAAATTCATTAGGACTTCCACTACTTCCTGGTCCTAAGTCATATGCTCTATAAGCTCTATGGTCGTTAGAACCTCCTGCAAAAAAACTTCGTGTAAACGGGATACTATTTGAATTCCCATAGGGAATGGCAATACCTCCAAAAGTACGCACAGCAAGAATGTTATTATTACCAAGATCCCAATGCTTTGTGAAGTCTATTTCGGTTTTTACATATTGCGAAAACACAACGCCAAAAAGCCTGGAGTTATTATCATCATTCTTAGGAGCATTGGCAATATTTGCTGCAAAAGCGAGTACATTACCTGCGAGTTCGAGTCGCGTTCTTAATCTAGAAAACGTATTGTCAAAAAGATTCTCTCGTGTATTATAAATATAGGATAAGTTGAGAGCTAAGATGAGGTTGTCTTCCGTCAAACGATCTTGACGCTCACGAATGGCGTTAATTTCAGAAAGTTCTTCGTTTGAATATCCACTTACGATACCATTATTTACATCGCTTAGTAAAGAGTTGGCTCCTGTAGGGATGTCAAGGATATTATTTCCATTATCATCTAGTGTAAAATAATCAGGATTTATATTTTCAATATTTGCCGTAGCAAGATCATTTAAATCATCAAAACTGTTTCTGTAAATATTAAAGTAATTATTTGGATTAAGATTGCGTACATATTGCGCATCTATAAGATCAAATCGATAACTACTTGTAGATGAAGGACTCCAGTTATAGGTAAGCCCTCCTGCAACACTTTGCTTATCGAGACCTATATTTTGTTGTACACTGAGTCCTAAATTAAAACGGGTATTAGGTTGCCATTCGGCAGGGATAATTTTATTAGTTTTAATAGGGAAAAAGATTCTTGGGAATGTAAGACTTACATCTGCACCGATCTCTGTGATATTAAAGAAACTATCACTGTCATTTGCCGCGTCATCTGAAGCTCCTATACTACCTCTTCCAGATATCTCCAGTGTTTCTGCACCTCTGAATATATTACGAATTAATAATGACCCAAACCCTGCCACTCCTATATCTTGAATATTTGATGTAGAAACATCAAAATCTGCTCGAAGCTTATATTTTTCTAAAGGCGTAAGACGTATACTGGCTATTAAATCTGTTCCAGTACTATCTGCAGGATCCTCTTGATATTGAATACTCGGATATTTAAACGTGTTTAATCGACTTAATCGTGTAAGTGTCTGTGTGCGATCAATATCTCTATAGATAGCACCTGGTTTTAAAGGAATAATATCTGTAATAGCATTTGTCCTATAGTTTAATTTATCATAAGCAAAAAAGTTAAATCCTTCTGCAGTTATAGAATCGTTATAAATATTATTTCTATTTGCATAGCTATAATCAGTTATAATATTGATCTTACTTACTTTATGTACCTTAAAAGGAAAATCAATGACAGAATCATTAATCGTTTGCTTCCTGTTATCTATAATGAGTTCAATATTAGCAGTATTTCCTGTATCGACAGTATCAATGACCGCCCGTATACGATCTAACTCAAAATGATATAAACCATTATTTCTGAATAGATATTCTAGACGTCGGGTTTCAGCATTGAATTTAAGGGTTTGATAACGTTCTCCTTTTTTAAGAAAAGAATTACGTTTATAGGCTTGATAAATAGAATCTGCAATAGGTGATGCTATAATTGGATTTATAGAATCTATGATATACGGTTTATGCCGTTTTACTTTATAATCGACTGTTGCACGCTGGTTACTGTCTCGTTTTATCTCATAAGCAACTTCTGTATTAAAGTATCCATTATTTATATAGAATTGAGCAAGTCGATTTGCAGACTTCTGCGAGATATTATCGTTTACAACTGCTGGAGCCTCACCAGCTTTTTTAATGCCAGAATTAAAATCTTTTTTAAAGCGTCTAAAGGATTCTACCTGTTTTCTAGAAAGTAAACGGGTCCAAAAATTGCGTCGGATATCATTTTTAGCTCGCTGAGCACTGAGTATAGAGTCTATATCAGGACGAGCCCAATTATAAATATACAAACGTAAAGGTGCTCCAAGTAGTTTAGTATTAGGCTTTTGATATAAAAAATTATAAATGCGCTGGTCAGTTACCTTTTCTTCATCTACTGTAATTGTATTTTTAGTAAGTAGATGATCATCCTTAGAAACTCGTTTGGTAGCATCACAACCCAAAAGTAAGAGGGATAGAAGTATAAATAGTGATATTTTTGTAAACGTATGTTTCAAGCGGGCGTCATTAATAAATCAAAAATACATCTTAATAGTGTTAAGCAAAAGTAATATCAAACGAATAACGGCATTGACTCAAAAAAAGTACCGACAACGAGAGGGTGTTTTTGTGGCAGAGGGTATAAAAGTAATTAATGAGTTGCTAGAGTCAAGTTTTGATCTAGAAGTATTATATAGTATTGATGAGTACGCTTTCGCGAAAGCGCAACCAGAAAAAATAACTGCAACAGAACTTAAAAAAATAAGCTTCCTTAAAACACCTCAGACTGCTCTGGCATTGTTTAAAATTCCGAATGCTAAATCATTGGAGAGATACGGAGTTACTGTCGTACTAGATGATATACGAGATCCGGGTAACTTAGGAACGATTATTAGACTTTGTGATTGGTTTGGAATATCCAGTTTGGTATGTTCAAAACAAACCGTAGATTGTTACAATCCTAAAGTTGTACAGGCAACTATGGGATCTCTTTCAAGAGTATCCATTATATATACAGATATTGAAGTTTATTTAAAAGAAGAAAAAAGACCTATTTACGGAACGTTTATGAATGGGGAAAATTTGTATACTACTTCTGTATCTGGAGACAGTGTTATTGTAATGGGTAATGAAGCAAACGGGATATCATCTCTTATAGAAAATCTAGTTACAAAACGTATTGCCATACCACGTTTTGGGAAGCTTCAAAAAACAGAAAGCCTTAATGTAGCAACAGCGACAGCAATATGTTTAAGCGAGTTTAAAAGGCAGGCTATTGAAAAGTAAAATTCAAAAAGACACCTCGAGAAGATAATTTGTTGATATTACCAGTCCAGGGACTATTAGGTCTGCTATCCCTTACCAATTCATCCGAAGTAGCAAATACTCCACGAATACTAGGTGTAAATTTAAAATAGAAAAGGTATAAGTCTATTCCAAAACCTACTTCATAAAAGAAAGGACTACTCGTCGTTCTAAACTGTCCAGCAAAATTATCATCTGGATTATCTTCATTACTAGAAAGATTTATAGCAGTAGATACTCCGAAAGTAACAAAAGGTCTTACATTATTAAGACGCTTGGTATTGATTTTTAATAATAAAGGCAAATAGATATAAGTAGCTGGGACTTCACGTATTAAATCACTTTCATTCTCAAAACGCGGATCTGGTGCATATATTAAATTACGTTGCGTAAAGGATAATCCTGGTTCTGTACGAAGGTCTACATATTCAGAAAGTCTGAGGTTTCCTATAAGGCCTACATTAAAACCTACACTACGTTCTACCTGTATGTCTTCTTGTTGATCTTGATAGTCAAAATTATAATCAAAAGAATTGATCCCAAAATAATACCCCCATGATATAGGTTTTTTGTCAAAATTTTGATCATTTTGTACACGAGGTCTTGTAAGCCATTGTGCATCAATGGTTTGAATAAATGTAAAAAAAAATGCTACTACAACAATAATTCTCATGGATCTATTTTGTGGCTGTATAAATGGTGGCTACACCAAAGGTTTGAGGTTTGTCTTCCACGTTGGTAAACCCAATTTTACGTAAAATATTGTTCAATGCTTCTCCAAAAGGAAAAACTGAAGCACTTTCACTTAAATATGAATAGGCATCACGATCTTTAGAGAATAGGCGTCCTATAAGTGGCATAATGTATTTGCAATGTATGGTATATCCTTGTTTAAAAGGAGTTTTAGTAGGGACTGAAGTTTCTAAAATAACAAAAATTCCACCAGGTTTAAGGACTCTGTATATTTCTGCTAATCCTTTTTCTAAGGTTTCAAAATTACGAACACCAAATGCAACAGTAATAGCATCAAAACTATTATCTTCAAATGGCATAGCCTCACTATCTGCTTGTATCATCTGAATACGGTCTTCAAGCCCGCTTGCTTTTATTTTTTTACGACCTACAGATAACATGCCTTCAGAGATATCCAAACCTATAAGTTGGGATGCGCCACTTTCTGCCATATTTAAAATAAGATCTCCAGTGCCTGTCGCAATATCAAGAATACTATCTGGATGGGTATCTGTAACCAGTGCCACTACCTTCTTTCTCCATTTTACATCAATCCCAAAAGAGATGACTCGATTAAGCCCGTCATATTCTCCAGAAATCGTGTCAAACATATGTTCGACTTGTTCTTTTTTTGATTGATCTGAAGATTTATATGGCGTTACTTTTTTTGCCATTGTGCAATTTTTTGGCAAATATACGGTATCAAAGTATAATGGAAGCCCATATATTGAAAGGGATTTTATACTTTAATACGGATGCTTGTATCACAATTATGAGTCTAATGTGTACTATATCTTATCAATCATGTATCTTTGCACTACTTTTCAGTTCATCATTATATGAAGATTATCATTGCAGGTGCTGGTGAGGTGGGCTTCCACCTAGCAAAACTGCTATCATACGAGTCTCAGGACATAACACTTATTGACACCGACAAAGAAAGCCTGGCGTACGCAGATACTCATTTGGATATACGTACGATTAAGGGAGATGCTACCTCAATTGCTATTCTCCAAGATTCACGTGTAGAAAATGTGGATCTTGTAATTGCTGTTACTGCAAGTGAGACAACAAATATTACTGTCTGTGTACTAGCAAAACAGCTTGGTGCTGCCAGAACTATTGCTCGTATCTCAAATACAGAGTTTATTGAGCATAAAGAGCTGGCAGGATTTTCTAAATTTGGTATTGATGAATTGATATCTCCAGAGAGTTTAGCAGCTTCAGAAATTGAGTTATTATTAAATCAAAGTGGTTTTAGTGATAGTTATGAGTTTGAAGAAGGGGCATTAACAATGGTAGGTACAACGCTTTCTCGTACAGCTTCTTTTGTAGGTAAAAGTGTAAAGGAGGCGGCTTCTATATTTCCAGAGCTACATTTTATGCCTATTGCTATTCAGCGATTTGGAACACAATATACTTTAATCCCCAGAGGAGATACTCTTTTTAAAGAAGGAGATCAAGTATATTTTATGACCATTCAAGGCGGGGTAGAAGAGATCTATAAACTTACTGGGAAAATCAAACAAGAGATCAAAAACGTAATGATTCTCGGAGGTAGTAAAATAGGGTATAAAACAACTAGAGATTTATGTTCTCATAAATTTAATGTAAAACTTGTTGAACGTAATAGAGAAAAAGCAACAGATCTTGCAGATATACTTCCTAAAGCACTAATCATAAATGGAGATGGTCGTAATGTAGAATTACTAGATGAAGAGAACATTCATGATATGGACGCTTTTATATCTGTTACAGGAGATAGTGAAACCAATATTATGTCTTGTCTTGTGGCTAAATCAAAAGGAGTTAAAAAGACAATAGCATTAGTTGAAAATATGGACTATTTTCAATTATCTCAAAGTATAGGAATTGACACATTGATTAATAAAAAACTTCTTGCAGCAAATAATATCTTTAGATACATACGAAAAGGAGAAGTAGTTGCTATGACAAAGCTCAATAACATGAATGCAGAGTTATTAGAGTTTATCGTAAAGCCCACTTCTCAAGCAGAAGGGAAGCTTATTCGCGATATAGATTTTCCTAGATCGGCTACTATAGCAGGAGTCGTTCGTAATGGAAAGGGATGTATTGCACTAGGTGATTATAAAATTACAGCTGGTGACCGTGTTGTCGTTTGTTGTTTACCTCGTTCTATTAAACAGGTCGAAAAAATGTTTGTTTAAGGAAAAAAGGATGCCTAAACTTAATTACAAAATTATATTTCATTTAATGGGTCTATTATTGCTTTGCAATGGTGGCTTTATGATGATTTCTGCTTTGGTAAGTTTTTTGGCAAAAGATGGAGTAGCTATTCAAATAACATCTGCTGGATTACTTACATTATTTGCAGGAATGCTCTTGATGTTTATGACCAGAGATCATAAAAAAGAGATAAAGAAAAGAGAAGGGTATATTGTAGTAACCTTTGGTTGGTTATTTATGTCATTAAGTGGGATGTTACCGTATTTAGTGACAGATACGATTCCTAATGTAACCAATGCATTTTTTGAAACGATAAGTGGTTATACGACAACAGGGGCTACTGTACTTTCTGAAATTGAGTCTTTACCTAAAGGAATCCTTTTCTGGCGTAGTACTACACACTGGATCGGAGGTATGGGGATTATCGTACTGGCAATTGCAATACTTCCTCTTTTAGGGATTGGTGGAATGCAACTTTTTGCAGCCGAAGCCCCTGGCCCAAGTGCCGATAAACTTCACCCTAGAATTACGGATACTGCAAAACGATTGTGGCTAATTTATTTTGGATTTACTGCAGCAGAAACGATAGCACTAAAAATAGCAGGGATGTCATTTTTTGATGCCATTAATCATGCTATGAGTACCTTATCCACAGGAGGTTTTTCTACTAAAAATGCAAGTATAGCCCATTGGAATGATACCCCTATCATACAATATATTATTATATTCTTTATGATGCTTGCGGGGATGAACTTTGTACTAAGTTATTTTGCTTTTAAAGGAAAAGTACAAAAGATTATAAAAGATGAAGAGTTTCGACTTTATATGATTTTTATTATTGGTTTTACGATTATTACTTCATTTGTTATTTATTTTAAGGTAGATATGAATGTATCTACAATAACACACCCTATGGTATTGGGTGCTGGAGAAGGAGCTTTTAGACATGGATTGTTTCAAGTACTAGCGGTAATTACGACTACAGGTTTTGTAACTTCAGATTTTACAGCATGGACTCCATTTCTCACAGTAATTTTCTTTGGACTTATGTTTTTAGGAGGATCTGCAGGATCTACAGCTGGAGGTATAAAAGTAGTAAGGCATTTATTAACTATCCGTAATGCTTTTGTAGAGTTTAAACGTACGTTACACCCTAATGCAATAGTACCAGTACGGTATAATACCCGTTCTGTAGATCGAACTATTATCTTTAATATCCTTGCTTTTTTTATACTATACATGCTCTCATGGATTATAGGAGCTAGTGTATTAGGAGCATTAGGACTGGATTTTATGACAGCATTAGGAGGTGCTGCATCTGCTCTTGGAAATGTAGGCCCTGCTTTTGGTGATTTAGGCCCTGTAGATAATTATGGAGGACTTCCCACAGCTGGAAAATGGTGGTTATCATTTTTAATGCTTATTGGTCGTTTAGAATTATTTACTGTATTAATTTTGTTGACGCCATTCTTTTGGCGTAATCGATAAATATGCTTGCATTGAAAAATTACGATCTTATTATTATAGGTGCTGGTCCTATAGGGCTTGCTTGTGGAATAGAAGCACAAAAAAACGGACTTTCTTATATAATTATAGAGAAAGGGGTTTTAGTAAATTCAATATATAACTTTCCTGAGCAGATGACTTTCTTTAGTACATCAAACTTACTGGAAATAGGAGAGGTCCCTTTTATATCACATACAGATAAACCTACTCGTAAAGAAGCATTAGAGTATTATCGTCGTGTGCAGGAAAGTTGGAAACTCAATATCAAGCTGTACACAGAAGTTGTAGCAATGAATCACTCTGATGATGGATATACAATAGAAACTGATAAGGGGGATGCTTTTACTAAAGCAGTCATTGTCTGCACAGGATTTTACGACACTCCTAGAGAGCTTGGAGTGCCTGGAGAAGAACTACCTAAAGTAAAACACTTTTATGACAGCCCTCATCCGTATGTAGGGCAAAAACTGGTTGTCGTGGGAGCTGCAAACTCTGCCTGTGATGTAGCGCTAGAAACTTATTATAAAGGGGCTGAGGTTACAATGGTAATTAGAGATTCAGAAATTTATCCAAAAACGAAATATTGGATCAAACCTAACATAGAAAATAGAATTAAAGAAGGAGCCATTAAAGCTTATTTTAACGCTACTGTTACAGAGATAAAAAATGAGTCTGTAGTATTACAAACTCCAGAAGGTTCTAAAGAAATTGAAAATGATTTTGTACTAGCAATGATAGGGTATAAGCCAGATTATAGTCTTTTTGAAAAATTAGGATTACCCATAGCAGATGACATACATAAAACACCTATTCATGAGCCCAAATCATTAGAAACACCGCTTAAAAATGTATATGTTGCTGGAGTCATAAATGCAGGTTTGCAGACTAGTAAGCTTTTTATAGAAAATACTCGTGAACATGCTCCTATTATTTTAAAAAATTTGATGGAGAAGTTGTAATTTTGTTCCATAAAATGTTTCCTTAAATGATACAAACTGGACAAATTACAGATACGATTTTAATGGTTCGCCCTATAAATTTCAGGCTCAATGAGCAAACAGCTGTAAATAATTACTTCCAAGAAGAGTTAGCCATTAAAAACTCTGAGATCAATGCCAAAGCACAAGAAGAATTTGATGCTTTTGTTATAAAATTAAGGGAAGTAGGTGTCCATGTCATAGTAATAAATGATGATGAAAAAGCAGATACCCCAGATTCTATATTCCCAAATAATTGGGTAAGTTTTCACAAAAATGGATCCGTAGTTGTCTATCCTATGTATGCAGAAAATAGACGTAAAGAACGTAGAGAAGATGTCTTTACACGGCTAGAGGAAGAAGGGTTTCTTATAGAAGATATAATAGACTATACAAGTGCAGAAGAAGAAGGTTTCTTTTTAGAAGGGACGGGTAGTATTCTTATGGATAGAGTCCATCAAAAAGTCTATTGCGCTTTATCAGATAGGGCTCATGAAGAATTAATCATAGAATTTTGTGAAGATTTTAATTGTATGCCTGTAATTTTTACTGCAAATCAAACAGTAAATAATAAACGAAAACCTATTTATCATACAAATGTTATGATGTGTCTGGCAGAGCATTTTAGTGTTATCTGTTTAGACGCTATCGATGATAAAAAAGAACGTAAAAATGTTGAAAAGCATCTTAAAGAAAGTGGGAAAGAAATTATAGACATTACACAAGAACAGATGCATCAATTTGCAGGGAATATGCTTCAAGTACTTAATAACAATGGTAAACGAATTATGGTAATGAGTCTTGCAGCACATAAAAGCTTATCAAAAGAACAGATTCATAAAATAGAACAACATTGCGAGATCGTAAGTAGCGACCTTACAACTATAGAAACCTGTGGTGGTGGAAGTGCTCGATGTATGATGGCAGAAGTATTTCTACCAAAAAAATAGTGTACTTTTGAAGTATGCTTTCGCGAAAAACAAAATATGGACTTAAGGCAATGACCTATATTGCAAAAAGAAGTGATAGGGCTACTGTATTAATCCAAGAAATTGCAGAAGCTGAGAATATTTCGAGAAAGTTTTTAGAGAGTATTTTACTTTCCTTACGCAAGGCAGGATTTTTAGGAAGTAAGAAAGGAAAAGGAGGAGGATATTACCTTATAAAAGAACCTAAGGATATCAAAATGGCGTCGGTTATCAGAACACTAGAAGGGCCTATAGCAATGCTCCCTTGTGTGAGTCTTAATTTTTATGAAAAGTGTGAAGATTGCCCAGATGAAGGTGCATGTAGTTTACATGTTTTAATGGAAGAAGTAAGAGATAGGACACTTGAAGTTCTTGAAAATAAGACACTTGAAGACCTTATTTCGTAAAATATATAGAATCCTAGTAATTATATAGGAAAATAACTATATTAGTATTTAGTTTAAAAGCACATTGATAGTAATTATAGAAAGGCGTTATAACTGTGTTTGTAGTTTTCACAGATATACAACTTAAACCAATTAATTGAGTTGAAATTTAGGTTACATTTTTTTAGTAGGATTTAAAAAGCAACCGTCATTACCTCTCTATAGTCTATCAACTGTGCTTTTTTCTTTTTGTATAATTTCTATCGATACATTCTATTAAACGCCTACGGTTATTCACTATTTAGAAGGATAATAATCTTCTATTTTGGTATCTTTGCATTTTAGTTATGCCCGCTTATGCGGGTATCTTAGTATACAAACTTATGTCTTTGCAAAATACCCTTTCCATACATGTAAAAAATGCAGTTCAAGAACTGTATCAAGCTCAATTACTATCGGTAGAATTTCAAGCTACTCGCAAAGAGTTTGAAGGAGATATTACTGTAGTTGTATTCCCCATGCTACGTGTACTAAAAGGGAATCCAGTGCAAATAGGGACGCAAATAGGAGAATATCTAGTAGCTCATGTATCTGATGTAACAGGATTTAATGTAGTAAAAGGATTTTTGAATATTGTTATAGCAGATAGCTATTATTTAGACTTTTTTAAAGGAATTCAGGAAGAGGGTAACTATGGAATAAAAGTACCAGAAGGGAAAGCGGTAATGGTAGAATATTCTTCACCTAATACTAACAAACCACTACACTTAGGACATGTACGTAATAATTTATTAGGATATGCTGTCGCAAAAATTATAGAAGCTTCTGGAAAAAAAGTATATAAAACTCAGATTATAAATGATCGTGGTATCCATATATGTAAGTCTATGTTGGCTTGGCAACGCTTTGGAAATGGGGAAACACCAGAAAGTACTGGACTCAAAGGAGATAAACTGGTAGGGAACTATTATGTGAAGTTTGATCAGGAGTATAAAAAAGAGATTACACAATTAGTTGCCGAAGGAGTTGCAGAAGAGCATGCAAAAAAAGAAGCGCCTATTCTTGTAGAAGCCCAAGAAATGCTTCGTAAATGGGAAGCAGGAGATGATGAAGTAGTGGCATTATGGAAAAAGATGAACCAATGGGTATATGATGGATTTGATGTCACCTATAAAAATTTAGGAGTCGATTTTGATCATTTATATTATGAGAGTAATACCTATTTATTAGGAAAGGATAATATCCAGGAAGGACTTGAAAATGGTGTGTTCTTTAAAAAAGAGGATGGCTCTGTATGGTGTGACCTTACAGAAGATGGTCTAGATGAAAAAATTGTCCTACGGTCAGATGGTACTGCCGTCTATATGACTCAGGATATTGGTACTGCAATCCAGCGTGTAAAAGATCATCCCGATGTAGGAGGTATGATCTATACAGTAGGAAATGAGCAAGATTATCATTTTAAAGTTCTGTTTTTAATCCTAAAAAAATTAGGATATGACTGGGCAGAAAATCTATTCCATTTAAGTTATGGAATGGTAGATCTTCCCTCTGGAAAAATGAAATCAAGAGAAGGTACCGTAGTAGATGCCGACGACTTGATTTCAGAAATGGCCAAAACTGCAGGTACTATCTCCGAAGATTTAGGAAAGTTAGATGGGTATTCTCAAGAAGAAAAAAATGGATTATACAAGACCATAGGGTTAGGAGCGCTTAAATATTATATTCTTAAGGTAGATCCCAAAAAGCGCATCCTTTTTAATCCCGAAGAATCCGTAGATTTTCAAGGAAATACAGGGCCTTTTATACAATACACCTATGCACGTATCCAGTCTATATTACGTAAAGCAAAAGAAACAAACGTTGCAACAACTATAGGTAACTCAACAGTGTTACATGCTAAAGAAAAAGAGTTGTTAAAGTGTATACAAGACTATCCGGCAACTATAGAGTTGGCGGCAGAAAATCATAGTCCAGCATTGATTGCAAACTATACCTATGATCTAGTTAAGGAATTTAACTCGTTCTATCAGCAAGTCTCTATTCTAGGGGCAGATACTGAAGAAGAAAAATCATTTAGAGTTGCATTAAGTGCACAAGTAGCACAGGTTATTAAAAGCGCATTTGGACTCTTAGGGATCGATGTGCCAGAGCGTATGTAATAGTTTTATATGCTTTCGCGAAAGCATATTTTGCCTATCTTCATGATTGAAATATATTGATTATGAGATTACCACTACTTTTATTGACAATCTTATGCACTCTTTCTGTATCTGCACAAGAAGCATGGACACAGCTCAATAATTTTCCTTTTGAAACATATACAAGTTCGAGCTTTGTAGTTAATGACGAAGCATACATAGTAGTAAGTGAAGAATCAGGTGTAGATGATATTATTTACAAGTATGATGTAAATAATGATATATGGATGATGGTTGCGACTATTCCTGAAGAAACATTTTTTCTTGCAGATCCATTTGTAATAGGAACCCGTGTTTTTTTTGTAGGCTTGGGTTCAGAGATTGATGCTAGTATAGAGCTATGGGAATATGTTCCTGTCACTAATAGTTTTGAAGAACGCACTGGGTATGATTTTAATGATTTTGGTTTGTATGGATATGATGCTATTACTTTTTCTATTGGAAATATAGGTTATGTATTGACATCGGCTTCTGCATTTGATGATAATGTAAATTTTGTAGCTTATGATCCTACTACAGATAGTTGGGATTCAAAATCTAATTATCCTAGTGACATTAGTGGTGATTCCCGTTCTTTTTCAATAAATAATAAAGGATATGTCAGTTTTAGTATGGACGTTGGATCTGAAGGGAATTTTATTAATGATTTATGGGAATATGATCCTGATATAGATAGTTGGACAGAAAAGACTACTTATCCATTAAGTTATGTAACGGGCCCTGTAAGTTTTGTATTAGATGATTTGGCTTATTTTGCATCTGGCTTTATCAATGATACTGTTTATCGTTATAGCCCTGTTGAAAACTCTTGGGAGCTTATTGAATCTCCGGGTATATTTTTTTATAATTCTTTTGGGTTTGCTATTAATGGAATAGGGTATATAGGATTAGGGTCTATAGATGACCTTGGTCTTGAGGCTTCAGATCAAATCTGGCGTATGGATCCAGGACTTTTATCTATAACTGAGAGGAACACTATTGATGTATCTATTTTTCCCAATCCAGTAACAGATATACTATATCTTCAAAGTAATACAGCAATAAAGGAAGTTACAATGTATACCTTATTAGGACAGGAGATTATGACGAGTACTATTGAAAATAACCAATTAGATTTGTCATTCCTGTCTGGAGGGATATACCTCATAAAGATCACAAATGATCGAGGTGAGTTAACTCAAAAGTTGATTAAAACATAGCGATAGTAGATAGAAAGAACATCATATAGTTAGTGTCAAAATGATATTACGATAGATTCCCGTTATTATCCATTAAAAAATAGTACTTTTGCACCGCCAAAATAGGCCCTAAACAAGAAAGCTATAGTTATGGATATCAAGAACATTGCAATTATTGCTCACGTAGACCACGGTAAGACAACATTGGTAGATAAAATCATGTACCACTGTCAGTTGTTCCGTGAAAATGAAAATACGGGAGATTTGATCTTAGATAATAATGATCTTGAGCGCGAGCGCGGGATTACCATTACCTCAAAAAACGTTTCTGTAAAATATAAAAACACAAAAATTAATATTATTGATACGCCTGGTCACGCCGATTTTGGAGGAGAAGTAGAGCGTGTATTAAATATGGCAGATGGCGTGTTATTACTTGTAGATGCTTTTGAAGGCCCAATGCCACAAACCCGCTTTGTATTACAGAAAGCAATAGATTTAGGGTTAAAGCCATGTGTAGTTATCAACAAGGTAGATAAGGAAAATTGTACACCCGATGAAGTGCATGAGAAAGTATTTGATCTTATGTTTGAATTAGGTGCAGAAGAATGGCAATTAGACTTTCCTACCGTATATGGTAGTGCAAAGAATAACTGGATGAGTGATGACTGGCAAGATGAGACAGATTCTATAGAACCATTATTGGATATGGTAATGGAGCATATCCCATCTCCAAAAATAGCAGAAGGAACTCCTCAAATGCTTATTACTTCTTTAGATTTTTCTTCATTTACAGGTCGTATTGCTATAGGGCGTGTACAACGTGGAGAACTTAAGGAAGGAATGCAAGTTTCATTAGTAAAACGAGATGGAACGATTAAGAAAACAAGAATTAAAGAACTCCATACGTTTGACGGTTTAGGACGTATTAAAGTAAGTAGCGTACCTGCAGGAGATATATGTGCGATTGTAGGATTAGAAGGATTTGAGATAGGGGATACTGTTGCCGATCTTGAAAACCCAGAAGGATTAAAAACCATCGCTATCGATGAGCCTACAATGAGTATGCTTTTTACCATTAATGATTCTCCATTTTTTGGAAAAGACGGAAAGTTTGTAACCTCTCGTCATATCAAAGATCGTCTTACTAAAGAATTAGAAAAAAACCTTGCACTTCGTGTTAATGAAACCGATAGTGCCGATAAGTTCTTAGTCTATGGACGTGGGGTATTGCATTTATCAGTATTGATAGAAACAATGCGTCGTGAAGGGTATGAATTACAGATTGGACAACCACAAGTAATTATAAAAGAGATTGATGGTGTAAAATGTGAACCTATTGAAGAGTTAACGATTGATTTACCAGAGCATGTCTCTGGAAAGGCTGTAGAAATGGTAACCATGCGTAAAGGGGAGATGCTTTCTATGGAAGCCAAAGGAGATCGTATGATTATTGAGTTTATTATCCCTTCCAGGGGCATTATAGGATTGCGTAATCAATTGCTTACAGCTACCGCTGGAGAAGCAATCATGGCACATCGCTATAAAGAATATCAACCTCTTAAAGGCGATATTCCAGGTCGTATAAATGGATCATTAGTATCAATGGAAAATGGAAATGCAATTCCTTATTCTATTGATAAATTACAAGACCGTGGAAAATTCTTTGTAGATCCAGGAGAAGACATTTATGAAGGGCAAGTAATAGGTGAAAATAGTCGTCAGGATGATATGACGGTTAATATTACAAAGACCAAAAAATTATCAAATGTGCGTTCATCAGGCGCAGATGACAAAGCTAAGATTGTTCCTGCAATCAAATTTTCTTTAGAAGAAGCTTTGGAATATATTCAGAAAGATGAATACGTTGAGGTTACTCCTAGTCATTTACGATTACGTAAGGTGTATTTGAAAGAGGTAGATCGTAAACGTAATAAAATTGTATAATAATAGTATATACTCCATTTTAGAGCCTTCTCATCATATGAGAAGGCTTTTTTATTTACTATTTTAGACCCAATGTACGCCGAAAAAATAAAATTTAATTACAGAAACCTCGACAGTTGGCTTTTCATACTTGTATTAGCGTGTACATTTATTAAAATACTGTTAGTAGGCAAGGGGCTTCTAGCTTTTCCAGATGAAACACGCGTATTTGCATCTGCAAATATGCTTAGGAATGGAATAGAAGGAAACCTACAACAGGTGATTGTAGATTTGTTTTCTACAAATGGGCGTCCAGGGGAGGTATTACTTAATCTTATTCCAGTAAGTATACAATATATTACGGGACAATTATTCAATTTGTCTACCTTTCAAAGCAGCAATACATGGCCTTTTTTTCTTTTTAATTTTATCACGTATTTAGGTATTTTATGGTTTCACTATAAGATTGCTTTTTTACTTTTTAAAAAGAAACGACATGCCTTACTATCTGTCTTACTTTTAGTATGCCTTGTCAACGGATACATTTACTTACGTCATGCATTACCGTATGATAAAAGCTTGGTTATATTTTACTTTTTGATCTATAGATTCTTATCCTACAAAGATGTGTATAAAACAAAAAACCTGATTGCATATGGTGCATTAGCATTTTTTGGCTTCTTAGTATATCCAGGGTATATTATATCATATATAATCGTTAGCGCTTTCTTTTTCTTTTTTCGCTTAAAGCGAAAAAATGTACAACAACACTTAAAAAAGATAGCAGTATTTGCATTAGGAGGAGGTATCTTATTTTTAATGTTTGAGCTCCTTTCTAGAGCAGGAGGAGTATCATATCTCGCGATATCAAGTACACTTTCAAATACCATTATTCAAGGTGATTTTTCAGAATCTTTCTCATTTATAATATCTTATTTGTATGAGGTAGAAGGGGTCTTAGGAATACTTATTTTAATAGGAGTAGTTCTCTATGTGTTACATGGTTTTATCCATTTCCAAAAAACGTTTATGGATTTTAATGATCCATTAATGATTTTGACAATTCTGATTATTGGACTATGGTTTGCCTATGCATGTGCTGGATATGTATTCCATAAGGTTACTTTTTATGGGAGATTAATACATCAATTTATTCCGTTAATGTGCTTGATCACAGTAAGCGTGTTTTCTATATGGATTTCATCTAAAAAATGGGGAGTACTTTCTGTTATTGTGTTGACAGGAATTTCGGTTTTCAGCTTTTTGCCAAGATTTATAGATTATTTATCGTATGATTATCCCAAAGATGTTGCTTGGTCGTTTGAAGATAATCATCCAGATATACTATTTACTGAGCATTGTGAAGCAGGTGAAAGTTGGTCAATGTTAAATAATTATAATGAGCAACACGCTACTGCTACTGTTTCTAAGATGTATCATATCGTCAATGCTTGTTTCTTTTACCCTATTGTAAAACCAGAAACGGTCACAACCTATGTTCCTCCTCAAAAAAATGAATTATTGATAGAAGTCCCCTATTTTCAAAATTTTATAGCTTATCAATTTGAGGGGCTATCCCCTGAGCAGCGTAGACGCTTACAGGCTATGGATTTAAAAATTAAAATCTATCACTTACTCGAAAAGTAGTATTTTTAACCAGATGGAGACCACCTATAGTGTAGTTACATATACAGATCAGCACAAAACTGTTTGGGATACCTTTTGTAAAGAGGCAAAAAATGCGACATTCTTGTTTGAGCGTGATTTTATGGATTATCATCAGGATCGTTTTGAGGATCACTCTCTTATGATCTACAAGAAAAATATGCTCGTAGCTGTCATGCCGGCAAATAGGGTAGGGACTGCTATCCATACCCATCAAGGACTAACCTATGGAGGTATCCTATTATCTGCTAAAGTAAAGTTACTGGATTGTATAGAGATTTTTAAAGAGCTCTTAATGTTTCTTAATAACGATGGGTTTACGACACTTTATATAAAACAAATTCCAAGATTTTATACGCGCCTACCATCTGAAGAATTGGAATATCTTTTCTTCCTGCTAAATGCTAAATGCTCAAGGGTAGATACAGCTTCTGTAATAGATTATTCAAATAAATTACCGATACAATCTAATCG
Source organism: uncultured Dokdonia sp. (assembly GCA_947503305.1). Lineage (GTDB taxonomy): Bacteria > Bacteroidota > Bacteroidia > Flavobacteriales > Flavobacteriaceae > Dokdonia. Next base: position 450,231 of record CANNDF010000002.1, read on the forward strand.
TAATGAAGGCGTAAAAAAAGCCCAAAGACATGAATTAAGTATTAAAGAAGATGACAATTTTAAGGATTTTTGGGATAGAATATTGTTGCCTAATTTAGAAAAAAGACATCAAGCAACTCCCACACACACCTTAGAAGAAATTATTTTACTTAAAAAAAGATTTCCTGAGCAAATTAGACAGTTTAATGTCTATAAGGAAGGAAATATTGTAGGAGGAGCAACTCTTTTTGAGACTCACACTACAGCGCATGTACAATACATCTCTGCAGATACCAATAAGCAAGAATTGGGAACACTAGATTTTCTTTTTGACTATTTAATTACAGAAAGATTTACCGATAAAAAGTATTTTGATTTTGGAATCTCAAATGAATTTGATGGGACAAAATTGAACAAAGGGCTTTCATACTGGAAAGAAAGTTTTGGAGCGCGTACTTTTGTGCATCGTTTTTATGAAATACCTATTGAAAATTTCACCCTTTTAAATGATGTCGTGATATGATCCCTTTTTTAGATTTATATAGTGTGAATGCTCGATATGATAATGCGTTTCAAGAACGTTTTAAAGATTTTCTTGAGAAAGGGTGGTATATCTTAGGAGAAGAAGTGTGCGCTTTTGAGAAAGAATTTGCTGCGTATTGTGGGACACAGTATTGTATAGGTACTGCAAATGGACTTGATGCGATACGGATGATTTTAGAAGGGTATAAAATTTTAGGGAAGTTATCAGAAGGCGATGGAGTATTGGTAGCTTCAAATACATATATAGCTACTATTTTAGGAATACGTCAAGCGGGATTAACTCCTGTATTTGTAGAAGCTCACTTAGGAACTTATAATTTTGATTTTGAAGATCTTAATGCTAAAATTACGGCAACTGCCAAAGTGATTATGCCTACACATCTATATGGTCAATTAACGGATATGGATATGGTAAATGCTTTCGCGAAAGCGAATAACTTACTTGTCATAACCGATTCTGCACAGTCTCATGGAGCAATCGCCTCAAACGGGAAACGAAGTGGAAACTTAGCAGATGCTTCGGGGTTTAGTTTTTATCCTACAAAAAACTTAGGTGCACTAGGTGATGGTGGGGCTGTGACTACAAATGATCAGGAGCTTGCTGAGGTATTACTAAAGTATAGAAACTACGGTTTTGGTAAACGTTATGTGAGTGCCTATGAAGGGATAAATTCAAGACTAGATGAAGTTCAAGCCCTTTTTCTACGTTTAAAATTAAAAGATCTAGATACAGATAATCAACAAAGGAGGAGTATTGCAAGACGCTATTTAGAAGGTATAAAAAACACAAAAATACAACTCCCTGTTTGGGATGGTACAGACAATCATGTATTTCATCTTTTTGTAATCAGAAGTAAAAATAGGGATCATTTACAAGAATATCTTACAGATAACGGTATAGGTACTATTGTTCATTATCCGATACCTCCATATCAACAGGAAGCATTAAAAGCGTATAACTATTTATCTTTTCCTGTTTCGGAAGAGATACATCGTACAGTGTTGAGTATTCCGTTAAGTCCTGTTATGAATGAGGAAAGTGTAGACGAGGTTATACGTGTTTTAAATAAATATTAATTGGAGAGCGATAAGCAATCATATCAAAGTGTATTGAAAGCTACATCACTATTTGGGGGTGTTCAGGTAATTTGCATTTTGATTACAATTATCCGTTCAAAAGTTCTTGCTTCTTTACTAGGCCCAGAAGGAGTAGCAATCTCTAATCTTTTTACAAGGCCTCTGCAATTAATTACCACAGCAACACAATTAGGACTTGATAAGAGTGCAGTAAAAGATATTTCTTTTCAATATGAGAAAGATGATGTAGATACGTTTCGTACTATCGCTATTTTACAAAGATTGGTATGGATAACAGGTCTTGCAGGTGCATTATTAATGGTCCTTTTTTCACCGTTGTTAAGTAGGTTTACTTTTGATACAGATGCATATACACAAAGTTTTATTTGGTTAGGACTGGCAGTAATGTTTAATCAACTAGCCATGAGTCAATTGGCAATTCTACAAGGACTCCGTAAATTAGAATTTTTGGCAAAAGCAAACTTACTAGGTGCATTTTTAGGGCTTTTAGTGACAATACCTTTGTATTTTTATTTTGGACTGAATGGGATTTTACCCGCTATTATAATTACTTCAGGATTTGTGTTTCTTTTTGCATATATATATGCAAAAAGAGTAGTTCGTTCACATATTAAGATAAGTACTAAAGATGCTTTTACAGAAGGTAAACCTATGGTCAAATTAGGACTTGCTCTTAGTGTAAGTAGTATTGTAGGTTTACTTGTAGCCTATCTTATTTTAGTTTTTGTAAGGTATGAAGGCGGTACTTTAGAAGCAGGGTTTTATGGTGCTGGTATCGTTATACTAAATACATATGTAGGGCTTATTTTTAATGCCATGTCTACAGATTATTATCCTAGGTTAGCAGCAGTTTGTGATGACCTTAAAGCGATAATTAAAACTGTTTTTGAGCAAGCTTTTATTGCACTTTTGTTGATTACACCTATTGTTATTGGGTTTATTGCATTTGCCCCTATAGTTATTGAAATATTGTACTCTGGAGAATTTGAGCCTACTATTGGGCTTGTGCGCTGGGGGATAGTAGGTATGGTTTTTAAAGCTGTATCCTGGTCTATGGGTTATATAATTATTGCAAAAGGCGACTCTAAGCTATTTATGAAAACAACTGTAGGTTTTAATAGCTTATTATTACTACTTAATATTTTAGGATATCATTATTTTGGATTGGTAGGGATAGGCGCAGGGTTATTAATTTACTTTACCATCCATTTTATAGTTGTAAAAACAATCGTATTTTATAAGTATGATTTTAAAATGAGTGCTGGGTTTTACCCTATTTTTATAAAATGTATACTATTATGTATGGCCGCTTTTGGAGCTACTTATATACAGAACCTTTTATTTAAATATAGTATACTAGTCGCATTAATTGGTATTTCTTGTTTATATTCATTCCGATTACTAGATAAAAAAGTAGGTTTCAAATCTCTAATAAATACTATTTTTAAAAAGAAAAAGTAATGAGTATGTTCAATCCTTTGCGCAGACTTCGCAAACGCTGGAAATCTTTCTGGAGTGTTAACTGGTTGAAGACTTATTATTTTAACCTGAAGAAATTTCCTCTTGCTACGGCTTTACAACTCCCTGTTTATATCTATGGTAATTATAAGCTTACTAATATAAGTGGAGATGTAAAAATAGAAGGTCCTATTAAAAGAGCTATGATAGGTATAGGTCATCCTTTTGAAGCTCAAACACGTTCACGAGGTGTAGGAGAAATAGTCATTGTCGGGACTGTTGTCTTTAAAGGTTATTTCCATTTTGGAAAGGATGTTTATTTTCAAGTAGGTTCTGGAGCGTATTGTGAGATGGGAAATTTTTCATGCTTAGGCTCTCAAACAGTATTCATTTGCAAAGAGGAAATAATTTTGGGGGATTACGTCCGTATAGCCTATGAAACACAGTTATTAGATTCTATTTTTCATCAATTAATAGATCTTACTACAGATACTAAAAAGCCTATTACTGCTCCTATACATATAGGTAATTATAACTGGATAGGAAACAGATCTACAATTATGAAGGGGACTACCACTCCTGACCATTGTATTATAGGTTCTAATTCTCTTTGTAATAAAGACTATAAACATCTAGGGAATCATATACTCATAGGTGGGATTCCTGCAAAACTCCTTAAAACAGATATTGCAAGAGATTGGAAAGGTGAGCAACATATTTTTGATAGCTTATTAAGGCATTCCTAATTCATCTTTATGCCTTCCAAATATCAAGATATTGCTTTGCAACAGTACTATGATTATGATACTTTTCGACAAAATCTTTTGCATTTTTTCCAATACTAACTATACGATCTGGGTGTAAAATTAACTCTTCTAATGCTGCTGCAATTTGATGTGGGTCTGGGGTCGCATCTATTGCTACTATTTTTTTTAAATTATAATGTTCTTTAAAATGTTTTCCAGCACCGGTAAATACAACTTTACCTTTTGCCATGGCTTCCAGAGCATTATATCCTTGATCATGAGAATATACTTGATCTAATAAAATATGAGCCCTATCATAAGCTTTCAGATATTCGGAGTAAGGTAGGGATGTAGCAGTAATGATTTCTATACAATACGAATAAGTATCTTTTATAATTTCTAGCGCTTTTTCAAAAATATCATTTCCTTTTTTCAGGTAATTTGTTTTATTAATTCCATGAAAAATAACGATCGTGTCTTCTATAGGTGGTTGCAAAAACTCTAATCTTTCGATGTTAATTGGAGTAGGAATAAGCGATGTTGTTTTTTTTATGTGTTGTAAGCCTATAAAATAATCCATATCTGTTGGAATAACAGCTTTTACTTTATTGTAAAGAAATGCATAGAGGCTTTTATGGTCTTCTCTTATATATCTTAATGTGGGGGTATATGCATTTTTTAAGCTCGGATCATTTTTATAAGGTGTTAGGATAGTATATGGTAATTGTGTGTCATTAAGTATACTTTCTACCCATGGGCTATCAGTACCACAAGCCGACAAGAACAAATGCGTATTGTTTTTTTCTATGAAACGTATGCATTTTTTTTCTTTTGCAATCGTAGTACGTATACTCCATGAGTTTATAAATTGTACAATATCATAGCCTTTTAATAAATGTCGTTGTTTCCAAAACCGATAACCAGTTTCTATTTTTGCGATATCTATGGTTAGAAATTTAAAAAGCGCATGACGGATTTTTATAATCAACCAATTGGCATTACTTGTTTTAGGACTAATATCAATATCTACAGGGTATTTTTTGAAACCATCGCCACTCCCTACAATAGTAACGGTGTGTCCCAAGCTCTGTAATCCTTCTTTTAAAGAATTATGAAAACGACTATATTCGCCTATGAGAAGTATTTTCATATAATTGTACGCACTCAAATATAGTATAATCCATCTAGATGATAAACTCCCAAATAAGTTTTGAGATTTTGATTTCGACTATGTTTCGATCTGATCTGCTTTTTTTGGAAAAGATGTTTCCTAAAGGAAATTTTGAGAAATTTTCTATTTTGATAGTTAATCAGACAGATGCTAAGCGACAACTCAAATCTCCGTATACAAATGTACGAGTTATAAATACAGAAGAGCGGGGTCTGCCACAAAGTCGTAATATGGCAATACGTAATGCTATCGGGGATATTTGTTTAATTGCAGATGATGATGTTCTTTATAAAGAAGGCTTTGAATCTATTATTTTACAGGGATATATACAATATTCAAATGCTGCAGTAATTACCTTTCAACTAGAAGATACAGAGGGTACGTTATACCGAAAATATCCTAATAATCATGTCCATGATAATCAGTCTATTCATAGTGTTAATAGCGTTGTGATTAGTTTTAAGAGAAAATCGATAATAGATTATAATATCTTATATAATCCGCATTTTGGTCTTGGATCCATTTTTGAAAGTGCCGATGAATACGTATTTATGAAGGATGTATTAAAGGCTGGACTTCCCTCTTATTTTATCCCTAAGATACTACTTATTCATTCTAATCACAGTTCAGGAAGAGATCAAGGTAGCGATCGTTTATTATATGCCCGTGGAGCGTTGTCGTATAAATATTATGGAGCTTTAAGTTATCTTTGGGTAGTAAAGTACCTGTTTTTTATTGTTAGAAAGCGATATATTACTCCTAAGTACGCTTTCGCGAAAGCAAAAATAGCTTATGCTGGGATTAAAAAATATAAGTCATTATTAAAAACAGGAGAAGAACGTCGATAGATGATAGAAAAAGTACACATATTAGACATTCCTAAAATAGCAGACCCTCGTGGCAATCTTGCTGTTGTTGAGAAAGAGACCTTACCCTATGAGATAAAACGGGTATATTATTTATATGATGTTCCTAGTGATGCATATAGAGGGGGGCATTCTCATAAAGAGTGTCAAGAATTTTTAGTGGCTTTGAGCGGTAGTTTTGAAGTGGTTTTGGATAATGGATTTCAAAAGCAGCGGATCACCCTTAATAAACCTAATAAAGGTCTTTTAATACCAACAGGTATATGGAGAGAGCTAGAAAATTTTTCTTCGGGAGCAGTGTGTCTAGTACTGGCATCTCATGTATATCTAGAAGATGATTATATACGTAAGTATGATGAGTTTTTAATCTCCGTAAACGCCTAGTCGTATCCCCATTTTTTCTAAAACTCTTTTTAATCCAAAGAGTAGTTTAATGACAACTCTAGGGGTATTTACTAGAAATCGTTGCTTCTTACTTAAATTTTCAGGAGCAATACGTTGTTTAAAAAATAATGCTTCCTCGGGTTCGTTCCAGAGCTTTGCTCGTATAGCAAGGCTAAAGCGGTTGAGGTCTAAAAATTTTTTTAAAGCAGGATGATGAGCTTCCAAGCTTTCAAATTTTGAGAACTTAGGTCGGTGTTTTACAGAACCTATACTTTTATAAAGACTTATCGGGGCATATGTGTAGGTTGCACATGAAACTGTGCTAAAAGCAATACGATAATCAAGACCTATGCGTATCCATAAATCGGTATCTTGCCCACTTTTTATAGATGCATCATAGGTACCTATTGTCTCAAAAACACTACATTCTATAACCGTAGAACTGCTTGTTAAGAGTGTGTTTTTGTAACTACTTTCAAAGTAATCGAGGTCTAGATACCTATTGTTATTTGGATTTGAAAATGTGTATTGTGATGCTCTAATTCCATCATGATCTTCTATATCAATAGCGGTTGCAAAGACATGATGATCTGGAAAGGTAGTTATAAGGTTATTAATTTCTGATAGATACTTAGGGTGCCAGATATCGTCACCATCTAATAAGGCAATGTATTGTCCTGTAGATAGTTTAATGCCTTTATTCCGTGCTGCACCAGCTCCTTGGTTTTGAGTAAAACAATGATAGGTGATTCTTGAATCTTTGATCGTTAATAACTCTTCTTCACTTCTGTCTGTAGAGGCGTCATTAATAATAATTATTTCAAAATCCTGTTCTGTTTGTGCTAGTACAGCAGCGAGGGTATTGGCTATAAAACCTTGCTTATTATATACAGATATGACTACAGAAAATTTAGGCATTTTCATTTTTTTTAAGTTGTATATAATGGTAAATGCGATAAAGATCAAATAGGAGCAGTGATGGCCTTTTTCCTAATAGATTTTTATGTAATACGCCCTCAAAAGGCCGTATGCTTATTGCAACAATTCTTGTAATACCAAGGGAAGATAGCCTATTGTAAATACGTTGTATGGGTCTTAAGTTATTTTGAATTATTCCTCTTTTTTCAAATAGAACCGTAGTCTTTAATGAATCTATAGATTTTTTTAAGAATATTTCATTAGACTCTAATCCTTGATGATACGCCTCATTATCTATATGAATTACGTGGGTGTTCCTTCGTTTTAATTCGCTGGAGAAAATATTATCCAGACCATATAAATTTTCATTGTAAGTATTTAGACTAAGGAATAGTTGTTTTTTTATAAGTAGATTTTGAGAAATTATAAAATGAGGTTGTTTAGATCTTTCCGATGCTTTTTTTGATTCTTTTTCTTTTCCATATAACCATCGTAAATACTGTTCTTTTGGGGGTATTTTGTCAGTATATGCAATTCCTCCAAAAATGATATCTGCCTGTGGGTTATTGAGGATTATCTGGAGATAATTTTTTATAAAATTTTCGGATACCGGAATTGTATCAGCATCTAAAAAAAGTAACCAGTCGTATCGAGCTTTCTGTGCAATGCTATTACGTGTTGCCGTTCTTCCCTTATTTGTTGGGTTTGCTGTATATATAAGATGAGGAAGAGTTGAAATAGATGTATTTGCATCAATTTTTATTGTAGAGGCATCATCATAGATTATGATTTCAAAAGTAAGTTCAGCAAGAGTCGCTTGCTTGTGTATCATATGAACAAGCGTACTTATATCTGTATTATATGTAGGAATTCCTATAGAAAGCATGATCTAATGATACAAATCTATTACTTATGAAGTACCTTTACTAAAAGGTAACTAATATAGTTTATTAGGTTTTAATAATATCAGTATGACTACATTTACTAGAGTCGAACTTGCCGATTTAATTTTTGAACGCATCGTTTCTGAAAAAGAAACATTAAAAGCTCAATATCAAAAGACCCAAAATGGTATTGCTCACTTTTATATAGATAATGTATTTCCTGAGGCTATAGTCCAAGCTATTTATAATGCTTTTCCTTCTACAAAAGAGACTGTATTAAAAAAGAGTCTTCGAGAATTTAAGCATGTTGCAGCTCAAATGGATCTATATAACCCGCTTCTGGAAGAGGCTATCTATGCTTTTCAAGATGCTCGTATTGTTACTGTAATAGGTGAGATTACAGGAATTAAAAACCCTCTTCCCGATGAAAATTTATATGCTGGAGGAATTTCTATGATGGCAAAAGGTAATTTTTTAAACCCACATCTGGATAATTCTCATGATAAAGATAGAAACCTATGGCGGGTATTAAACTTACTGTATTATGTAACTCCTGATTGGGAAGATACCTATGGAGGACATTTGGAAGTATGGCCTGAGGGTACTCAAAAAACGCCTGTAACGATACATAGTAAGTGTAATAGACTTGCCATTATGGCTACTCATGATGGTTCCTGGCATAGCGTAAGTCCAGTAGTTTATGATGGAGTGCGATGTTGTGTTTCTAATTACTATTTTTCAGAAGTCCCTTTACGATCATCAGATCGTTTTCATGTTACTTCTTTTCGAGGTAGGCCTGGTCAATATATTGTAGATAAAATACTTCGTACTGATGCTGCTATTAGAATGGGATTACGTAAAATCTTTAAAAAAGGAATTAGAGAAAATCCGCATGTGTATAAAAAAGAATAAACTTTAGTGTTTGTGAGTATTCATTCTTCGACCTACGATTCTTTATATAAAAAAGCTTCTAAAATAGTTTTGAGCTTAGGAATACTCCTTGCTAATATTCAATATTTCTCTGGTCGCAGTATCTGGCTTGATGAAGCTAGAGTTGCACTTAATGTCATTGAAAGGTCGTATATAGGACTTTTAGAACCCTTGCATAGTAATCAAGTAGCGCCTATTCTGTTCTTATGGGTAGAGCGCTTATTTGTTGATGTTTTTGGAGCCAATGACCTTTCTTTACGCTTATTCCCATTACTTGCTTATGTCATTACTGCCATTGTATTTTATAAGATTGTCAATCATTTATCAAAAGATGGGAAGTTTATATTTGTAGCTATTACCCTTTTTGCTTTTTGCCAACCTATTATTTATTTCTCATCTGAGCTTAAACAGTATATGCTAGATGTATGTATTGCCTGTATAGCATTGTATATTATCATAAAACCATATCGATCAGTATTCCAGAAAATACTAGTTCTAAGCTTTTTTGGTATTTTGAGTATAGGCCTTTCAAATATAGCAGTAGTTGTTCTTTTTACCATAGGTCTATACGGCTGGTACACTATATTTAAGCAAGGAAAAAAGGTATTTAATTATATGATTATTCCCATTGGAGTATGGGGCATTGTGTTTGGGTTGTATTATATGTTTTTTATATCAGGACATCCTAATCGAAGTATGATGATGCCTTTTTGGGAATATGCGTTTATGCCTTCTAACCCATTTTCTCAAGAGTTTTGGATATGGTGTTATGATCGTTATCGGATGACTTTTGGGCGTATTATGGGAGCAAATCCTAAGATTCCTTTTTTATACCATATGTATGGAGCTGTTTTTTTTATAGGGGTATATGCTTTCGCGAAAGCAAAAAAATGGGCTTTATTGTTTTTACTCTTATTTCCAATACTTACGCATTTGGGATTGTCATTATTTGAGCTATATCCTTATGAACGCAGAGTGGCTTTATATATACAACCCCTACTAGCTCTAGTATGTGCCAAAGGGTTTGTGGCAGTAATTACAACTATCCAAGAACAATGGCCATTATTAAAAAAAGTAGGAATGTTAAGTTATTCTGTGCCTGGCCTTTTTTTACTGATCATTACATTATATACCTTTCCTAAAGAACGTGAAGAATTTAAAAAAAGCTATACACATATAAAAACACATATACGGGAAACAGATAAAATTTTATTAAGCCCTTCTACCGATAATGCATGGGAGTATTATAAAAGTATAGGATATATTCAACTTAAAAATAGAGTGCTTAATAGCGGTTACCATCGATCTGATTTTAATAAACATATTCAAGAACTAGATACCCTTAGTGGCAGGGTGTGGTATTTATTTTCTCATGACTATATAGATAAGCATACTGATACTCGTGAGACAGATTTTATGATTAATCATATGAAAACCAATGGTGATGTTTTATTAGAAGAGAGGGCTACAGGAACTGGGGTATATCTATTTGATTTTAAATAGTATCAGTATTTGGTAGCCTGTAATATAGTTTCTGTATGCCAGGCATGCGGATGGTTCTCATCTTTTGCAACAGTAAATTGTAATACTGTTACCTGAAATCCAGATAGTTCTAGTCGTTCTTGCAAACTTTCTATAGAGTAGATACGGACATGATCTTTTTGCCCAAATGCTTCTAGACGACCTTCCTCGGTCTTAATCGTATCATCTTCATAAATAGCTCCTTCTTTAAACGGAGTTTGAATCAGACATATGCCCTCTGGTTTAAGCACTCTGTAAAGCTCACTCATAGCTTTTAGGTCTTCTGATATGTGCTCGAGAACGTGATAGCAAATAATCGTATCAAACGTATTGTCTTCACAATCTATAGCAGTAATATCATACTGATAATCTGCTGTAAATTCATTTTCATAATCAGTAGCAAAATACGTGATTTCTGGAAGTTGCTTTAACTTTTTGTAGAGTATTCTTGGCGGTGAAAAATGAAGTATAGTACCACGTAACCATTGGTTTTCTAGAAGCAAATGATATAATCTTCGGGATCTAGCTCTGCTTCCACATACAGGACATAAATGATCACCACTATCTAATTGTATGAATTTTTTTAATCCAGTATCACAGACATTACATCGATAGGTGTTTCCTCTGTTTTTTAAGGAAAATAATTTTCGTAGTAGCATCTCATTATTTAACAAAAATGATTTTGGAAGTATAGTTTTGGCTATTTTTTTGGCAAGGTGATACATTTTAAGACGCTTATAAAGCTATACGGTTTTTTGTACGACTTCAAAAACTTTGTTGTTATCACATTTTAATGTTTTGGAAGGGTATTTAAGTAGTAATGCATAATCGTGTGTTGCCATAAGAATGGTATTTCCATTCTTATTAATTTCTTGCAATACTTCCATAATTTCTACACTTGTCTGTGGATCCAGATTTCCTGTAGGTTCATCTGCAAGGATAAGTTCGGGATCATTTAATAGTGCTCTGGCTATAGCTACACGTTGTTGCTCTCCTCCAGATAATTGATAAGGAAATTTAAATCCTTTACTTTTCATACGAACCTTGTCTAATACGTCATCTATTTTGGCATCGATAGCAGCTTTATCTTTCCAACCAGTAGCTTTAAGAACAAATACCAAATTTTCTTTTACAGTACGATCATTAAGTAATTTAAAATCTTGAAAAACGACACCTAATTTCCTTCTTAAAAATGGAATTTGTTTTTCTTTTAATCCATTTAACGTAAATCCTACAATCTCACCTTGACCTTCTGATAATGGTAAATCACCATAAAGTGTTTTCATAAAACTACTTTTCCCAGACCCTGTTTTTCCGATTAGATATACAAAGTCACCTGGATGAACTATGACATTAACATCAGAAAGAATAAGATTTTCTCTCTGATAGATAGTAGCATTGTTAAGATGTAATACTGGACTTGACATATAAGATATTATCTAACGATAAAAGTATGGCAAATCTTGCTATTGAACAGAAAAACTCTTTTTAAAATACCACTTTTTATAAACATAGTGAGTAACAACAAGAAGTATAAAAGGAGTAAAAGGCACAGAAAAACGAGCATTGTTCCCATAAATAACAAGTGCCTGCCCTAATGAAGACCCTATAATAAGAGCGACACAAAAGAATTCAAAATCAAACAGGAAACGTCTTTTTTTAATACGATGATAGGTCATTAATATACTTATTGCTAGGAAACTAATGGTAAGAATAAATAAAAGAGGTCTTTGAATAAATAACCATGTTCCAGAAAGTATCCATTTTGAAGGTTTGTTTTTGAATTTTTTATAATTCCATAGCAATTCATCTTTCCAGAAATCTCTCCAAGAAATACTTACTTGCTTGATATATGGCCATGGATGATTTTTTATTAATTCTTTATTCATAGGGTCTAGCCTTTCTGAAAGCTCATATACCGTAATCCCTTCTTTTTGTTGTAGTTCGCCATATACAGCCCAGATGCTCATTGATATATCTCCTTTATGGGCTATAATAGAATCTCTTTTATGTACGTATAAATTGCGAAGGGGCGCATATTCATCACTGGCATGTTCAATAAAAGACACACAATTTTGTGCAAGGTTGACTCCAGAAAATGCAGTAACAGATTTATAGCCCGTATTATATGCATTTAACGAACTCCATGCTTGATAACTTAATGTAGCGGGGAGACAAATAATAAAAGCTTTTGTGATTAATTTTATAAGCTTTTGATCTTTGTATATAACTAAGTAAAAAAATGTAATCAAAGGCGGTATCACAATAAACATAGGCCTTACTAAAAACACAATGGTAGTTAATAACCCTACGAAGCATAACTGCCAAGAAGATGGTGATATTCTTTTATGTTTCTTAAAAAAATCTATTTTAACAAGATACCACAAGCACCATGTTAATGTAAAGAGCGTAAGTGTCTCAGTAAGGATAGCGCGCTCATAAAATAATAGATGTAAAAAAAAGGAAGCACTAATTCCATTAAAAAGAGCGATACGTATACTCTTTAAAATACGTATACTAGTATCATATATAAAAAGAGATGTGACAATACCTAGAATACTTTGTATAATAACCACAAGATGAAAGTTAAGGTTAGCGATCATTAATAAAAAAGGATACCCAGGGGTGCGTATACCATCGTATCCTTTTAAGTCGAACGTACTTAATCTTTCTGCTAGTGGGAGGTAACTCCCTGTATCATTAAATTCTGATACCTGACCGCTATATGCAATAGCAATAAACGCTCTGGAGAGTACTCCAAACAGAATTAAAAACAGATATGGTCTGTTAGATATCTGGTGTTGTATGTTTTTTATACTCTTATTCACAGCTTTAAGAAGCTAATATACTAGAATATGAGCAGGATGTATCTTTTACAGTTCCTATTTGAATATTATAGGGTAGCGGTTTGAATTTTACAAAGTGTCTAAAACTTGAAAAGACTATAAGAAAGCGTGATCATTAAATTAGAATATTCAGAACTATTATTTAAAAACTCAGAACCAATATGATCTTTATTTGTATTGTAACGAAGCTCTCCAGATATACGCTTGTTAGAATACCCAATAGCAAGTCCTATAGCACCTACACCACTAGAAGTTTCTAAATCATTACTGAATTCATAAGTAGCCGAAAAGTCTGAAATAAAATCTATAGAATAATTAAGTCCTATGTAAATAGAACTTGTGTCATTTATAAACATATAATGACGTGCTCCAATACCAAAGTCTATTGCAGAATAATCGATACTCGCATTTTCAGTTCTAACTTCATTAGAGGCAATAAGAACAAATTCAGATGTTGTATTTGCTTCAAAACTAAGATAACGGGCATCAATAAAAATTGACCATTTATTATTATTAAAAGGAAGAATATTTTCTAGTTCGATTCCAGCAACAAAACCTGTCGAAGATCCATAATCAATACCTCGTCTATCATCGGTGTCTATACTTATAGAACTGAAATTTATACCTCCTAAAGCTTTTAATCGGAATGATTTTACTTTTTCCTTATTACTGACTATCGAGGTTAATGTGTTTGTACATGTACCATAAGCTTCAAAATAAGTAACTAAGCTTGATCTTGTATACCTTAGATTCTCAAGTGATGGTAACTTGCCGGATGTACAAATAAGATCATTTGTTAGTTGTTGTTTGAAAAAATTGTTTTTGCCTATATCCCCATTTGTTTTGATGTAGCGTTTATAAATAAGAGGAGAGATAAGATCTTCTTTCTTATAAAAGAATTTTACAAGATTACCATCTACATACTCATAAAGTGTTGCACTACCCTCTATTAAAACTTTTAATAATAAGCTTTCTTTTTTCATTGCAGGCTCCCTAAGGGGGCCTAAGCTAGATAAATTATCAGATGAACGATCAATATTTACAATATGCTTTTCATATTTACTTATTCCATTTATAGTAAATTCTTGAATGTTAGAAATTTGTAAAACAACGCGTTCGTCTGTATCTATAGATTTTTTAAATGTGATTTGAGAAGGGTTGCTTCTCCAGTCTAAGTTTTCTATATAACCTGATTTTTTTGTTCCCGAATTATCGATATAATAACCTGGTTCATAATTGTTTTGGCTATGCAATGAGCCTATAATAAATAGAAATGCGAATAAAGTATATAATTTCATATGAAAATTTAAAAGATGCAAATATATAGTTTTAAGGGAAGTCGTATGATTTATTTTTTAAGAAAATTCTTACAAATTATTAATTAAGTTGACCACATACTATAGCTTTACCATATTGTTAATAGTATAGATACAATAGTTTCATTTTTTATTCTCTTCTCTTTATTAAGGCATTGTTCATTTCCTTTTCAAAACTCCACATAATTATACTGTATTTCTCCCGTTATGCATAAAGAAGAAAAGTATCTTTGAGATAGAAATTAAATCTATAATGTTATGAGTTTATGCTTTCGCGAAAGCATACTTTTCCTCACATCACTCAAAAAACAATCGATTATTATGCAGAAAATAATCACGGTAATTACCGCATTCCTACTATACACAACGATACTTAACGCGCAACAAACAGCTATTTATACAGATGACCTCGTAAAATATAACAAAGCGTTGTCACTCTATAACAGTCAGCAATATCTAGCAGCACAATCACTTTTTGAAGAAGTGAAGACAGAATCTAGTGATAACACCATACAAGGAGATTGTGCCTATTATATAGCAAATGCCGCTGTACGTCTCAATCAACAGGGAGCAGATGACCTTATGCAACGTTTTGTGACAGAGTTTCCTACAAGTACAAAACGTAATGCGGCCTTTCTAGATGTAGCATCCTTTTATTTTGACAATGGAAAATATGCCTATGCACGTAAATGGTACGATCGCGTAGATGAAGATAAACTCACGGGAGGAACACGTGAGTTATTTGATTTTAATAATGGATATTCCTATTATAAAAGTAAGCAATACGATCAGGCAAAAAAATACCTAAACCGTGTTAGTGACTCGCCAAAATATGGATCGCAGGCAAAGTATTACTTAGGATTTATGGCCTACGAAGGTGATGACTATGAAGAAGCAGACGAACTTTTTGAGCAAGTAGAAGGAGAAGAAGATTACAAAGAAGAACTCGCTTATTTTAAAGCAGATCTTAATTTTAAACTTGGGAAATTTGAGGAAGCTATCACCGAAGGAAAATCTCAACTTCCTAATGCAAATCCAAAAGAAAAATCTGAACTCAATAAAATCATAGGGGAAAGCCTTTTTAATCAAGAGAAGTATACGGAAGCTTTACCTTATCTAAAAGAATATAAAGGAAAACGCGGTAAGTGGAATAATACAGATTATTACCAACTAGGATATACCTTTTACAAACAAGGCGATTACGAAAACGCCATAAATGAGTTTAATAAAATTGTAGATGGTAATAATCGAGTTGCTCAAAATGCCTATTACCACTTAGCAGAAGCTTACTTGAAAACGGATCGTAAGCAACAGGCTTTAAATGCATTCAAAAATGCATCAGAAATGACCTTTGATGAAAAAATCAAAGAAGATAGTGGTTTGAATTATGCAAAGTTGAGTTATGAAATAGGAAATGCCTATCAGACAGTACCTCAAGTAGTATCAAACTATATCAAAGAGTACCCCAAAACCCCTGCAAAAGAAGAGTTAGAAACATTATTAATAGATTCATATATAACATCAAAAAATTATAAAGAAGCCCTCGTATTACTGGACAAATCAAAAAGTTTTGAAAACAAAGTGGCCTATCAAAAAGTAGCTTTCTATAGAGGTGTAGAATTATACAATGCAGGGAATTATCTGGATGCCAGAGTTACCTTTGGAAAATCTCTTGAAGAACCTCGTGATGAACAATTTGTAGCACGAGCTATCTATTGGCAAGCCGAATGCGATTATGTGCTCAGCAATCACAAGGAAGCAGTAATAGGGTACAAGCAATACGCACAAACCACTGCTGCAAGTACAACACCCGAATATAAAGATCTTAATTACAATCTAGCATACGCCTATTTTTCTGATAAAGAGTATGACAATGCGGCTACCTATTTTGAGCAATTTGCATCTCAAAACTCGGAGGATATAGCACGTACTAATGATGCCTATTTACGATTAGGAGATAGTCGTTTTATATCTAGTAAATACTGGCCAGCATTAGAAGCTTATAATAAAGCGATTGCTCTTAATACAGCAGATAAGGACTATGCGGTTTTTCAAAAATCAATGAGTTATGGTTTTGTAGATCGTAATGAATCTAAAATAGAAGGGCTTAAAAACTTTACAACTAACTTTCCAAAATCAAGCTATCGTGATGATGCGTTATATGAACTTGGAAATGTATATGTATCTCAAAATAAAAATGAGCAAGCAATAGCGGCATATGATCAATTAATGCGAGATATACCCAGAAGCTCATATATCTCTAGAGCCATGCTCAAAAAAGCACTTATTTATGATAATAGTGGAAAATCTGATGAAGCTCTGTCCATTCTTCGTGCTGTGGTAAGTACCTATCCGGGCACGCCTGAATCGTTACAAGCAATAACTACTGCAAAGCTTATATATATTGATTTGGGACGGGTAAACGAATATGGACAATGGGTAAGCACGCTAGATTTTATAGATGTGGAAGATGCAGAGCTAGATGATGCAGCATATACATCTGCCGAAAAGCAATACCTGGAAAATAATATAAATCCTGCGATGCGTTTATTTTCAGAATATCTGGAAACCTATCCTAATGGACAGCATGCATTAAAAGCGCATTTTTATTTGGGACAATTGGCTTTCGCCAAAGAAGAGTACTCCACAACAATTCCTCACTATCAATTTGTGATTGAAAAGGAAAGATCAGAATTTACAGAGCAAGCTTTAGCTAGGTTGGGACAAGTATTTTTAACCGAAAGTAAATATGCCGAAGCAATTCCAGTATTAGGAAGACTAGAAACAGAAGCCGATTTTCCTCAGAATATCATCTTTGCACAATCCAACTTAATGAAATCACATTACGAGCTGGAGAGCTATGTAGATGCTGTTTCATACGCAGAAAAAGTATTGACAAACACAAAAATTGATAATACGGTAAAAAGCGATGCTCAAGTAATTATTGCTAGAGCATCTATAAAAACAGGAGATGAGGATCGTGCAAAAACAGCATATTCCGAGGTTCAAAAAATAGCGACGGGCGCCTTAGCTGCAGAAGCACTGTATTACGATGCCTATTTTAAGCATATAGAAAACGACTTTAAAGGATCAAATACGGCGGTTCAGGAATTGGCAAGAGACTATAGCGGTTATAAAGAGTATGGAGCAAAAGGACTCGTACTCATGGCTAAGAATTTTTATGCATTAGAAGATGCATATCAAGCAACCTATATTCTCGAAAGTGTCATTACCAACTTTGAAGATTACCCAGAAACGGTACAAGAAGCACAAGAACAGTTGGCACTTATCAAAGCTAATGAAGCCAAAACAAATTCTTCTGTAGAAGAAGGCGGAAACTAATTTTTCATCAATCTAAGATTAATACCTCAATACATGATAGTTCATAAAATCAAATCTTATAAAACTATTTGTTTGTTCATTTTTGCATTAAGCATTGTTCCAGTAATAGCTCAGGAAGAAGAAACGCTAGGGACAGAAGTGGTAAATGTAGTAAAACCTTATACTCCAGCGATAAGCGATGCGTTTAAGGTAAAAGCAACACCGACCCTTAATGACTCTGTAAATACAACAAAGAAGAAAGTAACCTATGGTATCTTTTCTGTACCCGTAGCAAGCACATTTACTCCAGTAAAAGGAAGAGCTGCCAATGTAAAGAAAAAACCCAAATTAAAACTGTATGATAACTATGCAACTCTAGGATTTGGAAGTTTTACATCGGTACTGGCAGAGTTTTACAGTAATTTTCAAATCAGTAGAACAGAAGATTTTGGCGTGTTTTTAAATCATAACTCTTCACAAGGAGGTATAGACGATGTTGTTGTAGATGACTTCTTTTACGACAGTCGTTTAAATTTGAATTATGGAGCTAGAGAACGAGATTTTGCATGGCGCACAGATCTAGATGTTCAACATCAAGTATTTAATTGGTATGGAATACAACCAGGACTTATTGATATAGGCCCGGCAGATGCTCCTATTATTACAGAAGACTTTGATGTTACTCATTCCTATTATACGATAGGGGCCAATGGAAGTCTAAATTTTAAAGATGCAATTTTTAAAGAAGGAAAAGCGACATTGCGGTACTTTGGAGATTCAGAGAGTAGTAATGAATTACGAGCTGTCGCCACACCAACTGTAGCTTTTCCAATAGCAGGAGAAAATATTACAACAACATTTACACTAGATTATGTAAATGGAAACTTTGCCAATGATTTTTTTCCTATGCAACAAGAAATCAATTATAGCATATTGAATGTAGGAATTAATCCTAGCCTTGTGATATTAAGAGATGACCTTACAGTAAATCTAGGGGTAGCAGGATTTGCAAGTATTGATAGTGAAAATAGCGATACCGATTTTTTTGTGTACCCAAAAATTACAGCCTCCTATCGTGTTGTAGGTGATTACTTTATAGCCTATGGAGGATTAGAAGGAGAGTTGCATCAAAATAATTATCATGACTTTGCACAAGAAAATCCATTTGTAGCCCCTGCGTTACTCATAGCACCTACAGATAAGCAATACGATGGGTATATAGGTATGAAAGGAAAATTATCAAATAATGTAAGCTATAACCTAAGAGCAAGTTATACATCCGAAAGTGAGAAAGCCTTGTACAGATTTAATCCATCAATCAATGGTCAGTCATCAAGTATTCCTTTTCTAAATGGAAATTCGTTTAGTATTGTCTATGATGATATAGAGACCGTAGGGGTTTTTGGAGAACTAAACTTTGATGTGAATAGTAATTTTAAGATGAAGGTCAATGCTCACTACAACTCATATAGTACAGATACAGAATTAGAAGCATGGAATTTGCCAGACTTGACGGCATCGCTATTTGCAGATTATCAAATATCCGAACAGTGGTTTGCAGGGGTGAATTTATTTTATGTAGGAGAACGTCAAGATTTGCTATTTGCAAATAGCCCGCTAGACATACTGGCGCAACCTCAAGTGAGAACTCTAGATAGTTACCTGGATGCAAATGCTCATGTAGGGTATCGCATTAATAGTAGACTATCTGCATTTGCAAGAGTCAATAATATCTTGAGTGATAATTATGAAAAATGGTTAAATTATGAAGTACAGGGGCTTCAAGGAATGTTAGGAGCAACCTATCGCTTTGATTTTTAGTACTAAATACATGTAATACAATCCTTGGATGGTGAGAAAATTTTTTTGCATAGCGATATTCATTTTGTATGTAAGATGTGAATCTGATACGATTCTAAATTGTGATACAGTTTCATGTGCTCCTCCACCTAGTCTTGTGTTACAGTTTATTTCGATAGAAACAGGAGAAGACCTTTTTCAAAATGGGACTTTTCAAAGAGAATCATTACAAGTAGAAGATCAAGATGGCAATTCTATTCAATTTAGGTTTGATGAATCTGAAATGGATGATGAGTTTGTATTTATCGATAGTCAAGGTTTAATGACAGAAAATCTAGAGATCACACCACGTGTATATAGAGTTTTTGTTGAGGACGAATTTGATTTTATAGTGAGTTTTACAATACAAAGAGTATCAGGTAGTAGCTGTTGTGATGGGTATAATTTAGAAAATGTTGATTTTGAAGGAATAGATTTTACTACAATATCAGAGGAGATCTTTTCAAGCAGATTTAGAGTGTTATTATAGCACATATAATTTAAGAAGTCTTCGTATCTTTTGACTTTATAAATAGACTATCATGAGACACTCCTTTTTTTTGTCAATCTTAGGGATTTTTCTTTTTTTTTCATGCGATATTCCAAAAGAAAATGCAGACCTTCTTGTCATAAACGCAAATATCTACACGGTAGATACTGATTTTTCTAAGGCAAGCGCTTTTGCGATAAAGGATGACAAATTTGTAGCAGTCGGGACTACAGAAGATATACTTTCAAAGTACACAGCAGTACAAACCATTAATGCATCTGATAAAACAATTCTTCCAGGATTGATTGATGGACATTGCCACTTTTTTGGATTAGGACAGAACCTACAAGTTGTAGATTTAGTAGGAACGACAAGCTATGATGAGGTGTTGGAACGTGTATCCGCTTTCGCGAAAGCAAAACCTTCAACCACATTTCTTAGGGGAAGAGGATGGGATCAAAATGACTGGGAAATCAAAGAATTTCCAACCAAAGAGAAACTAGATGCCTTATTTCCTGAAATACCTGTAGCATTAGAACGCGTAGATGGACATGCATACCTTGTTAATCAAAAGG
This sequence comes from uncultured Dokdonia sp., assembly GCA_947503305.1. Lineage (GTDB taxonomy): Bacteria > Bacteroidota > Bacteroidia > Flavobacteriales > Flavobacteriaceae > Dokdonia. The sequence goes on from CANNDF010000002.1 coordinate 471,116, forward strand.
CACTAGATCTTGCAGGAATTACTAACACTACAGAGGTTGCTGGGGGAGAGATTGTAATGCAAGACGGTAATATCACAGGAGTTTTGGTAGATAGACCACAAGAGTTAGTAGATGCTGTAATGCCTAAAGCAAGTAGATCTCAAAACATAGCATCTCTTAAAGGAGCTCAAGAAGTGTGCTTTTCATATGGACTTACAACAGTAAATGATGCAGGACTTAATAAGGATATCATTGATATGATTGATAGTTTACAAGTATCAGGAGATCTTAAAATGCGTGTCTATGCAATGATTAGTAATAACTCTGAAAATCTAAACCATTACCTGTCTATCGGAAAAGTAAAAACAGATTACCTGAATGTGCGTTCTGTCAAGGTTTATGGAGATGGAGCTTTAGGGTCAAGAGGCGCAGCTTTAAAAGAGCCATATAGCGATAAAGATGGCCATTTTGGAGCCATGATAACACCCGTAGCAGAAATCCAAAATCTTTCTAAACGTATTGCAGAAGCAGGATATCAAATGAATACACATGCTATAGGAGATAGTGCAAATGTGGTCGTATTAAGAGCCTATAAAGAAGCATTAAAAAATATTGAGGATCCACGATGGAAAGTAGAGCATGCGCAAGTAGTCTCACAAGAGGATTTTGAATATTTTACAACAAAGATATTGCCTTCAGTACAACCTACTCATGCAACAAGCGATATGTATTGGGCTGAAGATAGGGTGGGGGCTTCTCGTATAAAAGGCGCATATGCATTTAAAGACCTATTACAAAAATCTGGGAGAGTCATCTTAGGAACCGACTTCCCTGTAGAACATGTAAGCCCTTTTTATACATTTTATGCAGCAGTGGCCCGTAAAGATTTAAAGGATTATCCAGAAGGAGGATATAGAATGGAGAATGCATTAAGTAGAGAAGAAACATTAAAAGGCATGACTATTTGGGCAGCCTATTCAAATTTTGAAGAACAAGAAAAAGGAAGTATTGAAGTAGGGAAATTTGCAGATTTTGTCATTATGGATAAAGATATTATGTCTGTACCCGAAAACGAGATTCCACTCCTTACTGTAAAAGCTACCTATGTGGGTGGAGAAAAAGTCTATGAAAGAGAATAGATGAATACATCCCAAGATCACCTTATAGAACTTGCACATTACAAAATGCCTTTCGGTAAATATAAAGGAGAATATCTAGTAGATATTCCAGAGTATTATTATACATGGTTTCGACAAAAAGGGTTTCCTACAGGAAAATTAGGGCGTTTATTACAAGAGATGTATGAGGTAAAAATAAACGGATTAGACCCTATGATTAGAAAAGTCCAAAGGGCGTACCCAAAACCTTCAAATTTAAAATAAACACAATACCTCATTGATATGATATTTTTATCAACGGGGTATTGTGTTTATAGCCCTTTATGAATAATAAATATGGCAGGACGTTTATGTAAATCTGGCATATTTGTTTTCCAAAAACTTGCTGTTTTAGTCTGTATAAATTCACTTGGAAGGGTAATATCACAAGCGACACAAACAAGAGTGTCTTTATGAACGGTACTCACAATATCTTGAAGCATCTTATCATTGCGATACGGTGTTTCAATAAACAATTGGGATTGCCCTGTTTCAAATGAAATTTTTTCCAAACGTTTAATCTCCATTTTGCGTTGTTTTTGCTCAATAGGGAGATACCCGTTGAATGCAAAATTTTGTCCATTCATACCACTACTCATCATAGCCATAAGAATAGAAGATGGTCCTACTAGAGGGACAACTTGTATTCCTTTTTGATGTGCAATCTTTACAACATCTGCCCCTGGATCGGCAACGCCGGGAACACCAGCTTCAGAAAGTAAACCTACAGAGATTCCTTCAAAACAAGGATCCAGATATGCAGGCAATTCTAGCTCGTCTGTATATTTATTTAACAGCTTTATTTGAAGCTTTGGTTGCGATTTTCCTGGAGAAATAGCCTTGATAGAACGTCTGGCAGTTTTTTCATTTTCCACAATATAATGATCGACCATTTCGATCACTTTCTTGACAGAAATAGGAATTACTTCCAAGGCACTAGTTTCTCCTAGTGTAGTAGGAATAAGATATAATTTTCCTTTGGCTTGGGGCTCGCTCATAGATGGTGTTACTGGATAATTAGTTTTTGTGCAACCCCAGAATTGGGGAGTTGTACGAGGTAAATTCCGCGGCTAAGATCTTGTATAGAAATCGTAGTATCTAGAGTATTGGTTTTTGTTGATTTTACTACTTTACCCATAAGGTCATAGATAAGAATTGTCTCAGAATTTTCTTCTGTAAAATTGCTCATATGAATATGTAACTCATCGGTCGCTGGGTTAGGATATAAAGAAAAGGTATCGTTGGTATTTACATCATCTGTGCTAAGCACATTAGCATCTATAACTCTATATATATTACCACTTCCTAGTCCGATAATATAAAGTTCGTTTGTATTACCTATCCCATAAGAAACAAAAAAGTCGCCAGATCCAATACTTTGAAAAGTAATGTCGCCAGGATCTGCAGCATCTGTATAAGCCATCTCACCACTCAAAGAATCTCCAAAGAAATAAATGCCTTGCATATCTGGAAAATCACTACCACGATAAACATACCCCCCATAGATAGAACGTCTTTGCGGTGTTTGTGCATATTCTGCTACTGGAAATGTAAGTTCACTATCATCAGGACATCCACTGGTATTAAACGGACTGCTTCCTTCATAACAGCGCCACCCATAATTGTGACCACCACCTGTGCCTCGGTTAATTTCTTCAACAGCATTTTGTCCCACATCACCTATCCACATAGCGCCCGTTTCTGGGTCAAAAGAAAAGCGGAATGGATTACGAAGCCCCAGATCCCATATTTCTCCTCTAAAAGCACTATCCCCTATGAATGGGTTGGTATCTGGGATACTATAATTAAGACCGGCATCTTGATTGTCTACATCGATGCGGAGCATTTTACCTAGTAAATTTCCAGGGTTCTGTGCTCTATTTCCAGGATCGCCACCGCTACCTCCATCACCTAATGCAATGTAAAGGAAGCCATCTTCTCCAAAAGCAAGTCCCCCCGCATTATGGTTAGAAAACGGTTGTGCTACTTCCAGAATTTGAAACTCAGATGAAACATCGGCAATATCTGGATTTGAAGTAACTGTAAATCGAGATATTTGAGTATTACCACTGGAATTCGTGTAATTTACATAGAAAAAACCATTGGTTGCATAATCAGGGTGGAATGTAAGGCCTAGAAGCCCTTGCTCTCCACCGCTTAGCACGGGAATATCTATAAACGGAGTAGGATTTGTTGTGCCGTCGGCATTTAAAATTTTAATAGCTCCCGATCGCTCTACGACAAACAAACGATCATCTCCAGCATGTTGAAGATCTAATGGACTGCTAAAACCTCCAGCGACCAATAAAATATCGATATCTGGATCTTGTCCGTACATAACGGTAGTTGCAAAAAATAAGAGTAGGATTAATTTTTTCATGATATATTAGTTTTTTTTAAATATACAAAAATCAAAACTCATGATTTTAAGAGTTCAATCTCTCAGAAATAATATCACAAGCTTTGTCTAACATATCATATACACGTTCAAAACCCTCTTCACCACCATAATATGGGTCGGGCACATCTACCTTTTCTCCAGGAAATAATGTATCTAGAATCATGGAAACTTTGGAACTGTCTTCTTTGCTGGTAGCAAGGGATAATACATTTTTAAGATTAGAGCTATCCATTACATAAATATGGTCAAACTCTTTAAAATCTTGAGCTGTAAATTGCCTTCCCCGTAGATTTGAAATGTCGATGCCATTTTTTTGTGCAACAGTAATGCTACGTCTATCTGGGGGATTGCCTATATGCCAATTTCCTGTTCCTGTAGAATCTACAGTAAAATAATTAGGATCAAGTTTGTTACGGAGTATACCTTCGGCTAGTGGGGAACGGCAGATATTGCCCAAACATACCATTAGGATGTTGGTTTTGCTCATATAAATAGTTTTGGGATAACTAAAATAAGGAATGTTATGCTTTCGCGAAAGCATAAATAAAACCTTTATACAGAAGAATACATTATAAAAATTTAAAAGCCTCGAGTATATCGAGGCTTTTAAAGATTAGTGAGCAAAAAAGGTTAATGTTCATTTAAGCGAAAATCAGGATAGGCATTCATACCATGCTCGTGACTATCGAGACCTTCTAATTCTTCTTTTTCAGAGACGCGAATTCCTATTGTTTTCTTAAGCGCATAAAGTATAATAAAAGAGGAGATAATACATATAACAGCATACGATCCTACCCCTATAAGTTGACTTACAAATTGTGCGCCTCCTGCCAGTTCACCAAAGATCCCTACAGCAAGAGTCCCCCATATACCACATATTAAATGAACCGCAATAGCTCCAACTGGATCATCCAGTCGTAGTTTATCTATTAAGGAAACTCCAAATACAATAATAGCTCCCGCAATACTACCGATAAGAATAGCATCGGTAGGGCTCATCTGGTCTGCACCTGCAGTTATTCCTACAAGACCTCCTAAAATTCCATTAAGAAACATGGTGAGGTCGTAGTTTTTATACATAAATGTAGATACTAGAAATGCAACTACTCCTCCAGCGGCAGCGGCTAGCGAAGTGGTAACGAGTGTTAATGATGTAAGTGCAGGATCTGCAGATAATACTGAGCCTCCATTAAATCCAAACCACCCAAGCCATAAAATAATAACGCCTGCTGTGGCCAATGGGATATTATGCCCTGGTATTGCTTGTGGTTTTCCTTCTTTAAATTTTCCAATACGAGATCCGAGAAGGTATACAGCAACCAAAGCTGCCCATCCTCCTACAGAGTGCACAAGCGTGGAACCTGCAAAATCATAAAATGGTGTTTCTAAGGTTTGTAAAAATCCGCCACCCCATTTCCATGAACCGGCAATAGGATAGATAAGACCTACATATAAAATTGTAAAAATCATAAATGGGCCTATCTTGATTCGTTCTGCTACCGCACCAGATACGATAGTAGCTGCTGTAGCTGCAAACATACCTTGGAATAAGAAATCTGTCCAATACGTATATCCTTCATTATACGCTAAGTCTAATGCTCCTGCTGCATCTCTAGGAGCATCTAGTCCAAATCCTGCAAATCCTAAAAACCCATTAAATTCTCCAGGATACATTAGATTAAAACCAACAAGGCAATATAATAATAAGCCTACAGTGATTATAAAAATATTTTTAAATAGTATATTGATAGTATTCTTTTGACGAGTAAGGCCTATCTCCAAAAAGGCAAACCCTAAATGCATAAAAAAAACGAGTCCTGTACAGATCATCATCCATACATTATTAGTTGTTAAAATTTCCATAGTGTATTTCGTATAAATTGATGATTAGTTTAATGTCTGTCCGCCTTTTTCGCCGGTTCGTATTCTATAACACTCTTTGATGTCAGAAACAAAGATTTTACCATCACCTACATCTCCTGTTTTTGCAGCTTCAATAATGGTATTGACAGTTATCTCTTCAAAATCATCATTCACAATAATAGAGAGGTAACGTCTCTGGATATCACTGGTACTATAAGATACTCCTCGGTATACAGATCCTTTCTTTTCATTACCAAGTCCGGTAACATCCCAATATGAGAAGAAGTTGACACCTACATCGTGAAGTGCTTTTTTTACCGTCGAAAATTTAGATTTTCTGATAATGGCTTCTACTTTTTTCATAATTACATATTTGATTAAAATTTATATATAGCTGCGACTAAAAACGAAGTCAAAGAATCTGATGGTTCTAGGTCAGTATCTAGAAAAGAATCTTCACTTGTAGTGTCAAAACGTAGTTCAGGTTTAATGATAAGGTCTCCTATTTCATAACTACCCGTAAGAGTAAGGTCTATTACATTTGCGTCACCGTCTGCATCATATGCTCCTATAGCACCTGCGCCAAACTCAGTTTCTGCAAAGTACTCTGCACGTATTCCTATTGTTAAGCGTTCAGAAGTTTTGTACTGTGGATAGAGAGCAGCCCCATAAAAACCAACACCGTCAGTATCATTGTAGGTTGCATTTATACCTAGGAAAAATTCTTCAGAGATATTGTGGCTTGTGGTAAGGTCTACTTGAAATGTAGCTTCTGTATTTCCTAATTGCTTACCGTATAAGAAATTCAGATAGGTATTTTTATATCCTATTTGTGCTCCTGCAGTAAAGTCGTTATCAAAGTTGAATTCTGTTGCATCTGTGTTGTTAAGTACTGCGAGCATCGCTGTCCATTCATTTGATAAGTCAAAATCTGCTTTAATTCCTGTATGGGAAAAAGGTCCATATGAGAACATATAGGATGTACTGTAATTAAAATTATCTACAGGGGATATCACTTCATAGCCTAAGAAGGTATTGAAGTTTCCAAAAGTCAATGTTACTTTTTCAGAAACATCCCAATACACATATAACTGGTTAATAATATTTGAACTTCCATCTGGTCGTAAAAATGGCGATAAGAATGTTGCATCCTCACCTCGAGGTCCAAAAACAAGATCGGCTACGGCTCCTACTTTTCCACTTTCAAAGCTTCCTATTACATTTGCCATTCCTAATGCAAAACCATCAAGATTTGCAAAGGCAGTATTTGGAGCAATTGCGTCTTCTCCATTAGGTCCGTCAATGTTTTGTCTAAAGTAGGTGTCTAAGCTTCCACTTACAGTAAATTTCTTTTTTTTCTCTTCGGTTTCTTCTTGTGCAAATAAAGATCCCATAGCTAACAATACTATTTGTAATGTAAACGTCAATTTTTTAGTCATAATAGTTGATTTGTATGATTCATAATCACGCCAAATCTAACTAAATTGTTTTCTAACCCTCAAAAAAATGGGGGTCAGAATATAATTTTTGTGAATATACAATATTATACCCTATAAATTTTGGGGGTATTCAATTTTAAGTGTCAAATTTTAAGAATTCTAAATGATGAATTTTGAAGAAACTTTAATTTTTATGTTAATTTTTAGAAATAATTTTATAAAAAATCAGTTTTATTGAATTTACGATAACGTTTTCGTGTTTTTTCCTATTTTAGGATACTAGAAAAACGGTTTCGAAAATCACAATTTTACCCCCTTATTATTTATATATTTTAATTTTTTTGTATTAAAAAATGGGATACTCATAATAATATAATGGGCATTATGCGTAGGTGAAAACTCATTATATATTAGTAAAGATGGAATCATCCATTTCTATTTGAAAAAATGAGTTTATGTTAGAAAAACAAGGGTTATATCTGCCAGAGTTTGAACACGATAATTGTGGTGCTGGATTTATATGTAGTTTAAAAGGAATTAAGTCTAATGATATTATTCATAAGGCACTTGAAATTTTAGAAAAGTTAGAACATCGAGGTGCTGTAAGTGCCGATGGAAAAACTGGAGATGGTGCAGGGATTTTAATTGATATTCCTCATGATTTTTTTAAGTTAGAATGTAATTTTAATTTGCCAGCTGCTGGAACATATGCAGTAAGCAATGTTTTTCTTCCGCGAAAGCAAAACCAACAAGAGTATTGTGTTTCTATTTTTGAAAATACTCTAAAAGAACAAAACCTGTCAATCCTAGGATGGCGTGATGTTCCTGTAGATGATACTGTACTTGGAGAAATTGCTAGAGAAACAGAACCTTTTGTTAAACAAATTTTTGTAGAACGTACTTCTGCAAAAATGACAGATTTTGAATTCAATCTTAAATTATTTATTGCTAGAAAAAAAGCAGAGCATACTATTTATAGCTCTAAGCTCTCAGAAAGTTCTTTTTTCTATCTACCTAGTTTTTCTACAAAGACAATAATATATAAAGGACTTTTACGTCCTCAGGATATCAAAGCATATTATAAAGACCTTGATGAACCTACAGTAGTTACACGTCTTGCCTTGGTGCATCAGCGTTTTTCTACAAATACGTTTCCTACCTGGGATCTTGCCCAGCCTTTCAGATATATGTGTCATAATGGGGAGATCAATACCCTTCGAGGAAATGTATCTCGCATGTTTTCTAGAGAAGAATTAATGGAAAGTAGCTTGTTTGGTGATGAGATTAAAAACATATTACCTGTTGTATTACCTCATAAGTCCGACTCTGCTACCATGGATATGGTTGTAGAATTATTATTGATGACGGGCCGTTCATTGCCCGAAGTGATGATGATGTTAGTTCCAGAAGCCTGGGAGAAAAATAAAGAAATGTCTGTAGCAAAGAGGGCCTTTTATGAATATAACGCTTGTCTAATGGAACCTTGGGATGGACCAGCATCTATCCCCTTTACAGATGGCAATTATATAGGGGCGGTACTTGATCGCAATGGTCTGCGTCCTTCTCGATATTCGGTTACAAAAGATGGGTATGTGATTATGTCTTCAGAAACGGGGGTAGTAGACATTTCTCCTAAAAATATAGAATATCATGGTCGCTTAGAACCTGGACGGATGTTTCTGGTTAATATGGATGAGGGCAGAATTGTGAATGACAAAGAGATTAAAGAAGAGATTGCTTCTAGGCATCCTTATCAAAAATGGTTAGATAAAAATTTAGTACACCTTAAGGATATTCCTTATAATGAATGTCCTGTTTTTTTAAATGAAAAGCCATTAAAAACAAGACTCCTTAGTTTTGGGTACACACAGGAAGATATCAATACAATTATCTTACCTATGGCGATTCAAGGAAAAGAGCCTATAGGGTCTATGGGTAATGATGCTCCTATTGCATTACTTTCTAGTAAACCACAGTTGTTATATAATTATTTTAAACAACTTTTTGCACAAGTGACTAATCCTCCTTTGGATGGAATACGGGAAGAACTTATTACGGATATTAGTCTTACCTTAGGAAGTGATGCCAATATTTTTGAAATTAATGATGCGCATTGTAAAAAATTAAAAATCCAAAACCCTGTTATATCTAAACAAGATCTGGATAAGATTAAGAGTTATCAGACATCAAATTTTAAAGTAACCTCAGTTCCTATTTTATATGAAGCCAAGCGAGGACATAATGGTCTTGAAGATGCTTTGGAGGAAACATTGCTAGCTGTTGAAAAAGCAATAGATGAAGGGACAAATATCGTAATACTTTCAGATCGTAATACATCCGAAACGATGTCGCCTATTCCAGCATTATTGGCATGTTCCTATGTTAATAACGGACTAACAAAATTAGGAAAGCGTTCGCGTTTAAGTTTGATTATTGAATCTGCCGAACCCAGAGAAGTACATCACTTTGCTTTACTTTTTGGATATGGTGCGAGTGCTATTAACCCCTATATGGTTAATGAGATTATAGAACAACACAGTAGAGATCTAGAGGAAGCCAGTGTTACTGTAGAAGAAGCTATTCAAAATTTTAATAAAGCGGTAGGGAAAGGAGTTCTAAAAGTGATGAATAAAATAGGGATCTCTACATTAAACTCGTATCGAAGTTCCCAATTATTTGAATGTGTAGGGATTAATACACGGGTAGTCACAAAGTATTTTCCTGGCACGGTTACAAGGTTAGAAGGTATTGGACTTCGTACTATTGAAAAAGAGATGTCCAAGCGTCATAAACGTGCTTTCGCTAAAGCAAATATCTCAGCAAACCTCGATATTGAAATAGGAGGAAATTATCGCTGGAGACGGGATGGGGAGCACCATCTTTTTAATCCGCTTACGGTGGCAAAACTTCAAGAATCTGTACGTAGTAATAAGCCCGAGGTATATGCAGAGTATGCTAAGCGAGTTAATGACCAAACCAAACAGTTAATGACAATTCGGGGCATGTTTGAGTTTACAAATTACGACCCTATAGATATAGAAGAAGTAGAGCCATGGACAGAGATCGTAAAACGATTTAAGACAGGCGCAATGTCTTATGGCTCTATCAGCAAAGAAGCACATGAAACACTAGCTGTTGCTATGAATCGTATTGAAGGGAAGAGCAACTCTGGTGAGGGAGGAGAAAATCAAGATCGATTTTATAAAGATGTAAATGGTGACTGGAAGAATAGCGCTATTAAGCAAGTGGCATCAGGACGTTTTGGAGTGACATCCAATTATTTGACCAATGCAGCAGAAATTCAGATAAAAATGGCACAAGGAGCCAAACCTGGTGAAGGAGGACAATTGCCTGGTTCTAAGGTTAATCCAGAAATTGCAAAAACTAGAAATTCGACACCTTATGTAGGTTTGATTTCACCCCCACCACATCATGATATTTATTCTATAGAAGACTTATCACAATTAATTTATGACTTAAAATCTGCAAATAGAGAGGCGCGTATTAACGTAAAACTAGTTTCAGAGATAGGAGTAGGAACGGTAGCAGCTGGTGTTGCAAAAGCAAAAGCAGACGTTATTCTTATTTCTGGACATGATGGCGGTACAGGAGCCACTCCACTTACTTCTTTAAAACATGCAGGGCTTCCATGGGAGTTAGGCCTTGCCGAAGCGCAACAAACGCTAGTAATGAATGATCTTCGTAGTCGTGTAGTTTTAGAATGTGATGGTCAATTAAAGACGGGTCGCGATGTAGCGATTGCTTGTTTATTAGGAGCAGAAGAATTTGGGTTTGCAACAGCACCATTAGTAGCTTCGGGGTGTATTATGATGCGGGTATGTCACCTTAATACATGCCCTGTGGGGATTGCTACTCAAAACCCTGAATTGCGTAAAAAATTTAAAGGAAAGCCAGAACATGTGGTTAACTTTATGTATTTCGTAGCCCAAGAATTACGTGAAATTATGGCAAAACTTGGTTTTAAAACGGTTAACGAAATGGTTGGGCAAGTACATAAACTAGATCGTAATAAAACCATAGAATCATATAAGACATTAGGTATAGATTTATCACCTATTCTTCATGAAGTAAAGGCTGCTGAAGGAGTTGCCATACGGAATACAGATATACAACAACATGATCTGGAAAAATCATTGGATTTTGAAATTATAAAGAAAGCTCATCCAGCTCTTTTTAGAAAAGAAAAAACAGTACTTGACTTTCCTATAACTAATGAAGATCGTGCCGTAGGTGCTATTCTGAGTAATGAGATTTCAAAGATATATAGTGTTCAAGGGCTTCCCGAGAATACATTAAAAATCAATTTTACAGGGTCTGCCGGTCAGAGTTTTGGTGCTTTTGCTACTCATGGGCTTACACTTTCTGTAACAGGAAATACAAATGATTATATAGGGAAAGGGCTGTCTGGAGCTAAGCTTATTGTGCGTGTGCCAGAAGATGCGACCATCACTCCAGAAGAAAATGTTATTATAGGAAATGTTGCTTTTTATGGCGCAACATCTGGAGAAGCTTATATTAATGGAAAAGCTGGAGAACGTTTCTGTGTTCGTAATTCTGGAGCAAGGGCTGTTGTAGAAGGAATAGGAGATCATGGGTGTGAGTATATGACTGGGGGTGTTGCTGTTATTTTAGGAGAGGTAGGACGCAATTTTGGTGCTGGAATGAGTGGAGGAATTGCTTATGTATATGATAAGAAAGGGTCCCTTTTTCAAAATACAAGTCTCGAAGGACTTAATCTAGATCCTATTACTGAGAGTAAAGATAAAGATCAATTGAGACGCCTTGTTGAAAATCATTACAATGCTACTTTAAGTCCGCTGGCACAGCGATTATTAGAAAATTGGGAAAAAGAACTTACGCACTTTATAAAAGTTCTTCCTGAAGAATATAAACAAGCACTTATCCGATTAGAAAAAGAAAATACAATAACTGCATAATGCTATGGGAAAAGTAACAGGATTTTTAGAATACAAAAGAGTAGATGAGACGTATGCTTCTGTAGAAGATCGTCTTAAAGATTATAAAGAGTTTACTATTCCTTTAAAAGAAAAAGAGCTCAAAAAACAAGGAGGGAGATGTATGGATTGTGGGATTCCATTTTGCCATAGTGGGTGTCCTTTAGGAAATCTAATACCGGATTTTAATGACATGGTTTATAAAGGTCGTTGGAAAGAAGCTGCCCAGATACTGCATGCTACCAATAATTTTCCTGAGTTTACAGGAAGGTTATGTCCTGCCCCTTGTGAAGAAGCATGTGTTTTAGGAATTAATGAAGATCCAGTAAGTATAGAAAATATTGAAAAAAATATTGTAGAACGTGCCTTTTCCGAAGGTTGGATCATTGCACAACCTCCTTTGCATCGTTCAGAAAAATCGGTTGCGGTTATTGGATCTGGCCCTTCTGGATTGGCCACTGCACAGCAACTCAATAGGGCGGGTCATTCCGTGACCGTTTTTGAACGTGATTCAAAAATAGGAGGGTTGTTGCGTTATGGAATCCCTGATTTTAAAATGGAAAAAAATGTAATCGATAGGCGTCTTGCTATTTTAGAAGAAGAGGGGATTGTTTTTATTACTAACACTGAAGTAGGTAAGGATATTAGTATAGAAACATTACAGAATAGTTTTGATGCCATTGTTCTCTGTGGTGGAGCGACTGTACGAAGAGGGATCCCGATTAAAGGTGCACATCTTAAAGGAGTATACCAAGCGATGGATTTTCTTAAGCAAAATAACGAACGTGTTGATGGTCTTACCGATTTTGAAGAAGAGCTCACGGCAGCAAATAAAAATGTCATTGTAATAGGCGGAGGTGATACAGGATCTGATTGTATAGGAACCTCCAATCGCCATGGAGCATTATCAGTTACAAACTTTGAGATTTTAAGTAAACCTACTATTGAACGACCTGAAGAGCAACCATGGCCCTACTGGCCTATGCGATTGCGTACAAGTTCATCACATAAAGAAGGTGTAGAGCGTGTTTTTAGTATTTCTACAAAAGAGTTTTTAGGAGATGCCAAAGGAAATGTAACAGGTCTCGTTACTGTAGAGGTAGAATGGATTAAAAAAGATGGTCACCGCCCTCAACTTCAAGAAATTGAAGGAACAGAAAAAAAATGGGATTGTAATATGGTATTACTAGCTCTTGGTTTTACAGGACCTGAAAAGACACTGATAGATCAATTAGGACTAGACACAGATTTGAGAGGTAATGTAAAGGCGTCTACGGTAAATTATAGTACCAATGTTCAAGGTGTATTTACGGCAGGAGATATGCGTCGAGGGCAATCTCTTATCGTATGGGCAATCTCAGAAGGTCGTCAAGTAGCACATCATGTAGATGCGTATCTAATGGGGGCTTCCCAATTACCATTAAAAGATGAAGAAAGTGATTTGCCTAGGGTATAATAATTATAAATCGTACGCTTTCGCGAAAGCGTACGATTCCCCCATTTTTATTTAACCTTTTACCATACGTCCATCCAATAGATGAATTGTACGTGATCCATAGCTAGCATTGGCCTCTGAATGTGTTGCCTGGATAATAGTGACACCATCTTCTTCATTAAGTTTTTTGAATAACTGCATAATCTCTTCGCTTTGTTTGGAGTTAAGATTGCCTGTAGGCTCATCAGCAAGAATCAATTTTGGTTTTGAAATTAAGGCCCTGGCGATTCCTACTAGTTGTTGTTGTCCACCACTTAATTGTGTAGGGAAAAGATTTTTCTTGCCTACAATATTAAAACGATCTAGCATATCTGCAACAAGTGCTTTACGTTCTGAAGAGCTATATTTCTGATATAATAAAGGCATTTCTATATTTTCATATACAGTAAGATCATCCATCAAATGATAGGATTGAAATACAAAACCGATGTATTTTTTATAAAGTTCTATGCGGTGTTTTTCTTTTAAGTTTTGAACGGGTTCATCCAGAAAATGATAAACACCTTCATCAAAATGATCGAGCATTCCTATGACATTAAGTAAGGTAGATTTTCCAGAACCTGAAGGTCCCATAAGAGAGATAAATTCTCCTTCCTGAACCTCTATATTGATCCCTTTTAATAGATATGTCCGATTTCCTCCTGTGGTAACCCATTTAAATATTTCGCTTAATTCTAATAACATATTTTGATTTTTGATTGATAAATTTATTCAGTTTGTAAACTTTTTATTGGATTTGCGAGTGAAGCTTTTATGGATTGAAAACTGCAGGTAATTATTGCTAGAACAAGTGTTAAAAGACCTCCAATGATGAACATCCAGGGTGTCATTGTAATGCTATAAGTAAAACTTTCTAGCCAACTGTTCATAGCGTAATAGACTATAGGGGCAGCGATTATAAAAGCAATCAGAACAACTCCAATAAACTCTTTTGAAAAAAAAGTTACATTCTGAAATAGGGTAGCTCCTAATACTTTTCTGATGCCTATTTCTTTTGTTCTTCTAGCCGTAATAAATGACATAAGACCCATAAGTCCTAGACATCCTATGCATATGGCAAGAATAGAAAAGGTCGTAAATCCATTAAAAATAAGACGTTCTATTGCATATTCTCGAGCGATCGCTTCATCTAAAAAATGATAGCGGTAAATTCCTCTTGTAAATGATTGCTTCCAAGTATCTTCTATTAGGCCTAGCGTAGTAGCATTGATATCTGTAGTTTTTATAAATGCATTATTTTTAAAGTATGCCCAGTTCATTAAAATACATGGAGTGATCTCGTGTTGCAATGAGTTGTTATGAAAATTTTTTACAACTCCTATTATAGACGCTTCCCCTTCATTTATGGTTATTTTTTTTCCAATAGCTTCCTGAGGAGTCCACCCATAGGCTTGAATTACTTTTTCATTTACTATAAACTCATCAAAGGCTTCTTTATTTTCAGATATATTACGGCCCGCTATAAGTTCTAATCCGTAAAAATCTAAGTAGTTAGGCCCCGCAATTTTCATTTCACTTTCCATAGCTGTTTCTACAGGAGTTCCTGATAATCTGTAATTGGTGCCTAATTGTAATCCGTTTACTGCCATAGGAGGACCTGACCCAAAAGCGACATCTGTTATAGACGCATCCTGATATAATGCCTCTTTGTAGATGTCTAATTTTGAAAATTCAGGTGCTTCGGTTATGATAATAGCTTCTTTAGAAAACCCTACATCCCCATTACTAAAAAGTTGCATCTGCTGTGAAACAATAATGGCAGCAACTACAAATAGCTGCACTACTATAAATTGAAATAATATCAATGATTTACGAAGTGATAAGCCTGTACGATTTTTAATACTAAATTGATTTTTTAAGGCTTGTATAGGTTTGAATGATGCCAGAATAAGCGCAGGATAAATAGCAGCAGATACGATGGTTAGTATTCCTATAGCTATCACGATACCTATATGGTCCCATTGCAAAGCAAGTTGTAAATCTATCACTGATAGTTTGTCATTAAGCAACTGTAATAATACCATAGTGATACCTAATGATATAAGAATTGTGATAATAATGAGTAGACTATTTTCAAATACAAACTGATATATTAAATCTAGAGGCCTACTTCCTAACACTTTTCTGATTCCTACTTCTTTAGATCGTGCTATTGATTGTGCGGTTACTAGGTTGATAAAATTTATAATAGCGATTCCTAAAATAAACAATGCAATAACACCTGCTATATAGAGTGTTTTTAGAGGGATAGTATACCCTCCAGGACTACTTCCATATAAGGTTTCTGTATGAATTTCGGATACAGGTTGCAATGCGTATGTGATCCGTTTGTCATCTTCAGGTTTTAAGTATTTCTTTTTCCAAGTGTTTATTTTAGATGCTAGACCTGTTTTAATCTCTTTATTTTTTGTTGTGATAAAGGTTGTTCCTTGGTAGTTTCCTGACCAATTTTCGGATGGATAAGGGTTGTGTTTTTTAAAAAAAGAGTAGGCAATAAGCATTGTATATTTTTGAGTTGTATTGCCAGGTGCATTCTCAATAATCCCGGTAACAGTAAGGGGATCTTTACTATTAAGAAATAATGTTTTTCCTAGAATTGTATCATAATTATTTGATGTTTTACTGAAGTGTTTTTCTACAAGAGATTTTGTGAGTACGACACCATTTTCAACTGCTAGTGCTTCATCGGGGTTTCCAGCTAGCCATTGTATATTAAATACATTAGAGTAATGAGCATCTGCAAATACTACATAGGGGACTTCAAATTTTATGGATTTTCCAGTCTCATTTTTGTACTCAAAATGCCTGCGCATAGGCCCTGCAATTTGTGTCACAATATCTATCTCTGGGATATCTTCTCGTAATGCTTGAGCCAGTGGGTACGCTGTAGTGTTCCAATACAGCGTTTGATCAGGCATTTTTGTATGTTGAACAACACGATAGGTTTGATCTGATTTTATATGATATTTATCAAAAGTAAGTTCATAATTAACAAACAATAAGATAACTATACAGGCACTTATACCTATCGATAAACCGAGGATATTGATTGTAGTGCTCATCTTATTTTTTATAAGATTCCGCCAGGCAATTTTGATATAATTAGTTAGCATATGATCTATATTAAATGATTATTCTTCTCTTAATGCTTCTATAGGGTTTTTATTTGCGGCTCTTATGGCTTGTGTGCTTACGGTTGCCATTGCAACTATAAGTGCTGTAACTCCTGCGGCAAGGAAATACCAAAGTTGTAATTCTATTTTATAAGCAAATCCAGAAAGCCAGTTTCGCGAAAGCAAGAATGCAATGGGTAATCCTATAATAATTGAAATACCTACAAGTTTTGCAAACTCACTGGAAAGTAACACCATGATTCTTGTTTTACTTTGTCCTAATGTTTTACGGATTCCAATTTCTTTCTTTCTTCGTTCTGCTGTAAAAGCAGCAAGCCCAAAGAGTCCAAGACATGATATGATAATTGCTAAGCCTGCAAAGTATTGCGATAGTGTTGCAACTCTTTTTTCTGCCTGATATAGTTGCTGATAATTTTCATCTAAAAATGTATAATTAAAAGGAAATCCAGGATTGTACCCACTATAAAATGAAGAAATTCGGGAAAGAGTTTCTTCCTCTTGTCCAGATGCTAGCTTAACAAGGATTTTAGTCAAGCGTTCTGGCCACATATTAATAATCATAGGGCTTATACTTTCGTGAAAAGAATCAAAGTGAAAATCTTTTACTACGCCTATGATCTCTCTATCCATCCCTCTGAAATTTACAATTTTTCCAACAGGGTCTTCAAGGTTCATTGTTGCTATAGCTGCTTCGTTAAATAGTACTTTGGTATGTTCCTGTGTAAATTCTTTTGAAAAGGGTCTTCCTGCTATAAGTTCTATATCCATCATTTCAATAGCTCCATAATAGGCGATCATATTTTGGAAGCTGATAGCATAATCTTTAGGTTCCATTCCTGACCATTGTACACCTCCGACTCCCCAGGGTTGACCTACCATTTTATTTCGGGTAGAAGATGCATCTATAACACCAGGAATATCTTTGAGTTCGCTAAGAAATGCTTCAATAGCTTTGTCATCCATTGTTTTGCCTTCTCGATCAAAATGGATAATATGATCTTTAGAATATCCTAGGTTTTGAGTTTGTATAAATTCTATTTGTTTATAAATAACGAGTACAGAGACAATGAGTATAATAGAGATACTATATTGTACGATGATGAGTCCTCTTCGTATTTGGGTTTCGTTACCCAAGCTAGGTAATCTTCCTTTTAGTATTTCTGTAGGGTTAAAACCAGATAGGTATAATGCAGGGTAGCTCCCTGCAAGTAATCCAGTAAATAATGCTATTCCAATAATAGCAGTAAGTTGCATACCATTAAACTGAAGAATCAATTCTTTTTCTATAATTGAATTAAATTGTGGTAAAATCAATAACGTAACAATAATGGCAATGCACATGGCAAAACTGGATGTTGCAATGGATTCACCAAGATGTTGAAGTATAAGATATTTTCTAGAAGCACCTGCGGTTTTTTTAATACCAATTTCTTTGAATCTTCGGGAAGCGCGTGCTGTAGAGAGATTCATGAAATTGATACAGGCAATGGTCAAAATAAAAATGGCAATGATGCCAAATAATCGAACGTATGTAATTCTGCCTCCTGTTTGTACTCCATTTTCATAATTGCCATAGAGATATTCTTCAGAATGTTTTGCTAAGAATAGTTTGCGATTGGTACGTTGGTTGTCTGTCTGTACTGCAATAAAATTTTCAATTTTAGTATTGAAGGCGTTTATATCTGTATTGGGTTTCATCTTAAAAAAGATATGTGTAGATTGACTTCCCCAGTCCCTGAGATATGTATGCTTTGCTTGCTCTTCTTCAAATGAAAAAACAAAATCAAATTGTTGAGAAGATTGCATAGGGGTGTCTTTAAAGACACCAGATACAGTATAGGTTTCTTTGTTCTGATATTCAATACTTTTTCCGATGACATTGTTTGATGTGCCAAATATCTTTTGGGCTAACGATTCAGAGATTACAATACTTTTTGTGTTCTCCCATAAGGTATTTGTAGTCCCATGAAGTAATGGGAAAGAAAACACATTAAAATATTCTTTGCTTACATAATAGCCATCTGCTTTTACTATTAGGTCATCTACAGAAAGAGTAGCGTCATTTGGATATTTTAAAACTTCTACAGACTCTTCTATTTCTGGCATATGTTCTTTTAATAGTTCTCCAATATGTCCAGAATTTGTATGTCCTATATTAATTCCACTAGGGCGCTGAGAGCGCTCTAATAGGTGATAAATAGAAGCCTCATTTTTATGAAATGTATCAATATGTATCTCATCTTTTATCCATAAGGATATTAGAATCACACAGGTAAGTGCAGCCGAAAGCCCAATAATATTGATTAAAAATGAATAGGTATGTTTTTTAATATTTCTAAAAAATAACAAAAAGGTGTGTCGTAACATGATTTTTTTGATTGATGTTTATTCTTCTCTTAATGCGTCTATTGGATTTCTACTAGCGGCATTAACTGTTTGAAACCCTACTGCTATACATGCTAATGCGAGTACCGTAAAACCTGCAATAAGGAAATAAGATATCTGTAGATCTATTGTATATTCAAAGCGGGATAACCAATTAGTAATTATTAAATAACCTATCGGAAGACCTATAGCAATAGCAGTAAATACTAATTTCATAAACTCACCAGATAATAACATGACAATTTGTTGAGTTCCTTGACCGAGTGTTTTTCTAATTCCTATTTCTTTTCGCTTTTTTTCTACAGTAAATGCTGCTAAACCAAATAGACCTAAACAGGAAACAATAAATGCGATACTTGCAAAATATTTTGATAATGTTGCTACACGTTTTTCTGCTGTATATAATGATTGATAATCATCGTCAATGAACTTGTATTCAAAAGTTAAACCGGGGTTGAATTCTTTATAAACAGCCCCTATCTTACTTAACGTTTTATTTTCAGTTCCTGATTTAATTTTTACCAGAACATTAGAGAGATCTGCATAATACTGCATCATACAAGGTTTGACTCGCTCATGCAATGATTCAAAGTGAAAATCTTTTACAACTCCTATAATTTGTCGGTCTTTTCCCCAGACTTTAACCGTTTTTCCTATAGGCTCTTTAAGCCCCATGATTGCTATTGCGGCTTCATTGAATATTATTTTATCTTCATTATTTCCGTATTCATCAGAAAAGACTCTTCCCTGAAGAACTTCAATCTCTAAAAGTTCAAACCAATCAAAATCAATTTCGAGATTACTAAATTGTATATTCGCATTAGGATCTTTACCTTCCCAATTTACACCTCCTGTACCTCCTGCATCACCAACCAAATCATGCCCAAAACTAGTCGCTTTTAATACTCCTGGGATATTTTTTATTTCACTGATAAAAGATGCATTACTCTCATATAAATTCCCTTCACTGCTAATAGCAATTACATTGTCTTTATTATATCCAAGATTTTTATTTTGGACAAAATTAATTTGTTGATGTATGATAAACACAGAGACAATAAGTATTAAAGAAATTGAAAATTGAATAATAACTAATCCCTTTCTAGCCCATGTTTCCCCTATAGAAGTATCTAATTTCCCTTTCAAAATTCGTATAGGCCTGAATCTGGATAGGTAGAGGGCTGGGTAACTTCCTGCAATAAATCCGGTTACTAAAGTTATTCCCAGAATAATCAATACGACTTCTAGAGACAAACTCAAGGAAATACTTTTACCAGTAATATGATTAAATTCGGGTAATATCAATATCACTGTTAAAAATGCAACACATAAAGAAAACGAAATCATAATAAGAGATTCAAAAAGGAATTGTTTTATCAATGATTTTCGATGTGCTCCAATAACCTTCTTTACTCCAATCTCTTTTAATCGTGTAGTAGCCTTGGCTGTAGAAAGGTTCATAAAATTTATGCAGGCAATGACTAATAGAAAAATAGCAATGATTGAAAATAAAAAGATATATTCTATTCTCCCTCCCGTTTGTACCCCATTTTCATATACATTGTACAAATATCTATCTGAGTATTTCTGAAGAAATAATGTTCCAATATAATGGAGATATTTTGTCCCTCTTAAACTTTGATATTTTTCACGTCTATAGTTTTTAATTTTTGCATTTACTTGTTTAATATTGCTGCCTTCCTGTAATAAAACAAAGGTTTCTGGGTTACTATTACTCCATTTTTTAAAATTTGAAGCATTGGCTTCAAGTATGGATTCATAATTAAATAAGACATCAAATTGAGCTGTAGAATTATTAGATACATCCTTAAATACACCATTCACAACATATTTTCCACTGGAACTTTCTTGAACCCAATCTATTGTTTTGCCAATAATATCAGTCGTATCAGGGAATAATTTTTTAGCAAAAGCTTCAGAAAGTAATACAGTATTTTTATCGGTTAGCACTGTATTTTTATCTCCCTGAATAATTTCCCATGAAAATATTTTTAAATAGTCTTTTTCTACAAATTGCCCTCTGGCTTTAAAATACGTATCCTCATGTGAAATAATCCCTTTTTCATTTTCAAACCAGTTTGGTGCAATTACATTAGATGCATATTTAATTTCAGGAATATCACTTTTTAATGATCTTGCTAAAAGGCCAGGTGTTTCAATAATGGTATCTATATCATCGCCTTCTGGTAAATTTTGCATTACTTGATAAATATGACTATCGTTTTCATGAAAAGCATTAATCTTTAATTCGTCATTTACCCATAAATAAATTAAAATTACACTGGCTAGCCCTGTAGATAAACCAATAAGGTTGATGAAAAAAGTAACCTTATATTTTTTAATATTTCTAAAAAATAATAATAAATTATGCTTGATCATGATTATGTTTTTTGATTGATTTATTCTTGTTGTAATGCTTCTATAGGGTTTTTATTAGATGCTGTAATTGTTTGTGTAATAACTGTAATTAATGCAATGCCCATTGTGATGACTCCTGCTGATAGGAAATGCCATAATTTTATATCTATTTTATAGGCAAAACCCGAAAGCCAGTTTTGCGAAAGCATAAAAGAAATAGGCAATCCGATAAGAATAGCAATCCCTACAAGCTTTACAAATTCACTAGATAGTAATAGAGTGATTTGAGTTTTTCCCTGCCCTAATGTTTTACGAATACCTATCTCCTTTCTTCTGCGTTCCATGGTAAATGTAGCTAACCCAAACAGGCCTAGACAAGAGATTACTATAGCGAGGCCTGCAAAGTATTTGGATAATTTGTTTACTTGCTGTTCGGCAACATATTGAGCTTGAAAGTCACTATCTAAAAAAGTATAATCAAATGAATAACCAGGGTTAAATTGTGAATATGCTTTTGCTAATTTTGTAAGAGCAATTTCTTCTTTTCCCTTTGCAATTCTGGCAACAAGCTCTGAAGAGCGTTTTTTGTTTTCCAATCTAAAAAACATAGGGTTTACTTCTTCTCGTAATGACTTAAAGTGAAAGTCTTCGAGTACGCCTATTATGGTATAATCAATATCCCCATAACGAACGGTATGGCCAATAGGGGTATCTAATCCCATCATTTTAATGGCTTTCTCATTAAAAATAATCGAAGTGCTATCGGTCGTAATTTTTTTTGAGAATGCCCTTCCTTCTTTTAAAACCATACCCATGGTTTCTATAAAATCATGTCCTATACGTAGTTCATTAAAACGAGATCTGCGCTCCTCCTGGTCTCCAGACCATACCATTCCAGCTGTCATGTTTATATCTGCGCCTATAATATTTTGACTAGTAGTTGCTATGTTTACAATTTCTGGGATTTTCCTGGCTTCTTCTAAGAATGCTTTTTTATGTTGTTTTAGACGTCCTTCTTCACCAAAATAGATAACATTGTCTTTATCTAGTCCTAAGCTTTTGGACTGGACATATTGTACTTGTAAGGAAACAAGTAGGACAGCTATTATTAAAACGATGGATAACGAGAATTGGAAAATAACCAACCCTTTACGAATCCATAATTCACTCCAGGAACTTTTTAATTGATCTTTTAATATGGATACAGGGTTAAATCGAGAAAGATGTAATGCTGGGTAACTTCCTGCAAGAACTCCTGTTAATAGTACAATAGAGAGTACCAAGCCTGTTTTTACAAGATCTAACTCAAAAGACAATGATTTTCCTGTGATATCATTGAATGTAGGAATCATAATGATCGTGAGTATACAAGCTACTAATAGCGCTATAAATGAAGTAAGTATAGACTCACTAAAGTATTGTAAAATCAAAGTTTTTCTACTTGAACCCAACGCTTTTTTAACACCAATTTCCTTAAGTCTTCTTGAAGCATTTGCTGTAGAAAGATTCATAAAGTTAATACATGCAATAATTAGAATAAATAATGCAATTACAGAAAATAGGTATACGTAATCCATACGTCCTGCTACTTGTTTTCCATTTTTAAAATTTCCGTAGAGGTAGTTAGATGAATACTTTGTCATTACGAGATCTGCTGTTACATCTTCGTTCTGTAGTTTTGAGAACCCTTCTATTTTTGATGCAAATTCTTTGGCATCTGTTCCTTCTTTTAATACGATATAGGTTGCAGGATTATTACTTACCCAATTGATCTCTCCTCCAGAATGTATAATGGCATTTTTCCATGCTTCAAAAGGGAGTACGTAATCAAATTGAGTTGTTGAGTTAGAAGGAATGTCTTTAAAAACGCCACTTACTTGATGGGTCGCTTGAGTTTTCATAAGATCCCATTCTATGGCTTTTCCTATCGCTGCTTCTGGGGATCCAAATAATTTTTTTGCAAGTGATTCTGAAATAACTATTGTATTTATGTCTGTTAAGACTTGATTTTTACTGCCTTCTATCAATGGATAAGAAAAAATAGTGAAGTAGTCTTTTTGTGCAAAAATTCCTGAAGCTTTTGTGGTTTTACCATTTACACGAAGAGGTGTGTTTTTATACCATTCAGGAAGTGTCTGTGCTGTTGCATAGATGACTTCAGGTAATTGTGCTAGCATAGCATCTGGTAACACCGGAGGAGTCCATGTCATCACGCGTGTGCCTTCAGGAGTTTCAAATTTATTCCATATTTGATATACGGTATTCTCATGGAAAGTATCAACCTCTAGTTCATCTACTACCCATAATGCAATCAATAATACACAGGTTAAACCAGACGAAAGCCCAATAAGATTAATAAAGAAGGTAGTTTTGTACTTCTTGATGTTTCTAAAGAATAAAAGGAGATTATGTTTGATCATTGTTTGATTTTTTGATGGGTAATTATTCTTCTCTTAATGCGTCTATAGGGTTTTTATTTGCAGCCCGTATAGCCTGAACGCTTACTGTTGCTAATGCTATAAAAAGTGTGATTATACCAGTCATAATAAAATAGGATGGTTTTAAAGCTATTTTGTAAGCAAAATCCGAGAGCCAATTTTGCATGAGTAAAAAGGCAATAGATAACCCTATAACCATAGAGACACTTACTAACTTTGCAAACTCACTGGAAAGAAGTAAGGTGATTTGGCTTTTTCGTTGCCCTAATGTCTTACGAATGCCGATCTCTTTTCTTCGTTGAGAAGCAGTAAATATGGCAAGCCCTAAAAGTCCTAAACATGAAATTAAAATGGCAATTCCTGCAAAGTAAGTAGAGAGTGTAGCTACTCTTTTTTCAGAGGTATATAATGCTTGATAATTTTCATCTATAAATTTAAAATCAAAAGGGATCTCTGGATTAAACTGGCTATGTAAAGCTTCGATCTTGGCAATAGCCTCTCTATTATCTATTCTAACAATAAAATTATCACCATCAGAAAGGATAAAAAACATAGGTTTAATAGGCTCGTACAACGACTCAAAATGAAAATCTTTTACGACACCTACAATGGTCTTGTAGCCATCATAATACACTTTTTCTCCTATAGGGTTATCCCCGTAGTTTATCAATTTAATAGCAGCTTCATTAAGAATGATTCGTTCATTCTCAAGACCAAACTCTTTAGAAAAAGACCTTCCCTTTACCATCTCAAGATCTAGTAAATCAATCATATTATAACCTCCCTCTACAAAACTGAATTGTATTTTTGATTCTTCTTCCTTTTGACCTTTCCATTGAAAACCAGATCCACCACTTATCTGATTGAATAAATCTCCCCACATATGAGAGGCCGAAGAAACGCCTGGTATGTTTTTTATTTCTAAAAGAAAAGCTTCATCGCCTTCATTTAATTCTCCTTCTTTCTTGAAAGAAATAATCTGATCTTTCTCAAAACCGATATCTGCATTTTGGACATAGTTAACCTGCTTGGAGATAATAAATACAGCTAGTAAAAGGGTAGTAGATACAGAAAACTGAGTGATAACCAATCCTTTTCTAATCCAAAAATCACTATGCTTGCTATTGAGTTTTCCTTTTAAACTATGAATAGGTCGTAATCCAGATAAATAAATGGCAGGGTAGCTTCCCGAAATAACACCTGCAAATAGTACAATACCTAAAAATGTATTTATCGTTACTAAATCAAAAGAAAATGATAATTGAGTACCAATGATCTCATTAAATTTAGGTAGTGCTAGTAGTACGAGAATCATAGCAATAACAAAAGACATTAATGACATTAAAATAGATTCTCCATAGTATTGTAGAATTAATAATCTTCTTGAAATCCCCGTCGCTTTTTTAACACCAATTTCTTTTAATCTTCTAAATGCATTTGCGGTTGATAAATTGGTGAAGTTGATACAGGCTAAAATGAGAATGAATAAAGCAATCATAGAAAATAACTTAACATATCTAATTCTTCCACCCGAGGGCTTCCCATTTTCGTACGTTCCATAGAGATATGTCTCCGAATATTTTTGTGCAAATAAGGTATGATCTAAACCTTTTATCTTGGTTTTTAAAAAACCTTTAATCTTATTATTTAATTGATCAATAGTGACACCAGGTTGCATTACCATATGTGCTTGAACACCACCATTATTCCATTTTTTAAGATTAGGACGACCTTCTAAAAAACGATCAAAATTTAATAAGAAATCGTAGGCAACAGAGTTATTGGTAGATTCTTTGAAAACCCCAGATATTGTATAAATACCATCAAAATATTCATTGTTGAAAGCAATGGTTTTTCCAATGATATTATCTTTAGTTTGAAATAAGGCAAATGCCATTTTTTCTGATATAACAATTGATTCTTTTTTGTCAAGTGCATACTCTTTATTTCCTTGTATAAAATCAGAATCAAAAACATTAAAGAATCCATCACCTACAAATTGGGGTTTTGCTCTCACTTTTTTATCATCTCTAGACAGTATGCCATTGTAAAAAGAGCGAGGTACTATAACAGGAACGCCATATGCTATTTCTGGAATCTCTTCCCCTAGGGCCATCGTCAAAGGACCAGGGGTTATATTTTCAGTAGCGATAGAAGAGCCTGCATCATAATTGACAAAAACTTGCACATGACGATCACTATCTTTCTGAGAAAAATGATCTTTGTTGGTCTCATTAAGTACCCATAGCGCTATCAATAATACACAGGCCAATCCTGATGATAGACCTATGATATTAATAAGAAAAGTAGTCTTGTATTTCTTTGCATTTCTAAAGAATAAAAGGAGATTATGTTTGATCATTGCTAGATATTTTAATTGATGAATTTACTCTACTCGTAATGCCTCTATGGGATTAGTAATTGCAATTTTCCAACTTTGCCAACTTACAGTCATTGTTGCTATGAATAGGGTAATCCCTCCTCCAAAGGCAAAGACCCACCAGCTTAACTCAGTTTGATAGGCAAAGCCTTCTAACCATTGTCTCATTGAGAAGTAAGCAATGGGTATAGCGATAATAAATGCAAATATGATAAGTCTTAAAAATTCTTTGTTTAAGTAGAGTATATCTCTGGATAGTGAAGAACCATGTACCTTCCGAATACCAATTTCTTTTTTGCGTTGGTGCATATAAAAAGAGGCCATTCCTAAGATTCCGAGTGCAGATATAATTAATGATAACAAGGTAAAGTATCCTATGATTTTTGCTGTTTTTTCTTCTTTTACATACCACTCATGGATACTTTCATCCACAAACCCATAGGTATATGGCGTCTCAGCGATAAGAGATTCGTAGGCTGTTTTAATCTGAGGAATTGCATCTATACTGGCAGTGCCTTGAAGTTTTATAAATATTTGATACGGTTGTAGTCCTTTCCATGATGGTCTTATAAATGCAGGACCTATTGATTTACTTAATTCATTAAAATTAAAGTCATTTACAACTCCTAAAATTTTAAATTGCCCATCCTCAAGAGGAAGTAGTGAAGGAAACGAAGTAAATCCTAATACGTTTGCTCCTGTTTCATTTATATAAACACCTGTCTGATCCCATGCAACATTATTTTTTTGAGTACTGATATCAAATACATCTAGAAAATGTTCATCTACTCTAAATTCTTGAAAACTCATTGGTTCATTATTCCTATAAAATGATATATTACTACCACCATCCAGAGGGCTGTCTGTAACAATTGACACATTTTTTACACCAGGAATTTGAGCAATAGCATTTCTAATAGTAGACTTTTGCGAAGTATTTCCTACGTAATCTAGCCATAGGATATGTTCTTTTTCAAAACCTAAGTCATGGTTTCTTAGAAACATAGTTTGTTTTGCTACAAATACAGTGCAAATGATCAATGCTATAGTGACGGTATATTGAAAGGTGATTAAGGTTTTTGCAAAAGCGCCTTTTGTTTTCTTCTGAAAGGTGCCACGTACCATTTCGATAGGCTTGAAGTTGGTCATGAATATTGCTGGTAGTAATCCAGAAATAAGCCCCACTAATGAGAATATGCCTGTCAACCCTATGATATTTACCCATGTAAAATGCGTATTTAAGTGTAATTTGGTTTCTAGAAGGCTATTAAAAACGGGCTCAGTAAGCTTAGCTAAAAACAATGCTATACAAAGCGCGATAAGACACAAAAAGATAGATTCTAAAGAGAAGATAATAAGTAGCCTTTTTTTGGTACTGCCTAACAATTTTTTGACAGCGATTTCTTTGGCTCTAAAACTAGTTTGTGCAATCGTCAAGTTGATATAGTTGATTACAGCAAGGACTAAAATGAGTAATACAATAAGAGACAATACGATGAGGAGCGACTTACTATTTGTTTTTGAAGCATGACTGTCATTTGAGCTAAAATAGAGATCTTTAAGAGGGGTGAATAATAAGTCATTTGCATAACCTTCTGTATATAAATCGAATTCTTTTTTAAATTTCTCTAAGATTTGAGGAGCTTTAGCAGGAAGGTTTGCCCCTTCTTTTTCCATAAAATAGATAGAGAAAGAACCAAATCCCATGTTTGACATAAGATCACCTGCATTCCATAATTCCCCAGTTATTTTCACATTTATAAGTGCATCTATTTTTTGAAAATGAGTATCTTCAGGAAGATCTTTCATGACGCCAGTAACTATAAAGTTATGGCCATCATCTATGGTTAATTTTTTACCAAGCGCAGTATCATTATTAAAAAGTTGAGTGGCCAACTTCTTAGAGATTACTATTCCATTTTTTGTTTGTAATGCCTCCGTTTTAGTTCCTTCTACTAGCGGGAATGAAAACATATTTAAAAAGCCCTGGTCTACACCTATGTAGTCAAACTGAAATTTTTGATCTAATGTATTAGAAATGATTCCGTCATCACTTATAATACGAGTATATTCTTCTATTTCTGGATGTTCGTTTTTTAATTGTACGGCAATAGGAGCTGGAAAATCTGCTGCAGAGTTCTCAGTTTCTAGCCTAAAAATGCGTTCTTTTTTTTCATGAAAATCATCTACTGCAAGCTCTTGATCTACATATACAGTTAGTAGTACCACAAAAAGCAAGGCAATGGCAAACCCAAATACAGTAATTGCTGTAAAAAGCTTGTTTTTGCGCAGGTGTCTTAAAAATAGTCTGAGATGATACATGATATAAGGAATTACGTATTAAATATTTTCTGTTATGGCTTTATTGATAGTTTCTGTAACGACCTGCCCGTCAAATAGATTTACAATTCTATGAGCAAAATTTGCATCATGATCAGAGTGTGTAACCATAATAATCGTAGCACCTTCTTGACTAAGTTCAGTAAGTAAATTCATCACTTCGGCACCGTTTTTTGAATCCAGATTTCCCGTAGGCTCATCTGCAAGAATCAACTTTGGGTTTGTTACTACCGCTCTTGCAATAGCAACACGTTGCTGTTGTCCTCCTGATAACTGTTGTGGAAAATGTTTGGCACGATGTCCAATTTTCATACGCTCTAGTACTTTCATTACCCGTTCTTTACGCTCCTGTTTAGGAACTTTAAGAAACAGTAATGGGAGTTCTACATTTTCGAATACTGTAAGGGTATCTATGAGGTTAAAATTTTGGAATACAAATCCTAGATTCCCTTTACGTATCTGTGTACGTTGACTCTCATTAAGTTCGGCAACTTGATGTCCTGCAAAGATGTATGAACCTGAAGTAGGTCTATCTAGTAAACCTAGAATATTGAGTAATGTAGATTTTCCACAACCAGAAGGCCCCATTATAGCTACAAATTCATTTTCTTTAATATGTAGATTTACTTTATTAAGAGCTAGCGTTTCTACTTCTTCTGTTTTGAAGCTTCGTTTTAAGTCTTTAATATGTATCATATTCTGTTTTTTATAAGGATTGATTATTTAGTAGGATGTGACAGCAATAGCGTTATTTTAAAATTATTTTTTCTGCAGTTCCAAAAGCATCATAACCCGATGTGATAATTTGTTCTTGCGCTTGAAGCCCCTCAAGGACTTCATAGTATTGAGAATTTACTTTACCTATTTGTATGGAACGTTTGATGGCTGTTTTTCCGTCTGGATCTACTACAAATACATATTGTCCTCCACTGCTTTGATAAAAACCACCTCTGGGAATTAATAATGCATCATTAGACTCTCCTAATTGTAGTTTGATTGTATAGGTTTGCCCTGTTCTGATAGTAGCAGGTTTTTTATCTGTAAATACCAGATCTACCTTAAATTTTCCATTACGAACTTCGGGGTATACTTTACGTAGTCGTAATGGATATTTAGTATTGTTACGTTCTAATATAGCTGTAAGATCTCTTTGTACACGATCTATATAATGTTCATCTATTGTAGCTTCTATTTTGAAATCTGTCAATACATTGATCTGCCCGATACGTTCTCCTTCATTTATATTTTGTCCAATTTCTGCGTCTAAAAACCCTAACTGTCCATCTTGTGGTGCGCGTACATTTAAGTGATCAATACGTTCATAAACCATAGATAGGGTTTTACGCATCCTTGAAAGGTCGGCATCTAGTTCTTTTAGAGTAGTAGTTCGTAATCTTGTGTCGTTTTCGGTTTGTAGTTGTACGATGTCATTTTGCTTTCGCGAAAGCTCATAGGCTTCCTTTGCCTTCAGGTATTCCTCTTTGGCGATAAGTTCTTCATTATACAAAGCTTCATTCTGTTCATAGGCGCGTTTACTTTGAACCAAGTCAAACTCCGATTGGGCTAAATCTTTTTGCCCATCTACTTGACGAGCATCAAAATTTATTTTAGTAGTTCTTAAATCATTTTGTTTAAGAGCAAGATTGTTTTCGCTAGCTAGAATACGTTCATAAAGCCCCTGATTTTCTAAGCGCAAGATGATGTCTCCTTTTTTTACAGTAGCACCTTCTTCTATGAATTTTTCGACAACACGACCTCCTTCATAGGCATCCATATATATAGTTGCAATAGGGGCTACTGCACCATTAATTGTTATATAATCATCAAACTTTCCTTGGGTAACTTGCGATATAGTAACTCGTTTTTTCTCTGTACGAAAAGTAGATGTTGATACTCCATATGCAAGTTTCCAGGATATAAATAGTAAGGCAAGAATGCCTAGTGTATATCCTATATGCTTGGGTTTTATACCTTTCTTTTTTTCTAATTGTATGTCCATTTTTAATGTATGTTGTCTATGTTAAATACAGGGAGTCCTTTATAAAAATCAAGTGTTTTTTCTTGTAATTTAAGCTTTAACTTCGCTTGTATGTTTTCATTTTGAGCGGTTGCATATAAGTTTTTTGTTGTAAAAAGGTCTAGCGCATTAATAAGCCCTTTATCATACCGTTTTTGTGCTATTTCAAAAGAAAGCTTTCGCGAAAGCGTACGTTGCTTCGTTTGCTCATATGTAGCGATACTTGCTACATATTCCTGAGCAAGTTGCTGAATAACATTATTAAGTTCTTGTTTGCGAATATTCAGGTCATTACTCGCTCGCTGTAATGCTATTTTTTGTTGTTTAATCTCCGAACGATTACGCCATCTAGAAAAAATAGGAATATTTAATGAAGCACCTATAAATTGAGATGCATTATCCTTAATTTGAGTTTTAAAAGGAATGACTTCTCCAGACGCATCTATATTAGTCTCAAAATAACCAGTACCATACCCTCCAGATAGCGATAGAGTAGGATATAAATTACCCCTTGAAATTGCTACATTTTTTGAAGCCGATTTTTCTCGATACTCACTAGAAAGAATTGTTGGTATAAATGTGAGTGCGTTTTTATAAATAGTAGTTGCGTCTACATCCTTTGATATTATTTCTTCTTCTTTATCTAGAATAGGTTGTATTGTAATATCTGTTTGATTTTGAAGATTCATTTCTTGTAGCAGAAGTAGCTTTGCTGTTTTTAGACTATTGATACTTTGTGTTACAATAAGTCTGTCAGACACTAGAACCGATTCTGCTTCGTATAAATCTGCCCCTGCTTTGATCCCCAGCTCTATTTGACGCTTTACAAGCTTATAATTACTTAGGGAGATATCTTCTTGAGATTGTGATATGGTGACCAATTCTTGAAAAAAGAGCACATCATAATAAGCTTGCATAATTCTGAATGCCAGAAGGTATTTTTCTTGGAGGGTTTCTTGATGTAATGCTTTAGATATAAAACGATTTGCTTTTATGGTATTAAGTCTTTGAAACCCCTGAAAAATAGTAATAGATGCATCTATAGAGTAATTATTTGAAAAGAAATCAGTCTGAATAATCGCATTATTATTAGGATCTATAGAGCGCCCGTATTGTATGTTATAGTTGGAATTTCCAGAAATAGTAGGAAGTAACTCTCGTATAGATTGACGGTAAGTTTCTTTCCCGGATAACTCACTGTAATTCAAATTTTTAATAGTGAGATTATTTGCAAGTGCATGTTCAATACATTCATCTAGATTCCATATAGATTGAGAAATACCAATTGTTGTATAAAGGCATACAATACATATTAGGATATATGATATTCTGTTCATTAGTTTCAGTTATGTCAAAAACAAAGCGAATGCAATGCCAAGATTTTAAATAATTGACATTCAAAGGTTTAATTTTTGTTTTTAAGTAAATGAGAGGAAGAGAAGTCAAATTATTATACAATTAGTGTAAAATAATTTTACACTAATTTTGGCGCTCTTTTTATATGAAGTAGTTTTAGAGTAAAAATTTATAATATAGGATGGCCGAAGGATCTATTTTAATCATAGATGATAATAAAAGTGTATTAAGCGCGCTAGAAATTCTATTGCAGTTTGAATACGAAAAAGTAAATTCTATAGGAAACCCTAATCAAATTCCTTCATACCCAGACTTAGAGACTGTAGATGTAGTGTTGCTAGATATGAATTTTTCTGCGGGAGTAAATACAGGTAACGAAGGATTGTACTGGCTTAGAGAGATTAAGAAACGATCTCCAAATACAGCTGTTATTATGATGACTGCTTATGGGGATGTGCCTCTTGCTGTAAGCGCTCTTAAGGAAGGTGCCTCAGACTTTATATTAAAACCTTGGAATAACGATAAACTTCTGATTACATTAAAAACGGTGATTGATCTTAGAAAATCTAGAGCCGAGGTAGATCAGCTTAAGAAAAAAGAAAAACAATTAAAACAGGTTTTTAATCAAAAACAGCAATACATTATAGGGAATTCCAAAATATTACATCGAGTTTTGGATCTCACAGCAAAGGTTGCCAAGGCAGATGTCAATGTTTTAATTACTGGAGAAAATGGTACCGGGAAAGAGTTGATAGCAAAAGAATTACATGCAAAATCAAATCGATCTAATGAGGTTTTTATTAGTGTAGATATGGGCGCTATATCAGAAAGTTTGTTTGAAAGTGAACTTTTTGGCCATCTTAAAGGAGCATTTACAGATGCACGGGAAGATCGGGTAGGGAAGTTTGAAGCTGCAGATGGAGGTACTTTATTTCTAGATGAAATAGGGAATTTATCACTCGCAATGCAGGCAAAATTACTATCGGCTATTCAAAATAGAACCATAGTACGTGTTGGGTCTAATACTCCAGTTTCTATAAACATAAGATTGATATGTGCTACTAATGAAAATCTAGAACAGATGGTAGCAAATGGAGCGTTTAGAGAAGATTTATTATATCGCATCAATACAATTAATATACAAGTTCCTCCATTAAGAGATCGTGATAAAGATGTATTGACTCTTGCCGAGTTCTTTTTAAAACGATTTGCACATAAATATGGAAAACCAAAACTGTCAATTCACCCTAGTGCACAGCAAAAACTATTAAATTATTCATGGCCAGGAAATATACGAGAACTGCAACATACCATAGAGCGTGCAGTTATTCTTAGTGATAGTACGTCACTTATGACAACTGACTTTTTATTAAAAACAACCACAAAAGAAGTACTTGACACCAATACTGCTACACTGGAAGAAATGGAACATATTCTAATAGTAAACGCATTATCACAACAGAATGGCAATTATACAGCTGCAGCTGAGCAGCTTGGTATTACAAGGCAAACACTCTATAATAAGCTTAAAAAAATGAACCTCAATGATAAGTAAGCGATTCTACATACAGATTGGGATACGCGTTGCTATGATTGTGCTCACAACTCTGGTAATAACTTATACAGCGTTAGAAGTCTCTATCTATCTGGCACTAGTATTCTTTCTTATAGTGATAGTCCAGGCAAAACTTCTTGTAGATTATGTAAATAGAACCAATAAAAAGATTGCTTTCTTTTTTGAGGCAATTAAAAATGAAGATTTTAGTCTTACACTTTCAGAAGAAGTACCCGAAGATAGTTTTCGTGAGTTACATAAAAGAGTGAACGCAACAAATAAGATGATACAAGATATTGTCATCAATAACAGAACACAAGAAAGCTATTATAAGGAAATATTAAAACAGGCAGATATTGGAATTCTTACCTATAATTCTGGTGGGCATATCCTTTATGCAAATCCTACTATTAAAAGATTATTAAATTGTCACCCACTCAATCATATAAGGCAATTAGAATCGGGTAACGAAAGTTTATTTACACTACTTACTCAAAATAAAACCTTCGACCGGAAACTTATTCCTATCACTAATGAACGCGAGATTATTCAACTAGCTATAAAATCTAGTGTATTTAAAGGATTAAACGAAAATGTATATTTAATTACCCTCCAAGATATACGTCAAGAACTGGATAATAAAGAGACAGACTCATGGATGAAATTAATACGGGTGCTCACTCATGAAATCATGAATACAGTAGCTCCTATCACATCTATATCTGACGCTGTACTTAAATATTATAAATCTGATGGGAAAACTGTTACTATAGATCAATTACATACAGATCATATAGACAATACAGTTAAGGGGCTAGAAGTCATAAAACATCAGGGTAATGACTTATTGGATTTTGTGCAATCGTATAGGAGTTTTATGAATTTACCTACTCCGGATAGGGAAATTATTGAGGTAGCACCTTTTTTAGAAAAGATAAAATTATTGAGCGATCAAGAAGGAATCCCCAAAACTGTACATATAACGATTTCATTAGAAGATCCAGAGCTTACCATATTTGCAGATGAAAAATTGTTGTCACAAGTTGTATTGAATTTAGTAAGAAATGCAATACAATCTTTTGATAACCAAAAAGATAAGGGTGTTGTGATTCGTGCTGGTATTCAGGCAGATAGTACTAAATTTATCGAAGTCAAAGACAATGGATCTGGGATTGCCCCCGAACAACTATCAGATATATTTGTACCCTTTTTTACAACAAAAGAAGATGGCTCTGGTATAGGATTAAGTCTTTCTAAACGTGTAATGCAATTACATGGAGGGCAAATTAAAGTGAGTTCTGAAGTAGGTAAAGGAACAGTTTTTAAGTTGACTTTTTAGAAGAAGTACGCTTTCGCGAAAGCGTACTTTTAAGATATAGTATAAGAATGAACCGTAAAAAAGCTGTCTAATGATCTAGACAGCTTTTTAAAAATAGTTACTATGTTATTGAGACTTGAAAGTCTAACGTGCGTACGAATCTTAAATAACTGAATTAGAGTTTTTTTGTGATCGTATTATTTTTTTAAGACTTCTGCACATTTTGAACTTACAATATGTGGCGATGTATCTGCAGCTCCTTCTCCTTGTATATTTATATCTGATGACATAGATAGAGACGAGTATTCAACTCCGTCAAATACTTTTTCAAAAATACGTTCAGTATAAAAAATGGTCCCTTCTGCATCTGTAAATACTAATATAGCTCTTAAGGATTTTTTTATTGGTTGTCTTAAAACATTTGTCAAAATAGTCCACTTAGGACTTGAAATAATAACATCATTTAGCGTACTTCCTTTAACTATATTACTATTAATAACCTGACTTATTTCTTTTTCAATAGTAGCGTCTGTCATTTTTGCTTTAGGAAAACACTCATCAAGTTTAACGTAAGACGCTCCATCTTCGATTATTAATTCAATTTCTCCTGTAGCAATAGGTTTAAATTCAAATTTTGATGCAGGTCCGGAAAAAGCCCAAGGTGTTAATTCTATTTTTAATGTGTGTTTTCCAGGGGTTAATAAGTCTTCATTTAAAAGAAGTGATTGGTACAAACCTTCA
Source organism: uncultured Dokdonia sp. (assembly GCA_947503305.1). GTDB lineage: Bacteria > Bacteroidota > Bacteroidia > Flavobacteriales > Flavobacteriaceae > Dokdonia. The sequence continues at coordinate 506,469 of CANNDF010000002.1, forward strand.
TGAGAATAATTAGAGTTGGTTTTATCATTTAATGTTGCTCTTAACGATAGTAACGACGCTCTATCATCAGATTCTAAATGTTTTAAATCATTTGTTTTACTTACCATCTTGCCGTCAAAATACAATTTATACCTTAACCTAGATTTAATTTTTAAACTAGTTTTTGATGAGTTTAAATCTTTAGCCTTTTCTCCGCTTTCTAAGAGTTGTTCCATCATAGAGTTTACCACAGAGTTTGTTAAATAACTTCTTATGTACAATGTATTTCCTAGAGTATAGGTAGAGATATATTTTGATTCTGGATCTTCTCTTTCTATTTCAGAAGTAGAAAAAACAACTTTCCCCTTATATTTATCATATAACGGACCTCCAGATTCTTCTGTTTGAAAAAGCTCTAATTTTTTCCCTTTTCTTTTTCCTTTAATTTTTTTTAAAAGTTGCGCCTCCATACCTGTAAGACAAAAACAAGCTAATAGTATTACTAAAATTGATTTTTTTGTGTTCATTGGATTTTTTGTTATGTAGGTTAAATTATTTGATCTTATTTTTAAATTAATTTGTTAAACCTTAAGTCATCTATACATAGTAGTTGATATGGATCGGTAAAACTTAATAGCTCTTGTTATTCTATTATTAGACGCCTAGTGACTATATTCTTTCCTCCCTTTATAACAATCAGATAGATTGCACTGTCGAGTGTATTCAATTGAATTGATTTCTCAACCCAAATAGAATTTGTTTTTATCTTTTGGATAGCTCTACCTGTCATATCATAGATAGTAATTTCATTTAAATTAATTTGTTCAGGATTGTTAATGGTTATTACATCTTTAGCTGGGTTTGGATATATAATAATACTAGATAAATTCAAAGTCTTGTCTTCAATACCTAATGTAACATCAAGGATAAAAGAACAATTAGATTGATTTCCTGATTCGTCTGTAGCAGTTAAAGTAATTGTTTGTTGTATTCCTGTATCTATTATGGTTCCTGGTACTGGATCTTGTGTAATAATAATAGAATCGATACTATCACAGTTATCTATCACAGTTGCATCTTCTGTATAATCAACTAATTCTACAGTGCTTTCAGTAGCTTCTATAGTTAGATCTTCGGGACAATTAATAGTAGGAGCAATGCTATCTTGTACGGTTATGGTTTGATCACAAGAAGCACTATTTCCATTTGCATCTGTTGCCGTCCATGATCTGGTGATTACAGAGTTACTTCCTGTTCCCTCTACAGTTACATCGTTAAATGTAATTACAGGCGTTGCATCACAAGTATCACTAGCTGTCGCCATTCCCGTATCACTTGGGTCTGTACTTTGATCACATGCAATAGTTAGATCTTCAGGACAATTAATAGTAGGAGCAATGTTATCTTGTACGGTTATGGTTTGATCACAAGAAGCACTATTTCCATTTGCATCTGTTGCCGTCCATGTTCTGGTGATTACAGAGTTACTTCCTGTTCCCTCTACAGTTACATCGTTAAATGTAATTACAGGTGTTGCATCACAAGTATCACTAGCTGTCGCCATTCCCGTATCACTCGGGTCTGTACTTTGATCACATGCAATAGTTAGATCTTCGGGACAATTAATAGTAGGAGCAATGCTATCTTGTACGGTTATGGTTTGATCACAAGAAGCACTACTTCCATTTGCATCTGTTGCTGTCCATGTTCTGGTGATTACAGAGTTACTTCCTGTTCCATCTACAGTTACATCGTTAAATGTAATTACAGGCGTTGCATCACAAGTATCACTAGCTGTCGCCATTCCTGTATCACTCGGGTCTGTACTTTGATCACATGCAATAGTTAGATCTGTTGGACAATTAATAGTAGGAGCAATGCTATCTTGTACGGTTATGGTTTGATCACAAGAAGCACTATTTCCATTTGCATCTGTTGCTGTCCATGTTCTGGTGATTACAGAGTTACTTCCTGTTCCCTCTACAGTTACATCGTTAAATGTAATTACAGGTGTTGCATCACAAGTATCACTAGCTGTCGCCATTCCCGTATCACTCGGGTCTGTACTTTGATCACATGCAATAGTTAGATCTTCGGGACAATTAATAGTAGGAGCAATATTATCTTGTACGGTTATGGTTTGATCACAAGAAGCACTACTTCCATTTGCATCTGTTGCTGTCCATGTTCTGGTGATTACAGAGTTACTTCCTGTTCCATCTACAGTTACATCGTTAAATGTAATTACAGGTGTTGCATCACAAGTATCACTAGCTGTCGCCATTCCCGTATCACTCGGGTCTGTACTTTGATCACATGCAATAGTTAGATCTTCGGGACAATTAATAGTAGGAGCAATATTATCTTGTACGGTTATGGTTTGATCACAAGAAGCACTACTTCCATTTGCATCTGTTGCTGTCCATGTTCTGGTGATTACAGAGTTGCTTCCTGTTCCATCTACAGTTACATCGTTAAATGTAATTACAGGTGTTGCATCACAAGTATCACTAGCTGTCGCCATTCCTGTATCACTCGGGTCTGTACTTTGATCACAATTGATAGTGAGATCTGCTGGACAGTTAATAGTTATAGAAACTGATTTAGGATCACCTACATCAAAAGTATATGGATTTTCATTGTTATCGTTATTTGCAATACTTACGATAGCTGTTTGTGCACCTGTTGTCATGGGTGTATAGGTAATTTCAAAAGTGGTTGACCCTCCAGCTGGAATAATATTAGAAGTCGGTTGTGTTGCTATGGTAAAATCTACTGAACCAGAAATGGATACAAAATTAGGAGCTGTATCTATTAATACAAGATCTGCAGTTCCAGTAGTGTTATCAATTGTAAAAGTTCTGGTGGTTTCTATGCATATGGAATCGAAGCTGGTCCCATCGTTTGTATTGGGTGTTGTATCTTCATTTACGATACTAATACCATTCCCTAAGATATCTATTTCTGGTAGATTTTGAGAAATATCAAATACTCGTACGTGCCCTGAATCTATGCCATTTCCATCATTAAGGGGTGCACTTATAGCAACAATATTTCCGGTTGCATTTAAACTTACGGAAATACCAGATTCATCTTCTGCCGCTTCCCCATCAATATCTTGACCAATTTGAGTCCATACTCCAGATTGATTTTGATAAATCCTTGTACTTCCGGATTCTAGACCGTTTCCATCATTATCAGAAGCGCCAATAGCGACAATAGTACCATCGTCACTTATACTCACAGATCTGCCAAATCTATCACCCGTTTCTTCTCCATCAATATCATCACCTATTTGTATCCATGTGCCTGATACATTTTCATATACACGTACATGACCAGTAAGATTATTAAATGTTGACCCTCCAATAGCAACAATAGTCCCATCGGCATTTAAACTTGTCATATTTACATTACCAGATCCACTCAATTCTCCGCCATCAATATCATCACCTATTTGAGTCCATGTGCCAGATACATTTTCATATACACGAACATGGCCCGAAAGAAAACCATTTCCGGCATTACCAAAAGCGCCAATGGCTACAATAGTACCATCATTGCTTAAACTTACAGATCTACCTGATTGATCACTTGGAGCTTCCCCATCAATATCGGCTCCTATTTGGACCCATGTTCCAGCTACATTTTCATAAACGCGCACATGACCAGAAAAACTTCCATTTTCATCATTTCCAGGGGCGCCTATAGCCACAATATTACCATCTGCGCTTAAACTTACAGAACTACCCGATGTGTCGTCTTCGGCCTCACCGTCTATATCATTTCCGATCTGTACCCAAGTGTCTGATATATTTTGGAATACTCGTACTTGACCAGCAGCTTGATTTCCATTACTACTAGCTATAAAAGCGCCAATAGCCACGATGTTCCCATCTGAACTTAAACTTACAGCATTCCCCGATCGATCCCCAAAACTATCTCCATCAATATCATCACCTATTTGCTCCCATGTCCCAGATACGTTTCTATATATTCTTACATGGCCTGCACCTCCACCAATTTCAGAGCTTCCTACATTTCGTCTAGCTCCAATGGCTAAAACACTGCCATCTGCACTTAAGCTTACTGAATCACCCGATGTGTCGCCTTCTGCCTCTCCATTTATATCCTGACCAATTTGTGTCTGGGCTAATAATAAAGAAGAAGTAAATAACAATAATAATAATAAAGTGAATTTGGAGAAGTTAGACTTTTGGTTTCTAATTAATAAAATACTAGTTAGTCTAGAGTATTTTTTTTTCATCAGGTAGTAATTTAAAATGATTTTACGGATTAAGCGTTTAAGAATATCGACCAAAAGTATATATAGGTTTAGTATTGTCATTGTATAGAATTGACAATAGGTGTTTTTTATATAAATTTCTATTAATTTTAGTGAAGAGCTTGTGAGTTATTTGAAAGAATGAATGGTCTTACGTTTGTTTCTTTTTAAAGAAGAATGGTATTATTATTCATCTATATCATAGGTAGATATAGGTATATAAAAACAAAAAATGCCTTCAGGAAAGAAGGCATTTTTAAAGGGGTAACCATTTAATAATTAAACCGTTAATTTTTTATTTAAATCTTCAACGTATTTACGGAATTGTTTATCTGTAGAAGCGAGATTGTCGACTGTCTTACAGGCATGTAACACCGTGGCGTGATCGCGTTGTCCTATTTGAGATCCTATACTTGCAAGAGAAGCTTTGGTCAATTTTTTGGCAAAGAACATTGCAAGTTGTCTAGCTTGTACAATATGACGTTTACGTGTTTTAGATTGTAATGTATCTACATCCATCTGGAAATAATCTGATACAATTTTTTGTATATAATCTATAGAGACTTCACGTTTGGTATGCTTCACATAATTATCTACTATTTTCTTAGCAAGATCTAATGTGATTTCTTTCTTATTAAAGGAAGAATGTGCAATTAATGAAATGATAGCTCCTTCGAGTTCTCGAATGTTTGTTTTTATATTATTTGCAAGAAACTCTACAATCTCTTCTGGCATTTCTACACCATCTTGATAGAGTTTATGCTTTATAATAGAAATACGGGTTTCAAATCCTGGGTGTTGTAACTCTGCAGAGAGTCCCCACTTAAAACGTGATAAGAGACGTTGCTCTATATCTTGCATATCAACAGGTGCTTTATCACTTGTTAATATGACTTGTTTACCGTTTTGATGTAAGTGGTTGAAAATATGGAAGAATACATCTTGCGTACCTGCTTTACCACTTAGTAATTGAATATCATCTACTATAAGTACATCAATTACTTGATAGAAATGTATAAAATCATTTCTATTATTCTTTTTTACAGACTCTATGTACTGTTGTGTGAATTTTTCGGCAGAAATATAGAGTACTGTTTTTTCTGGGTACTGATCTTTAATTTGGACCCCTATAGCATGGGCCAGATGGGTCTTTCCTAATCCTACACCTCCAAAAATTAATAAGGGGTTAAAGGAAGTTCCGCCTGGTTTATTGGCTACAGCCATTCCAGCTGAGCGTGCTAGTCTATTAGAGTCTCCTTCGAGGAAATTTTCAAAATTGTAATTGGGATTAAGCTGTGATTCTATTTGTAAATTGCGTATCCCAGGAATAACAAAAGGATTCTTAAGCTCAGGGTTTTTATTTTTTAAAGGTGCGTCTACATCTTGTGATTTTAATGAAGAACGATTTGCACTGGGAATTTTTTCTGTAAATGGTTGATTATTACCGTAGGTGTTTTCCATTTTAATCACATAGACCAATTTGGCATGATCACCTAATTCTTTATTAAGAGCTACTTTTAAGAGCTTTACATAATGCTCTTCTAGCCACTCATAAAAAAATTTGCTCGGGACTTGAATACTAAGGGCTGTATCAGTAAGTTTTACAGCTTTAATAGGTTCAAACCACGTTTTGTATGCCTGGGGTGTGATATTGTCCTTTATAAAAGACAGACAATTATCCCATACAGATTTCGCAGTTCTAGTCATTAGTTAGTTTAAATTATCGGTTTTGGTTTTATCAGAAACTGAAAAAATAAAAAGAATTCTAGGGGTAATTCAATTCAATTTTTACGTTGAGCAAATATGTGAACAAAATTTTAAATAAAAAAACGTCTAGGGGTTGTTTTTTGACAAATTTTTGTGCATACTTTAACCGTTTTAAATCTACGAAAAAAATACATACAAACTCTTGAAAACTCATACTTCTTTTGTTAAAGTTAGATATTCTGAAACCGATCAAATGGGAGTCGTGTATCATGGTAATTATGCACAATACCTTGAAATAGCGCGTATTGAGTGGTTGTCAGACTTAGGTATTTCCTATAAATCTATGGAGGAAAATGGAGTCATGTTACCTGTTTATAACTTAGATATAACCTATAAGAAATCTGCTCAATTCGATGATGTGTTAAAGGTGGTTACAACCCTTCGGAAATTACCTACAGTTCGCATAGTTTTTGACTATAAAATTTACAATCAACAAGGTGATTTATTAACAATTGCAAGCACAGAATTAATATTTATAAATATGGCAAAAAATAAGCCTATGAGATGTCCTGCATATATCTTCGACAAACTACAAGATTAGACCTCATTTTGGATAAATTTTACACCGTATATATTTTTTACAAGTAAAGATATACGATCTGCATCCTTTCTTCTTACGGCAAGTTTATACTCACAATTGAGGGTCGATTTTTGATCGATAATTTTAATTTGTTGCTCTTTAATAACGCGCATAACTTTATTCATAAGGGAATAATCGAATACTATAGAAAATTCTATATCTATCGTTTTTTCTACAATTGAAGATACTTCAAGAGCCATTTGAGCTGCCGTACGATATGCATTGATCAATCCGCCTACTCCTAATTTTGTACCTCCAAAGTAACGCACGACAACAACGAGTGTATTTGTTACATCATACGATTGTAATTGCCCATATATAGGAGCTCCAGCACTATTGGAGGGTTCTCCATCATCATTGGCTCTAAAACGGTTATACTCTTTTCCTAATACCCATGCGTAACACCAATGACGAGCCTGATGATGATTTTTTTTGAGATGATCAATATGCTTTTTTATAGCTTCTTCATCTTCAACAGGAAATGCGTACCCATAAAATTTACTATTTCTATCCTTAAAAAGAACTTCGGTAGAAACAGCGGTAATAGTTTTGTAGGTGTCTTTCATAGATGTGTTGTGATCTGTATATGCTTTCGCGAAAGCGTAAAAAAAACAATACTAAAAAATAGAATTGGATAGTAATACTTACGAAAGTGAAACCAATATAATAGAAATCACTGCAAGTGCAATACCAATCCAGTTTTTTGTGAGCAGACGTTCTTTAAATAGCAGAATGCCTATGATTGTAGAAACCATTACAATTGCAACATTATTGATTGTAAATAAGGTAGAACTATCAAAAGTGTCATTACGTAATGCTTTTACCAGAAAGAAAATAGAAAAGTAATTAGGGACTCCCAAACAAATACCGGCTAGAATATTTTTAAACTCAAAGCAAAACCTGTTGGATACTACTTGAAAAAGAATACTTAGAATCCCTAAAATAGCTGCAGCGCCAAAAATAGTAGCAGAAAATATTGGGACGTCATCTTCGGCAACATATCGCCCTTCCATAAATTTAAGACTAGTATCTATAAGACCACTTCCTAAAAATACCAAAATAGGAAGTAAGAGATTTGTTTTTATTGGGGTACGCACTTCTTTAGGTTTTACAGAAGCTAGGTATACCGCAAGTAAGGCTATACTAATGCCGCTAGCTTTAAAGATACCCAATGACTCCTTATAATAGATAACACCAAAAAGTATCGGGATGACGACACTCATTTTAGTCGCTACAGAAACTACAGAAAGTCCACTGCGTTGTGTCGTTAATGCCATAAGATTAAAGACAACAATAAAAAGTATTCCTAAAGTAGTTGCCCCTATAAACCAGTCCTGCTCAGGAATATGAAGCGTAGGTGTAGCACCTCTATATAATGACACCCCAGATGTACACGCCACTATATAATTTACAACAATAGCATGGAAGGTATTTATTTTATAGCGCGCAAATAGCTTGAAAACAACAAAAATAAAACTAGAGGCTGCAATACTTAAAAGTAGATATATCAAAAATCTTGGTTTTTATAATAAAAGAGTATATCCTCTTTAATTGTTTCTTTTGTATAGTTTGTTGGATTTTTTAAAATCGGTGCTTTTATACCCTCACTAAAATGGGTGTCCCCACAAAAAACCCTCGCTTCATCCCAAAGGTTAGAATCTATAAAACGTTGAAGTGTTTTACCACCTCCTTCAATAAGGACTGATTGTATGTTTTTTTCAAATAGTAAATCACATACCGTATGTGGATCTTCTGTAGCAAGTGAGAAAGTTTGAACATCATCAGAGAAAACTGCTAGGTTTCTAGAGAGGTTTTGCTGTGGATCTAGGACAATACGAGTAGGGGATGTTCCTTCCCAATCTCTGGTAGTAAGTGATGGATTATCTGCAAGTAGAGTTTGAGCACCTACAAGAATAGCTTGTTCTTCACTACGCCATTTGTGTACTAGCATACGGGAGTACTGGTTTGTAATCCATACAGGAGCCTGTACATTTCTATGTAGAGGAGCAATAAACCCATCTGTTGTTTGTGCCCATTTTAAAATAATATAAGGACGTTTTTTAGCATGGAATGTAAAGAAACGTTTGTTAATTTCTTGACACGCATTTTCAAGAACACCTACAGTAACATCGATACCTGCATCTATGAGTTTTTTTATTCCATTACCAGCAACCTTAGCATGAGGATCTATAGTACCTATAACAACCCGTTTGATACCAGAAGAAACAATGAGATCAGCACAAGGAGGAGTTTTACCATAATGGCTACAGGGTTCAAGACTTACATATAAGGTAGCTTTAGGAAGGCATGAAGTATCACTTACAGAGGCAATAGCATTGACCTCTGCATGGGGCCCACCATAAGCACTGGTATATCCTTCTCCTATGATGGTGTCATCTATCACAAGAACCGCGCCTACAGATGGATTAGGCATCGCATCTGGAAATCCATTTTTAGCCAAATCAATACAGCGCTTTATGTACTTTTCATGTATCTTCACAGTGCAAAAATAGAACTATAACCAGCGATGAGCAAACCCATTATAAGACCAATAAAAAAATCTGATAATGAGCAACTTGCAAAAGTAATACGTCAAGTGCTTATTGAGATGGGAGTCCCTAAAGTAGGTACCGCCTATGCAGACACGGCTTTGGATATGATGTATGAAACCTATGATTATCCTAAAGCAACTTATTTTGTAGTAGAAGATCAAGGAAGAATTATAGGAGGTGCAGGAATAGCACAACTAGATAATTATGAAGGTAATGTATGTGAGCTCCAGAAAATGTATTTTCTTGAAGAAACACGAGGCCGAGGCATAGGAAATGAAATGATGAAAACGTGTCTGTCAGAAGCACGGAAATATAATTATGATCAATGTTATATAGAGACTATGCCCTATATGAAGGCCGCCCAGAAATTATATCAACGTACAGGCTTTAAATATATAGATGGTCCTATGGGGGATACGGGACATTTCTCATGTCCCGTACATATGTTGATAGATTTAGATTAATTTTAAGTACACTTTCGTGAAAATTAAAGACCTCCGAATCGCTTTTTCAAAACGTTTACAAGGAGCGTATCCCGATGAAGAAATACAAAGTTTCTTTCAGATGGCAGCACAGCAATATCTGGGATATAGTAGGATGGATATAGTAATACATCTCAATCAAGAAGTGTCTTTAGAACAGGAAGCACAATTTGTACATACATTAGATCGACTTGAAAACGAGGAGCCTATACAGTATATTTTGGGTAGTTCTGATTTTTTTGGGTACTCTTTTTTTGTGTCATCAGCGACATTAATTCCTAGACCAGAAACCGAAGAATTAGTCGAATGGGTACTTAATGAGGCATCTCCTCAGGCAAAAATATTAGATATAGGAACGGGCTCAGGCTGTATTGCAATAAGTATTTCAAAAAACCTGCCTGAGACTCAAGTAACCGCTTATGATGTGTCAACAGAAGCACTGGAAATAGCACAGAAGAATGCACACCAACATCAAGCGTCAGTCGTATTTAAAGAAGTAAATATCTTAGAGATAAGTGCATTAACAGAGACCTTTGATATTATAGTATCAAATCCACCCTATGTACGAGAACAGGAAAAAGCAGATATGCAATCCAATGTTTTAGATAACGAACCCCATCAGGCACTATTTGTAACAGATACAGATCCGTTAGTATTTTATAAGAAAATAGGAGAGCTGGCATTTGATAACTTATCTACAGAAGGTAGCTTATATTTTGAAATCAATCAGTACCTTGGAGAAGAAACAATAGCACTCCTTAAAACCATAGGGTATAAAGAAGTGACTTTACGACAAGATATATTTGGAAAAGATCGCATGCTTAAAGCAGTACGATAATTAAGAATAAAAATATAAAGGAGACAATGAATAAATTAAATTCAATTTGTGTGTTTTGCGGGAGTAGTGAAGGCAATGATGTAGATGTTATAGCACAAGCATTGCAGCTAGGAGAGACTTTTGCCAAAGAAAAAATCACACTTGTGTATGGCGCTGCAAAAATTGGGGTTATGGGTAAGGTAGCAGAAGGAGTTATAATTAATAAAGGAAAAGTCATAGGTATTATTCCAGAATTTTTGAAACTAAAAGAAGTTGTACATTTTGGATTGGATGAACTCATCACGACAACAAATATGCATGATCGTAAGATGAAAATGCATGAAATCTCAGATGGATTTATAACATTACCAGGAGGCTTTGGAACCCTAGAAGAGCTCTTTGAGATCATAACATGGAGTCAGCTAGGCTTGCATCAAAAACCGATAGGCCTCTTAAATATTAATGGATTTTATGATGACCTACTCAAGATGCTAGAACAAATGGTACGTAGAGGATTTTTAAAAATGGAAAACTACGAACTCTTAATTGTAGATACAGCTATTACTAAGCTATTAGAGAAAATGCGCAATTTTAAACCTCAGCCTGTTCCAAAATGGTTAAGTAATGAACGTACTTAAAAAATTTTTCAAAAAAAATTCCCTCAAATACCCCCTATATTTTAAATTTCATCCCCACCGAATTGCATTTTAACGATGGCTTTTTTGTAGACGTTATTTAGAAAAATACTCCCCTTATAATTGATTATATTGTAGTACTAACTTAAAAACGAATCAATTATGAGTGCAACAAAAAAGTATGCGGCAGAAGGACTAGGGACTTTTGCTTTAGTGTTATTTGGATGTGGAGCAGCAGCTATTGCAGGAGTATCTGCAACAGGGCCCTCTGGATTAGGGTTATTAGGAATTTCTTTTGCTTTTGGACTAGCGGTTGTCGCTATGGCTTATACTATAGGTCCAATATCAGGATGCCATATCAATCCAGCAATATCTGTAGCGATGTGTGTAGCAGGTAAATTATCTGTAAAAGATCTTATAGGATATGTCATCGCACAATGTATAGGAGCAATCGCAGGAGCAGGAGTACTATATATAATAGCATCAGGAGGAGCAGGCTTCGAGATGGGAGAGTGGGCTCTGGGGAGTAATGGATGGGGAGAAGGATATCTCGGCAATTATGATATGCAATCAGCATTTATAGCAGAACTTGTATTTACATTTTTATTTTTGATGGTCATATTTGGAACCACTGCAAAAAATGCATCCCCTCAGATGGCAGGACTAGCAATAGGGATATCACTTGCTTTGATACACTTTGTAGCAATACCAATAACAGGAACATCAGTAAATCCAGCACGTAGTTTAGGACCTGCACTATTTGCAGGAGGGATGGCATTACAACAATTATGGCTATTTATAGTAGCACCAGTAGCAGGAGGAATTCTGGCAGCTGTAACACGTAAGATATTTATAGACGATTAGACTACTGTTGTTTTATACACTAAAAAGAGATGTAATTACATCTCTTTTTTTGTTCATAATCTTTTTAAAAATCTAACAGAAGACTATTGCTAGATTCCTAGGATTTCAAAATCTTTACGATATGAATATTGAGCAACAAATTACATCCCTACGAGTAGAATTGCAAGAGCATAATCACAAGTACTACGTACTGGATACCCCTACAATTTCTGATTTTGAGTTTGATCAAAAATTAAAGCAATTACAAGCACTAGAGCTGGCACATCCAGAATATGACGACCCTAATTCACCTTCCCATCGAGTAGGAGGCGCTGTCACCAAAAATTTTGAGACAATCGTTCATGAACATCGTATGTATTCTTTAGATAACTCATATTCAAAAGAAGATCTGGAAGATTGGGAAACCCGAATAAAAAAAATGGTAGATGGCGATGTGTCCTATACCTGTGAATTAAAATATGACGGAGCCTCTATAAGCCTTACCTATGAAAATGGAGCACTTCTTAGAGCAGTAACACGAGGTGATGGATTTCAAGGAGATGATGTGACAACAAATATCAAAACGATCAAATCTGTGCCTTTAAAACTAACAGGAGATTACCCTCCTAAATTTGATATTCGAGGTGAGATTATACTTCCTTGGGAGGGGTTTAATATTATGAATGAAGAACGAGAAGCATTAGGGTTGGAATTATATCGTAATCCAAGAAATACGGCTTCTGGAAGTTTGAAATTGCAAGACAGTGCAGAGGTGGCTAAGCGTCCTCTAGATTGCCTTCTCTATAATATTACAGGGAATAACTTAGGAATTACAACCCAAATAGAAAGTCTGCAAAAAGCAAGAGATTGGGGTTTTAAAGTACCCAATGCATCAAAACTCGTACATAGTATAGAAGAAGTTTTAGAATTTGTAAATCATTGGGATGTAGCTCGTCATGATCTTCCCTATGAAACAGATGGCGTTGTAGTAAAAGTCAATAACCTTCAACAGCAGGAAGAACTAGGCTATACGGCAAAAGCCCCTCGTTGGGCAATGGCCTATAAATTTAAAGCCGAACAAGTGTCAACTCGCTTACGCGAAATTACATACCAAGTCGGTCGAACTGGTGCCATTACTCCAGTAGCAAACCTTGAGCCTGTAGAACTTGCAGGAACTACTGTAAAAAGAGCATCTCTTCATAATGCCGATCAAATAGAAAAGCTAGATATACGAGAAGGCGATGAGGTGTTTGTTGAAAAAGGAGGGGAAATCATTCCAAAAATTATTGCTGTAGACCTTACAAAACGACCCGTAATTTCGGCACCGACCGTTTATATATCAGAATGCCCAGAATGTAGTACTACATTGATTCGTAAGGAGGGAGAAGCACAGCATTATTGCCCTAATGAGGCAGGATGTCCTCCACAAATAGTAGGGCGTATTCAACATTATATCTCCCGAAAAGCATTAGACATAGAAGGGCTAGGAGGGGAGACCGTTGCACTTTTGGTAAAAGAAAATTTGATTCTAGACTATGCAGACCTCTATACTTTAACGGTAGATCAATTACTTCCATTAGAGCGTATGGCTCAAAAAAGTGCCGAGAATCTTGTCAACGGGGTAGAAGCCTCAAAAACAATTCCTTTTGAACGTGTGTTATTTGGGTTGGGGATACGGTATGTTGGAGAGACTGTGGCAAAAAAACTTGCAAAGCATTATAGACATATTGATGCTATTGCCACAGCATCCGAAGAAGATTTAATAAGTGTAGATGAAATAGGAGGTAAGATAGCAGAAAGTGTAATTGCATTTTTTGAGAAAGAAACAAATAGACACCTTATAGAAAGATTAAAAGCTCATGGAGTACAACTAGAGATTTCTGCAGAGAAACTGGCAAATCAATCAGATACACTTAAAGGAAAAACTTTTGTTGTTTCTGGAGTTTTTGAGATGCCTCGTAATGATCTTAAAAAATTAATAGAAGATAACGGGGGTAAAGTGTCGAGTTCTATTTCGGCAAAAACGTCTTATGTAGTGGCAGGAGATAAAATGGGTCCTAGTAAACTAGAAAAAGCAACTTCTTTAGGGGTTTCTATTATCACTGAAAAAGATTTCTTACTTTTAATACGTTGAAAGATTTCGTAATTCTCGGGGAAAAAAGTTTTTTAGCAGGTGCAATCAGTATAGGAGTATTAATACTATTGATTTGCATTGTGTATGCTCCTGCAAACACTTTTATTCTCTTTCCCATTTTTGTATTTACGCTCTTTTTGTATCACTACAAAAGATCTCAAAAGTTTAGTGCACTTTTCTTAGCATACTTGGTAAGTGCCATGCTTAGCGAAATAGGATTTATTTATGACTTTGTGAAGTATATAAATTGGGTCTCTTTATTTAATATTACAGCACAAATTCTCCTTATTCTTCTTTTAAAACCTTTACTTAAGTTTAAAATAAAGGATTTCTCTACCCATAATATTGTAGAAGTAATTATAGGGTTTTTAGGGATTTCGTATGTGTTGGGATATATTTTATATATGATTTTTCCTTTAATACCTGACCTTACATTGTTTATCCCTTCTGTAATTTCATTTCTATTTATTGTGGCTATATGTATTGCTATTCCTCTTTTTAATAAACATCCAAGGAATATATTTCTTTGGGGTGTAGGAGGGGGGCTATTATTGGAAATGTTAAGTGCCTTTATTTATGAGTTTTTAAATAATGATAAAGGGCTCATAATAGCTTCTTTTACTTTTGCTCTTTTCCTTAAAATCGTTCTTGCTATTTATCTTACAAAGATTGATCAGGTTCTGACATCTGTAGATAATGAGTATATTTAAAAGAAAAGAAATCTATATTGCAAAAACGGTACTAGAGTGCTCCAAGTTTTTTGAAGAATCTAAATAGAAATCTACGCGCCCTAGGTTTATTCCTCCCCAGCCTACTTGATTAATTAATACAAACTGACCAGCTTTGTTTTGAGCGATAACAGGTTTGTCTAAGAATGTATGTGTATGACCTCCTATGATAAGATCTATTCCTTCTGTTTTTTGTGCTAAAATTTGATCAGAAATAATTGTTTTATCTCCATAGTCAAAGCCTAAATGCGATAGACAAATAACAAGATCACATTGTTCTTCTTGACGTAATTTTTGAGTAATGTCCTGAGTGATCTCTATAGGATTTAAGTATTTAGTTTCTTTATACATCCGTTTATTAACAAGTCCGTCAAGTTCAATACCTATTCCAAAGACACCTATTTTTATGCCATCTTTTATAAAGACACGATAGGGCTTTGTATGTCCGTCCATGATTGTATTTGTAAAATCATAGTTTGCAGATAATAATTCAAATTTTGCATGAGGTATTTGTGCATATAATCCATCAACACCATTATCAAAATCATGATTGCCTAAGGTAGCAGCATCATACCCGAGCATGGACATGAGTTTAAACTCTAACTCACCACCATAGAAATTAAAATACGGAGTCCCTTGAAAAATGTCACCTGCATCTAGCAATAGTGTATTGGGGTTTTCTGTTCTTATTTTATTAATAACGGTGAGTCGTCTTGCCACACCTCCTTGATTTGCATATTTAGGATCATTAAGCGGGAATGGTTCTATATGGCTGTGTACATCATTGGTATGGAGTATGGTGATGTGTTTTTTTTCTGATGTCGAGAGATTGCTCATGCTTAACCCTCCAAGACCAATAAGACTTCCTGCTGCGGCTGTTTGTTTTATAAAATTTCTGCGTTTCATTAGTTTTCTTTTATAAATCGATTATCCCGTACGGGTGCAATGGTATCTTTTTTCTTAAAATAATCGATAAGAAGATTTCTTATTTTATAATCAAGCGGTAATATACTTATTGGTTTTTCTAAAAAAGTCATGTTATCCCCTCCTTTTTGTAAATAATCACTCGTAGCAACAAAATAGGTTTCGTTATCGATAATATCGTGCCCTTGTATAGTACCTTTTTGAAGACTCCCATCTTTATTCAATATAATTTGCATATTTGAAATAGGATGTGCAGTACCATGAGACAAGTAAGTAAACATTTCTTTCATTTGATACCCACTAAGTTCTACAACAACAACTTCATTCTCAAATGGCATAAGTTGAAATGCAGCACGAGTAGTAATATCACCTTGATTAAGTGGCGATCGTATACCTCCATAGTTTAATAAAACAGCATTAAAAGGATATCCTGTACGTTTTTTAAAAATAGGATTTGCCAGTTCAAAAACAGCATCTGCCATCATATTCCCTATAGCAGTATTAAACTTACTATCTTTTTTTGTTAGAGAATTAGGCGCATAAGCGAGTACACTGTCCATTGCCTTATCTACAGATAACTTATAAGGAGCTATAAACGAAGTGATCGTCGTATCACTTTTTATATTTATATCTACAGGGACAAGTTCAGCTTGTATACGCTCAGGTTTATATTGCTGTTGTTTACAACCTATAATTAGTAGCATGATGCTGATTATAAGTCCATTAAAAAATTGTGATTTGAGTGTCATTTCTAGGAAGGTATCAATCTGTTTTTTAGCTACATTTGTGTAAAAGCTAAGATAAATGTTTTTAAACGGATTAAAGGCAAAATCCATAGTAAGAAAGCTTAAAAAAGAAATTGAACTTCGTGAGTATCAACCTTCTCATAAAACTATCAGGAAAGTTGGGATATTACAAGATGAAAAAACAATTTTTGACAAAAAACAACTAGCAGTACTAGCAAAGAGTATCGGTGTCGCTGTTACAGATATAAAGATATTTACCTTTGTAAAGACGATACCAAAAGATCAAAGTGAACGTGCCGATATCTTTTCTGATAAGCAAATAGGGTGGAAAGCGACGTTAAAAACTGCTGATTTGAAAGCGTTTAAAAACACAGAATTTGATATGCTTATCAATTATTATGTAGATGATCATCTGCCCTTAAAAACGCTAGGGGTATTGTCTAAAGCTGTTTTTAAAATAGGAATGAATAAAACACACGTTTTATGGAATGATCTTATTATTGAGACGACTATTGGTCAGGAATCTATTTTTATAGAGGAGCTTAAAAAGTATTTACAAATATTAAAAATTATATAATTCATGCAATCGTTACGTGGCTCAGGAGTAGCTCTTATTACTCCTTTTAATGAGGATTTGTCTATAGATTTTGATGGACTAACTCAGCTTGTTGAAGATACTATTGCCAATGGCATAGAATACTTGGTAGTGCTAGGAACTACAGGAGAAGGTGCAACACTATCTGATAAAGAGAAAGAAGCGGTCAAGAAGCACATAGTAACGGTTACTAATAAACGTCTTCCATTAGTTTTGGGAGTAGGAGGTAATAATACTGCCGCTATTGTAAAAACCCTCAAAAATAAAGATGCGATTGCTGATTTTGATGCAATATTATCGGTATCACCCTATTATAACCGTCCTACGCAGGAGGGAATTTATGCCCATTTTAAAGCAATTTCTGAAGCTTCACCTTTGCCTATCATTATGTATAATGTACCTCCACGTACAGGAAGCAATATGTTACCAGAGACAACACTTCGACTCGCTAGAGATTTTGAAAATATCATTGCCATAAAAGAAGCCTCAGGAAATATGGTACAGGCATTACGTTTATTAAGAGATAGACCCGAGGGATTCTTGGTGATTTCTGGAGAAGATATGTTAGCCTTGCCTATGGTTACCGCTGGAGGAGATGGAGTTATTTCTGTCATAGGGCAAGGATTACCCAACCCTTTTTCTGATATGATCAGGTATGGATTGGATAACGCTTTCGCGAAAGCGTATACACTCCATAATAAACTCATGCCATGTATAGATCTTATTTTTGAAGAAGGAAATCCAGCTGGTATAAAAGCATTACTTGATCGCACAGGCGTTTGTAAGCCTTATGTACGTCTGCCCCTTCTAAAAGCAAGTGAATCGTTAACAAAAAAAATAGATACATACGTAACAAGCTTCTAAAAGCGTTAATCTTATGCTAATCCTAGGTTACGCATCATAAATACCTTTATTTTTGATCACTGACATATATTTTAATATGTGAGAGTTTTTGTGTAATTTTGCATGCTGTTTTAAGCCCTATGAAGAATTTTATTATCCTTTTAGTTTTTGTAACCCTATTTAGCTCTTGTTCATCATATCAAGACGCTTTAAAGTCAGATGACATTCAACTTAAATTTACAATGGCTGATTCTCTATATCAAGCCGGTAAGTATAAGAAGTCACTTAAGCTTTTTGAACAAATAGTTCCATTATACAGGGGGCGTCCACAAGCAGAGCGTGTAATGTACATGTACTCAGATGTGTATTATCAGTTAGAAGATTACTATCTGGCTGGATACCAGTTTGAGAGATTTGTAAAATCATATCCTCAAAGTACAAAAAGAGAAGATGCCGCATATAAAAGCGCAGAAAGTTATTATAATCTCTCGCCAAGTTATTATCTAGATCAAGTAGATACTAATAAAGCAATGGGTAAACTACAGGAGTTTATCAATGGGTATCCAGAGTCAGAAAGGCTGGATGAAGCAAATGCTATGGTTAAAGAGTTGCAAACGAAACTAGAAAAAAAATCATTTGAGATTGCAAAAGGATATAATACCGTAGGAGCGAGTAGAGGTACATTTCCTAATGCAATAAAGTCTTTTGATAATTTTATATCAGAATATCCAGGTTCCGTTTATAGAGAAGACGCTTACTTCTGGAAGTTTGATTCTGCCTATCAATATGCAATAGGAAGTCGTTCAGATTTAATGGATGAACGACTAGAAACAGCAAAAAAGACATACGAAGATCTAATAAAATATTTTCCACAAGGGAAGTATTCTGAAGAAGCTACAGAGATGATAGAAGATATCAATACAAGGCTTCAAAATGTTATAAATTAAATACCTTAGATATGAACATTAAAGATATTGATGCACCGGTAAACACAACTACAATAGATAAAAATCTAGTAGATGCACCTACCAATAATGTGTACGAAGCTATTTCAATAATTGCAAAACGTGCCGCACAAATCAATACAGAAATCAAAAAAGAACTTTCTGATAAGTTGGATGAGTTTGCTACATTCAATGATAGTTTAGAAGAGATTTTTGAAAATAAAGAACAAATAGAAGTTTCTAAGTTTTACGAGCGTCTACCTAAAGCTCATGCACTAGCAGTGCAAGAATGGCTGGAAGATCGTATTTATCATAGAGATACTAGTATTTCTGACGAAGAAACAAACGCATAATTACATGTCAGTTTTAAGCGGTAAAAACGTATTATTAGGTGTTACCGCTGGCATAGCTGCTTACAAAAGCGCCACTCTGGTAAGAGCACTTATCAAGGCTGGCGCTTCTGTACAAGTAGTCATGACAGAAAAAGCAAAAGACTTTGTAACACCGCTTACACTATCTACACTCTCTAAACGACCAGTTCATAGTTCTTTTACAAAAGAAGAAGATGACAATGCCACCTGGACAAACCACGTAGAGTTAGGGTTATGGGCAGATCTTATGGTCGTAGCACCAGCTACTGCAAATACCTTATCAAAGATGTCGCAAGGTACTTGTGATAATCTGTTACTCGCAACATATTTAAGTGCAAAATGCCCTGTTTATTTTGCTCCCGCAATGGATTTGGATATGTATATCCACCCATCATCTACAAATACATTTGAAAAATTAACCTCTTTTGGAAATATTATGATTCCTGCAACAAGTGGAGAACTTGCTAGCGGTCTTGTCGGACAAGGAAGAATGGCAGAACCAGAGGATATAGTCGCATTTATAGAAAACGATATGCAAGGAAAACTACCTCTTAGAGGAAAGAAAGTGGTTATTACAGCGGGACCTACCTATGAAGCTATAGATCCTGTACGTTTTATAGGAAATCATAGCAGTGGGACTATGGGGTGTGAACTAGCATTAAAGGCTGCCTCACTAGGAGCTACAGTAGATTTAATCTTAGGACCTAGTGCTATAAAAATAGATCATAGCCTTATAACAGTACACGCTGTAGTTTCTGGAGAAGATATGTACAATGCAGTTCATACAGTATATGGAGACTGTGACATTGCTATAGCATCTGCCGCAGTAGCCGATTATCGTCCAGCCCATGTTGCGCAAGAAAAAATAAAAAAGAATGATGATGAATTTACAATTCATCTTGTAAAAACAAAAGATATTCTCGCCTCAATGGGAGAAATTAAAAAACAACAATTCCTTGTAGGCTTTGCATTAGAAACTGAAAATGAACAAGAAAATGCAATAAAAAAGTTACGAAAGAAGAATTTAGACGCAATTGTTTTAAATTCGCTAAAAGACAAAGGTGCTGGATTTAAGACCAAAACCAATAAAATTACGTTTATAGATAAAGATGGATCACCTACTTCCTATGATTTAAAATCAAAAAAAGAAGTAGCGTCTGATATTTTTGATAGGATACTTTTGAAAACAATATGAGAACACTAATCGCAATCTTCGTTATTTTATTTTC
Organism: uncultured Dokdonia sp.; assembly: GCA_947503305.1. GTDB lineage: Bacteria > Bacteroidota > Bacteroidia > Flavobacteriales > Flavobacteriaceae > Dokdonia. Next base: position 526,923 of record CANNDF010000002.1, read on the forward strand.
AATACAACTGCAAGCTCAAGAGCTAGATGCCGTTGTCGTTATTAATGCTGAGCAAACGGGTAAGGCAGAACTTCAAGTCTTTAGAACATTAGAAAGAGCCTTGACTGAGTTTATCAGCAATACAAAGTGGACCGACAGGCGTTACAAACAACAAGAGCGTATAGATTGCTCTTTTAATATTATTGTTCAACAAATAGATTCTGACGCTTTTCAGGCAACTATACAAGTTCAATCTTCTCGTCCGGTTTTTAATTCTAACTATGATAGTCCTGTTTTTAATTTTAATGACAGGAATTTTAACTTTGATTATGTAGAATTTCAACCACTTATATTTAACCCCAATAGTTTTGATTCTAATCTAGTTTCTGTGATTGCTTTTTACGCATATACCATTATTGGATATGATAGTAATACATTTAAACTTAATGACGGAGATAAATATTTTCAAATTGCAAAACAAATTGTGACTACGGCACAATCTGGAAATGACAGAGGATGGAAGCCTCAAGATGGCAATCAAACCAGATATCGCTTAAATGAAGATTTACTTTCTCCAAACTTCAAAGACTTTAGTCGCGTTATGTATAGTTATCATAGAGAAGGTTTAGATGTCATGGCAGATGATCAAAAAAGTGGAAAGCAAGCGGTTGTAAATACAGTAGCCTTGCTTAAAGCAATGTATAACAAACGACCTAATAATTTTCTTAATCGTGTTTTCTTTGACTCAAAAGCAGAGGAAATGGCATCTATGTTTTCTGGTGGTCCACAGGTAAAAATAACAGATTTACTGGATACTCTTAATCGTATCGCACCGACAAAATCTACATTCTGGAGACAGATTACCTTTTAATTTGTAATCGTAAGAAACTCCTTTATCTTTACATTATTAAAGGATATACGTGCTTACATCACTTACTATAAAAAATTATGCGCTTATTGAAGAAGCGCAACTTTCACTTAATGATGGTTTTACTGTTATTACTGGAGAGACAGGTGCAGGAAAATCTATTCTTCTCGGTGCTTTAGGGTTGATTACAGGAAAGCGAGCAGATAGTACGAGTGCGGGAGATACAACAACAAAATGTATTGTAGAAGGAATCTTTGAAATAGGACCCTACCAACTTTCATCATTTTTTAAAAAAAATGATCTCGATTATGAAGATGCGACAATCATACGTAGGGAGATTTTACCCTCTGGTAAGAGCAGAGCATTTATTAATGATACGCCTGTAACATTACAACAGTTAAGTGCTCTTGGAGTTCAACTTGTAGATATTCATAGTCAACATAAAACACTAGACGTACTTGAAAATGAATATCAATTTGAAGTATTAGATACCTTTGCAAACGTTCATAAAATTAAAAATTCTTATGATCATAGTTATTCACAGTGGAGGAAAGGACAAGAAGCACTCTCTAAACTCTTAGAACATAAACAGCGAGCACAACTTGAATATGATTACCAATCTTTTTTGTTTAATGAACTTTTTGAAGCGAGCCTGATAGAAGGAGAATTTGAGGAACTAGAAAAACAACTTCACACCCTTAGTCATGCAGAAGAAATAAGAGAGTATGTTGCTTTAGTACAACATAAACTTTCACAAGAAGGACATGGGGTCTTAGATCAACTTGCTGAAGCAAGAACTGCTTTATCTAAAATAAATAGTTTTGGGGCAAGCTATGCATCACTATATGAACGATTGAATAGTGTTTTTATTGAGATGGATGATCTATCTCAAGAAATAGTTGATCTATCACAAAGTATTGATGTAGATCCAACACTATTAGAAAAGACCAATGTAAGGGTTCAATTGCTATATAATTTAATGCAAAAACATCAAGTGCAGTCTGTTACTGAGTTGATAGCTATACGAGAACGTTTAGATGCCGAACTTTTTGAGGTACAAAATGTAGATGATCAAATACTGAAATTAGAAGAAGAGATTGCTAGTGCAAAAACGGCAGCAGAAAAATGGGCTTCTCAATTACATATATCTAGATCAAAAGCAATCCCAAAACTTAAGGCTTCTATAGAAAAAATACTGATTGAATTAGGAATGGAAAACGCTCAGTTTGAAATTGAGTTAACGATTGCTAAAGAACTTTCACCCAAAGGAAGTGATACCCTTGCCTTTTTATTTTCTGCAAATAAAGGGATGGACATAAAGCCTTTAGGTAAAGGAGCTTCTGGTGGAGAATTATCACGGGTGATGCTAGCTATAAAATCTGTATTAAGTAGACATAAGAAACTCCCTACGCTTATATTTGATGAGATTGATACAGGAGTAAGTGGCGATGTTGCTGTAAAAATGGGAGCTATATTAAAAGAAATGGGGAATACAATGCAATTATTAAGTATTACGCACCTTCCTCAGATTGCTGGACAAGGAACCTCTCATTTTAAAGTATTTAAAATAGATGATGCAAAACGTACTAAAACAAATATTATCCAACTCTCTGATGAAGATCGTATTATAGAAATTGCAGAAATGCTTGGAGGTACTAGACAAAGTAGTGCAGCATTAGAACATGCAAAAAATCTTTTGAACTAGCCTTATATAAAATAAACACCGATATTTGCAAACTCAATATAACAACTTTTAATTGATAATTTAAGCCATGGGGTATAACTTACTAAAAGGGAAAAAAGGGATTATTTTTGGAGCATTGGATGAAAATTCTATTGCTTGGAAAACAGCAGAAAGTGTACATAAAGAAGGAGGTACTTTTGTACTTACTAACGCTCCTATAGCTATGCGTATGGGAACACTCAATACACTCGCAGAGAAAACAGGTTCTGAAATCATTCCTGCTGACGCTACATCTATAGAGGATCTTGAAAATTTAGTAGATAAGGCTCAAGAAATTTTAGGAGGCAAACTAGATTTTGTTTTACATTCTATAGGGATGTCTGTAAATGTACGTAAAGGACGTTCTTACACAGATCAAAATTATGCATGGACTGAGAAAGGATGGGATGTGAGTGCCGTTTCTTTTCATAAAACAATGCAAACGCTATACAAAAAAGAAGCAATGAATGATTGGGGCAGTATAGTAGGGCTTACGTATATGGCAGCTCAGCGTGTTTTTCCAGATTATAATGACATGGCAGATAACAAAGCTTTTTTAGAGTCGATAGCACGAAGTTTTGGATATCATTTTGGAAAGAAAAATAATGTAAGAGTAAATACAATCTCTCAGTCTCCAACTCCTACAACCGCAGGGCAAGGAGTAAAAGGATTTGATGGATTTATAGCTTTTGCAGATAAAATGAGCCCATTAGGAAATGCTACAGCACAGGATTGCGCAAATTATACAGTAACATTGTTTTCAGACCTGACAAAACGTGTGACTATGCAAAATCTATACAATGATGGTGGATTTAGTAATACAGGAGTAAGCACAGAAGTGATGGATGCATTTTTAAAAGAAGAATAAAGATGTTACGTAATCTGTTTCTGTCTGCCTATAGGCAAGATTGCAAATGCGTATATCTCAAATATAAATCAAGACCATCTCACAAAAAGGAGATGGTTTTTTTATTGTCTAAACAGTCAGTATAGTCTAGATTTGTGATTATGCAATTATCCTATTCCTTTATTATCCCAGTATACAATCGTCCTGACGAAATCAAGGAATTGTTGGAAAGTTTCGTGATTCAAGATACAAAGCTATCTTATGAAATAGTTATAATAGAAGACGGATCCTCTATATCTAGTGATCACGTGGTAAATGATTATAAAGAGGTACTTAATATCAAATATCTGTCTAAAAAAAATACAGGGCCTGGCGATTCCAGAAACTATGGAATGACTAGAGCTTCCGGGAATTATTTTATCATTTTGGATTCTGATTGCATACTCCCTTCACATTATGTGAGTGTGATGAATGATACATTATTAAGTAGGTATGTAGATTGTTTTGGGGGTCCAGATGCAGCACACCCTTCTTTTTCTCACTTACAAAAAGCAATTAATTATAGTATGACCTCTTTTCTAACTACTGGAGGTATACGAGGAGGCACACAACAAGTAGATCGTTTTCAACCCCGAAGTTTTAATATGGGGTTGTCAAAAAAGGCATTTGAGGCAAGTAAAGGCTTCGGAGATATTCATCCAGGCGAAGATCCCGACCTTGTTTTACGCTTATGGAGTTTGGGATATAAAACTTCGCTGATTTCAGACGCTTATGTCTATCATAAAAGGCGTATTTCTTGGTCAAAATTTTATACGCAAGTCAATAAATTTGGACTTGTAAGACCTATTCTTAATAGTTGGCACCCGTCCTCTGCAAAATTCACATATTGGTTTCCGACCTTTTTTTTAATGGGATGCTTACTAAGTATCCTTTTAGTAATTTTAGGATGGAATTTATTGTTTTATTTGATAATAGGATATCTTGGAATAATTGGAACACACGCCTCATATACAAATAAAAACATTAGTATCGGATTGTTATCTATAGGAGCTACGGTCGTTCAATTTTATGGGTACGGTTCAGGATTTTTAAAATCAACAATAGCACTACGAGTTTTTGGAAAGCTTCCGCGAAAACAATTTCCTCATTTATTTTTTAAGTAATTTAGTAGTATAACTATTTTATATGTCACTTTTGAAGCATATCTCATTAAAACGATCGAATGCAAGAGGATTTTTTTTCTTTTTATTGCTGACAACCGTATTTGCTATTTTGAGTAAACTATCAAAAACATATTCTACAGTATATTCATTGGCTATTGAAGTAAAAGGAGTTCCATTAGATAAAGTAGTAAGTACGATAGAGCCAGCATATCTTGAAGTGACTACTAGTTTGAGTGGATTTGCATTACTGGCCAATCAATTTTCTGATTATAAACTAGATATAGATTTTAAGGATCTGGAAAAAGCTACTTCTACCTCACATGTATATTTTCCAGAAAATCACCCGCTAGAAATTGCTGATGCTATAAAAGGGGTGACAGAAGTAAGTGCCATAAGACCACAACAGGTAACAGTCCTTATAGATTCATTATCAAGTAAAAAAGTTCAAGTAACAACACAGATTAATATTAAATATATTAATGGTTTTGGACCTAATGGAGCTTCGGTAATTACGCCTGATTTTGTATCTATAATAGGCCCTAAGGCAGCTATAGATACTATAAAAACAATATATACTACTCCAAAAACACTGGATGATGTTTCCCAAAATATCGACATACTTCTTGTGGCAGATTCATTAGCATTACATGAAGAAGTAAAACTCTCTACTCATGAATTTTTGTTTAAACAAGAAGTGACAAAATTTACAGAAGGTTCTTTTTCAATTCCTGTAACTATAAAAAATAATGAGAGTTTTGATGTAAAGGTATTTCCAAAAACAATTGATGTCTATTTTACAGCAAGTCTTGATGTGTTTGATGAAATTACCTCTAGTGATTTTCAAGTAATATGTGATTTTAGTAAAAGGAATGATCAAGAAGATTTAATACCTCTAGAGCTTATTAAGTTATCTTCCACAATAAAGAAGAGCAGGTTAGCCACAAAGCAAGTTAAATTTATAGTTGTAAATTAACGTTATGATTGTAGGTCTTACAGGTGGTATCGGTAGTGGTAAAACAACTGTTGCAAATTTTTTTAGCGCACTGGGAATTCCTGTGTATATATCTGATGATGAGGCAAAAAAGCTTATGATGTATGACACAGAAATTAGATATGAAGTACAAGAACTATTAGGAAAAGAGGCCTATGCGAATGGAAATCTCAACAAAGCATATATCGCAGGAAAAGTTTTTAAAGACACTCAAATGCTCCAAAAATTGAATGAAATTGTTCACCCTAGAGTGGCAACTCATTTTAAAAAATGGTACCATAGACAATCTAGCCCTTATGTAATAAAAGAAGCAGCTATACTCTTTGAAAATGGGGGCTATAAAGAATGTGATTTTATGATTCTTGTAACGGCACCCATACATACTCGAATAGCAAGGGTGCAAAAAAGAGATAATAGTACAGAGATTGCTATAAGAGATCGAATGAATAATCAATGGGATGATTATAAAAAGGCAGCCCTTGCCGATATTACTATAGAAAATAGTATACTAGAAAGAACCAAAAAAAATGTAGAGCGTATACACACTCATATCCTTCATAGAATTCAGAGAGCATATTAAAAGCTGTTAACATTTGGTTAAATCGAAAGCTGACTAAATGTTAAAATCTTACTTTTGATTAGTGAATAAAAAACTGTTTTTTCTTCTTATAATTCTTATGAGTCTATCGCTTATAGGAATCATATTTGTTCAAGGCTATTGGATTTCAAATAGTGTAGAGGCTAAAAGAGAACAATTTTCATTTAGTGCAAAAAGAGCACTAGCCTCCGTGGCAGAAAAAATACAGAACAGGGAACTTGAAGATTATTATTACCCACTTCAAAAATTAATTGATAGTGTTGGTGTCCCTGATGATCTTACATTTAATGAATATTTTTTAGTAGAAGAAGATCCTATTACCAATGAGGTTTTTTTATATCGTAATGGAATTTTACAACAAGACTTTAAGTTATCTGCACCAGCTTTAGAATATGACTTAGATAGTATAGAGTTTAAACGATATTACAATCGTAGCTCTAGACAAGTTATAAGTAGAGGAAGACTTGATGGCGGAAATATATCTACTCGAGATAAGGTTCAGGAATTCTCTAGACTTGTAGATTTTGAGAAGTATAGTTATAAAAATCTTATTAACGATGTAGTTCAAAAAAAACCTATACACAAACGAGTATCTGCAAAAGAGATACAAAGGGTTATGACATTAGAACTTGTGGAGCGAGAGATGGAAACCGATTTTGAGTTTGGAATTTTTGACAATGATTTATTGACAAAAGTACGATCAGAAAATTTTGAGTTAGATGGATCATCTCAATTATATAAAGCTACATTATTTCCAGATAAAGATGGGATAAGTGATTATTATTTATATGCTAATTTTCCAGGAGAGAAGAAGTTTGTTATCTCGTCTATCATAGGAATGGCAGTACTATCTATCATATTTACGTTGATTATCGTTGTTGCTTATTCTAGCGCATTACATCAGTTAAATAAGCAACGTCAAATCTCCCAGATTAAAACGGATTTTATTAATAATATGACTCATGAGTTTAAAACTCCTATAGCAACAATTAATCTTGCATTAGATGCTGTCAAAAATCCTAAAATATCTGATAATAAAGATAAAGTAGCATATTATCATAGTATGATACGAGATGAGAATAAAAGAATGCATGCACAAGTAGAAAATGTATTGCGTATCTCAAAACTTGAAAAGAATGAACTTGATATACGTAAAGAACGATATAAGTTACATGATATCATAGAAGATGCAGTAAATCATGTAGAGCTCATAGTAGAAAATAGGAATGGATATATAGAAACACATTTAGAAGCACATAAATCTTCTGTTCTAGCCAATGAATCGCATTTTACAAACGTTATAGTAAATATATTAGATAACGCTGTAAAATACTCTTCAGCAGAACCTAAGATAGATGTCTTTACAGAAAATGTAAAAGATTTTATATATGTAAAAATTCAAGATCAAGGCGATGGAATGTCAAAAACTGCCCAACGTAAGATTTTTGAGAAGTTTTATAGAGAACATACAGGAAATATTCATAATGTCAAAGGGCATGGATTGGGTCTAGCATATGCTAGACAGATAGTCGAAGACCATCAAGGAGAAATCTTTGTGGAAAGCGAAAAAGGAAAAGGAAGCACATTCATCATTAAATTACCACTAATATCATAGTATATGGAAACTGAAAACAAAAAGATTTTACTTGTAGAAGATGATCCAAATTTTGGAACAGTATTAAAGGATTATCTATCTATGAATGATTATGACGTCACTCATGCAAAAAATGGCATGGAGGGATTTGAAAAATTTAAAAAGGACGATTTTGATCTTTGTATACTAGATGTAATGATGCCATATAAAGATGGTTTTACACTAGCAAAAGAAATACGTGAGAAGAATACAGATGTTCCTATCATATTCTTAACTGCAAAGGCATTAAAAGAAGATGTTCTTAAAGGATATAAAGTAGGTGCAGATGATTACCTAAATAAACCATTTGATAGTGAAGTATTGCTTATGAAAATTAAAGCAATTATTCAACGTAAAAGCGTCGATTCTGTAGCAGATAGCAAACAGTTTGAGTTTATCATTGGTAATTTTCACCTTAACTCCAAACTTCGTTTTCTTACCTTCAAAGATGAAGAGCCTATCAAGCTTTCACCTAAAGAAAATGAATTATTACGTATGCTTGCTTTACATGAGAATGACTTGATGCCTCGTGAATTAGCACTTACTAAAATATGGAGAGACGACAATTATTTTACATCTAGGAGTATGGATGTTTATATTGCAAAACTACGAAAGTACCTTAAGAAAGATGACTCTGTAGAAATTTTAAATATCCATGGAGAAGGCTTTAGGCTTGTTATAAAAGTAGAAGAATAAGCGTATCACTTGATATTAGTGAAGAAAGTAAAAAACACCTCTAGTACTGGGGTGTTTTTTTATGTATAAATTGCGCAATTTCTTCAAAAGGGGTTTCATAATCAAACCATTCAATACTTGTGTCTTTGCGATACCATGTAAGTTGTCTTTTTGCAAAGCGACGTGTATTAGTTTTTATATTTTCTATAGCTTGAGACAGTGATACTTTACCTTCAAAATGCTCAAAAAGTTCTCGATATCCTACAGTTTGGAGTGCATTTAATTGCTTTCGCGAAAGCAATCTATATACCTCTTCCACGAGCCCTTGTTCAACCATAAGATCTACACGTCTATTGATCCGATCATACATAATAGTACGATCTGTAGAAAGCCCAATTTTAAGAGTCTCAAAAGTACGATCAGGTTTGGATTGATTTAAAAAAGAAGAAAAAGGTTTGTTAACCGAAAGACATACTTCAAGAGCTCGCATTACACGCTGTTGGTTATGTATATCTACTCGGTCATAATATATGGGGTCCTTTTTTTTGAGTAGTTCCTGAAGCGCTATAATGCCTTTTTCCTGGTAGAGAAGAATAAGTTCTTCACGTATTCCTTTTTTTGTGTCAGGAAATTGATCCAATCCATTGATAACAGCATCTACATACATACCAGAACCGCCAACCATAGTCACTCTATTGTCAGTTTTAAATAATGTGTCTAAGAGGGCAATCGCTTCTCTTTCAAAGTGACCTACACTATAGTTGTCTTCTATAGAAATATGCTGTATAAAATGATGTTTTGCAGCAGCTAGTTCGGAAGGGGTAGGAACTGCAGTACCTAAATACATTTCTTTGTAAAACTGTCTTGAGTCTGCAGATATAATATCTGTTTTAAAATGTGTAGCAATTTTTATGGACAATGCTGTTTTACCTATAGCGGTAGGCCCAACAATGGTAATAAGATACTTAGTCATTATTTAAAGAATAACCACAATTATTACAAAACTTAGCACCATCTGAGTGAGTGTCATGGTTACAGCTACCACATACTTGCGTATTTGTATGAACAGGTTCATTTCTGCCTTGTAATTCGCTTTTTGCATACTCTGCACTTACAATGCCAGTAGGGACTGCTATGATACCATATCCCATAATCATTATAATAGCTGCCAGAAATTGTCCAAGAGGAGTAATAGGGGCAATGTCACCATATCCTACTGTGGTAAGTGTTACAATACACCAGTATATACTCACAGGGATATTTCTAAAACCACTTTCTTCACCTTCTATTAAATACATGATTGTCCCTGCAATAATACATACTACCAGCACAGTAAATAAGAAGACACTGATTTTTGTTTTACTATCTCTTAATGCTTTTGAAAGCTTATTAGATTCTCCTATATATCGGGTAACTTTTAAAATTCTAAAAATTCGTAATAGGCGAAGAGCGCGTACAGTAATCAATGCATTAGATCCTACGATAAAGAATGACAAATACAGTGGAATTGTCGATAGAAAATCAATAATACCATAAAAACTAAAAATATATTTGCTAGATTTTTTTACGGTAATGATTCGTGCGATATATTCAAATGAAAAGAAAATGGTGATAATCCATTCTCCAGCATAGAAGATATCGTGATACTTTGCATCAAGCCTATCTACACTTTCTAGCATAACAAGGACAATACTTGCCAGAATTAAAATCAAAAGAATTACATCAAATGCACGCCCTTGAGGAGTATCTGCCTCATAGATGATTTCATGCAATCGGGATTTCCAGGTATGTTTACTTTGTGCGTTCAATAAAAATATTAGGAGTTATAAATGTAGCAAATTTGCTAGGAACTCGGTATTTCTGACAATGGGATGGTTTTGTATACTTTTTTTGTGCGAAGATAACTTTGTATAATATGTTGAGCATCTCTGTTATCTTCCATAGTAGTAATAATAGATTTTAATATATCAAGATGATTAAGTTGGAAATTTAAATTATAAAAACCGATCCCTCTAAAAACGCCATCTTCTATTAGAATAACAGACCTTTCATCTACATCCCTCCCTCGATCAATAATAAGCATACTCTTGTTTTCATAACTGTTTTTGTCAATAAAATGCTGAACCCGTTTGTTATACATTACAGCGTCTTCCTCATTGATACAAGCGCCGTTACATTTTTTTATAGTAAAATTAAAACAATTACTTTTCCCGTTTTGAAGCGATGTTTTATTAGTGCATAAATCATAGGTGTCTACTATTTTATCCAAATGCGCTTTTGCAGACATCATATTACTAAAAGTGGTAATCGCGCGTTTACGATTATCTACTTTTTCTGTCTTAAGATTAATATACCCATCTTCATCTACAAATTGAGAGAGTTGTATATTGTATCGTCTTCTTCGTAAGGCTCTATTAAATTTGGGAGTATTTACTTTAATCTCCTCACTTTCTTTTAGAAGTGCTATTAATTCACTTCCAGTTTCTTCATATGTTACTGCGATTACTTCATCTTGTATCCGTTTACTCTTGCGGTTATCACTAGTAAAATGCTGTGTTAATCGTTTTTTTATATTTTTACTTTTGCCTATGTATATGATAGTCCCATTCCCATCATGCATATAATACACTCCACAGACGGATGGGGTGCTTTCTATTATATCTTTAAGCTTTTTATCAATATTTTTTTTAGGAAATGCTCGAACAGATGCTTGTATGATTTTTTTTTCAGTATCCTTAGCCAGTAACATTTTAAAAAGCTTTACAGTAGCCATTGCATCTCCATTAGCCCGATGCCTATCTGTCATTGGAATTCCTAATGCTTTGGTAAGCTTCCCTAAACTGTAACTATCATGACCAGGTAGTAGTTCTTGTGAAAGGGCTACGGTACAAAGGGTAGTTTGTTCAAAAGGATATCCTAGACGATCAAATTCTAAACTTAGGATTCTATAATCAAATTGCGCATTGTGAGCAACAATAATACAACCCTCTGTAATCTCTATAATTCGTTTTGCAACTTCATAAAATTTAGGAGCATTACGTAGCATATCATTATTAATGCCAGTAAGGCCTACGACAAAAGCTTGGATGGGTCTTTCAGGATTTATAAGACTTATGAATTGATCTACAACAGTATGACCATCAAAACGATATATAGCAATCTCAGTAATACCTTCTTCATTGTATTTGCCACCTGTAGTTTCTATGTCTAAAATTGCATACATCTAATTCCCATTTTGCTTTCTATCGCAACATAATGAGGTATATCGTTTTTGTTATTCTTATAAAAAGAAGAATTTGATTAATAATTTCTCGCACCAAAAATAGCACTTCCTACTCTAATCATTGTGCTTCCATTTTCTATAGCAAGTTCGTAATCGCCACTCATTCCCATAGATAAAATAGATAGGTTTTTGCTTTCGCGAAAGCGTACAAATAACCCTTCTAAAAGTTCAAACTCGGCTTCTATTTGAGTAGGATCATCTGTAAATGATGCCATACCCATGAGTCCCTTTACATTAATATTAGAATAGCTTTCAAATTGATTTTTTTCTAAGAAAGAAATAGCTTCATGTATAGGCATTCCATACTTACTTTCTTCACGGGCTATTTTTACCTGAAGCAAGACATCTACTTTTCTATCTATATTTTTTGCTTGCTTATCAATTTCTTTAAAAAGTTTTATCCTATCCGCACTATGAATCAAATTTACATAGGATATCATTTGTTTAACCTTATTGGTCTGAACATGGCCGATCATATGCCACTTAATATCCTTAGGGAGTTGTTCCCATTTTTCGGACATTTCTTGGATTTTATTTTCACCAAAAATTCGTTGTCCAGCATCATATGCTTCTTTTATATTTAGAACAGGTTTGGTTTTTGAAACAGCAACTAGAGTTACCGTATTTGGGATTGTAGCTTTAAAGGAAGCTATATTCTGTGAGATATTCATATACTCGCGCTTGGTCTTTTTTAATACGGGGGATTTAGATTTAAAACTCATATATGGTGATGCCACTGCGTAATTTGGGTTCAATATACGTACTTTTTGGAGGCATTGTATACCCTTCGTCTGCGATTTGTTTGAGTTCTTCAATAGTTATGGGTAGCATGCCAAAACCTATTTCATAATCACCAGCATCTACAAGACTCTTTACATACACCATATCTTTTTTCCCATCTGCATACCCGATACGTGCATCATTACGTACATCTTTGATTCCTAAAATGGGTGCCAAGATTGTTTTGTAAAGAATTTGAGTATCTAGTTTTTCAAGAGAATTTGTAAATGAATAATTACTTTTACGGAGATATAAGGAATAAAACTCTCCATCTAGATACATAGAGAAATGATGTTTTTTACTTGGTTTATAAGCAGTGCGTCCTCGATTCTCAATTCTATAAAATGCATCTAGAGCAATTAAAAACTCTTCTTTAGAATACCCATTCAAATCTTTTATGAGTCTATTGAACTCATGAATTCGTAAGTGTGATTCAGGGATCAGATAGCTCATAAAATAGTTATATGCTGCTTTTTTATCAAAGGAACTTCCTTCTTTTTGATGGGCTTTTGAGAGTAAATATGAAGATGAAGATCGGTGATGTCCATCTGCAATATATAATTCAGACATGTTGTCAAATGCATGTTGAATTACTTGTATTTGATTATGATTAGTCAAAGGCCATACATAATGAGTATCTCTATAGGTTGTTGTAAATTCATACTCGGCTCGTTCTTTCATTGTATCAGAAAGTACTTGAGTAATTGCTTCATCATCTGGATAAGTGAGAAGAACAGCTTCTGCATTAAAACCTACAGTATCTAAGTATTCTTTAAATAATTCCTCACGATGCTGGATGGTGTCTTCATGCTTTTTGATAAGGTTATTTTCATAATCTTCTACACTCGCAGCACCTATAATTCCACAAAATACGAAACCATCTCTATCAACAATCTTATATATATAATAAGCAGCTTGCGCATCTTTTATAAAAACACCATCTTCTTTAAACTCTTGATATCTATTGCGTACTAATGAAAAACGACTTGGCCCTTTGATTTCTTTGTGATATTTATACCCTGGGTTTACGATGTGTAAAAATGAATATGGATTTACATCCATACGTCCATTGCGTTGCTCTTCTGTATATGACTCATACGAACGTGATGCGACGAGGCTAACCTTATCACGTGTGGGACGTACAGCTTGAAAGGGAATAATTTTAGGCAACGGGATATTTTAATTAGTTTATAAAAACATTTTTGCGACAGTTTCTGCTTTGCGACTTTGCGAATAATCGTAAAATCCTTCTCCAGATTTCACACCCAACTTCCCAGCTCTTACCATATTCACAAGTAGTGGGCATGGTGCGTATTTAGGATTTTTAAAACCATCATGCATTACTTCTAGAATAGAAAGACATACATCTAATCCTATGAAATCTGCAAGTTGTAATGGTCCCATAGGATGCGCCATTCCTAATTTCATAACAGTATCAATCTCATAAACGCCAGCAACACCATTATATAATGTTTCTATGGCTTCATTAATCATAGGCATCAAAATACGATTTGCTACAAAACCAGGGTAGTCATTGACTTCAACAGGTATTTTTCCTAAGCTTTTAGACAAATCCATGATTTTTGCCGTGACTTCATCACTTGTTGTATAACCTCGTATAATCTCAACCAACTTCATGATGGGAACAGGGTTCATAAAGTGCATTCCGATAACAAGTTCTGGACGTTTAGTAACTGCAGCAATTTGTGTAATTGAAATAGAAGAGGTATTGGTGGCAAGAATGGTATCTTCTCCAGTAGCTTCATCAAGGTCCTTAAATATTTTAAGTTTAAGATCTACATTTTCAGTAGCTGCTTCTACAACTAAGCCTGCGTATTCTACTCCTTCATTTATAGCAGTAAAGGTGGTGATATTTGCAAGTGTTTCTTGTTTTTGAGCTTCGGTAATACGCTCTTTTGCAACTTGTCTGTCTAAATTTTTTGAGATAGTTGCCATTCCTCTATCAAGAGATGCCTGAGAAATATCTATTAATTGTACTTTAAAACCACTTTGTGCAAAGGTATGAGCAATCCCATTTCCCATGGTTCCTGCACCTATTACTGCTACATTTTTCATAGTATTGTATTATTTGTTTTTTGATAAGGTATGGGCATTAAACCCATTCCTGATATAGTTTTAAAAATCGGCAATAACCATTTTGGCAACACGTAAAGCTTTTGTCCCTGCCTCTAGAGACACTATAGGTGTTGTATTATTATGGATTGCTTTTGCAAAAGCATCTAACTCATCAAGGATGGCATTATTAGATGGAACATCTGGATTGTCAAAATAGATTTGTTTTTTAATGCCTTCGGCATTTTGAAGGATCATAGCAAAATCATCTGGATTTTCTGGAGCATCTTTCATTTTGACTACTTCTACCTTCTTTTCAAGAAAATCTACTGAAATATATGCGTCTTTTTGAAAAAAACGAGATTTGCGCATATTCTTAAGTGAAATACGGCTCGCTGTTAAGTTAGCAACGCATCCATTTTCAAACTCTATACGTGCATTGGCAATGTCAGGAGTTTCACTAATAACAGAAACACCACTAGCAGAAACACTTTTTACAGGGCTATGCACTACACTTAAAATTGCATCGATATCATGAATCATGAGATCCAAAACTACAGGGACGTCAGTACCACGAGGGTTAAACTCGGCAAGTCTATGAGATTCTATAAACATAGGACTCTCTATGGCATTATTTACAGACATAAATGCAGGATTGAATCGTTCAACATGACCTACTTGACCCATGACATTATGTTGTTTGGCGAGCGCAAGAATTTCCTGAGCTTCTTCTACCGTATTTGTAATAGGTTTTTCTATAAATAAATGTTTTCCAGCAGTAATCACTTTTTTTGCACACTCATAATGATATGTAGTAGGAGTAACCACATCTACCATGTCACATGCATCTATAAGTGCCTCCATACTATCATAAGGGGTATACCCAAACTCTTCAGCAATAGATGCTCTTACCGTTGCAGATGCATCATAAAAACCTACTAGTTCATAATTTTCTGATTGTTGTAAGAGTCGTAAATGTATTTTTCCTAGGTGTCCAGCACCAAGTACTCCAGCTTTAAGCATAGGATCTATTTTTACACAAAAATAAGGTTAATTGTGGGATTTTTTCCGAACATTATTTTTTAGCACAAATCTCTGTGTGGAAACTCCAATTCTTTTCTTTGAAAGCTCAATTAAAAATGTATTTTTATGCCAATGAATGATACCACACGACATCAAGGGAAACGTAGGCAATTAGTACAAGTAGTCAAAGAAAAAGGCATAACAGACCAAAACGTATTATTGGCTATAGGTAAAATCCCCAGACATTTATTTATGGATAGCAGTTTTGAAGATCATGCGTATCAAGACAAAGCATTTCCTATCGCTGCAGATCAAACTATTTCTCAACCCTATACAGTGGCTTTTCAAAGTCAATTACTGCAAATAAAAAAAGGAGATCAAGTATTAGAAATAGGAACAGGAAGTGGATATCAAACAGCTGTATTATGTGAGTTGGGCGCAAGAGTATATTCTATAGAAAGACAACAAGAGTTATATAAAAAAACGAAGTTGTTTTTATCAAAGCTTAACTATAGACCCAAGTTTTTGAGTTTTGGAGATGGATATAAAGGATTACCAGCATATGCACCTTTTGATAGCATTATTGTAACTGCTGGAGCACCTTTTGTTCCTAAAGCTTTATTAAGTCAACTTAAAGTAGGGGGTAGACTTGTGATCCCTGTTGGCGAAAATTCACAAATCATGACATTATTTATAAGGGTAAGTACCTCAAAGTTTGAGAAAAAGGAGTTTGGTGAATTTCGATTTGTACCTTTGCTAGAAGATAAAAATTAAATGAAAAAAAAAATTATAACGCTCACACTAATTTTGGTGGGGTTCGCTTTTGCGAAAGCACAAACCTTTACTAGTTTCTTTACCGGAGATACTACTGATGTTACTCCAGAAACTGATTTTGGGATTTGCCTTATGGGAGGAGCAACAGAAAGTGATCCTGCAATGGTTTGGTTTTTGGAAAAGGCCAATGGAGGAGATATTCTTGTGTTAAGAGCTTCAGGAAGTGATGGTTATAATGATTATTTTTTTTCAGAACTAGGAGTGACTGTTAATTCAGTAGAAACTCTTGTAATTACAGATAGTGCAGGCGCTACAGATCCATATGTATTACAACAAATAGGGAATGCAGAAGCTATTTGGTTTGCAGGAGGAGACCAATGGAATTATGTGAATTTTTTTAAAGATAATTTTGTAGAACAATTACTCAATGAACATGTTAATATAAAAGGAGCTCCTATTGGAGGGACTAGTGCAGGCATGGCAATCTTAGGAGATCATTATTTTAGTGCGCAAAATGGTACTGTAACCTCTGCAGAAGCTTTGGCAAACCCCTATGATGAAAAAGTTGCTATTGGGAATCAAGATTTCATACAATTACCTTTTTTAGAAAATACAATCACAGATACACATTTTGATAGTCCGGACCGTCGTGGTAGAAGTACGGCTTTTCTTGCTCGTATTGCTACAGATATGCAAGTACGTAGCTTTGGAATTGCAAGTGAAGAGTTTACTGCGGTATGTATAGATGAAGATGGAAAAGCATATGTGTATGGAGAACATCCAGAATTTGATGACTTTGCTTATTTTATGCAAGCAAATTGCACAGATGATTTTGTGCCTGAAAATTGTACAGAAGGAAATCCATTAGAATGGGATCGGGAAGGAGAAGCCGTTAAAGTGTATAAAGTACCAGGTACAATAAATGGAAGTAACTATTTTGATTTGTCAGACTGGACAACGGGAGTAGGAGGTACTTGGGAGCATTGGACATCAATTAACGGAGTGTTACAAACTAACTCAGGAGAAAGTCCAGATTGTAGCTCATTAGGAGTAAACGATGTAAATGTTCTTCAAAGTAGTGTGTATCCCAATCCATTTATGGATGAAGTTCATATAGATAATTTAGAAAAAACACCATTTTCTATATTTGATACAAAAGGAGCTATACATTCTAGAGGAATATTAAATATTCAAGAAACGATTAATACCACTACTTTTTCTAAAGGGATTTATTTTTTGCAACTAGGAGAAGGAGTAAACACTAAAACAGTGAAACTAATCAAAAAATAAGGACAACTATCATAAGTCGTCATATAGTTATATGGAGTTTTCTTCTAAATTATTGGAAAATGCAGTGTATGAAATGTCACAGCTCCCAGGAGTAGGCAAGCGTACTGCTTTGCGATTGGTATTACATTTATTACGTCAACCAGAAACGCAGACACATCATCTTGCAGAGGCATTACTTACGATGCGGGATACAATAAAATTTTGCAAGAAATGCCACAATATTTCTGATGTAGCCTTGTGCGAAATATGTTCAAACTCAAATCGAGATGAGTCATTAGTATGTGTAGTAGAAGATATACGAGATGTAATGGCGATAGAAAATACTAGCCAGTATAGAGGTTTGTACCATGTCTTAGGCGGAAAAATAAGCCCTCTAGATGGTATAGGCCCCCAAGAACTTAATATTCATACACTTATAGAAAAGGCAAAACAAGGACTTATAAAAGAAGTGATTTTTGCGTTGAGTTCTACTATGGAAGGAGACACGACAAATTTTTATATATATAGACAACTAGAAGAATATCAATTAAAAATGTCTACAATTGCACGCGGAATTGCTGTAGGAGATGAGCTAGAGTATGCAGATGAAGTTACTTTAGGAAGAAGCATTTTAAATAGAATTCCTTTTGAAGCATCGCTCAAGAGTTAATATGTTTGTAAATAACTAACCATTTTTTGTATTTGAAACAACTCTCCATCATAATTGTAAGCTATAACGTGCGGCATTTTCTTGAGCTATGTCTTAAGAGTGTAGAAAGCGCCATAACACAATTAGATGCCGAAATAATAGTTGTAGATAATAACTCTCCTGATGATAGTTGTACTATGATTAAGGAACTCTTTCCGAAAGTCATTTTAATAGATAATAAACAGAATCTTGGGTTTTCAAAGGCAAATAATCAAGGAGTAGCTATTGCAAAAGGGGCATATATATGTATTCTTAATCCAGATACAGTCGTTTCTGAAACGACATTTGATAAGTTATATGAATTTTCCCAATCTGATGATACGATAGGAGCTGTAGGGCCACGATTAATTGATGGTACGGGGAGGTTTTTGCCAGAATGTAAACGTAATTTACCTACCCCTAGAGTAGCATTTCAAAAAGTCTTTGGATCTGGAAATCGATACTATGCAAGAAACGTAAATCATAAGTCTATAGGAAAAGTACCCATTCTTGTAGGAGCATTTATGTTTATGAAACGCTCTATATATGAAGAAGTAGGAGGGTTTGACGAGGCCTACTTTATGTATGGAGAAGATATAGACTTATCCCATACAATTACAAAAGCAGGCTATCATAACTATTATCATGGAGAAATAACGGTTATTCATTTTAAGGGAGAGAGCACTGCTAAGGATCAAAAATATCGAAAACGCTTCTATGGCGCCATGCATATTTTTTATAATAAACATCTCAAACGTAATTTTTTTGAATCATTTTTGGTGCAAATAGGATTGTGGTTTGCTACGCTTTCGCGAAAGCGAATGTCTGTGCCTATGACGTGTAAACCTAAAAATTACTTTCTTTTCTCAGAAAATAAAGAAATACAGAATGCCATTAGTAAAAAAATAAATGCTACAACTCATTTACTAACAGAAGATTCAGAAATTACAGAGGGATCACAAGTTTTTCTAGATTTGAATGCATATACACATGATAGATGTATAGATATGATAGAGAATTCTCAAAACAAAGGCATCACTTTCAAATTCATACCTAAAAATAGTACCTTTGCTATAGGAAGTAATTGCTGTGAAGGACGAGGAGAAATTATTTCTTTCTAACTTTTTGATTAGTGAATTTTTAAAATAAGATTGAAAAAATTATTATTTTCGCAATCTCAATTAATAAAAACACCTTTTATATACGAAAATGGCAAAGTTTGAACTTAAACTACCAAAAATGGGAGAGAGTGTTGCAGAAGCTACACTGACTTCATGGCTTAAAGAAGTAGGAGATACTATAGAAGCAGATGAAGCCGTTTTAGAAATAGCAACAGATAAGGTAGATAGTGAAGTTCCCAGTGAAGTAGATGGTGTTTTAGTAGAAAAGCTTTTTGATATAGATGATGTTGTTCAGGTAGGACAAACTATTGCTATTATAGAAACAGAAGGAGATAGTGCAGGTGATACTATAGCTGTATCCGAAACAAAGGTAGAAACTCCAGCACAAGCGGTTGTTGCTGTTAAAGAAACAGTAGTCGCAGCAAAAAATGCTGTAACCCCTGTTATATCATCGGGAGATAGATTTTATTCACCGCTTGTAAAAAATATGGCAAAAGCCGAAGGCATCACACAATCAGAATTAGATCAAATAGCAGGTACCGGAAAAGAAGGACGTGTTACTAAGAATGATATGATTGCTTATATAGATAATCGTGGTACGCAAAAAGTAGCGGGCTCAGATCCGGCACCTACAACTCCTACAAAAGAAATTGTGGCGAGTACACTTCCTGTAAAAGCTCCTGTAAGCCCTGTAAGTGTAAACGGGGAGGATGAAATCATTGAAATGACCCGTATGGGGAAATTGATTTCACACCATATGGTAGCGTCAGTACAAACAAGTGCACACGTACAGTCATTTATAGAAGCAGATGTTACAAATATTTGGAATTGGCGTAAAAAGGTAAAAGCCTCTTTTGAAAAACGAGAAGGAGAAAAACTTACATTTACACCTATATTTATGGAAGCCGTTGCAAAAGCGATACGTGACTTCCCTATGATCAATATATCTGTAGATGGAGATCGTATAATCAAACGTAAAAATATTAATCTAGGAATGGCTGCTGCCTTGGCGGACGGAAACCTTATTGTCCCAGTTATTAAAAATGCAGATCAGTTAAATCTAGTAGGGATGACCAAAGCTGTAAATGATTTGGCAGGTCGTTCTCGTGCTGGAAAATTAAAGCCAGATGATACACAAGGAGGCACCTATACAGTGACTAATGTCGGAACATTTGGGAGTATTATGGGTACTCCGATTATTAACCAACCTCAGGTGGCAATTTTAGCCTTAGGTGCGATTCGTAAAGTGCCAGCAGTTATAGAAACCCCAGATGGAGATTTTATCGGTATTCGTATGAAAATGTTCTTATCTCATTCGTATGATCATCGTGTCGTAAATGGAGCACTTGGGGGACAGTTTGTAAAACGTGTCGCAGAATACCTCGAAGCATGGGATATAAATAGAGAGATTTAAATAACCAACCTAACTTTCTATTAAAGAGGTGATTTTCAATAGAAAATTACCTCTTTCTTTTTATAAGAACTCTAGAATGGCACAATATAATGCTACCACTCAAAATTTTGAATAAAATGTTCCATATTAAAAATATCAAAATACATTTTATCTCTTCGCATAATTACAGGAAGCTTTACTACGACCCCACCTGAGACAGAATCTTTAAGATGTGACCACATAAGATCAAAAACTTTGCTGTTTTTTTTGACATCTAATAATCTGTGTCTAATACGATTTTTAGTAAGGTGATTAATAAGATACTCGCATTTTTCACAGTCTTTCTCTGTAAATACAGTAAGTTGATTAGGACTCACAGGGAGTAAATTTATATGGTCTTCTTCTCTTTCTATACCCGCACCTTTTCGTTTATTAATAGTTTGCAACTTCTCTTCATAAGTAAAAATCTTTGTATAAGTGGGAGTTACACCTTTTAAAGGAATAAGAGTTATCATAAGAACCTTACTTTTAGGAGGAATTTTTTTAATAACCGGGCGGTCTGCACTGCGTCTGAATCCCTCTCCTCTTACTAATAAAAAGGCTTCATATTCTATATCAGAATGATTTTGTACATACATATTCCATCGTTTAGGCTCTTTATCTTCAATAAGTTCTATAGGTAGTTTAGCGCCTTGTGATTGTCCTAGTATGGTTATGGGAAAAGCAGTAAAAAAAATATAGAAGAATATATAATAATGTTTCATATAATTAAATAACGCAATAATAGTACAAGATACATATTTGCTCGATTTTAGAAAACCAAATACATATCTTGCTTGGAAATTTCATCGTATTTTTGTGTTTTAAAGAGAGCCTATGCAACTTAACATAAGTAGACCTATTTGTTTTTTTGATTTGGAGACAACAGGAGTCAATGTCGCAAAAGATCGGATTGTAGAAATTTCCATTTTAAAAGTATTTCCAGATGGGAGGGAAGAAGAGTATACAAAACGTATTAACCCTACAGTCCCTATTCCTCCTCAAACTACAGCGATACATGGGATTAGTGATGCAGATATTGTTGACGCTCCTACCTTTGCCGAAAAAGCCACTGAAATCTATAATCTGATTAAAGATTCAGATTTAGCTGGGTTCAATTCCAATCGTTTTGACATTCCTTTATTGGTAGAAGAGCTTTTGCGTTGTGATATTGATTTTGATATTAAAAATAGAAATGCGATAGATGTTCAGAATATCTTTCATAAAATGGAACAGCGTACTTTAGTTGCTGCTTATAAATTTTATTGTGATAAAGACCTTACTGATGCCCATAGCGCCGCCGCAGATACAAAAGCAACCTATGAAGTATTAAAATCACAGTTAGATCGATATGATGAACTTGATAATGATATGAAATCTCTTGCCGATTTCAGTACTCGGAAAAAGTCGGCAGATTTTGCAGGTTTTATAGGATATGATAAGGAAGGTATTGAGATTTTTACATTTGGTAAACACAAAGGAAAACGTGTTGAAGAAGTATTGGATAATGAACCCGGATATTTTGGATGGATTCAAAATGCAGATTTCCCATTATATACAAAAAAAGTATTAACAGGAATAAAACTACGTAAACTAAATACAAAACTGTTATGAAACTCATTTGTATAGGTAGGAATTATACAAAACATATCGAAGAATTAGAAAATGAAAAGCCAGAACATCCCGTGGTTTTTATGAAACCTGACTCTTCTATACTCCTTAAACAACATCCATTTGTAATTCCAGAATTTTCTAATGATGTCCATTATGAGGTTGAAATCCTTGTAAAAATCAAAAAACTTGGAAAATATATTGACAAAAAATTTGCCCATACGTATTATGATGAAATAGGGTTGGGAATTGATTTTACCGCTCGTGATTTACAGAGTGATCTTAAAGAAAAAGGATTACCTTGGGAAAAGGCAAAAGCCTTTGATGGTGCTAGTGTAGTAGGTAAATGGCTTCCCAAATCTAAGTTTTCTACGGTCGATGCTATTGAGTTTCGTTTAGAAAAAAATGGTGTTGTGGTACAAGATGGAAATACGGCACATATGCTCTGGAAAATAGATGAGTTGATAAGTTATGTGTCACAATTTTTTACTCTTAAGATAGGAGATGTTATATTTACAGGTACGCCAGCCGGTGTAGGCCCCGTTGCAATCAACGATAAATTAAAAGGATATATAGGAAATACTGAGATGTTTTCTATTAACGTTAAATAGATATGTCAAAGAACTACGACTTAACCAAAGTAAAAGAAATTGCTGGTGGCGATGATAGTTTTGTTACCGTAATTGTAGAAACTTTTTTGCAAGAAATCCCCCCAGACATGGATGCTATGCAACTCGCTATAGAAAATGATAACCACAAAATGGCGTATCAGTTTGCTCATAAAATGAAACCCAATTTAGATATGTTTGGGATTGATCTATTAAAGCAAATTGCCGCTATGGAAAAATGGTCAGACTCTAATAAACCCACATCTGCTATACAACAACAGCTTGATGAGATTATAACTGTACTTACTTCAGTTATAGCAGAACTTAAAGAAGATTTTAATTTCTAAATGAAAGCCCACATTATTACTATAGGTGATGAGATTCTCATCGGCCAGATAGTAGACACAAATTCTGTTTTTATTGCAAAAGTACTTAATAGCATAGGCGTATCTGTTTATGAAATAAGTTCAGTACAAGATAATAGGCATCACATATTAGAGAGTTTAGCTTCCGCAAGAAAAAACTCAGATATTGTTATTATAACGGGAGGATTAGGTCCTACAAAAGATGATATAACAAAACATACATTTTGTGATTATTTTGATGATAAATTGGTACTGGATCAAAAGGTGTTAGATCATGTAACCCATTTATTTAAAACATATATTAAAAAACCTATGCCAGCGGCTATTAAGTCTCAGGCAATGGTACCGTCTAAAGCTACAGTTCTCACAAATCGTTATGGAACAGCGCCTGGAATGTGGATAGAAAAAGAAGATACTGTTTTTATATCAATGCCAGGTGTTCCCTATGAAATGAAAGGTTTGATGGAAAATGAAGTGTTGCCTAGACTTAAAGAACGTTTTGAGTTTCCTTATATACTACATAAGACCTTACTTACATATGGAATGGGAGAAAGCGCTATTGCAGACCGAATAGAAGTTTTTGAAAATGAATTACCAGAAGATGTAAAACTTGCCTATTTGCCATCATTTGGCCGTGTTCGATTACGTTTATCAACAGTGGGAAAGGATAAAATAAAAGTTGAAGCGCACATGCAAAAACAATTGGATATTTTAGAACCATTGATCAAAGATATATTTGTAGGATACGAGGAGAATGGAACTCTTGAATCTCTTATTGGAAAAATGCTTACTGATACGAAACAGACCCTTGCTATTGTAGAGAGTTGTACTGGAGGAAAAATTGTACAACAATTTACAGCAAATCCGGGAGCGTCATCTTATTTGATAGGAAGTCTGGTCACCTATGCAACTCAATCCAAAATTGATGTATTAGGAATAGATCCATTACTTATTAAAAAACATTCTGTAGTGAGTGCTCAGGTAGCTAAGGCAATGGCTATGAATGCTCGGGCATTATATAATTCTGATTATGCGATTTCTACAACTGGAAATGCAGGACCTACAAAAGGCGATGCCGATGCCCCAGTAGGAACAGTTTATATTGGAATTGCAACTAGAGAAGGTGTTGTTGCGCATCATTTTTTGATGGGAAATCATCGTGACCGTGTTATAGGGAAGGCAGTAAATAAAGCACTAGAATTATTGCAAGAAGAAATTTTAAAAAACTAGCATTTTGTTTTGGTGTAATTTTAGATTTTATGTAAATTTGCACCCTGTTTTGAAATAACTAGAAAAAGTTTATAGAGATGTCAAGAGTATGTGAGCTTACGGGAAAGAAAGCGATGGTAGGAAACAATGTTTCTCATGCCATGAATAAGACGAAGCGCAAATTTAACGCTAACCTTGTTAAAAAACGTTTTTACATTCCTGAAGAAGATAAGTGGATTACTTTAAAAGTATCTACATCTGCTTTAAAGAATATTAATAAAAATGGAATTTCTGCTGTGCTTAAAGAAGCACGTGCAAAAGGATTCTTAACAAAATAATCCCATAAAGACTAATAGCGATGGCAAAGAAAGGGAACAGAGTACAAGTAATCTTAGAATGTACAGAGCATAAAGCTTCTGGACAACCAGGTACTTCAAGATACATAACCACAAAGAACAAAAAAAATACGCCAGATCGTATGGAGATTAAGAAATTTAATCCGATCCTTAAGCGTATGACTGTTCATAAAGAAATAAAATAAAAAGACATGGCAAAGAAATCAGTAGCATCTTTACAGACAGGATCAAAACGTTTGACTAAGGCTATCAAAATGGTAAAGTCTCCAAAAACAGGAGCCTATACTTTTGTAGAGTCTGTTATGTCACCAGATAGAGTTAACGAATTTCTTTCTAAGAAATAACGTATATACATAATTATAAAAAACCGCTTTAAATATTTGAAGCGGTTTTTTTATGCGTTAACTTTTTATAAATTCAAAATCTAATACATCACGCAATCTTTTTAGACTTTCTTTAGATATGAACTTAAAAGATAATACGATGAAAAAATATCTAAAGAGTATCATCTGACCCATTATAATGAGAATAAATATTGGAGAAAATTCATTTTCTTCAATAAAGATTGATATAATAACAGTAATTATAAGTAAGCAAAACATAATGGTTAATAGAATTTTAAACACTTTATGAATTTCTACTTTTACCTTACCTTACCATTACCAGCTTCAATTTCTCCAGTCATTACGCAAAAAGCTCCTCTTCCTATGTTTGAAGAAATGAGGTTAAAATGAGTTCCATTTATTTTTCCACGGAAAGTGCTATCAGTATAATCTGAGATCAGGTTTTCAGATTTTTCTGTCCTTCTATATAACCGATCTAAAGCTTCGGTTTGATCTCCAACTAACTTAAATCTATACTCTTTAACTGGAAAAAACTTCATTTATAACAAGTTTGTTATACTATTGTCTAGTCCATGTGACTTTATCTCCTATTTCCAAAACCCATTCTTCAGCAAGTCCACCATTAATTTCAAGTACATACTGCGCAGGCACTTGTGATGATAAAGAAGTAAGATCAAGAGGTTTTGCATTTTCTGCAAAAGAAACTATTTTTTTATCCGAATCTATAAAAATAAGATCTAAGGAAATCAATGTATTCTTCATATAAAAATTTTGAATACGCTCATCATCTTGAATAAATAACATTCCTTGATGATTTTCCATTTGAGAACGATGCATTAAACCTGTTTCTCTTTCGTAGTCATCTTCGGCAAATTCGATATCTATTTTCCGAATGGTAGTACCATCGGCTTTTATAAGTGTAAGATCACCTTCTTTAGTAAAAGGAATCTCAGTAGGTGTTATAGGTTTTTCAGGAGAGCCTTTACATCCAGTTATAATAACTACAATCATCAATACGATTATGCGCTGTATAGTATGCATCACTTATATTGTTTTTTTCTTAAAAGATGTAAATACAAGATATAACCCAATAAGTATAAATGGGATGCTTAATACCTGTCCTGTATTGAGGTTAAAAATCCAATCTTCTCTTCCTTCTACTTGCTCTCTTTTAAAGTTCTCTACAATAAGGCGTACTCCCATAAGTAGTAATAGGAATACTCCAAAAAGTAAACCTGGTTTTTTACGAGCATCTGTTTTCCAGTATAGTGTAAGTACTGTTAGAAAAACAAATATATATCCTGTTGCTTCCATAAGTTGTCCAGGATAACGATAGGGGATTTCTGCTATGATTTCTGCAAATTGAGAATCTTCTGTAAGTGCCTGGTATGCTTTTTTAGGGTTTTTAATATTAGTTAATGAGACAGCTCTTCGCTCAGAAATTTCATCTTGTACAAATTGAATTCCGATAGGGCTATCAGTCACTTTTCCTACCATTTCTGAATTAAAGAAATTACCGATACGTACAAACATGGCTCCTAAGGATACTGGTATTGCAACGCGATCTAAGGTCCAAAGCACAGATTTTTTTACTACTTTTTTACTATATCTATACATACCGTATATACCTACGATAACAGCTCCATGACTAGCTAACCCTCTAAACCCTGTAAACTCAAAATCGGGTACAAATCTAAATGGAAGAAATACCGATAAGGGATCTTGCCATAATAATTCTGTTTGATAGAATAATACATGACCTAATCGTGCTCCTATCAAAATAGATACTACGGCATAAATAAAAATACTATCTAATTTTTCTTGAGGGATTTCTTCATTGATATAAATCTTTTTCATCAAGTAATACCCTAACGAAAAGGCTACGACAAACATTAGACTATAAAAGTGAAGTGTTAAAAAACCAAGGTCAATTCCAGAAACCGGATTCCAAGTAAATTTAAGCGCAAGCATATCCATATTTTTTTATTCTGAATTATAAGTGGCAATTTATAACCTTCATTGCACACCATCATAAGATTTAAGAATTATTTGTTTTTTCCTTTGGTAACGGTACAGGATCATAGCCTTGTCCTCCCCAGGGATGACAAGAAAGGATGCGTTTTATTGATAAACGACTCCCTTTTAATAAACCATGGGTTTGTAATGCTTCTTTTGTATAATGAGAGCATGTAGGATTGTAACGACAACTAGAAGGAGTCCATGACGAAATAAACTTCTGGTAAAACCATATAATTCCTAATAAAGGAGCAATGAGTATGTTTTTTCCAGAGTTCATTATTAATTTACTGTAAAAGTAGTACCATCTCTACCGTCTTTTAGTTGAATTCCAAGAGCTAGTAACTCATCTCGTATTTTGTCACTTGTAGCAAAGTCTTTATTCTCACGGGCTTCTTTACGAAGCTTTATCAATAACTCAACAGCACCAGAAAGTTTTGAAGTATCTGCTTTACTTGCAGTATCTCTTTCTTCAAGTCCTAATACTTCAAATACAAAGGCATCCATCGTATGTTGCAATATTTTGAGATCTTCTATAGTAATAGTCGCTTTCTCATCTTTGATTAAATGAATATATTTTACAGCTTCAAATAATTGGGCAATTAAGATAGGACTATTGAAATCGTCATTCATTGCATCATAGCATGATTGTCTCCAGGCAATGATGTCCATAGAACTTGTTTTTGAAGTCTGTATAGACTTTAGAATCTTAAGGGATTCCATCAAGCGGTTAAATCCTTTTTCACTTGCAATAAGTGCATCATTACTAAAGTCTAATATACTCCTATAATTAGCTTGTAAAACAAAAAAACGTGCGGCACTTGGAGCAAACCCTTTACTTAAATGCGGACTGTCTCCTGTAAAAATTTCTCCTGGATTAATACTATTCCCTGTACTTTTTGCCATTTTCTGCCCATTAAGTGTGAGCATATTGGCGTGCATCCAGTAGCGTACGGGTTCTGTACCTATAGCGGCTTCGTTTTGAGCAATTTCACACTCATGGTGAGGGAATTTTAAATCCATACCACCCCCGTGAATATCAAATTGATCTCCAAGATATTTTGTACTCATAGCTGTACATTCTAAATGCCAGCCAGGAAATCCGTCTCCCCATGGGCTTGGCCATCGCATGATATGCTCTGCTTCTGCTTTTTTCCAAAGAGCAAAATCTTGAGGATTTTCCTTTTCATCCTGGGCATTGAGTGCTCTCGTATTTGCAATCATATCTTCAAGTTTACGACCACTCAACTTTCCATATTCATGATCTTTATTAAACCTGACGACATCAAAATAGACAGAACCATTTTTTTCATAGGCATATCCATTGTCTATGATTTTTTTAATAATTTCAATCTGTTCTATAATATGACCTGTAGCAGTAGGCTCTATACTGGGAGGTAAGAAATTAAAGGTGTTTAATATGTTATGAAAATCAACAGTATACTGTTGGACTACTTCCATAGGTTCAATTTGCTCTAAACGTGCTTTTTTGGCAATCTTATCTTCTCCTTGATCTCCATCATCAGTAAGATGTCCAGCATCTGTGATATTACGTACATAGCGAACTTTATACCCTAGATGTTTAAGGTATCTAAAGATCATATCAAAACTCATAAATGTACGGACATTACCCAAGTGAACATTACTATATACAGTAGGCCCACAGACATACATCCCTACATGCCCTTCAACTAGGGGTTGAAAATCTTCCTTTTTTCCAGTTAGAGAATTATAAATCTTTAGGTTTTGGTCTTTATATAATGCCATGTTTTGGGCTATTTTCTATGTTGTTTTATGTAGCTAAGATAGTATGCTTTGTTTCAAAATCAAAAGCGGTAACACCTTGGTTACCGCTTTTTTATTTTGGGAGTTCGCTTTCGCGAAAGCGTACTAAAATTCTGTGTCCAATTTTATATAATCGAGAAATTCTCTTCGAGTATTTACGTCCTTAAACTGTCCTCCAAACTCACTGGTAACTGTACTACTTTCTATATCACGAATGCCACGGCTATTAACGCATAAATGTTTTGCATCTATTACACATGCTACATCTTCAGTCCCTAGTACTTGTTGTAATTCTTGAACAATCTGCATCGTAAGGCGTTCTTGTACTTGAGGTCGTTTTGCATAATAATCTACAATACGATTCATCTTTGAAAGCCCTACCACTGTTCCATTTGAGATATAAGCCACATGAGCTCTTCCAACAATAGGTAAAAGATGATGCTCACAGGTAGAATATACAGTAATGTTTTTTTCTACAAGCATTTCTCCGTACTTGTAGTTATTATCAAATGTAGAAGCTTCCGGTTTGCGATCTGGATGTAAACCTCCAAATATCTCATTGACAAACATTTTTGCTACACGAGTAGGAGTACCTTTAAGGCTATCATCTGTCATATCAAGACCTAAAGTCTCCATTATATGCAAAACGTCTTTTTTAATACTAGCAATTTTTTCAATATCACTAAGTTCAAAGGCATCATCTCTCAATGGGGTAATTGCACTTGATCCTATATGATCATTACCCATAGCTTCTATTTCTTCGAGTTGTTTTTCTAATTCTGTTTTCATAATCTTAACTAGTTAAAACTATAGAAATAGTCGTATAGCTTTAAGTAGGCTTGCAAAGGTACGCAATATAGTTAAATCACATTGTTGAATATCGTTAAGGGTTTGTGAAACTATATTGTGTGTAGGTATTTAAGTATGAGCAATTGTAACATGTTCATTCGTGCCTCTAGTACTTTTAAAGGAAGTGTTACTTAAATAGCTTTTTCTTACGGAGTTCAAAATTCTGCCCTAGGTATACTTTACGTACCATTTCATCGGCAGCAAGTTCTTCGGGGACTCCATGTTTTAAGATATTTCCTTCAAACATAAGATAGGTTCGGTCTGTAATAGCTAGTGTTTCTTGTACATTATGATCGGTAATTAAGATCCCAATGTTTTTATCTTTTAACTGGGCTACAATGCGCTGAATATCTTCTACAGCAACAGGGTCTACGCCAGCAAAGGGTTCGTCTAAAAGAATGAAATTTGGAGACGTTGCAAGCGCTCGCGCAATTTCTGTTCGGCGACGTTCTCCACCTGATAATAAATCTCCTCTGTTTTTACGAATGTGGCCTAGACTAAACTCCTCAATAAGCGCTTCCATTTTATGGAGTTGCTCTTTTTTAGACAACTTTGTGAGCTGTAGTACACTTAAAATATTATCTTCTATGCTAAGTTTTCTAAAGACTGATGCCTCTTGTGCAAGATATCCGATTCCGTTTTGAGCTCGTTTGTACATAGGAAATTTTGTAATTTCCTGATTTTCGAGATAGATATTACCTCCATTAGGTTTTACCAAACCTACAATCATATAAAAAGAAGTGGTTTTTCCAGCTCCATTAGGGCCTAATAGACCTACAATCTCACCTTGATTTACTTCTACAGAAATCCCTTTAACCACTTTACGGCCTTTATAGGACTTCATAAGATTATCAGCTCTAAGTTTCATAGGAAGTAAATATAGGGGTTTCGTATGATTTGATTTTAATATATAATAGGGTTTAGCACCTTATTAACTATTGTAAATTGTCTTCCAGCTCTTGCCAGAACTCTCTAGCTTTCCGTAAATGGGGGATCACAATAGTACCGCCTATTAAGGTAGCTATACTCATAGTTTCCATCATTTCTTCTGTAGTAACGCCTTCTTTATAGGCAGTCTCCAAATGGTATTTGACACAATCATCACATCGTAAAACTGTAGAAGCAACAAGACCAAGGAGTTCTTTGGTTTTTACATCTAAGGCGCCTTCTGCAAAAGCATTTGTGTCTAAGTTAAATATGCGTTTTACAATTTTATTATTGTCAGCAAGGATCTTTTCGTTCATCTTAGAACGATAGTCATTAAATTCTTTTATTGGGTTGCTCATCTATTATTGATTTAATGAGTTTATTATTCTATATATTATTTATGCTTGTTGCTTTTTAAGCTTTTTTTCTTCTCTTTTTACGACAATCTTACTGATGAATATACTTACTTCATATAAGATCAAAATTGGGATAGCAACAATGACTTGTGTAGAGATATCTGGTGGTGTTATAATAGCCGATAAAATGAGTACAATTACTAATGCAAATTTTCTGTACTTGCGCATCACTTCTGGAGTGACAAGTCCTATCTTGGATAAGAAGTAAACGACTATGGGTAATTCAAAAATAAGCCCGGCAGCAAGTACTGATGCTCTTACCAGACTGATATATGAATCGATATCAAATTCATTTTGTACAGTATCAGAAATTTTAAAAGATGCTAAAAAATTTATAGATAAGGGTGCAATTACATAATACCCAAAAATAACACCTATAAAAAATAACATAGATGCTACTATAATAAAACCTCTTGAATTTTTTCGTTCATTTTCATACAATCCAGGAGATATAAATTTCCAAAATTCATAGAGTATATATGGAAAGCCTACAACAACTCCAGCAGTTATAGATGTCCATATGGCTGCACTAAACTGACCTGCTACTTTTCGGCTTTGAATTATAAAGTCCATATCCCCTTCACCTATACATCCTTTTTCTAATCCAAAGAAGCTGGAAATCTTACATAGGATATCATAGGAAACAAAACCTGGATATGATGGTCCAAAGATGATTACATCAAATAGAAACCCCCTAAAAATAAAGGCTACAATCCCTATAATAACAACGGCTAATGTAGAACGTATTAAATGCCAACGTAATTCTTCTAGATGATCCAGAAAAGACATTTCTTCCGGATTTTTATTGCTCTTTTTTGCTGTCATTAGATAATACCTTCTTTTATCAAGTCATGTATATGTACAACGCCAGCATATGTAGTGTCTTTTACGGCAAGGAGCTGACTAATTCCATTTTCTTCCATGATACGTTTTGCTTTTACGGCCATGGCATCATTTTCTATAATCTTTGGGGAAGGGCTCATAATGTCTTGCGCCGTAAGCCCTTCTAAATGGTCATTTTGAGATAACATCCGTCGTAAATCCCCATCCGTAATGATTCCTATAATTTCTTTATCCTTTATAACTGCAGTGACTCCTAATCTTTTTGCAGAAATCTCAATGATCACTTCTTTGATACTTGCCTCAGGAGGAACAGAAGGCTTTTCACTAGCTGCTGTAAGGTCACCTACACGTAAGTATAACTTTTTTCCTAAAGCACCGCCTGGATGGTACTTTGCAAAATCTTTATCAGAAAACCCTTTAAGGTCTAACAGTGCAACCGCTACTGCATCTCCTATAACGAGTTGAGCCGTAGTGCTGGTCGTTGGAGCCAGATTGTTTGGACATGCTTCTACATTTGCATATGCATGTAAAATATAATCTGCTTGTGTGCCCAAAAAAGAATCTCTGTTTGATGTGATTGCAATGAGAATATTATCTGTTTTCTTTATAAGTGGTACGAGTACTTTAATCTCAGGTGTATTACCACTTTTTGAAATACAAATGACGACATCGTCTTGTTGTATAGTTCCTAAGTCACCATGTATTGCATCTGCGGCATGCATAAAAATAGAAGGGGTTCCTGTACTATTAAGAGTAGCCACAATTTTTTGAGCGATAATGGCGCTTTTGCCTATTCCTGTGATAATTACCCTGCCTTTAGAGGTGTATATAGCTTCTACGGCTTTTGCAAATTCATCATCTATAAGTGAATGAAGATGAGCAATAGCTTCTTGTTCTATGTGTATGGTTTTTTGGGCGCTAGCAATAATTTGCTGAAAGATGTTCAAAACTTACTATTTATTACGTTTGTATACCTTAAGGAATTCCTTATATTTAGGTAATGCAAAGGTATGTAAAAATGCAGAAGAATAAATGAGTACAGACCAATTAGACTTACACGAGGCTCTTAAAAAATATTTTGGTTTCAGTCAGTTCAAAGGTCTTCAGGAAGAAGTTATAAAAAGTATAGTTGGGGAGGACCATACATTTGTGATTATGCCTACAGGAGGTGGGAAGTCACTTTGTTATCAATTACCAGCATTACTCAAGGAAGGAACAGCAATTGTTGTATCACCTCTTATTGCTCTGATGAAGAACCAAGTAGACGCGCTGCGAGGAATATCACAAGAAGATGGTATTGCACATGTTCTTAACTCATCGCTTACTAAAGGTGAGATTAAAACAGTAAAGGAAGATATTGTCAGAGGGGTTACAAAACTACTATATGTTGCGCCTGAGTCCTTGACCAAAGAAGAGAATGCCGAATTTTTAAGATCCGTCCCGATCTCTTTTCTTGCTATAGATGAAGCCCATTGCATATCAGAATGGGGGCATGATTTTAGACCAGAATATCGTAATCTTCGAAAAATCTTATTGCGTATAGGTGATAATATTCCAATTATCGCAGTTACTGCTACAGCGACTCCTAAGGTGCAAGAAGATATTTTGAAAAATCTGGGAATTACGAATGCAAATACATTCAAAGCTTCTTTTAATAGACCAAATCTGTATTATGAAATACGTCCTAAAACCAAGGATGTAGATGCCGATATTATTCGTTTTGTAAAACAGAATGAAGGGAAGAGCGGTATTGTATATTGTCTTTCGCGAAAGCGGGTAGAAGAACTCGCACAAACATTACAGGTAAATGGATTAAAAGCAGTTCCGTATCATGCAGGTTTAGATGCAAAAACAAGAGTACGACATCAAGATATGTTTTTGATGGAAGACACAGATGTTGTAGTAGCTACAATAGCTTTTGGTATGGGTATAGATAAACCCGATGTGCGATTTGTAATCCATCATGATATTCCTAAGAGTATAGAGAGCTATTATCAAGAGACAGGACGTGCAGGTCGTGATGGGGGTGAAGGGCATTGTCTAGCATTTTATGCATATAAGGATATTGAAAAGCTCGAAAAGTTTATGAGCGGAAAACCAGTTGCCGAACAGGAAATTGGCCAGGCATTACTTCAAGAAGTCGTTGCTTATTGTGAGACGAGTATTTCAAGACGTAAGTTTATATTACATTATTTTGGAGAAGAGTTTGATAATGAAACAGGAGAAGGGGGGATGCTGGATGATAATATGCGTTTCCCAAAAAAGAAACATGAAGCTCAAGAAGAATTACAAACGCTTCTTAAAACTGTGACTGATACCAATCAGATTTATAAAAGTAAAGAGCTTGTATTTACCTTAAGAGGTGATGAAAATGCAATAATTACATCTCACAAAACCCATATGCAACCTTTCTTTGGAGCTGGAAAAGAGCGAGAAAAAGGTTATTGGCATGCTTTGATACGACAAGCGTTGGTTGCTAGCTATATCAAGAAAGATATAGAAACTTATGGCGTAATTAAGATTACAGAAAAAGGACTAGATTATATAAAGACACCTTCTTCTTTTATGATGACAGATGATCATGTATTTGATGAAAATACAGATAATCAGATTGTCTCAAATGCTAAGGGAGGTGGTGCTGTAGATACGCAACTTGTAGGGATGCTTAAAGATTTGCGTAAGAAAGTTTCAAAAAAGCTGGACGTTCCACCATTTGTTGTTTTTCAAGACCCTTCTCTTAATGATATGGCTATTAAATACCCGATGACGATCGAAGAACTTTCTTCCGTACATGGTGTAGGAGATGGAAAAGCAAAGAAATACGGAAAAGAATTTGTAGCACTCATCGATCGGTATGTCAAAGAGAATGATATTTTAAGACCTGATGATCTTATAGTCAAAAGTACGGGAGCAAATAGTGGACTTAAGCTATATATTATTCAAAATGTAGATCGCAAATTACCTATAGATGATCTTGCTGCAGCAAAAGGTAAAGATATGGTTGACTTCATAAAAGAGATGGAAGCCATTGTATATAGCGGTACAAAATTAAATATAGGATACTGGGTAGATGAGCTGCTAGATGAAGATCAACAAGAAGAACTTTATGAGTATTTTATCGAAGCAGAAACCGATGGAATAGAAGCTGCTCTTGAAGAATTTGATGGAGATTATGATGATGAAGAGTTACGATTATACCGTATCAAATTCATCAGTGAGGTAGCCAATTAATGTATATCTCTATAGTCTAGATAAAGAATTCGCTTTCGCGAAAGCATCCTCATCATTAAATAGATTCCCCTATTTTACAAGCGTCGTAATGACTTGCGTATCATTGTGTAATGTCTTGTGGACAGGGCACTTATCTGCAATTTGTAATACTCGTTGTATTTGTTTTTCGTCAAGTTGAGATACTAATTTTATCTCTCTAGTAAAGGTGTCAATTTTTGCACTATTTTCATCACAATCTTCACAATCCTGCGCATAATCTTTTCCGTAACTTGTATGAACTTCTACATTATCTATAGGCCAGCCTTTACGTTTTGCATACATCTGAATAGTCATCGCTGTACAAGCAGATAAGCCAGCAGCAACTAGTTCATAAGGAGTCGGTCCTAAATCTTTACCACCTACACGCTCTGGTTCATCGGCAAGCATATAGTGATTTCCTACTTTCATTTTTGTTGTAAACCCTTCATCACCATCAAGACTGGCAACCACATTGTGTTTAGTACGTAATTGTTCATTTTCTGGAAAAAGAATATATCGTGAAGACCATCCTGCAATCACCTGACCTACATAGAGTGAATCTTTTTTGGCACTCATTAAATGATCTGCACCATCTAAGGAGATAAAACTTTTTGGGTGATGTGCTGCCACATAAATCTCTTCAGCATTTTTAATACCCACTGTTGTATCTTGAGGGGAATGCAAGACTAAAATAGGTTTGCGAAGTTCCTTAACTACATCTGGAAGCGACTTAGTATTTAAGTCATCTATAAATTGTTTTTTAATAGTAAAAGTACGCCCTCCTATATTTACATTTGAGACTCCTTTTGTCAAGATATCATCAATACCATCATGCAATAAATGTTGTACGTGACCAGGATTACTGGGAGCTCCTACAGTAGCAACTGCCTGAATACTATCGATCTGCTCTGCTGCAAATATAGCAGCAGCTCCTCCTAAAGAATGCCCTATAATAAGAGAGGGTGCTTGGTATTTATCTTTTAAAAAAGTCGCAGCTGCAACAAGATCTTCTACATTTCCAGAAAAGTTTGTGTCTTCAAAATCCCCTTCGCTTTCACCTAGCCCTGTAAAATCAAATCGTAAAACACCAAACCCTTGAGAAGTTAAGGCCCTACTTATATTACGTACAGCGCCTAAGTTTTTATTACAGGTAAAACAATGCGCAAAAAGAGCAAAGTGATGAGGTTGTTGGTCTGCAGGAAGTTCTAATCTTCCTGAAAGATTCTGACCATCAGGGTTTTTAAAAGCGACTTTTGTAGTTTGCATTGAAATGTTAGTTTTTTATGATACGCATTAGGTCGAAAGTATATCTACAACCTAACTTTTAAGGATTAAGATACAAAGATTGACACATACTAAAGTAGAAAATAGATCATCTATTTTCTACTTTTATAGTTATGCGTCTTTATGGACGTGTATCTTCTGTTTTTTTTCTGAAATCTGTTTTTAACCAAATACCTACTTGTA
Source organism: uncultured Dokdonia sp. (assembly GCA_947503305.1). Lineage (GTDB taxonomy): Bacteria > Bacteroidota > Bacteroidia > Flavobacteriales > Flavobacteriaceae > Dokdonia. The sequence continues at coordinate 563,888 of CANNDF010000002.1, forward strand.
AACGATCAAAATTTCTACCTGTAAAGTGATTTTTTAAATACCCAAATTGAGCCGATAGATTCTTAGAAAAGTTATATCCTATAGCTCCAAAAAGACGATTCTGACCGAATATGGGTTCTTGCAAATTAATGAATACCTCGTCGTAGGCTGTTAGAAACCAAGTATCATTTAATGGGTAAGTAACACGTAAAAAATAACGAGCTCTATGTTGAGTATCATTACCTGTAGTAGGACTGTCTATAAAACGTTGTTCCAGACGGTAGCGATGACTGAATTTAAATTTACCTACGTTGTTGCGTAATACAAACTGTTGATAGATACGGTGTTCTGATGTATTTTCCTCTCCAGGTGGCTCTTCAAAGGTCCCATCTGTGCTAATAAACCCGTACCCAAAAGTAGCCATAGCTTTATCTGAAATATGATAATTGAGCCCAGTACGTAATAATAACTGATTAAAGTTGGACCCTACCTCGTACGTACGATACTGCACTTCCCCATGGATACTTAGTTTGTCAGAAACTCTGTTGGTTGTAAATAGCATGCTCCATGCACCTAAGTCATCTTCTCCTGTCTCTTGAGACAATAGTGTTAGATTGCATAGAAGAAATAGGATAAAGAATAGGCATATTTTTTTCATAAACTGTAATTGGTCAAAAATTAAACCTGCCGAAGTGTATTCTTCTAGAACAAGCACTTCGACAGGTTTAAGATATATTAATTTATTTTAAATTGTTTAATCTCTTTAAATGGTTTTACGTCCAGACTTTCTAGTTTTGTTTGGAAGGGTTTCCATTCGTCAGTAAAGAAAGTGTTCGTTTTTTCTAAGGCATCTGCAAGTTGATCTTTTGCCTGTTGTATTAGAAGATTTTCGGTAGTGGTTAATCCATCTGGGCGACTTCCGGCATAACGTCTAGCAAGTCCTATACGTTGCATTACTGTAATTTCTGGATTTCGGGTGATTCCTTGACGTTTATCTTCTTTTCCAAGATAGAGAGCAATTACCTTATCAATACTTTTTACAATAGTGCCTATACTTTTAAGATCTTCTTTATGAGTGTCGTCTTTATCAAGCTTTTTCAAGGCTTTCTTATAATCTTGTGCGATGGTCTTATTTTCTACCAATTGTTTTACAGCATCGGCTGCGGTTTGTGTAAGACCTTCTAGTGTTTTTCCTGCATCATAGGCTTCATTTATTGCTTTTTGAGAGACATTAAGTCTAGGATCTGAAGCTACAGTAATAGAAGATTCACTGGTTTGATCCCCATAGGTCATAACAAGTTTATAAGTGCCGGGTTTTACTCCCACACCACTTGGCTCATTTTTGCGTTTGCGTATGGTACGAGAAGGGCGATCACCTCCAGCTTCGTTTAAAAACCATGTTGTTTTATGAATTCCTGTACTATCGGGTGTTTTCCATTTTAAATGGCGGATTTTACGTGTGCCATCATATATAGTAAGATGGATGGAATCCCATTTAATTTTGGCTTCATCCTTTTCTTCATCTGCAGCTGCATCATCGTCTTTATCTTCAGGATCTTTTGTGTCTTTTTGAGGACTTTCCTTTGTAATAAAGTAAGCAATGTGAGCTCCGTATTTACGATTCTCCCCATTGTATAATGCATCGCCTCCAAAACGACTTCCCGTAGGTTGTTGATAGGCAGGATCGTATGCTGTAGGAGGTTGAAAGATAGCTAGCTTCTGTGAAGTAATACTCTTATCTTTTGCAATAGCGCGTAGTGGTCTGATATCATCAAGTACCCATGCTGCACGTCCAAATGTACCGATCACCAGATCATGTTCTCTGGGTTGAATTACCAAATCTTTGACTGATGTAGTTGGAAATCCTTTGGTCCATTTCTCCCAACTGTTCCCTGCGTCTAGTGATATATACAACCCATCATCGGTACCTAAAAATAGTAAGTTAGGTTCTTCTATATCTTCTACAATGGACAAGGCATAACTTTGGGCATCATTCCCATCTACAATACGTTCCCATGTCTTTCCATAATTACGGGTACGGTATACATAAGGAGTGTAGTTAAAACGGCGGTAATCATTTGCGACGAGTAAAGCTTCTCCTTGTTTTTTATTACTGGCTTTGATTTGTACAATCCAACTTCCAGATGGAAGTCCTTTGATATTAGAAGTAACTTCGGTATAGGTATTTCCTCCATCTGTGGTATAATGTACTCGTCCGTCATCAGTTCCTACCCAGAACATATTTTGTTCCATAGGGCTAGGTTCAATCACTAGGATGGTGCAATAATTTTCGGCACCAGTAGCATCCATAGTCAGTCCTCCGGATTCTGATTGTTTTTGTTTTGCAGGATCGTTTGTTGTAAGATCTGGCGAGATCACACTCCATGTCAGGCCTTTGTCTGTAGATTTATGAACAAACTGACTTCCAAAATAGATGGTGCTATTGTCAAAAGGGTCAATATTTATAGCAGAATTCCAATTGAAACGCAATAGCATTTCTGGATCTGGATGCGTAGGTTTTACGCCATAATTATTACCAGTTACCCAGTCATAACGACTCACAAACCCTTGCTGACTCATACTCCATCCATAGCGACTATCGTCTTTGTCGGGAACCACATCAAATCCATCTCCAAAAGAGATTTCTTGCCAATAGCTATTACGGATGCCTTGTGCTCTCCATACATAAGCTGGGCCTCTCCAGCTTCCATTATCCTGCATTCCTCCATATACATTATAAGGGAATTCATTATCTACATTGATATGGTAGAATTGGGCTACAGGTAAATTTCCTATAAAGCGCCATGTTTTTCCTCCATCTTTTGTGATATTCATCCCTCCATCATTACCATCGATCATAAACTGACCATTGTCAGGATGGATCCACCATGCGTGATGATCTGGATGTACACCATTATCTACTCCGTATGCAGGCATTAACTGTTCAAAATTTTTACCTCCATCTTCAGAGACATTGACATACGTAAATACAGAAAAAACTCTATTTTCATTATCTGGGTCTACATGAATATCTGAGTAATAAAAAGGACGATTTCCGATATCGTTTTTATCATTTATTTTTTTCCAGGTAAAACCACCATCGTTAGAACGATATAACGCATTCTTTTTGGCTTCGATAAGTGCGTAGATTACACTTGGTTTATTAGGAGCTATAGAAATTCCGATACGTCCTAACTCTCCTTTGGGAAGTCCGTCTTTATCTGTAAGTTTTTTCCAGGTTTTCCCACCATCATGCGTCATGTGTAATCCAGAACCTTCACCTCCGGATTTAAAAAACCAAGGATCTCGCTTATGCTCCCACATAGCTACTAGTAGCTTATTAGGGTTGGTAGGATCCATGACCATATCTGCAACTCCCGTTTTGTTATTGGCAAACAGGATTTTATTCCATGTTTTTCCTCCATCTATGGTTTTATAGAGACCTCGTTCCGGATGTACTCCCCATGGTGATCCTATAGCGCCTACATATACTACATCTGGATTGGTAGGATCTATAATCACCCTATGGATATGTCGTGTGTTTTCAAGTCCCATCGACTGCCATGTTTTTCCTCCGTCTAAAGATTTGTAAACACCATACCCTCCATTGAGGGAGTTACGAGGATTTCCTTCTCCAGTACCTACCCAAATCACACTTGGATTAGACTGTTGGATAGCAACGGCACCTATAGATGCTGTAAGTTCATTGTCAAAAATAGGGTTCCATTTTATCCCTCCAGAAGTAGATTTCCATAGTCCACCAGAGGCTGTACCTACATACATAATATCAGGATTACTGGTAACGACATCAATGGCAGTGACACGACCTGACATACCACCAGGGCCTATATTACGAGGTTCCATTTCCTGTAGTAAGGACATGTCTAACTTTTGTGCGCTCATTAATGTACAGACACACAATAAGAGTAGTGAGAAGAATTGTTTCATTTGGTTGATTGTATTTTGGTTGTCCGCTTGGTATAACGGTTTAATGGACTAAGTTAATAAAATGTGAAAGGAGAAATCTTAAAGGGTTGTTAAGTTCGCTTTCGCGAAAGCGTATTTAACACAAATGTCTTATTTTTAATGTGCTTATGAAAAAAGAACATTTTGATGGGTTAACTCCCCCCAAAAAACAGAAAGGCTTTGTCTTTAAAACCTATGAAGCTCCAAGTCAATCTCCTTTTGAAAAATTGCTTGATATTTTTCAGGAATTAATTACACATACTTCTGGAGATTTTGATGAGGCGATGGACTGGCTTAAGGAGTTGGATAAAGAATATGAACTAACGGATGACGAGTATACCTTAGATGACTTTGTTCAGGACTTAAAAGATAAAGGATATATTCGTGAAGAGATCCGCCCTGATGGTTCCCAAGGGGCTACCATAACAGAAAAGACAGAACGGGCAATACGCCAGCGAGCACTAGATCAGATTTTTGGAAAACTTAAAAAGAGCGCACAAGGCAATCATAAATCAAAAATGAATGGCCGTGGTGATGAGCATACTGGGGATTATCGTGGATACCGTTTTGGCGATCCTTTAGAGCGTATCTCCATGACAGAAAGTTTACGTAATGCACAGGTAAATAACGGTGTAGGTGATTTTACATTGCAAGAGAGTGATCTGGTAGTCGAAGAAACCCATTTTAAAGCGCAGATGAGTACTGTACTTATGATTGATATTTCTCATAGTATGATCTTATACGGGGAAGATCGTATTACACCTGCTAAGAAAGTAGCGATGGCTCTTGCACAGCTTATTACGACACGGTATCCTAAAGATACCTTAGATATTATTGTATTTGGAAATGATGCATGGCCTATAAAAATTAAAGATTTACCTTATTTGCAGGTAGGACCTTATCATACCAATACGGTAGCAGGCTTAGAACTAGCAATGGATATCCTTCGCAGAAAGCGTAATACCAACAAACAAATCTTTATGATTACAGATGGAAAACCTAGTTGTTTACGTCTTAAAGATGGGCGGTATTATAAAAACCCCAATGGTCTTGATCAACATATCGTAGGGAAGTGCTATACGATGGCACGTCAAGCACGAAAATTGCATATTCCTATCACTACCTTTATGATTGCAAGTGACCCGTATTTACAGCGATTTGTAGATGGGTTTACAGAAGCCAACCAAGGGAAAGCATTCTATACAGGCCTCCAAGGACTAGGCGAGATGATTTTTCAAGATTATGAGACCAATAGAAAAAAACGAATAAAGTAATTCTATAAAATGATAAGAATAGGCGCTTAGTTATAGGGTGGCTATTCAAAAAAATGACTATTTTTTTGAATCATTTTTTTGAATTTTCCGTTGTAACACTATTTAGATGAAGATACCAATAGAAAAAAGAATAAAGTAAGGATGGGGTATTTGTTTTGAGGTAATTCTCAATGTAATACACAAGATCATTTTTTTTAAATATATGAAAATAGAAGACATACAAACCTTAGGCGAATTAAAAGCCTCAGACTGGACATCAAGAAGTATCAAAGAAGAACTTCGCAAAAATTTAATTGCTAAACTCCAAAATGGAGCACCGACTTTTGAAGGGATTCACGGGTATGAGAATACTGTAATTCCAGAACTAGAGCGGGCTATATTATCACGTCATAATATCAATTTATTAGGATTACGGGGACAGGCAAAAACACGACTGGCACGCCAGATGGTCAATCTACTGGACGAATGGATGCCTATAGTTGCGGGATCTGAAATTAATGATGATCCTTTCCATCCGATCTCTCGCTATGCGACAGAATTGATTGCCGAAAAAGGAGATGTTACGCCTATTGCATGGGTACACCGCGATGAGCGCTTTGCTGAAAAACTGGCCACACCCGATGTGACTGTTGCCGATATTATAGGGGATGTAGATCCGATTAAAGCAGCAAATCTAAAATTGAGCTATGCTGATGACCGTGTGATCCATTATGGGATGATTCCAAGAGCCAACCGTAGCATTTTTGTGATTAATGAGCTTCCTGATTTACAGGCTCGTATTCAGGTGGCACTCTTCAATATTTTACAAGAAGGAGATATCCAGATACGGGGTTTTAAATTGCGATTACCTCTGGATATGCAATTTGTTTTTACTGCAAATCCAGAAGATTATACCAATCGTGGGAGTATTGTAACCCCGCTTAAAGATCGTATAGGGTCTCAAATATTAACGCATTATCCAGAAGATGTTGCTACTGCTCGTACAATTACTGAGCAAGAAGCCAAGCTGGATGAACGTCAAAAAGAGAAAGTACATGTACCAGATCTTGTAAAAGATCTCCTGGAAGAAATCAGTTTTGTTGCACGTGATAGTGAGTTTATTGATGAGAAGAGCGGGATCAGTGCGCGTATGAGTATTACGGCCTTTGAAAATCTAATGAGTACCGCAGAGCGTCGTATGCTCCTTAGCGGAGAATCACATACGGCTATTCGGTTTGGGGATTTAATGGGTATTGTTCCTGCAATTACAGGAAAAGTAGAATTGGTGTACGAAGGAGAACAGGAAGGTGCCGCTTTTGTAGCAAAAACATTAATAGGTGATGCTACAAAATCGCTCTTTGATGATCAATTTCCTAAAATAGAAAAATTGACCAAAGAGTCTGATCATGATCCATATGAAGCCTTACTCGCCTGGTTTTTTGAACAGAGTGGGTTTGTGCTGGAAGATGATCTTTCAGATACAGATTATAAAGCAAAACTTGATAGTATTACACCTCTTACTGCTTTAATTACAAAATACCAACCCGATATAGAAGCTGCCGATTTGTATTTTATGAAAGAGTTTATCCTTTGGGCACTTGTTGAGTATAAAAAATTAAGTAAGTATCCATTGTCTAATGGGATGCGTTTTAATGACTTATACGGAAGCTATATTTCTGGATTGTCATGACACATCATTAGTATATCATAAAACCACTGGCTTATAGCGGCTAGTGGTTTTTTTATTGATGGTTGCTTACAGCAATGAGGGATTTGTACTATAGTCTCTCTATTTATAATAGCACTTTTTTAAACAAAAAAAGCTCAGGTAGGCCCCTAAACAGCTATTACTTATATACTTTGTGAACATTTATTTATTTGAAATCTTATCTGTTCTACTTTTTTTCTTCTCGCAAAATTTTCTCCATTTTACGACCTTTGGCCAATTCATCAATCAGCTTTTCCATCTGTCTGCATTGTTTATACAATTCAAATTCATCCTCTATTTCTTCGATTCGATACCCACAAACGACTCCTTTAATCATGTGTGCGTTAGGATGTATTTTAGCTTTTTGAAAAAATGTTCTAAAAGTCACTTTTTCATCAATAAGTGCTTGTAACGTATTTTGATCAAATCCTGTAAACCATTTAATTACTTGGTTGAGTTCTTCTTTTGTTCTCCCATTTTTTTCCAATCTATTCAGGTAAAGTGGATAAATGGATGCAAATATCATCTTGGCTACTTTTTCATTTTTTTCGACTGTAACTTTCATTTTTATTTGATTTTGGATTGACTGGCTAATGGTCTTATATGTCGTGTTTACTTCCCGAAGGGCGCTTATACAAGATACAAATTGTTGCTGATAGTTTATTCATTTTTAAAATAGTCCCAAGTCAACTTAGCTATTTCAGCAATTATCTTTTGGTTAGTGTCATCACTTTCTTTTGAATCACTCACCAAAATGCTTAGGTAGAAGTAAGAATTATCTGGTAAAAATACAATTCCTATATCATTTACAGCGCCAGTTACACCATTGTCGTTTTTCCCCGAATGGCCTGTTTTATGTGCTATAACGGCTTCTTTTGGTAATAACCCTCTAATACTTTTTTCCCCAGTTTTGGTGCTTTTTAAAACATTTAGCAGAAAGGTATGACTTTCAGTACTTAATAGCGTGTTCGTATTTTCAAAGAACAGTTGTAAAGCTTGGTTTGCAGCTTTTGCTGTAGTCCAGTTCTCGTATTGGTTTTCCCATTCGGACTGCATTACCATTTCTGTATGAACTATAGCAATGTCTTCAATTCCAATATGATGTAAGTATGATTGTACTACATCGGTCCCTCCAACGAGTTTAAAAAGCACGTCACATCCTAGATTATCACTCCATGCTACCGTATTTTTAAGTATATCTGCTAAGGTTATTTTACCTCCGTTAGGATATTTTTTGCGAAGAGGACTCCATAAATGTTTGTATGATTCCATTAGCTCTTTATCAAGCGAAATCATCTTTTCCAAGCTTAATTTTCCTTGGTCCACTTGATGCAATACTGCTAATGCTAAGTGATACTTAAATACACTCTGCATTGGTAAATGCTTATCCCCATTTATAGAAATTGTGTCTTGGGGATTAGTACCTCTAATGGCAATTCCTACAGTAACTGATTTGTCTTTTAAGACCTTATCTATTTTCTGCCTGAGGGTATCAATAGATTGGGCTTTAGTTTCGTATACGGCCAATAAAGCTAATAGAATGATGAATAGTGTTGCTTTTTTTGTCATTTGTTTCCAGGGAGATAATTAGCTATACTGGTCTAGTATAAGAAAGGTAGCGTATATACAAACGCTAACTTTTAGAATTTAGCACGAAACGAATTTTTATATTTTGTTTTTAACGTATTAATCTTAAACACCAAATTTAAAAATTTAGAAGTATTTGTAAATAAGCACCAAACTTTAGAGTTAGTACTTATTAGCAATAAATTGCACACGGTGTTGTACTTTTATTATTTATACTGAGGCTAGTGCAAACCCTAATAGTCCCATCATTAGTACATTCCTTAAATGGTTTCTTGCTGTTATGTACTCGGTTTTAGAATTTGCTTTCCAGAAAATTTTTATATAATAAATTAAGTAAATATTTATAACTAAATATGGGATTAGTATTTGAGTAAATTTTATAGTAAGAATGACTGAAATGAGTATACTAATAAATATTAAAAGGATAACAAATAGTTTAGCCTTTGTTCTTCCTATTAAAATTGGTAATGTTTTACAATTTGCTAATCTATCTCCTTCTTCATCTTCAATGTCTAAACTTATTTCTCTCGGTAGCATTATTGAAAACGAAAAACAGGAATAAGTAATTATTAGATCATTTAAATTCGGATTTTCAATAAATGCGTCATTTGGTAAAAAGAAGAGCATAACAATTGGTAAAAATGAAGCCAATCCAGCTATTATAATGTTTCCAATCAATGGTGTTTGTTTTAGAAACAAACTATAAATAATTAATATTGAATAAACAGAAAGCCCAATAATTGCCCACTCCTTAAAAACATAGTTTGAAATATAATAAGTTAAAAAAGCAATAATTATTGAGAAAATAAATATTAATTTTTTTGCTTCTATAACACTAATTGTTTTACCTATACTATAATGATTTGGTCTATTTACTTCATCAATTTCTTTGTCAACAATATCATTAAAAATAAAACCAACAGACATTATCAATTGAATTGTAAGACATAGAATAATGAATTCAAAAAGCTTTACTGAATTTACACTATTTTTTATGTATATGAGATAAATAGCGATTATTGGTGCAACTCCTAGTAAAACATTCCACCAGCGCATTAAGTGTAATATGTTTTTTATTTTTCGAATGATATTCTATTAGTTATTGCGACTAAATTCATTTCTCCAAGTGAAGAGTATAAAGAATAATCTGCCATTTGTAAATCTCTAATAATTTTGACTTGATAGTTAAGTTTATGACACATAAAAGCCGTCATTCTAGCTATATGTCTTGGCGCAATAGTTAAAATAATTTCAATCCCAATTTGCTTTGCTTTTAGGCAAATTGACTCAAATACATTTTGAAGTAACTCTAGACTCCTTTCATTTTTTTTAATCGAAATTCTACCTACTTCTCCTACTTGATTTTCCGTATATTGAGATAAGTCAATATAGTCATTTAGACAAAACCCATTTTCTTCCATTGGCAAATCTCCAGGCGCTTTTCGAATAAGTCTAGCACCTCCTATAATATTATTTTCCTTTAGAATAAGTAAATGTTCACTTTTGATATCGTGGGTGTCCAGTTTAACATTAAAACCTAATCCTGAAAAATAAAGTCCATCTCTCAATTCAAAATACTCATTAAGTAATTTGTTGTTTTTTGTGTATATTATTTTTATTGAGGGATTCATTTCTTTTATAGCTCATTCGTTTGTCATAATGAAGCATAACGATTTATGTATTATTAATTACTCTAATAGTAAGTAAAACAATACATTAAAAAAAACTATATGTAATAAGTGGGCTAATACAGGAATAAGTGGGAAGACAATTAATTATACACCTTGCTGTAAAACGGTGTTAATTCTGTATCTAACATTTTTCCAAGTTTAATCAACCTAACAGAATCCTCTAAGTTAAATTCATTTTCGAATTTCAGTAAGATTGAATTGTCTATAAATTGCAAACTAAACCCATCGAGCCTTATGAGTTTGTCTGTCAGTTTTTGTGTTATTAATTTTTCCAATTCTGATAGACTCAAAGAGGATTCTAAAATGAAATTGTTCCTATGAGCCCATATGTCGGATGATAAACCTCATTTTCCTCATTAAAGCTTAAGATAACACCCCAAATCGATAATTTATAATTATTTGGTGATGCGTTGTCATAAGTATAAGTTTCTGTGTTTAATGTTCTTTCATTATGTCCCGTAAAAGTGTATTTATTGTTTGCAAAATTTCCTGTATATGTTTTGCCACATAGTAAAGTTCCTAAAGGATCATTTTCCCCTATATACCCAATGTCAGACGGACAATTACTCCCATCAAGTTTAACGCTAAAAGTTGTTCCATTAAGAATTTGCTCTTGATTCTCATTACTTGGGTCATCAATAATGGAAACACCTTTTTCAATACTTAGTACTTCAAATTTTCTTTCGAATCCACCTTCATTTACCGCACATCCAATTTTTATCATTTGATTAGGAGTTAGTACTTCGGTTTCTTTTTCTAAATCTGTACCATTCGTTTCGATCCTTTTATATCTTACTTTTATGCTAATAGCTGTATATAAGTTTTTTATGAACACAGGTTTGGAAACTCCAATACAAGATTCTGTATTAGGTTGCCCGATAATCATAAATTCATCATTTGTCTGTCCGTAACTTATTCCGATTGTTAAGAATAAAATAATCATTGGTATGATCTTCATATTATTTTAGTTTTATTTTATAAAATTGATAAAACTAAAATTCTAATTAAATACCATTTACTGGGTATATTTAAAATAGTATCAATGGTCTAGTGTATGAAATTTAGCGTGTAATAAGACGCTATTTTTTTGGATTAACACAAAACCAAATTTTTATATTTTGATCACTCCTTGTTTATACAATTACAAACTATTGTAATTATTTGTAGTCAGTTGTTATTGAGAAATGGAGTAGGAGGTTGTTTTCGCGAAAGTGAGCCATTAGTACAAGAGATAAAATAGAATATGATTATAGGTGTCTTTATAAATGGTCATCGGGTTTTAATTTTTATACAAATACCTCTAGCACATTTTGTATTTCATTAAAATACCCTTCCTTTATAGCTTAAAAACTAAATGCTATGACCAACCAAGAACGGATAGCAGCATCTACCACTACGATATTTAAAGCGGTGTTTCCTAATACGACCAATCATTACCATACGCTTTTTGGAGGGACAGCCATGCAACTCATGGATGAAACCGCCTTTATTACGGCCACTAGGTATAGTAGACAACAAATGGTGACTGTGAGTAGCGACCGTATTGATTTTAAAAAACCGATTCCTGCGGGAACCATTGTAGAATTAGTAGGTAAAGTAACTTATCTTGGAACGACAAGCTTAAAAGTAAGGGTTGATATTTATGTAGAGGAAATGTATTCAGAATCCAGAGAAAAAGCTGTGTCTGGAGAGTTTACATTTGTGGCGATAGGGAATGATAAAACACCTGTTAAAATACAATAACAATCCCTAGATTTATATTTTATGAATTCGTCTTTGATTGCATATCTACAACGTACGGGGAGTTATTCTCAAGAAGAACTCACTCTTCTTGAAGAAAAACTCGAGTATCAAACTTACCCAAAAGAAACGTTTTTATTAAATAAAGACGAGGTATGCTCATCACTTTATTTTATTGAGTCTGGAGCGATCTGTCAGTATAAAGAAGATGATGCAGGGGAGAAACATATGATTGATCTCAATGTTACTCATGACTGGGTTATTAATCATAAAAGTTTTACTTCCAGAAAACCTTCGGAGTATTATATCCAAGCCTATGAAGCCTGTGAGGTGTATATCTTATCTATAGAGGCCATACATACATTGATTGCGGAGTCACAAGCCTTTTTTCAACTAGGAAAAATCCTGGAAGCATCTACTGCAAGAGTCCATTTTTTTGATAATAACTATACTCCCGATGAGAAGTATGCCTATGTTTTAAAGCATAAACCTGCACTTGTACAGAAATTCCCTCAGACGCTACTAGCCTCATATCTTAAAATGACTCCAGAAACCTTAAGTCGGGTTCGGAAACGTATTTCTTGATTTGAATCAAGTGCTGTTTTAAAAGAAGGAGTAGATCTTTGATGTTTTAATCAATACGGTCTAGTCTATATGCAACATCAAATACAAAAAAGCACAGGTATCTCTCTTAGTATAGGGTCATTGCTAGCGATCCTAACAATGGTAGTACATCCCGTAGGAGGGAGCATACCGCATCTTATTCAAATTTCAGATGTAATCATAGGCACACATGCGCTTGCAATTTTTTGTTTGCCTTTTATACTCTTTGGGTTTTATGGACTTACCATACACCTTATGGACCGTAGCGGTATTGTGATACTCGCATTTATAATAATGGCTTTTGGCCTTATTGCTGCCATGTGTGCTGCGGCAGTCAATGGATTGACACTTCCTTATTTTCTTGGGAAGTATGCAGATACTATAGAAGTCCATGAAGCTGTAATCCAACCGATTATGAGCTATAGTTTTGCGCTTAATAAATCCTTAGATTTTATCTTTATTGTCGCCAGCTTTCTGTCGATTGCATTATATTCAGTGAGTAGTATACGTACTAAAAAGCTTCCGTTAGTGCTCGTTTATGTAGGGATTGGAAGTGTGGTATTTGTGCTTATAGGTGCACTCACAGGATTTGTATTTACTAGTCTTACAGGGTTTAGAATTGTTGTTTTTAGTCTTGCAGGGTGGATTTTAAGCGCAGGGATATTCTTAATACGATCAAAATAGATATACTACATTATGAGTAAAGAAAAAATAAAAGAGGCTTATGAGACTCTAGCCTATCAATATAATGCCCGTATCGATCATAAACCGCATAATGCGTATTATGATCGGCCTAATACTCTTAGTCTTATAGGAGATGTAAAAGGGAAGACTATTCTTGATGCTGCCTGCGGTCCTGGAAAATATGCTGAGCTATTACTAGCGCAAGGGGCTGCAGTTACAGGTTTTGACATCAGTACTCAGATGGTGCGTTATGCTAAAGAGCGGAACCCAAAGGCAGGGATCTTTTTTGTACACGATCTGGAAGACCCATTGACGATGCTGGATACGGGGACTTTTGATACTGTTGTATGTGCACTGGCCATGCATTATATCCAGGATTGGAATGCAACAATAAAAGAATTTTATCGCGTATTAAAACCTGGCGGAGAGCTCGTAATTTCTATAGAACATCCATTTTTTGAATACCATTACTTTGCGTCAGAACACTATTTTGATACAGAAGCTGTCAAGTGTACCTGGAATGGTTTTGGAGATCCTATAGAAATCCATAGTTATAGAAGATCGCTGCAAGAGTGTATCTACCCATTAACAACAAATGGGTTTTATATTGAGACACTTTTAGAACCTAAACCTGTAGCTGCTTTTGAAGTTTTAGATCCAAAACATTATAAAGAATTGAATGCATTTCCTGCTTTTATGTGTATCAAAGCGATACGAAACGATACAGTATAGGAATTAAAAACTACAGTTCAGGTAGTAAAAATGATACTTCGGTAGTGGTGTGATTCTAAAGTTGTAACAATTAATTTTTTTAGTCGTCTATTAAGTATCAATCAATAAATCAGAAAATTATGGAAACTAGAAATGAATCAAACCGCAAAGAAGAAATAAGGCCAAAGCACAATACAGCTTTAGGAATTTATGTAATCTTAACTTCTACATTTGTTGCAGCCTATACACTTATACAATTAGTAACTGTTATGTAAAACAAAAATCTGCGTACTTGCGTACGCAGACTTTCTTCTTCATCATAGCAGATTTTTTAATGTTTTTCAACACTAAAAAGGATGAAATACTGCACTATCTGTCTGTGATTATAATAGAACCTTACAATACTGTATATTAGCTTTAAAATTTTTTGATATGCGTCACTTGTATTGTATGTATCTGTTATTGGCTTTTTGTATGATAAGCTGTAATCAAACCGTGGAACCCCCTGTAGAAGCGATAACTCCAGAAGTAAAAACAACGACGTATTACTTGATCCGTCATGCCGAAAAAGATAGGAGTGATCCGGAAAATAGAAATCCCGAACTTACAGAAGAAGGAATGCAACGCTCCTTACAATGGAGTAATGTATTTGCAGATATTCCATTGGATATGGTCTATACGACCAATTATACACGTACCAAATCTACAGCATATATTACTTCCAAAAGCAAATCACTGGAGATGACTATTTATGACCCTAGACAGCTTTATGATGCAGATTTTCAGGAAGCGACACATGGTAAAACAGTATTGGTCGTCGGTCATAGTAACACGACACCTTCTCTGGCAAATGCTATGCTAGGTGAAGAACGTTATCCGTCTATAGATGATACCAATAACGGAAACCTGTATATCATTACCATAACAGGCGATACCAAAACAAGTCAGTTATTACATATTAACTAGCATTGTGGACAGGTTGTAACCTTAGGGTTTTCAAGCTCTATCTTTGATAGAAGTGTGAGTTGCCCTCCTTCAAATTGACTATCCAAATCTGTTAACGGGGGGTATTGTGTTTTGGGTTTGTAGTTTTTATAATCTACAAAACGAACTCCGTTGATAATACGTTCATTATAAGCTTCTCTAAAACGAGTTCCCCCTTCATCTACTTGATAGTTATATGCGAGATAATCTACGTCATAGGTATCTACATCAATCCAATATAGATACTCATCTTCAAAATCGGTACCACCACCATCTTGTGCAAAAGTGACTTTGACTCTATAATAAGATTTGCCCTTTACTTCTGCCATGTCTACAAATGTTTTATTGACAGCGGCATCATTAAGTCCATAGGGAAGTACAGAAAAATAATGTACAGAATTGATGCTATTTGCATATTTTGTTTTCATTGTATCAGGAACAGGGGTGAGTGCGCTTTCGCGAAAGCGTACAAAAGATCCATCATTTGCCAATACATCTTTTTGTAATTCACAAGCAGCATCGGTACATCTTTCAAAGGTGCGTACACCGTTTTCTCTTTTTGCACGATAATGATAATCCCTAAATTTAAAGGCGATACTGGCATTGGAAATAACAGCACCTCCACTACGTGCAATCGCTCTATCTACAATAGTTTGAGCATCTGGTGTTGCTTCTTTACAGGCCGTAAAAAGGGATAGGGTGAAAAGGCTTATGAGCCCAAAAATTTTATATATCGATGTGTGGTTGCGGGTGTGCATACTAAAGAAATTTGATCTATTTTACGTAGGGGTGAATCCCTAGATAATAATATATAAAAATAAGCTTTTTCACTACATTTGTGGCCATGTCGAACACCGTTAACATATTAAATAAACGCGCTCGCTTTGAATATGAGATTATAGATAGGCTTACAGCAGGGATTGTTCTTGCAGGTACAGAAATAAAATCCATACGTGAAGGGAAGGCTTCTATCGCCGAAAGTTTTTGTGAGTTTAATGATCACTCAGAATTATTTGTCATAAATATGACCATACAAGAATATTCGCATGCAACATATTTTAATCATAAACCCAAGAGCGAACGTAAGTTACTACTCAATAAACGGGAACTTAAAAAATGGGAACGTGAGGTTCATAAAGCGGGACTGACTATTGTTCCTTTGCGGTTATTTACAAATGAAAAAGGATTTGCAAAACTAGAAATTGCACTTGCCAAAGGAAAGAAAATCTATGATAAACGGGAACATATTAAGGATAGAGATAATAAACGTGATTTGAGTAGAATCAAAAAAGCGTTTAACAATTGATACGTATTCATATTAAATAAATCACAACTAACATTTCTTTAAGAAGTTTGCCTTTTTAAGTATAGTTTCTTTGGGCAACTAACGATCTCTTTTTATGAATAAAACCATACTCTCACTTTTCTTTTTTTTCTCATTATATACACTTTCTGCACAAATTACAGGAACAGTAGTAGATGATCAGGGAACATCTCTTCCCTTTGTAAATATATATCTAGAAGGCTCTTCAGAAGGCACGACTTCTAATGGCTCTGGTGTTTATGAGCTGGATATACTATCGTCAGATACAGCAGGAGAAACGTATACGATTGTTTTTCAGTTTTTAGGCTATACGACCGTTCGGAAAGAAGTCACGGTTACGACAACTCAGTATACCCTGGATGTTACTATGACACCAGAAACAACCTCACTGGAAGAGGTGGTTATAGAAGCGGGTGTAAATCCTGCCGATCGTATTATACGTGCTACGATTGCAAATCGTAAGATAAACCTAGACAGGCTAGGGGAGTATACTGCAAATTTTTATTCTCGTGGCGTCTGGCAAGTAAAGAATGCACCCGAAAAAATATTTGGACAAGAAGTAGGAGATCTGGGAGGAGGACTGGATTCTACCCGAACGGGGATTATCTATCTAAGTGAAACTATTTCTGAAATTGCTTACCAACGGCCTGATAACTTTTCAGAAAAAATAATTGCTAGTAAAGTAAGTGGTGACGATAACGGATTTAGTTTTAATACTGCAATTGATGCTAATTTTTCATTTTATGAAAATACCATAAATATCAATTCTCAAATGATCTCTCCTATAGGGACCAATGCTCTTGCGTACTATACCTATACACTCATAGGAACTTTTTATGAGCAAGGGAAGCTTATTAATAAAATTGAAGTAACGCCTCGACGTCCTAAAGATCGTGTGTTTAGTGGCCTCATTTATATTGTAGAAGATGACTGGCAATTATATGGAGTAGAGCTAGCGACCAATGGAGAAGCCATTCAGGTTCCTGTCGTTGAGGATTTGATGTTTACACAAAATTTTAAATATGACGAAGATTATAATCAATGGGTAAAAATATCTCAGGTGATTGATTTTAGCTTTGGATTTTTAGGTTTTAAAGGCGACGGACGTTTTACGGCTGGATATAGTGATTATGATTTTACCCCTGATTTTTCTAAAGATTCTTTTTCTAATGAAGTATTGTCATTTGCAGAAGAAGCCAATAAAAAAGATAGCCTCTACTGGGAGGGTAAGCGCCCTGTACCACTTACTATAGAGGAGGCCGATGACTATGTCCGTAAAGACAGTATTCAAGTGATCAGGAAGTCACAAAAATATATGGACTCTATAGATGGAAGGAGCAATAAACTTAAACTACTATCTCCATTAACGGGGTATACTTATACAAATTCATATAAGCGATGGCGTATTGGGTATGATGGGGTTGTAAAAGATATTAACTACAATACAGTACAAGGGTGGAATGGTACTACGGGGATTAATTATTTTACATGGAGTGATGATGATTATCAGAAGACATTTTACGCTTTCGCCAAAGCGAACTATGGTTTTTCAGATGATAGGTTACGATATACAGCAGGGTTTACCCGCAGATTTAATAGAAGGAATAGAGCGACATTAAGTGTGCGTGGAGGAGTAGAAACGCAACAATTTAATAATACAAACCCTATAAGTAACCTTATAAATACAGTAGCTTCCTTGTTTTTTGAACGAAATTATTTAAAGATTTATGAGCGTTCTTTTATAGAAGCAAATTATAGTCAGGAGGTTATTAATGGTGTGCGTGTTTATGCAAATGCCACCTATGAAGATAGAAAGGGGTTGTTAAATACGACAGACCAAACATTTTATCCCGATGATGAGATTGTGTTTTTAAGTAATAACCCATTAGATCCGTTGGATGAAACCACTACAGGAATAGAAGATCATTCTATTGTAAAAGCGCAAGTCACAACACGTATTAATTTTGGTCAAAAATATTATAATTATCCTTCCGGTAAGTTTACTATTTCTAGTGATAAGTATCCTACACTATACCTTACGTACGAAGGAGGATTTGGAGCTTCTAATAGTGATTTTAATTTCAGCCAACTCAGAGCACGGATACGGCAAGGGTTTAATATAGGAAATAAAGGACGTTTTAATTACCATCTTAAAGCTGGGACTTTTCTTGATTCGGGAGATGATATAAGCTTTATAGATTACCAACATTTTAATGGAAACCAAACGCGGGTAGGTACAGAAAGCAGTTATCTGGATCGGTTTAATTTATTACCCTACTATGAGCGAAGTACAAATAACAGCTATTTTGAAGCGCATATAGAGCATGATTTTAAGGGATGGATCTTAGGGAAAATTCCAGGTATAAATGAGCTTAACTTTAATCTTGTTGCAGGAGCTCATGTATTGAGTACGCAAGATAACAGACCGTATACAGAACTTTCTATCGGACTGGATAATATAGGGTGGGGTAAATATAGATTCCTTAGACTAGATTATGTGCGATCCTCAGGTTTGGGATCTAATGATGGTGCCTTTGTCTTTGGGTTAAAGTTTTTAGATTTCTTCTAATTTCATTATTCTGGAAAAACAATACTCTCATAGGCTCCTAGATCGGGAGCTGAGGTTCTATTGGTTCCAATAATATCAAAAGGAAATAGTAATGCCGAACTTAGTAGTGCTTGACCATTTGCAGCAGACTCTTCTCCTATTTGTAATTGATTTTGAGTTTCATCCCGAAAATCGGGATCCAGATCTACCCCTCGTAAGATGTTAGTAAAAAGAACGGGGTTCGTAAAGTCATAAAGTGGGTCTTCTTCAAAATCTCCAAATGTATCATCAAAACGTAATAATGTATTTGTAAAATTGTAATTGAAGGTGCCTCCATTATCTTGGTTAAAGCCTAGCTCTTCGCCTTGGTTACCATATATAATACAGTTTGTGAAGTTGGCACTTTCCAGATCGGCTATAAATAAAGTTTCTCCAGAAGCTAAGGTATTATCTAAAAATACAGCTGGAGTATTTCTAAAACTCTGTGTCCAGTAATTGGCAAATGTACAGTGGGTAAAGTCATAATTACCTCCTAATTGTACGAGCATAGAAAACTGCCCGCAATTATTAATAACCATATTTGATCCTTCTACGGTAGAGAAACGATTGAGAAGCCCTACAGCCGAGGCATTATAAATTTGTGTATTACTGACAGTAAGATTTGCTTGCCCTGTCTGCGTGCTGGATTCATTTAAGATACCTACGGTCGCATTTTTTATAGTAGCATAGTCTATCTCATTGTTTACACTGCCATCTGTAAGAAGGATAGTCCCCCATTGTCCTGGGATTTCCGAAAAAGTTGTTTCTAGGCGGTCTCCTTCAAAAATGACTTCGTTTTCCATAGCATCTGGATCTGTACTTAGTGCTCCATTAACATCCAATGTTCCATTATCTGCAACGATAATCCCGCTATCTGCATGGAAGTGTATACGTGCCCCCGGTTCTATAGTTAATGTTTTTGGAGTACCCCCTATAGGGTCTCCTACAGCCATATATCCATAGATGACATAAGGTCTGTCTGCTGTAAATGTAAGTTCGTCGTCAGTAAGATATCTTCCCTCAAGAGAGGTTTCTACGCCATTGATAGTCAGCGTTTCTATAATACCCGTAGCTTCATCCCTGTCACCAAAAAGGAAAATAGCATCTTTTACAAGGGTCACTAGTTCTACTTCCTGAAGATTGCCTGCGGTATCAAACTGAATTTGATCTGTATTTAAAAACTCTGCACTTCCAGGTCCTACTTCGTTGATATCCAGTGTAGTCTCTACAAAGACAAAAATACTGTCATTGGCTAGAATTTCTACATTTTCAAAAGTACGCCCAGGAATTCCGTTTACGTTAAGACGGTAACTGGAAGCTTCTCCATTTCCTAATCGAACACTAGGAATGTTTATAGCCTCATCACTATCATTATATACTTTTAAGTTAAACGTACTTGAACCTATATTTGTAAAGACTGTATCTAAAAATATAGTGTCTTTAGAAAATCGTAGATTCCCCGTACTAGCGGTGGTTTCAAAATCATTACGGCAAGAACTTACCAAAATAATAATACCTAAAAGAAGTAATGTATAAATACTGCGCATTCAGAAAAAGTTTATCACAAATATAACTTTTTAGAGGTTGCATTATTGTCTGTTTTTATCATTCTTTTTTTTCAAGGCTTTTCGGGCTTCTTTTTTCTGTGCTCGTTTGTAATTTTGATAGGCTTTTACTTTTGCCAAATGTGCTTTCCTTTCTTCTGGAGTCTCTTTTGTTGTTGAGGTATAATAATCATCAACCATAGAGAACCCTCCGACAATAATTTCTCCCTGGAGGTTTGGATCTTCTGGAAGAACGACATTAATAGTACGTTGGGATGTTATTTTTATTTCTTGGGTTTCAAGACCGACATATGAGAATATCAAAACATCATTAAGAGCTGCTTCGATTTCAAAATTTCCATCAAAGTCTGCATGAGTCCCTTTTTCTGTTCCTTTGATAGTAATCGTTACCCCAGGTAATGGCCCTGTCGTATCTGAAACATTTCCGTTTATAATGACGAGATCCGATTGAGGATGCATTTTTTGCTTTCGCGAAAGCGAACTAATTCCCAAACTTCTATAGGATGTATCTGTTTGTTCTGTAGTAGGTTGTGTATTTTGTGTTTTGACCTCTTGTGTTGATAGAATTGCTGCAGGAATAAGAAGAGATGCTGCGTAGTTGACCCATGACTTTCTTTCTTTTCGTTGAATACGAATTGTGCGATTGAGTTGTGATTTTGTAAAACGACCACATAGGTTTGCTCCAGAGGTTACGGTTTTGTATATATCTTCGTCTGTTTTTGATGTAAAATCAATGACATCTTTTTGACAGCTGGCACAATGCTTCCCTTTTTGAGTGGGGGTCATTTTTGCCCAGTCCTCATGACAGGGTTCTTCAATAGTAATTTGGATAGATTTTTTCATCAGTACTTTGTTTTGATATACTCAAACCTATAGGTTTTATGAGTCGTACAAAACAACCAATGAGGGAATAGGTCGATTCAGTGAGGGAAAGGGATCATGAGTGCCCTTTTTAAAATGGAATTTTTATCCGATTAAAGAGGTTTTTTAGGTTTGTAAATCAATGACTTGTGGGGTTATATTTGGAAAAAACCTAAGGAAAACTTCATTAAAGTAACAGGCTGGAAAGTAGGGCAGTATATTGCTATTCCTTTACAATCCCCTTTTCAAAAAGGTGATACTATAAAAGCAATACCTGTTGAGATTAAAGGGGTAATTCCTGGAAAATCATATATAAGATGGCCTTCGGAAGATATAGAATGGTTGAAGTTTATTCAGTAAATATGCAGTTTATTTATCTACGATCTCTATTTCAAAAAGTGTATCCCAATGCTTCCCTGTAACAAAAAGCCGATTTTCATTTGCCTTATATGCAATTCCATTTAATACCTCATTTTTAGGATCAAGACCTCCTTGTACTTCTTTAGGTAAAGATCGTAAATCAATAACACCTTCTATAGCTCCAGTGGCTGGATCTATAATTGTAATACTCGGTTTTTGATAGGTATTTGCATAGATTTTACCATTAAAAAACTCTAATTCATTAAAGGCTTTTGACACACTTTTATGACTCGTAGGTTCTATATAGCTTTGTTCTGCCATAGTTGTGGGATCTAAGGTCCATATTTTACTCGTTCCATCAGATTTATAAACTACTTGTCCATCATTACATAGTCCCCAACCTTCTTTACTTTTATTATATGCAAAGGTCCCAGTCTTTTTAAAAGTTGTCTGATCATATATAAAGCCAGTGTTTTCTTTCCAGGTAAGTTGATAGATATTGTTGTTGAGTATGGTAAGCCCTTCTGCAAAATAGGCGTTGTCTAGTGTAATCTCTTTTAAAACACCTCCTGTTTTATAGTCTATCTTACGAAGTGATGAGAGTCCATACTGGCCATTACTTTCATATAACGTATCTCCTACAAACTCTAAGCCTTGTGTATAGGCATCGGTTTGATGTGGATATCTATTGACAATCTTATATTTATAAACTTTGGGAGGAACCGGGTTTAATACAATTAATTGATTTTGAGCTGTAGCATTTCCTTCTGGAGCGTAAATCGTGGCTTTGATAACTTTATGGCCCAACTTATCTGTATTTACTTTTGTTTTATAGTCAGATACTGATGTAGTTGCTTTGAGTTTTTTTCCATCTATTTCATAAATAATAGAATCTATAGCGTAGTTTTTTTTTGCTTTAAGCGAAATTGAAATCTCCCCTCCATTAGGGACTGCATTTTTTTCTGCAGAGGTCTCTATAGCATAGTTGCTTGCTAGATTTTTTGTATCTCCACAAGAGTAGATAAGTAGTGGTAAACACAAAAAGATGAGTGTCTTATATAGTGATGTCATTAGTATCTAATTTGAGTAGCAATTTATAACAAAAAATCGGGCTAAAAAATCTTGTACAAGATATCAAATGCTGTATCTTTGCATCGGCAAGTCCTACACAACTAGCTCCTGTTGAATCCCCCAGGGTGGGAACACAGCAAGGGTAGACGGTCGTAGCAGTGTGATGTAGGTAGCTTGCCTTTTTTTATGCTCAAAAATGAACGGGAAACGTTCTTATGATCAATATAGAAAATCCCATTCGACATAAATGAATCTGGGATTTTATTTTATAGTTATTTAATAGCTATTAGTAGTTGACGCGATCTACGATCTCAAGTCCATATCCTATCATACCTACACGTTTGGTACCATCACTATTAGAGAGTAATTTTATTTTGGTGATTGAAAGGTCGTGTAAGATCTGAGCCCCTATCCCAAAATCTTTGGTATCCATTACAATATTTGGAGCTTTCATAACTCCTTCTTTCTGTCTTTTTTTAAGATCACTTAATCTACCTAATAAATTTACTGCGATATTGTCCTGATTGATAAAAACAATGGCTCCTTTTTCAGCATTGTTAATAGCCTTGAACATATCATCTAGCTTCTTATCTAGATTATTGGTAAGTGTACCTAAAATATCGTTATTGATCTGTGTAGAGTTTACACGTACAAGGACAGGCTCATCTATTTCCCAACTTCCTTTTGTAAGTGCTATATGTACTTGATCATTTGTGGTTTGTTTATAGGCTCGTAAACGAAATTCTCCAAAACGCGTTTGTACGTTGAAGTCTTCCTTTTTTTCAATAAGACTATCATGATCCATACGATACGCTACGAGGTCTTCTATAGATACTAGCTTAAGATCAAACTTTTTGGCTACTTCTCGAAGTTGAGGAAGACGTGCCATGGTACCATCTTCATTAAGAATTTCAACTAAGATACCAGCGGGTTGTAATCCTGCAAGGCGTGCAAAATCTATAGCAGCTTCTGTATGCCCCGTTCTACGTAAAACACCTCCTTCTTTAGCTTTTAATGGGAAGATATGTCCTGGTCTACCTAAATCATTTGATTTTGTATTGGGATTGACTAGAGCATTAATGGTTTTGGCGCGATCATGTACAGAAATTCCTGTCGTACACCCTTGTCCTATTAAATCTACAGAAACGGTAAATTGTGTATGGTGAAGTACTGTATTGTTTTCTACCATCATATTGAGAGATAATTCTTCACAACGTTCTTCTGTTAAAGGTGCACAAATAAGACCTCTTCCGTGGGTTGCCATGAAATTAATCATCTCTGGGGTAACCATCTCTGCTGCGGCAATAAAATCACCTTCATTCTCACGATCTTCATCATCTACAACAATGATTACTTTTCCCTGCTTTATATCTTCTATAGCTTCCTGAATAGTATGGAGTTGTGTCGTTTTTTCTGCAGTCATTTGCATAGCTCAAATTTTAGATGGTAAAGATAATGAATATAGGTAAGTATCGTTTTGATATAATTAGATCAGATTTACTTTTTTTTATTTTCATAAAAGCCTTGAACTTTTAAATTTTCTTTAGATATACCTAGGTCAGCTAATCGATCAAGGGCTCCATATCTTATAGCATCACTATATCCATATTGTTTATGGTTTTTTACAATATCTTTTAATTGGTTTATAGAGCGCGCATCGAGTAATTCGGTTTCTTCTTGTGTAAGTGTATAGTCTATTTTTTCTTCGATGACTTCTACATCTTCTTTTTTCTTGATTCCGAAGATTTTTTGAATGAATTGTTTTGTACCGTCTATGTCAAAAATACCTTGATCCGTAGTAGCTCTATAAGTAAGGTAGATCCCTATAGGTAAGGTGATAAAGGTACTTAACCAGCTTGCGGTAAACGCAGATATGGTTCCGTCTTCTGCACTGTTTTTTGCAAAGATTCCTATAAAGTGGAATGTCAGGAAAAGCCCTACACCAACAACAATAGGAAGTCCTAATCCTCCTTTACGTATAATGGCTCCTAGAGGTGCTCCCACAAAAAAGAGAACAATACAACTAAACCCTAATACATACTTCTCATGCAAAGCAATCTCAAATTTATTAAGACGTTTTACATCGATGGCTACGCCCGTTCTTCGAGTATCTAAGGAGGTAATTGAATTTGTTACATTGGACTTTGCTATTTCTAAAATCTTTGCACGATCAGCCGTTTTATAGTTATCCAGTAATTCTTCTTTTAATGAATCTTTTACAGGTATTCTAAAATCTTTGAGCGGGGTAAAGTTTGCCTTTTTTACAAAACTGTTTCCAAAATTGATTCTATCTTGCATAAAGCGCTCCGACTGCTTCTGTAAAGAAGAATCTAATTCGGTAACGTTAAGCATTTGATAACTATTATCAACCCCTTTTTCATCTAAGTCTACATCATCTAGACTACTAAGATCTATATTGAGTGTATACGTATCAAAATAGCTTTTTGCAAAAGGTTCTCTTTTCCTCTTTTTAAAGTCTTTTTGTTTGACCTCACTATAGTAATTTCCGTCTGTAAGTTTTAAGGATAGTGTAGGCGAGTCTAAGGAACTAATGAGTTCTCCTTCTCTAGCTTTTATAACGGTATAATTTCCGATACGACCTGGCTCTTTCTGATGAATAATAACATCTGTCAGAAATTGATCACGTTCTCCATACTTTTCGGCAACACGAATGTTTATATCTTCTCCTACCGGGTTAAACTGTCCAGAACGTATAATCATTGCGGGTTTTAATTTACCAATGTTTCTTCTCAAATTTCTAAACTCAAATTGAGAGGCAGGAATGACATAATTTGCAAACAGGAAAGAAGTAATTCCTAAAAATACGATAAAAACAATCAGGCTTTTCATAGCGCGCTGAAGCGATATTCCTGTAGATTTCATAGCAGCAAACTCATAGTTTTCGGCAAAATTTCCGAAGGTCATGATACTTGTGAGTAATACGGATAGTGGCAGTACAAGTGTAACTAAGCTAGGAGTTACAAACAACAAGAATTTAATAATAACACTGATATCTAGATCACGACCTGCAAGTTCTTGGATATATAACCAGACACTTTGTAAAACAAAAATGAACATCAATATGATAAAGATGCTCAGGAATGTTTTTACAAATGTAAAAAGGATATAACGGTCAAGTATTTTCATTAGGTCGTACTACGTGACAAAAATACGTCAAGTTCTTCATTGCCTAGGCAAGGACGTTGTTATATTTTGTTAATATAGTAGTCACTGTATTTACTTTGATCAAAGGTAAAAGCATTTTTTGCTATGGGTTGATTAGGTTTAAAAGTATTTACAGTAATGGTAATCTTTGTGTCATTTTTTTGCACAATGATTAATCTATAGATATGTTTAGTCTCAGTATCTATTCCTAACAAGGTATGTTTTATCTCACTATTTGTATCTATAGGGGTGAGTTTTACATATTGTATCGTACGTCCTTTCACTTTTTGAGAGATATCCATTTTTTGAGTATATCCATCATTAAAAAACGAAAGCATTTTGGAAGGAGTAATGGCATTTTCATCTTGATCGCTTACCGAGCTTATAGTTACTTCTTCATCTTCTGGTACAATCGTATAAATATTTTTACCATCAAAAAGTTGTGTAGTTCCCATCAGGTTGAGGGCATAGAGATCACCTTCTAGTACGACAGTTCCTTTAGTTTCTTGGTTGACACCTTCTGCTTCATTACTCAAAGCATATCTAAAGTCTATAGAGATATTCTTATAGCTTTTTACTTTTGTATCTACTTCTTTAAGAAGGGATTGTGCAGATTGTGCTTTCGCGAAAGCGTATCCACCCAATACCACTAATACCGTCATTATAAATCGCATACGTGCTTTATTCATTTCCTTCATTGTTTAAATGTTGATCCAGACTGGCAATATCAGAAAACAGCACTTGTCGTGCTTTACTTCCTTCAAAAGGGCCTACGATTCCTGCTGCTTCCAACTGATCGATAAGGCGTCCGGCTCTATTATATCCTAGTTTGAGTTTTCGTTGTAATAGGGAAGCGCTCCCCTGTTGTGCAATCACAAGTACTTCTGCTGCATCACGGAATAGCGCATCTCTATCGCTTATATTTATATCAAGACTTGTGCCACTTTCTTCTCCTACATATTCTGGTAATAGGTGTGCATCTGGATAGGCTTTTTGCCCCCCTATATAGTCTACAATACGTTCTACTTCTGGAGTATCTACAAAAGCACATTGTATACGGGTAAGATCATTACCTTGTGTGTATAACATATCACCACGCCCTATTAATTGATCTGCTCCAGGACTATCTAAAATAGTACGGCTATCTATTTTTGAAGTAACTCTAAAAGCAATACGTGCGGGGAAGTTTGCCTTAATAATACCGGTGATTACATTTACAGAAGGGCGCTGTGTGGCTATAATAAGATGTATACCAATAGCACGAGCTAGTTGTGCTAGACGAGCAATAGGAGTTTCTACTTCTTTACCTGCTGTCATGATAAGGTCTGCAAATTCATCAACCACAAGTACGATATATGGTAAAAACTTATGTCCATTATTTGGGTTGAGTTTACGAGTCTTAAACTTTGTATTGTACTCTTTTATGTTACGTACCATTGCATCTTTGAGCAAGTCATACCGATTGTCCATCTCTATACAGAGAGAATTGAGCGTATTAATTACCTTTGAGTTGTCTGTTATAATGGCTTCGTCTGTATCTGGGAGTTTGGCGAGATAATGACGTTCTATTTTATTAAATAATGTAAGTTCTACTTTTTTAGGATCTACGAGTACAAATTTTACTTCAGCGGGATGTTTTTTATAAAGTAATGATGCCAGAATTGCATTAAGTCCTACAGACTTTCCTTGCCCTGTGGCTCCTGCCATAAGTAAATGCGGCATTTTTGCTAGATCTACTACAAAAGTCTCATTAGAAATGGTTTTACCAAGTGTAAGAGGTAATTCCATTTCTGCAGCTTGGAATTTTGGAGATGCGACTGCAGATCGCATGGATACAATCTTTGGATTTTTATTAGGAACTTCAATACCTATCGTTCCTTTTCCAGGAATAGGGGCAATGATTCGGATTCCTAACGCACTTAGTGATAATGCAATGTCATCTTCGAGGTTTTTTATTTTCGAGATTCGAACTCCTGCTTCTGGAACAATTTCATAAAGCGTTACAGTAGGGCCTACCGTAGCTTTGATATTTGCAATGCCAATTTTATAGTTATTTAATGTTTCGACAATTTTATTTTTGTTCTCTTCAAGTTCTTCTTGATTGATCGTGATTCCTTGCCCTCCAGTATAATCTTTTAAGAGATCAATGGGAGGAAATTTATAATTGCCTAACTCTAAGGTAGGGTCAAATTCACCAAAGTCTTCAACTAAGGTATCGCTTAAGTTTTTTGATACACTTTTTTCTTCTTGGGTAGCAGCAACTTCTACTTTGATTTCTTCGGCCTCTGGAGTTATCACTAACTCGGGTTCGGGAGCTGTAACCTCAAGTGGTGTGTCTAATGGATCTTTACTTTTTGATTTAGTACCGATAGTAGGTTGAAGATTTTCTACATTCATCTCAAATGTAGATTTTGTAGATGCTTCTTCTGGAGGAGTTGCTATTTCTTGTTGGGATGAAGTCGTGTTTTGTTCTGTAGTTTGAGTAGTATTCTTACTCTCAGATTCTTGAGAGGTGTTTTCTACTGGAACTTCTGTAAATTCTTCTGAGAGTTGTGTTTTTGTTTTTTTAAAGAAAGCGCCTACTTTTTCTGGAGTGGCTTTAAGGCGTATAACTGCATATGCAATGGCTAAAAATGCCATGATCAATATCGTCCCTATATTTCCTATATAATCTTGTAAAAAATCATTGATTTCATACCCTACAGTTCCTCCTAATAAGTCGTTTTTTTTGTGAAAAAAACCTAAAAACACAGAAAACCATAACATAACCAGTATACCCCACATCCAGAATTTTCGTAAGGCCAGTTTTCCATAATTAAAAAAATAATAAATACCGGATACTGATAAAAGTATTGCAAGTATAAAAGCTGGTATACCAAATCCTCTATAGATAAAAAAATGACTGACAGCGGCACCAAATTTACTGAGCCAGTTTGCCGTAGGGGTATCTCTGTTTGTAATATCTGAAAGTACACTTTGGTCTACTTTCCATGTAAATAGATATGAAACAAATGAAAAAAGGAGCGCAATACCTAGAAAAAATAAAAAGCTACCTAGAATAATCTGTTGCTGTTTGGATAGCTTTAAGCTTATAGGTTTCCTAGGGGTTCTAGTCGATTTTGGTTTGCTCTTGGTCGTTGTTTTCTTTTTTGCCATTAAGCACTTGGTTGAATTGTGTTAAAAATACAAATATGAAACGGAATTATTTAAGATTTGGTGCTCATTTAATATAATGATGGTAAGAAATCGTGCAGTTTTAAATAAAAGTGAGACATTGCAGTATAGTGAGATGTGTATATTCTATACTTAATACTATTTCATATAGGAATATTATTCTTTATTCAATAGGTATATATAGGTCAACAATGAACTTGTTTTCAGGATGTTCTCTGAAGTCGTTTTGATAGATCTCAAAAGGAGTATTTTCAGATTTTTTGTACCCATGTTCATTCATCCATATAAAAAGGCTAGTCCACGCTTTTTCAAATTCATTCATAGTGATTTCAAAATGTCCTACAATATGTCTTCCTCCATGGATAGTTATTTTTTTTATTTCTCCAGTAGATTCAAAAGGGTGATTGGTCTGTAGGATAACACTCATACGTACTTTGTCTGGGGCAGTAATTTTAAAACTATCATAAAAAATCCTACCCATTTTTGCATCTGGGGTTTTAAATATATTTTTTGAGTTACCCCATTTGATAAGTTTTTCAAATACAGTTTCCATACCATTTACTCCTATATGCGTTATTCCAGCAGCACTTAGTTCTGTAATTTCTTTAATATCAATTTTTGCATTCATTGTGATCCATTTTTTTAGTTGAGTAATAATGCAAATATATTTTTCATAAGAAGGATATACTTGACCATTCTTGCTTTCTACTTGACGAATCTTGCTAAACTTATTTGGATTTTGCTTTTTAAATGCGGTCGGACTTATTCCGTAGTATTTTTTAAAAGCTCGGGTAAATGACGAATGATCATTAAAACCTGATTGTAATGAGATGTCAGATATATGATTATTTTTATGAATTAAATCTGATGCTGCTTTTTCAAGTTTTTTACGTATTACATATTGATTTACAGTTTCTGAAGTAATGTATTTAAAAATTCTATGGAAATGATATGGTGAAAAATGTGCGATTCCAGCAAGTGTATGTAATGATAGATCTCCATCTAGATGTTCATCAATATACTTGAAAACATTATGAATTCTGTTTTTATAGTCTATTTGATTTTCTATAGTCTTTTTGTTTGGAGTGGGGTATAACCCTTATTTTAAAATACTTTCGGGATATAGATTATTGCAGCTACAATAACAGCTATAAGTGCAGCAATGCCTACTGCCCCTGCAGCAATATCTTTGATTTTTCCTATTTTTTTATGAAAGTCTGGATGTACAAAATCTGCAATTTCTTCTATAGCCGTATTTAAGCCTTCTATACTCATAACAAGGCCTATGCATAGTGTTTGCGCAATCCATTCTACAGGAGATATGTGGTAGTAAAATCCTGCGATTGTAATAAGGATAGCAATGCCAAATTGAACCTGAATACTAGCTTCAGATTTTAATAATGTAATGCCGCCTTTAAAGGAATATATACAGCCTTTAAGGCGGCCTTTGATAAAATTAATAATCATTTATAGCGCATTAAGAGCAGCATTATAATTGGGTTCCTGGCCTATTTCAGGTACTTGTTCTGTATATAGTATTTTACCTCTTTCATCGACGATTACAATTGCTCTAGAATGTAATCCTTCAAAACCACCATCTACAAGAATTAAACCATAATCTTTTCCAAACTCTCCAGATTTAAAATCGGACAATGTATGTACATTTTCTATGCCTTCTGCACCGCAAAATCGTGCTTGAGCAAATGGAAGATCACGAGAAATACACAGTACTTCTGTATTTTCTAATGAGGCTGCTTTTTCATTAAAAGTACGTATGGATTGTGCACATACACCCGTATCTACACTAGGAAAAATGTTTAAGATAAGTTTCTTCCCTCTATAATCATTCAGGGATACTGAGGATAAGTCATTTCGCGAAAGCGTAAATGCAGGAGCAGGACTTCCCACTTCAGGAAGATTGCCTATCGTATTGACGGGAGTTCCGCCTAGAGTTACTGATGCCATATGGTTTTGTTTTCTTGTAAAAATAAAGAATCCATCACAGAAAACCGTTAATTATTCGCAAAGAAAAAGCTTCATTATCAACGAAGCTTTTCATGTATATTTTAGTTGTAGTTATGCTTTGGCGAAAGTAATCTATCCTCCTTTTTTGGCATCCTTAAGTTGGCGTATTTTAATGTTAAACGCTGCAAAGAGTAGGGTGGTAAAAGGACTTAGCCAGTTGAATATCGCATAGACAAAATAGTCTGCAACAGAAACGCCTAATACGCCACTTTGATAGGCTCCACAGGTATTCCAAGGAATTAGTACTGAGGTTACAGTACCAGAATCCTCCAAAGTACGAGATAGGTTTTCTGGAGCGAGTCCTTTTTCTTCAAAAGCTTTACTATACATTTTTCCTGGAACTACAATCGCTAGATATTGATCACTTGCCGTTAGATTTAAAGCAAGGCAACTGGTTACCGTACTGGCAAACAATCCAAATGTAGTATGAAATAAACTTAATAAAGCCTTACTGATACGTGCTAATGCTCCTATGGCATCCATTATTCCACCAAACACCATTGCGCATACAATAAGCCATATAGTACCTAGCATCCCACTCATACCTCCTGCAGAGAATAGATCATTAAGAGATTCATTATCAGTAGCGACTGCTGTATCTACTGTAATTGCATTCATAATTCCTTTATATCCATTAATAAAATTAAGGGAATCTCCTCCTGAAACTGCTTGTACAATAGTAGGCTGAAAAATAAGCGCTGCAACTGCTCCTAAAAGTGTGCCTGTGAGTAATGCAATGAGTGGCGGTGTCTTACGTACGATTAATACAATGACAATAATAGGAACCAAAAATAACCAAGGGCTTATCGTAAAAGAGTTGTCTATGGATGCAAGGATAGATGCGGTGTCTGCAGTACCTGTAGGGTCTAGATTAAGACCTATTATAATAAATATGATGAGCGTTACTATAATAGTTGGTACCGTAGTAATTGTCATGTATTTTATATGGGTAAAAAGATCTGTACCTGCCATTGCAGGAGCAAGGTTTGTGGTATCACTCATTGGAGATAATTTATCTCCAAAATAAGCGCCAGATAAAACGGCGCCAGCGGTCATGCCTAATGAGATTCCAAGAGCTTCTGCAATTCCAATAAGAGCAATACCTACAGTTGCAGATGTTGTCCAACTACTACCAGTTGCTATAGAAATAATAGCACAAATGATTACACAAGAAGCTAGGAAAATGGTAGGGTTTAAGATTTGCATTCCATAATAAATCATAGTGGGTATAATGCCACTTATGAGCCATGTTCCTGCGAGTGCACCTACCATCAATAAAATAAGAATTGCTCCTGTTGTCGATTTTAAGTTTTCAGACACTTCTTCAATCATTCGTTTGTAGCTTACTTTATTAAAGTATCCTACAATGGCTGCTACGGCGGCCCCTAATAAAAGGATAAATTGATTTGAACCTGATAAAGCGTCATCTCCAAATGCATAAAAAACATTAAAAAATAACATAGCTACGAGTGCAAGAACAGGAATAAGTGCTTCCCAAATACTAAGTTCTTTATTATCTATAATCTTTTGGTCTTCTATTTCGATTTCAGATAGATTGTCTTGGTCTTGCATATTTTATGTTTTAATACCGTAATGTTACGATTTTGAAATCCTAAATGCAAGAAAAGCCTACCATACTAGAGGCAGACTTTTCTAAAAGTAAAGTAATATATAGTTGTCTAAGCGAGTAAAGGTTCTAGAATTTGCAATTCTTCCATGCATTTTTTCATGATCTTATAGGTGCGTTCTATATCATTGTCTAATCCAACAGAAAAGCGAATAAGCCCATCTGTAAGCCCCATTTCTATTTGTTCTTGTTCAGGGATTTCTGATGATGTAGAAGTACCAGGGGCACTAAAGAGAGTTTTGTAAAAGCCTAGACTCACTGCTAGATACCCAAGGTTACGTTCTTGCATAAGCTCCATAAGCGCATTTGCTTTTTCTAAGGAACCTACATCTATCGTAAGCATTCCTCCGAATCCGTATTCCGTATTCATCATTTTTTTGAATATTTCATGACTGGGATGGGATTTTAATCCCGGATATACGGTGCGCAGTCCATCTGCTTCAAAGCATTTTGCGAGATACATCGCATTATGGCTATGTTGTTTCATACGGATATGTAACGTTCTCATATTTTTGAGAACGGATGCTGCTCTTAAGCTATCCATAGATGGGCCTAGTAACATACTTGCTCCATCATTAACATTACGTAAATTGTCTATAAATTCTTGACTACCACATACGACACCTCCTACGGCGTCTGAAGATCCATTAATAAATTTAGTAAGGCTATGAATCACGATATCTGCACCCTGTTTTGCAGGAGAGATAGATAATGGGGAAAAGGTATTGTCTACAACAAGTTTGAGATTGTTTTTTCTGGAAAGATGACTTAATGCTTGTAGATCTGCAATTTCTAATAATGGGTTACTTACAGATTCACAATACAGGACTTTCGTAGTGTCTTTTATAGCGGCGGTTACAGCATCAATATCTGTGATATCTACAAATGTGGTAGTAATTCCTAGTTTTGGAGCAAAGTTTTTTAAGAAGGCATACGTGCCTCCATAAATAGTTCTACTGGATATAATGTGATCTCCTGCAGCACATAATTGTAATAGCGTAGGAGTAATGGCTCCCATTCCACTGGCAGCTACATTTGCTGTTTCTGTTCCTTCCATAGCAGCTAGGGCTTCTCCTAGGTATAGATTGGATGGTGTACTATGGCGTGAGTATAAATAGCATCCATCTGCATTACCTTCAAATGTATCAAACATCGTTTTTGCAGATAAAAATGTATAGGTAGAACTATCTGATATAGATGGGTTTACACCTCCAAATTCTCCAAAGTATTGTAAATCCTGTATTTCGTTTGCGGGTTTAAAAGCCATCTTGTATTTATTAAAAAAATGATTGCCTCGGAAGATATACTTCTTAAAGGCATTTATTTTGTTAGTTATACATCAAAACTACAGTATTATAGATGATTTGTCAATGATTAATAGTATATTTAGAAAATTAAACTATAAACATAAATTTTTGAAGGTATGCTTTCGCGAAAGCGTACTTATTTTTTAAGAATTAGAAATATTTTCAGTATGAATTTTGACGACATCGATCGAAAGCTTCTTGGCTATCTTCAAGTAGATTGTAAAAAAACCAATAAAGAATTATCTGGACTTTTAAACTTATCTGTTACTGCGGTATATGAACGTATTAAAAAGTTAGAACGTGAAGGTATAATAGAAGGGTATGTGGGGCTGGTAAACAAGACTAAAATAAAACGAGATTTTATAGTTTTATGCCATATTAAATTATTACAGCATCGTAAGGAATATCTTACTACTTTTGAAAGAGCTGTGCTAGCTATAGAAGAAGTAGTAGAATGTTACCATGT
Source organism: uncultured Dokdonia sp. (assembly GCA_947503305.1). Classification (GTDB taxonomy): domain Bacteria; phylum Bacteroidota; class Bacteroidia; order Flavobacteriales; family Flavobacteriaceae; genus Dokdonia. The sequence goes on from CANNDF010000002.1 coordinate 598,326, forward strand.
AAGCGGAGATTATGATTATATTCTAAAGGTATTGGTAGCAGATATGAATGATTTTAGAGAGTTTATGGTGACCAAATTAACTACCCTTGACCATATAGGGAGTACACATAGCTCGTTTGTTATTAATGAAGTAAAACATACTACAGCAATTACTATTTGATATGAAGTCCACAAGATACCTAGGAGCAGAGTTTTTTATTCTTTTTATAGTATTACCTCTCAGTTTATTATTACCCTATAGTTTTAAGATTAAAGGAATTTCTATTCTTATTGCTTTTATATATCTACTATTTGTTCTTTTTAAGAAAACATCTATTAAGTTTAAAATAAAAAAAGAAATCTCGTGGAGTTCATTTTTAAAAATAACACTCATAAAATTTCTGGTAATTGCTATTGTAACTAGTGCTTATGTCTATATCATGGATGCGTCAAAACTTTTTTGTGTCCCACTTAATAAACCTAAACTATGGGTAACTATTTTATTTATCTATACATTCTTATCGGTTTGGCCTCAGGAAGTTATCTATAGGACTTTCTTTTTTGAGCGTTATGGAAGTTACTTTACAAATAAGAATATTCTCATTTTTGTAAATGCGATCATATTTTCTATGGCACATTTGTTTTTACGTAATACGCTTGTGACTGTACTCACTTTTATAGGAGGTCTATTATTTGCATATACATTTCATAAAACGAAGTCTACAACATTAGTTTCTATAGAACATGCACTCTATGGAAATTGGTTATTCACTGTAGGTATGGGGCAAATGCTAGCATTTCCAGGAATGGATAGTTGTTGATAGATTAACTTAGCCGACTATTACTTCTTCTAAAATTGCATCTACAAGCTGTTGTAATTTACCGGCTGTTTCTAGATCACTTTGATTGGTCACGACATATATTCCAAGATCATATTTCGGGTAGATATATAACCAGTTTTGAGTACCATAGGCCCCTCCATGGTGATTGTAATATGTCCCATGAGGCGTATTGAGGCGTATAGGCCAGAAATATCCTGAACCATAATCTCCCAGATCAATGAGTATTTCTTGAGATTTAGAGATCATTTTGTTTTCTGATTGTAAAAGAAGTTCCATGTAGTTTACCATATCGGGCACTGTAGATTTGATGCCTCCATCGGCTCCCCAAAGTGTATTTGAAAAATGAGGTACGAGTCTTCTATTGATACCATATCCATTTGCCAAATTTTGTTTTTCAGATGTGGATAGGTGTATTTTTGTATGTGGCATTCTGGCAATAGCGGTTATTTTTTTTAAAACAATATCTTCATATGGCATATCATAAATAGTCTCTAGAATATATGCCATTAATTCCACATCTACATTTGAGTAATGATATTGAGAGCCTGGAATAGCGGTAAGTTCTATTGTTTTCAAATCTGTAAGGAAGCGATCTTTAGAATATGCCTTTTCTATCTCGTGTACTTTAAAAGGAAGTTCTTCATTAATTTGATTCATTGCTTCTCCTATTGCTGTAGGCAAGAATTGTGGAAGACCCGCTTGGTGTGTTAGTAAATGTATGATGCGTATCGGTTCTCCTTCAAACTCAAAGTTTGGATATGCTTCTGTTAAATATTTTCTAATATCATCTTGAAGAGATAACTTACCTTCTAACTCGGCTTGGGCAACAAGCGCTCCAGCAAATGTTTTACTTACAGATGCAATCTCATAATATGTAGCATCTGTTGGGGTATTTTTTTTGCCAGAATCCAGCTCTCCATAATGTGCTGTTATTTTTTTTCCATCCTTAATGATCCCTATAGATACTGAAGTTATGAGGGAGTCTTCTAAAAATTGATGAGCTTGTTTATCAATACTATGTTGTATAGCAGTTTTATTTTCTAGAACAGTGACATCTTTTTTAATACATGATGTAGTAATGAAGTATATCGCTAAAAGTAATAGTATGGGTAGTCTGTACTGTTTCATAATAGATATAGATTAGGTCTACTACTCTAAATACTGATAGATATTAAAAATGTTGCAAGTGTTTTATAAAAGCTTTCGCGAAAGCAAAAAAAGGAGTTATATGTAAAATAACTATTTTCGTATTATTCTAAACAAGTAGTTGTTTAATCAATGAAGGCTGGAGTAAAGCTGTTTATTTTCAATCTCTCACTACAAAGAAAATAAACCATAAAACTCCAACCTTCCAACTCCAACCTCAAAACATTTTCACCAACTTATTAAAACTTTAGAGGCATTGGTGTTAACTGATCTAACTTGTATTTTTTTTAGACTTTTTACGACTATATATAATAGTTAATTATGTCATTACAAAAATACTAGGATTTAAAAACTAAAATTTTTGGACTACAATTTTGATGGGAATTCTGTTTTTAATTCGATTAAAGACAGTTTATACTGGATAAAATGTATTCTTAGTGAGTTTTCTTAGAACAGAAATGCATTTTCTGGTAAGATATAATAGTTTTTTTGATGTATTTCTGACTCAGAAATGATGGCAATAGTCAAGTTTTTAAGAGACATTATATGTTAAGAAAACTTTGTTTTTTAGCTCTTTGTGAGACCATTCTAATAGCTTAAATTTACAATCTAATAAAAAAAGATATATGAGTTCATATGATGTAGCTGTAATAGGCTCTGGTCCTGGTGGATATGTTGCTGCCATACGATGTGCACAACTTGGAATGAAAACTGCAATTATAGAAAAATACGATACTCTGGGCGGCACTTGCCTTAATGTAGGGTGTATTCCTTCTAAAGCATTACTAGATTCTTCACATCATTATGAAGACGCTATAAAACATTTTGAAGAGCATGGTATTGAAGTAGGGGATGTGAAATTCAACCTTGAAAAAATGATCAATCGCAAACAAGGTGTTGTTGATATGACCACCAAAGGGATTGTGTTTTTAATGGATAAAAACAAAATAGATGTCTACCATGGAGTAGGGGCGTTTAAAGATGCAACGCATATAGATATTACTCCAGCCGAAGGAGATGTACAAACTATAGAAGCAAAAAATACTATAATAGCTACAGGTTCTAAGCCTAGCTCTCTTCCTTTTATAACTATAGATAAAGAACGTATCATTACATCTACGGAAGCGTTAAAACTTCCAGAGGTACCTAAGCATATGATTGTTATAGGCGGAGGTGTGATTGGATTAGAATTAGGACAGGTTTATAAACGTCTTGGAGCTGAGGTTACTGTTGTAGAATATATGGATCGTATCATCCCTACCATGGATGGCGCGCAGAGTAAGGAAATGCTTAAAGTGTTTAAAAAGCAGAAAATGAAATTTGCATTATCACATGGAGTTACCGCTGTCGAGCGTAACGGAGATGAGGTAATTGTGAAAGCTACTGACAAAAAAGGAAATGATGTTGAGTTTAAAGGCGATTATTGTCTAGTATCAGTAGGGCGTCGTGCATACACAGATGGATTAAATCTGGAAGCGGTTGGTATTTCTACAGATGATAGAGGTCGTGTAGAAGTAAATGAACATTTGCAAACAAATGTGTCTAATATCTATGCAATAGGCGATGTTATACAAGGAGCGATGCTTGCTCATAAAGCAGAAGAAGAAGGTGTATTTGTAGCCGAAACGATGGCTGGTCAAAAACCACATATTGATTATAATTTAATTCCAGGGGTTGTATATACATGGCCAGAAGTTGCCTCTGTTGGTAAAACGGAGGAACAACTTAAAGAATCAGGTATTTCTTATAAATCAGGACAGTTCCCAATGCGTGCACTAGGCCGTAGCCGTGCAAGTGGTGATATAGACGGATTTGTAAAAATACTGGCAGATAAAACAACAGATGAAGTTTTAGGCGTGCATATGGTAGGCGCTCGTGTAGCCGATCTAATCGCTGAAGGAGTAACAGCTATGGAGTTTAGAGCAAGTGCAGAAGACATTTCTCGAATGAGTCATTCACATCCTACGTATGCAGAAGCTGTCAAAGAAGCTGCTTTAGCTGCTACAGAAGACAGGGCTTTGCATATATAAATAGGGGCTATTTAAAAATGTATAACACTCACATTCCATCCTCTAGAGGATGGATTTTGTGATGAACTGCTTGTATTACACACACGTACAGTGACAGTATTTGGAGCACTTACATAACAACTCCATACTAAATAACTTTCAATACCTGATGCTGGGGTTCCCGAACATGTATCACCTACGTTTGCTCCAGCAACAGTCATTGTTAATTCTGCAGTACCTCCTGCGCTTATTGTACCAAAATTTAAGTTGCTACTATTTTTATACCCTTTTAAGAGAATTTGTCTAGTAGAATTTTCTGTGACATAAAGATCGTTTCCATCAAACTCTACCGCACCATTTTCAGGGGTAGTTAGTAAGGTTCCAGATTCTAATTTTATGGGTGCGCCTCCTACGGATGCAGTACCTGCTCTAAGATGTAATGTTGCGGTTGGGTCATCTATTCCAACTCCCATTTTTCCATCGTTATCTATAGTCATACGCTCTTGTTGTGATATAGATCCTTCTGGAGTCGTTGAAACTACTAGACGGGATGGTGTACTACCTGTCGTAGGTGTACCATCAATATAAAAACGGAAACCTCCTGGTTCAGTAATTCGGGTACCATCATGTGTTTTCACAATAAAAGAACCCAACTCTTGATTTGGAGCCGTTAATCCAGGGTTTTCCAATGTACCTCCTGTATTATAAAATATGACATTAGGAGGATTTGTATTTGCACTAGATAATTGTAAATCATTATCTCCTGGACTTTTAATTTCTACACGTTCTATAGGATCATCGGTTCCTATACCTAACCACCCATCATCTCGTATAGCAATATCTACACCTGCTGTTCCTGCTTGTGAAGCAAAAATAATAGGGTCTCCAGATTCGTTTGTGCCGTCTTTCCATTCTCCTGAAAAACCAATCCATTTTGTATTGGTGTAATCCCAATAATAAAATCCACTTGCATTAGATCCTACAGCTGTAGTCAAAAAGATAAGCATCCCATTTTGATCGCTTCCAGGATCGGTAGATGGAAATGTATCTATACGCGGAATAATGATACCGTCTTTGTTAGATGGATCCGAAGCGTCTGCAACTTGAATGTCCAATAAACTGTTGGGTGATGTTGTGCCTATACCTACCTGTGCAGTAGAAAATGTTCCAATACATAGGGCACATACAAGAAGTGCTTGTTGTAGATTTTTCATATGTTCAATTCGATTTGGGGTTCGAATAGTGCGAAATTAAATAGAAAGCCATTAATCGATTTAATAAATTATTGACTTTTCGATATAAGAGATTAAAAATTCGATGAAATTCACAAAAAACCACTCATTTTATACGATTTACACGTACTTTTTTTACGGTTTTGCCCTACTTTTTTGGGGTAGGAGTAGTATAAAAAGGCTTCAAAAAGGCGTATTTTTGCATATAATTTTATGTGTTATTTATATCATAAACTATTTCAAAACATCTTATAATGTACAGAAAGGCTCTTAAAATATCTATTATATTTCTTTACCTTATTATCATCGCTGGAGCCGTTGTACGGATGACAGGTAGTGGGATGGGTTGCCCAGATTGGCCTCAGTGTTTTGGGTATTTAATACCTCCTACAGAAGAAATACAATTACAATGGCATCCCAATCACGATTATAAAAAAGGGCATGTTATTATCGTAGATGAATCTCTTCGGGTAGCAAGTGAAGATTTTAGTACAAATGATATCTATAACGAAGCTAACTGGAATCGTTATGATACCCATGATTATGCTACGTTTAATGTCTGGCATACTTGGATAGAATACATCAACAGATTAATAAGTGTATTGGCTGGAATTCCTATGTTACTCGCTGTTATATTTTCTTTTTGGTATTGGAAAGGTCGCCCTTGGCTTATTTTTGGAACGTTTATGATTATTCCTTTTATGGGATTTCAGGCTTGGTTAGGAAAAGAAGTGGTGGACTCTAACTTACTTCCTGTTAAGATTACCATACATATGATCGCAGCATTACTTATCGTTGCATTATTATTATACCTATGGTATAAATCTCAATTAAAAGAAGAGGGTTTGCTTTTGCATAAGCAAACCAAATCTTATGACCCCTTATTTAAGTATTTAATCCTTCTTGCTGGAGTATTGACATTGGTACAAGTGGCTTTTGGTACTCAAGTACGCCAGTATGTAGATGAACGTGTTATGCAAGTAGGATATGATGCTAAAGAATTATGGCTTCACCCAGAAACGACTATGTTTTATGTACATCGATCATTTTCTATTCTTATTACAGTACTTAATCTTTATATTTTTTATAGAAATAGAAAATACCTTTTAGGGCATACATCGCTTCTTAATATGATGTTACTCCTTATTGGACTGGAAGTTCTTACTGGGATAGCAATGTATTATATAGACTTTCCTTTTGGGAGTCAACCATTACATTTGGTACTAGCTTCATTACTTTTTGGTGTACAGTTTTATATTTTGTTAGAAAGTTTCAGTAAAACTAGAGGTCAAGCAAACATTGTTTGAAGGGAACATCTTATCTTTACAGCCTTAAATTTACGAGAATGATATATCGTTTTAGAGTAATTCTAGATACGGAAGAAGATGTTTTTAGAGATCTAGAGATTGATCAAACGGCAACTCTTGAAGATTTTCATAATGCTGTAAGTCAGTCTTTTGGTTTTGATGGGTCAGAAATGGCTTCGTTTTATAGAAGTGATGATCAATGGAATCAAGGGCAAGAAATCTCTCTTTTTGATATGAGTGATGGTACCAGTGAAGTACGATTAATGAGTGAGACACTGGTCGAAGACGTCGTAAGTGAAGCCGAAACTCGCTTACTATATGTATATGATTTCTTTAATATGTGGCGCTTTATGGTAGAACTTGCAGAAATTGCTGAGCATGAAGAAGGGATGACATATCCTAATCTGATGTTTGTCCATGGCCAGATCCCAGAAGAAGCTCCAGAAATTTCTTTTGAAGCAGATGATGATAATTCAGATTCTGAATTTAATGATGATATCGATATAGATGATCTAGACAATCTTGATTTTGATCAAAATTGGAATTAATTGCTTTGATCTAGGACACTATTAAATTTTTACTAATAACTACCCAAAACATACGACTTTAATGATCAATTTATATTCGGCTCAAATAGAGTCTCTTTCTATTCATAGAGTTGGTAATAAAAGTAAAGCAGAAGGCCTTTTTGTTTCTAATGATCCTTATCCATTAAGTGACGAGGTTACTCCATTGATTAAAGAGTTTTTTTTCAAACCTTTTAGAGAAAAAGAAGAAAATTATTATCGCTTTGATCACGAGACAGATTTAGAATTCCATACCTTATTTGGTATTGTCCAAAAGGTTTTTGAAAACCCTAGTGCTACGCATTTGCTTTCTGAAGAGATTGCAAAGCATTTATATGATCAAAGTGAGCACCCACATATAAAGGCAGGAGAAGTGTATATCGCACATTTGGAAAATGTGATGATTGATAATACAAAAACAGATGCTATAGGGATTTTTAAGAGCGAGTTAAAGCAGGATTTCTTACAATTTCGCGAAAGCGGAACAAATCTAGAGATGCTTTTGGAACAAGGAATTAACCTTAATAAACTTGATAAAGGGTGTCTTATATTTAATCACAAGCCCGAGGAAGGGTATAAGGTATTATCAATAGATTCTAATAGGTATGATACAAAGTATTGGCTAGAGAATTTCTTAGGAGTTACTACTTTTGAAGATGAGAATTTTTACACAAAAAAATACTTAAAGTTCTGCCAGGATTTTGCCAAGGATGTTGTTCTGCCTGCAGAAGATAAAAAAGAAGAAGTACTATTTATGAATCGTGCTGTTAATCATTTTGCAAAGAATGATGCTTTCGAAGAAAGTGCATTTGTTAATGAAGTAATAGATAATCCTGATTTAATACCCGAGTTCAGACATTATAAGACAGAACAGTCTCCAAAATATAAAATAGAAGATCTTACAGAGTTTCCTATTAGTAATAAAGCGGTTTCTGCACAACGTAAAAAGATTAAAAATGTCATTAATCTAGATACAAATATTCAGATTAAGATGGATTTTATCAACCCTGAAAGCGCAGAAAAATTTGTTGAGAAAGGCTGGGATGAAGAAAAACAGATGTATTATTATCTGGTCTATTTTAATAAAGAGCAAAATTAATTTAATCCCGCTATTGCGGGATTTTTTGTAACAAAAAATAGGGTTATACGTCTAGTTAAGACAATCAATCAAAAACTTTTTTTTTGGAAACAATACTCACGTTAAATAATCTTACCAAACATTATGGGGTTGTAAGAGCTGTAAATGATCTTTCATTTACTATAGAAAAGGGAAATGTATATGGAATATTAGGTCCTAATGGTAGTGGTAAATCTACAACCTTAGGAATGGTACTCAATGTTGTAAACGCCACGAGTGGAGGATATCATTGGTTTGATGGGTCAGACTCGACACATAACGCATTAAAAAAAGTAGGAGCCATTATAGAGCGCCCTAATTTTTATCCATATATGACGGCGAGTCAAAATTTAGAACTGGTCTGTAAAATTAAAGGAGTTACTGCAGATAAGATAGAAGAAAAACTTGAAGTTGTAGGACTCTTGGATAGAAAGGATAGTAAATTCAGGACGTATTCTTTAGGGATGAAACAACGCCTTGCGATAGCTTCTGCATTGCTCAATGATCCTCAGATATTAATTTTAGACGAACCTACCAACGGGCTTGATCCTCAGGGGATTCACCAGATTCGTGAGATTATTAAGAAAATTGCATCTACCGGTACTACAATATTACTCGCATCACACCTACTTGATGAAGTAGAAAAAGTATGTAGTCATGTTGTGATTTTACGGAAGGGTGTAAAACTATATTCAGGAAGGGTAGATGCTATGAATGCGAGTCATGGTTTCTTTGAAGTAAAAAGTGAGAACAATGATCAGTTACTCGCATTTTTAAAAAATCAGTCTCATTTTGGAGAAGTAAAAATAGAAGGAGAACTTATTACTGGCTTTTTGAAGAGTCCATTGAGTGCAAAAGAACTCAATACACACCTTCATTCAGAAGGTATTGTACTTACACATCTTGTAAAACGTAAGGAAAGCCTCGAAGAACAATTTTTACAACTTACTAATAATCTAAACTAAGCCAAAATGTTACGACTACTTCATATAGAATTTCAAAAATTAAGGTATAGTAAATCGGCAAAGGTATTGACCATCGCTTATTTTATTATTCTATTGTTTATTGCACTTATTGTCTCTATAGAATTTAATATAGGAGATATCAAAGTGCGTATTGCAGATCAAGGGATATTTAATTTTCCTTTTATATGGCATTTTAATACATATATGGCAGCCACGCTGAAATTCTTTTTGGCAGTCGTTATTGTGTCTATGATGGCAAATGAGTACAGTAACCGTACACTAAAACAGAATTTAATAGATGGCTTGAGTAAAGGAGAATTTGTACTTAGTAAGTTCTTGACAGTTGCAGTATTTGCTTTAGTATCTACTATTTTTGTATTTGTGATGACTCTTATTCTAGGGTATTCATTTTCAGATTTTAATGAGTTTAGTATTGTCATTCAAGACACAGAATTTATTATAGCATACTTTCTTAAATTAACGGCTTTCTTTTCTTTTTGTCTATTCTTAGGAGTTCTTGTAAAACGATCTGCCTTTGCTCTAGGATTCCTGTTTATATGGTGGATTATAGAAAATATTGTTTTTGCATTACTTAAATGGGAGCTTTTTAAAGGAACTAATGTAGCAGATAATGTTACCCAGTTCTTTCCGCTGTGGTCTATGAGTAATTTGATTGACAGACCTTTTGAACGTCTTAATTTTGTACAAAGTGCCGCAAGCCAACTTAATGCCGATATTGGTATTGATTATGCAGTGCATTGGTACGAAGTGCTTATTGTTTCTGCTTGGATTTTCTTATTTGTTTATGGATCGTATGCCCTTTTAAAGAAAAGAGATTTATAACGTTTTATAGGGTATAGGTACGCTTTCGCGAAAGCATAAAACACATCGATACCTTTTCTCTCAAAAAGAAGCCTTACATTTATAAGGCTATAAGAGAGAATGTATAAAAACTACACCATATTATTTTTTCTATTGATGACTTCTTATGGAGTTATGGGACAACAAATCGAACAGTTTGAAATTTTTGCTGGACGGTTTGATTATGTAGCTATAGGAAACACCCTTAATTTAACTGAAAATAATGATGGGGGTACATGTGATATACTTACAGAAAGTAGCGCCGTATTATCGTTAGAAAGCGATCAAACGATAGTAGCAGCATACTTATACTGGGCAGGTTCTGGAGAAGGAGATTTTGATGTAACTCTCAATGATATTCCTATCACTGCCGAACGTACTTTTACGGATCAAATAGACGAGGCTCGTGTTTTCTTTGCCGGATTTGCAAATGTCACGGCTATCGTTGAAGAAACAGGGTCAGATATATATACACTTGCAGAGCTTGATCTTACAGAAGTGATAGCTACATTCTGCCCCAGTGGAACAAACTTTGGAGGATGGGCGATTACAGTAATTTTTGAAGATCCAGATTTACCTTTAAATCAGATTAATATTTTTGATGGATTAGAAAATGTATCTCAATTTAACAATGAGCTTACTATAGAACTGGAGAACCTTAATGTACTGGATAACGAGAATGCAAGAATTGGCTTTATTGCTTGGGAAGGAGATGCAGGACTTGCACTTAATGAAACACTCTCTATTAATGGAAATATTTTAAGTAACCCTCCTCTAAATCCAATAGATAATCAGTTTAATGGGACCAATAGTTTTTTAGGCGAAGATGGATTATTCAATATGGATATTGACGTTTATGATATAGAAGACAACATAAATATTGGAGATACGTCTGCTACAATTATGTTAACTTCTGGGCAGGATTTTGTAATGATCAACAATATCATTACTGTTTTAAATAGTCAACTTCCAGATGGTCTTATTGAGATTGATGACGTCAGTGTAAATTGTAGTAGCAGGGATATTGATATTTTATATACTGTAAGTAATATTGGAACAGATCCTCTTCCTGCTGGCACAAGCATAGCTTTTTATGTAGATGGAGTATTTGTAGGAACCACAACACTTCCTACAGATGTTCTTCCCAATGAGACTGTATCTAGTACTGCCATGGTTTCTATCCCTATAGGCGTTCCAGATATTTTTGAGATTATAGCCGTTGTAGATGATGATGGTTCTGGTACAGGAATCGTTGTAGAAACAGATGAAGATAATAATGAATCCTTGCCATTTACAGTTAATCTCACATTAATAGATATTACAACACCTCTAGATGATTTTACTGTATGTGATGATGTGTCTAATGATGGCGTAGCTTTTTTTGATCTTACTATTAATGGAGATCTGGCTATTGGAGGACAATCTGGTATTTCTGTAAGTTACCATCTTTCTTCTGATGATGCAATGACAGGGAATAATCCTATTTCAACTCCAGAAGCATATCAAAATACATCAAACCCTCAACAAATATTTGTGAGGTTTACACTAGATATTGACCCTCTTTGTATGCGTATAGAAACATTTTTTATAGCTGTAGAAGAACAACCTATAATTCCAATGCTTGATGACTTAATAGCATGTGATGATGAATCTAATGATGGGGTAGTTATTTTTGATCTGACTGTCCAGAATAATAGCATCGAAGCGGGGCAAGACGCAGTAGAAATTCTCTTTTTTACATCTCTTGAAGATGCTCAAATGAGCACAAATCCTATATCAAACCCTACTACATATTCAAATACATCAAACCCTCAAACCCTATTTGTACGACTTACAAATGTGAATTTTACAGATTGTTTTGATACCTCAAGTTTTGAAATTATTGTAGAAGATGTTCCTGTAGTAGCAGCTCCACTAGAAGATTTCATACGATGCGATGATCCTTCTAATAATGGAGTCGATATTTTTGATATAACAATTAATGAAGTCTTAGCAATAGGGAATCAATCTCAAATAGGCCTTACTTTTCATACCAGTGAGACAGAGGCTATTGCTGGGATAAACCCTATTTCAGATCCTGAGAATTTTGAAAATACCACAAACCCACAAACCATCTACATTCGCATGGTTCAAGATGGAGACATAAACTGTTTTACAATAGATTCTTTTACGCTGGAATTATTTGACCAACCTACAATCCCTACCTTAGATCCTATTGAAGAATGTGATGATAGTAGTAATGATGGGTTTTTGATTTTTGATCTTACGCAACAAGAAACACTAATCCTTGCTGAGCAGACAGATGTAATAATTACCTATCATATAAGTTCTGGAGATGCATTAAATGGAATAAATGCTATTGAAAACCCAGAAAATTATGAAAATACCCAAGTAACTGAGACCATCTATGTACGTTTAGAAAATATTCTAAATACAGACTGTTTTGATATAGGAACTTTTGAAATTACAGTGCTTTCTATAGATACTCCACAAATATTACCAGAATTACTTCAATGTAATGAGGGCTTTGACATGTCTGTCTTTGATTTAAGTCTGGCAGGTGAGAATATAGATCTTATTACCGGAGAAGAGATTACAGGGTATTATCTTAATCCCATAGATGCCTTTAATGAAGTAAATGCTATTGAAGATCCTTTTAATTATACAAATAGCACAAACCCTCAGACTATCTATATACGAACAGATATATTAAAAGATGACTTGTGTTATAATCTAGCTAGTTTTGAATTGCGTATTGAGAATTGTCCTCCCTTTGTTCCAGAAGGGTTTTCTCCTAATAATGATGGTTTTAATGATACGTTTGAGATCACTGGGATAAAAAATATCTTTAACTATGAACTCACGATCTATTCAAGATTAGGTAATTTGATTTATAGAGGAGATACGACAGTTCCATTTTGGAATGGCATCCCTAATGAAGGTATAGGAGGAAGTCTTGCTCCTACTGGAGTATACTATTGGGTTCTTAGACTACGGGATGATAATTTTGATGATATGGCGGGCTGGGTTTATTTAAACCGATAACTATCAATTTCTTACAAGAGTTTTGTTAAAATTGTTTAGATTTGCCCACTATATTATGCTATGACATTTAGGGATCTAAATCTTACAAATTTTTTATGGAACGCTCTAGACGATTTAGGCTTTACTGAGCCTACATCTATACAAGAGCTTGCATTTTCTCCAATAATGTCTGGTAAAGATACCGTAGGGATTGCACAAACGGGTACAGGAAAGACTTATGCTTATATGCTTCCTATTTTACGAAGTTTATCCTATTCACGTCAGGAGAATCCTAGAGTTTTGATTTTAGTTCCTACAAGAGAACTTGTTGTTCAAGTAGTAGATGAGATTGAAAAACTATGTGGGTATCTTGATATGCGTATTGCTGGAGTCTATGGAGGAGCAAATATTAATACACAAAAAAAACTAATAGCTCAAGGGCAAGATATTATAGTTGCTACACCAGGAAGATTATATGATCTGGCAGTAAGCCGTGTATTACAGTTAAAATCTATTCAGAAGCTAGTGATTGATGAAGTAGATGTGATGTTAGATTTAGGGTTTAGACCCCAGCTTATGAATATATTTGATATTCTTCCTCCGCGTAGACAGAATATCATGTTTTCTGCAACGATGACAGATGATGTTAATGAGCTCATCGTAGATTTCTTTCAAAACCCATCTCGTATTTCTGTTGCTCGCAGTGGTACTCCACTTAATACAATTACGCAAGTAGGGTATAAGATTCCTAATTTTTATACGAAGGTTAATTTTTTACTAGACGAACTTGCCTCTGCTAAAAAATATCCTAAGGTTCTATTATTTACACGGGATAAACGGATGGCAGATCGGTTGTTTAAAAAATTAGACGAAGCTTTTCCTAGTCAATGTGAAGTAATCCATTCTAATAAAACACAAAATTATAGATTAAATAGTATCAAAGACTTCTCAGAAGGTGTTGTTCGGATTATGGTAGCTACCGATGTTATGGCAAGAGGTTTGGATATAGATGATATTTCTCATGTTATTAACGTAGATACCCCTAATTATCCAGAAAACTATTTACATCGTATAGGACGTACTGGGCGGGCACAACGTCAAGGAACTGCATGGGTACTTACAACCCCAAAAGAAGAAAAAGCATTAGAAGCGATAGAGGATCTTATGAAATATAAGATCCCACAAGTTGTTTTACCAGATACAATAGAAATCTCTCAAGAACTTGCACCAGAAGAACGGCCAGAAGCAAAGGAAATCTATAATCCTAATAGAAGGAATATAGAAGATGAAAATGCACCAGGACCCGCTTTTCATGAAAAGAAAGAAAAAAATAAAAAAGTGAATTTGGGTGGTTCATATAAGCGTACTATAAAACAGAAGTACAAAAAACCTAAAACACGAGGGGATAAAACCTACAATAAAAAGTACAAGAAGAAATGATTTCAATGTATACGTTAAGATATATCATCGTAGGTGTCGTTTTTTGCACACTTTCCTCCTGTATAGATTCTCATAAGTATGACCCCAAACCTTATTTACGACCTCTTGAGATTGTAAAATTATCAACCAATAATTACTTGCATATATCGTATAAGAAACTTGAAAATGGGAACTATTTTCCTTGCAATGGTTTTATTTATATGAAAGGAAAAGAAGCTATTGTTTTTGATACACCTTTTAACGATTCTATTTCTTCTCAACTTATAACCTTTATTCAAGAAGATCTCGATGCTACTATAAAAGGAGTAGTTTTAAATCATGCTCATGAAGATGCTGCGGGTGGGGTTAACGCTTTCGCGAAAGCGAATATCCCTTCATATGCCTCTTCTTTGACAGCAGAGATCCTTGCAAAAGATTCTATCTATATCACACACCCATTTGAGGAAAAACAAGAATTATTTATTGGAGGCACTACTATTGAAAACCGTTATTTTGGCCCGGCACATACGAACGATAATATAGTTTCCTATATAAAAGATGAAGATGTGTTATTTGGGGGATGTATGATAAAACCATTGGATGCTAATCACGGAAATATAAAGGATGCAGATATAGCAGCATGGCCTTCTACAGTAACTGCTATAAAAGAGGCATATCCAGATGTAAAACTTGTTATTCCTGGTCATGGAGGGAGAGGGGATAGTTCATTACTAGATTATACAATAGACATGTATACACCATCTGTGGAGCAAGTCATATATAGTTTAGAATAATTCCAAAAACCTTTCTTAGTATCTTAGTTGTGAGATGGATTATAAGTATCTCATAAACCTACTATTATTGATATGGAAAATAACAAAAAAAGAGGGGGTGATGCACCTATAGGGTGTGATCTAGTTGCTGGAAAAAAATATTCATGGTGTACGTGTGGTCATAGTGAGGGACAACCCTTTTGTGATGGAAGCCATAATGCTGCAGAAAGTACGCCTAATCTGCGTTTTGAAGCTCAAGAAACAGGAACAGCATACCTTTGTACCTGTAAAGAAACAAAAAACCCTCCTTATTGTGATGGGTCTCATGCTAGTTAAAAAGTCTGTAATTTATAAGACTTGAAGACCAAGTGATTTTCCCTTTTGAAGCATAAAATCACGAGCTGCTTCATACTCATTGGGGATTACGCCTTCTAGGATTGCTTCTTTAATGGCTTCTTTTATAAGTCCAATCTCACGACAGGGTTTTAAGTCAAAAGTTTTCATAATTTCTTCTCCAGTCACTGGGGGTTGGAAATTACGAATATGATCACGCTCTTCAACTTCCTTAATTTTGCGCCGAACTACTTTAAAGTTATTGTGGTATTTTGTAAAACGCTTAGGGTTTTTTGTGGTAATATCTGCTTCACAAAGTGTCATTAAGTCCTCAATATAATCCCCTGCATCAAAGACTAGACGTCGTACGGCACTATCGGTTACATGATCTTCTGATATGACAATAGGACGAGAGCTCATCAATACCATTTTTTGTACAAACTTCATTTTATCATTCAATGGCATTTTAAGCCGTTTGAATAATTTATATACCATTTTAGAGCCTACAAACTCATGCCCATGGAATGTCCAGCCTACTTTTTTACTGAATTTTTTAGTAGGTGCTTTCCCTATATCATGCAGTAATGCAGCCCATCGTAACCATAGATTGCTCGTATTTTCTGATATATTATCGACAACCTCTAGTGTATGATAGAAGTTATCTTTATGTTTTTGCCCTTCTACTTCGTCAATCCCTTTTAAGGCGACAAGTTCTGGTAAAATATAATGAAGAAGCCCAGTTTTTTCTAATAATAGAAAGCCTTTTGAAGGTTGTTCACTGAGCATGATTTTATGAAGCTCATCTACAATGCGCTCATTTGTAATAATCTCAATACGAGATGCATTGCGAGTAATAGCTTGCAGAGATTCTTTTTCAATAGTAAAATGAAGCTGTGTAGCAAATCGTATTGCGCGCATCATCCGTAATGGATCATCACTATACGTAATATCTGGGTCTAAAGGAGTTTTGATAATCCCTTTTTCTAAATCCTTAACCCCTTCAAATGGATCTAATAATGTTCCATAATTCTTATCATTAAGACTGAGTGCAAGTGCATTAATGGTAAAGTCACGGCGGTTTTGATCATCTTGTAAACTTCCATTTTCAACAATTGGATTGCGACTATCTCGTGTATATGATTCTTTACGGGCTCCTACAAATTCTACTTCTATTTGTCCGCTACGTAACATAGCAGTACCATATGTTTTAAACACCTGTACCTTAGGTTTATTAGGTAATAGCTCGGCAACTTTTTTTGCAAGCGTAATACCACTTCCTACAGCTACTATATCAATGTCTTTTGCAGATCCTCTACGCAAGATGTAATCTCTTACATATCCACCTATTACATAGGTTTCTAATCCCAGTATTTCCGAAGCCTGAGATATCGTTTTAAAGATGGGTTTTGTAAGTGCGTTTTGGTAGTTGGGCATTCGTATAGTTCCTTAGATATAGAATAAAGAGGCGAGTTTATTTTCTTATAATCTTCACTTTGCCATCATTACTTAACTTTATAATTGCAGATGGTGCAGGACTCTTTTTTTCACGATCCAAATTTACAATATAGTCTACGCCTTCCAAAATGACAGGATGTATTTCTTTATAGCTCCTGGGTGTAGGATCTCCACTTATATTAGCACTTGTAGATACAATAGGCTTTCTGAATTTTTTGAGAAGAATATTGCAAAAGGTATTACGACATACTCGAAAACCTAATGTATTGTCTGGTGCAATTAAGTTTTCGGAAATACGGATAGGGTCATCGTAGATAATTGTAGTAGGTTTTGTAGCATATTTAAGAATGTCATAAGCTACTTCCGGAATTTCTTCAACGTATTGCTGTAGCATTTTAAAATCACTTACCAGACAGATAAGGGCCTTGCTCTCTATCCTTTTTTTGAGAGCATATACCTTATCTATGGCATCAGGATTGGTAGCATCACAGCCTATTCCCCATACAGTATCCGTAGGGTAAAGTATTAATCCACCTCGTTTAAGTACTGCTATTGCTTGTTCGTGTTCTTCTCTCATAGATTCTATAATATACTGACTATTTGGTAAGGCTTCTATACACTTCTATATATTGCTTTGCAGCCGTACGCCAATGAAAACTTTTTGCATGTTCAATATATACTTTTGATAATGCTTCTTTATTCTCATTGTAATTTTTAAGACCTTTTTCAATTACAGAAGCCATGTACTCAGGATCATAATGATCCCAATAAAAAGCATGTGATCCTCCAACTTCAGGTAATGATGTATTATTTGATATAAATACAGGTTTCCCAAAACGCATTGCTTCAATAGGAGGGATTCCAAATCCTTCTCTTAAAGAGGGGAAAACAAAGGCAGTACAATGTTTTAAATAATATTGCTTGTCAAATTCGGATACTTTTCCTGTTAGAATAACGCGATCTTGCATTCCAAATTTTTGGATAGTTTCATCTAGTAAGCCACGCGCATAATCAGAGTTGTTATTTCCAGAAATTACAAGCGTATAATCAGGTAGGAATTGTAACATTTCTACCAATGCATGATAATTTTTACGATGCCTAAACTCTCCTATAGTATATAAAAATGGAGCTTTTATATCTATTTTGGGAATATGATCTTCTGGAAGTGTTATTTCCTGTAATGTATTTCCATTGTATATGATATGTTCTGGGACATTAGGAACATTAAAATGAGCATGTGTAGATGTCTGTGCATACTTTGAAATGTATGTAATGGCACTACTCTTATTTAATTTTTCCTGAAAGCGTCTATTACGCTCATGATTCATGTCTGATGATACTTCATCTATAAAATTTACATCATGTACTGTAAGGATATAGGGGATGTTATAATGAGGTTCTACTTTAATATTTTGATTAAGACAATGCCAGATATTATACTTTTTCCTAATTTTAAATTGCTTTAACCTTCGAAAAGAATAGTATTTTTTATACCCAAAAAAATCACCAAATTCTTCCTGTAAAAGTTCGATGTGTTTTGCATGAAGTATAATATGTATGTCTTTTTGCTGTTCTTGATAAATAGCTTTAATAAGATGATAGTTAAATTGCCCAAATCCAGAGTATGGGTTTTTGAGATTATGACTTTCTAAAAAAATAGTGGGAGTAATAGACATGCTGGCAAAGATAAATGAAAACTCCTGATTGTGCATTAGTTTTATAAAATGTAGCTTTGTATTGTGAATTATACCATTACCCCTGAATATAAGGATCAAGAAGATCTGATATGCGATATAATTACCCATTTTGAACAGCAAGGTGAAAATTTTGATGAACGGAATCGTAATGCCCTCAAACTTTTTGATCTTAAAGGGATTACCATAAATGTAAAATCATTTAAGGTCCCAAATTTTATAAATCGTATCGTATATAGGTATGTAAGAACATCAAAAGCACGACGCTCTTTTGAATATGCGCATCGACTACTAGAAAAGGGGATCTATACACCCAACCCTATTGGGTATTTTGAAGAAAAAAACCTTCTTTTTGGAAAAAGCTATTATATCAGTGAGCATTTAAATTACGATTTAACCTATAGAGAGCTCATTCATGACTCTCCTTATGTAGGAGATGCAGCTATTTTAAGTGCATTTGCAAAGTTTACCTATCAACTTCATCAAAAGAATATTCATTTTTTAGATCATTCTGTAGGTAATACATTGATTGTAATCAAAGAAGATGGATATGATTTCTATCTAGTAGATCTTAATCGAATGGAGTTCGGACCTATGGATTTTAAAACACGTATGGCAAATTTTGCTAGACTATCATCAGTTGAGTCACATGTTAAGATTATGGCAGATGCATATGCTTCAGAGAGTGGAGAAGATGCTGATTTAGTATTTACGACCATGTGGAAAGGAATTCAAAATTTTCAAAAGAATTTCCATAGACGTCAACAAATCAAAAGTCGTATTAAGTTCTGGAAGAAAGCCTAGTATAAAGATGTTGTTTCTTTTTAGTACGCTTTCGCGAAAGCAAACTCATATACACTCCCTAGAAAATTAAACGTACCTTTGTTGCTTATATGAAGCAGAATATGTGATATCTGTTTCTAAACCCTACGTATGTCATTTCAATCATTGGGCTTATCTGATGCCCTACTCAAAGCTGTGAGTAAAAAAGGATATAATATACCCTCTCCTATACAAGCCAAAGCCATTCCTCTGATATTAGAAGGAAGAGATGTACTTGCATCTGCACAAACAGGAACAGGAAAAACGGCAGGATTTACATTACCTATGTTACAGAAATTATCAAAAATTCCTGTACAGCGCAGACGTCCTATTCGCGCATTAGTACTTACACCTACGCGCGAACTTGCAGCACAGGTATATGATAATGTTAGAGAGTACAGTACATTTTTAGACATACGATCCACTGTAATTTTTGGAGGAGTAAATCAGAAACCACAAGTACGTACCTTACGGCAAGGTGTAGACATACTTGTTGCAACACCAGGCCGTTTACTTGATTTACAAAATCAAGGAGAAATCTCGTTATCAAAAATAGAATTTTTGGTTCTCGATGAGGCAGATCGAATGCTTGATATGGGATTTCTCAGAGATATAAAAAGGGTATTGGCATTAGTACCTAAAAGACGTCAAAACTTGCTTTTTAGCGCTACGTTTTCAAAAGAGATCAAAGCGCTAGCCAACTCAATGTTGCACAAACCTATTCTAGTAGAAGCTACCCCAGAAAATACAACTGCCGAAAAAGTAGATCAAATAACCTATCGTTGTGACAAATCAAAGAAAACAGCACTCGTTATTAAATTTATTAATGAAGGTAATTGGGATCAGGTACTCATTTTTACACGGACAAAGCATGGAGCAAATCGTTTAAGTCAAAAATTGGATAAAGCCGGAATTTCATCGGCTGCCATTCATGGAAACAAAACGCAAAATGCGCGTACAAAGGCATTGGCAGGATTTAAAAAAGGAAGTATTCGAGTGCTAGTAGCAACAGATATTGCAGCCCGTGGACTGGATATACCATTACTTCCTTATGTTATCAATTATGAGCTTCCTAATGTGCCAGAAGATTATGTACATCGTATAGGGCGTACAGGAAGAGCAGGTGCTAGCGGAAAGGCAATCTCACTTGTAGGTGTAGATGAAAAAGAATATATAAAAGGCATTGAAAAATTACTAGGAGAACGTCTGTCAAGTCATATAGTGCCTGGTTTTGAACCTACAGATACACTAGAAGAACTAAAGGCAAAAGCCGCCGAAAATAAATCACGACATCAACAATCTCGTCGTTCTCGTAATGCTAATTCTAGAAAGAATGATAATCCTTCTAGTTCTAGAAAAAATAATAGAAAAAGAAGGCGGTAAACAATGTATAGGAAAATCATCTAGTAAGCAATATGGTACAGTTTGATTCAGAGTCTTTTTCAAAAGATGCAAAAATTGCACGGTATGCCTATCAATATGGTGGAATTACCTCTGATGAAAGTATAGCAATTCATCTTAAACTATTAGAAAATTTTGACCTTACAACACTTAGGGACGATAGACAGAAAATAGCCTTTTGGGTCAATGTATATAATGGAGCGACCAATTATGCCATTATAAAGTATAGGGTGCAAAAATCTATGAAGGAAGACCCACAATTTTTTAAGATTCCACTATTAATAATAGGGGATGATACATTTTCATTAGACGATATTGAGCATGGTATCTTGCGACGTAATGCTCGTAAACATCTAGATCGTAATGACCCTAAGTTACAGTATATGGTACATACGGTAGACTATAGAATTCATTTTGCTTTAAACTGTGGAGCGTTATCGTGTCCTTCTATCGCTTTTTATAAGGTAACACTTCTAAATGAGCAATTAGAAAAGGCTACCCAATCTTTTGTAACACAAGAATTCTATGTAAATGATGAAAATAGAACCATTACATGTTCTTCTTTATTTGAATGGTATAAGGTAGATTTTGGAAATCAATTTTTAAACAATCCTCGATATAAAGGATATGATGTTCTTTTAAAAGAATATGATTGGTCTATCTAATACTATTTAGAATAAAATAGACCTTGCTTTATAATTTGAACCATTGGATATAATCGCTATGAGCACTAATTATAGTTTAATTTTTCTATTACTGAAGCTTGTGTTTAATCTATAAATTGCAACATCCTCATTATTCCATTGTTTTTCCAGAAGCAAAAAAAGGAGTTATGATTATGGTAAATAGCTATCGTGGGGAGAGTATCTATAAAGAATTATTAGAAATAACCCTACGAGATACATACACACCTTATGAATGGGGGAATTTTATTCCATATAACAAAAGGACATATAAAATAAGTATGCTTCTGTAAGCCAATATAAAAGGTAGGCAGGAGTATGCTCTCTTATTCTATACTTTCTATTATAGGTGTACCTGTAGGTTTGGGTTTTTTATAAGGCCTTACGATCAGTCGTAATCCATTATTATACCTCACGTAATTCCATAGCCAGTTTACAAAAACGACTACTCGATTTCTAAAACCTACAAGAAGCATAAGATGTACAAACATCCAAACCAGCCAGGCAAAAAAACCTTGAAACTTGAATTTTTGAAGTTCGACAACAGCTTTATTACGTCCTATAGTTGCCATTGTTCCTTTATCATTATAGATAAATGGTTGTATTTCTTTATTTCGGGCAAGTGCATTGAGAGCTTTAGCAAAGTAGACACCTTGTTGCATGGCAACAGAAGCTAGCATAGGTAGGCCTTGTGGATATCGTTCTGATTGAATCAATCCTGCGTCTCCTATGACATACACATTTGTAGTTCCTTGTGCTAGTCCATAGTCATCAGTAATAATTCGGTTACCACGACCTATCGTTGTTGCATCAATACCTTCTGGAAATTGTCCTTTGACACCTGCTGCCCATATAAGGGTATCTGTCCTAAAAGTCTCCGAACCATTTGTTGTAACGAGATTGCCGGAATAGTCAGTGACAAAGGTTTCGGTCCATATATGGACTCCAAGTTTTCGAAGAGCTGTAAATGCTTTTTCGGAAGATCGTTCACTCATAGGAGCAAGTACTCTAGGAGCAGCTTCTATCAAATGGATTTTCATAACGCGAAGATCTAGATCTGGGAAATCATTGGGAAGGATTTTATTTTTAAGTTCTGCAAGAGCACCTGCAAGTTCAACTCCTGTGGGTCCAGCACCTACAATCACAAAATTGGTCAGTTCTTCACGTAATTCTAAATCGGTAGTGTTTAATGCTTTTTCAAAATTACCTAAAATCTTAGATCGTAAATTAAGCGCATCTGTTAACGACTTCATAGGAAGTGAATTTGCTGCGATATTATCATTACCAAAAAAATTATTATTTGCGCCTGTTGCAATAATAAGTTTATCATAAGATAATTCTCCGATATCCGTATGTACAATGGAAGAAGATATATCTATACGTTGTACATCGGTAAGCCTATAAAAAGTATTCTTTTTTTTGCGTAACACTTTACGGATAGGATAAGCAATAGAGTCAGGTTCTAAACCTGCAGAGGATACTTGATATAAAAGGGGTTGAAATGTGTGATAATTATTTTTATCTAAAAGCACTAATTGATACTGACTTGTATCTAATTTTCTAGCTACTTGAAGCCCTGCAAATCCTGCCCCGATAACAACGATTCGAGGCAAATCGATAGTGGGAATATTCATTGAAAATATTTGCTATAAAGATACAAAATATCCTAGCGTATCTCTAGTTGTTTTACGATCAAAATATTTTAATTTTCTAATTTGTATACTACAGCTTGCCACGCACCTAACATAAACTCTTTATAAGTCTGATCATCTAGGATAAGGTCATTAGAAATTATTTTTGTTTTACGATTGTACTGTATATGTGAGGGTAGAGAATATGTCACAGTAACATCACTAAAATTCAACAAAATCAAGAAGCATTCACCCCCAAGAGTCCGCGTATAAGCATACACCTCTTCATGCTCTGGATGTAGACATTCATAATCACCATAAACGAGTGCTAAGTTTGATTTTCTAACAGTTGTAATTTTTCTAAAGTAATGTAAGATAGAATACTCTTCAACTTCTTGAGAAGCCACATTAACACCAGAGGCATAATTAGGGTTTAAACGTATCCATGGTTCACCTGTTGTAAATCCTCCATGCTGACTAGCATCCCAATGCATAGGTGTTCGAGCATTTTCTCTAGCGGCATGTTTCTCACTCTCCATAAAGGCAATTAAATCTCCACCATTCTTTTTAATATTCTCATACCTATTAATGGTATTGATGTCTTTATAATCATCAATATCAGTAAACCGAACATTAGACATCCCTATTTCATCACCTTGGTAAAAATAGGGGGTACCTCTCATGGTAAGTAAAAAAGTCTGTAATAACGTAGCACTATTTTTCCAATAGGCGGCACTGTCATTTCCCCATCTACTTACTGCTCTTGGAAAATCATGGTTTGCCAAAAACAAGCTTCCCCAGCCCGCTTTCGCGAAAGCAGAATCCCAATCATTAAATATTTTTTTAAATTCTGAAAGCTTCCAAGGGGCTTTCCGCATCATAAAAACTTCTCCAGGTTGACGGTCTAGGGACATTAAGTCAAAATGAAAAAACATATCCATTTCCTTACGATCCTCATGAACAAAGTCTAATGCTTGATTAATACTAATTCCAGGCCCTTCACCTACAGTAAATGCATCATATTTTGAAATAACTTCTCGGTTAAGTTCGTTGAGATACTCATGTATTTTAGGACCATTAGCATAAAAAGCGATAAACTCATGAGGTTCTTTTGCATCGAGTTCAGGGTATGAAATATCCTTACTTATAAATGGAATGACATCCATACGGAAACCATCTACTCCCTTTTGAAACCAAAAATGCATCATATCATAGATTTCTCTACGTACTTCTGGATTTTCCCATTTCAAATCGGGTTGTTTTACAGCAAAATAATGGAGGTAATAAGCATCTGTTTGAGCGTCGTATTTCCATGCATTTTCGTCTACATCAAAATAACTCCATCGCTTAGGAGGAATTCCTTTTTCTGCAGGCCACCAATGGAAGTAATCCCTATAAGGATTATCACGACTTTTACGAGATTCTTGAAACCATTGATGCTCATCACTACAATGATTTACAACAAGATCCATAACCAGACGTAATCCACGTGCTTTCATCTCAGTAAGCAGGAGATTAAAATCTTCCATAGTTCCAAACTCTGTCATGATTTTACGATAATCTCGTATATCATACCCATTATCATCATTTGGAGAGTCATACACAGGATTGAGCCATATAATGGTCACTCCTAAACTCGCGATATAGTCAAGCTTTTCAATAATCCCTTGTAAATCACCTACACCACTGCCCGTAGTATCTTTATAACTTCTTGGGTAGATTTGATATACAATACCTTCTTTCCACCAAGTTTGCTCACTAATCATAGCTTTTTTTTTGAGACACGAATTTATAAAAAAGTTGGGGAGTTAATGGGTAAGGGATTTTAAGAAATTTAAAGTTTTTTGACATGCTTTTACAAAAGCATATGCTTCTAGATGGCCTATAGAACTGTAATAGATAAGATATATATGCTAAATCAAAAATAACTATCTTTGCTCTCCGAACATTGTTTGGAAACCCTATGAGTCAAAAAGTATTACTTAATGCTGTCGAGGTAAATATTATCCTCAATCGATTGGCTTGTCAACTTATTGAAAATCATGAAGATTTTATAGATACAGTTTTAATCGGAATACAACCCCGAGGAACATTTCTTGCTGAACGTCTCAAAAAATTACTTGTTGAAGAATATAATATAGAAGCAGTAAAGTTGGGTTATTTGGATATTACATTTTACCGTGATGATTTTCGTAGGAATGAAAAAATACTTGAAGCCAATACCACTCAAATAGACTTTGTTGTAGAAAATAAAAAAGTAGTCTTTATAGACGATGTTTTATATACAGGGCGTAGTATCAATGCAGCACTTACTGCAATTCAAAGTTTTGGAAGACCTCTGGAAATTGAATTGCTATGCTTAATTGATAGACGTTTTAGAAGGCATTTACCCATACAACCTAATTATAGAGGACGTCAAGTAGATGCTATTAATGAAGAGAAAGTAAAAGTAAGTTGGGTAGAAAATGATGGCGAAGACAGTGTTTTTGTTGTAAATACGTAAGAGCGAATGAGCGAGTTAAGTGTCAACCATTTATTAGGCATAAAATATATCACAAAAGAGGATATTGATCTCATCTTTAAAACAGCAGATCATTTTAAAGAAGTGATTAACAGACCTATTAAAAAAGTACCTTCTTTACGTGATATTACTATTGCAAACCTCTTTTTTGAAAATAGTACACGAACTAAACTTTCTTTTGAACTTGCAGAAAAGCGGTTAAGTGCCGATGTCATTAATTTTTCGGCGGCAGCTTCTTCTGTAAAAAAAGGAGAAACCCTTATAGATACTGTAAACAATATCCTATCTATGAAAGTAGATATGGTTGTAATGCGTCACCCCAATCCTGGTGCGGGTATTTTTCTGTCAAAACATATAGATGCGTGTATTATAAATGCAGGTGATGGAGCTCATGAACACCCTACGCAAGCATTGCTGGATAGTTTTTCTATACGGGAACGATTAGGTGAAGTCGCTGGGAAAAAAGTAGTTATTGTAGGTGATATTTTACATAGTAGAGTTGCACTCTCAAATATTTATGCACTAAAATTACTAGGCGCCACTGTAAAAGTATGTGGGCCCAAAACGCTTATTCCAAAGCATATAGAAAGCTTAGGAGTAGAGGTAGAGCTAGATATACGTAAAGCACTTCAATGGTGTGATGTGGCCAATATGTTACGTGTTCAAAATGAACGTATGGATATTAGTTATTTTCCATCCACTAGAGAATATACACAACAATATGGTGTCAATAAAGATATATTACAATCTCTTGATAAAGAGATTGTAATCATGCACCCAGGGCCTATTAATAGAGGTGTAGAGATTACAAGTGATGTAGCAGATTCTGGACAAGCTATTATTTTAGATCAGGTACAGAATGGTGTCGCTATACGAATGGCAGTGATCTATCTACTAGCTTCAAAAATAAAACAGTGATGAAAATTACTCAAACAGATAGTTATACAGTTCTTACAGACGAATATGATGATGTTCTGAATTTTGCCTCCTATTTATCACATATCATTCCTAAAAAATATAAAGAACATCATTTAGTCATTGATTTATTAAAATATGAGGCATTAGCATTAGATGAGCTTATAGCGTTTATACATATTTCTAATGATCAACGTAGTAATAATAAATCGTTTGTATTTGTAAATACGGGAATAGATTACGATGTAATTCCAGAAGAAATGATCGTTGTTCCTACAGTACAAGAAGCAGAAGATATTATTCAAATGGAAGAGATCGAGCGAGATCTTGGATTTTAAGCTCATGAGCACACAACTTTCTATATCTATTTTAGGCTGTTATGCTGCTGCTCCTGGAAGTTTTAAAAACCCTACATCACAAGTATTAAATATACGCAATCATTTATTCCTTATAGATTGTGGTGAAGGTACACAAGTCGCCTTACGAAAGAATAAAATAAAATTTTCTCGTATTAAACATATTTTTATTTCCCATTTGCATGGCGATCATTTTTTTGGATTAATGGGAGTAATTACGACCTTCAGTTTATTAAAACGTAAAGCTCCACTTACGATCTATGGACCTAAGGGTATTAAAGAGATCTGTTTGGTACAGCTTAAATTGTCTGAAGGTTTTACGAGTTACCCATTACACTTTTGTGAAATCGAAACCAAAACCCCTACCATCGTTTATGAAGATGATAAGGTAGTAGTAACCACGATTCCTTTAAAGCATCGCATTTATGCAAATGGATACTATTTTGAAGAAAAAGTAGGAGAACGCAAATTAGATATTAATGCAGTTTTAAACTTAGATATTGATAAAGCGTATTATAGTAAAATCAAACAAGGAGGAGATATTGTATTAGATAATGGGACAGTTATTGCAAATAGCAAACTTACATTTGATCCTAATCCTTCAAAAAGCTATGCCTACTGTAGTGATACAGCATATAAACCAGCTATTGCCGAGCAAGTTAAAAATGCCACTGTATTATACCATGAAGCTACTTTTTTAGAAAGTCATGCTCATTTATGCAAACCCACGGGGCATAGTACTGCAAAACAAGCAGCTAGTATCGCAAAACAAGCTGGTGTAGAAACCCTCATTTTAGGGCATTACTCTACAAGGTATAATGGTCTAGAAGAATTTAAAGAAGAAGCAGAAACCATATTTCCAAATGTGCATCTGGCAGATGATGGGAAAGTATTTACGTTTTAAAAAGATCTCATGGAAGAAAAGAAAAGAATTTCCAAAGCAACCGCTGCTCAACTACAAGAGCATTTTGATCAATTAATACCACGCAATCTTTTTTTAGTAAAAGAAGATACTTATCCTGATCGTGTGTACCGTATTGCAGGATCTACTGCGGTTAAAAACAATATTACTATTGCCTTTAAAATCACAGAAGACAATGGATATGTTTGTGAATATTTCCTTGACGCCGATAGCTATACAGAACACAGACGCTATTTTTTTGCTACCGATGAGGTAGAATTGCTCGAGAATTATGAAGCATTATATGATGATGAAGAGATGTCATATGAAGAACATATGCGCGTGGTAAAGCATAATAAATCTATCCGTGATCTTCTTATTCAAAAGGGGTTTGTAAAAGGAAAGAAGAAAAAGTAATGGCGAGTTTTTGCTTTCGCGAAAGCATACAAAAAAATAGAGATCACCTCGCTTTAAACGATAGGTCCCAGAATAGTATCTAGTCCACAACGTTCTATAAATTTACTTGAAAATATAGGTGCTACATTGTTAGATAATAGTGTATTACGTGCATCTATCCATGCATTTACCTTAGAAGTTCCATACATGTTTTTAATGCGTGTCTTATTTAAATTAAAATTGATTTTACCCCAGTGTAATGTATAAGGAATCTGTAAAGCCTCAAGTTTATTCCATACAGCTTCATAAAAATCACGAGCCGCATTACTATCTACACCATCCATTTCTAAGACACATGTATGTGTAAATTTTGTAAAACCTAAAGTCGCTTTTGTCCCTTTTACATACCGTAAGGAAAGGCCTCCCGGAAAGGCAATTTGTTGGTTTACTTTCATAATTTCTTCTACTACTCTTGCGGCATCTTTGATATCGATTCCTATAGCTGCACTAGCCACTTTTCCTCTAAATTTTGTGTAGTTAAAAAGTTCTTTTATAGTTCCAGTTTGTGGGGGTTGGGGTGCAAAGGCAAGTCCAAACATGGTATTGACCATCGGTGGAATAAGTAATTGAGAAATACTCCCTATGGTGTCTAATACGGTAGACATAATTCCTAAAAGATCATCTCCATAGGTGAATGTATTATCTCTTTGTACAGGCGTATAGGGAAGTTGATATGGTTTCTTATACATATACTTTAAAAATGCCCCTTTTTGAGAGTTGTTTTCCTCAAACTTATGGAGGTTAAAGAGTACTTCAAAGTGATATAGCTCTTTTCCTAGGCCACCACCAGGTAGCTGCAAATCTGTAAAATCTAATGCCGTCATTGCTTTTTTGAGCGCATCGTTGTAGGCTACATCTCCTATTCTGTGCTCTTCTAATAAGAAGGCAGGTTCTGTTTCTATCATTACGCCATGAATAAAACCAAAACTCCCAAAACTTACTAATGCAGCTTCAAATATAGCATCGTCCTTAATCATCTTTGCATCTAACCATGTTACAAAATCTGGAGTTGCAACAGGGTATGAAGCTCTCTCTATCCATATATGTTCATTAGGTCCTGTAATGATATGTAACCCTACTACAAAGTCTTGAATGGCTCCTACTTGAAAAGCAGCACCATGGGTACCTGTAGATAAAGCACCAGCTATCGTTTGTCCATTACTGGCTCCGGAAGCTTTTATAGATCGCGGTGGGTTTTTGGCAGCGAGTCTATTATTAAGTTCATAAATAATAGTACCACATTGAACAAAGTAAAGATCTTGAGGGGTTTTGGGGTATTGAGGCGAAACATATTTTTGTGTAAGCGGGAATGAAAAGTTTAATGCTGCGGTATCTATAAGTCCCCCTTCGGTTACCGATACTTTTGTAAATGACCAACCACTACCCATAGCACGTATTTTGGTATTTGTGTCCAAGGCATTTTGGATAAGCCACTGGAAATTTTTTGTCGTTTTTAAATAACGCTCACGACGATTTACAGCAGGAGGATTGCGAAGTTTGAACGAAGTATCTTTTACGAGATCGTGTGTAAAATTTTCATGCTTATTTGTCCATTGTTCAATCGGTAATTTTTGGAGTCCTTCGGGTATCATATCATAAAAATTTAATCATCAAGACCGCCATCCCCATTTTGAGGTCGCGCACATCCATAAGAAACCGTTCTATGATTTACGGTACCTACAGTAACTAGGCTCAATAAAAAATCCCCTAGTGATGTTTTTGTTTCTACCCAGCTCATGGCTTGATCGGCACATGGACATATAGTTCCGGTTACTTCTGGGTTTGCGTCAACACGTTTTTGTTTAAGTCCCCAAAAATAACTCCAACTGCTTTTGGTCTGGCACTCTATATTTTCGGCAGTATCCTGATAGGGACTCGCTTCTACGCGAGTACTTACACATGAAGAAATCATATAAGATATTATAAGGCCTAGGAGTATCTGAACGGGGCGTCTGGCATGTTGTGTACGATTCATTTTATAAAAGTATGATTCACAATAGCTTGTGTCAAGAGTCAAATGCCCCTTTTTTCTAATGTAATGGAATGATTAAATCTTTGACAAAGCGTATTTACTCCTTTTAACTTACTAGGGTTTCTTGTACCTTAGCTTTTATGAATCGTGACTTACATCATTATCGAAAATCATACGAGCATGGAGAGTTATTACTAACCACTACAAATAGTGATCCTATACGCCAATTTTCTATATGGTTTGAGGAGGTTGAAACTGAGGGGGGTATTGAGGAGCCTAATGCTATGACTCTAGCAACGATTGGTATTGATGGGCTTCCTAAATCTAGAATCGTTTTACTTAAAGGTTTTGATAAAGAAGGGTTTAAATTTTATACCAATTATCAGAGTGAGAAAGGTAAAAGCATGGAGAAGAATCCGCGAGTGAGCCTCTCATTTTTTTGGCCTACTATGGAACGACAAGTTATTATCCAAGGAGAAGTCTCTAAATTAGACTCAAAAGATTCTGACAAGTATTTTCATTCTAGACCTATAGAAAGTCAATTAGGAGCTCTAGTTTCTGATCAGAGTAGGGTTATAAAAAACCGCCAGGTGCTTGAAGATAAAATGAATTTATTCAAAGCAACTTATGCTGATAAACCTATTCCAAGACCATCGCATTGGGGAGGATATATTGTTAAACCTATGATTATGGAATTTTGGCAAGGGAGACCTAGTCGATTGCACGATAGAATACGTTATCATGTTACAAATGGAAATTGGATTAAAGAACGTTTAGCCCCTTAAAAAATGAAGACATTATACCTAGTTCGTCATGCAAAATCTAGTTGGGAGTTTAATCTCACAGATCATGAGCGCCCTTTGAATGATAGAGGACTTAATGATGCTCCTCGTGTAGCGGCATATGTTGCTTCAAAGATGCCTAAACCTGATCTTATCATGAGTAGTGATGCATTACGGGCAAAGACGACTGCTTTTGCTTTCGCGAAAGCGTATAACATATCAGAAGATGCTATTGTACTCGATTATAAGCTTTATGACTTTGAGGGTAGAGATCTGATACGCACAATCCTCGATTGTGACGATTCTATAGATTGTCTAATGGTTTTTGGACATAATAATGCAATGACTCATATTGTAAATGTATATGGGAATAAACCCATAGATAATGTTCCAACATCTGGATTTACTGCTATTGAGTTTTCTACCGAACAATGGGCTAGCATAAGTCAAGGAAATACAATTTTTACCTGTACACCTAAAGAGTTATCAAAATGAACGAAGTACAAAAAGAAAAATATATCAATAGAGAGTTAAGTTGGCTACAATTTAATGGTCGAGTTTTACAGGAAGCCGCAGATGAGACTGTTCCGTTGATTGAGCGTCTTCGGTTTTTAGGGATATTCTCAAATAATCTAGATGAATTTTTTAGAGTTCGTTATGCTACCGTACGTCGTATTGTGCGTGCAGGGAAAAAAGGGAGAAAGGCTTTAGGAGTTTATACTGCTGAGGAATTATTACCTATGATTACTGAGATTGTTATTCAGCAACAGTCAGAGAGTTTAAAAATTTTAGATGATATCTATAAAAGGTTGGCTTCTGAAAATATTTATATGGTCAATGAGTCTCAAATTGAGCATAAAAAGCATAAAAAATTTTTAAAAGACTTTTTTACTGAAGAAGTGAGCCCTGCTATAGAAACAATTATTCTAAGGGAGGAACTCGAACTTCCTCGTATTCAGGATCTAGATGCATACCTTACTGTCAAAATGCAAATGCGCAATAGTGATACTCCTTTATATGCATTGTTAGAGATCCCAAGTAGTATAGATAGGTTTATTGTATTGCCTAAAATAGATGGCATGAATTGTATCATTATGCTTGATGATGTTATCAGGTATAACCTAGATAGTATTTTTAATATTTTTGATTATGAGTCTATTTCTGCTCATATGATTAAAATTACTAGAGACGCAGAACTAGATATAGAATCTGATTTAGGAAAGAGCCTTATTGAAAAGCTTTCAAAATCTGTAAAAGGAAGAGAAGACGGCGCTCCTGTACGTTTTGTGTATGATAAAACAATAGCTCCGGAAACTCTTGACTTTTTACTTAAAAAATTAGATATAGAAAATGATGATAGTATTATCCCAGGTGGTAGATATCATAATAGGAAGGATTATATGGGTTTCCCTAGTTTAGGGAGAAAAGATTTATTGTATGCTTCACAAAAACCTTTACCTATAAAAGGGATTACTTTGGATTGCAGTATGTTTGAAAAAGTAGCTAAAAAAGATTTTCTACAGTATGCTCCTTATCATACATTTTCATATACGATAAAGTTTTTAAGAGAAGCGGCATTAGACCCAGCTGTAACCTCTATTAAGATCACCATTTATAGACTTGCAAAAGTATCCCATATTGCTAGCGCATTGATTAATGCAGCGCAAAACGGGAAAGAAGTGACAGTACAAATAGAACTTCGAGCGCGTTTTGATGAAACTTCTAACATGATGTATGCTAAGAAGATGGAAGACCAAGGCGTAAAACTTATTTTTGGTGTACCCGGTTTAAAAGTACATAGCAAGGTATGTGTTATAGAACGGGAAGAGAAAGGCAAAATTGTACGATATGGATTTA
This sequence comes from uncultured Dokdonia sp., assembly GCA_947503305.1. Classification (GTDB taxonomy): domain Bacteria; phylum Bacteroidota; class Bacteroidia; order Flavobacteriales; family Flavobacteriaceae; genus Dokdonia. Next base: position 631,345 of record CANNDF010000002.1, read on the forward strand.
TAAGTACGGGTAATTTTAATTACAAAACAGCAAAGATTTATACAGATTATACGTTGTTTACATCTAGTCAAAAAATCCTTAAAGATCTTTCAAAACTGTTTAATTTCTTTGATACTAATTATATAGTAAATACCTATAAACACCTTATAGTTTCACCTCATTATGCAAGAAATACGTTTTATCGTTTAATTGATAAAGAGATTCAAAAAGTCAGAGATGGAGGTCAGGGATATATACAACTTAAACTCAATAGCATCTCAAATTATGCTATGATTGATAAGTTATATGAGGCAAGTCAAGCAGGTGTCAAGATAGAAATGATTGTACGAGGTATTTGTTGCTTGATTCCTGGAATTTCTGGGTTGAGTGAGCATATCAAAGTGATAAGTATCATAGACAAGTTTTTGGAGCATCCACGCGTTTATGTTTTTGGCAAAGGAAAAGATGCAAAAGTATTTATTTCCTCTTCAGATTGGATGTCACGTAACTTGGATAATAGGGTAGAGGTTACCTGTCCAATTTATGATGAAGATATTAAAAAGGAAATCTTAGAAACCTTAGATATTTGTTGGAATGATAATGTAAAGGCTAGAGAGTTAAATATAAGGCAGGACAATGCTTATGTCAAAAATGACAAAGAAGTTATTAGATCTCAATTTGCTACTTATGATTATTATTTGAACCCTAAAGAGAGTTAATGCTTGCAATAGAAAAATATGCCGCTATTGATATAGGATCGAATGCAATCCGATTATTAGTAGCAAATGTCATTGAACAAAAAAATGCACCTACGCTTTTTCGAAAAAATGAATTGATCCGTGTCCCTATACGACTAGGAGAAGATGTTTTTACAAAGGGTGAAATTTCTGAAAAAAACATTGATAGAATGGTAGATGCGATGCAAGCGTTTCGATTATTAATGAATGCGCATCAAGTAAAGCATTATAGAGCCTGTGCTACTTCGGCAATGCGCGAAGCGTCTAATGGTCTTACTATTACAAAACTTATTAAAGAAAGAACTACGATTGCTATTGAGATCATTGACGGAGAAGAAGAAGCTTCTATTATTGCGGCTACAGATTTACATAGTCTTATCCGCAATGATATTACTTACTTATATGTAGATGTAGGAGGGGGGAGTACAGAATTTACTATATACGATAAAGGAAACATAACGGTTTCTAAGTCTTTTAAAATAGGTACAGTTCGTATTCTAAATGACTTGGTTAGTAAAAATACATGGAATGATGTCTCTAGGTGGATTCAAGAGCATACAGATGGATTATCAGGAATTAAGGTTATAGGTTCTGGAGGTAATATCAATAAGATCTTTAAAATGAGTGGTAAAAAGACTGGTAAATCAATGTCTTATTTATATCTATCTAATTTTTATAAGGAATTAGATACATTGACATATGATGAACGTGTCGTACAACTTTCACTTAATCCAGATCGCGCAGATGTAATTATCCCTGCTTTACGTATTTATTTACTGGCTATGAAATGGTCTAATGCAGAAACAATATTTGTTCCTAAAATTGGACTGTCTGATGGAATCATCAAAAGCTTATATCAGGAAGTAGTAAATAAATTATAAAGCGACATTAGCCATAATTTACTCAATTATTCATTTAATTTCTAAGAAATATCATAGAACATATACCTGATTTTGTGCATTGATCGATGATTTTGGTAATTTAAAAGATTAATAGATTATATTCTTGTGATTCGTTTTTAAACTAAATTCATAGATTATATCTTTACACAAGATATACGCTCCCTAACCCTTTGTATATCTTCTATTAAAATCATGTTATTATGAATAAAAAGGTACTATTACTCTGTTTTTTTGCAGTCTGTATAAGTTCGGTTTCTATTGGACAAGGTATACGTTATGGATTTAAATTAGGTCTTAATGTAAGTCAGATAAGTAGTTTTTCATCAGATATTGCAAATCTTAATGGAAACGCAATACTTAATCCTTCTTCTTCATTTGAAGATAGTCGTTTTGGATTTGCAGCGTCTTTTATTGCAGAGTTTCCTATCAACGATAAATTAAGTTTTCAACCAGAGTTTGGATATGCTACACAAGGTAATAAGGCAGAGAGTGTACGTTATGAAAATCTTATCCTACCATTAGCTCTTAAAATTAATTTTAATAAGCTATTTGTAAATATAGGGCCACAAGCGAGCCTTAAGATTTCTGCATTTGAACAATCAGATAATTTTAAAAGTTTTGATTTTTCTGGTTTTGGAGGAATAGGTTATAAGTTTACAGAAAACATTTTTATAGAAGCAAGGTATACAATTGGTTTTATTGAGGTTTTTGAAGATGGGTCATTTGTACCATTGGCTATGCCTTCTGGGAATGCAGCTGATGGAATCACTCCGAATGTAGATAATATTGCTACTAACTTATCTGGAAATAATAGCTTTTTTACCTTAAGTATCGGCTATCAATTGTAATATAGAGATATAGTTTGACTAAAAAAGGTTCATCTTATAAGATGAACCTTTTTTAGTATCTATCCATGCATGGTTTCATTTACACTGAGTTCTTTCATAACCTCAGCTTCAAATGCTAGTAATTCTTGCCATTTTTTATCTACAACTTCACGTTCTCCGTACTTTCTAGCAAAAGATAAAAACATCGTATAATGTCCAGCTTCACTGATCATTAATTTTCTATAAAAACGGGCCAGTTTTTTATCTTCTAATTCTTCTGATAGTAATCTAAAACGTTCACAACTTCTTCCTTCTATCAATGCAGCAACTAGCAATCTATTGACAAGACTCTCTACTCTAGAACCTCCTTTAGGAAAATAAAAGCGTAATTTATGTACATAGGCATCTTTACGTTCTCTACCTAAAGTCATACCACGTTCTTTCATGATATCATGCACCATTTTAAAATGACTCATTTCTTCTTGTGCAAGATCACTCATCTCAGAGACAAGTTCTGTATATTCAGGAAAACCTATAATGAATGAAATTGCAGATGAAGCTGCTTTTTGCTCACAATATGCATGGTCTGTAAGTATTTCTTCAATATTCATTTCTACAATATTTACCCATCTTGGATCTGTAGGTAATTTAAGATGTAGCATTTGTATAGGATCTTTCTTGTCCATAAGTTATAATTCTAAGTCAAAAGCGCGTTTTAGAATATCCAGATCTGGATTTTGCTCTTTGAGTTTTTCATATTTTTCTAGAGGGGTATAGGCATATTTACGTTGCACTTCTTCATTTACTGTAATATCTAAGGTGATATCATAGTTACTGAGTTTACGCTTAAGATACTCTAATAATGGGCCTTGCGCTCTCTCTACTTCTACTTTCATAGTAGCATTGGGGTATTCTAATGTAATAGTGGTTCCGTTAAGTTTTGGAGTATCCGCTTCTAGATTTGAAGCAATTATTTTTTCTCCCCGCTCAGAAAGCTTATTTACATACTCTTGCCAAGTTGCTTGCATGGCAATTTCTGTAAAGGGTTCACGAGGTAGGTTTGTGATATCTACTTTTTGTTCCTCTAATTTTTCTTGTAATTCTTTTTTGTGACGTAGCCCTTTAAGTGAAAGCCCAGAAACCCTTTCTTTAGTAATCTCTATTTTTGGAAGGACTGGTTTTGGTTCGGCAGCTATCGTATTTGTGGCTGTTGCTTCAATAGGGGCGGTATATGTTACAGGAGAAGGGCTTGTCCTTTCCTGTTGTATAGGTTCAGGAGCTGTTTTTTTAACACTCTTTTCTGAAGATTTAGGAATATTCTGAACTGCCTTTAGTGTATCTGGTGCAACTTTGTAAAATGAAGGCGGAATTATGAATGAGTTGTCATTTTTTTTTTCTCCATCATAATTGATGGAGGCTATTTGCATTAAACAAAGTTCGACATGTAATCGTTGATTTCGGCTTGTTTTGTAACTGAGATCACAAGTATTTGCTTTTTCTATTGCGTTTAATAGAAAGGGCATATCTGTTTTCTGAGATTGCTCATAGTACTTCTTTTTTGTGCTATCACCTACTTCTAATAAATGGATTGTAGGTGGGTTTTTGCATACCATAAGGTCTCTAAAGTGGGAAGCTAAACCAGCAATAAAATGATGTCCATCAAAACCTCTGGATAAAATATCATTATACTGCACTAATAACTGTGGGATATCATTTGTAAGGATGTAGTCTGTTGCTAGAAAATAAGTTTCATAGTCAAGGACATTGAGGTTTTCTGTGACTGCTTTTCGAGAAAGAGTTGTACCACTAAAGCTAACGACTCTGTCAAAAATAGAGAGTGCATCTCGCATTGCTCCATCTGCTTTTTGAGCAATAATATGAAGTGCTTCTTCATCTGCCTCTATATTTTCTTCTTTTGCTATCTGTATAAGATGTTGTCTTGCATCTGCGACAGTAATCCGTTTAAAATCAAAAATTTGACAACGTGATAAAATTGTAGGTATTATTTTATGTTTTTCTGTAGTCGCTAGTATGAAAATAGCATGCTTTGGAGGTTCTTCTAAGGTTTTAAGAAATGCATTAAAAGCTGCTTGTGACAACATATGTACCTCATCTATAATATACACTTTATATGTTCCTACCTGAGGTGGAATACGTACCTGATCAATAAGATTTCTAATATCATCTACAGAATTGTTTGAAGCAGCATCCAGTTCAAAAATATTAAATGCAAAATCTTCATCAGGACGTGTGTTTTCATCTTGATTGATACGTTTTGCGAGGATACGTGCACAACTTGTTTTACCTACACCTCGAGGACCACAAAATAATAAAGCTTGAGCAAGGTGATTGTTTGCAATGGCATTTTCTAATGTATTTGTAATCGCTTGTTGCCCCACAACATCTTTAAATGTTTGCGGACGGTATTTACGAGCAGATACAATGAAGTGTTCCATAAAAACAAAGATAAAATAGGCAACTTAAAAATTCCAGTATACACGAAGGTATTCTTGTTTATTTATTAACAGAAAGTATAGCGATTTCTTTTTCTATCATTGCTGCTTTTGCGTAACATTTATCGCTTTCTGATCTATTGGTTTTGGAGAGTTTAAAAGCTTCTTCTAGTAACTTTTTATGTTGCTCTTGTAACTTTTCTATAGGAGTTTTTTTGTTGAATAGTCCAAACATTGCTTTTAGTGTAAATGTACGTCTATATTTCTATAAAATTAATTTTAAAAGCGCATTACTATATATTGTGAGCTTGTAAGTCCTTTTTTTCTATTACCGATTGTATCGCTTTAGCATAATTTTGATTATATAGCCAGGGAATACAGACTCATTAAAAAGTATATATCATGACTTTAATTCGTAAAATAGGATAGATAGATTTACTTTTTTACAATTCGTCCTATAAAAATAACAGTTGACTCTTTCATAATTTCTAAGCCGATTAGATTGTATCATATTTACATCATAATTTTAAAACACAACGTCATGAGTAATACTACAATACATGATAAATTAAAGTATGAAAGAGCCAAAGAATATGTGGACAACCTTAAGGAGTTTTACCCGCATTTAATTTCATACCTTATTATGGTTCCTGTCTTTATTCTTATCAACTATTATACTACTTCATTTCCATGGGCTATATTTCCTATTGCAGGATGGGGAATAGGTGTTTTAGGGCACGCTAGCTATGTATTTAATTGGAATCCTTTTTATAATAGAGCGTGGGAAAAAAGAAAAATAGAAGAACTGCTTAATAGAGATGACTTTTAATATCGTAAAAACTATGGAATTTAAAGATGATAAATATAAACGGGCTGTATCCAGAGTAAGTGCGATACGTAAATATTATGGAAGTGTAATAATGTTTATTCTTTTTACAATCATTTTTGTAAGTGTAAATTATTATAGTAATGGGTTACGATACCCTTGGTTCTTATGGATTATAGGATTTTGGGGACTGGGGATATTTATAGAAGGATTTAAATTATTTGGCCTTGATCTTATGCTAGGGCGTAACTGGGAGAAGCGTAAAATAAAAGAAGTAATGAGGAAAGAAGACGATATTAGATTTTAAAAAGCATAAAGAAATGGAGTTTGATCAAAAAAAATATGAACGTGTTAAAAAACGTATAGAAGATGAAAAAGAATGGTACACACACCTGTCTATTTATATAGTTATAAATACACTTTTACAGCTATTTTATGCAGGCGTATTTGATCAAGGGAGAATCACAGATTATATGCCTTGGTGGGTTCATTTTACAACTCCTTTTTTCTGGGGAATAGGACTTCTAGGACATTGGGTTTATGTATTCAAAGGATTTCGGTTTAATAAATTTTATAAAGACTGGGAACAACGTAAAATTAAAGAGTTCATGGATAAGGAGGAAGAAGAGTATATAATACACGACACCAATTTTAAATCAAAAAAATAATACTATTTATATTATGATATTTATAAAACGATTTCTACCCATAGTCATTCTGTTTTTTACAATTACTGCATATACACAAGATGCATTTGTCATAAAGGATGTGACACTTTTTGATGGCAATACACTTATTACAAAGACATCTGTCCTTGTTGAAAATGGAAAAATAAGTCAGATCAAAAAGAAGATCGCAGGAACCTATAAAACGATAGATGGAGAAGGGAAGTTTTTAATGCCTGCATTAACAAACAGCCATGTACATACTTTTATGATGCCGCAACTTATAGAAGCTGCAAAAGCAGGTGTACTTAATGTTTTAGACATGCATGGATTAGAACCTATGCAAAAATTTATGACAGACATTAGAGATCAAGCTGGAGTTGCTCGTATGTATAGAGCAGGATATGCAGCTACAGCACCTGGTGGTCATGGCACACAATATGGTTTTGAAGTTCCAACTCTTGAAAAGCCTGAAGACGCAAAACAATGGGTAGCAGACCGGGTTGCATCAGGAGTAGATCACATTAAGATTATTGTAGAGCCATGGCGTACTACAATATCTCATGATATTGCAAAGGCAGTTATAGAAGAAGCACATGCTCATGATAAAGTTGCTGTGGTTCATATATCAAAAAAAGAAGATGCATATCAAGTACTTTCTAACGAAGCCGATGGTCTTGTACATATATGGAGAGATGGGGCTATGTCTCAAGAATATCTAGATGATTTGGTAGAAAATCAAGATTTTTTTGTGATACCAACGGTGCTTACAACAGTACGTGTTCAATCTGTATTTTATAATAAGAATGAAGAAGAAGTCGCACAAGTAGAACATGAAATCCTTAAAGAAGTAAAACGTATATATGATGCAGGTGTTCCTATACTTGCGGGTACAGATCCTCCTAATGCAAATATTAACATGGGAACAGATATCTATAAAGAACTTATATTATTTAGTAAGGCAGGAATCCCTAATATAGATGTATTAAAAACAGCCACATCAATACCCGCAACTAAGTTTAAACTAGAAAATACGGGATTTATAAAAGTAGGATATATCGCAGATATGTTACTTTTAGATAAAAATCCTATAGAAAATATGGAAAACATTGCTTCGATAACTGCTATATGGAAAGCTGGATTACTTATTGAGTAATTACGCTTTCGCGAAAGCATAATTTAAATTATTTTCGAATATTAAAAATTAAGAATTATGAATGTACTTATCATAGAAGACGAAAAACCATCTGCTCGAAGACTTCATCGAATGCTTGCAGAACTAGATGTAGAAGTAAATGAAATGTTACATTCTGTCGAAGAAGCAATTGCATGGTTTACTCAAAATGAACATCCAGATTTAATATTTTTAGATATCCAGTTGTCTGATGGACTTTCTTTTGAAATTTTTGATGCAGTAGAAGTGAAGAGTGCTATTATTTTTACAACAGCATTTGATGAATATGCATTACAAGCTTTCAAGCTCAATAGTGTAGACTACTTACTAAAGCCAATTGATGATGAAGATTTAGAAAAAGCTGTAATCAAGTTTAAAGAACGCGTTCCTAAACAACAAAATGTTGCACTCAACTTTGAAGATATAAAAAAACTACTTGGTGTTACTCCTATAGAACGCGAGTATAAGACACGGTTTACTACAAAAATAGGACAGCATTTAAAGATGATCTCAATAGATGAAATTGAATGTTTTTATAGCGAAAATAAAGGTACATATGCAGCGACAAAAGAGGGGAGAAACTATCTGCTAGATACAACATTAGAGCATCTTGAAGATGAATTAGAACCTAAAACTTTTTTTCGAGTAAGTAGAAAATACTTTATAAATATAAATGCTATAAAGGATATTGTTTCCTATACAAACTCACGATTACAGATAAAACTCAATAACTGGAGTGAACAAGAAATTATTGTAAGTCGTGAACGTGTTAAAGATTTTAAAACGTGGATAGAATAACCAACGATTAGTTTATTTGGTTTTCATTAAAAGCACTAGGGAGTAATTGAGGAATATATTTCATCAATAATGGTAATAAAATAGTCCCTCCTGGAAGTAAGAATATGGCAAGGGAGGGAATTGTTTTACAAATGTCTAATAATTGATTTCGCACAACTTTTTTCTCTTTTTCCGAAAGATCTCTTACTGTCGAATTCCCTAGTAATATTACAAGTTCTTTGCTCTGGGATATTTCTTTGATCAATCTTTTTTTATTTCGAAGAACAAGGGTAGAAACAGTCCTACTAGTCTGATTGTAAAAATGTTTTACAGGATTACTATAATTGAGATAAGAGATATCTTCTCTATGCAGTGCTATAAACTGTTCAACAGCTTCTAGCGATTCTTGACTTCTTATTTGGGGTATTTTCAAGACATCGGTGATGTCTTTCATAAATTGCAATTCCTGTGCATCTGCTTGTTCATCATCCCATATGGATAAGGCACATAGGTCTAGTGTATACAGTTGTTCTAAAGGTTGATTAATTGTATGAACTTGTAAGTCTGTAATCGAACGGATATCACTTTTTATAGTTGTATTGTACCGTATAGAACTTTCAAACAGTTTAATTAATAACTCGTTATAGGGATCCTTTTTTTCTTTTTTAGTAAGTGCAAACCAAACAGTCTGAGTAAGACTTTCCTCAAGACATATTGCATAGGGTAATGGGTCCTCTCCAGTGATGAGGTAATGATCAAAGCTTAAAACATCTAAAAATAGTAATGCATTTGTAATCAAATGGCTAAAATTTTTTTTGAGAATTGGTTCATTGGTTTGGATACGCTCTTGAATAATCTTTTCTAGAATTCTGTAATTAGAATCTTCGGTATTTTTTCCCGTAGTGATATGTTCTTGTTTTTTATTGAGTTTATGGTAAAAATCAATAATACTAGCAATACAATCTAAAGGTTTTGCATTTTCTATACATTCATAATAGGTAAATGTAAGGGCATCAAAAAGATTAACTTTTGTTTTTTCTTCTTCTGTCCATTTAAGTTGCTCACTTTCTTCATCACATAATGTTTTAACACAGGTGCCATATATAAAACCATTAGCTCTAAGTCTGTGATACATTGTCTCTTCATCCATAGGATGTGATGAGAGGTATGTTAAAAAATAAGGGAGGTGTTTTTTAATCCAGCCTATAGCAGATGGGTTCATTATATACGCCTTTGTCACAAATTTAATCCAAATGTTTGAGTTAAGCGTATAATAACTTAAAACCTTAGATGTTCTCTACAATAATTTTTGTAATAAAAGTACTACAAAAGCAAAATATTCGATGAAATACACAATTTTATCTTTAAAATACACTAAATTAGCATCCTAAATATTTTAAATGTTAAAATTAGTGTAGCAACTTTTTAACTAAATAATGACCATTAATTATATAAAAACACGATAAAAATTACATAAAAACGAATATTTTATCTCCGTTTTTAAGAAAATATAAATCCCCATTTATTATGAAAAAGATCTACTCTTGCCTTTTATTGGTTCTTTTCTTTTCATTGACTTTAGTATCTCAAAATGAAGTAAAGCAAGTTCAAGCAGCTTTACAGAAACAGTTAGTTCAAGGAAAGCTCACAGCACAGGATGTTACAGATTGGACAATCACAAGTTCGCATAGAAGTAGCATTAGTGATGTATTACATATTTATTATCGTCAACAAGTTGAAGGTATTGAGATTTATGGTACAGATGCCAGCATTCATATTGCATCTAGTGGAAAAACAATTGCTAGTCATACAAATTTTATACAAAACGCATTATCAGAACTACCTAGTGAGAAAAGTGCAAGTATATCTCCTGCAGAAGCACTTCAGAGTGCAATGTCTCAATTAGGTTATGGAGGAGCTTCTGCTAGAATTACAACCCCAGCTAGTGGTGTAAAACAAGCAGGTATCATGGAAGATAATATACTATCTAGAAGTGCTATCCCTTTTAAGTTAATGTATCATTATTCAGAAAAAGACGGGCTTCGTTTGGTTTGGGATATGTCTATAGAAATGCGACAAGTTGTAAACTGGTGGAATGTGAGAATAGATGCTATAACTGGAGAAGTATTGGATAAAATAGATTGGACAGTACAATGTACATCCGAAGAAAATCATGTACATGATTTAAGTGCTGGTCCTAGAATTTCAGATGAATTACTTGAAAATGATCATATCGATGATAATGAAGAATTACTTATAGGAAATTATGAAGTATTTGCAATGCCGGATGAGAGCCCTCAAAATGGATCTGGAAGTAGAGTTATTGTCTCAAATCCAGACGATGGTTCTGTAGCTGGATCTCCTTTTGGATGGCATGATACTAATGGTATTCCCGGCGCTGAGTTTACAATAACTAGAGGTAATAATGCACATGCATATGATGATGGTAATAATGCAGGGTTTAGCCCTAACGGCGGTGGATCTCTTGATTTTACAGGATATTCATTCAATCCTTTTTATACTAATGGGAATCAATCGGAAAGTGCAGCCATAACAAATTTGTTTTATTGGACAAATATAATTCATGATATAATATATGTTTATGGTATGGATGAAGCTGCTGGAAATTTTCAGCAGAATAATTATGGAAATGGCGGTGCTGGTAATGATTATGTGCGTTCTGAAGCTCAAGATGGTTCTGGAACTTGTAATGCAAACTTTAGTACACCTACAGATGGGAGTCTTCCTCGTATGCAGATGTATGTATGTAATAATCGTGATGGTGATTTTGATAATGGTGTAATTGTACATGAATATGGACATGGAATCTCAATTCGTCTTACGGGCGGTGGAGGGAACTCTGGATGTTTATTTGGCTCTGAACGAATGGGAGAAGGATGGAGTGATTGGTATGCACTTATGCTTACATTAGAACCTGGTGATACAGGTGAAGATAAAAGAGGTATTGGGATGTGGTTAGTAGGACAAGGTCCTAATGGAAATGGAATAAGACCACAACCTTATAGTACTGATAACACAACCGCCGATGGTGATCCAGCTATAAATACATATACCTATAATACAATTGGATCTGGAGTATCTATTCCACATGGAGTAGGTTCTGTATGGTCACAAATATTATGGGAAGTTACATGGGCATTGATAGATGAACACGGTTTTGATCCAGATATTTATAACTTTACTGGAGATGTAAGTCAGGATGCTGGGAATGTTCAGGCAATGGCATTAGTCACTGAAGGATTAAAACTACAACCATGCGGACCTGGATTTGTAACAGGTAGAGATGCTATTATTGCAGCAGATGCCGCTATCTATGGTGGTGCAAATCAATGTGTCTTATGGGAAGCATTTGCAAAACGTGGTTTAGGTTTTAGTGCAGATCAAGGTTCTGTAAATAGTAATACAGACGGAACAGAGGCATTTGATTTACCAACCACTATATTGCAAATAGATGATACTATTTGTGTAAATCAATCTAATGAAATCTTAGGAGGGGGAATTCCTCAAGGAGGTGTTTATAGTGGTCCAGGAGTAACAGATAATGGTGATGGTGCTACATTTACTTTTGATCCAAGTGGACTGGGAACAGGAATCTATACAATTTCATATGTTGCTCCCGTAGAGTGTAGTGCTTCAGATACCGCGACAGATACAATAGAAGTTATAGATGCCATTCCGCAAATAACATGTCAAGACATATCTGTAGATCTTGATGTTGATGGGGTAGCGACAATTTCGCAAGAAGATCTAGTGACTAACCTAATTCCTGGGGGATATATATCCGATCAATCAGGTACTTTTACTCCTATTAATATTACACCTGGTGGGACTACAGTAAGTCTTGCAGATGATCAAGTATCTAATGCTTTACCAATAGGTTTTAGTTTTGATTTTTATGGGATAGAATATTCTAATTTTTATATCTCCTCTAATGGGTTTATAACCTTTACTTCAGGAAGTGATAATGCGTGTTGTAATGGATTAAATATCCCGACAGCTGGTGGAGAATCTGATAACTTTATTGCCTTCGCCTGGGATGATATTAATCCATCTGTAGGAGGAACTATACGATATCAGACAGTAGGAACAGCTCCTAATAGAAAACTTGTTATGGAGTTTGATGGAGTGCCTTTTTATGGTACAAGTAACTTAGTAACATCACAAATTCACCTTTTTGAAGGATCAAATCGGATTGAAATTCATAGTGAAGCAATTCCATCAAATGGAAATGTAAGTCAAGGAATTGAAAATATCAATGGTACTTCTGGAGTTGCAACTCCAGGCCGTAATGCACAAGTTTGGAGTACCACTAATGATTATGTTGCATTTTATCGAACTCCAGCTACATCACCTATAAATTGTGGAGCTACGACTTCAATATCATTAAGTCAAGACACTTTTGGATGTAGTGATATAGGCGATACTAGTGTAACGATTACTATTACAGATGAAAATGGAGTGTCTAATACCTGTACGAGTACAGTAACAGTAAATGCTGGGGATGCACCTCTTGCAGCTACTGCTGTATGTCAGGATATGACTGTAGAGTTAGATACAAACGGCAATGCATCAATTACTGCCGAAGAAATAGATAACGGTTCTACCATAGATTGTGGTTCTCCGGCTAATATTACGAATATTTCAATAAACCAAAGTGAGTTTACCTGTGCGAATATAGGAGAAAACCAAGTGACCCTAACGGTCTTTGATGGGGCTGGTAATTCTGATAGTTGTGTGGCTGCAGTTACAGTAGTAGATACTATCGCACCTACAGTAGTTTGTCAAAATATTACTCTAGAACTGGATGGGAATGGAATTGGATCTATAACACCAGATCAAGTTGATAATGGATCTAATGATCTATGTGGTATTGGATCTATGTCTTTGAGTCAAACCTCATTTACGTGTGAGAATTTAGGGCAACAAACGGTAACACTTACAGTAACAGACACAAATGGAAATACGGCCAGTTGTAATACAATAATAACAGTAACAGATACAACAGCACCCGAAGCTATATGTCAAAGTATAACAGTAGTACTAGACGAAAATGGGCAAGCACTTGTTTCACCAGATCAAATAGATAATGGTTCTACTGATGCATGTGGTATAGGATCTATGTCGTTAAGTCAGACATCGTTTACATGTGAAGATATAGGAACTCAATCTGTTCAATTTACGGTTACAGATACAAATGGAAATACAAATACATGTACAACTACAGTGACAGTAATAGATGAAATAAACCCTACTGTGGTTTGTCAAAATATAACTGTCTTATTAGATGAAAACGGAGAAACAACAATTTCACCAGATCAAATAGATAATGGTTCGACAGATTCTTGCGGTATACAATCTATGTCGTTGAGTCAGACATTATTTACATGCGAAGATATAGGAACTCAATCTATAGAATTTACAACTACAGATATAAATGGCAATACAAATACATGTACGGCTATGGTGACCATAGTAGATAATGTAAACCCTATTGCTTTATGTTTAAATATAACTGTTGAGTTAGATGAAAATGGACAAGCACTTATCACATCAGATCAAATAGATAACGGTTCTACCGATGCATGTGGTATTGTTGCAACAACACTAAGTCAGACGTCATTTACTTGTGATGATATAGGTGAGCAATCTGTCGTGATGTCTGTAACAGATAGCAATGAAAATATTACAGGTTGTGTTGCAGTGGTTACAGTTGTAGATGCTATTGCACCTAATATTGTAAGTTGTTTAGAAGATACTACAGAGCTTATAGAGTCAGGAGATACATTTATAATTCCAGATTATACAGTTGAAGTAGTTGCAACAGATAATTGTAGCACTGCTGTTACGCTTATACAATCACCAGAAGCAGGCACTGTTGTAGAAGCAGGAACAACAATCCCTATAGTATTTTTTGCAAGTGATGATTCTGGGAATGAGGTTTCTTGTGAATTTAATCTTACTGTAGATCAAACACTATCCAATGAAGATTTTAATACATTGGAAACTGCATTACGTATATATCCTATACCAACAGCAGATCAATTAACAATTGATTATACTGGAACAGAATCTATAGAACGTATTATGGTATTTGATTTTACAGGAAAGAAAGTAAAGGAAATTATAAACGCAAGTGCAATTCAAGACATATCAATGCAACAACTGGCAAATGGAGTATATTTTGTACAAATTAATACAGCAACAGCCAGTATAGTAAAACGTATTATAAAACGATAATATAGGATGCTTTATGCATGAGTATTATCGAGTGTATAACTTATATAAAAAGCAAATCGCCCAGAATATAATTCTGGGCGATTTTTTTGAACTTAATTATATAAATTCTGCTTAGTTTACTGAATTTCCTAATTCAGAACCAGCCTTGAACTTTACTACATTTTTAGCAGCAATTTGGATTGTTTTTCCTGTTTGTGGGTTTCTACCTTCACGTGCATTACGCTTAGATACAGACCAAGATCCAAAACCTACAAGAGAAACACGTCCTCCTTTTTTAAGAGTCCCTTCTACGTTACCTAGAAAAGATTCTAATGCTTTTTTTGCTGCTGCTTTAGTGATTCCTGCATGCTCCGCCATTCCATCGATTAATTCTGATTTGTTCATAATGTAAATTTTAATTAATTAATTGTTGGTTAAACCTATTGTTTAATTCTCCAACAAATTTATACGGAATATCTTCTCATGCAAGTAATAGCAAGGGAAATCGCCATTTTTGTTAATAAATCAAGGCGATTGTTAATAAAGAGGAGCGAATTTTGGTAAATCCGACAACGTCAATAGCCATGCGGGTTTAGCGCATTTTTGCATTTTTTGAGAATTTATATCCATTTAAAAGTGCTTTTACATCCATTTTTCGCTTACCTGGAAGTTGGATTTCAGTGATGAAAATGTATCCATTTGTAACAGTGACTTTTATAGAATTTTCTTCTATTTCTACACTACCTATAGTAGCAGTTGTATCTTTTTCCGCTTTCGCGAAAGCAGAAAACACCTTCACCCGTTCTTCTTTTTCATTATTGATTAGGTAACACCATGCTCCTGGATATGGACTAAGACCTCGGATATGATTATGTATAGTCATTAATGGGGCATTCCAATCAATTTTTGTGTTTTCGTTATGAAGCTTGTACGCGGTCTTAAGTTCGGTAGATCTGGGCTGTATTTTTGTAGATACAGATTTATGTGCGATAGCGTCTACCGTTTTAATGACGAGTTCTGATCCTTTATGCATTAATCGGTCGTGTAGACTTCCTGCATTTTCATTAGGACCTATCTCAAGTGTTTCTTGTAATATAATAGCTCCTGTATCAATTTTTTCATCAATAAAGAAAGTGGTAACCCCCGTTTGTGTCTCTCCATTAATTATAGCCCAGTTGATTGGAGCTGCTCCTCTATACTGTGGAAGTAAAGAGGCATGTAAATTAAAGGTTCCATACACAGGCATCTTCCATACAACTTCGGGTAACATTCTAAAGGCAACTACGACTTGAAGATTTGCTTGTAAGGCACTTAGTTCTGAGAGAAAATCTTCATCCTTTAAATTTGTAGGCTGTAATAGAGTAAGCCCTTTTGATTCAGCATATGTTTTTACAGCGCTTTTACGTAGCTTCTGACCGCGACCTGCAGGTCGGTCAGGTGCAGTTATTACACCAACAATGTTGTATTCTTTATCTAATAAACCTTGTAATATGGTAACTGCAAAATCGGGAGTGCCCATAAAAACAATGCGTAAGTCATTCATAGTATTCTATATGTATTTGCTGGGGTTATAGTAATCTTTTTTTGATCCAAAAGCAATTTTAATGCCGAGATAATTTCTGTTTCAGAAAAGGGGAGAGCTGTAAGATCTCTGGAACTTTGAGGCCGTATTTGTAATTCACGTATAATACTTTCGGTAATAGATGACGTAGTATTTATAAGGGGTTTTAGTTGTGTTTTGCAACTATCACATAATCTGCAGGGAGTATGAGTTTTTTCTCCAAAATAAGACAGTAATTGCTTATTTCTACATTCCTCTTTAGTAAGGACATATCTTTTGACAGCATCTACTTGCCTTTTTTTATAATTAGCCTGTGTTTTAATATAAGGTATGATAACATTAATTGTACGTTCATCCTCACGTGGGACTAAAAATGTAATGGCGGTATCATAACTTTGATAGTCATATTCGATAATGTCATCTTTTGAGAGCGTAAGTAATGTTGTGTGTACATGGTTTACAGATGCCCCTGATTTATTAGCAATAATTCCATAGTTGATAGTAACTACCTGATCAAAAATACCTCCATAAGTTCTAAGAACTGTTTTTACGATAGCATCCCATTGTGGATTTTTTATCAAATAATAGGTGAGCGCTACATCTGATACTTTAAAGGTTACTGTAGCTCTTTTTGTAAATTCCTGTGATAAGCTTATAATACTATTCCTGTCTAGTAATAACAATGTATTATAAGTTAAGACAGTTTTTAAATTATATGCCTGACAGAAAGCACTAAAATTAAAGTGATGACTAGTTTGTTCTCCTTCGCCATAAGAAATTTGGAAATAGTTGGTTAGACGTTTATAAATTTCCTTAACATCTTTTACTTGTGGAATTACTTTTATAAATTGATTATCCAACCGCAATAAGTCGTTCTGATTATATAGTAAAATTGCAGTGGCCTTTTGACCTGCTCTTCCCGCTCTTCCCGCTTCTTGGAAATAATTCTCTAGGCTATCAGGAATTTCTATATGAATGACGGTATCTACATTTGCCTTATCGATACCCATCCCAAAGGCACTAGTACTTACCATGACCTTAGTTATATCTTCTCTCCAGCTACGATAGTTTTTATGACGTTCTTCCCTGGGCATACCTCCATGATAATAGGTGGCTTTTATTCCTCTGCTATTTAAAAACTGCGAAGTGTTTGTAGTTGCTTTTCTATTCCGTACATATACAATAGCACTCCCTTTGGTTTTTCTTAATGCTTGCTCAAGGCGATAGTTCTTATCTGCACTTTCGATGAGAGTATAGATAAGATTTTTTCTATAATAAGAGCCTTTGAATAGATGATGATTTTCTAATATAAGTTCGTTAGAAATATCGTCAAGTACTTTTTGAGTAGCCGTAGCTGTAAGTGCTATAACTGGAGTATTAGGCTGTAGAGTACGTAATTGAGAAATCTTGCGATAGGCTGGTCTAAAATCATGTCCCCATTGTGAGATACAGTGTGCTTCATCTACTGCAATTAATGAAACATTCATTTGCTTGATACGTTCTACGACAAGTTCTTGTTGCAGTCGTTCTGGAGAAAGGTATAGCAGTTTATAGTTGCCATAGATACAATTATCAAGCATCGCATCAAGATCTGTATACTTTATACCGCTAGTTATTGCAAGGGCTTTGATTCCTTTTTCTTGAAGTGCCAGCACTTGATCTTTCATCAATGCAATAAGAGGAGAGATAACAATGGCAATCCCTTCTGAGGCTATGGCTGGGATTTGGTAACAAATAGATTTTCCACCCCCAGTTGGAAGTAAAGCAATCGTATCCTGATCTTTTAAAATACTCTCAATAATTTCTTCTTGAAGAGGTTTAAAAGAAGTATATCCCCAATAGGTTTTTAATATGTCTTTTGGGTCTGTTTTCAACCCTTAAGTGTATTTATGATAAAGTTTACTCTAGACGCAACAGGGCCTATAGGTACTTCAATAAGATCATATCCATACTGTCTGTAAGTGTCTATAAGATGTTTTTGAATATGCTGAGCGAGTTCAAAATTTTCATAACGTTCACCATCTGTCTTATGGATGTCTTTCCATAATGGTAATATAAATATGACATCATATCTATATTTTTTACAATCGTCTATGAATTCTTGTGGATATTCTTGACCTATAAAGTCCATATATGCCATTGTGTCAGGAATTCCTCTATCTAAGAATACAAAGTCATTTAGAAATGAAGGTACTTGGTTAAATTGCTTAATACGAGCATCTTTAAGTAATTGACTGAAAAGTAATGGATTTTCTAAAAAAAGTTGATCTATACCTTGTTCTTGTGCCTCTTTAGTAACCTCTCTAGATACCTCATCCATGCACGGATAGCCCATTTGTTTAAGATGATTAATCAGTGTTGTTTTTCCTGTAGAAGGTCCCCCAGTAAGTAAAATGCTTTTTGGCATAAAATTGGTACTATATCTAGCAAAATTAGGTAAAGAAAGAATAACCACAAATTTATTAGCAAGTGGTATATTTACCTACTTAATATTGAATTATGACTCCTGATAAAAAACCAGAAGAATTTTACATAAAGTTAAAGGCACAATTGAGTGATACATCAATATGGCCTTCTCCTTATTTATATAAATTTATTGTCCCTTCAGAAGATAGTAAAATCCTAGCAATAGAAGGTATATTTGATCATACTGGAGCTGTAATATCTAAAAAAGAATCTCGCACAGGAAAGTATACCAGTATTTCTGTAAATGTACGCATGAAAAACCCCGATGCAGTCATTGCCAAATATAAAGAGGTAGGACAGATCGAGGGCGTGATATCATTATAGTAGTATCTAAGCTATTTCTTTTTCTTCCTTATAAAGAATGTATGAATAGACAAGGGGTATTAATGTAATGGTTGTTATGATACTTATGAAGGCAACATAATTTTGCTGTTGTGTTAAGAATAAGGTTAACACCAAAATTAAAATCCCTCCAAGCACCCATAATTTACCTGCAAATCGGTGTGTCTTTTTCCATACCGAAGCACTTTCTAAGGTCCAGGGAGAACGTAGGCCTATAAAATAGTTAGGCTTTACGGAAGGCATATAATTACCTAATGCAGTAATAAAAACACCTATAATCACAAATATAAGCTGTGGACTTGACATTTGCTGTTGTTGGGTAACATATAAAACATAGAGTGCCAACGCCGAAAGAAACAGCACAAGTACAAATTTGAGTTTATAAAACTTAGCTCCCATTTGTTTGATTTGACCTTTAGGATCAATTTTTGGTGCAATACTCAATAAAATATAGGCAAATAGAGTCGTAGCAAAAGGAATAATCCATAAGATGCTTTTTGATCCCCAGTTATCTATCTCTCCTTTGATATTCCAATGCGTAGGAACAGTTTCTGGTAAATCACCATATACATATCCTAAATACACAAACGGTAATGCAACAATGATTAATAAAGGGAATTCTTTACGTAAGTTCATGATTTCTATTTTTTAAGGTTGATAATCCACTGCATCACTTCATCAAGAATGGTTGTATTAATACTATAAACAACAAATTGTCCTTTCTTTATACTACTTACCAAGTCGGCTCGCTTAAGTAGATCAAGGTGATGTGATATACTGGGTTTAGAAATATTAAAAGCATCTGCAATTTCACCTGCTGTCAGATCTTTCTCTTTGAGAAGATTAAGAATTTCTCTGCGGGTTTCATCGTTTAAGGCTTTAAATAATGAGTTCATTCTATTAGTTATTTAGATAAATATCTAATTAATAGACGCAAATTCCAAAAAATGTTACAAAAATTCCAGTTTTTCTTTGGTACGCTTTCGCGAAAGCATACAAAGCCACATCATTATATGGTAACTTAACCCCTGGTTATTATTAAATTTTGATGAGCATAAAACATGAATTAATAGGGAAGTAGTATATAATTTATGTACGGATCAAAATTTAAACTTCCATTTGGACAATTTTTAGTATTTTGCAACTGTTTACATACGTAAGCAACTTCACTTAATTTTTTACTGTTGATAGATCAATTACAATACAATACAGAGAGAGATCATCTGATTATCCCAGAATACGGTCGCCATATTCAAAAAATGGTAGATCAAGCGTCTGCTATGGAAAATCGTGATGAGCGTAATAAAACAGCAAAAGCTATTATTGCGGTAATGGGAAATTTACAACCTCATTTAAGAGATGTACCAGATTTCCAGCATAAGTTATGGGATCAATTATTTATTATGTCAGATTTTGAGTTGGATGTAGATTCCCCATTTGGGAAGCCTTCTCGGGAAGAGCTTGCGGAGCGACCAGAACCTTTAGGATATCCTCAAAACTTTCCTAAGTATCGTTTTTACGGTAATAATATTAAACGTATGATTGATATTGCTGTAAACTGGGAAGCAGGTGAGATGAGAGAAGCTCTTGAATTTACAATAGCAAATCACATGAAAAAGTGCTTCCTTAATTGGAATAAAGACACTGTAGAAGATGATGTGATTTTTGATCATCTTTTTGAATTGAGTAAAGGCCTTATTAATTTAAGGGAAAAAGGAGAGGCACTTCGTGATTCTGAACGTTTAATAAGAGCTACTAAAAAAGCAAAAGCCTCAGACAATCCTGTAAAAAAATCAAAAAATAATTATTCTCGTAAAAAGCGATACTAACACCCTTTCTATAAATTTATGAGTACATTTCAGATCGAAGGAGGACATCAACTTAAAGGCGATATCCAACCGCAAGGTGCAAAAAACGAAGCGTTACAAATTTTATGCGCAGTATTACTCACCCCTGAAAAAGTCACTATAAATAATATTCCTGATATACGGGATGTCAATAAACTTATTCAAATTCTTGGAAATTTAGGAGTAAAAATCCAAAAACTAGGAAAAGGCTCATATACCTTTAAAAGCGATGCTCTTAATCTAGATTATTTGGAGAGTGAGCAATTTAAAGAAGAAGGAAGTGGTTTACGAGGTTCTATAATGATTGTAGGTCCTTTATTATCCAGATTTGGAAAAGGATATATTCCTCGTCCTGGAGGAGATAAAATAGGGCGTCGTCGTTTGGATACTCATTTTGAAGGATTTATACGCTTAGGTGCAGATTTTAGATATAATAAAGAAGAACGCTTTTATGGAGTAGAAGCTCCTAATGGTCTTACGGGTACGTATATGCTGCTTGACGAAGCCTCAGTAACCGGAACTGCAAATATTGTGATGGCTGCTGTCCTTGCAAAGGGAAAAACGACTATCTATAATGCAGCTTGTGAACCCTATTTACAACAACTTTGTAAAATGCTTAATAGCATGGGTGCAAATATTACAGGAGTAGGTTCTAATATGCTACATATAGAAGGTGTTACAGAGCTTGGAGGATGTGAGCATCGCATACTGCCAGATATGATTGAAATAGGATCATGGATTGGACTTGCGGCCATGACTAAAAGTGAAGTAACAATAAAGAATGTAAGTTGGGATGACTTAGGTGTTATTCCTAACACATTTAGAAAACTAGGAATACAATTAGAACGTAAAGGGGATGATATCTTTATTCCAGCGCATACAGACGGGTATCAAATAGAAAGTTATATTGATGGTTCGTTTATGACGATAGCAGATGCTCCATGGCCTGGATTTACACCAGACTTATTGAGTATTATATTAGTCGTGGCAACACAGGCTAGAGGCGAAGTAATGGTACATCAAAAGATGTTTGAAAGTCGTTTGTTCTTTGTAGATAAACTTATTGATATGGGGGCCAAAATTATTCTTTGCGACCCACATAGAGCAACGATTATTGGTCATGACTTTAAATCTACACTTAAAGCAACTACGATGGTTTCTCCAGATATACGTGCTGGGATATCATTACTCATAGCAGCGCTAAGTGCAAAGGGGACATCAACTATTCATAATATAGAACAGATCGATCGGGGGTATGAAAATATCGACGAGCGCTTAAGAGCTATTGGTGCTAAAATTATACGAATAGCCTAATTCTTACACATTCATTATTTCCTATAAAAACAGCCTTGTAAGAAGAATCTGAAAGGGGAGGTATGGGTATCATTTTAAGAATAATTTAGTAACTTACCCTACTAAACCTAACTAAAATGAAGAGAACATTACTTTGTATTTCTAGTATTGTATGCTGTTATTTATCGCAAGCACAAACTTATTTTGAAAATCAGGCAGCCTCTTTAGGAGCTGATATTGTTTTTGAAGGTAATATCCTGGGAGCAGGAATCTCTTTTTATGATTATAATGGAGATGGACTCGATGATATCACACTCGCTTCGGCTCCCGATAATAATCATAAATTTTTACGAAATGAAGGAGGCTTTTTTGTCGAAGATGATTTGGCAATTTCTAATGGAGGAGAGCAAGGAAAACAAGTGACTTGGGTTGATTTTGATAATGATGGTGATGTAGATTTTTTCTCAGCAAATGATAAAAGCAAATGTCGTTTATATCGTAATGATGGCGATGGAGTCTATACAGATATAAGTGCTGACAGTGGAATGCCAGTAGAAGTTTTTGATTTTTTTGGAGCATCATGGGGTGATTATAATAATGATAGTTATCTAGATGTATTTCTAAGTGTACGCGACCCTAATCAGGAAGATCCTAATTTACTATATAGAAATAATGGAGATGGAACTTTTACAAATGTAACAGAAGAAGCAGGACTAGATCTTACAGGATTTTTATCTTTTTGTAGCGCATTCTTTGATTATGATAAAGATGGTTTTCAAGACATTTATATAGCCAATGATAAATTCTCTACTCCTAATTTATTATACCATAATAATGGAGATGGTACTTTTGAAAGTGTAGGAATAGCTACGGGGACTAATCTCTATATGGGAGCCATGTCGACGACTATCGATGATTATAATAATGACGGCTGGTTAGATATTTATGTTACAAATTTTTACCCACCAGAAAGCGATAGCGAAGATGGTGTTATAGGAAATGCCTTTTTACGAAACAATGGTGATGGGACTTTTACTAATATTGCCGAAGAAAACGGAACCCGATTTGATAGTGTAGGATGGGGGGCGGTATTCTTAGATGCAGATAATGATACAGACCATGATCTTTATGTGAGTGGTAATATAAGTAATCAAAGTGATTTTCTTGAAGCAGCTTATTATGAGAATCAAGGTGATGGTAATTTTATAATACCAGAAACTGCAGGTTTTGTTGGGGATGATGGGAGTAGTTTTTCAAATGCTATAGGAGATGTAGAGAATGATGGTTACCCAGAAATTATTGTGATGAACAATAGTTTTGAAGAAATTTATCTTTGGAAAAACGAAAGCCCTCAAGATAATAACTGGTTAAAAGTTAAGCTAGAAGGAACCGAAAGCAATCGTATGGGTATAGGATCTTGGATTCGAATAAGCGCAGGAGGACAGGAACAATATCATTATACGCTTTGTGGAGAAGGCTATCTGGGACAGAACAGTGCCTATGAGTTTTTTGGACTAGGAGAGGCAACAACCATAGATTTTATTGAAGTCACTTGGTTAAGTGGTCATGTAGATTTTTATGAAAATATAGATGCAAATGTATCTCTTACTATTGTAGAAGGAGAATTGCTTAGTATAGAAGAAACCGCTCCAACTATTGATTTTAGTATATATCCTAATCCAGTAGATTCTGATGGAACATTTTTCTTTAAAAGTAAGAATCCTATGGAAGGAAACCTTACGATATATACCACAACAGGCAAAGAAGTGTTACGTACTTCCATAAATGGAGATACAGCAACTCTCAATGTTCAGGGATTGTCTTCAGGTTTTTATATCGTGCACGTAGAAACCAGAGACCGTATTGAATCTATGAAACTGTTTATAAAGTAGTCCGATAGGATAAAAATAGATCTGATCGGGGTATTTATTATTTTAGGCTATTTAATTAGCATCATTTACTTCAATCCAGTATCCATCGGGATCTTGTAAATAGAGTTGTTTTACACCATCTGGACGTATTGATACTTTGTTTTCTTTTCCTGGCCAATCAGAATAAGGAATATTTTTCTTTAGTAAGCTTTTACGAAAACCTTCAAAATCCTTTGTTCGTAAGGCTAGATGCACTCCTTTAGGAAGTTTTTTATCAAGGCTATCTACTTGAATAATATGTAATTCTTCTGAAGTACCTAGTCGAAACCAGCGTATATGATCTAGCTCGGTGCCATTTTTGATTTCTATAAGCCCAAAAATATCTTGGTAAAATGAAACACTTTTTTCAAGGCTTGTAACATTGATGGCATAATGATCTATAGAAAATCCCATACGTATCGTATTTTCCTGCCCATAATTAACATAAGATGTCGTTATGAGCAGGAATATAAAGCACCAAAAGCGCATATTTAGTTTTTAATAAATTTTTGTACCGTATCTGCTACCGAAACGAAGTAAACTCCAGCATTAAGTCTTGTAATATCTATAGATTGCTCTCCTATAGTTTTGATTTCTTGATCAATTACTTGTCTCCCTAATATATCATATACAAGTACTTTAGAACCTATACTAGTATTTGTAAGGTTAAAGTTAATTGTAGAGGTAGCTGGATTTGGGAATAACGTAAATACATCCGTAGTCGTAACATCGTTAACACTTAAATTACCTTCTCCTTCTACAACAGTTAGTGTCTCATTGATATTTGGATTTTCTATAGTATCTTCTATACCTGAAGGCCATTTTACAACAATAGTTTCTATCTCAGTAGCGTCTGCAAGACCAAAATGACCAATAAGAGAATTTTGAGTACCATAACTTTCTCCTGCACGTACCTCACGTACCTGAACTCCCCAATCACCATAAATCTCAATACGAGCACCTATTCCATTAATGTTACTCTCAACACCTGTAAGTTTTATTTTTGACCAATTGTTATCATTACCATCATTTATAAAGAGTTGATCATTTACCGAAGATGGATTATTGAACCCATTTGCATATCCAGCAATCATATCAATAAAACCATCATTATTAAGATCACCTAGTGCACCACTTTGAATTGTAGCTCCTCCCGTTGTAGGAAATACATTTGCAAAAGATGTAAATGTCATATCTCCATCATTTAAAAAAAGACGATCATCACCACTTGTAGTCGTCATAATGATATCTATAAAAGTATCATTATTAAAATCTTCCATCATTACCTGTATTCCAAAATCTACATTTAAAAGGTCATTTTCAATTCCTGTAGAAGAAGTAATGTCTGTAAAAGTACCATCTCCATTATTTTCAAATATTTGATGATTTTCAAAGTGATTTACCATTACTACATCAAAGTCTCCATCGTTGTCTATATCTTCAAAGTTACTCGACCATGTTTGTCTCATAGGGCGTAATCCGGCGGCTTCTGCAACGTCTGTAAAGTTATTATTACCATCATTTTGGAATAAAAGATTAAGACGTCTTCCATCCATTGGGTTATCTACCCCTTGTCTACATTTTGAGATGTATAAATCTAAATCTCCATCATTATCATAGTCTGTCCAAATAGAGCCATAGTTCCCAGAATTATCTGAAGATACAGTACTTTCTGCATTGATAAGTCCTGTGTCATATGTGAAAGATCCGCTTCCATTATTTCTATAAGGAGACGCAAGGCCATCATCATGACACCCAAAAAAATCAATGTTCCCATCATTATCGATATCAGCAAAATTTGCATTTTGAAGGAAAATATCCGGACCTCCTAATGCAGTTTCAGTAACAGTACCCCCACCATTATCAATAGTAATCAGGGTAAGCCCGTCATAAAAACCACCTACTAT
Organism: uncultured Dokdonia sp.; assembly: GCA_947503305.1. Lineage (GTDB taxonomy): Bacteria > Bacteroidota > Bacteroidia > Flavobacteriales > Flavobacteriaceae > Dokdonia. The sequence goes on from CANNDF010000002.1 coordinate 657,248, forward strand.
AATATCATTCAAGCCATTTTGATCTACATCGGCGATAGTCATTCCCCATGCTTCATCATTGAGGTTTGCTACAGTAGGAAGTAAACCAAAACCTCCTGAGCTTTGTTGTAATTCTATTTCAATAGAAGTTGCATTATCTAGTCGTATAATATCATCTAATCCATCATCATTCATATCTGTGATAGCCATGGCAACCCCGCTATTTAATGTTTCATTAACTAGTAAGGATGAGCCATCTGAGAAGGATACTTGCGCTTTCGCGAAAGCGGATACAAATAGGATTGCTGTAAAAATGTGTAATTTCTTTTTCATTGTATAGGATTTAATTAATAATTGAGATGTTTAGTTTTTTAATTTCCATTGATAGGTGGTGGACCAGGAGGCACAATTGCCTCGTATACTGCATCACCTTTTCGTTCTTTATATTCGGCTTTTACTTCTTTTACAAGTTCTGGATCTTCAAATAGGTCTAACATAGTCATACCCATGGCTTTACTTGCATAGGTCATTCCTTTATGTCCTATAGACATACCTCCACAGGCTACAACGGCCCATGAATGCCAAGGGGTGTCTTTGGGTGCAGTCGTTACTCCTAAATTAATATTTGCAACATTCCAACTTACATCACCTACATCAGTACTCCCACCTCCAGGATGTTCTTTTGTAGCTTCTAATGGATTGATTTTACTGTCCATACCTACTTGAGGTTTTCCCGTTACTTCTTGTATTTTTTTTCCAAAAGCTTCTTCTTCGGGAGTATATTCTATAGGCCCTAGAAGCTCTAAGTTATTTTGCATTACTTGCCCTCCAGTACGATTTACTAAAACTTCATAGATTCCCGAAATTAAAGATACTTTATATTCTACATTTGCCATAATGGCTGCACCTTCGGCCATTTTTTGTACACGCTCGTACACAGGCATCATCCCTTCACGTTTTGTATCTCTCACACGCATCCATAAACGTGCATAATCGGGAACGACATTTACCACCTGTCCGCCATCTTGTATATGATAATGCATACGTACAGTAGGTTTTACATGCTCTCTGTAATAATTTATACCGGTTGTATAAATTTCTAATGCATCAGATGCACTACGTCCATTCCAAGGGTCTGCACTTGCATGTGCAGCTTGTCCGAAGAATTCTATTTTGAAGTCTACCAATGCTAGAGAACTTTGAACATCTGCCTGCGTAGAAGCAGATGGGTGCCATGATACATTGACATCTACATCATCCCATATACCTTCACGTACCATCCATATTTTGCCAAAGAATTTTTCTTCAGATGGGGTTCCCATAAACTTAACAGTTCCATTAATTTTTCCAGCTTCTATTAGCTCTTTTATAGCTATTGCTGCTCCAAGGCTTCCTGCTCCAAATAAATTATGACCACATCCATGACCAGCGGCACCTTCATTAAGTGCTTCTTTTGTCGGTTTGGCTTTTTGAGAAATTCCTGGAAGTGCATCAAATTCTCCTAAAACACTAATAACGGGACTACCAGAGCCATAGGATGCAACAAATGCTGTAGGCATCCCTGCCACACCTCGTTCTACTTTAAAGCCTTGAGATTCTGCATAATTAGCAAGGATTTTACTGGATTGGGTTTCCTCAAAAGCAGTTTCGGCTAGAGCCCATATATTATCTGAGATTTCTATTAATGCATTTTCATGCTTTTCTACAGAGGCAATAATAGCTTTTTTATTGGCTGTAAGTGTTTGTGCATTAGTGCCTAAGGTCACTAATGAGAAACATAATATAAGGTACCATTGTTTCATAAGAAATACTTTTTAATGCTGGCTTCTAAGATAAGTAAAAGCTAGCAGTAATTACATATTTCTATTCTGGTAATAGTTACAAAGGATTGTATACATGGTTTTTAGTTCAAAAAACCAATAAAACATATACGTTTATATAAAATAAAACCTCTTTTTGTTCCTAACATATGTAAAAAAATAGCACGTACACATTCTAGGATGTGTACGTGCTTACATAGATACTGATATAGTGTTATTACATCAATTCATCTATTCTCAAACAACTTGTTCTGGCTTGTGTAAACTTACAACACTTAGTACCGCTGCTCCATTGATCCAATAGTAATACATGTCAATTCCTTGAAAAGAGAAAATAAAAGGAGCTAAGATAAATATGATAGCTACCGAAAAGTCTACGATCAGGTGATACTTGTACGGAATAACTCGAAATGCTCCTAAATGATGGTCTGTGAGTAGTGTTAACATAAATGCTGCAATTCCTGTTGCTACTGATAATTGTAGCGCTAGAGGATGTGAACTTCCTAATCCTAATAAAAATGGGAGAATAATTAATGCAATAGCAACTGGATAATCTAAAAACGCGTGTATTCTTTTTGTTATAAATTTCATAGTATAAATTTTTATGGTTGATATGATGAGTTATTGAATATGTTGAATTAATAACTCTTAAACTATACTACAAAGATGGAGTGAAGTGCATATTTTATTGGTACCAAAAATGCGCTAGATATTGTACTTTTTAAATTGGTAGATTTTGAAGTGTTGTATTTGGCGGTTATTTTGATAGTTTTTTGGCAAAGCTAATTCCAATTAAAGCCATTGGAATATATGCAATAAAGATATCTAGTAACGTGAACCATAAAGGGCCAGGTAACATATAATTGACCATAATGCCTCCTAAGAGAAACAATACCCCTATACTTAATGCAAATTTCATTTTATGATTTGCCGCAATTAGATAGGCTATAGCCGCTCCTACTAGCGTACCTAATGCATGTGCTAAAAACGGAAAGATAAAATAGGTATAATCTAATGTAGGCATTACCGTTGCTAGTGCATCCATATCATTTGGATCTATGCCTTCTATAGGAAATAGGGTATGACCTATCTGAATAAGCCCCATATTTACAATACTACCTGCTAACCAACCTATAATAACGGCTAAAATATTTTTAAGAATAGGACCCATACATTACTTTTTTACAATTTTATATAAGAAAGCTATAAAAGCTTTTATTTCAATAGAAAGATAGTAAAATAGGATGTAATTGGTTTAACATATTGCTTATTAGTGCTTTAATTATTTTTAATTGTGAACGTAGTTGTTAAGCCTACACAGAAATTCCTAGGAAGTCTTTCAACACCAAATATGGCTCTTGAGTGTTTGCCCTTTTCCTCCAAAATATGTGCAAATAGATCAGAGGCGCCATTAACAACTATGGGAGAATCATCCCAGTCTGTTTCTGCTTGAAAATAGGCATCTATATGATTTAAGCCTATGATATTATTGAGCCCTATTTTCTTTTCTATATGAGCAAGTACATTCAAAGCACATAATTGCATGGCTTCATATCCTTGCTCTGTTGTAATTTCATTACCTAATTTTCCCAAATATAAATACGCATCATTGTGTATAGGGAATTGAATAGCGACATAGGCGATAGCCCCTCGTATATTTACAGATACGTAGTTTCCTCCTGGGGCAGAAACTTCAGGTAATTTTAAATTTAGCTTTGCAAGGTTTTCCTTTATATTCATAGGATTTTTTCTGAGTACTAATGGGTTTATTATTTAATGGGTTTATAGTAATGGGTAGCTTTTGCTAAAGCGTTTAAAACCTATAAGCCTATACATATTCATTAGAGTTATAAGTAAATTACTCAATTTTTGTTCCTTCATATGATTTTACACCGTATTGATAAAGGATAACTGAGGTAAATTGATTTTGAGAATTTTTGACAAACTCTAATTTTAATTCTTCATTGACTACAAATTCTTTTTCGGATTGTGCAATTAGTTTGTAGGGAGATTGACCAGGAATAATTAAATCTAATTTTTCATTATTTTCTTCAATAGAAAAAGTAACATTCTCTTTTATTTGATATGTGCCTGTATATTTTACGATATCTTGTGCTGGAATCTCATACTTTGCTTGTGGGATTATTTTTTTATTTTTTATTTCAAAAATTTCTGCTCCTTCTGGCAGATATGATTTTACGATATGATCGTATACTTTATACCCTTCATCTGCATTTGTAAAAATTACCATCCCTCTTTTTGATGAAGGGATTAATACAGTAAATGTTTTAATGCCATTTTCATCTCCAGAGTGCATAATCACTCTTTCTTTATTAGATAGTGCAGGGATTACTTCCCATCCTAACCCATAAAATAGATTTTCTTTTACGGTTACTTGTGGTGAGATCATCTCATTAAATAAGGCTGTAGATAATCCCCCTCCGTTTAATGTATAAGCACATACTTTTGTATAGTCTTCTATAGTAGTGAGTAATCCTGCAGCTGCATTTAACTCTGTTCTAGGAGCATATTCATAGGTTTCTAGGTTTTTATTGTGTGGAATAGCGACCTTATTTATATCCCAACTTGTGTTCCAGGTAAATGCAATGTTATTGAGATCTAGTGGTTTAAAAAGTAATTCTTCTGCAAGTGTAGGTAAATCTTTCCCAGTTTTATTTTCTATAGCACGTCTTAAATATTCATAACCTTCTCCTGAGTATAGATATTGATCTCCAGGGGTAAAATTAAATTCTAACTTTTTTGAAGGACTCATGTTCCTCCAGTTTACAAAACCAGATTGATGACTTAATACAAACCGAGCATTTAATTTTGTAAGGCGTTTGTCCTCTTTTACGTCGGGGTCTATATGATATGCGCTTATAGATTCATCTAGTTGTAAATCACCTTTTTCTACTAGATTGAGTGCTACCATTGCAAATATAGGTTTGGTAAGTGATGCAACTGTAAAAATGGTTTGATCATTTGCAGGGATTCCCGTTTTTTGTTCTCCAAAGACATTGGTATAGATTACTTGTCCATCTTCAATAATCCCTATTCCTACTGCGGGGACATTATATTGCTTTTGCCATTGGGGCATCATTTTTTCAAATTCATATATAGTTTTTTGCTGAGCATATATAGAGAATATAGAGATGCATATGAAAAGAAGAGTACAGTAATGTTTCATAATTTGGTATTGTTAGGAATTTTATTTTATGACGGGAACCTAGTACTTAAGGTTACAAAAATAGGATCATCTTTTCCATAGTAGATTGTAACCCTTACTCTAAAATTCCTGCATCAAATAGGATATCTGCAATTCCATTTACTTTTCTAAATGCTTCTCCTGTTCCTAAATTTGATAAAACAACTATTGCAACTCCTTGATCTGGAAAGCGCAATAATTGCGAACTTATTCCCCAATCTCCTCCATCCCAAGCGACAATTTTTCGACCATTAAAATCTCCTATATATAATCCAAATGCTTGATTATCTCTATCATGATTGAACGTAATAGTTTTATGCATGATATCATAAAACGCTTGTCCGCCAAAAGTTTTATCTACCATATTTGCACTCCATACAAGGAGATCATCTATTGTAGTTACAACACCACTTCCTCCGTAATGAGGTGAGTTTCTGGGATGTTGAATATAATCGCCTTCATTTTTGAGCGTTATCCCATATTCTGAGTATCCAGTTATATTTTCTTTTGTACGTACATTATAAGGCGTCACTCGATTTTTGATCACACTAGTGATATCATCATTGATAAGTGTGTGATGCATTCCTAGAGGTTCAAATAAATATGTTTTTGCATATTCACTAAATGTCTGACCGCTTATTTTTTCGACAATTTTTGTGAGTAACATAAAATTTACATTGCAATAGTCCCATTGATCGCCTGGTGTAAACTGAAGTTCTTTTTGTGCTAGTGAGGTTGCTATACATTCATCGATATCAAAGTAATTGAATGTGACCCATGACTTTCCGCTTTTCCTATTAAGTCTGGGATAATCTGTAATACCACTTGTATTATAAATAAGATGTTTGATTAAAATGGGGTCTTTATATTTTTTTAATTCTGGAATAAAATCTGAAGCTGGCGTATCTAGTGAAACTTTATTTTCTAAAATCAATAGTGCTATACAAGCAGCCGTAAATTGTTTGGAAACCGATGCGATACTAAACATTGATTTTGAAGTAATAGGGGTATTATAATCCAAGTTTGCAGCACCATACCCATTTTTATATAGTGTATTTCCATTTTTAGAAATTCCAATTGCATACCCAGGAGAATTCAGGTTGTCAAAGTCAGTAAATAAAGAATCAATCTTGGTTTTGATAGCAATGGGGAAGTCAGTATTTAATGAATTTTGGCTATAAATAGTTACAGAAAAAAGGAAACAAAAGATAATGGTTAGAATTTTCATTTGTTAGGTTTTTAGATTACTGATTTTGATGACGGGGGTTTAACAGCAAACGCTACAAAATGCATGACATTGTCTTTTTTATTGTTATATGTGATTAATGGATATAAATTTAATTGAGGGTTAATGAGTATGCTTTCGCGAAAGCGGAATACAATTTTTAAATACGTACTCTTATTTCTTTTTTTTGAAGAATAATGATATCCAATATATAAGTAATACAAGAATTGACCCTATAGCGATACTATAGCTAAAACGCCAAAACCATTTCATAGCCAGTTGCCCTCCTTGAAAAGTATCTTTTTCGGTAAATGTAAAAGAAAGATTTCCAGAAAGAAGATAGCATATAGGTACCCACAGCATGGCTAGAACTACTAGTGTTTTTAAGATGTAGGCAAGGTATGTATAGAGTTTTGTTGATGGCTTCCTCAATTCTTTTATGCCCCAATAGATACTCAGAGGTAGACAGATCATTCCTAGCCAAGTTATAAATGTCCCAAGGGGGATTGTGTTTGTAGTATTTAATGATACTGTCAATAGAGGAGATGTGGTAACCAGTAAAATAAGTATGATTAGCATAGCTGTACATGCGCTAAAAAACTTAACTTTTCTAGTATTCATAGTATATCTGTTAGTATAGACAAGATACAATAGTATTTATTTTTTTGCTTCTCTTTTTTAAGAGATATTATATAGAAATGCTTATAACCTAATAAATATCTTATAGAAAATGTTACGTATTTATGATACGCTGTCTTCTTTTTGAAGTTTATAATAGGCATACAAGCTTGTAATAATAGCGAGGAAAGAAATAATGGTCATAATACTTCCCGGTACAAATTTTGAATAACCTCCTAAATCTATAAATAGGAAATATCCAAGATCTGTCAGGCCTCCAGAAATAGCTGCTAGATAAATGGCATTTTTTGATCCATTCCATATAAATAATGCGCAAATAAAAGTTACACTACCAACCCAAAATAGATTAAACCCATGTTGCCCTATAATTGCACCAGATGCTTTAGGATAATCTATTTGTAAAGTGGCAGGATCAATTGCATCTGCAATTCCTATAACCGAAGCGGCAATATCTTCTGTCAAGACTCCTTTCATTGTCATCACTCCTGCTAGTACGTGGACAAGTCCCCATAGAATCCATAAAATTGAAGAAATTTTTAATAATAGCGATATATTTTTCATTTGATCATATAATTAATGGGATCAAATATCTTACGCTATATATTGCTATGCATTCATGTAGATTAATAAATGAGTATATACATGTTACTTAAAACGTTCTCTTTTGATATTGCTCAGTGCTTGTGGTGTTATTCCTAAATAGGAGGCGATCATTTTTTGAGTGACTCTTTGAACAATATTAGGATAGGTCTTTTCAAAATGCTCATAACGTTCTATAGCCGAAGCACTCATGAGCATCACTACTCTTTTTTGTAATACTGCAAGGCGTTTTATAAAGGCTTCTGCATTTTGCTGTTCTCTTTTTAGATCTTTAGGTAAAACATGGATGATAGAATCTTCAATAGCATCAATATATAGATCACAGGGTTCTTCTTTAGGCAAGCTATCTGCTACTATCCAATTTTCAGGAGCAAACATAAAAATATGTTCTTTTCCTTTGTCGTCTATGGTATAGCTTCTTAAAAGGCCAGAAATAACATAATATACTTTACTATTTGTATCACCACTTCGTTGTAATATCTCACCTTTTTTTATAGTAAGTTGTTTCAATTTTGGTCGCTTTATAATTATTGTGTAATACGTTTATAGAGATACTAATTATATAGTAGATTGAATGAGTGATTGAAAACCACCATATACCATTCTTTTAGCATCAAAAATAACTTTTGATGAATTTATTAATGGAGCGATTAAATCTGTCATTCTTGGATCATCTGCGACTCTTTTATTTGCTAAATCACGGGTTTGACGGGACTCAAAAACTACCCATCCAAATATAATAGCTTCGTTTTCTTCTGTATGTATGAGTTCTGAAAAAGAGCGTGTACCTTCTAGTGTTAAATCTTCACTCACATATTCAAAGTAGGCAAGTGCCCCGTGTTCTTTCCATACCTCTGCCACTGCTTCGGCTACCTGTTTATATTCATTCAAGTGTTTTTTGGGAATAGGTAGAACAAACCCATCTATGTAATTTGCCATGTTCTCTATTTTATAATTATTTTGATGTGTGTTTATAGTGCTGTATATCAACCTTGAATAGCTCTATATTCATTGCTTTAAGTTACAGGTTTTTTGATTTAATCATAGTCTCCTCTTTGCTTTAGAATTAAAAAGGGATCGTTTTTGGTATGAATCTTAGGTTGCCAGAGAGCGGTTACTACAAATATTTTTGTTAGAAAGATAATTTGTTTATGGCGGTAAGCTAATTTTTAATTCCTTTTAATTTAACTCCTTTCCATCCCATCATAACATAAAAATCGCCATTTTCACTTTCAATAAATTCGAAGGATTCTGGTTCTTTTGGATCGTCAAAAAAGGTGTTTTCTGACGCTGCTTTAAGTGTTGCAATTAACTCCCCGTCTTGATAAATAGTAAGATTTTTATTTTCAACTTTGAAGGTTAATTCTAGATTGCCCATATCAGAAAAGGCATACGTTCCTATGTATTTTGTCAGTAAACTTTCGGGAATTACTATTTGTTTTCGATTGATTTCTTTTGGAATTTCATATGCTTTTTTTTCTAATATTTTTGTAAAATCATCGATCGTTTTTTGAAATGGGATTTCTTCATAATTACATAATAAAACAAAGTTATAGTTATGATCTAGATGAGTATAGATTTCAACTCTTATACCGTCTGATCCACCACTTTTTTCAATGACATTGTCTTCATTTTTTAATAGGGAGGCGTATGGTTCTATTTTAATATGATTTAAAAATTTGTTTAAGTCATGAGCTGTAGAAAATATCCTTGCCGTTTTTAATTCATCCTTTAAAATATTATCTACTGGGACGATTATTGAATCTTCTTTCTCGTGATTCTTAGCCAGATTTTGGATGTTTTTTTCGTTGAGATAAAAATGTGCTCCAGAATTCTTCATTCCTAATGGCTTAAATACTTCATCAGATAAGCATTGTGCAAAAGTCTTTTTTGAAATTTTTTGAATTATAAAATAAATAATTTCATAGCCTACATTAGAATATTGAGTATCTGTTCCTGGTTTGAATAACAACTCCTGTTTTTTTGCATACTCAATTATTTGATCTGATGATAAGTTTATCTCATCTCCTTCTACATTATCTAATCCTCTTGGTAATCCTGAAGTATGATTTAACAACATATCAATAGTTATAATATTTCCTTTTGGAAAATCAGGGATGTATTCATTTAGAGTTTGGTTTTTATTAAGTTTTCCATCGAGTTCAAATTTCACGATTAAATAATGGGACATTAACTTGGAAACAGAATGAATATCAAATTGACTTTCGATACTGATATGTGTAGTACTTTTTTTACTTGAGTCTAAGTTGTATGCTTTATGGATAACTTCAGTATCATTTTTGAGCGCATAAATTACTCCATTGAATTTTTTAAGTTTTGTAAGTGCAGAAAAATAGGTGTCAATCTTTTCTTCTAATTCGCTCTTTACTAGTGGCTTATTTTTATAACCTTTGTTGCTTTTTTCTTTACAAGAAATGAGTAGTAAGCTAGATAGGAAAAATATAAAGAATTGTTTCATTTATAGTTTTATTATAAACTCTAAATATAATGTATACCTAACTATTGTGAGGCAAAGTCCTGTTATTGTTTTAACTGATTTAAAACAATGTCTTTATACCAAATTTCATAAGGTTCGCCAGAAATCGTTACTTTTTAGTTAGTAACAATCTCTCTACTGTTGGTTATGGTTTTTAAGGTATCAATTTTTGGTGTAGGATCTATTACTATTTATGATATAGAATTACTTAGGGAGCTTTTTTAATCCATATTTATAGACATAGATTATAAACCCAATTATAATCAGGATTCCGATAAGTGATGGAAGGTATTGACTATGTGGTTGATATTTTTCAAAGACAGTACCTGTAAATGCAGCAAAAAGAGCAGAAAAAGCGCTAGTCATTTTATAAATATGCTCATAGATCCAAATTCGATGTTTTTTGTATCTTTTTTTTGGAATTAAATATCTTAATAAATCATAAGTAATTATAAAAAGTATGGCCCCTACTGTACTATAGATAATAATTGGAGACCATATCATACCAATAGACTTAAAGTAGTATAAAAAGTAAACTAATGTCAAAAGGCTAATTATCGCAGCTAAAAGGTCAATTTTTTTTGGAGTATTTGATTTTAATAATAAGATTCTATACCCCGAAAAAGAAACATAACCACTTAGTACAGTTATAACCAGTAAAAATGTGTTTCTTCCAAAGACAAAAACACCAATTAAACCTGTTAAAATAACGATCAGGATTAATCGCAAAAAATATTTTCCACTCGTATTATGTGTTTTCCCACCCTTTGTGCTTACTAAGGCAATTATTCCAAGTAATAATGCAATTGAACCAGTTATAATATGAAGTAGGATGTTTGATTTATGTACTATTTCCATTTCTTAAACTTGTATAATTAGTAGTGAATATCTCTAGTACAAGTAGATGAAATATGATGAGTTATAAAAGCTAAATATGGTGAGTGGACTAGAAAATAAGTGAGTGATAAGAAAAAAGGAGTGAATGAATAGTACTATTATTCTATCAATGGTCGTACACTACTCAATTTTAATAAGTTTTCGAATAATTGATGCGTATCCTTTACTACTAGAAATAGGATCTAATCCAATACTGAATTCTATAAGGTAACGACCATTTATATGAGGTTTGATTTGTTTAATATAATTTTCATTTACAATATATTTCCTATGGACTCTTGAGAAATTTTTGTCCAATCTTTTTTCAAGAAAAAGAAGCGAATAGTCACAGAGCTTTTTTTCTCTCGTTATGGTGTATACAAAAGAGTAATTGTCAAAAGCCTCAAAATATGCAATATCTTTAATAGGAATTAAGAGAATATTTTCACCTTGTTTTACTGGAATACTCGTAATAGAATCAGGATCACTAGAAAGTTTGTTAGTGTGATTTATTTCACTTTGTACTTTTTCTTTGTTTTTGGTAAGCTTAAGATTTTCTTTATTGGTAAAATTATTTTGAAAAAAACTATAGCCTAGTACTAAAGAGATAATACCATTAAACAAATACATTTTTCCAGCAGAGATAGGTTGGAATTGCTGACTGTGAAATATTAATGATCTGATTATATGTTCTACCTCTGTAGCTAATACACCTATTAAAAAAAAAGCTATAAATATGAATGTATATAGTTTTCCTTTGGTTTTAAAATAGCATTTAAACCATGGTTTATTTAATCCAATAATAAGTAAGGTGTATCCGATTAAGAAACTTGTAGATACAGATTGAAGAATCCATTGAATCCAATTAAGATCACCGTTTATTATATAATTTGCAGTTCCTATTCCTACACCAACAAATACAATATGTGGAAAAAATCGATTTGCTGATTTAAAATAAAAAGGAACTGTAGTCATTAGTATATTATCTATTTTATAGACAGCCTTGGAAGTGTACTTCTCTATTGGTTTTAACAGTGTCTTATTCAAAATCGATTTGCTGAAGACGATATAACTTCCTTAGGGTAATATACAAATTAATGATTGATTTCCTGTAGTTAACGATAGATAGATAGGAGGTTTTAATCACTACTTAGTTTTCTATCTTCTCGTATATCACCAATATGATAATAAGCTATTACTTTTGTAATTAGGCCCTCTTTAAAATAGTACCATTCACTTACATCTAAAGAGAAATTTTCTCCTTGTTTTGCAGTATAACGGACACATGCTTTAGAAGTCTCATAAATGCTGTCATGTATTTGAAAGATATATCCTAAGAATTTCTCTTTATTGCTTTCAACTAGATTAAGATAGGCCTTTTTGCCATTTATCGTTCCAAATGGACTTACATGAGTAAAGTCTTCAGTAATAGGTAAATTAAGAAAATCTCCTATTCTCCATATAGTAAACCATTCTTGAACTACTTTTTCTGAATTCATTTAATTTCAATTTAATCAGTTAAGGTTTTAGATTGGGTATAGTCATCAATCAATTTTATTCCTTTAACTTTTTGTTTCTACTCAAAAATAATCGTTGTAATTTACTTACACTAAAACGCATTAAGACACCCATTGCTGATGCCAAATAGTTGAAACCAATATCAACATAATCAAAAACTCTATAAGGTAAAAAATATTGAATACACTCGTCTAATAACCCAATGCTTCCCGCGATCATACTAGAAGCTAGCATTGGTAATTTGACATCTACCCCATTTTGTCTCCTTTCAATCATAGCCTCATAAAGTAAGATTGAAAGCAATCCATATTCAAACATATGAGAGCGCTCGCTTGAGGTAAGATCCATTCTTAATAAAGCCATTCCATATACAGCTATTACTCCAGCATACACCCAATATTCTAATCTCTTTGTAGAACTTCTCCACCCACTTAATAGGAATGTTACTATCAAAATAAGAAATAAATAAAAAGTACTTTGTTCTATGATTCGACGTTCTACCATAAAATTTATGAATCGCCCACCCAAAAATAGAGATGCATAAATAGCAATAAAAACGACCAGTGCCGAAACCCATAAATTCTGTTCCTTTTTAGATGTGAAATTACACATATGCTATTACTAGGTAAACCAAAATCTTAGGTTATCTTTTTTATATGAAGTATATCAATAATTATATAACCTTCAATTATCCGATTTGAAGTTACGGATTTTTGATTGCGAACTAAATTTTTGAGGTTTACATGCAACAAAAAAAGGGGAGGCTAAAAAGATAATACCATTAAATAGAAATCTGCTATTGATTGCCATACTTATTTGTCTTTCTGTTTCTTAAAACGATAAGTGTAATCGTATAAATAAGAACGATCCCAAATGGAATAGAAACAAATCTGTATTCTGGAAGTAAGTACCATAGCAACAGAATCAAAAGGGTTCTAGTAAGTGAATGAAAAATACCAACCCAGTGATTAATTATCCACGAAAATGGAAGCCACATTAATCCTGTCAATATACCTACGGTAAGAGGTAAAGAAGAATAGTCAGCAATAAAAAATGGAATGGCAATAGAATAAACAAAAACTGCTTGCCCAACTGTAAAATAGAAGAGCGTATCAAATTCATTTTTAGGTTTGCTTTTATCTAAGAAATCTTCACCAGTGAATTTTGAGAGAAATATACCTAGATAAACAATGCTTCCGGTTCCTATAAAAATAGACCAAACAGCTATATAATCTGAAGAAAAAATACTAATCCCTCCAATAATAGTCCAAACAATTAAGCCAGCTAAGGGTGTAGCGATAAACTTTTTATTAGAAAATTCAATCCGTTGTTCTTCAAGTGTTCTTTTCATTTGTCTTCTTCTTTTAGGATTTTTTATTTAGTTGTTGTAGAAAACGGTTTTCTTTAATAATACTATTCCTAATAATAGCTATTAATATAAGTAGCGAAATACCTCCAGAAACTACGATGTAATTATAAAAACCCTCAGAAAGTTCCTGTTTGAAATACGGTAATAATTTTATAAAACCAACTACATAAACCAGAAAACAAATAGGTGTGATTATATAATTAATTCTTAACCTTAATTGATAATGTTTTTTAAGGTATGTTTTAAAAGATTTATTATCTAATGAGATGAGTTGACTCTCTTTACGATAAAGAGAAATAAACTCTAAGAAAATTCTAAACACGAGACTAGAAATCATCATGGTTAATCCTAATGTAAAGTTATTCCATTGATTACCAGAATAATAAAAAGTAAATAGGATTACAATTGCAACAGTAATTATCAAAATGAGTATTGTTATATATTGTCCATTTCGCTGGTTTTTAGCTTTCTTAATAATATCATTTGGGCTTTCACTGGATAAATCATGATCTTGACTATTCCATAGTTGATGTAACTTATCATTTTCCATTTGTAATACATTTTAAAAGAACTTTTCGTATTCTGCTTAATCTCGTTCGTACAGCACCATGAGCAATTCCTACTGTTTCCGCAATGATAGCTTGCGGCACTTCTTCTAATTCTAGAATAATAAGTGCCTTATTTTGCTCAGTAAGCTGGTCGATACAGTGATACATTTTTTTTATTTTGTTATCATATTTATTTTCATCATCCGTAGTGATTGAGGATAAGATGCTTTCATTGATTTGATAATGTTTCTTAGATTTTCGTAAATCACTCAAACATACATTTACAGCAATTCTATAAATCCAAGTTCCAATAGATGATTTTTCTTTAAAAGACTTTCTGTAATTCCAGACTTTAATAAACGTTTCTTGCAACCATTCTTTTGCAAGTTCATCATTACCAGAAGCATATCCCAAACACAACCGATAAACTTTAGGAGCGTGTGTGTGGTAGATTTTAGTAAAATCCTTTTCTAAATTCATTCTTTTGAAAGTAAAATACGTTGAATTTGATCCATAAACCACTCGGGCTTGTCATACATAATAAAATGAGCAGCGTTCTCTGCAACAACTAAGTTATAGTCATGTAAATTTGCATACTGATCTTTATAGGTTTTGATAATCATTTCTTTTCCATAAGGTTGATCTGCAGCAATTATAGACACGGGGATAGAAATATTTTTTAAATCTTCTCTAAGATCTAATTTAAGATAATCAGTGTAACCATACACATACGTTTTTCGATCAGCTTCAAGGATCCATTTTTTAATTTGCTTTTGAGCGTCACTATTAGTACTCATACCTTTGGACATATTATTGGCGAGTTGTTCAAAATCTGCCTCATTCATAGCAAGTTGTTGATTATTATACGGACTATCATACTTTAAATAATCAGGATTAAAATTTGGAAACATAATTGCTCCAGAAGCAGGTAATGCATCAACTAGTATGATTTTTGATAACTTAGAACCTTCTCTACTAGCAAGCCATGTAGCAACAGTTCCTCCTAAGCTATGACCTATAACCGTTATGTCATTTAATTCGTTCATACGAATATAATCCTCAAGAGCTTCATTTACTTTAGGAAGCCATGGGAATTCTATGGGTTCTTTTCCTCCAAAACCTGCAAGAGTGACTACGTGACATTCATGGCTTTTTTCTAATTGTTTAACAACTGCCTCCCAACTATCGCCAGGAACTGTAAATCCAGGGATTAGTAATACAGGATCCCCTTGACCCGTTACTTCTACATAGATAGCCTGGTTGTTTTTTTGAGCTTGAAGCGAAAAGGAAAGCATAGCTACTAAAAATAAAAAGATGATATTTTTCATGATTTCTGTATTTAAATTTTGCTTTAGATGCAGAAATCAAAAAATGTTACATCCATAGATAAGCATATTTTATTTTATCCCAATACTATATAAACCTTCCATCAGTTTATTATGTAATGCGATATCGATATGAGACTTATCCCACTGCCTCTTTATAGACCTTTAAGCAGCGTTCCCGAGCGAGTTTATGATCGACCATCATAGGTGGGTAGGAGAGTTCTTGTAGATCGGGCACCCACTGATGGATATATGCTTTTTGAGCATCAAATTTATCGATCTGTGTAATAGGATTAAAAATTCTGAAATAAGGAGCAGCATCTACACCCGATCCAGCAGCCCATTGCCAGTTACCTACATTGGCACTCTGGTCATAATCCAGAAGTTTCTCTGCAAAATAGGCTTCTCCCCATCGCCAGTCAATCAGGAGGTGCTTGCATAAAAAACTAGCCACCAGCATCCGTACGCGATTGTGCATAAACCCTGTAGTATTAAGCTCCCGCATTCCCGCATCTACAAAAGGATATCCTGTCTGCCCATCACACCATTTTTTAAACTCAGCTTCATTATTGCGCCATAAGATCCGATCGTATTTAGGTTTAAACGCTTTGTGTGTTGTATGCGGAAAATGCCATAAGATCTGCATAAAAAATTCTCGCCAGATGAGTTCGCTCCAGAAGACTGTATTCTCTTCGGCAATGGCTTTCTGGACCATTTTTCGGATACTTACAGTCCCAAACCGTAGATGAGGTCCCAGTCGGGAAGTTCCGTTTTTTATCGCAGGGTAATTGCGTGTCGCTTCATACTGTTGTATGAGATGGGACGTTGCGGTATACGGAGGTACTTTGATCGTGGCCATCTCAAACCCCATCGCTGCCAGAGTAGGAGCAGGGAAGGAGATCCCCGTCACCAACGTATCAAAATAGGGATGCGTATCATAGGCCTGTACATCGGTTGCAGCCTTAAAAGTCGCCATCCATTTCCGTTTATAAGGAGTATAGACCACATACGGATTACCGTCATCTTTGGTAATCTCGTTCTTTTCAAAAATCACCTGATCTTTATAGGAGTAGTAAGCAATACGCTTTCGCGAAAGCATACTCATCACCCTCGTATCCCTTGCAATAGCATTCGGTTCATAGTCATGGTTGGTATAGACAGCTGCAATCTCAAATTCCTGAGAAAGGCGTTCAAAAACAGTTTCGGGCGTCCCATAATAACGAGCAATACCAGATTGTACATTATCTTCCAGAACCTTATGTAAATCCTGTAATTGCTCATAGATAAAGGTAACTCGGGCATCTTTTTTAGGAAGCCTATCCAGAATAGTCGTATCAAAAATAAAAATAGGTAATACAGGTAACCCAGCTTGTAATGCCTTAGAAAACCCTACATTATCCTCCAGCCGCAGATCTCTGCGAAACCAAAAAATACTGATACGAGAAGAAGCTACTATATGCATTTCATAACCGTTGTATTATACGTTTATCGTACCTGTAAAGTACTCATACCACCATCGACTCCAAGAACCTGCCCAGTAATCCAATTACTCTCATCACTGATAAGAAAAGCCGCCACATTTGCAATATCCTCAGGATTTCCAATCCGTTTTAAAGGATGTCGGGCATCCATGAGTTCTTTTTTCTTATCGTTACTCAGAAGACGTTTGGCAAGTGTCGTATCGGTAAGAGAAGGCGCAATCACATTGACTCGAAGGCTAGGTGCATACTCTGCCGCTAGTGCTTTTGCAAAACCTTCAATAGCCCCTTTGGCAGCTGCGACACTGGTATGAAAAGGCATTCCTACTTTTACAGCTACTGTACTAAAAAATACTAAACTTGATTGTTTGGAATTTTTAAGCCTATCCATAACTTGATGCACGCAAGAAACGAGACTTATAAAATTAAGCTCTATATCTTCTCTAAATGTTTCGGTTTTAAGAGCAGTAAATGGCTTGAGATTAATACTCCCAGGACAATATACAAAAGCATCCAGACAGTCTGGTAAAGATGATTGATCAAGCGTATCGTTTTCTACATCGTAAGCGATATGGTTAACATCCAGATTGCCTAAGTTCTCATTGGTACGTGATGCAATATAGACATTGTGCTTTTCGTGGAGTAAGCGTGCGAGTTCAAATCCAATCCCGTGACTACCACCTATTAATAGAATATTTTTTACCATACCTAATATTTTGTGTATTATAAATTATTTTAATCAATCATGTGTGGGTTGATACTCTCCAAAAAGCTCAACCAGTTTTTCTTTTCGATACGAAAATATTGCTTCTAACTTAGGTTTTACCAGAATGGGATGTACGAGTTGCCCCAAAATTCCCATGGGGACCTTATAATCTATGATATCTTCCATCTCTACACCTCCAGGAATTTCTTTGATAAAATGTTTGTGGTGCCATAAAGCATAAGGACCAAAACGTTGTTCATCTACAAAATATGATTGATCCTGTACATGGGTAATTTCTGTAACCCATTTTGTTTTAATTCCTAACATAGGTGTGACGATATATTGTATGATCTGTCCAGGATACATGGGACGGTCTGCGCCAGAAAGAATATAAAAACCCATATAATCGGGAGTAATCGTTTTTAGATTTTTTGGATCAGACAGAAAATCCCAAGCCTGTGCGACTGTAATGGGCAAATTTTGTTTGGCGTGAAGCGTGTATATTTTCATAGAGTATAAAAATACAATCAAATTGTTTAACAAAAAAGCATTTTGGGTTAAACAAAATGTAATAAGTACAATTAGCCTAAGTTCAATGGAATTTTTGTTCCACCTTCTTTTATAGATTTATAAATAGCTTCTACTATTTTTAAATCTCTCAGTCCCATACTTCCGGGTACTTTATTAGGAGCCCCTTGCGTAATATGCAGGGCAAAATCATCCATTTGTAAAGCCTGTTGTCGTTTATGAGGAAATGTAATTTCATCTCCTCTGGAGGTACGTCCATGCAACGGCCCATAAGTATACGCGATATCGAGTTCATACCACCCTTTTTCGCAAGATGCATACAATCGGTCGGCTTTGGCATTATGAGACGTAAATATACTTCCTACAGCTCCACTGGGAAATTCAAACTGGGCGGTAATGGTCTCATCGGTATCTTTATAATAAGCAGGGTTGGTACTAAATTCCTGTGCACGTACCGATATAGGATTTTCACCTATCCCGTATATAGCCCCTTGTATAGCATAGACTCCCATATTCATTAAAGCACCACCTCCCGATAAGGCCTTATTAAGTCGCCATTGATTTGGAAATCCATTAGAAGGATATCCCGCTTCGGTAGCAATATAAGTTACTTTTCCGAAGGTTTTTTCTCGTGCAAACCGTTGTATTTCCTGCGTATGCGGTTCAGAATGTAATCGGTAACCTACACTTAGTTTTACATTTGCTTTTTTACAGGCCGCGATGATAGCTTCACATTCGGTAACACTTACAGCCATAGGTTTTTCACAGATTACATGCTTACCAGCCTTTGCCGCGCGTATGCAAAAATCGGCATGCATCGCATTGGGAAGGACGACATATACGATATCTATCGCATCATTTGTTACAATGCTGTCAAAGGTATCATAGTTATAGATATTATCTTCCGGGATGTTGTACTTCTCTTTCCAGATTTTTTCTTTTTCAGGAGTACCTGTAACAATCCCTGCGAGATGACAATGGGTTGTCTCCAGTAAGGAGGGAGCGAGTTCATAGGTACTATAAGTACCCAGTCCTACGAGAGCAACTCCGAGGCCTTTTTTTTGAGTATCAGGGAGGGCACATGCCATAGGCATTGTACTCATTAAGGCCACTCCTCCTATTGCTTTGGTAAGGGTTTTATTAAATGTTCTTCGGGATACAGTTGTCATTTTTTTGTAGGTGAAAATTAGTACTTTAAGGTACATAATTTCCACTAAAATGAGCTGTCAATATTGCTTAGCAATCAGGATCATCACAACATTGATCATCTTTGACCAGTTTACAGCTTACCACAGCGAGCCATGCGCCTATAAAAGGAGCCGTAAGGTAGAGCCATAAGTGTTGTAAATTACCTGATAGTAAGGCAGGTCCCAGAGATCGTGCAGGATTCATAGAAGCTTTGGTCATAGGGCCAGCAAACATAGCTTCCAGGAGTACTACACTCCCGATTGCAATCCCGGCAATTACCCCAATTTCTTTGGAACCAGTAGATACATTGATAATTACTAGCATTAAGAAAAAGGTGAGTAATAATTCCAGAATAAAAGCTTTATAAGGTTCAAAAGAGGGGAGGGTTGCACCTAGGAACTGACTCTCAGGAAATAAAAATAATAGGATACTACTTGCCATAATAGCCCCTATACATTGTGCTATGATGTATTTGGGAACTTCGCGCCAGCTGAATTTTTTGGCATAAGCAAAGGCAACTGTGACTGCAGGATTAAAATGTGCTCCAGAGATATCTCCAAAAGCATAAATCATAGCCATTACAATAAGCCCCCACGTAATAGCAATTCCAGGATGAGTGACATCACCCCCTGTTATTTCATTAATGGTCATTGCACCTGTTCCACAAAAAACCATGGAAAATGTGCCTATAATTTCGGCGATATAACGCTTCATTTGGGTAGATTTTTTGCAAATATACGGGATGCTTTATTAAGGTTTCGTTAACATTCATTGATTGTGAGGTTTGGTATTTTTGTAGGGTTACATCCGCTTTTGCGAAAGCGGACACTTAGTAAACAACTTAATTTAAAACAAAAACCATGAAAAAATTACTTCTTATTGCTGCATTAGGGCTTTTTACAATCGGAGCTTATGCGCAAATTAAAACTCCTGCACCGAGTCCACTTGCCAAAATGGAACAGGTTGTAGGTCTTACAGACATTGCTATTGAATATTCTCGCCCTGCGATGCGTGGGAGAACTATTTTTGGAGATTTAGTACCTTATGGAAAAGTATGGCGTACGGGTGCAAACGCAAATACAAAGATTTCTTTTTCTACAGATGTAACCATAGGAGGAGGTACTGTAAAAGCTGGTGAATATGCTATATATACAAAGCCTTCTAAAGATTCTTGGGAAGTAATGTTCTATAGTGATGCGTCTAACTGGGGAACACCTCAGGAATGGGATGATAGTAAAGTAGCTGCTAAAGTAAAAGTAAACACAATGGCAATGCCTATGGATATAGAGACGTTTACAATCACTATGGATGACCTTACCAATAATGGAGGGAATCTTGGGATCTTATGGGAAAATACGTATGTAGCGGTTCCTATCGGAGTTCCTGCAGATGAGACTGTAATGGCGAGTATCGATAAAGTAATGAACGGGCCTAGCGCTGGCGATTACTATACGGCAGCTGTATATCTTTCTTCTAACGATAAGGATATCAATAAAGCAAAAGAGTATATGGATAAGGCAATGTCATTAATAGAAAAGCCACGTTTCTGGCAATTACGTCAGCAATCATTAATTCTAGCAAAGAGTGGTGATAAAGCGGGTGCTATCAAAACAGCAAAAGCGTCTCTTGCAGGTGCAAAAGAGGCGGGTAACGATGACTATGTAAAATTAAATACAGATTCTCTTAAAGAGTGGGGAGGACTATAAGTCACTCTTTTTATATCTTATTAAAAACGCCTCCAGATCTGGAGGCGTTTTTTTGTATTATGTACTTTGTAGTTCTTCTATTAAACGAATGATTTCTTCTGCATGACGAGTGCCTACATAAAACTCTGATAGCTTATTTTTTGTTTTTATATATACTGCACTTCCTGGTTTTGTATTAAAAAATGTGCCACGGTTATTTATTCTATAGCCGATTCCTGCATACCATGGAATTTTTACAATTTGTGCCGTAGTAAGGTCTAAGTCATGTATAGCAATACTCCTTTTTAACCACCCAATTCCAAAACGTACTGAAGCTGTTTTGGTATCGATTACAATTTTCATGTTATAAAATAGAAAAACGGGGAGGGTTGTCACTATTGAAAGTATAATGGCTAGTCCCCATGAACTAATGGGGTTACGCCCCCATTGAAAATAAGTCGAAGCTAGCATTCCTAGAGTAATCAATATAAAAAATGCCACAAACCCATACATAGGTTGTGTCTCTTCAAAAATTGTATTTCTTTTAGTATTCAATAGTGTACTCCTATTTTTTCTCGTATTTGATCTAAGATATGAATAAGTTGTCGACTTTTCTCAAAAGTCATTATGGGGCTTTCTGTTTTGTTTTGAGAAAGCATCTCTTGACAATGTAGTATTTCATAGTGATACCCTAGTACGCTTACAGGAAATTCATGAGTTTGTGAGTTCCCATCTGTAATAACGGTAACCCTAGTAGGCTCATGAAAGCGGCTATTAATATGTATTTTACCTTTTTCTAAAGTGATATGGCAGGTCGTAGAAGTATTTTTATTAATAGCACTGTATAATTGGGCCTTTACTGAATTTTTATAATCTAGCGTAATGGTACAGTTATGGTCGACTCCTGTAGGTCCTATTGTTGCCGTGGCATTGATTGCTTCAGGAACCCCTATTAAACTGAGCGCTGCAAATACCGGATAGATACCTACATCCAAGAGGCTTCCTCCTCCCAGACTTTTATTGTAAAGTCTACTACTGGCATTATATGGAGCGTCAAATCCAAAATCGGCCTCCAAATGCGTGATGTCGCCTAGTTTTTTAGAATGGACCAAATCCAATACAAAAGTATAATGCGGTAAGAAATGTGTCCATAAGGCTTCCATGAGGAAGGTGTTTTTTGCTTTCGCGAAAGCAATCATCTCCTCGACCTCCTGACCATTCATAGCAAATGCTTTTTCGCAAAGGACCGCTTTTCCGTATTGGAGGCATAACAAGGTATGCTCTTTATGAAACATATGGGGAGTCGCAATGTATACAATATCGATATCTGGATCTTGGGCTAGTTCTTCATACGTACCATATGCCTTGATCGCTTGATAGGTGTCTTTAAATTGTGTGGCTTTCTCAAGGTTTCTACTTCCTACCGCATGAAGGAGTCCTCCTTCTGTTTTGAGAAGGTCTTGTGAAAATTCATGTGCAATTTTACCACATCCTAAAATTCCCCAGCGAGTTTTATGCATTTTCTATAGTAGATGAAGGGGTTGAAGATCTAAAAAGGGTTTCTATAATGATAGCTATTCCCATAACTAAGACACATCCGAATAGGTTAAGCCATAAATACGGCATCCAATCTCCAAAATACCCTATTAATACAATAACCTGTGTAATAAGCGCTGCTATAAATACAGCATTACTACGTACATATTTTATAAAAAAGGCAAGTAAGAATATCCCTAAAATATTACCGTAGAATATTGACCCTATAATATTGACAAGTTGGATTAAATTTTCAAATAAGCTAGCGGTACAAGCAACGATAATTGCAAGAATTCCCCATAGCAGTGTAAATCCTTTTGTAGCATTTACATAGTGAGAATCCTCTTTTTCCTCACGGACATTACGTTTATATAAGTCGATGGCTGTTGTTGCTCCCAGTGCATTGAGCTCCGAGGCTGTAGATGACATAGCTGCCGAGAGGATAACTGCTAGCAGGAGGCCTATGAGGCCTTTAGGTAAATTGTTAAGAATAAAATGGATAAATACATAGTCTTTATCATTAGACTCCACACTTGCCGATGCTTTTTTAATAAGCTCTTTTCCTTTGGCTCTTAATTCTTTGTCTTCCTTAGCATATTTTGCAATATAGGACCCTGTCACGCCAGCTTCTTCAAAAACGTCGTTTGTTGGATTTTTTGCATAATTAAAGGCAGCTCCTTTTTGATATTTTTGATTGAGTTTTAATTGTCTTTCTATAGCTTTATAGTCTTCTGCATATGTAGAGTTATATACAGCTTCTGTAGCCATAGGGTTAAAATTTAATGGTGTTGCATTAAACTGATAGAAAACAAAAACCATCACACCTACCAATAAGATAAAGAATTGCATAGGAATCTTAAGGAGGCCATTAAAAATAAGGCCCAGTCTCATTTCTCTTATATTTTTTCCAGATAGATAACGTTGTACCTGACTTTGATCGGTACCAAAATACGAAAGCATTAAAAAGGTTCCTCCTATGAGTCCGCTCCATACCGTATATCGATTGTTAAAATCAAAAGAAAAATCTAAGAGTTCCATTTTTTCTCCTGCGCCTGCTATACTCAGTGCATCTGTAAATGAGACTTCATCTGGTAAATATTGCAAAATGAGATAGAAGGCAATAAACATCCCTATGAAAATAACGGCCATTTGTTGTTTTTGAGTGACACTTACTGCTTTTGTCCCTCCAGATACGGTATAGATAATTACTACGATTCCAATAACGATATTAAGTAGGGTAAGATCCCATCCTAGTACCGCAGAGAGAATGATTGCCGGGGCATATATCGTTATTCCTGCTGCGAGACTGCGTTGTATTAAAAATAGTATAGCGGCCAGTGATCGTGTCTTAAGATCAAATCTACTTTCCAGATATTCATAGGCTGTAAAAACTTTAAGTCGATGATAGATGGGTATAAATACAAGGCAAATGATCACCATAGCAATAGGCAATCCAAAATAAAACTGGACAAAGCCCATCCCACTATAGAATCCTTGTCCTGTAGTAGATAAGAAAGTAATAGCACTTGCTTGAGTAGCCATTACAGAAAGGCCTACAGTCCACCATTTGGAGGTATTACCACCACGTATATAATCTTCTACATTTTTACTTCCCTGTGTTTTATAGACTCCATATAAAACAATAAAAATAAGTGTTGCACTTAAGACAATCCAATCAATCAGTTCCATATTATGCGAATCGATTCATTAATAAGAAAAATATAATAAAATAGATAAGGTTTACGATTAAAACCAAGGTATATGTTTTCCGCCAGACGTACGTTGCTTCTTTATTCATAGTTTATCCTTTGATTTTTTCGGTTTTTTCTTTTCCTATTGATAGCATATTTGCAAAAAGTCTATAGGCACCAGAGACTCCTGCAGGAAGCTCTCTAAAGAAACTTAAACCTGTATAAATATAATGCCCTTCTCCATAGGGTGCAACAAGTAGACTTCCGTCTTTTGCAGGTTCTCCTTTGTCGTTCATAGATAAAATAGGGGTGTACTCTTCTGACCATTCATTTGGGAAGTAAAGACCTCGCTCTTGTGTCCACCCTTCAAAATCTTGTTGTGTAATTTTGTTTGGAAAATTCATGAGAGCATGGTCTTTGGCCAAAATACGAACATCACTATACTCATCTGTAACACGATCTCTAGAGAGTTTCATAGGGTAAGGTGGACCAAATTTGGTATTTGCCCAACGTCCACTAGTATTATATTGTACAATCATAGTTCCTCCTTCTTGTACATATTCTAGTAATGCTGGTTGTTTACCTACCAACTCATCGACTACGTTATAAGCACGGATCCCTACAACTACAGCATCAAATTGTGATAGGGTTTCCTTTGTAATTTCTTCGGGTTTGATAATGGCTACCTGATAACCTATTTGTTCTAGGTTTTGAGGTACCGCATCTCCTGCTCCTTGAATATAGCCTATATAATCCCCTTTACGTTGGATATCTAAGCGTACTACTTTTGCCTGGGCAGGAAGGAATAATGATTGTAATGGAATATGACTGTAGTCTATAGTTACTAGTTCTTTGTCATAGCTAGTATTCCCTATAGTAACTTTTGGGGTGATAATACCTTCACTTTGTGTTGATGGTGGAGTTACTGTAAAATCTATAGTTTGTTTTTCTCCTTTTAGAGTAGTTGTAATAGCTACATTTTGAGGAGATACCGTCCAGTTTTTTGGAACTTCTAATGATAAAGTACCCGCTATTGTGTCTTTGTGTGCAGTATAAGTAACTGGAATCTTTTTTGAGCTAGCATCGGCAAAAATGAGTACTTTATCTTTTATGGCCACAGATATTTCTGGCACAATCTCAAAGGGTTGATAAACTTCTCCTTTTACACGGTCATTGTATTTGTAAACAATAGGTTTTTCAAAAGTAAAGGGGACTCCAGAAATTAAAATTTCAAAAGTAGCCCTATTTGTTTTTGGTGTTTCCGGGTTTCCAATTAGTTTTTGATCATCAACACGATACATTCCTAAGGTTCCTGGATTATTTAACCAATACGCATTGGTTGGTTTAAAATTTTGAGTAATAGGGAATGCTCCTTTGCCTTTATATCCTTTATTATGAGAAAGTTTTTCTGTAACTGTAATACGTTCTCCAGATGGAAGTGTAATGGCGTTGAGAGTCATTTGTTCAGAACTTCTATTGATGGCTTCTAGCTGTAGAGATATTTCTTCTCCTTGAGTTGCTGTAGCCGTATTTGCTCTGGCTTCGAGATATAATCCCGAACAAGCAGCTATCAAATCTTGTATTTCCTTACTTTTTATGGTTTTCCAATGTTTATCATCTAATTTTTGTAGCGCAGTATACGCTTTTACAAGATTGGGGATACTTTTCTCAGGATGTGCATGATCATAATTTTCTTCTACAGATTTCAGAAGTGTAGCGACTGTCTGGCTTCCTTTTACACGACCCCATGATGTATCTATTCCTTCAAACACATCTCCATTACTAGGCATGGTTCCTCGTAGTAACTCAAAATAAGTGTCACTAGTACCTCGTGTTCCTGTATTTCCAAAGCCTTGGGACTTATGTTGACTACGACTTAATGATGAAATTTCTGTATTTGATAATCCATATCCAGGATAATAGGTACCTACATCTACTTTGACTAGATTAGATTTATCTGCTTTTGCAAAGGCTTCTCTCCCTCCATAAAACCACCAGCTGGTATTAAAGAATTGTCGTTGTGCTTGCCATAGTTCTGTATGTTGTAATTGGTCTGCATATTTTGATGGATCATTAGTAAGATCAAATGCTTCAACACTAAGCATAGCACTGGACGTATGATGACCATGGGTAGAACCTGGAGACCTATGATCAAAACGGTTGATAATCACATCTGGCTTGAATGTACGAATAGCCCATACGACGTCACTTAACACTTCATCTTTATTCCAAATAGTTAAGGTTTCATCAGGATGTTTTGAATATCCAAAGTCATTGGCTCTGGTAAAACGTTGTTCACCACCATCTGTTGCACGAGCAGCAAGTAATTCTTGAGTACGTATAACACCTAGTAACTCACGGAGTTCTGGTCCAATAATATTTTGACCTCCATCTCCACGTGTTAACGATAGATAAGCGGTACGTGCTTTTACTGTATTTACAAAATAGGAAATGGCTGTTGTATTTTCATCATCGGGATGAGCAGCTACATATAATACTGATCCTAAAAAATTGAGTTTCTTGATATCTTCATAGATGTCAGAAGCTGTAGGTTTTTTAGGTTGTATCGTGATTCCTTGTGCATTTATTTTGCCGTAAAGCGAACAGAAAATAATAGCAAATGCAAATATAATTTTACGCATTGTGGTTGTGTTTGAGTCTTCTCAAATATAACCAAAATGAAAGCGAGCAGAAATGCTTTAAAGTTTCTTTAACAAAAGATGTGGTTTTATTTTTTATGATATGAAAATTATAAAAATCTCCAGATAATTATTCCATTTTTAAACTTTCATCTGCAGTAAAGTCTAGGAAACGGAAAGTATTTCGGTTTTTGTATAAGAAAAATTACAAAAACCTCTTTACAACCACCCTTTTAGTACATCAAAAGTCATCGATCTATAATCGTTAATCTCCAATTCTTATTAAAGTCCTAAGTCTGTTCTTAACCCTTCATCTGCAGTAAAGTCTAGGAAACGGAAAGTATCTCGGTTTTTGTATAAGAAAAATTACAAAAACCTCTTTACAACCACCCCTTTAGTGCATCAAAAATCATCGATCTATAATCGTTAATCTCCAATCCTTATTAAAGTCCTAAGTCTGTTCTTAACCCTTCATCT